>NZ_RIAV01000035.1 GCF_003852715.1 Ectobacillus antri
GTGTACCGCAAGAGGGTCTAGCGGAGCACGTAAGGTGGGAAAAGCGAGGTTAGGTGTACCGCAAGAGGGTCTAGCGGAGCACGTAAGGTGGGAAAAGCGAGGTTAGGTGTACCGCAAGAAGGTCTAGCGGAGCACGTAAGGTGGGAAAAGCGAGGTTAGGTGTACCGCGAGAAGGTCTAGCGGAGCACGTAAGGTGGGAAAAACGGAACCAGGTGTACCGCGAGAAGGTCTAGTGGAGCACGTAAGATGAGGAAAGCGAGGTTAGGTGTACCGCAAGAGGGTCTAGCGGAGCACGTAAGATGAGGAAAGCGAGGTTAGGTGTACCGCAAGAGGGTCTAGCGGAGCACGTAAGGTGGGAAAAGCGAGGTTAGGTGTACCGCGAGAAGGTCTAGCGGAGCACGTAAGGTGGGAAAAGCGAGGTTAGGTGTACCGCAAGAGGGGCTAGCGGTACACCTAGCTTGGGATAAACGATCTCTTGTGTACCGCGAAAAGAGTTAGCGGTGCACCTCTTTTTATAGGTCTGGTTTGAGTAAGAGCTTACGCTAAAAGTGTTGGAGGAGTGGAGAATTCTAGCTAAACAAACGTTTGATTGAACAGGTAGAAGCACTGAGAATGCAGGGGATTTGAACTAAACAAACGTTTGATTAGCAAGTAGGATGCTGGTACTTGCGCTTCTTTAAGATATATTTTAGAATTAGACTGAATGGTCGGTTTAAAAGGAGATGCTATGGAACAGAAACGCAGAAAAGATGGAGAACAAGTAAAGCGAGAGATTGCATTACAAACTAAGGAGTTGTTTGCGAGTAAAGGATATGCAGCAACTTCTATGGAAGACATTTGCGGAGTTACAGGTCGTAGTAAGGGAAGTATTTACTACTATTTCAAAAGTAAAGATGAGCTATTTTTATTTTTAGTGAAGATGCATATACAGGATTGGATGCTAGCATGGGCGGAAAAAGAAGCAAAAATTGCGACCAGTACGGAGAAGTTATATGCGCTTGCTGAGCACTTTGCAGAAGACTTTGAGAACCCACTCATGAAAGTAATGGATGAGTTTATTATGAGTCAAGCAGTTAGTCAGGATACGTTACATGACATGCTTATGTGGAACCGTGCATCACATGACATGTATAAAGAACTTATTATAGAGGGCATGGAGCGCGGGGAATTTAAAAACGACCGACCTGAGGATGTTATGTATATTTTGCAAGGAACATTAAGTGGTCTTGGCACATTGTATTTCGAGTTAGAGGCTGAACAAGTGAAACGTTTGTATAAAAGAAGCATTGATTTACTACTAACAGGGATTGCTGCAAGAGACTAACATACGGTCTTTTGCTATACAAAATTAGACCGAACAGTCGGTATATAAGGAGGAGACGTATGAAAGAATTATGGCGCAATCAAACCTTTCGAATTATTGTGGGATCGGATTTGCTGCAGCAGCTAGCTATTTGGATTCGGAATATGGCACTGCTCTTTTTTATCATGGAGCAAACCAATAATGACCCGGTCGCTATCTCATTATTAACAGTGCTAGAATATGCGCCAATCTTTATCTTTTCGTTTATTGGCGGTGCACTTGCAGATCGCTGGAATCCGAAACGCACCATGATTGTTGGTGACTTGTTAAGTGCCGCGTCTATCGCTGGTATTATCTTGCTCATTCAAGCTGGACTGTGGCAATCATTATTTGCTGCTGCATTTATTTCAGCGGTGGTCAGTCAATTTGCGCAGCCTTCAGGAGCTAAAATGTTTAAACGAAATGTGGAAGATGCCCACATTTCTGCCGCAATTGCTATTACACAGAGTTTACAGGCAATTTTTCTCATCGCGGGCCCAGTCATCGGCACACTCGTATATACAAAGCTCGGTGTAATGACCTCTTTATACAGCCTAACCGTGCTGTTCTTGCTATCGGCGCTACTTTTGACAAGATTACCAAAATGGCAACGAGATGAAGAAATCATTGCACAAGGGTTACTTGCTGATATAAAGGCAGGCTGGAAGTATGTATATACAGCTAAAAGCTTACGGTACATGTCAATTTCATTTGCTTTTGTAGGACTTGGTGTGGGGTTGATTCAGCCGCTTGAGGTATTTCTTGTTACAGAGAGGCTACAGCTCAATAAGGAGGCTGTACAATACCTCTCGGCCGCAGCGGGAGTTGGTTTGTTAGTTGGTGGTGGATTACTTGCGAGTATACAACGAACAAACCAGAAAACGATCTTGCTTGGGGGCATATTGTTTTTGGCAGTGGCCAGTATAGTAGAAGTACTTTCAACTTCTTTTTGGCTCACACTGACAATGCGCTTTTTAAGCGGTGCTTTTCTAGCAGGTGTAAATATTGTAATCGGTACACTTATGATTCAGCTCGTAGAGGAGCACATGATTGGCCGCGTAAATGGCATTATTACACCTATATTTATGGGCACAATGCTACTTGGGTCTGCTTTTGCTGGTGTACTAATGGAGGCAACTTCTTTATTTACTGTTTTCGTCATCTCTGCAGTATGCATCGTGATTTCCACCGGGCCAATTATGGGGATTGCAGTCGAACGTGAAGAGAGAGGGAACTAATACAAACATCTTATCTTTACAAAGCTTAAGTATGCAAAATATGATTTCTAAGTGTATATAAGTACAACTAGAAAAAACGACATTCTTTTTTGGATGGGAAAGAAGAACGGGCAATGTATGGTTGCGGTCAGGGCCTAAGAGATATGCGTGCTAGAGTAGTATTGTTTTGAGAGGCTTGTTGATTATTTCTAATACGGTGGAGCAGCTACAAGAATAACAAAAGGGGAGATATCCCCTTCTGTTATAGTGGTAATGAATTTGAATTGGTATGCTGATCTGTTTGTGGTACACGAATCAGGAGTACAAATCCGATGATAAACAGCACGACTACGCTTAATACACCAGCATTGGTGCTGCCAGTTAGCTGCGTGACAACGCCTGTTAGTAAAGGACCCATTACAGCGGCGAAGCGCCCAAAGATATTGTAGAATCCGAAAAATTCATTTGATTTTTCCTTGGGAACCAGCTTAGCGAAGTAGGAGCGGCTCAGCGCTTGAATACCGCCTTGTGATGTGCCGACAAGAAGCGCCAAAATCCAGAAATCAAGAGTTGTTGTGACAAAATAGGCATAAATGCATAGTATCGTATAAACCCCAATTGCTACATACAGCATCGTTTTACCAGAAAATCTCGCAGCGAGACGACCGTATAGCCAAGCAAAAGGGAAGGCAACAATTTGGGTAATTAGCAGGATTACTAATAAAGTAGTTGCACTAATTCCTAAGTCAGCTCCGTACGTAGATGCCATTTTAATGATGGTGCTGACGCCATCAATGTAGAAAAAATAGGCTAATAGAAACATAAATAAAACTTTATGCTGCTTGATATTGCGAAAGGTATCAAATAGACGCTTAAAGCTGTTTTGAATAACATTGGGTTCTCTTTCAATATAGTAAATCTGTTTTACATTGCGAAGCATTGGAATGGTAAATAAGCCCCACCAAATAGCGGTGATGACAAAGGAGAGCTGACATGCTGCTGCAAATGATAATGGTAATGTACCATTTTGCGAGAGAAAAATAAGGGCCATAGAGAGTAAAAATGGAATGGTACTGCCGATGTAGCCAATCGCAAAGCCGTTGGCCGAAATTTTATCCATCCGCTCCTCGGACGTTACGTCTACAAGGTAGGCATCGTAAAACACATTGGCCCCGGAAAAGCCGATTGCGGTGAGTGTATAAATGAATAAGAGCCACATCCACTGATCGCTCGGTACAAGGGCAAGTGCAGCGGTGAATACAACACCGAGTCCGAAGAAAAAGCTAAAAAATCGATGCTTGAGCCCCTTATAATCGGCAATTGTACCGAGGACAGGAGCCATTAGGGCAATTAAAAAAGTTGCAAACGAATTGGCGTAGCCCCAAAATGCGGTAGAGGTAGAAGCTTTCATTCCCGCATCCTCTGCGACCATCTTAAAATATAAAGGCAAAATCGTTGTTGTAATGGCTAAAGAGTAAGCAGAGTTCGCCCAATCATAAAACATCCAGCTTTTTTCCTGTTTTGTTAGTTTCACTAGCATTCCCCTCCTTTAGTTTATTGTATAGCAGCGTAAGTTTTTTATCTGAATATTTATAAAAATAAACTATACTACTTATTTTACAGCATTTTTATATCATTTCAGAAAAAGTGGAAAAAACTTAACGTATATTTTACTTAGCAGAAATATCTTTTAGAAAATGTTTTTTTCCTTGTATCTCGGTTATAATTATTGTAAAATGAGTGAAAATTACAGCAAACAGACAGTGAAGAGGAATAGTAAACGCAAGACCCCTTTTTAGCAGAGAGAGAATTCTGCGGCTGAAAGATTCTCAAAAAGGATGCGTTGAACCAGCCTTGGAGTCCTGCACTGAAATAATAGTAGGCTGCAGCGGGATAAGACCGTTATCTGACTTGAGGGTATATAGTGATTTATATAAATCAGGGTGGTACCGCCGACACAAGCTCGGTCCCTATTACGGGATCGGGCTTTTTTGTATTCCCAAAAGTCTAGATAAAATATTAAGGAGGTTTCAGAGGATGAAAGATCAGGTAAAAGAAATCACATCTATGGAAGAAGACTTTGCCCAGTGGTATACAGATATTGTGAAAAAGGCAGAGCTCGTCGATTATTCAAGTGTAAAGGGTTGTATGATTTTGCGTCCGTATGGGTATGCAATTTGGGAGAATATTCAGCGCGTCATGGATGAACGCCTAAAGGAAAAGGGACATGAAAATGTGTATATGCCAATGTTTATTCCAGAGAGCTTGCTCCAAAAGGAGAAAGATCATGTGGAAGGCTTTGCGCCTGAAGTAGCCTGGGTGACACATGGCGGAGAAGAAAAGCTTGCGGAGCGCCTTTGTGTGCGACCAACATCGGAAACATTATTTTGTGAGCACTTTTCTAAGATTGTGCAGTCCTATAATGATTTACCAAAGCTGTATAATCAATGGTGCTCAGTTGTACGCTGGGAAAAAACAACACGTCCATTTCTTCGTACCACAGAATTTCTATGGCAGGAAGGTCATACTGTTCATGCGACGGCTGAAGAGTCACATGCGGAAACAATTGATATTTTAAATCTATATGCATGGTTTTGTGAGGAATATTTGGCAATCCCAGTTATAAAAGGACAAAAAACAGAGAAAGAAAAGTTTGCTGGTGCTAAAGCAACTTATACCATTGAAAGCTTGATGCACGATGGGAAAGCACTACAAACAGCTACATCTCATAATTTTGGAACCAATTTTACCGAAGCGTTTGATATTAAATATTTAAACAAAAACGGCAGATGGGAGCATGCACATCAAACCTCTTGGGGTATGACAACACGCACAATCGGTGCGATAATCATGGTGCACGGTGATAATAACGGCTTAGTTTTACCACCAAAAATTGCACCTACACAGGTTATCATTATACCAATTGCCCAGCATAAAGAAGGGGTACTCGAAAAAGCAGCAACGCTACAGGAGCGAATCGCTAAGGTGGCACGCGTGAAAATGGATGCTGGCAACAAATCGCCTGGCTGGAAGTTTAATGAGTATGAAATGAAGGGTATTCCAATTCGTGTCGAAATCGGCCCAAAAGACATTGAAAACAATCAAGCAGTCCTCGTTCGCCGCGACACGAAGCAAAAGGAAATTGTAACACTGGATGCACTAGAGACGCGCATTACCGAGCTCCTTCAAGATATTCACGAATCGATGTTTGCTCGTGCAAAGGCTGCGCGTGATGAAAAAACATACGTCGCTCATTCTATGGAAGACATGCAGAAGATCGCAGATGAAAAGCAAGGCTTTATCCAAGCGATGTGGTGCGGTGAATTAGCATGTGAAGAACGCTTAAAAGAAGAATTGGGCGTAACGTCAAGATGCATCCCATTTGAACAAGTGCAGCACACCACATCATGCGTCTGCTGCCAAAAAGAAGCAAAGCACATGGTCTATTGGGGAAAAGCATACTAAGTGAAATCTGAGAAGAACGATTCGTCCTTTGCAAATGGTTTAACAAAGCACGAGCGAATCATAAGCCCCAACTGCAACAACACAAGGCCCGTTCTTCTCTTCCGTCTAAAAAGTCTAGGTTTTGTATCTTTTCATCTTTTCGTCACAAACATATTGTGAAATACAATTTTTGTAATGTATAATATAGGCTATCATAAGTACGTGAAAAAGATAGAGAGCTATGATAGGGGAGAACGAATTGGGGCGCATATTGGTCAACCCGCAACGACTTGAGGATGCGAGCCGTACATTGCGGGATACAGCAAGAGACTTTCAACGAATCACGGAGATTTTAACACGTTCCATTCAGCAGGCAACGTGGGAGAGTTCGCAAAAGGCACAAATGGAACGTAAGTTAGCCGAGTGGCATCGTATATCGCGTATGCTGGTGCAAACCTTAGAAGAGCAGGGTGTCTTTTTACAGAAAAAGGCGCTGGATTTTCGGCATACAGATGAAGAAGTTGGTCGTTCCATCTCGTTCGGTAACATGGCAGCAAGCTTTGCTTCTACAATTGCATTTAGTAAATTACAAAATGTGCGGGGTATTAAAGTAAGCAATCCGTCTTTATTCAGTTTAGGGAGTTCTATTATTAATGAATTACAAGACACTACTGCAGTTCATGGAGATTTGTTTGCCGCACATATCAGTCAAGCAAGCGGATATAACGAGGTAGGGCAAGCTGTTACAGGTGAATCTTATGCAGTCGCAGAATTGACTGATACAGCTGTCAGTCATATAGGTGCAGGCGTTTCACTTGGAACAGGTTCATTATTTGCAGGTATTGATTTTGGAGGCGAACAGGATTTAGAAGAAATGGAGCTTGTTAAAGAAAGGTTGCAACAGTTTTTAAAAATCAGCTAAATTTCAAACGGAAATTCTGTAGGTGCGGAGCGCTTAGGAGATTTCCTTTAACAGAGTTTAAAAATAATATGCAATGTGTCGTATTGTGTAAAATAAGTTAAGTGTTCCTCTAAACATAGGATTGAAAATGTTGTAAAATAAAAGAGAGACTAATTAGTCTCTCTTTTATTTTTTAATGAGTTTGCGTGTTTGTGTAATAATTCTGAAGTATAATATGAATCGCGAAATATTACGTATCAAGTACGTAACAAACCTTCGGAAAAAGTTCTTAATAGAGGAATATAATATATGTTTTATTGGCATGTAGAAGAAATGAGAAAAACGACATATTCATATTAAGAAGATTATGTACCTTACCGAAAAGAGTGTGTAATAAAAGGAGATTGTTGCAATGAGTATAAAAAAAGGGATCGCGCTGACGAACGAAGAATTCTTTTTTCTTGCGAGTCTGTTTAAATGCAATGCCTTAATTGGAGTGCCTGATCCTTTTACTGGATATTGGCTGGAAGAGATTGAGACAGAAATGAAGCGTGCCGCCAAGTCGCTCGTTCATAAAGGATATATCGTATATAAAAACAATGACATAGATATCATGCCTGAGCTGTTAGAGTATGTGAAAATTTGTACCCAAACAAACATGACATTATGGATACAGTCAGACAAAGAGGGACAAGAAGAGGAAAGGTATTTTTATTTAAATGCACGCAAGGTCATTGAAAGTCGTGTGTCAGAAAATGATGATCAGCTTTCTTATTTGTTACAGGAAAGAGGAAATCCAGCACAAACGTGGCGAGAAATTGTACAAGCGATGCTGCCGGAAGAAAAACCGATTGTGTATGAAGGTATTATTACGTTACCTTTAGATACGTTTACGGATTTATTAGAGGAGCGGCACTATTATAGTTTACAGCAAATTGAAAAAACGTTAAAAGCGAAGGATGTACCTGCAAAAGTGGCAAAAGTGCTTGCGCATTCTATAAAAGAGTATGCATATCGAGGGTGCATCTCATCTTTTTATCATATGGAACATGAATTTCGTATTAATAGTTTGTATGTATTGTGCACAGAACAAACGAATTGGGTCGCAAGACGTGTAGAGAGACAATTTGAAGAGCTTGTGGAGATTCGTTCGGTAAGTTTATCTCAATTCTTGAAAGAGATGGATGATACTATTACTCGTGCGAAAAAGCCTGCTGCCCACATGATATAAAAACAGTAAGCAATTGAAGAAATAAAGGACTTAGGTGATTAGATATGGAACAAACACTACTACCAATTGGTTCAGTCGTATTGTTAAAGCAGGGCACAAAAAAGCTGATGATTTATGGTCGTAAGCAAAAGCTAGCATCAAATCAAAACATATATGATTACGTTGGATGCTTATATCCGGAAGGATACTTGAATCCAGATTATACATATGTATTCAATCATGGAGATATTGCCGCAGTGATATTTATGGGATATAAGGATGAGGATGAAAAGATATACGTAACAAAAATGGAGCAGCTTGTTTAGGAGGAGAAATAGGGTGGAGTATCGTATTCAAACGATGCAGCAAACACCTGCCTATATTATTTATTTGTTAGATGTGAGCGCCTCAATGAACCAACTGATGGAAGCCGGCGGCGAACAAAAACGAAGAATAGATGTTGTAACGGAGGCACTGGCTTCTGCCGTTCGGCAAATGGTGTTTCGGTCTACAAAGGGAAGTCGGATTGCGCCGCGTTATCGCATTGCCATTTTGGCATACAGTCGATGTATTGGGCGGTGTGAAAAGTATAGATGAAGTGGCACGTATGAGACCGTTAGAAGGAATGCAGACGCTTAGTTAGAAAAAGCAATAGAAGCAGGAACAAAGATTGTCAATACGCATCCATTACCGCACACAGTTGAAGCGCTATAAATGAAATAAAAGCACAACGCTATTTGCGTTGTGCTTTTATGTTTGCCTTGCTACAGCGAAGCTTCGTTTAAACATGACTTCGTGTGCGTGCCAGGATAGGTGCACTTGAGAATAGGGCACCTAGCAATATAATTGAAAGAATTGCGGCAGGAAGCATGTAGGAGCCGTTGTACAGCAATGAATATAAAGCGACTGGCTGATCCTTCGGTGCATATGCACCAAAAAATACGATGCCTGCTGTGAAATGACATAAGAAGCGTAAAAGACTTCCTAACAATACACCCGCAATCATAGATGACCAAATGCCTGCACGGTTTCCTCTCACTACGGCATTTTTGAGACTGTTTGCAAATAAACCAGCCAATCCGATTGCAGGGAATGCCAAACCATAATCAATTAAACCTTGTACAGGATGTACGACCATTGGCTCAATGATAAGTTGTAGCAAAGCGAAAACAAGACCATTTAAGAGACCTGCTTTCCAACCCCAGCGAAAGGCGATAAGAAAAATTGGAATCATTGCGAATGAAATAGAACCACCTTGCGCCCAAAGCTTAAATGATAAAAATGGTACAATGTCTAATACGATAGCCAGCGCGGACGCCATTGCAATCTCGATCAACATTTGTGTACGTTTCAAAACCATTTCCCCCTCTTTTGTAATCCAAAGGAACACAAAAAGGCAATACAGGATGTCTAAGACGAGCCCTATATTGCCTCATTTTAGCCACATCCCTACGCTAGTACGAACTAACAGGTTCAAAGGGTCAGAACAAACTGTTCACTCTCAGCCGAAGGCTCCCCTTGTGGATTACATTATGAATTTTCTTCTTAACTATACAGAAAACATTAGATTTTTTCAATTTTTTTTTGCTCTGTTAAAGTTTGTTGTTGATTTCCGTTACGGGGGTTCGCTTCCCGCAGGAGTCTCACCCATTTCACTCCCCTCAACAAGTACAAATGATCAATATTAGACTTAACACAGCTTATTTTTTAATTAGTGTTCCCAGCTCTTCTGTAATAGCTTGCATTTCACTGATGCTGAATGTTTCACGCTTCATGACGTGTTCATAAATATCACGAAGCTCTTCATACATATCGGTATTAAAATTTTCGGCGCGAACAGCGCCTGCATTTACCATGCGTAGCTTTTCCTTAATCGCTTCAACCATGTGTTCAATATTTTCTCTTGATACTGTAGATAAATCCATCTTAATCGCTCCTCACAAATATGACATACCCTTATCTTATCATCTTTTTTGTAACATTAATTAAAGAATTATTGCAACCTCTTTAAAGTCTTTTATTTATTGTGCTAGGTAACGTATTGTAGGCTATACTAAACACAACGATGCATCGAGATATGAAGGTTAGCGGACTTTGTGTAGTTGCGGTCAGCACTAATATGGTCACAAAGAGAATTGTTCTTCTTAAGGTCCTCTATTTGTACTGATATATGAGTTGTAAAGCGGCGGTACATAGAATGTGAAGTTTGCATGAATTTGTAAAAAATTTTATGCAAAAGATAGACAAGTATGAAGGATTACATACGTGTCAAAGAGAAATGTAATACAAATTAGCTGTATAAGTACAATGCATATAACATGTGAAAACTGTTGTATAAAGCACTTGTACCGTACGCAACTTGTATATGTCAGCTATAATAGCAAATATTCAATTGAAAGGGTGAAAGGAAATGGAGAAAAACGTGAAGAAAAACAATGTAGTGCGTAATATTGCAATTGGAGTAGCTGTTGGTGCAGCTGTTACCATGCTGAAAAAAAGCAATCGTGAAAAGGTCGCACAAAATGTACGTAACGTGAAGACGAAGGTTGATGAAATTCGTCAAAATCCAGCTCCACTGAAAGCCCGTGTGAAAGAGACAGTACAAGCTGTGAGCGAAAATGGAAAAGGTGTGGCGGCTTTAGGTATGGTAAAAGAAAAGGTAAATGAATTACAGAAGTTAACACCAATTGTAGTAGAAACGCTAAAAGAAACACGTGATATTTTTACTGAAAAAAAGCGTACGTTACGTGAAAAGCGAGAGATAACAGAAGGAATTGAAATTAAATCCGAATCAGTAGTAGAGGAAAATGCTGGTATGGAAGAAGCACGTGAGCTGATGCTACAGATTCCCGAAGAGGAAACAGAAGAGATTATGCTTGAGAAAAGCGCAGAACTAAAGAATGAAACATTGGTTGTAGCGCAAAATGAAGCAGAAGAGAAGAAGGAAACAAAGCAATCCGTATAAGTAGGTGAAACATATGATATTCAACAAGATAGTAAGCAACATGAGCATGTTTCTCCGGGATCTATATAAGCGGACCAAAAGTGATGACTTGGCGGGCTTGGCTTCTCAGCTCGCCTATTTTTTTCTGCTTTCATTATTTCCGGCACTTGTATTCCTTATTACAATTATTGGCTATTTACCTCTTGAAGAAAAAGATGTTCTCGGGCTATTGGCCCAGTATGCGCCACCTGATGCGATGAAGCTGATTAATGAAAACATTAATAAAGTATTGAACAAAGCAAATGGTGGTTTGTTGTCTTTTGGTTTGCTAGCGGCGCTTTGGTCTGCATCTAATGGCATTAATGCCATTATGAAGGCTTTTAACCGTGCATACGATATAAAAGAAACGCGCTCTTTCTTTATGACAAGAGCCTTGTCCATTGTATTAACGCTTGCTATGGTCTTTATCATTGTATTTGCGCTGTTACTACCTGTATTTGGTAAGGTAATTGGCAAGACCATATTCGATATATTAGGCTTATCTGAAAGTTTTTTAATGGTATGGAGCCTAGTTCGCCTCGTACTTAGTTTTTTAGTTTTATTTATAACGTTCTCATTTTTATACAAATTCGCACCCAATCTCCACGTTCGGCGCAATGAGGTAATGTCCGGTGCTCTATTCGCTTCTGTCGGTTGGGTAAGTGTTTCATATTTGTTTGCCTTATATGTTGATTTATTTGGAAATTATGCCAATACATACGGCGGTCTCGGTGGAATTATTATTTTAATGCTTTGGTTTTATTTAACAGCTTGGGTCATTTTAATTGGCGGTGAAATCAACGCATTGTTGCATTGCTATCGCACAAACGGAAAAGATTCCCGTAATAATCTGGTGACGAAATAAGCCATACTACATATGTAACTACTTCACTTGAGGAGGAATTACATCATGACAAAAGGTAAACATGGTAATAACAACAACGATAAAAACCAACGTAAACAACGCAGTAGCTCGCAGCCAAAGCATAAAACAAGCAGCAGTGCAAATGGTCACAACGACTATCATTAATAAGAAAAAGCAACATGCACATAAAAAAGCACGGGGATTCTGAACTGCACCCCGATTGTTAGACACGTCTAACAATCGGAGGTGCAGTTTTTCTATGACCAAATATACGTTAGAAACTAAACTAGAGGTCGTTCAAGATTACTTAAAAGGGAAAGATTC
>NZ_RIAV01000036.1 GCF_003852715.1 Ectobacillus antri
TAACGGGGACGATCTTTAATTTTTGTTGCGGCATAGAAAAAGCACCTCCTTATATTGATACGTTTATAGTACAGGAGGTGCAGATATTTTTATAGGCGTCGTTTGAATACGGGCTTACTTAAACTGTACAGAAAATGTTTTAAATAACGTTTAAAGCCCCCGAATACTGTCATTCGGGGGTTACATTATTTCCCTAATAACTTCTTTAAATCCGCCACACTGTTCTCAAAGCAATCCAATCGTATCGTGTGCATTTCAATAGTTTTCTCTGTATCTATAACCTCCCAAATGGGAAGCTCTCCTTCATGTTCCTGCTGGGGATAGAGAAGAATGCAACGCGTTGCTTGTTTGTAAGCAGTCACGTAAGCATACATTTGATAGATGTCGCTTTGTACGTAGTTGTTTCTACCATTATAAGAAGCAGCCTTCCATTTGGTATCAAGCAATATTGTTTCGTTAATCACAAAATCGGGCTTGAGAAGGATATTACCTTTGCCGCTTTTCTTGTTGCGAAGTAGTTTAATTTCAGCGTGTTGACTTAATATCTTTTCTGTCCCAAAAGCTGTACGCAAGGCAACTTCTATATATGCTTCAAACAGCAAATTCATCGGAAGCAGGAAGGAAAAGGAGGTGGTGCTAGTTCCGTTGCTGTAAATAGCAGATTTTTCGATAATCATTTGGGCGAAGCTCGCGACATTTCTAAAGCGTTCGTTTTGCCGTGAAAAGGTAATGGGCTGCATTTTTGAGATAACTGTTACATCATCTAGGTATCCAAGGCAGCGTGCGATTTGATGCTGACATTTGGATGTTTTGACAGTTCGCTTTACGATTAATAAAGCAAGTTTCAAAAGACGATTCAACGCATTATCCATCGTGTGCTCATCAAACTCGCAGTATGCTTTGACCTTACTAAAGGCATTTTTTTGTATGTGCCTTTGTAATTGCAGCTTGCCTTTTAGTGTATAAAGGTTTTCTTCATGCCGTTCGTATGTTTTGTATACACCTTTTTGTAGCTCATGAAGAAGGTGATTTGTAAATGTAATTAGAAAAGCCTCTAATAAGTCAGCCTGCTCTGTTCCATTTTGGATATGCCGCTGAAAGGAGATGGGTAAAAAGTTGGTTACAGCCAGCATACTAAGTAAAGCTTTACGATCGTCTGTAGCAGAAAGAGTAATCTTAGGTACAATTTCATACCGAATATCTGTGCATTGGATAACCCCGATGTAGTTAATGAATCTAAGGCGTTTATGCTGCAATTCAACAATGCTTTCATTGTAGTGCTTCTTAATATATACTAGCAATTCTTCAAATTGTGTAGATGTAATATCACCTTCATTAATCCAATCGTACGCCTCTCGAAGAACTATCACCTTACTCATAGATAGCGATAAGCTCCCGAGAAGTTAGCTTTTTCTTAACACGATATAAAGGTGGTATATGTAGCGATGGCTTGTTTTTAAATAATTTACTTATGTCAACATGTTCTTTATATACGATGTAGGAATCATCCTTGGACTTTCCGATGCCTCCTAGAACAAGACCGATTTTCTCCCAGTCATCGTAGAAGTATTCCTGTAGCAATGGAATCACTTTTGCTTGAAAAATGGTGCTGATTTCTTCATCTGTTTTTGCGTTTATAAAGTAAGCGTGTCCAATGGTATGATCTCGGTCATATAGTACCTCGATTCGTTGATTAATTACAGCTAGCAACGCAGGTAAATCAATATCTTCCCCCACAGATTCTAATAGGTCGGGATTTGGCATAATCTCTTCAAATACAAAGCGTCTACGTAAAGCCGTGTCAAGAAGGGCAATAGACCGATCAGCAGTGTTCATAGTGCCGATGATGTATAGATTTGGAGGCAAAGCAAATTTTTCCTTAGAATATGGAAGCTCTACAATTAAAGCATTATCCGCAGTGAGACGCTTATCCTCTTCTAATAATGTAAGTAGCTCACCAAGAATCTTAGAAACATTGCCACGATTCATTTCATCAATGATAAGGACATATTTTCTGGCATGTGTAAAGTCAAAGGCACGTTCTTGTTTTAATGCTTGTTGAATGCATAGTTTTTTGTCTGGATGTTTGTTAATAACGCCTTCATATAATGCTTCTATAACAATTTGTTTTAGTACACCATCTTCTGGTTTGAAGATTCCCTCCCCATCAGATTTTAAGCCTTCTATAAAATCTTCATACGCATACGATTGGTGGAAGGTAATAAATTGAATTTGCCCTTCATTCACAAGTCTTAAGAATTCTGTATGAAGGGCTTCACGACCATTCATACGCAGCTCCTCATATGATTTTTTATTAATGAGTTCTAAGGCACGGTCTGTTACGCTATAGGTTTTGCCAGTACCGGGTGGTCCGTAAAACATGTAGTTTTTGGGAAGTGCTTCTGTCGTATCATCTGTTGCTGGGTTTGTAGTAAGGATTTCCTCTTGTCTAAATACAAGATTAATTGTACTTTTTGACTTTACCTGATTAATGGCACTTCGGTAACCACCGTATCCAATAAATTCTCTTTCTTCAGTATTAATCCAGCGTACAGGAAGCAGATGTCCGAAGCTGTCTGAGAATGTATATCCATCTATCGGATCACTTGTTACAACACCAATCGCACTAATTTTTAAAACTGAAAGTGTCTTTCCATCTACTTTTCGAGTATAGGTTGATTTTAAAGCAACCATATCACCTTCTTGTATAGTAAAAAATTGTTTTAATGCTTTCTGACCAGTTGAGGAAGGTTCTTTCTGATCAATGATGTCGTCCAAGTCTTCCGTCGTTAAGTAAGGAGAAAGGTCCTCTGATAAAAAGCCGACCGCAATGCAGTTGTTATGAAGGAGGTAATTCAGAATAGAGCCTTCATCACCATATGTATGCCCTAAAAGCCAATATTTCATATTATTATCAAGAGCTTTATCTCTCTCTGAAAAGGTGTCCCAAAGGAATTTGCTGATTTCTTGATTGGACCATTGTGAAAATGCGTCTAAGGCTTGTAATTTGCGTAAAACTTCATAGTTTAATTGAATTGATTTTTGTGGTACAAGTAGCTTTTGATGAATAGCAAGCTCACGACCAAGCTCCAGTAAAATAGGGGGAGAATAGATATTAATAAATTTCTCCGGTACATAGATGTTTAAGATTTTTAAAGCAACCATATTGAAAAGAGAGGTATCCATTTCTTGGATTTCTTGGATTCGATCTTCTTTTGCCAGTTGAATCATGTGAATAATATCTTGCTTCAGGCTAGTAAACGTAGTTTCTAATTTTTCATCTGTTAGGACGATTTTATGGTTACCGTACCCCATGCAATACTCACCGGCTTTAGATAAATAAATACCAAACTTTGAAGCGTTTCCTGCACCGATACCACCTAGAATATTCTTCTTTTCTAGCCAATAGTTAAAACAATCCTTTGTTCTTGTATCTGCAAATTCTTCTATGGACAAATCTTGTAACGTATGTAATGGAAAACGATTTAAAAAGTCTGTGTGTCCTTGTTGTTTTTCTGAAAGATATTGCTGATCATGTTTGTATTCTGTTGCTTTTGCAAGTAAGGTTGCAAGTTGCATGTGTCATCCCCCTTTTGTATCTATGTATTTTATTATAAAGTTAAAAAATAGAAGAAGAAAGCTTATCCTGTTGATTATAAAAGTTCAGTAGAAAAGAGGGGGATTTTTATGAAACAAAGTATTTTAATGGTTAAGATTCACGGGGAGTTAGAACATCGAAACAATGATTTATATGAAACGACCAGAGGGTTCTGGAAGATTGATAGAAAGCGTGTGGACTATATTGAGGTAGTAGTGGGAGTTCTTAAAGGAAAAATTGTATGTGCTTACATGCCGGATAGCTGGCAATTTTATGATTAAGGAGATTGTGCAGGTCGCAGCGCTTTTGAAGGTAAAGAGGTTTCAGCAGAAATGCTTCAGAAGTTACAGAATAATACAGAGCGATTGCTCAAACATTTTGGCAATGGATCTGCTATTGCTTATGCGGATTGGTCAGACTTAATCTAAGGAATGCGGAGATTCGTGTTATTATCACGCTAAAGGTTAGATTTTCGTTTCTGCAAATGGTTTTAACAACTCGTGTAACTAGGGGGGCATGGTCTATAATTACTTTATCATTTTATACAACTATAAACCGAAAAACCAACAAGGTAGACCACTAAACCGGTCTGCCTAATTTTTTAAATCACTCCACCAAAAAACCTATCCCCCGCCTAACTTAATTATACCACACCAAAAATCACAAACACAGACTGTTTCTCTAAGCCGGGTACTGCTACAATCAATAAAACATACAGTTAGGAGGGATAGGTATGACTGCTTTGATTCTCGATCTTACCGACATACAGGACACACAGCTTGCGGTTGTTGGCGGAAAGGCCTTGCACCTGGGGGCGTTATCCAATCTAGAGGGCATTCGTGTACCTGAGGGGTTTTGTGTAACAACCCCGTGCTTTCAACAGGCGCTTGGAGAGAGTGAGGTGCTGCAGGAGTTGCTGGCGGAGCTTGCGACGTTACAAGTGGGTGATAGGCAGCGCATTGTTGATACCAGCAGGCGCATTCGGGAAACGATTTTGGCGGCGGAGATTCCTGCGGCTGTTCGTAAGGCGGTTGGTGAGTTCCTTTCTCGCTTTGGTGAGGATATGCCGTATGCGGTGCGTTCGAGTGCGACGGCTGAGGATTTGCCGTATGCTTCGTTTGCGGGGCAGCAGGATACCTATCTCAATGTGATCGGTAAAGAGGAGATTTTGAATCATATTCGTAAGTGCTGGGCTTCTTTGTTTACAGAGCGTGCGGTGATCTACCGCCTGCAGCAGGGATTTCATCATAGTGAGGTGCAGCTCGCTGTGATTGTGCAAAGAATGGTGTTTCCCAAGGCTTCAGGGATTGCCTTTACAGCTGATCCGGTTACCGGGAGCCGTAAGGTGTTGTCCATTGACGCTGGCTTTGGGCTGGGAGAAGCCTTGGTTTCCGGCTTGGTATCTGCGGATTGTTATAAAGTGCGGGAAGGGGAGATTGTCGAGAAGATTATCGCTACGAAACAGCTGGCCATGTATGCGCGGCAAGCAAGCGGAACGGAGACAAGGGAGGTCGATGCACAGCTGCAACAGGCGCAGGCGCTTACGGACGATCAAATTGTAGAGCTGGCCCGCCTGGGGAGAAGAATTGAAGCGTATTTTGGCTGTCCGCAGGATATCGAGTGGTGTGTGGTGGATGATAGCTTTTATATCCTGCAGAGCCGTGCGATTACGACGTTGTTTCCCATTCCACAAGCTGAGGATGAAGAAAATCGTGTATATGTGTCAGTGGGTCACCAGCAAATGATGACGGATGCGATAAAGCCGCTTGGCTTGTCCTTCTTTCTGTTAACAACGCGCGCGCCGATGCGTGTCGCTGGGGGCAGATTGTTTGTGGATGTGACGGCGCAGCTAGCTTCGGCGGCCGGGCAAACTAGGCTGTTACAAACAATCGGAGAGGCGGAACCGCTGATGAAAGACGCGCTGCTGACGGTGATTGAGCGCGGCTTTGTGAAGGAAGTGGAAACGCCGCAGCGGCCTATGCCTGTTTTACAAACACCAGAATATGATCCATCAATCGTTGCGGAGTTAATGGAAAGCAGGGAAAACGAAATTCAAGCGTTACAGCAGCGCATCGAAACAAAAACAGGAGACGAGGTTTTCTCCTTTATCCTAGAGGATATCAAGCAATTACAGGCGAGTTTATTCGATCCGCAAAGTATTGGTGTGATTATGGCCGGGATGCAGGCTGCCGCGTGGATTAATGAACATATGGAGAAGTGGCTAGGCGAAAAACAGGCCGCAGATACGCTGTCTCAATCCGTGCCGCATAATATTACCTCGGAAATGGGGTTGGCGCTGTTGGATGTGGCTGATGTGATTCGACCGTATCCAGAGGTGGTTGCGTATTTGCAGGAGGTACGTGAGGATACCTTTTTGGAGGATTTGTCCCAGCTTGAGGGCGGGCAGGAAGCGAAAGATGCGATTGTATCATATATACAGCGATACGGTATGCGATGCGTTGGGGAGATTGATCTAACGAGAACGCGCTGGGCAGAACACCCAGCGGCGCTTGTGCCGATGCTGCTGACGAATATCAAAAACTTTACTGAAGGTGCCAGCCAGCGCAAATTTGAACAAGGGCGAGAAGCGGCTTTACGAAAGGAAGAAGAGCTATTGCAGCGCCTGCGGCAGTTAGAGGACGGAGAACAAAAGGCGCAGGAAACGAAACAAAGAATTGATACACTGCGTCATTTTATCGGTTATCGTGAATATCCAAAATACAGCATGATTCATCGCTATTTTGTGTATAAGCAGGCTTTACTGCGAGAAGCTGAGCGGCTGGTGCAGGCCCATGTGATTCGGAAAAAGGAAGATATATATGAACTAACTTTTGAGGAGCTTCGCGATGTGGTGCGCACGCAGACGCTTGATTATGACATCATCGACAAACGAAGAGAGGCGTACCGGTTATACGAAAAGCTAACGCCGCCGCGGGTACTGACGTCTGATGGTGAAATGATAAACGGCGCGTACAAGCGTGACGATATCCCGGCCGGGGCGCTAGTAGGTTTGCCTGTTTCCGCTGGAGTTATAGAAGGACGTGCGCGCGTGATTGCAAGTATAGAAGAAGCGGATATTGAAGAGGGAGATATATTGGTAACAGCATTTACCGACCCAAGCTGGACACCAGTATTTGTATCCATAAAAGGTCTGGTGACTGAGGTGGGCGGCCTGATGACGCACGGGGCGGTGATTGCCCGTGAGTACGGCTTGCCGGCAGTTGTCGGAGTAGAAGGTGCTACTAAGGTGATACAAGATGGACAGCGAATTCGCGTGCATGGAACGAAAGGGTATATTGAGCTGTTGTAATGGCTGGATGTGCCAGGTTGTAGCAGAGGCGTATTCTGAAAGGTGATATTAATAGGGATGACTGGCTTTTTTAGGATAAGAAAGTGATGGATAGGTCCAGAGGAGCAGTGCATTTGAATGATGGGGATAAACATATTTTGATAAACTTGTCCAAATACCTATACCATTTATGACCTTTCTTTATAGATTATGTACTAGCTCTAAAGAAGGGGGATATATGGTGACAACAAATTGCACTCCTGGACCTAACTTTTGTACGCCTCCGGCAGGCGTGACACCGATATTATAGGAAATGAAGCAGCCTTTAAGAGTTATCGTTCAATGGCGTTTCATGTTGCAAACTAGTCTTTTAAAAGATATTTAGAGGAAATCTATCCCGCATTACAAGTGGCTCAAGCTGACTAGCTCAATCACTATCAGTCCAATGGTTATGCATTTTCCTTTGAGTCTTCACTGTTTGACTCGATGTATGAGTCTTTAACTCTTATGATTCCTGGTCAACAAGATCAAGTAGTTGGCTTTACAGATGCACAATCCGTACAAGATAGCTTTGTAAGTATTCGCACTGTCACTTTAGAACATGCTGGTCATAATTTGCAACTGGATGAACCAGATAAAACAGGATTATACCCCCCTCGCATTATAAAATAATCCTATCGTCCACGTCGGGAAGTTCGGGCTTGTCGCCGTGATACGTAATATCTGTAAAAATAAGTTCCATAATTAGACGAGTAGCGGACGGATCTTCCAAAATGTCGCCGGCAGGCTTATAATTCATTACACCAATAGTTTTTCCTTTTCTAAATCCTGCTTCGTCGATTAAAGCGTCTACTAATAAAGGATTTCCAGTAATAACCCCGTTATCATAGGTTAAGTCCCCACGCATATTATAATAATTTGCCGTTATAGAAAATTTCATCGCTTAACGCCCCCCAATATTCCTAAAATGAGATTATAGAAATCTAAGTCTTTCGTCAAATCTGTGTATTTATGACTTGTGACAAAACTTATTTTGTGAGCGCTTTCAAAAAACAAATATAAATCAATGACGTTGATAAAAAGGTCGTTTTTTATACAATTAAAAGAGGTGCGCATGTTCACATAACATAAAATTATTTGATTATAATATGATAATTATAAATAAATCAAGAGTAAATTATTTTTGTTCTGTCTGACTTTTTTCTATGGATTGTTGTGTGAATTGGAGAGTAAAGGAGGATAAGTAGTATTTAAGTTAACTAGACAATTGTTGCTTTTCTGCACCAATAATCTATAGTGAGGTACATTATTTATGTTAATTAAAGGAAAAAGCATCAGAAATGTAGACAAAGTATATTGGTAAATTGCAAGAAGGTAAGAGTTATTTCATTGGGATAAGAATCACAGAAGAGTTAAAGCCAACTTTATTAAATTTAGGCTTTGGTGAGGATTTAATTATCGGTCAAGCTCTGATGCCTGATGTTAAATTTGGAACAACATCTAAATTTAATAGTATTGGAAAGGAAGAACTTCAAAAAAATCTTTCAAAAGAGGAAATGTCTCGTTCATTTTATCGTAGTTAGGTGTAGGTAGTTTGTACGGTTGCTCAGCAAGCAGTGTTAGAAAACGGGCTTCTGCAAGCTGTGGGTGTATCCTATGGCTTTTTGTTATGCTTAATTCACTATATGATAAAAGAGCCAGGAAAACCGATCGACAGATTCGCGCATATGGGTTACATTCTCCAAGAACTAAACAAACATTCTGAATCATACTTACTTAACCATAGTTTCAGCTATTATTTGTCTAACTTGTTATGTAAATGAAAAAGGATAATCAGTCTTCATAATGAAATAATTATCATCTACATTTAAATCTCTATTGGTTCCATTTGCTTGAATTAGGAAAAAATTTTAGCGTGTGACAAACAAGGTGAACAAATGCTTATTTCTTCTTGTCAAGCATCTAACCAAGTAACCGTTTAGATGTTGAGAACGGTGTAGTCTTAATAAAGGGGATGTCGATTTGAAATTTATTGAATTCGGAATAGGGAATAAATGGATAATAAGAACTGAAACAGAATTAAATGATGGCACTGAATTCGAGGAGCAAGGAATCGTACGGCCTATAAAATTGCAATCTTTATATTTAAGAGTTTGGTTAGGAAAAATAGTTGTTATTTTAGATTCAAAAGAAGGCTTTAAAAAGACAAAAAAGAATCGAAACAAAGTCAAAATAGTATTCGGAATTAAGAGTCTATGATTATATGTGGAAACACAACCATCTTTACAAAAATAGTCTTTTGTAAAGATGGTTATGTTTAAATAAAATAGAAAAAAATTAATTTTATGGTATTATATTCAAATTGGATTATTCAGTAAACGTAACAGGATTGTTGAAGAAACAAGAGGTAAAGGAGGACTTAATTTTGGAGCAGAAGGATTTAAGAAATGTAATTATCCTCTCAGGACCAGCATGAGTAGGTAAATCAACCACATCAAAAGAACTGGTAAAGAAACTATTCAATAGTGCGTATTTATCTAGAGACTACATAAGCCATATGCATATAAATGGAAGAGAAAAACCATGGGAAAGTGAACAAGAGCATGTTTTGATTTGGCATAATATTTCACAACTTACAAGGAACTTTGTTACTTATGGAAGCAATGTTGTGATAGATTATGTAGCATTTCCAGACGATGCAAGACGGCTGAGTGAAAATCTAAAAGACCTACATATAGATGTAAAATATGTTGTACTTTGGGCAGATAAAGACACTTTAATGATAAGAGACAATATGAGAAACGAAGAACAAAGAATGGGAAAACGCAGCTTGATCCTATTTGACGAATTTATGGATTCAGGATTAGATAAAAAGCACCTGTTCAATACAAGTGAATTAACTTCAAAAGATGATTATGTTATTGAGTAACAAACAATTTTGTATAGATAGGTAAATAAAAGGAACAGTACACCTAACGTTGACTAGGTTATGTATTACTATTTGTAATAGTAAATCTAGGATACTAATTTCAAAAATTTCTATTAACCTCATTTGTATTTGAAATGACAGACACATATAACAGTTTAAGGTAGCCGAAATTTAATGTATAGTTCAGTAATAGTAATATTAGATTAGGAGGCATAGAAATAGATCTATATTTTATTACCAATATGTTAAAAAATATAATTTCCACCTTTTTTCAAAATGGTATTTGGGTAGTTGGATTTTTCTACCTGCTATTAAGAACGTTTGAAAGTGATAGACTCAAACAGTTCTCCAAATACACTATTGTAATTGTTCTGGCGTTATTATTTGCTTATTCATTGAGAATCAATATATAAGGGCAGAGGATAAGACATGAAACGAGGTATAAGTTTTGAAATTCCTCATGAATTCGGTAACTTGCTTTGGGAGATAGTAATGCCCTTTGGGGTTACTGAATTTGTTTGGGCAAGTGGTGGAGAAGAGTCCTATTTAGTAGAGGATAACAAGTTACAGGATCCTCTTTTTCCAAAAGCGGTAAACGGGATAGATGGCTTATTTCTTAGAAAGCTTTTAGAAGAAAATAGGTATTATCTTATCTTTGTAACTTTACAGGCCTACCCAAAAGGGAAGAAGTCATTACTAGTTGAAACCTATGAGGAATTTGTAAGCAGCGATTGTCAGCTCGTGTTGTTAGTTGTTGATTCTATCTATGTGACTATTTACTGCAAGGACAAGGAAAAACTTGAAGGCTTATATCAAAATGCGAAGGTAAAAGGTTTTCATAATCTTGCTTATGTTACAGATGAAAATGACACAAGAACAAGGCTATCTGTGTGGTAATCTAAAGTCTACACAAAAAAGAGAGACAAAAGCCTCTCCCTATCTACTTAGTTATTAATATATTTTTCAAATACAAAACCAAAGTCTTGAATCTTGTATTGCTTGCGCGCGTCTACTAGCCAGTTAAAGGCTACTTGGTTGATCTCTGTAAACTGCTCGACCAGCTTTTCTTCCGTTTGCGCCGTGCGCGCTAATGTGCTAGCGGTAAGCTGTAAGCTTTTGTTGGCGTAGTCCAGGATGATTTCGTTTTCGTGAGAAATCTCGGAAATTTTTAAGAGAGCCTTGTAGAGGTCTTTCAGCTCTTCTAGGTGTTTTTTGTGTACGTCAATGGAGTAGTGTTTAGCGCCTAGCTGAAATTTAAGCTCCACATCCAAGTCTACTGTGCCCGCTGTTTCTAGCAGTACGTCGGAAATCGGATGGGCGCTGTAGTTGTAGCGGCGCAGTGTGCGCTTTTTGCTTACAGCATTCACGCCGTCTAGGTGTACAAGTCCTTTGTTCGTAAAGCAATACTCATCACTTTTTGATTTGATTAGGAAGAAAATCTTCTCGTTGTCCTCGTGCAAAATATAATCATCTGTATCAACCTTATCGTAATCCGCAGGCTTAATCACGATACCAACATCGCTAATTCCCAGCATATCTGAAGCAACCTTCTTGAACATATGTACATGACCTCCCCTTTTTCGTACGTACACTTATCATTATAGGGGAAGCGTGTGGAAACGACAACCAATATGATAGGTTGTTCTGTGTATGGACGGTTGCGTGCTGGGCACGAGAGTCAAAATTTCCGAGCGCAGGTGTCCCAGGAGAAGCGCTTGCGGGGCACGAGAGGTAAGGTTTGCACGCGTAGGTGATCCGGTAGAAGCGCTTGCGGAGCACGAGAGTCAA
>NZ_RIAV01000037.1 GCF_003852715.1 Ectobacillus antri
CTAGTGATGATGGCAAAGAGGTCACACCCGTTCCCATACCGAACACGGAAGTTAAGCTCTTTTGCGCCGATGGTAGTTGGGACCTTGTCCCTGTGAGAGTAGGACGTCGCTAGGCATACCTTATATAAGATTTTTATCGTCGCGGGGTGGAGCGACGCTGAATAAGCTTCCTCGAATTCGCGACAGTTGTCCCGACGCATGACTCATCTTAGAATAGACTTGCAGAGGAAGGGACAGTCCTTGATAAGTTAAATCAGGGTAAAATTTAAGTTATTCATTATCGTCGCGGGGTGGAGCAGTCCGGTAGCTCGTCGGGCTCATAACCCGAAGGTCGCAGGTTCAAATCCTGTCCCCGCAACCAAGGTCCCGTGGTGTAGCGGTTAACATGCCTGCCTGTCACGCAGGAGATCGCCGGTTCGATCCCGGTCGGGACCGCCATATTTTAAAATGAACCCTTAGGAGTGTATCCTAAGGTTTTTTTGTGCATGGATTTCATGTACCGTATATAATAAAGTGTCTCAACTCTTTTATCCCAAATAGGTGAACCTCCATCTTCAAGGAATGTGAAGGATGTCCCCCAATGAGTAAGTGGAGAAGTTCAGATAAACGGGTATACTATAATTATTACATAAAGTGGTGGTGATATCATGTCAGCCTATCAATGGCATACAGCCTCATCAGAACAAACCATGCATATTGCAGAGTCTCTAGGCAAGTTGCTTAACCCGCAAGCTGTTTTGCTTCTAGAAGGAGATTTAGGTGCAGGTAAAACAACTTTTACAAAAGGGCTCGCTAAAGGACTGGATATAAAACGCGTTGTCAACAGCCCTACCTTTACGATTATCAAAGAATACAAAGGGCGTCTTCCTCTTTACCATATGGATGTATATAGATTACATGAGAGCGGAGAAGACTTAGGCTTTGATGATTATTTTTACGGAGATGGCGTTACAGTTGTGGAATGGGCACACTTAATTCAAGAATTTCTTCCGGAAGCTTATTTAAAGGTAAGTTTATTTCATCAAGGTAACGACGAAAGATATATTATTTTTGAGCCGGTAGGAGAGCGCTATACTAGATTATGTGAGGAGCTTTTAAGCAATGAAAGTATTAGCAATTGATACGTCTAACTATACATTGGGTGTTAGCTTATTAGACGGAGAAGCTGTAGTAGGTGAATATATAACAAATATTAAGAAAAACCATGCTGTGCGGTTGATGCCGAGCATTGAAATGCTACTGCAGCAATGTGATGTAAAGGCTAAGGATTTAAATAAGATTGTTGTAGCGCAAGGCCCCGGTTCATATACAGGTGTAAGAATCGGGGTAACCACCGCCAAAACCTTGGCATGGTCGCTTCAGATTCCGCTTTCCGGTGTTTCTAGCTTAGCAGTGTTAGCAGCAAATGGGCGAGGCTTTGAAGGTTATATTTGCCCCTTATTTGATGCAAGAAGGCAGCAGGTATTTACAGGACTTTATACATATGGACAAACATTGGAGACTGTCAAACAAGATCGATTAATGCTGATTCAAGATTGGTTAACTGCTATACAAGAAACGGATAAGCGTGTTTTATTTATTGGTAATGACGTGGACATACATCGAGGAACCATTCAAGCTGCTTTGGGAGATCGTGCTGTATTCGCTGGGAGCACACTGCATAATCCACGTCCATCGGAGCTAGGACTACTTGGTTTACATGCAGAAGAAGCAGATGTGCATACATTTGTACCAAACTATCTTCGCTTAGCAGAAGCAGAGGCAACATGGCTTGCAAATCAAAATAAATAGAGGGTATGAACATGAACAAGGTGGTAACGTTTCGAAATATGGAGCTGAATGATATACCGGCAGTTGCTGCTATTGAGAATCTTTCCTTTGCAATCCCGTGGACTCCTGAAGCTTTTGAAAGAGAACTAACAGCAAATGAGTATGCATATTACATCGTTGCGGAAGAGGCCAATGAAGTCATTGGATACTGCGGGATGTGGCTGATCGTAGATGAATCTCATATTACTAATATTGCGATTCACCCTTCCTGTCGCGGCCGCAAGCTAGGTGAACAGCTATTAACATACTGTATGAATCAAGCGCGTTTAAAGGGAGCAAAAACCATGACGCTAGAGGTGAGGGTATCCAATGAAACTGCACAAAATTTATATCGTAAACTCGGCTTTTTAAATGGTGGTATTCGAAAGCGATATTACACCGATAACTATGAGGATGCTCTTATAATGTGGGTGAATTTATGAAAAAAGATATATTGGTAATGGGTATTGAGACAAGCTGTGACGAAACAGCAGTGGCTATTGTAAAAAACGGAACAGAAATTATATCAAACATCGTATCATCTCAAATTGAAAGTCATAAGCGCTTTGGAGGGGTTGTTCCTGAAATTGCATCACGTCATCATGTAGAGCAAATTACGATTGTCTTAGAGGAAGCGTTGGCGCAGGCTGGTGTAACATTTGCCGATTTAAGTGCTATTGCAGTAACAGAAGGTCCTGGTTTAGTAGGAGCGTTGTTAGTTGGTGTACAAGCAGCCAAGGCAATTGCGTTTGCACATGATATTCCGCTCGTGGGGGTTCATCATATTGCTGGACATATCTACGCGAACCGTCTCGTACAAGAGATGAAATTTCCGTTGCTTTCTTTGGTAGTTTCAGGTGGTCATACA
The DNA here is from genome assembly GCF_003852715.1 of Ectobacillus antri. Classification (GTDB taxonomy): domain Bacteria; phylum Bacillota; class Bacilli; order Bacillales; family Bacillaceae_G; genus Ectobacillus; species Ectobacillus antri. The sequence continues at coordinate 2,678 of NZ_RIAV01000037.1, forward strand.
GAGCTTGTATATATGGAAAAACACGGCTCATTTGAAGTAATCGGTGAAACGCGTGATGATGCGGCAGGAGAAGCGTACGATAAAGTAGCAAGAACATTATCTCTCCCATATCCGGGCGGTCCTCATATTGATCGTCTTGCACATGAAGGAGAGCCAACTCTTGATTTACCACGTGCATGGCTTGAGCCAGACTCATACGATTTTAGTTTTAGTGGATTAAAATCAGCAGTTATCAACACTGTGCATAACGCTGCGCAGCGCGGAGAGACCATCGCGCCAGAAACGCTCGCAGCAAGCTTTCAGGCAAGTGTTGTAGATGTACTAGTAACAAAAACCCTGCGTGCAGCAAAACAATATGAAGTAAAACAGGTTCTTCTTGCAGGAGGTGTTGCAGCTAATAAAGGATTGCGAAATGCATTAGAGGAAGCGTTTACCGCCGAGCCGATAGAGCTTGTGATTCCACCGTTATCCTTATGTACAGATAATGCCGCGATGATTGCCGCTGCAGGTACAATTGCTTATGAGAAAGGAAAACGAGCCACGATGTCATTAAATGCACAGCCAGGGCTAGATTTAGAAGCACAGTAAAACCTGTGGAAAAACTGTGCATAAGTTGTGTGTTTTGTTGATAAATTGTAATTTGTTGTGAATAAAATTAAAATTCATATGGGATAAATTTTAAATTTATATGTGAATACTTTTGTGGATAATGTGGAAAAGTCTGTTTTTATGCGCAATATCTACTTATATTATGTGTATAAGTCTGTGAGTAATGTGAAAAAGTCAGTGTTATTAACACTGACTTTTTCTATTATGGCGCTGTTAAAGCTTTTTGTAGATTTCCGTTACGAGGGTTGGATTTTTACAGGGGTCTCAACCCGTACGCCAATCAATAAGTACCAGTGAGCAAAAGTACACTATATTATATTTGTAATTGCTCCCATTCCGTCATAGCCGCTTCTAGTTGTGTTTGCATAACTTCCTTATCTGTATTGATTTGTTGTACCTTTTCATAATCTTGGTACACGTCTGGTAAACAAAGCAGCTCTTCTAGTTCTGTAATCTTCTCTTCTAAGTTCATAATGAGCTCTTCCAGCTCTTCAAGTCTTCGTGCTTTTTGGCGCTCTTGCTTTTTACGTTCTTTATCTTCCTGATAAGAAGTCTTTTCGACAGGTTGTTCAACTGAAGGTGTGTATGCTGCTTCTTGTTGTAAACGAGCTCGTTCTAGGGCCTCAGCTTTTTTATCCACATAATAATCGTAGTCACCTAAATATTCGACAGCTCCGACAGGTGACAATTCAATAATCTTAGTCGCGATTCGATTAATAAAGTAACGGTCATGCGAAACGAATAAAATAGTCCCTGGATAATCTACAAGTGCATTTTCTAGTATTTCTTTACTGCTTAAATCTAGGTGGTTAGTTGGTTCGTCAAGAATTAGAACGTTGCACTTTTTCATCATGAGCTTTGCCAGTGCGAGGCGCGCCTTTTGCCCGCCGCTTAATGAGGCTACCGGCTTTAACACATCGTCCCCTGAAAACAAGAAGTTCCCTAGTACAGTACGTATTTCCTTTTCCGGCTGCAGTGGAAACTCGTCCCATAGCTCATCTAAGACACGCTTAGAGGAAGTAAGCTCAGCTTGTTGCTGGTCATAGTAGCCAATGGATACATTAGATCCGTAGGAAATAGTCCCGTTGATGGGATTAAGTTTTTGTGTGAGTGCTTTTAAAAGTGTTGACTTCCCGATCCCATTCGGACCTACTAAAGCGACGCTGTCTCCTCTTGTAAGCTGTAAGGTAATGTTTTGAATTACTTTGTTTCCGTTGTAACCAACTGCTACATCTTTTACTTGTAGCACATCATTGCCGCTCTGGCGTTCAATGTTAAAGTGAAAAGAAGCAGATTTTTCATCGCCTAGAGGCTTATCTAATACTTCCATTCGTTCTAGTTGCTTTCGTCGACTTTGGGCGCGCTTTGTAGTAGAGGCCCTGGCAATATTTCGCTGCACGAAGTCTTGTAGTTTGGCAATCTCATCTTGCTGCTTTTCAAAACGTTTCATTTCAGACTCGTACCAAGCAGCTTTTTGTTCTAAGTATTTGCTGTAATTTCCTACGTACCGTTTGCTTTGTGTGTTGGAGATTTCATACACTTGTGTGACGATACGATCTAAGAAGTAACGGTCATGTGAAACGATTAAAATTGCGCCTGGGTAGCCTTGGAGATATTGCTCAAGCCAAGAAAGTGTTTCAATATCCAAATGGTTGGTCGGCTCGTCCAAAATGAGAAGATCAGGCTTTGTTAATAACATTTTACCGAGCGCAAGGCGTGTTTTTTGCCCCCCGCTCAACGTTGAGATACTGATGCTATGTGTTTCCTGAGGAAAGCCAAGTCCTGCTAAAATGGAGCGAATATCGGCTTCGTATTGATAACCGCCTTGATCTTTATATTCCTGCTGCAGACGATCATATTCAGTCAACAGCTTTTCATAGCGAGCAGTATCTGTAAAAATTTCTTCCTGGCCCATCAGCTGCTCTAGATTTCGTAAAGATTGCTCCATATACTGCAAATGTGCAAATACAGTGCGCATTTCATCTCCTATCGTAGCGGACGTTTCTAAGCCGGTATTTTGTGCTAAATATCCAATTGTCACATCTTTTGATTTAATAATTTCGCCGCTGGTATATGACATTTCACCTGCAATAATCTTTAATAAAGTTGATTTGCCCGCACCGTTTCGTCCTACCAAAGCGACGCGCTCTCGCGATTGTATCTCGAGCTTAATATTAGATAAAATAATGTCCGCACCAAATGACTTTGTTAATCCGTTCACCTGCAATAAAATCATTACATCTCACCTCAAATTTTCTGGAAACTTATATTTTTCAACTATGTCGAAGATAGTGTATAGTTAAAATAGTTATAGTGCGTTCTATACAATATAAATAGAAACAGCAACTGTTGTAGAGAAAGGCTCTATTAACATGCATGGGTGTCTCGATATGCATATCAGATATAGTCTACCATACTACATTGGATACCTATATCTCATTATACAGGGAAACTTCTCAATCAATAGGATTGTAGCCCATCTTGATTCATATAAATAGAAAAGGGGTGCTAATAATGGACCAACCTAAAATCCCGCATGCAACTGCCAAGCGGCTGCCATTATATTATCGCTTCATTAAAAACTTATCTCTATCAGGAAAGCAACGCGTTTCGTCTGCTGAGCTTAGTGAAGCTGTAAAAGTAGATTCGGCTACGATTCGAAGAGACTTTTCCTACTTTGGTGCACTCGGGAAAAAAGGATACGGGTATAACGTAAATTACCTTCTTTCTTTTTTTAGCCAAACATTAGATCAAGAGGATATCACGCGTGTAGCCTTAATCGGGGTAGGAAATTTAGGAACCGCTTTCTTACATTATAACTTTACAAAGAACAATAACACAAAAATTGAAATTGCGTTCGATGTGGATGAAAATAAGGTCGGCAAACAAATTGGCGAAATTCCTGTCTATCATTTGGATCATCTTGAGACAGAATTACCTGATAACGTCAAAGTGGCCATTTTAACAGTTCCTGCAGGAGTGGCACAGTCTGTTGCGGACAGGCTTGCTAAGACGGGTATTGAAGGTATTTTAAATTTTACGCCAGCGCGTATTGATGTACCGGCACATATCCGCATTCATCATATTGATTTAGCAGTAGAGCTACAAACGCTTGTTTACTTTTTGAAAAACTATCCAAAATAAAAACTCCGCGCAGTGGTGCGCGGAGTTTTTATTTTTTGCGGCTCATATAAATAACAAGGCGAAGAGCAAGACCAAAATCAAATGTAGCCATTGCCACCAACAATAGTGTGTAAAAGTTCCAAATCGTATCTTGTACGCTTGTAACAGCCAAATATGTAAAGATGCTGCCTAGTATAAAGTACAAAGTTGCCATAAACAAAGGTGATCGTTGCATCTTTTAAAATCCTCCAAAAATAAATTGCATGTTCTCAGCTTCGCGCATAATGCGCTCCAAATCGTCCTTAAAAACAATATTGATTAACACTACAATGGTATTCATCATCACGTGCGCCGCAATCGGTACGATAATGCGCTTCGTATGCGCGTACAAGAAGGCAAATACCAATCCCATCGCTGTATAAATTAAGAGGTGAGAAAACTCCCCATGGACGGCAGCGAATATGAGCGAGCTGATAATTGCTGCGATAAAAAAGTTAAATCGTTTATAGAGTGCACCAAAGAGTATCTTTCTAAAAACAATCTCTTCTAAAATCGGTGCAATAATGGATGTAACAATAATAAACCAAGGTGTTAGCTCGGCAATTTCGACCAGAGCCTTTGTGTTATCTGAACCGGGCTCAATTCCTAATAAGTTCATCTCAATAGTTGCCGCCACAATTTGTGCGGTATAAGCCAAAAATACACCCAAGACCATCCACATAAGGGTTTTCCCTGGTGATGCCTTTTCGTGACGCGGGAAGTCAGGATCATTTTTTACGAGTAATACAATAATAAGTAAGGCTACTGCAAAGCTAATAATACCCCAGTGTCCGACAAGCATTTGCAGCTTTGTATTTCCTGTGTAGCGGTCATATTGACCAGTCATTTCCAAAAGAGGAATACCGACAATGCTTGAAAATTGCATAAGCACATATGTAAAAATAACCCACCAATAACGTTTCTTCAATGATTATGTCTCCTTTTCTTTTTTAAATTCTCTCGTTTTAAAAGGACATTTGCTTTTTTTAGAGAAATGAACGTGTGGTATGTATTTTATTGTAACACAGCAGATAAAAAAATAACGAAAAGAATGTCTCGAATGGTTTTGGATATACTATAACAGATTTAAAATACAGTACCTGTTTTTAGATTAGGAAGGAAGAACGCTCGATATGCAGTAAACCATAGTATAGGGTAAAGGTTTTTGTGTATCGGTGCTAAAGCTAGTTGTATATAAAAAATTGTTGCATCATTGTGTGAAAAAAATTGTATGTTTTTACTTGCAAAACAAAATGAGATTCATTATTATAATAAGTGTGTTAGCACTCAATGATATCGAGTGCTAATAATCAGAATCTACATATAAATTGAGGAGGTTATTTTCATGCTAAAGCCATTAGGTGATCGCGTTGTAATTGAGCTTGTTCAAGCAGAAGAAAAAACTGCAAGCGGTATCGTTTTACCGGACACTGCAAAGGAAAAGCCGCAAGAAGGCAAGGTAGTGGCAGTTGGCACAGGACGCGTGCTTGAAAATGGAGAGCGCGTAGCTCTAGAAGTAGCTGTGGGTGACCGTATTATCTTCTCAAAGTATTCCGGCACAGAAGTAAAATACGAAGGTTCCGAATACTTAATCTTACGTGAAAGTGACATTTTGGCTATCGTAGGCTAATTTATAAATACCACAAAACCAGGGAGGTAATGAAACATGGCAAAGGATATTAAGTTCAGTGAAGATGCTCGTCGTGCAATGCTTCGCGGGGTAGATACTCTTGCAAATGCAGTAAAGGTTACACTTGGTCCTAAAGGACGCAATGTTGTACTAGAGAAGAAGTTCGGTTCTCCTCTTATCACAAATGACGGTGTAACAATTGCAAAAGAAATCGAACTTGAAGATGCATTCGAAAACATGGGTGCAAAGCTTGTTGCAGAAGTTGCTAGCAAAACAAACGATGTAGCTGGTGACGGTACAACAACTGCAACTGTACTTGCACAAGCAATGATTCGTGAAGGCTTGAAAAACGTAACAGCTGGCGCAAACCCAATGGGTCTTCGCAAAGGTATTGAAAAAGCTGTAGCAACAGCTGTGGAAGAATTAAAAGCAATCTCTAAGCCAATCGAAGGCAAAGCTTCTATCGCACAAGTAGCGGCAATTTCTGCTGCTGACGAAGAAGTAGGTCAATTGATTGCAGAAGCAATGGAGCGCGTTGGTAACGACGGTGTTATTACACTAGAAGAATCCAAAGGCTTCACAACTGAGCTTGACGTTGTAGAAGGTATGCAATTCGATCGTGGATATGCATCTCCATACATGATTACAAACTCTGAAAAAATGGAAGCAGTTCTTGACAATGCATACGTTCTTATCACAGATAAGAAGGTTACAAGCATCCAAGAAATCCTTCCAGTACTAGAGCAAGTGGTACAACAAGGCCGCCCTCTATTAATCATTGCTGAGGATGTAGAAGGTGAAGCATTAGCTACACTAGTAGTGAACAAGCTTCGCGGTACATTCAACGTAGTTGCTGTTAAAGCACCAGGCTTCGGTGACCGTCGTAAAGCAATGCTTGAAGATATCGCAGCTCTTACAGGTGGCGAAGTAATTACTGAAGAGCTTGGCCGTGACCTGAAATCTGCAACTCTTAACTCTCTTGGCCGCGCAGCTAAGATCGTGGTTACAAAAGAAAACACAACAATTGTTGAAGGTGCTGGAAGCGCTGATGCAATTGAAGCTCGCATTAACCAAATCCGTTCTCAATTAGAAGAAACAACTTCTGAATTTGATCGTGAAAAATTACAAGAGCGCCTTGCGAAATTGGCTGGCGGCGTAGCGGTAATTAAAGTTGGTGCTGCGACTGAAACAGAACTAAAAGAGCGCAAGCTTCGCATCGAAGACGCATTGAACTCTACTCGTGCAGCGGTTGAAGAAGGTATCGTTGCAGGTGGTGGTACTGCGCTTATGAACGTATACAACAAAGTTGCTTCTATCGAAGCTACTGGCGACGAGGCAACAGGTGTGAACATCGTATTGCGCGCACTTGAAGAGCCAGTTCGTCAAATCGCAATCAACGCTGGTCTAGAAGGATCTGTTGTTGTTGAGCGCCTAAAACACGAAGCAGTTGGCACAGGCTTCAACGCTGCAACTGGCGAGTGGGTAAACATGCTTGAGTCTGGTATCGTAGACCCAACAAAAGTAACTCGTTCCGCACTTCAAAACGCAGCATCCGTAGCGGCTATGTTCCTAACTACAGAAGCTGTAGTAGCTGACAAGCCAGAGCCAAACGCTCCTGCAATGCCTGACATGGGCGGCATGGGTGGAATGGGCGGCATGATGTAAGGCATTTAGCCTTATATCCGCAGCTTGTTGCATAAACCCTCACTTAGAGATTACTCTGAGTGAGGGTTTTTTAGGTTCAGGTTTATTAGTTGTTCCGCATGATCGTCTCGTGAGGCAGTAGAGAGTGAAGGTTGAGTTTAAGTGTCCCGCAAGAGCACGTTGCGGAGCAGGAGAGAAGGGAAAAGTGGGATTACGTGTCCCACAAGAGCGTGTCGCGGGGCACGAGAGACCGGAAATTCAGAGTTAGGTGACCTGCAAGAGTGCCTTGCAGGTCACAAAGAGACTGGGAAGTAACCAACTAATAAATAACAGTACTTTCTAAAATAAAGGAAATTGCTTTTTGTGTATCGAATCTACCATGCGTATACTCAAAAAAGAGGAGTGGTGTATATTGATTTTAAAACAGAGGGGTATTCCACGAAATCTTAAGTTTGCATCATCGCTACATGCTAGAAGAGAACTGACGGAGGAAGAAGGAAGGACATACCGTGCATATCGAAAGGGATTTGAAGGAGAGAAACAATTCGATGATTGGATTAATCCGGTTGCAGAGAATGCAGTAGTTTTGCATGATTTACTGCTCGAGCATTTGAATTCTGTTTTTCAAATTGATTCCCTGTTTATACAGAGAAATACGATTCATCTGTTTGAGGTAAAAAACCTAGAGAACGAGTATTACATTGAAGGAGAAATCTGGTTCTCTGGGTCTCAGCAAGAAATAAATAATCCAATCAATCAACTTCGAAAAACCATCTCGCAATTTAAACGATTACTACAGCAACACCGACTTACCTATCACGTGGAACCCCATTTAATCTTTATCAATCCTACATTTATACTGTATGGAGCTCCGAAAAATACTCCTATTACCATGTATCCGCAACTTCCTAAATTACTTCAAAAACTTGCAATGCCAGCACAAATAACAAATCAGGAATTAGAGCTTGGAAACAAGTTAATTGAAATTCACGAAAACACAAAGACGATAATTTCAGCTCCAGATTACACGTATGACAAGTTAGACAAGGGACTAGTCTGTCCGGATTGTTGTAAATTATATCCGATATCACTGGGCAGGTACGTAACGTGCGCAACTTGCGGACATAGAGAAGAAAAGTCACTTGCTATCGAGCGTGCAGTGGATGAGTTTATGTTTCTGTTTCCAAACGAGAAGGTGACAAACCGTCGGATGAGGGAGTGGTGTGGAATCAATTCAAAGAGAGTTATCCGCAATGTGCTAGATAGAAAGCTAACTTTGCAACCTTTAAACAAATATGCGTTTTATTCTTAATACTGGTATAATTCTAGGCTCGCGGACCACGAGAGAGAGAAAACTTGAGGTCAGGTGTCCCGCAAGAGCGTCTCGTGGACCACGAGCGAGAGAAAACTTGAGGTCAGGTGTCTCGCAAGAGGGCCTCGTGGATCACAAGAGAGAGTAAATCAGAGATCAGGTGTCCCGCAAGAGCGTCTTGCGGACCACGAGCGAGAGAAAACTTGAGGTCAGGTGTCCCGCAAGAGGGCCTCGTGGATCACGAGCGAGAGAAAACCTGAGGTGAGGTGTCCCGCAAGAGCGTCTCGCGGACCACGAGCGAGAGAAAACCTGAGGTGAGGTGTCCCGCAAGAGCGTCTCGCGGACCACGAGCGAGAGA
>NZ_RIAV01000038.1 GCF_003852715.1 Ectobacillus antri
CTGTAAAGAAGTAGAATCTACCTCCTTCAGCCATACAAATTCCTTTTTGAGTTCTGTTAATTGCTTCGCGCAATCATTATATCCAAGAGATTTCTTGTCTGAAGCATAGATTTCTTTTCGTTTTGCTAAGAAGTGGTTAAACACAAATCGTGAAGAACCAATCGTTTTGTTAATGATTGTTGCTTGCTCTTGTTTTGGATACATACGAAATTGAAACGCTTTGTGCATATTAACCACCCCTTTCTTTTTGAGTTAAAACATACTGTTTGACTACTTCTAAAGTCACGCTTCCAACAGTGGCGACGAAATAGGAATTTGTCCAAAGTGAAGGAAGTCTTGATTTTAAATGAAGAAATTCAGTACGCAATATGCGAGATGAATACCCTTTTAATTGCTTTACAATTTTGTGTATGCCGTATTGCGGGTCACAAGAAATGAGAAGATGACAATGGTCTGGCATGATTTCCACTTCTAAAATATCGGCTTGTAGTCCATTTGCTTTTTCTACAAACAATTCTTTTAAACGAATATCAACAGGATTCACTAATACTTTTTTCCTGTACTTTGGGCAGAACACGACATGATATTTGCAATCAAATGTGATGTTAGAGTTGCTTTGAACAGTTCTACTCACTGCTATCACCTCTAACAACATAGCATCAAAAATATGTTATTTTTTATAGATTTATCTAACGAAAAGAGTGAAAATGTAGGATGGTTACATTGGCTGAAGCCAACGCCCATCCTAAGTACCTTTCATCCCCATAGCTGAAGCAAGGGGTTTTCTCGGCACTAATGATATAAGGTACCTCGCTTTTTCATACTTCTTACGCTCTCTCACCTTCTAATCGCTTCACCAAATAATAACGCTTATGCAGCTCTGTTGGATACCCATCTACAATCCCAATGACCTCATAGCCCTTGCGCTGATAAAAATCCGGTGCCTGAAAGCTGAACGTATCAAGCTGGATAAGTCGGCAGTTGTACTCGTTTGCTGCCTCCTCCATCTTTGCTAGCAGTTGCTTGCCATATCCTTTGCCGCGCAGAGATTCTTCTAGCCACAAAAAGTCAACATGCATACATTGCCAAAACATCGTCCCTGTAATACCGCCTACAATTTGATCCTGCTCATCTCGGAGCAAAAAGCTAATAGGCTTCATCGGATGATTTACTTCCTCAGGAAGCTGAGAAAGATTGTATTCAATTAACTTCGTGCGAATGTATTCCCTGTCTTCCTGCGTCCATTTTGCGGTAATTCGCATGTGATTTCTCCTCCTTGTTATTCCTGCTTCACATCAAACTGACTGACGAGCTCGTACGGACGAACTCGAAATGCTTCGTGCGGGATATAGTGGCCCGCTCTTGCATCACGCAGCCGTACCAAAAACTGCTCACGCGTAATCAGCTTCTCTGCTTCTTCCGGCTTGACAAACAATGCCTCAGACGTTTCCCCGACTGCCGCTCGTACCTCTCCCGATTCATACGCGCCGCGAAATACGACGCACACAACGCCGCTTGAAAGGTTTTGATAGATGCCCGTAATGCCGTGCAATCGCACCTGTACACCTGTTTCCTCCAGCACCTCACGATGAATCGCCGACTCCAGCGTTTCTCCTTCCCCTACTTGCCCGCCCGGCATCTCCATCGTATCAGCGCGGTGCAGATTCCGAACAAGCAACACTTCATCCGCTTCGTTCGTAATATAAGCGCTGACTGCGACGATATGCTGAGGCGGGCAATAGGTCGTGGCGGTGAAGAACTCTTGCCTGCTTTCGATATACAACGCGCCCAGCTCTTTGCGTTTTTCCTGCGCCTTTTTATGTAAATCACTGCTTTTAATGTTACGTTCAATCTCTTCATACTGCTTCTTATCACGATACGCCCACATTGCCACAATCTCATCCTGCGCCTCGTTTACCCAGCGCCCGATCAGCTTTGCACCGTGTTTGATTTGGTTCGGATATAGATAGGTGTGAAAAAAATCGTTAAAGTCGTTTAGCTTTTCAGGCTGAATGGTATACGTTTTTCTTCTATATATCATACAATCACCTCCTCTTTTCACACTATACCATAAATTACTTATTTTTTCCGAAAATTTAAAATCGATTTGACAATCCGCAGCGGGGGCGGCAATTTCCCAGGCGTGAAGGGCAGCGAGCTTGTGGTTGATTCAGCAGCTGAAAACCGTCAAATCCTGGTAGACTGTATCTCTGAAGTGAAGGAAATCACACCAACAGCGGATAACAACTGGTCCATTGCACCAATTAACAGCACAGTAAACGTTACATTTACCACATCTGCAAAGGCAGAAGAATACATCAAAGCCGGCAGCAACATCACCTTTACCAATGCTGGCTTTGGTATCTTTAAGCTGAATTTAGGCGACCCAAACTAAAAAAACGCTACAATAAGAAGAGGATAGATATCTGAGATATCCATCCTCTTTCTCCCTTATCCCCCAGCCGGAGCTGGCGCAGGCTGCCTTTTTCCTAATTCTTGATCTAACAGTAGCAGCGCTGCCGGATTGTTTTGCGCTAATTTTAAGCGGTCGACAATCGTTTGAGATTGCGCCTCTTCGTCCACCTGTTCCTTTAAAAACTCTTGAAGGATAATCAAGGTTTGTTGATCATTGTTCATTTTATTCACATAGTCATACGCTTGACGATAGGAATTGGTGACAAACTGTTCGTGCTCTAGCACCTTTTGAAATGTTTCTAACGGCGTGCCGTACTCGGTTGGCTGCGCTGGTACAGCCTTTAGTTCAACTGTTCCGCCGCGATTCACCAGGTAATCCATCAGCTTTAGCATATGCAGCCTTTCTTCCTCTGACTGCAACCGAAGCCATGTCCCCATCCCCTTAAAGTTTAACTTGTTCATATAGTTTGACATGGCTAAATACAAAGTGGATGATACATGTTCAATTTGAATAAGATTATTGACCAGCTGTTCCATTTGTTCATTAGGCATGATGTTCTCTCCCCCATTCAGTGCTCTCCTATCTATTCATACTCGTTTATGCACTTTTATAGTAGTAATTTTATACATTCTTATTTTTCGAATCGGTTCGGTTGTTTGTTTCCGTCACGTGGTTTCGCTTTCTGCGAGTCGTTAAGGTACTTTTTCATGGGTGTTTTTAGAGGTGAACACAAAGTACTAAAAGGCTTTTCATTTCTATACATGCAGTCATTTGATGCTATTATTGGTTTCATATATAGTGAATAGAACACTAGGCAAGACTTATTTGCATCAGTTGTAAAGCCTTTGTATCGATTCCGTTTTGAAAAAGGCGTGTTCCATTTCCTACAATAACAGGATTAATAATAAAATGTGACAATTGTGATGACCAGCCAGTTTCGTTTGACTTGCCTTCAATGCTTGTCATCTCACCTCTAACAAAGCGAGCTTTGCCGTTCGGAAAGTTTTATCGTTACATAATGAAGCGTCTCATTTGTCAATAATATAAAAGACAAGAACTTGTTCGTTTTGAAACTATTGACCAGGGTGTTTTTAGGGGTACTGCTTGATACGATAAATGCAAAAATGCTGATAAAGGGTGGAGTTCCTTTGTATAAAGATATGACTATTGAATTAATAGGCGGATTTCTTGCACTTTTAATCATGTTGAAGATTTTAGGAAAAATTCAATTCGCTCAAATTACTCCTTTTGACTTTATTACAGCGCTTGTTCTGGGAAATATTGTTGGAGATGCAGTATTTGAAAAAAACGTAGGATTGCGGGAAATAGTGTACAGTATTTTTGTTTGGGGGTTGCTGATTTATATCATCGAGTTTGTAACGTTAAAATCATACCCTCTTCGAAAGCTTCTTGAAGGAAAACCAACACTTCTTATTAATAAGGGAGAAATTGTTTATAAAGAGTTAAAGAAAAATAAATTAGATTTAAATCAACTCCAGCACTTATTACGGCTCCAAGGTTTTTTTTCTATATACGAAGCAGAGTATGTCATTTTAGAGGTGGACGGAAAAATCAGTGTAGCCCCGAAGTACGAATACAGTCCAGCTACAAAGCAGGATCTCCATCTGAAGCATCAAGATGTATTTCTTCCCATTGCACTGATAATGGATGGTGCGCTGATTCCTAATAATCTTGAAGAATCCGGTCATAGTGAAGCATGGCTTAAGCAACAACTCGCAAAAAAAGGAGTCAAACAGTATAAGGATGTCATGTATGCAGAATGGGAGAGAAATAAAGGACTACGACTGACAAAGTTTTAAATAACAGCTTCAAATCCTGTCGCATACGTCACAAGCCTGCAACATATTCGATAGGTCGAAGCTGTTACAGGCTTGTGATTTCTTACTCGTGTCACATATAAGTGGAGACAGCTGAAAATAGACAAGAAGCCGAGAAGTAGAACAGCAGAGATACGTTAGTCTTATTCCATTTTCGTATCTAGCGGCTTCAGCCAGCTCTCAATCTGCGCACGCTTTGGCTCTAAAAACGGCGGCAATGCAAGGGATTCCCCTAAAGAGTGGATGTCTTCATCTGTGTCAAATCCTGGGCCGTCCGTTGCTAATTCAAACAAAATCCCGTTTGGTTCTCTAAAATACAGGGAGTAAAAGTAAAAGCGATTTACAAACCCGGAGTTCGGATAGTTCGCTTGCCCAATGCGCCGGATCCATTGGCGCAGCTCCTCTTCATCCGCAACGCGGAAGGCGACGTGATGCACGCTGCCGCGGCCCGGACGTTCCACTGGCAGATCGTTTCGTTCCTCCACATGCACCTCAGCACCAGTACCGCCTTCACCCGTTTCAAATACTAAAATATCAGGCTGTCCTGCGGCGAAGGATGGATAGGCTCCTTTTTTACGGAAGCCCATCACTTCTGTAAGAAGGCCCGCAGTCGCTGCCGCATCGCGTACTGTCAGTATCACCGGTCCTAAACCGACAATACCGTACTCCGCTGGAACCGGACTTTTTTCCCAAGCGACACCACCTGGTACACCCGTATTGTTTTCATCAGACACAAGCAGCAGGCGTTGTCCTTCAAAGTCCTTAAACGCCAGCGTTTTGCGTCCTGCTCGCTCTTTAATCTCTTCGTGCGTCACACCAAACTCCGCAAAACGCTTTTTCCAATACACAAGCGCTTCATCGCTCGGAACACGCAGCGACACACCGGAAATACTGTTTGTTCCCTCATACATATTCCCAAGCATCGGAATTTCGAAAAACGTCAATTCCGTACCCGGATTTCCTTTTTCATCGCCGTAAAACAAATGATACACCGATGGATCATCCTGATTTACTGTTTTCTTTACCAAACGCAGTCCCATGACCTTTGTATAAAACGCAAAGTTCTCAGGTGCCTTTGCGGTTAATGCTGATACGTGATGAATGCCCTTAAATTCCATACAAATGTCCTCCTTATTTTTGCAGCTTCCCAAGCAAATGAAGCAGTTGTCTTCTTTCCTCTCGGTCTAATTTAGAGAATTGTGCTGCCTGAAATTGCTCCTGCACGGGAACTACGCTGTCAAACAACGCCTGCCCCTTCTCGGTCAAAGACAAATACTTCGTCTTCCACTCCTGCTCGCGCCGAATCAGGCCCATCTCCTCCATCCTGCTTAGCACCTGCGTCATATTTCCTTTTGTCACAAATAATTTGTCCGCCAACTCCTGCTGAGATAAACGCCTCGAAGAACCAACCTGCACCAGTACATCAAACTGCGCGGCAGTCAAATTCCACTTTTTCAGATGCTGATTTGACTCCCGAATGCTTTGGTTGTATAGTCTCGATAAACGAAACCATAGCATCAATCCTAAACGTTCTTCTTGCTTTGATAACAACGGCTTCTCTTGGTTATGCTTCATCCGATCACCTAATTCAGTTATAGTTACTTACAGTTTATAGATAAACTGACTTACGCTTTTAGTTTATATATAAACTGAAAATCTGTCAACAGAAAGGAAGAGCTTCATGGAAGAGAAAAAAGTCACCTGGCTTGAGCTGTTTTATGATTTGTTGTTTGTGGCAGCCGTTGCCACCGTCACTCATGTATTGCTGCACGTTAAAGCGAAGCAGATCCCATTTGATTACCTTTTCAAATTTGTGCTCATGTTCATCCCCATTTGGTGGTCCTGGACTGGTCAAACGATGTTTACCAACCGCTTCGGCCAGGGTCTTGTACATCATAGGTTGTTCATGATGATTCTGTGCTCGTGATGACTGCCAGTCTATTCGTTAATTTTGACAGCTATTATGTACCGTTTCTCATCGACTATATCGGTTTACGCGTAATGACCGCTGTACAATACCTGATGGCAAGCCGTACAGAAACAGCATACTCTCAAAAGCAATCACAAGCTTCTCTTTAGCTTATTCTACTAAAATAGCCGAAGCCTTCTCTTTATCGGCTTTCCAGCTTACCGTATCTACTTCTTTAGCTGTTCTATTGGTTATGAGTATCACATGGATTTTAAAAAAGTTTTTAAAATAGCTCGTTTACGCTCAATCCCTAAGTATGTTGTCAATAAAAAAAGACGCCTTCCTATATAAGAAAAGCGCTTTACTGTTCCACAATGAAATATGCAAAAAATTGCTCTGTAAATATGTTCTCGTTTATTTGTATAACACACTTCGCCCGTTTCATCATAGACAATGAAACGATCTGCACAACGTCAACACTGCTTTGCTTTAGGACCAATCAATGCCGCCCCAAGAGGACTGCAGCTTTCGGAGCAGAACAATTTGGCCGAGATGATACGTATCGTGCATCATGATATGGCTAAGCAAACGCTCAATCGAGTACCTGTTAGCTGCATACGGCACTTTTAACTTTTCATCGTCAAGGTCCGCAATGACCGTTTTTAATGTATTCATGACTTCATTAAGGCGCTCTACTGTCTGATTCCACCCAATTTCGTCTTCTGGATCGCCTGGATTTCCAAAGGTTTCTTCGTTATCTGCTGCCTGATGCGGATTCTCCGTGCCCTTAATTCGGTGAATTACATCCTCATTCCAAAATATCAAGTGGTTGACAATTTGCCAAATGGAATTGCTGATTCCCGAGCTTGTCCATGCTGCTTCAGCTGCGCTGACGCCATCAAGTGCCTGATTTATCGAGGCAAACCAATCATTCTGATGGTAATGCATATCTAGTTGCTCTAAAAATACGTTGGTTACAGCTTGCATACAACAAACCTCCTCACTGTTTTAAGTTAAACACAAAGCTAACGGTTTTGATATGGTGAATCTCCCTATCCCCATCGAGAGTCTTTTATAGGAGATACCTTTTTACCTTCCAACACTCAATCAGTTCTACACCTGAATGAAGTTCCCCTTTTTTTAGCCATTCAAATGCTTGTAGTACCAAAGGTGACGCGTTTTCCATGGATACCTCATGCGCTGTCACCCATAATGCTCCCAAGGAGTCTTGTCCTTCAAATTGGTTCGGACTTGTTAGGTGACCGCCCACTTTCTTAACTAAAAAGTACACACAAATATGATGTACCTGCGTAGAATCCCTCCAGTCAGATGACAGCATAAAGTCAACAACACCTAATTTCTTTACGATTTCTATCTCGAGGCCCGTTTCTTCAAGAAACTCTCTTTTTACCGCATCCGACAAACTCTTATACTCCTCTAGACTACCACCTGACAAGTCATAACGATGAATATAAGGTCCGCCATTTTTATGTATGACTACCATTTTCTCGTCTTCTAGGCACGATGAAAAATTTTTATATGATAATTCAATCTATCTTTCCCCTTGTCATATTTCATCACTGCCACCAGTAAAAAAGATATCTTTTTCTATGTATATCGTGTCGCCAACCGTTTTCACAACCACATCAAACACTTCGCTGTACGGATGCATAAACACCTCATATTGTATGCGGCGTTCCTGATGAGATCGTTGTAAATATGCCATATCGCTGCCCCGCTCCGTCACATCTCGCTTCAATCGTCTCATCAGCTCTGTGTCGCCGTCTGTGTAGAAATAAATTTTCAGGTCAAACAAAGCTGGAGTAAGAAATGCCATGCTCATGCCTTCCACAATCGTAATTCGCTTCTTGGCAGAAATGAGCTGACTTGGCAGGTAATGCGTATCAATCGTCATCCAATCTAAGCCGTCCCGCACCATCTGAACATCTCGTCCTAACGAAGGCACATGATGTGCACCCGGATGACAGGCCGTCATTTTATCACGATGCAGGTTTCCTTCATAGATATAGTCGATCATCGCTCGCTTGCGAATGTCCGAGCTTACGATATAGGGATCGGTATTGATATAGTTGACGTTCTCTCGTCCAAGCTGCTGAAGCAGCTGGGCGGCAAAGGTTGTTTTCCCCGCGGCGCCGTGGCCAGAGATGCCGATGATAATACGATCATTCGTTGTAGAAAGCCAGCTCGTAAGTTGTTTTATTAGTTTCTCCATATGAACTCCTCCCTTTTCTTACAGACATTACATCTATTTTACATCACTAAAAACATTGAATATTGAGAATTTACAGTCATAATAAATAGTGTAACACAAATTGAATGTGGAGAGTGATTTCTTGAAAAAAGCGCGCCATATTGTGATGAGTTTCCTTTTGTTGTTTGTGCTTGTGCCATTTGTTCCTTCGCCTGCCGCCGCTGCCTATGACGGACAAACACTGGATACGGGCATCTATTGGTTCGGCTCTGGCAATGTTTCGCAAAAATTTGTTGCCGGGCAAGCCAATAGCTACTTTAACCCAACCAAGCCGACCGTCATTTATATACACGGCTGGCAAAAAGACAGTACCCTCTCGTTACAACGAGAAACCTTTAATCCAAAACGAAATGATGCCACAAATGGTCCTGACGTCAATACGGTCGACTATTGGGTATCTAAGGGCTGGAATATCGGTATTTTCTATTGGAACCAGCTCGCTGATGAAGCCGAAGTAAAGGATGCCGAGGCAAAAATTTGGACAGCGACTGGACCGCAGGGGATGCGCTGGCGCAAAAAAGACGGTACATACAGCACAAGCGGCGCACCGACTGTGTCAGCGGCGCAAGTATTTGTGAATACGTATAAACAAGCGATGCAAGGCTTTAGCGGCAGTGAGGTTCGCTTGGCGGGGCATTCACTTGGCAGTCAAATGGTCACAAACAGCGCCAAGTTAATTAGCGACCAAGTCGATGCCGGAACCGTTCCGGCCAACCTAAGACCGAAGCGCGTCGCAATGCTTGACCCGTTTTGGTCGAAGGATGCGAAAAGCTATTTAGGCGGCAAATGGACCGGCGAGCTTTGCCGGGAATATGTAACCCACCTGAAAACAAAAGGTGTTGTCTTCGAGCAATACAAATCGAGCGGCATCACCGACCTTGGCATCGGTGACAGCAACACTGGCATGAATTTACTTACAGCATTCGCCGAGCTGAAGCCTTGGTATATTTCATCTCTCGACCAAGCCGGTAAGCACGGCGCAGCAAGAGACTGGTACTTCTACTCCATGGGATTTGCGGCCCCTGCTGAAACGAAAAGCGGCGCGGCTACCGGACTTTATGGACCTTCGGCAACCACATCCACGACGCGCATCCAAACGATGATGAACTCCAGTAATAGATGGTATCAAAATGCAGGGCAGTACACCGCAAGTCCTTCTGATGATCAGTTTGAAGTAACCGCACGTTAGAAAAAGAGTAAGGGCCTGCGGGTCCTTACTCTTGTTTGCAGAGGTTTATAGAATGAAGGAGAAATTTTGCGGGGATTAGTATTTGAAATCAGGATTGGTTTGTAAAAAATAGGCGTTTCGCACTTCGGCACTCCAGTTCGCAAACACTGATCTCCAAGGGATACTACTAAAAAACTCATCCACTGATTGATTGTCAGAATCCCACTCTATTAATGTATTGAGCGGCGGAATGCCTCCTAGCCATAGCCCGTTTGTTAAGTCAGTACCTGCTTCTCTTACTAGTAAAATCGGAATACCGCGTTGAAACGCCATGGCTGGTTCGATTTGCGCAAAGCTTGACCCTTGCCAGAATGGATCAGTAGATACTGGCGGTCCTACATTCGTATCGAGTACTTCTGTGTAATACCGGCGAAAGTTCAGTGCCAACATGCCATAGCTCGATGAAACAAGTCGACGGACATTGGTTAAAATACTTTCCGGATAGTTTTCTGTGATGGGGCCTGTACGGGGGAAAAGTAGCGCTCTTTCCATTTCCAGAATAAGACGATCTAAAAAGCTTTGTTGCTTCGCATTTAACGTGTTTGTTGTGCTGAGAAAAACAGGCAGACGAAAAGCACGGTCCACGCATTCCTCATGTTTTGACGCAGGTGTTTGCGATGTGCTTCCTCTTACAGCATCTTTAGGCTGCGACTGCTCTCTCTCTTTATAGCGCTTGTCTTCCTTATACCGATATTTATCTGTATACCTATCTCTGGACTTATATTTGTCTTCCCTAGACCGATATCGATCTTCTCGATAGTCATATTTATGACTGCTCATTGTTTCCCAACTCCTTTTTAATCAGTATATGTGGGAAACATTGGACAGCCTGGACCGATAACTAGCTTTTCAGATTTTTTATATACAAGCTTATGATTATACCGCAGGCTCCCCTATGATATGAATTCTTTTCCGCTCATAATCGTGCACCACACCATCCATCTCCATGTTCACCAGCAAATAGTAGGTCACATCCTCCTCAGCATGCGGCGGCAGCGTATACGCAAATGGAAAGCTACGCGCTTCCTTTGGCGCAATCTCAAATCCCTCTACCGGAATGGCTTCTGTTTTTATCGTTTTACCAAACTCCATCGCATCCGTCCCTTGTATCAGCGCCGCGGTGATACCATCAATGTGCTGCGCCACCGCTCCGCCCCGCACCACAAGTTCTCCGCGAATACTCTCGCCTGGCGCAAAGGTGTCCTTTTGCAGCTGCAGGGTCACCTCTGCCGCACCATGTCCTATATATAAGTGAATAATTTTTTCAGCCTCTGATGCCTAAAACCTTGCCTTCCTGTCTACACTGTTTACTAGAAAAGGCAGGGACAGGAGCTGGTAAAATGAAGCGGTTAAACATTACAAACTTTCATGGGTTAACGCCTTCTGAATTACGTTCATACGAGAAACA
>NZ_RIAV01000039.1 GCF_003852715.1 Ectobacillus antri
ATGTATTAGGCACGCCGCCAGCGTTCATCCTGAGCCAGGATCAAACTCTCCATAAAAGTGTTTGTCTAGCTAAAATAAATGTTGACGTTTTGTACTTCGTTCAGTTTTCAAAGAACTAATGTGCCGCTTAAGGCGACTTCATCATAATATCATCTCATAAAAACAAAGTCAAACTTTTTTGTTTTTATTTTTTGTTCGCCCATCGGCGACGAAGATTAATATACCATGCCTTTTTTTTTAATGCAATACCTTTTTTATATTTTTTATCTTTATGGGAAATTTCTATCGGTTTCCCATATACATGGACTACAACTTCTTATTTCAATCATCTACATGACCACGACATGCATGAACAGGAGAGATGAATGTGGATTATCACGATGCGCTTATTAAACTCGGTCTATCTGCTCTATTGGGCTTTATTATCGGTCTGGAAAGAGAATTGCGACAGAAACCTTTAGGATTAAAAACGTGCTTAGTAATTTCTATTATTAGTTGTTTATTAACCATCGTCTCCATTCAAGCTTCCTATACCTTACCGGCTCCCGATCATATTCGCACAGATCCGCTCAGACTCGCAGCACAAATTGTATCTGGTATTGGATTTTTAGGAGGCGGCGTTATCTTACGCCGTGGCAATGACAGCGTAGCTGGCTTAACTACTGCCGCTATGATTTGGGGCGCTGCTGGCATCGGTATTACGGTAGGGGCAGGCTTTTACGTAGAAGCCTTTACAGGCATGGTTTTTCTTATACTTAGCGTAGAAATTATCCCACTGGTGATGAAAGTGATTGGCCCTAAACAACTGCGACAAAGGGAGTTAGGATTAAAGCTTGTTATTGATAATATAGAAAATATACCAAAGGTAATGGAACAAATTGAAAGCATGGAAATAAAAGTGAAGAATATGAGACTGAAAACTTTACACAACGGGGCACACTTTTTACAAGCTAAATTATCTGTTCATCAAAATGTGAGAACTGTAGATGTGTACTTTTCTGTTCAATCCATTGTCAATGTAACAGAAGCAGAGGTTGAGAGCGTATAAAGAGTTTGTATAATGATGAATTTGGATACAATAGAGGTTAGCCCTATTTTTGGAGGGAAAGCCTTTGGATAACAATACATCCATTTTAAATATCTTTCGCTTATCCGTACTCATTCGTATTTTAACTATATTAATTTCTACCATTATCGGATTCGGTATCATCATTCATTATATTGAACCGTCTGTTTTTCCAACTTTTTTTGATGGAATTTGGTGGGCAGTTGTTACTGTATTTACCGTCGGCTATGGAGACCTTGTTCCTAAAACCTTAACAGGAAAAACAACTGCAATTTTACTTATTCTACTAGGAACAGGATTTGGATCATATTATATGATTTCATTTTCTACAGAACTAGTTAGTCGACAATATATGAAACAAAAAGGACAAGGTGTTTGCGGATTTCGAAATCACATTATCCTCATTGGTTGGAATGAACGCACGAAACTCATTGTAGAACAAACAAAGAATCCAATTGTATTGGTTGATGAGACACTATCTGTGTTACCACGAGATTATTCGCATCTCTTTTTCATCAAAGGATGTCCTCATCACGATGAGACTTTAATGCGTGCAGGCATATCTAAAGCAACAACCATTATTGTAACAGCTGACAAAGAAAAAAAAGAAAAAGAGGCAGATGCACAAACTATTTTAAATGTACTAACAGCAAAAAGTTTAAACTCTCATTTATACTGCATCGCAGAAATTTTGACGACCACACAAGTAGAGAATACAAAGCGCGCAGGCGCTGATAAAGTTATTGAGGCAAATAAACTTATTAGCAGCACTTTCATGAAAAAAGCCCGTCTAATTGAAGAAAACACCCTATCACCGCATTTACTTTGCATGCTTCCTTCACTTCCGAATCAAGCAGGGCGTACCTTTGGTGATTTGGCCATTACACTGCTTCAAGATGACAAACTCCTAATTGGAATTCAGCGCGATACTGAACAACTCATTAACCCAGGATCTACTTTTTTACTGCAAGAAAAAGATGCACTCCTTACTGTCAAGAAGTAAGGAGTGCATCTTCTAGTTCACGAAGCAAGGCTTTACCCACATCAACATACTTTTCATCCACTTTTCCATCTGGGTCCTTTGGCTCAGAAAACTGATCGAGTGAGGTAAAACCCGCTGTAAATGTGTTTACATTGTCATCGAGGTTTTCTTGGTACACATGAGAAAGTAGATAGGGCGTACCAATGCGCACCATCGTTCCTTTTGCATCCAGTTGCCCACTTATCGCTTCAAAAGGCACACGTAAAAATTGATACCCTTCTTTTTCATCTATTTTGTAATCAAATGAGCCTGTTTCATAGTCCCAATTTCCGCCAATGTCGTATCCCAGTGGCTTTAAAATTTGTTCTAGCTTGTACAATTGATAAGTTTGTCCTTCAAGTTTTGATTCTAATGCAATCATGAACGGCCCTCTTTTCTAATTTCTTTGTCGTTATCTTTCCCCAAATTCCCAAACAAAAAACGCAGGACTGCTCCTGCGTTTTGTTTATTTTAAGCGAGATTCCAATTCTGCTTTTAATTCCTCAAAGCCTGGTTTCCCTAATAATGCGAACATATTCTTTTTGTATGCTTCTACACCCGGCTGATCAAACGGATTTACACCAAGGAGGTAGCCACTCATTGCGCAAGCTTTTTCAAAGAAGTATACAAGATAGCCGAATGTATACTCATCCAGACGCGGTACCGTCACGATTAAGTTCGGTACGCCGCCGTCCGTATGTGCGAGCAAGGTGCCTTCAAATGCTTTTTTGTTTACAAAGTCAACAGTGTGGCCTGCCAAGTAGTTTAGTCCATCCAAATCGGATTGCTCTTCCTGCAATTCCAATGCATGACGAGGTGTTTCTACGTTAATCACTGTTTCAAACAGGTCACGGCGTCCTTCTTGTACGTATTGTCCCAAAGAGTGCAAATCTGTTGAGAAGTTTGCCGAAGAAGGATAAATTCCTTTTTGATCTTTTCCTTCACTCTCACCAAACAACTGCTTCCACCATTCTGCGAAGTACTGCAATGCTGGCTCATAGTTGATTAGCATTTCAATCGTTTTTCCTTTGTTGTAAAGCGCATTACGAACTGCCGCATATTGATATGCTGCATTCTCTTCCAATTCAGATGCGCTGAAGTCTTCGCTCGCTTGTGCCGCACCGTTCATCATTTCTTCAATATTCAAGCCACTTGCCGCAATCGGTAACAAACCTACCGCTGTCAATACAGAGAAACGTCCGCCTACATCATCTGGAATCACGAATGTTTCGTATCCTTCTTCATCCGCCAATGTTTTTAATGCGCCACGCGCACGATCCGTCGTTGCATAAATACGGCGTCTTGCTTCTTCTTTACCATATTTCTCTTCTAACACTTTGCGGAAAATGCGGAATGCAATTGCAGGCTCCGTTGTTGTACCGGATTTAGAGATAACGTTAATGGAGAAGTCTTTTCCTTCTAACACATCCATTAAGTCTCTCATATAAGTAGAGCTAATGTTTTGACCGACGAAAATAATTTGCGGTGCTTTACGCTCCTCTTTTGCTAGCATGTTGTAGAATGAATGATTCAGCATTTCAATTGCCGCGCGTGCTCCTAAGTAAGAACCACCGATACCAACTACCAATAAAATATCGGAATCGCTTTGAATTTTCGCTGCGCTTTTTTGAATGCGCGCAAATTCTTCACGATCATAAGCTTTCGGCAGGTCTACCCAGCCTAAGAAATCATTACCTGCTCCTGTTTTTTCATGAATTGCGTGATGTGACACTTTTACTGCATCACGTAAGTATGTAAGCTCATGCTCGCTAATAAATCCCAACGCTTTTGAGTAATCAAATTGAATATGCGTCATACATGTCCCTCCATTGTAAAATAAATCATTCCTACTACACTTTAACGAAACAAAAGCGCTAAATCAAGCGTACAGTAAAGTGTAAGCGCAAACACATATAGATAGTTTGACCAAAAAAGCATAAAGCCTTACTTTCTAGCTGCATAAAAAAGCTGCTCCTTAAAGAGCAGCTCGGTAAATCGCCAGTACATCTTCTTTTGTCAGCTTTTTAAAGTTTCCAAACGGACCGTATACAACCGTTTTCTCTGCCATTAACTCCAATTGTGAATCGTCTATATCATAATCACTAAGGCGTGCCGGCGCACCAATGGAAGTCCAGAACGCGCGCAATGCTTGAATACCTGCAAGCGCCACTTCACGGTCATCCTTACCTGCACTATCAATGTGGAACACACGCTCAGCAAATTGTTTAAACCGTGCGATATTTTCATCTAGTACATGCTCCATCCAGTGCGGGAATAAAATTGCCAGACCGCCGCCGTGCGGAATGTCGTATACAGCAGACACGGCATGCTCAATATTGTGCGTAGCCCAGTCTCCGCGCACACCCATGGACAAGGTGCCATTTAACGCCATTGTACCTGCATATAAAATTGTTGCGCGATGTTCATAGCTCTCTAAATCATCTAACAGCTTCGGTGCTGCTTCCATGACAGTTTGCAACAACGATTCGCAATAGCGATCCTGAAGAGGTGTGTTGGTACCTTGATGGAAATATTGTTCAATGACGTGAGACATGATATCTACAATGCCATAAATAGTTTGATTACGCGGCACCGTAAACGTGTACGTTGGATCTAATATAGAAAATGTCGGGAAAGTAACAGGGCTGCCCCAGCCATATTTCTCCTTTGTTTCCCAATTGGTAATAACAGAGCCTGCATTCATCTCGGAGCCAGTTGCAGCCAAGGTTAACACTGTACCAAACGGAAGCGCTTCTGTCGCGAATGCTTTTTTCGTTACCAAATCCCATGCATCACCCTCGTATTTCGCGCCGGCTGCAATAGCTTTTACGCAGTCAATTACACTGCCGCCCCCAACAGCCAAGATAAAGTTGATATCATTCTCTTTACAAAGCGCTACACCTTTTCGAACCGTCGTAATACGCGGGTTCGGCTCAACGCCGCTTAATTCTGTTACTGTTGCCCCTATTTCTCGCAGTACATTCATAACCTCTTCATATAGCCCGCTGCGTTTAATACTGCCACCGCCATAAACGAACAATACGTTTATACCGTACTTTGGTACCTCTGTTTTTAATTGTTCTAATTGTCCTTTTCCAAATATCAATTTAGTCGGGTTGTGAAACGAAAAATTTTGCATGTGTCTTCCTCCTTTTTTATGTCTTATCTTTACCTTACCAAAAAAATCTCATTTACCAAAAATATTTGCATAAGAGTGGATCGAATAACTCATCCTATACTCGAACGAACAACAAGGAGGTAAACTTCATGAGTACATTGCAGCGAATTGCTTTAGTATTAACAGTAATCGGGGCATTGAATTGGGGGCTTATTGGCTTTTTCCAATTTGACTTAGTAGCGGCAATCTTTGGCGGACAAGATACAGCGTTGGCTCGCATCGTATATGGTCTTGTCGGGTTAGCCGGATTAATAAATTTAGGACTTCTATTTAAACCGTCGGAAGAACTGGGTACACACCCGGAAGCACGACATGTCCGTTAAATAAAAAA
Organism: Ectobacillus antri; assembly: GCF_003852715.1. GTDB lineage: Bacteria > Bacillota > Bacilli > Bacillales > Bacillaceae_G > Ectobacillus > Ectobacillus antri. The sequence continues at coordinate 5,597 of NZ_RIAV01000039.1, forward strand.
GACAGGGACATCCCTGTCTTTTTTATTTCGTCGCGTTTTGCCGCTGCGACTGCTCAATCCATTCATTTAATTTCTTTCGCAATGTGTTAAATCCATCTGAAGCCGGTTTTGGCACCTTCATCGTTGTTTTTCTTCGCACCGGTTGCTCTTCATATGCAGCTTTTAAAGACAAACTAATCTTACCGTTTGCATAATCAGTTGACAGAACGCGAACTTCAATAACATCGCCCACTTTTAAAAAATTGCCTACGTCCTTCACATACCCGTTTGTAATTTCCGATATATGAATTAATCCTTGTGTCGTATCATCTAAGGAAACAAATGCACCGTATGTTTGAATACCGGTCACCGTTCCTGTCACAATTTCTCCACATTCATATTTTCGTGGCATAGTAACACTCCTATAACTGCACCTATTTTCCCTATTAGTAAATTATACCACGTCCGCCTATTTCATTCAAAACACATTAATTTTCTTTAACATGTATAAATCTTACATTTTATGGATATAATACTAGCACATGGCTTTCTAGTATTCCCCCCCTTTTTTAGACAAAGCGCGTTGCGTTTTGTCTTTTTTTTGTACAAAACGGGCGATACGGTTCATTGCCTCTATCAATTGCTCCATGGATGTGGCATAAGAACAACGAATAAACCCTTCCCCGCTTTCCCCAAACACAGAACCAGGAACAACCGCAACTTTTTCTTCCAACAACAGTTGCTCTGCAAATTGTTCAGAAGACAAACCCGTTGCCGTGATGGATGGAAATGCATAGAAAGCGCCACCCGGTATATGACAGGATAATCCCATTTCATTAAACGATTTTGTAATAAAATTACGTCTTTGTCTGTAGCTTTTTTTCATTTCTTTTACATCACGTTCGCCGCTTCGGAGTGCTTCAACTGCCGCAAATTGCGACATGGTGGGAGCACACATAAGCGTGTATTGATGAATTTTCAGCATCGGTGCTAAGAAAAATTCAGGTGCAGCGATAATTCCTAAACGCCACCCTGTCATCGCAAAACCTTTAGAAAAACCTGAAATTAAAATTGTATGCTCATACATCCCTTCAATTGCTGCAAAGCTTGTATAAGGCTCATCATACACAAGCTCAGCATAAATTTCGTCGGATAAAACAATCAAGTTATATCTTTTTACAACAGCAGCAATGCGCTCTTGTTCTTCTTTACTCAACACCGTTCCTGTTGGATTATTGGGCGAACATAAAATCATCGCTTTTGTGCGAATTGTAAGCGCAGCTTCTAACTCTTCCGGCTGCAGTTTAAAGTCATTTTCAGGCTTGGTAGAAATAGGAACAGGTACCCCGCCTGCTAGGACAACAAGTGGTGCATAAGATACAAAGCTTGGTTCAATGATAATAACCTCATCACCGGGATTTATAATAGTGCGAAGCGCGACATCAAGCGCTTGACTTGCACCAACCGTGATTAACACTTGTGTATCTGGATTGTATGTTATATCGAATCGACGTTGTAAGTATTTGGCGGTTTCGCGGCGTAAGACTGGCAATCCCGCGTTCGCCGTATAAGCTGTATAGCCTTCTTCTAAAGAACGAATGCAGGCTTCACGCACCTGCCATGCTGTAACAAAATCCGGTTCGCCAACACCAAGAGAGATTACGCCCTCCATACCAGATGCCAAGTCAAAAAACTTACGAATGCCAGACGGCTGCAGATTTTGTGCGGTATGTGATAGTGTAAAGCTCATGGTGTCACCACAATTCGTTTATCATCATTATCATTATTATAAATAACGCCGTCATGTTTATATTTTTTTAAGATAAAATGTGTTGTGGTAGATACAACAGAGTCTAATGTTGATAACTTTTGCGCTACAAAAGAGGCTACTTCAGACATTGTTTTCCCCTCAATTACAATCGATAAATCATACGCACCCGACATTAAATACACAGATTTGACTTCCGGGTGGCGATAAATTTTTTCGGCAATTTCATCAAACCCTACCCCGCGCTTTGGTGTCACTTTTACATCAATCATCGCAGTTAGCCCTTCTTGCTCCTTTACTTTTGTCCAGTCAACTAGTGTGACATAATCTACAATGACTTGCTCCTGTTCTAGCTTTTTCATCATATGTTTTACATCTTCCGCACTCGTATCTAGCATCTTTGCTAATACATCAATAGGTAAACGACTATTTTTTTCTAGACACTCTAGTAGCTCTAACTCTTTTGCATTCATGTAATAACCCCTTTTCTCTTTTGGCATATACCACTTCACAGTATACAATATATTTTTTCAATTTGAAAATTTCTGTTTTCTTATCGGAAATGAGACTTTTCCAATTATTTATGTAAAAATAAAAGGGAAAGGGGATGGCGAAAATGAAACCACATATTTACATATCAGAGCCGATACCAAAAAACGTTGAGGCATATCTTGCTCAGCACTGTACCTACGAAAAATGGCGAGGACCGGGAAAGATTTCTCGTGAAGAGTTGTTACAACGTGTTAGTGATAAAGACGGGTTGCTGAATTTTGGTGCCAAAATTGATGATGAACTACTTCGTGCAGCACCACGACTACGTGCTGTCAGTAACATTTCTGTCGGCTACGATAACTTCGATTTGGTGGCTATGAAGGAGAGAGGAATCATTGGGACCAATACCCCATATGTTCTGGATGAAACGGTGGCTGACTTAATTTTCGGTCTCATGTTAACCGCAGCCCGCCGCATTTGTGAACTCGATGCCTATGTTAAAGCAGGTCATTGGCAAAAAGAAATCAGCAAAGAGCATTTCGGTCTGGATGTGCACGGCGCTACACTTGGTATTATTGGCATGGGACGAATTGGAGAAGCTGTTGCAAAACGGGCGCGATTTGGTTTTAATATGAATATTCTTTATCACAATCGTTCACGAAAACCAGAGACTGAGCGTATATTTGATGCGCGCTATGGCTCACTAGATGAAGTATTAACACAATCAGATTTTATTGTATTAATGACACCACTAACAGAAAGCACCTATCATCTCATTGGGGCGCGGGAGTTTCAGCTAATGAAATCATCGGCTGTGTTCATTAATGCTTCACGTGGACAAACAGTGGATGAAACTGCGTTAATTGCAGCGTTGCAAAACGGAGAGATCTACGCTGCTGGTATCGATACATTTGAACAAGAACCTACACCTGCTGATAACCCACTGCTACGTTTGAGAAATATAGTTACATTACCTCATATTGGTTCGGCTACACTTAAAACAAGACGCAAAATGGCTATGACTGCAGCGGAAAATTTAGTTGCAGCGCTATCAGGTGAAACCCCGCCTTATCTCGTAAATGAATTACGTTAAAAGAGATGCTTCGGCATCTCTTTCCTGCTTTTGGCGGGGATAGAAGGCTAAGAAGTGGAGATGATATGAACTAAAAACAACGGAGTGATGACTATGAAAACAACACACATTCCTTCTCACTTCACCTTCTCTATTCACAACATTACCGTTCATTATGAGCTGTACAATTACAATCCTGATGAAGAGCAGCCGACCTATGTATTAATTCACGGTTTTCTTTCTTCTACCTTTAGCTATCGGCGACTCATTCCCTTATTAGCACAAAAAGGGACTGTTATTGCACTTGATTTACCCCCGTTCGGTAAAAGTGAAAAATCAACGCGCTTTACGTATTCGTATCGTAACTTGGCTAACCTTGTCATTCAATTGATTGAGCATCTTGAGCTGAAAAAGGTGATTCTTGTCGGTCACTCCATGGGTGGACAAATTTCTCTATATGTAAGCCACTTGCGAGAGGATTTAGTTGATAAAACTGTTCTCCTTTGCAGCTCAAGCTACTTGACTAAAGCTAACCCATCTCTGATTTACTCTTCTTATTTACCGTTCTTTTATTTGTATGTGAAAAATTGGTTAGTTCGTAAAGGCGTACTGCATAATTTATTAAATGTTGTACATGATGCAGAACTAATTGATGAGGAGATGATGGAAGGATATGCAGCCCCTTTTTATGACGACCGTATTTTTCAAGCACTTACGCGGATGATTCGCGATCGGGAAGGTGATTTGCCTTCACTAGATCTTAAGCAGATTAAAACACCCTCTCTTTTAATTTGGGGGGAGGAGGATCGCGTTGTACCAATTGATGTCGGACGACGACTTCATCAGGATTTGGAAAACTCGCGGTTTATTTCATACAAAAAGACAGGACACCTCCTGCCGGAAGAAAAACCGTTTGACGTATATGAAAATATTATCGAATTTGTGGGTATGTGATAGACTTACTTGTAACGTTCTATTTACACTAAAGAAGGTGAGCCATTTTGGGTCACCTTCTTTTTTAAAATTGACAGCGATCTGTTTCTTTTATCACAAGCAATTGCTTTGCAAGCTCCTTGCATTTGTTAATATCGAGCACTTCCTCAAATGACATAAAATAAATATGTTGAATCTTTGCAGCAATATAATCTGGATCATCAAATTCACTCACGACTTGCACCACATCGCTAGCTTCTGTTTCATAAAATTCCGGGCCAAACCGAAACGGATCCCACTCTTTTACATGCTGGACCATCTTTACATATGCGCTGTCCATGAAAATGCCCCCTACTCTATTTTCTTTTATATTACCATATATTATTACAAGTAGCTTTTCTAACATAACAGCACTACTTGCAAGAGCGCACAAAAATTGCGCATCAGGTACTTATAATTGATCAAATCTCTGACTATTTCCTCGCATACACCACACCCCTTTTATATATAAAAACGTGAGGAAGCCTCACGTTTACTCTTTGTATCCCTTTACTTTTTTCGTAATTACACCACATGCCAGACGCTTTCCTGAATTTCCTGTAGGCTGTGTCATCCCGTCATCGGCATTTTCAGTAATAATAAGTGCTGTACCGCTTTTTCGATACATCGTTTTTTTGCCTTCCTTAAAAGAAATATTCGGTGCCATAACTTCAGCTTTAATTTCCCCCTGCTCATTTGCCATTAAATTAGGTAAATCTCCGTTTTCAGCACCTCTTGCATTCAACAAACCATGCTCTTTTTCGTCGGGATTAAAATGGTTTCCAGCTGAGGCAAAATTCGGCGCCTTACATTCTCCTACCCCATGAACATGAAATCCGTGCGGTCCTGGATCAAACCCTTTTGCCTTCACTTGAATTTTCACACCACCTGGTTGCTCTGACATCGTAGCCATGCCAACCTCATCACCCGCCGCATTGCGAAGCTTAACCTCCACTTCCTTTGGATTCCCCTGACTACATGCTGCTGTCACTACAAAAGACACACCTACAACAAGCTGTTTCCACATACCATATCCTCCAACATATATTCTTCTCTTATATTATCCCTACAAAAGAGAAACATACGAAGAAAAGCGAAAGTGGCTCGTTCAGCCCTAAAAGGCGCTTTTTTGCCTTTTTGCGGCTGAGGTTCTTAGATGGCAGTGCCTAGGAGGCGCAGCTGGACA
>NZ_RIAV01000004.1 GCF_003852715.1 Ectobacillus antri
CTACTACAACCATAAACGGATCAAGGCAAAATTAAAGGGCATGAGCCCGGTTCAATACCGGGCTCATGCCCAAGAGGCTGCCTGACACACCCGTGTCTAACTTTTGGGGGCCAGTTCAAAGTGCCTGCTTTTTTAGCGTAAGTATGGGACCGGATTTACAGCATTGCTTTTTGCCGCGTTCCATGCACCTACATGTAATTCGAAATGCAAGTGTTGACCGTAGGATTGTCCCGTGTTTCCCATCACGCCGATTTGCTGCCCTTGGGAAACCGTTTGTCCTGTGGATACATTCATGGAAGCAAGGTGGGCATAAACAGTTGTATATTGCTTGCCACTAATGTTATGTGTCATATAAACAACATTACCGTAACTGCTAGAGTAATGCGCTTTAATAACAATACCTCCTGCTGCTGCAACAACAGGAACATGACCACCCTGCGCAATATCCACACCATAATGGAATCCAGGTTTTCCGTTAACAACACGAGGACCGAATCCAGATGTAAATGCGCCTGCTGCCGGTTTAATGAAGCCCCCTGTGTTGCTCGCTGGGGGAGCTACTGGTTTGGAAGGTGATGGTGCACTTACAGTTCCATTATTATTTTTGGCAGCTTCTTGTTGTCTAATTGCTTCTTGCTTAGCACGCTCAGCAGCTGCGATATTTGCTTGTACAGCTTGTCTTTGTGCCTCCAATAGAGATGCAACTTCTTCTGCACTTTCAATCTCAGCATTTGTTTGTGCTAATTTTGCACTCAACTCGTCTAAAATTTGCTGCTCTTGTTGCTTGTTTATATCCAGCTCTTGTTTTTTAGCGGTGAGTTTTGCTTCATAATCTTTCAAATCACGTTCTTTTGCTTCAACAGCAAGTGTTTCTTTTTCAACGGCTTTTTGATCACGAACTTGCTCTTTTACTATGTCATTATCAGAATTTAAGATAAGGTTAATAGAATACAAGTTTTCTAAAAGCTCTGCCAAGTTTTTTGCATTGATAAGAACTTCAGTAATTAAGTTGATTCTTGGTTGTTCCTGTACAGTTTGTAAGCGTTGTTTAATAACTTCCTGTCTTTTTTCAATTTGCACTTGCAGATAGGCAATATGTTCTTTTTTTCTGGTGATTTCTTCTTCTGTTTTGCGAATTGCTTCTTGTGTATCGCTCAATTCTTTTTGATTTGTTGTAATAGCAGTGTTTAACTCATCTAACTTTTGCTGTAAAGCTTGTATGTCTTGCTCAATTTGGCCTTTTTCTTGCTGTTTATTTTGCAGCTCCTCTTGATTCCCTTGCAGTTCAGACTGAATACGATTCAATTTGTCTTGATCCGTTTCTGCATGTACAAGTACTGGGGAAGCGAGGAGGGCGCCAGCTGTCATGAGAGTAATGATGTTTTTGTTTTTCACAGTGCTTCTGTCTCCTTTCCCTGTCCGACATAATTTATATACCATATCAATAAAGTAGGAATCTAGGAATATAAGAAAATGTAACATGAACTTAATATTATATTGATATTTTTCGTGTGGTAATAAAAAAATATATTAAATTCATTTTTTTTGCAAATGAATTTGTTTGTTATAGTGAAATATTATAATAGAAAGAGTTTGACTTTTTAGGTGAAATGTTATTTCGAAATATAAAATTATTTCTCCTATTATTTTTTGTTTTACTTGTATATATGAAATTGATTTTAATAGGTGGTTTTTTTTGAAAAATACGGATAATCCAAGAAAATATACAAATATTTTTATGAAAGAAAAATTGCTCATAAATCGGGTTGCTTTTCTTGAAATGATATTTACTATGTTGTCATAACAGAGAATTTACTATATGATATTAATTCGAGGGGCTAAATATTGAATCACCTAACAATATTTTACAAAAGTAGAACTATAGATACTTTTGTGGGAAAGTGGTAGACTGGTAACTTTAAAAGGGGGGCTTTGTATGAAAAAGTTAGGATTAGCTTGGCAAATCTTAATTGGTCTCGTAGTCGGTATTGCTGTGGGTGCTATTTTTTATGGTAATGATGCAGTAGCTACGTATCTACAACCAATTGGAACTATTTTTATCCGACTTATTAAAATGATTGTTATTCCAATTGTTGTGGCAAGCATTGTCGTTGGCGTCGCAGGGGTAGGCGATGTTAAAAAGCTTGGTAAACTAGGTGGGAAAACAATTTTATACTTTGAGATTATTACGACTGTAGCTATTGTGTTAGGTCTTTTAATCGCAAATGTATTCCAGCCTGGTGCTGGCGTCGATAGAAAAAATCTACAAGAAACAGATATTTCTTCTTATCTTGGTACAACAGAAGAAGTGAAAAGCCATTCTATGGCGGATACATTTGTTAATATTGTCCCTACGAACATCATTGATGCTTTAGCAAAAGGTGATATGCTTGCAATTATTTTCTTCTCTGTATTGTTCGGATTAGGAATTGCGGCAATTGGAGAGAAAGGTAAGCCGGTTCTTCGCTTTTTTGAAGGTGTATCGGAAGCGATGTTTTATGTAACGAACCAAGTAATGAAGTTCGCGCCATTTGGTGTATTTGCATTAATAGGTGTAACCGTTTCTAAGTTTGGTGTAAGTTCTCTTATTCCACTCGGTAAGCTTGTGCTTGTTGTATATGGTTCTATGATTTTCTTTGTTATTGTTGTTCTTGGTGCTGTTGCCAAAATGGTAGGGATTAATATTTTCAGTTTCTTGAAAATATTAAAAGACGAGTTGATCTTGGCTTACTCTACAGCAAGTTCTGAGACGGTACTGCCGAAGATTATGGAAAAGATGGAGCGCTTTGGTTGTCCAAAAGCAGTCACGTCTTTTGTTATTCCAACGGGATATTCATTTAACCTTGACGGTTCTACATTGTATCAAGCCATTGCAGCTATTTTCTTGGCGCAAATGTACGGTATTAACTTGTCTCTTTCTGAACAAATTACCCTTCTTCTTGTGTTGATGGTAACGTCTAAAGGTATTGCTGGTGTTCCAGGTGTATCGTTTGTCGTTTTATTAGCAACATTAGGAACAGTGGGCATTCCAGCAGAAGGTCTTGCATTTATTGCGGGAATTGATCGTATCCTTGATATGGCACGTACTGCAGTTAACGTAGTAGGAAACTCCTTGGCAGCAGTTGTAATGTCTAAATGGGAAGGACAATATGACGCTAAGCAAGGTGAACAATATTTAGATGAAGTAAAAGCATCATAAGTCAAAGACCTCATGCGAATTCGCATGAGGTCTTTTCATGTATAATTTTAATTGTTTTTTCTTTCTGATTTATGGAAATAGGAGAATGCAAATATAGGTATTATACAGTTGTATGGAACACAGGCTGTCCTTACTTAGCATAGTTGCACAAAGTTTGTTTTTTTCTCTCCTCACCATTCTTACATGTATACAGCACATAAGACTGAGATTGTATAGGTCTAAAGTCCCATTACAAAACACATCATAAGTACGTTATGACTCCTTTTTATTTTCGGTAAGATAGAAATATCAAATTGAAAGGAGGCGGCGAACAGTGAAAAAGTTTCTAACGATATTAGCAGCAGGTATATTGGTTTTAATTGCATTTGCTAGCCTAGGGCATCTTATTGGCTTTGGAATCGGTGCTGCACTATGTTATTGGAGCTGTAAATCCATGCTTAGAGCAAAAACAGTGCTTAGTAAGCTTGGTTGGGGCATTCTTGGGTTGGTAGGCTTATCAATCTTGTTTGGGAATTTTCCAGCCATCATAGGTATGGGGGCAATAGCACTTTTGTATTACGGCTATAAAAGTAGAAATAAAAAGGAAGAGCATTCGTTTCAAAGTTTTGATGAAGAATGGGAACACATTATGAAAACATATTAAGCATGAAAGGGAGATTAACATGAAAAAAACATTATTGCAGAGAGTGAGAGACGTTGTGTTAGCAGATTTATACAGTGCACTGGAAACGCAGGAAAAGAAAAATCCCATTGCATTGTTGAACCAATACTTACGAGATGGCGTGAAAGAGGTAGAAACAATTGAAAAACTAGTAGATCGTCATCGTATGCTGCAAAAGAATTTCATGCATGAGCTGGAACAAGCTCGCTATATGGCAGCGAAGCGTGCTAAACAAGCAAGTATAGCTAACCAGGCGGGAGAAGTAACGCTTGCAGAGCGTGCAGAACAGGAAAGCGTTTATTACCAAGATCAGGTGGTTCGTCTGGAGAAAATGCATGCAACAACAGCGGAACAGGTGGAGGATTTGCAACTTCGCCTGGAAGAAATGAAAAATAAACTAAAAGAGATGCATGCAAAACGCATGGAGCTTATGGCGCGCGAGAATGTGGCAAATGCACAGCGTCGCATCAACGATACATTATATAAAATTTCAGGACAAAGCTCCTTTTTGCGCTTTGAGGAAATAGAAGAGCAAATTCGTCAAATTGAGAAACAGGTTGTTTCAGAAGCAGAGCAAGACGGATTTGACTATAAAATTGCGCAACTTGAGAAGCGTTTGCAACAATCAGTATAACGAAGTCTCTAGAATATGATATATTTGTAGTAAAAGAAAAGGTATTGATAGCAATGCCTTTTCTTTTATGACTACTAACAAATAATGTAACATAAGTGTGTATTTGATAGAAAGGAGGGCAAAAATGAAGCGAACATTTTCGAAAACACAAATCATGGGAGCGCTGCTTATCGTATTTGCACTAGGTATGTTATTGGATATTATCTTTCATCGTTTTGAGCCTATGGCGCTCGTTTTTTCTGTTGCACTTATTTTACTTGGACAATATTTCAGAAAAAAGGAAAAAAAGGTTCGGGGAAATGTACTCTTTCTAGTAGGTGTGTTTACCTTGATTGTAAATGTATTTTCTTCTGCAGCATTTCAACTTGTATTTGTCACACTTTTGATTTATGGAGGCTATGAATTGCTCATTAGTAATCAAAGGCGAGTTGTAGCTCCCAAGCTAGTAGAAAGCAATCAAGGTAAGCGCATCGTACAAGTGCAGCCCTTTTTTGAAAATATGTTAGTCGGAAATTACTATATGATGGGTAGCGTGTATGAATTGCATGATATTAATATTCGCTATGGACTTGGTGACGTAAAGATTGATTTAACAACAGCTATGATTCCTGAAGGAGAAACGGTTCTTGTAATACACGGCTTAGTAGGGAACATTCGACTATATATTCCGTATGATATTGAGATATCTTTAAATCACTCAGTTCTTCTTGGAAATATTTCTATGCTTGAGTACAAAGAAAAAGGATTTAACAAAAATATATGTCTCGTTACAGAAGCGTATCAGGCAGCGCCAAGGCGTATTAAAATCATTTCAACATTACTGATTGGTGATACGGAGGTGAGATATGTGTGAAGAGTAAAGAGAATGTACTATGGACATATATGCATTATTCAACATTACTTTGTCTCGGCATATCCATTTTTGCAACAGGAACGTACGCGTGGCAAAGTAAGCAAAACTTATACAGTTTTTTAATCGAGAGAAATGTTGCTTCTATACCTGTTGTTATATTTGTAATTGTTGGGAGCGCTGCTTTTGGTGCAGGTATGGGATATGCAATGGGACACTATATGAAACGTAGATTAGATGAATTATCTAATGTATTGCTGGATATGGATAGAGGTAATTATCAAAATATAGATTTTTCATTACTACATGAATATGGAGAGGTGGGAGAGCGAATCGTTGCTTTGGGAAAGCGTTTGGAGGAACAGACCGTCGTGTTTCAAAAGTTATCAAGCGAAAAAGTAAGCAGTAGCGAGGAAATACGCCAGAAAGCTATTGCACAAGAACGCCATCGTTTAGGGAGAGAATTGCATGACTCAGTTAGTCAACAGTTATTTGCGGTGTCTATGATGATGTCTGCTGTAAATGAGAGACAATCCCTGGATAAAAAGCAGCTTGAAATGATTGAACAGATGATTGTATATGCGCAGTCTGAAATGCGGGCGTTATTACTGCACTTGAGGCCTGTGCAATTGGAAGGCAAAAAGCTGGCGGAAGGGATACAAGAGCTATTGCAAGAGCTATCGAGCAAACAACAAATCAAAATAGATTGGCTTATCGAGCCACTTGATTTAGAAAAAGGAATTGAAGATCATTTGTTTCGGATTGTACAGGAAGCAATCTCTAACACTTTGCGTCACGCAAAAGCGAAGCGCATGGAGGTGCGTCTACGTAAAATTGAGCAATATGTCATTTTAAAGCTTTTGGACGATGGAGTAGGGTTTAATGTGAATGACCGGAAAGCCGGCTCATATGGTCTTACTTCTATGCAAGAGCGTGTGCAAGAAATTGGCGGTGTGTTAAAAATTATTAGTTTTCCGAAAAAAGGAACACAAATTGAAGTAAAAGTTCCCATTATAGAGAAGGGAGAATCCATATGATTCGTGTATTGCTTGTAGATGACCATGAGATGGTACGGATGGGAGTAGGCGCATATTTATCAACCCAACCTGACATAGAAGTGGTTGGAGAAGCAGAAAACGGCAGTAAAGGAGTTGAAATGGCACTTTCTTTACGTCCTGATATTATTTTAATGGATTTGGTAATGGACGGAATAGACGGGATTGAAGCAACAAAACGTATTATAGATAGTTGGGCGGAGGCGAAAATTGTTGTGTTGACAAGCTTTTTAGATGATGAAAAGCTATATCCAGCTATTGAAGCAGGAGCAATGAGTTATTTACTGAAAACCTCTAAAGCAAGTGATATTGCAGCTGCAGTACGCGCTACATATCAAGGAGAAGTTGTGTTAGAACCAAAAGTGACTGGAAAAATGATGACTAAAATGCGTCAAAAGCCAGAGTATTATTTGCATGATGAGTTAACAGAGCGAGAACGAGAAATCTTATTGCTTATGGCTGAAGGTAAATCTAATCAAGAAATTGCGGACACGTTGTTTATTGCATTGAAAACCGTTAAAACACATGTAAGTAATATTTTAAATAAATTGGGTGTTAATGATCGTACACAAGCAGTGATTTATGCGTTTAAGCATCAATTAACCAAATAATTATATTTGATTTTTCATAAAAGGCTTAGGTGAGCCTTTTTTATTTTGTGTGAATACGAAAGAGGCAAGTTACACTGACATACAAATAGAAGTGATACTATGTAAAGGAGGAGTGACATGTATAATCCGTATGGACAAATGGTTCCATGGTATGCACTTATTCAAAATGATGGGCGTTTTCCACCATTTCCACCAGGAGTCGGTTACCCACCAGGGCAGGGAGGAGGCTTTCCACCGTTTCCACCAGGAGGAGGTTACCCACCAGGGCAGGGAGGCTTTCCATCTTTCCCACCAGGAGGTTACCCACCAGGGCAGGGAGGCTTTCCATCTTTCCCACCAGGAGGTTACCCACCAGGACAAGGAGGATATCCTCCAGAAACCGGTGGCCAAGAAAGTGGTCCCCCGCCAGGACCACCGCCTTCCTATACACCACAAAAGCCGCAAGCTTCATTGTATGCTGTTGATCCGGGGGGAATTCGGCGTTGCTTGTTTCGCTATACGTATATATGGCTACAGAATGATAGAGGATTCTGGTTTTATCCTGTGTTCGTAGGTCGCACATCTATTGCCGGATATAGGTGGAGACCTAGCCAGTTTAGATGGGTGTATACAGGTCTGGATTTGGATAGAATTGACTTTTTTCAATGTTCATGAGGCTTCCGGTTAGCCGGGAGCTTTATTTTTAATAGTTAGAATATTTTGTTGTTATAAAGAGGAAAAGTCTTTTTTTACGGCGAATATAATGATGTAGTTCCAACGTACTGAAAATTGAAGAAGAGGTGAACGCCATGCTACTAGCCATTCTGTTCGTATCTGTAAGCATGATAGGGGTTCTAGGATATTATATGTTTATTCGTTCCTTTAAGTCGAACGTACTTGTATTTGATAAAGGTAGTTTCAATAATTCTAGATTTTTGGTATGTCCAAAATGTGGACAAGCGCAGGCAAGAAATGGAGGATATCAAGAGTGTTGCAGAACTAGATTGTAAAAGAGCCAAACCGGCTCTTTTTTTAATCCTTTATAATGGTCTATTTCTAATATATAGGTGTGTAAGAGGGGTTTTTGCATTTTTTCATAACCTACATGCTGAGCGCGCTTGTTCTGTGAACTATAATTACGGATACGAGAGAATGAAGAACCTCCACAGCTTCATTTATATATAAGTGCGACTAGAAAAAACGCCATTCTTTTTTTGATGAGAAAGAATAACGGGCAATGTATGGTTGCGGTCAGGGCCTAAGAGATACGTATGTCAAGTAAGAACATATACACGTAGCGAGACGTTCTAGCGTTGTGATTTTCTTTCTGTTTATATGTCGAAAAAATTATGTAGACTTATATAGGGAGTGAAAGCGTATATAAAAGAAAAAGAGCATTTTCAAAAATAATGTTAGTTTTCTAACTTGTACATATATAGATAGTGTACCAGAAGTTTCTCTTTATTTTTAGACTTCTCTTTGTTAGTATACTGTTTAGTGTATTGCATCGCAAAGGGGGAAGTTATAATGTTTGAAAGAGATATGGTAGATATGAAAATGCCTGATGGTGCGGTTATTCGTGTAGAAGAGATGAAAGGCGGCGTTGTATTGTCTGTCGAACTTGATGGACAAGTTATTTATACAATGGTGTATGATGAAGAAACAGGTAGTTATGGAGAATTGTACGATAGAAATAACAAGCATGCTTGTCAAGTGCATGCTGATTTATTAGGATGGCAGTTGCTTCATTAAACAACTCTATAAAGGTGCTCTTTGTCTATCTCCATGCTATTATCTAAAAAACACCCTTAGGGGTGTTTTTTAGAAGAACAAATCTAGTATAAAGTATGTTAAAGCTGCTAGTGTAGCAGAGATAGGCAATGTAATAAACCATGTGATTAGCATGCGCTGTGCAGTGCCCCATTGTACCCCTTTTACGCGATGAGCAGACCCAACCCCTAAAATTGAGGATGAAATAACATGCGTTGTACTTACTGGTAAATGAATGTAAGAAGCTCCAAAGATAACAGCAGCGCCTGTTAAGTCAGCAGCTACCCCATTAACAGGACGAATTTTCATAATCTTTCCGCCTACAGTTTTAATAATTTTCCATCCACCTACAGAAGTACCAATACCCATTGCTATGGCACAAGAAAACTGTACCCAAAATGGAATTACATCTGCTGAATGATGGTAGTTACCAGCAATAAGAGCCATCGTAATAATCCCCATTGCTTTCTGCGCATCATTTGTTCCGTGTGTAAATGCTTGTAGTGCTGCGGTTAAGATTTGAATATAACGGAAGCGTTTATTTGTTTTTGTTAAATTTAAGTTCTTAAAGGATACTTTGAAAATTGTGTATACAAGATAACCAACAGCAAAAGCCAAAATAGGTGAAATAATTAGTGACTCAAGAATCTTTAAAAAGCCTCCATAGTTTAGAGAGCCAAATCCGGCTGCGGCAATTGCGGCACCAGCAATAGAACCGATAATTGCATGGGAAGAACTGCTAGGAATGCCGTAATACCATGTAATTAAGTTCCAAGTAATACCTGCTATTAATGCAGCTAAAATAACGACTGAACCATTTTCCAACTTAAATGGATCAACGATATCTTTTGTGATGGTTTTAGCCACACCTGTAAATGCCATAGCACCTACAAAGTTCATAACAGCGGCCAAAATAATCGCTTGACGCGGCTTTAAAGCTTTTGTAGAAACGGAAGTTGCAATTGCGTTTGCAGTATCGTGAAATCCATTAATAAAGTCAAAGGCCAGTGCACCGATAACAACTAGAATTGTTAAAACTAACATTGTGTCCATCGTTCTATATACTCCTTAATTACGCGTTTTTCATGATAATTGTTTCTAGAACGTTTGCCACACCTTGACAGCTATCGGCAATTTCTTCTAAGTTTTCATAAATTTCTTTGTACTGAATAATCTTAATTGGATCTTTTTCAATTGAGAATAAGTTTTTAATTGAATGACGACGAATTTCATCACAAGTTGACTCATGATCTTTAATTTTGATTGCATTAGATCGAATGTCTAACAACTTTTTATTGGATAGTAAGTTTACAGATTCTGCAATTTCGATAGCGCAAGCATGAATCTCATTTACAAATTTGACCATATATTGATCGGCAGTTGTAACAGAATACATTTCGAATAAAGCAGCGCAATGCTCAAGGCCATCTAAAACATCGTCCATGCTGATAGCGAGTTGTAAAATATCTTCACGTTCAATCGGCGTAATAAACGCTTTGTTCAATTCAACAATAATTTCGTGAATGTAAGTGTCGCCTTTTGTTTCGTACTCTTTCATTCGCATAGAAAACTCTTTTAAATCACTGGCGTTTTTGATTTTGTAATCTGCGAAAAACTGAGCACTTTCTTTTAAGTTTACCGATACATTTGTCAGCATTTCGGAAAACTTGTCTTTTTTACTTTTGAAAACCATAGTTTTTACCCCCACCAAAGAATAATTATAAATAAGATTGGCTAGTCAATCTTAACAGAGTTTTGTCGAAAAATGAAATATTTTCTCTCAATCTTTACAAAAACTTAACATTTAAAACCTTGATAAATTCGCAAATTAATTATTTTTTTACAATGGTAGAGATTTGTTTGTAGAAGAGGGGATATGTGTAATGTATAAATAAAGGTTCTTTTAAAGTTCGTTGTTGATTTCCGTTACGGGGGCGTTTTTCACGGGCAGTTAGGGAGGTTTCTCAGCGCTATGTACCTGCGAGGTATCACTTTAACTCGCTTAGTCTCATCTTCTTCACTCTAATGAATAAGTGCCAATTACCAACATCAGACTTTTGCACAGCCTAAATAAAAAAGCTATCTAAATCGATAGCTACTTTAGAGTTTATAGTTGGAGACTTTTCAAGAAGATGTGTTATGACGTTTTTTTGATGAGAGGGTTTTATGTTTGCAGTTGCACGGTTTTAAAAGCCAAACTTCCTCAGGGTTATTTACGATTTGGTGGTTTTGTGGTACGTTTGGATCTACTTGTTTTGTATATGTTTTTTTTAGGTACTTCATACTCTTCATCCTTTTAGCATATCTTCTGGCATGTTCTATTATATGCACTCTGTAGGACGAGGTGCAGAATGAAGGAAGTAAATGGTTAAAAGACGTCTTTGTTAGTTGTGTATTGTAACAACAATGGATTTATTTGTTCGCAATTCAGATTGTCCTTGATTTGTACAAGAAATTTGGAGCATCGCTTTGCTAATAGGCTCATAAGGTAAATCTTCATACAAACCTGTATTTGGATTATGAACAGATAATTGAATATAATCAATATGTTTGTACTTATAGCGTTCCTGAAGCTCCTTGGCAATTTCAGTAAGATCTTCATAGGAAGATGCAGACGTAATCAACATGCCTTTAACAACTTGCTTTTCGCGCTGTTGTGTTTGAGAAATAGGCATAGATATTGGTTTAGCACCTAGTAATTCATATGATAGAGAGAGGGGGCGAGCTGCTTCGATTTTATCATGGTACTCTAGCAGTAGCCAAATACCTGCAAATAAAGTGACTAACGAGGCAATAAAAGCAAAGTTGCGTATCTTTATCATAACTCGACACCTCACTTTTGATGTGTGCTTACAACAATATACAGCATACATCAAAAGCATTAAATTTATATGAATATGAAGTAAAGAATCGTAAAATTAATTAATATTCCGGACATATTTACTAAGTCTAACACACATCAAAATTCTCAAATAAATTGTTATAAAGCGTTTGATTTCGACAAAATACCTGTTGTTTTGTAAAATGAAGAAAATAAAAAATGGAGTGTTGCTATGATTGTTATTGGCTTAACAGGTTGGGGTGACCACGATTCAATCTACTTAGATAAACATAGGAGCAAGCATAAGTTGCATGTGTATAGTCGACAGTTTCCTATTGTCGAAGTTGACAGTTCTTTTTATGCTATGCAACCTGCGCGTAATTATAATAGATGGATAGCAGAGACACCCGACAATTTTTCTTTTGTCGTCAAAGCATATCAAGGAATGACAGGACATATGCGAGGAGAAATACCTTTTAATACACCGGATGAAATGTTTCATGTTTTTAAAGAATCTATACAGCCTATAGTAGAAGCGAACAAGTTAAAAACAGTTTTATTTCAATACCCACCTTGGTTTGAATGTACGAAAAAAAGTGTAGATATGTTAATGTACACCAAAGAGAAAATGGGAGACATTCCATGTGCAATTGAATTTCGACATCCGTCTTGGTTTGAGGTTGAAGTGAAAGAAAAAACGATTCAATTTTTACGTAATGAAAAGTGGATACATACTATTTGTGATGAACCACAAACAATAGAAGGATCTGTTCCGATTATAACAGAAGCAACCCATAGAGATCTGACACTAATACGCCTTCATGGAAGAAATATCTACGGTTGGAAAAGGCAGGAGAACTGGCGTTCTGTTCGCTGTTTATATCGTTACAGTGAAAAAGAACTTCAGGAATGGGTAAGTAGGATTAAATTACTGCAACAACACTCTAAGGATATTTGTGTTTTGTTTAACAACAATTCAGGCGGAGATGCTGCAGATAATGCCAAAAAATTGATGAGCTTATTAGGACTCAGCTACGGTGAGGATGAGCCGGAGCAATTGAGTCTTTTATAAAAAGGCTAAATTTTAACAGTAAGTTTTAACTCAGCTTTGTAGAACAGAATGAAGGAAAATGGTTTTGGCATAATATACATAAAAAAAGCACCATACAAACAGGGGGGATGGTGCTTTTTTTATGGAAAGAAGAAATGTAGTTTCTTCACCCTTAATGATAATGGTTATCATTATCGGTGTCAAGACGTTTATGAAATTCCTATATATTTTAATGTTTTTGAAGGGCTACTATGGTCGAAAAAATGTTGTAAAAAAGCAATATCTACACCCGACTTATAGCAAATATATCCCCACGTTTTGCGTAGCGTGTGTGAACTAATGCCATCAAGACCTACTTCTTTTGCTGCTTTATTTAAAATAAACCATGCATGTTGTCTTGTAATTGATTTTTTTCCTTTTTGAGATTTCAACAAGTATTCATTTCTATCTTGTAATGTGCGCTCTTTTAAATATGCAGTAAGCGCTTCGTGTAATTCTTTATTGATTGCAAACCATTTGTGTTTTTTTGTTTTTTCATTGCGAAACAGAATGGATTGTCTAATCTGGCCTTGGTGATCAACCACATCACATATTTTCAATTGTAAAATTTCGCTTACCTTAAGACCCGAATTCACAGCAAAAGAAAATAATAGTGCATCTCGCTTAGAAGATTGTAAAAGGAATTGTTTCATCTTACGAAGCAGATGAGGGTTTTGAATAGGCTTTCCTGTTATTTTCATATATACACACGCTCCTTATCAAATATATAATACAAAATTCTTAGAAATGTAAATTAGGATGAAAACGATAGAACCATTTCCTTCGTACTTATAATCTATTAGGTACTACTATATAAGTACAACTAGAAAAACTGACATTCTTTTTTGGAGGGGAAAGAAGAACGGGCAATATGTGGTTGCGCAGGACCTAAGATACACGTGTCAAGTAAGAACAGACACACGTAGCGAGACATTCTGGAACTGTGATTTTCTTGCTGTTTCTATGTTGAACAAACTATGTAGACTTATATACATATCGCCGGTTCTTCTCGTGCATCAAGAAAATGCTAGTTTTGTTTATAGGTATATAAATGGCAAGCATAGATGCAATGGATGGTTTTACTATAGGAGAACGTTGTGTATTTCATGTGAACTTTTCGTGAAATTAAGAAAAATTTATTATATTATAAGTACATATAAAACACATACATGTTAAAGAGGAGAGACGTGTAGATAGGTTAAGGGCTTAAGTGTTTTTGCGCAGAGTTGAAAAAGCACTTAGCAGTTGTTTGGGTGTTTTTGTTTTCCTTGCTGTTAAAACTGCATAGACTTATATAGTTCACCTTAGTTGGATAAGTTCAATACCAAAAGACCCCGCATTTACACGGAGTCTTTCTCGAATTTTGATAATGTAAAATAAAATACAACCCCATCTTCTTCATTACGGACACCATAGAGTGCACCGTGCAGTTCTAATATATTTTTAACAATAGATAAGCCTAAACCTGAGCCTCCTGTATGTCTACTACGAGATGCATCTAATCTATAAAAGCGATCCCATATTTTATCAAGACTTTCTTCAGGAATAGGTTCACCGGTGTTTTTGATAGAAACTTGAACGGTACTCTCTTGTACAAGTACAGAGACAGTAATTTTTTCACCCGCAGGAGTATACTGAATGGCATTATTTAGCAAGTTTACAATGACTTGTTCAATGCGATTGCGATTGGCTAATACAAGAATATTAGGTTCTGTAAGTATTTGTACATGTAAGTGTTTCTTCTCAATACCAAAAGCCATTTTTGTACATACTTGCTGTAACAAAGAATCAATAGAAAAAGCCTCCATTTGTAACTTATATGTGCCAGATTCTAGTTTGGCAAGTTCTAGCATTTCAACAATTAGCGTATTCATTTTATCTGTTTCTTCTAAAATCACATCTGTATAGTAATCGTTGTTTTTACTTACCCCATCTTTAATACCTTCTGCAAAGCTACGTATTACACTTAAAGGTGTCTTGAGTTCATGTGAAACACCTGAAATAAACTCTTTGCGTGTTCGTTCTAAGCGTCTTTCTCGCTCTACATCCTCTTGCAATTTCGTATTAGCAACATGTAGCTGTTCAATTCGATCTTTTAAGTTGACGGAGAGCGTATTAATGCTTGCAGATAAGCTGCCGATTTCATCTTCTGAAGAATATGGAAGTTTTTCTGAAAAGTCAAAGTTCGCTAACCGCTTTGTCACTTGATTCATTTTGATAAGAGGCTTTGCAATCATCTTAGAATAATAAAAAGAGAGCAATATAATGACTATAAATACAATTATAAAAGCATATACATAATAGTCTTTCAATACAAGCATCGCCTCATTTACTGGTTGTAAAGATGTCATTGCAAATGCAAATTCGACAACCTCACCTTTTTGTAGCACTGGTTTAACAAACATTTGATTTAAACCTTTTTTTTCATCACCGAATGTATAGCTTGTGAGCACAGATGGGTTAGTTTCACCAAGAAGCACTGATAGTTCCCAACGCTGTACACCTTGAATGATTACATCAATATTGTTTACAATCTGTAAATCTGCTTTAGAGGGGAGATGTTGCTTTGTGACAGTTCCCTCGAGTAAGGTAATTAGACTACGATTTGAAGAATTTTTTTGCACATCTTCCCACCGGATACCATATGTTTTTAAGTCATCTACAATATTGTCATTTGTCCATATACCATGCGAGCTTGAAATGGAGATTGGAATAACAAGATCTTTTTTTCGAATTCCTTTTACGTAAATCTGTTCGTTATCCTGAAGACCCAATTTCATGAAAGAAGAGTATTCTTCCCCTGATAGTATGTTATTTAAAGGGATGTAGGATAGACGTTTTTCATTTGTACCTTGTATCTCCATATAGTAATAGTTTTCGTCTTTAATGACACCGTTACGGTCGAGTAAAATAAGTTGTGCGTTTGTTTGATCATAGAAGCGCTGTTTTAAACGTTTCACTACATCAAAACTTTGATCACTTTTACTGTATTCTTCCACAAATGTTTCAAAAGCCTGCTGTACACTATGTGTTTTTTTCTTAATATAAAACTTTTCTAAAAAAAGTGATTGGCCAACGAAAAATAATAAAAAAGTTATAGTGAATAAGCCTGTTGTTAATAAAAATAACTTTAACACGATACTACGTTTTTTCACATACACACCTCTCGCACAAGATTTTTTCTCATTATAACAAATTAGCGATATGTATAGTTGAAACATACACAGAAAACATGTCATAAAGACATGTAAGTCCGGTAAAAATGTCATAAAAAAACTCGCCAGCAGGCGAGTTTTGCGCTATTGAATTGCAGCATCGAGTGCTACGACAATCATATCATTAAATGTCGTTTGTCTTTCTTCTGCCGTTGTCTCTTCTCCGGTAAAAATATGATCACTTACAGTAAGTACAGAAAGTGCATGGACACTAAATTTAGAAGCTAACGTGTACAAGGCTGTTGTTTCCATTTCCACAGCAAGCACACCATAGTCACCTAATTTTTTTACAATGTCCATGCTTTCTCTGTAGAAAACATCCGCCGTTAAAATGTTTCCAACACGAAGAGTTAAACCTTTTGCCACTCCAGCATCATAAGCTTTTTTCAATAAATTAAAATCGGCACAAGGTGCAAAATCAAAACCTGGGAAAATGAGTCGATTCATGTTAGAGTCTGTACAAGAAGTCATTGCTAAAATAACATCGCGTACTTTTACATCTTTTTGAATAGCGCCGCATGTACCGACACGAATTAAATTTTTGACCCCGTAGCTTTGGATTAATTCGTTTACGTAGATAGATATAGAAGGGACGCCCATTCCTGTGCCTTGTACAGAGACGTTTTTCCCTTTATATGTACCGGTAAACCCAAGCATGCCACGTACATTGTTATAACACGTAGCACCTTCTAAAAAATTCTCGGCAATATATTTTGCACGTAATGGATCTCCAGGTAATAAGATTGTTTCCGCAATGTCCCCTTGTTTTGCTTCAATATGTACGCTCATTTGTAAACCCTCCTAATAGTGTATGTAAATTGTGTAACCCCGATTATATTACAGAGAAGAACGAAAATATATAAAATACAAGACATGATACTGTGTACGAAATTACGTTATTAGATAGCAAACATCTTTATGATATGTAATTAAACATAATTATAAACATCAATATATTTTTGAGTATAGGACACACTAGATAAAGTAAAAAAATAATAGGAGTGTCGTGCATGAGAAAGGATCAAAAAATACATAAAAACGAATGGGTTGATACAAGTCCCACAACAACAATCAGCATTACAGGTGAGGTAGCACCTGGTGCACTGGGCGGTCTATCATTTGAGGAGTTGACGGGCCAAGAACCATTAATTAAACATCCAGAAAGATGGGGAACTGAAGACAAATGAAAAAATTTAATTCAACAGAACTTGCTCAAATTACAGAAGTACAAAATCAAATGTTGAAGAAAATTGAAATGCAGCTAGAGTAACAATTAGGAAAATTTCGAGATCATCTGGGTGTCATGATTGAAGCTTTTGCAAAACACATGCGCTTATCTAAAACAATAATGTGGGGACATGTTGCATTTTATATCCATACTATCTGTAAAAGCATAGATAAACTATGCTTTTTATTTTTTTCTCTCTTGAATTATGTTAATATTTAGACAAAAGGACTGGAGGCTGCGGATGACAAAAAGTATAAAACTTTCTTTAATGATCTGTTTTGTTTTGTTGGCAGGATTTTACCTGCAACGACAAGGTCTTTTTGTCTTTAAGACAACAGGTATACATGAAGGCGCAGAAATTGTTTGGGGGAATAAAACGAATCATACATTAGACTTTACTCTCCATAGTGATAAAAAAAAAGAACTTCGTGAACTAAGTAATCGCGCTCGTAATGAGATGTATGTTTTCATTGTTGATGAGACAGTTGAACATTATGAGCGAGTGAAACCAACGTATTATGGAAATGGACAATTCACTTTTTCTTATGAATTACCTAAAGCAGCTGCAGCCTTTGTTTATATGGAAAATGACGAAAGTACTGAGAATATTGGATACAAAAAGTTAACGTCTTCTTCTGAAAAGAGGGAAAATATCTTACGTCCAGATCCTATATTGACTACGAAAATAGGTTTATACGATGTATCGCTTATCTTTAATACGCTACAGTCTGAACAACCAGAGTTGCTTACGTTTCAATTCGCACAAAAGGGATTGCGGTTTACATCTATAACTGGACAATTATCACGCATATGGGCCGTTAATGAAGAAACCGATGAATTCACTACTGCTGTGAGCTCTGAAAAAGAAACAATGGAGTTTTCTTTGCGGTTTCCGCGAGAAGGAACATACAAGATTTGGGGACAATTCTATATAAATGGGAAAGAATTCCGAAAATCTTTTGTAGTAAATGTTACAGAAAAAAGAAAAAAATAAGTCTTTAACCGCAATACATATCATTTTTCTGCATGTTATGTTATTGAAAAGTGTATGATGGTAGAATAGGAGGGATTGCATGCAAGTAAAAGAAATCGGTGGGTATGAACTGGTTAAAGCGCAGTCGAATACATCCGAAGATTTTTTTAATCGTTCATTTGTAACGTATGTACATAATGATAAAGAACGTACGTTTTTTGTTTTGTATCTACGTTATTTCGAAGAACAAATTTTACAGCAAGCAGACTTCTCACACATACTTGTTCTTATTAAACAGTACAATCTTAGATTAAAAGAAACATTTGCGCTTATTTGTTTATTGAAAACATCTATGTTAATAGAAAGAAAACGATTATATATCACTACGATTGATGAGTTTGTCTCTTATCTAACAGAAGACTCTATAGATAAGGCCATTCGGATTACAGCGGATTTACAAAAAATATAGAATAGTAAGGGAGAGTTAGTGATGACAAATGTTATTGTCGAGAATCAAACCAAACAGGTAGAATTGTACTTACGTGAAGTTATTGACATACTTACAGAGTATGCTAATAATCATACAATCGGGGCGATACACGACGAAGCACCTCAAGGAGATATTGTATATTATAAGGAGCTGCTTGCTACTGTGAGAAGATTGCTTGTCTATTGTGAGGAGGGCTCTGATGCTTGTAAAGTTGTCATTATGAGCGTTCCGTTCCGCAAGCAAGCGGCAGAACGTATTTTATATAAAATCTATCATCAAGTAATTGCAGAGTTTTTCTCTCCTAAAAATGATTGTTGGTTTGAAAATAGCCGCTCTGCATATACAGGAAAAAATGCGATTGCCTTTCCGAGGCAAGCACCACCTTCTATTCAATTGCTTTTAAAAAAATTGGAAGGGAAGTTTCAGCACTTGCGTGAGGAATTAGACTATTACGAAACAGATTATCAAACAAAGATTACACAGTCTAAATAATGTATGTTTTTGCATGAATTGATTATACACACGTCTTCTTTTCAAAAACGGCTCATATAGATGGGCCGTTTTTGTGTTTGTAAGTTTACTAAAAGAACTTTTAAGCGTAGCAGAATAATATTCCAATAATGTATAATGTCGTATTTTGTCTAGACACCATATAGGGTTGGTGTTATCATTTTTTTATGTGAGCCAAAATATTTACTATTAGGAGGGGAGAGCGCACTTTGATTTACACTTACAAAAGAATATGGAAAACGATGCTTGTATTGTGTTTGCTATTATCTACTCTTGTACCGTTTGTTTCCTATGAAACTGTGAAAGCAGAAACGCAAAGCGGTAGTAAAAGAGAAATGCGAGCAGCTTGGGTATCTACGGTGTGGAATTTAGATTGGCCTAAAACCAAAAATGATGCGCAAGCACAAAAAGTTGAGTTTATATCTTTGCTTAATCGTTTAAAAGCGACTGGAATGAACGCGGTAATTGTACAGGTTAGACCAATGGGCGATGCTTTGTATCCTACTAATCTTGCTCCATGGTCGCAGTTTCTAACAGGTGTGCAAGGGAAAGATCCAGGCTATAATCCGCTGGAATTCATGATTACAGAAGCTCACAAACGTAATATGGAGTTTCATGCGTGGTTTAATCCGTTTCGTGTTGCAACAGGCAGTACAAATATAAATAACTTGGCAGCCTCTAATCCAGCGCGCGTGCACCCGGAGTGGAAAGTAGATTACAATAATGGTATGTATTACAACCCAGGTCTTCCAGAAGTGCGGGACTATATTAAAAACACAATTCTAGAAGTTGTAAAAAACTATGACGTTGATGCCATTCACCTCGATGATTATTTCTATCCTGATATTAAAAACGATGCAGACTTTAATGATGCGCAAACGTTTGAGAAGTATCCAAATGGGTTTACAAATATAGGGGATTGGCGCAGAAATAATATTAATCTATTTGTTAACGACCTTAGCAAGGGAATTAAAGCGACAAAGCCCTATGTGAAATTTGGTATTAGTCCAAATGGTATATGGAAAAACATTCCTAAGGGAGATGGCACATATACGACGGGCATGGAAAGTTACTATCGCGTATATGCAGATTCTTTGAAATGGGTAAAGCAAAACTGGATTGATTATATTGCACCGCAAGTCTATTGGAAATTTGGCCATAAAGCAGCTCCGTATGAAGTAGTAACCAACTGGTGGAGTGAGCAAGTAAAGGGTACGAATGTTCATCTTTATATTGGTCATGCAGATTACAAGCTTAATACCTATAATAGTTTGGAAGATTGGCGAACGTCACAAAACGAGATTTCAAATCAAATTATGTTTAATCGCCAAAAGAACGTAGCCGGTAGTATGCACTTTAGATCTGAAACATTGCAACAAAATGTGCTTAGTATTGCAAGCAATTTACAGAATGGGGTGTATCAAAATCCTGCTATTATTCCAGCGATGACACATATAGACAAAACACCACCTAGTCAGCCTCAAGGTATATCTGTTTCGCGGAGTGCGCAAGGTGTAACTATTAGCTGGAAGGCAACAAGCGGGGCAAACGCTTATGCTATCTACCGCTTTAAACGCGGAGAAGCGCATGATTTAGAAGATGCAACGAAGTTGATTGCAACAATTCATAGCAGTCAGAGTTTGTCATTTCTTGATAAAAATGCATCTCCTAAGGAAGAGTATGAGTACGCGGTTACAGCTTTAGATCGCCTTCAAAATGAAAGTGCACCAGCGTTTGCTAAAACATTATCTCCATTTCAAATGTGGGTGGACCAGCCTTCTGTGAATGCAAGTATAAAAGGCACAGCGAATGTAAGCGGCTGGGCACTTGCAGAAAGTGGTATTTCTAAGGTTGAGTTGCTCATGGACGGACAAGTAATTGGACAAGCAAACTATGGTGTGTTGCGTACCGATGTATATAATGTCTACCCACAGTACAACAATCAAAATAGTGGTTTTACGTATAAGTTGAATACGCTCTTGTACAAGACCGGGGCTCATCAATTAGGCGTTCGTATTACAGATTCCAATGGTTTGCAGCATACGCAGCAGGTACCTGTGCAAGTGCTGCGAAATTTACCACTTCGCTATAGTCTTGATAGTCTTTGGGACGGTATCAAAATTAACGGCAATCAAAATATCAGTGGCTGGGCTTTGGCAGAAGATGGTATTGCTGAGGTACAAGTGTTAGTGGATGGTGTACAACAAGGAAATGCGACGCTAGAAGTATCTAGACCAGATGTTTACGCTGTCTATCCGCAGTATAAAAATCAAAACAGTGGCTATCGTTATTCCCTTGACACAAGAACTTTAACACAAGGATTGCATACTGTTTCATTGCTTATTAAAACAAAGGGCGGAGATGTGCAAACTGTTCAAAGTCGTGTCGAAGTTGTGCGAGCACTTCCAATGCGTTCTAGTGTAGACTCTATTCGGTATAATCAAGATATTGCAGCTACACAAAGAATTAGCGGCTGGGCTTTAGCGGAAGATGGCATTGAAAAAGTAGAAATCTTAGTGGATGGAAAATTGCAAGGGATTGCTAAGTATGGTATTTCAAGACCTGATGTGTACAATGTCTATCCGAAGTATAATAACAAAAACAGCGGCTATGAGTATTTGTTGAATACTGGTGCTTTGTCGGCGGGGAAACATACGGTAACGGTTAGAAGTATTTCTAAAGCTGGAGACGTACAAGCTACAGATACAGTTGTAAATGTCGTCAAATTGCCAATGCGAATGTATTTAGATCAACCAGCTCCAAACAAAGCTGTAGGTAAGATGCAAACTGTAAGCGGCTGGGCATTATCTGAAAATGGTGTTGCTAAAGTAGAAGTATTAGTAGATGGCATGTTAAAAGGTACAGCGCAATACGGCATTTCAAGATCTGATGTAGCGAAGGTGTTTCCTTTATACAACACAAGTAACAGTGGTTTTACCTATACGTTAGATACAGCAGGACTAACAAAGGGAACACATACGGTAACCATACGTGTAACCGATCAAAAAGGCATCCAAACATCTACATCATCACCGTTTCTTGTGAGTCCATTACATGGTAAAACGATTGTGTTGGATCCGGGACATGGTGGTATAGATTCTGGTGCTGTTTATGGCACGTATTATGAAAAAGATATTGTGTTGAACGTAGCACTTAGATTGCGAGCGCTACTACAATCACACGGTGCAACGGTTGCAATGACAAGAAGTACGGATACGCAACTAAATCTGGATAAACCAACAGATTTAAAAATGCGTGCAGAAGTAGCTAACAATCTTTCTGCTGATGCTTTTGTCAGCATCCATGTTAATTCCTCTGTAGACACGAATGTTTCAGGTATTGAAACATATTATCACCCTACAGCGGGGATGGTACATGAAAGTAACTTGTTAGCTAACTCTATTCAAAGCGCACTAATTTCAAGTACAAATGCAAGAAACAGATATGTTAAAACGGCTGATTTTAGTGTCCTTCGTAACAACGAAAGACCTGCTGTTTTAACTGAGTTGGGCTTTATCTCCAACCCGTTGGAAAGAGCGCTTCTCATTTCACCGAAGTATCAACAAACACAAGCGCAAGCTTTATTTAACGGGTTGTATAACTACGTGGATTAAAAAGACGCGAGACTAAGTGCTCGCGTCTTTTTACATACACAGCAAATATAAAACAGATGCTTATCTTCTCAGAATTGAATGTAAAAAGGTTATAGTGATTTGCTCGGATGAATACATTTAATACAGTAGGGAGGTGCCTAATGAACCAGCAGGAGGTATTTAATCATTATTTTGATGAAGTGGAACATTGGTGCGAAAGCGTATTACATGTATTAGATAGTAGAGCAATTGAAATATATGATGTGCACATGCTTGAATACAGGATTCAGGTGCTCCTTGATCGAATTAAAGCCAACGAGTTTGATTATAATGTGGAGTTTGTTTATCAAATTAGCGACGATGTGGATAATATTCAAGGACATTTACAAGAAGTGTTTGTTTCAGGACATTATGACGAGTATGCGATGTATGAGAGGAATCAAGATACGCGGAGTGTTCCAATAGGAGGACATACACTGCCGCCTCTTCCGTATGCCTATAATGCATTAGAGCCGTATATTGCAAAGGAAATTATGAGACTACATCATGATAAACACCATCGCAGCTATGTCGATGGCTTGAATAAGGCTGAAAAAATGATGCAAATGGCCAGGGAAACTAATAATTTTGAACTCATAAAGCATTGGGAGCGAGAAGCGGCATTTCACGGATCGGGTCATTATTTACACACGACATTTTGGGAAAATATGAAGCGAGGCGGCGGAGGACGACCTGGCGGAAAGTTACTACGTCAAATTGAATCGGATTTTGGTAACTTTGACAAATTTAAAAAACATTTTACAGAAGCAGCAAACAAGGTGGAGGGCTCAGGTTGGGCTATTCTTGTATGGGCGCCGAGATCTGGTAGGCTAGAGATTCTACAAAGTACCTTACATCAGTTGTTTACACAATGGGATACAATTCCGCTGTTGGTGCTAGATGTATGGGAACATGCGTATTACTTACAGTACCAAAATAGAAAAGAAGAATATGTAAACAGTTGGTGGAACGTTGTGAATTGGGGCAACGTGGAGGAGCGTTTTGAGAAAGCAAGAAAAATAGAATGGGAAGCATACTAGACGCGTCATGCGTCTTTTTTATCATATTTAAGTAGGTCAAGCATACACTTGTACAAAAAATGCGTAAATAAAGGAAGTGAAACACATGCGGATTGCTTTAAAGTTTACTTTAATTTTTTATATTGTGCTATGTCTCCCTGTACATACATATGCTGCGTTTGGTGATGTGAGCGCCCGCAACGCGGTCTTAATTGAACAAACTTCAGGTCGTGTATTGTATGAAAAAATGGCACATCAATCTGAAAAGATTGCCAGCATCACGAAAATTATGACAGCATTGTTAGCAACAGAATCAGGGAAAATGAAGGAGAAGGTAACAATTAGTAGTAACGCTGTTCGTGTAGAAGGGTCATCTATTTATTTGAAGCCTGGAGATAAGGTAGTTCTTGAAGACCTGGTATATGGTCTTATGCTGCGATCAGGCAATGACGCGGCGCATGCGATTGCTGAGTATGTTGGAGGAAGTGTGGAAGGATTTGTCTATATGATGAATGAAAAAGCAAACGAGATTGGTATGAAACACACACATTTTTCAAACCCTAGCGGTTTGGACGGAGACGGTACGCATTATTCTTCTGCTTATGATATGGCTATGCTCACGCGTTATGCGATGAACAATACAGCATTCAAGAAGATATTTGGCACCAAAAGCTATCAATCAGAGTCCTGGGATTATCCATGGAAAAATAAACATAAGTTACTAACCTTTATGTATGAGAGCACTACAGGGGGGAAAACCGGATTTACAAAAAAAGCAGGCCGTACACTTGTCACAACAGCTTCTAAAAATGGGTTAGATTTAATTGTTGTTACATTGCAAGCCTCAAGTGATTGGGATGACCATATGTATTTATTTGAACAGGGCTTTAAACAGTACAAGCTAACAGACATATTGGTCAAAGGGGGGCTACGTGTGGAGGACGGAGCATATCAAAATCATCTTTATATTAAAAATCCTTTGTCCTATCCGCTTGCTAAGGGAGAAGATCGGCTCGTTCAAGTAGATGTGGAACTCGTGAAACAAGCAAAGCCAAAGGATGGTGAGGTTGTTGGAAAAGCGATATTAAGATTTGATGGTAAAGTGGTTGGACAGCGCAATGTTTTTTACAGCAAGAAGAAACAGCTTCAAACAACGGGCGTACTGTGGAGTGATTTTAAAGAAGTGTTTTCATCGATGTTAGGTGTCAAATACGATGGTTAATTTAGTGTGGGTTGCAATGACCGTTATCGGTGTTGTATATGCGATGATAAATGGAACGATGGAAGCTGTGAATAAAGCAGTGTTTGAAGGAGCAAAAAGTGGAGTCACTATTTGTATCGGTTTGGTCAGTGTATTAATTTTCTGGCTAGGGCTCATGAAGATTGCTGAAGAAGCTGGTCTTTTAAAAAAGCTTGTCACTATTTTTATGCCACTTGTCAAAAAGCTGTTTCCGGATGTTCCGAAAGATCATCCTGCAATGGGGTTTATCTTGTCAAATATGATGGCAAACTTGTTTGGTCTTGGCAATGCCGCTACACCGCTTGGTATTAAAGCGATGGAGAGGTTAAAAGAGTTGAACGGTGGACAGGATGAAGCAAGCCGCTCCATGATTACATTTCTGGCATTAAATACATCGGCCATCACATTGATTCCAGCAACTGTGATCTCCATTCGTATGACATATAACTCTGCAAATCCAACAGATATTGTTGGGGTTACATTTATCGCACAGTTACTGTCAATGATGGGAGCTATTTGGATTGATCGTTACTTTTATAACAAACGAATGAAAAGTGGGAGGGGGAAAAAATGAGTATCGTAAACACCATTTCGCTTTGGCTTATACCGTGTATGATTGCATTTATTCTGTTATACGGTACGTGGAAGCGTGTTCCCACTTACGAAACGTTTGTGGAAGGAGGTAAAGAAGGCATTCAAATCGCGGTTTCTATTTTGCCATTTATGGTAGGAATGCTTGTATCTATCGCTATTTTTCGTGCCTCCGGAGCATTGGATGCATTTGTAGGTTTGATGAAGCCAGTGCTTGATGCTATCGGTGTACCTGCAGAAATTGTTCCTTTGGCACTGATTCGTCCCATTTCAGGATCAGCGGGTCTTAGCATCACAACCGATTTGATCGCAACATACGGTGCTGATTCGTTTATCGGGAAGCTGGCAGCTGTAATGCAAGGAAGTACAGATACAACCTTTTATGTATTGACCGTCTATTTTGGTGCAGTAGGTATCCGGAAAATGGGCGATGCGCTTAAGGTTGGGCTGTTTGCAGACTTTATTGGTATTGTTTGTTCAATTGTATTTGTGACTCTTATGTTCAGGTAACCATCTATACGATGGTTATTTTCTTTTTGATCAAAATTTTAGTATAATAATGAAATAGTAGCATCGTATTTCATGTAGTATGTTCATAATGGTATTTATGTCGAAAAAGTGAACAAAATGTTAACGAAATGTTGCGAAAATACGCGCCATAAGAAAGTGTCTGCTTGTATTCGCTTTCTTATGTGCGTAAGATAAATTTGAGGTGAAGAATTGGAATGGAAAGATTACAAAAAGTGATTGCCCAAGCGGGGATTGCGTCAAGAAGAAAAGCTGAAGAATTAATTCAACAGGGCAGCGTAAAAGTAAATGGTAAAGTAGTCAAAGAACTCGGAACAAAAGTAACCCGTAATGACCGCATTGAGGTAGATGGCATTCAAATTGAAAAAGAAGAGCCCGTCTATTTTATGTTATATAAGCCGACTGGGGTCATTTCTAGTGTGAAGGATGAAAAAGGCCGCAAAGCGGTTACCGATTTTTTTCCGATGGTAAAGGAGCGCATTTTTCCAATCGGTCGTCTTGACTATGATACATCGGGTTTATTATTGCTAACAAATGATGGAGAGTTTGCAAACCTGTTGATGCACCCTCGCAATGAGATTGAGAAAGTGTATATTGCTAAAGTAAAAGGCATTATAGACAATGAAAAGGTTCGCAAATTACAGCGGGGCGTAATCCTTGAGGACGGCAAAACTGCACCGGCAAAGGTTAAAGTACTTGGCAGTGATCGCAAAAAAGAAACTGCACTGGTAGAGATTACAATTCATGAAGGTAGAAATAGACAAGTTCGTAGAATGTTTGAAGCTGTAGGTTGTAAGGTTACTAAGTTAAAACGTGAGCGATATGCCTTTTTAGGACTTGGCGCATTGCGCCCCGGTGATGGCAGAGCGCTTACCCCGCATGAGGTAAAACAGCTTCGTGCATTTGCATCTGCTACAAAATAGGGGGACAAGCATGAAAAAGAACAGGCTGTTATTTCGTACTATCATTCTGTTTACTTTAGTAGGAGCTTTAGGATTTACACTGTATCAAAACTTGTTTGCGGACAAAGAAAAGGTGCAAGTTGGGAAAGTTGCACCTGATTTTGTGGTGACAGATTTGCAAGGAAATACAGTGCAGTTATCGGAATTACAAGGAAAAGGCATATTTCTAAATTTCTGGGGAACATGGTGCAAGCCATGTGAAAAAGAAATGCCTTACATGAATGAGCTGCAGGATGTGTATCGAGAAAAAGGAATTGAAATTATTGCGCTGAACGCTGATGAAACGGAAATCGCTGTTAAGAATTTCGTTGACCGCTATAATTTGCAGTTTACGGTTGCTATTGATAAGGGAACGGAAGTTTTAAATACATACGGCGTGGGCCCGTTGCCTACTTCATTTTTAATAGATAAAGACGGTAAAGTGATTCGTAGAATTACAGGTACACAAACCAAAGAGCAACTTGAGGAGCATTTAAAAGAAATTATGCCGTAAGGGGTGGGGGAATGAAATACGTCAAATGTGAATGCGGACATACAAGCCCTGCAGGTTCCGTATTTTGTGAAAGTTGTGGTAAAACGTTTGTGCAAGAACAAGGATTATTGGATATGCGTTATGAGGGGAGTGCGCGTCGTTCCATTACCAATAAAAAAACAATCATTGACAAAATATGGGTATTTTTTTCGTCTGTTAAAGTCGGTGTTTGGCTAATTGTTATTACACTGATTGCGTCGGCTCTCGGTACAGTATTTCCACAAGAGATGTATTTACCGCCTGGTGTAACACCAGAGCAATACTACGAAGAGCAATACGGTATACTGGGTGCTTTTTACTATCAGTTGGGCTTTAACGATTTGTATAGTTCTTGGTGGTATATGATCCTGGTTGCTTGTATTGGAATCTCAATTGTGGTCGCTAGCTTGGATCGCGGTATCCCACTATACAAAGCACTCAAAAAACAAGGTATAACACGCCATGAGAGCTTTTTAAAACGTCAACGCATTTTTGGTGTTACAAAGGCGACGGAACAAGAGATTGAGAGCGTGAAAGATAAACTGCAAAAGCGGAACTATACGATTAGAGTAGAGGGCGAGAATGTTTTAGCGGAAAAAGGCCGATTTTCCCGTTGGGGTCCCTACGTAAACCATACTGGGCTTATTATTTTTTTATTTGGTGCCATGCTTCGCTTTGTGCCAGGAATGTATGTGGATGAAGCAATTTGGCTTCGAGAAGGTGAAACAAAGGAAATTCCAGGTACAAACGGGAAATACTACATTAAGAATGAGAAATTTATTAAGGAATTGTATGATAGTAAGCAAGAAGATGCTGTATATGATGAAGCGATTAGTCGTGTTGGCGACAATATGATTCCTAAAAACTATCAAACGAATGCTGTTTTATATAAGGTAAAGGGAGATACAATTGCGGGGCAAAAGCCGAAGCTTGAGAAAGTTAAAACGTATAAGATACGCGTAAACGAACCTCTTAAAATAGATAACTATGCTCTATATCAAGTAGACTACAAGGAAAACGAACTAAGTAAGATGCTACTCCATCTAGAGCAAAAAGAAACTGGAACAAAATGGGGTCCTATCACAGTGGATTTGGCTAACCCACAAGTAAAATATGATTTAGGGGAAGGGAAATCTGTAGAATTACTAGATTATTTTCCTGATTTCTACTTTGATGAGCAAGGTAAACCAAGTACACGAACAAAATTACCGAATAATCCAGCATTTGTTTTTAAAATGTATACACCAGATACACCGAGCGGGGAAGTAAGTTTTGTGGCTATTCGTCAGAATATTGAAGCGGAAGGAAATAACCGTTATAAAATGACGTTTGCAGGTATTGAAACGAGAAACGCGACAGCGCTGACAGTCCGTAAAGATTTAACGCTTTGGATTTTGGGTATTGGTGGTGCCATTTTTATGATTGGCGTTATGCAAGGGATGTATTGGAACCATCGCCGCATCTGGCTACAGAAAATAAATGGACAGTGGTGGATTGCTGGACATACGAACAAAAATTGGTATGGTTTCCGAAATGAGATTGGCAAGGTGTTAGAAGGAACAGCTATCACAGTGCCGCAAGACAAGGTAATGGAGAAAAACAAGTAGGGGTGTAAAATGTGATGGCACAAATCAGCAGTAACTTTTTGTTTGTAGCTTTTGTTCTATATTTAATTGCTACCTTATTCTTTGGGGGAGCGATTCGGGAAAAAGGTCATAAATGGGCAAACGTCGGTATTGGAATTACCATTCTCGGCTTTTTATCACAATTGGTGTATTTTGTGACAAGATGGATTGCAGCCAAACATGCGCCTGTGAGCAACTTGTTTGAATTTACTACGTTTTTTGGTATGATGTTGGTATTTTCTTTCATTATTATTTATTTTATGTATCGTACAAGTGTGCTTGGTTTGTTTGCGCTGCCAGTAGCCATTCTAGTGATTGCGTATGCAAGTATGTTTCCGCGGGAGATTACACCTCTTATCCCTGCATTAAAAAGTAGCTGGCTCTATATCCACGTTACAACTGCAGCTGCCGGAGAAGCAATTTTAGCAATCAGTTTTGTCGTAGGGCTTATCTATCTCGTTAAAAATGTAAATCAAAATGTACGAAGCAAGCGGACATTTTGGCTAGAAAGTATTTTATACAGCTTAGTGGTAACGTTAGGTTTTGTTGTTGCATCTGTTACATTTTCAGCAATGGGCTATGAAGCAAAGTTTGAATGGGTAAACAAAGAAAAGCAAGTGAAAGAGATAGTGTATACACTGCCAGCACTTGTAACACCACACGAAGGAAAGTTATTAACGAAGGACAAGTTTGATTCACCTCTTGAAATGCCGTCAATCGTCAATGCTAAAAAGCTGAATACAGTCATATGGGCTTTTCTGTTCGGCACAGTTATATATGCATTGGTACGGTTGGTGCTTCGCAAGCGACTTGGAGCAGCACTGCAGCCGTTTGTTCGTAAAGTGAATGACGATTTGCTTGATGAAATTGGCTACCGCTCTGTTGCGATTGGTTTTCCTGTATTTACGCTCGGTGCGCTAATTTTTGCCATGATTTGGGCACAAGTGGCCTGGACACGCTTTTGGGGCTGGGATCCGAAGGAAGTATGGGCGCTGATTACATGGCTGTTTTATGCAGCGTTTCTCCACCTTCGCTTATCAAAAGGGTGGCAAGGTGAAAAATCCGCTTGGCTTGCGGTTGTAGGGTTCGCAATTATCATGTTCAATTTGGTCGCCGTTAACTTAATTATTGCAGGCCTACACTCTTACGCATAGAGGATGGGACAAAAGGTTTTCAGCCAAAGAAAAATCCGAACTATTAGTCGGAATTCTCCACACAGAATTCGATCTAGTTCGGATTTTTCCTTTATTAGTATCAATTATTCTCTATTCTTTTGTCTTTAAAGTTATATGATTCAGTTATGTCCCGGTCTCTTAAAATTTGTCAAATTTTCTTCAATTTTATAAAAAGCATGACAAGAGTGTTCTAATTTTTATAAAATATTGTCATAGTAATAATAGCGTTTATCTTTAATTCGTACATACTATATTTTTAATACATTTCATACAAGCAAGGTACAATGTTTGTTATGAGGAAAGTAGGAGAATATGCAAGAAACAAAAATTTTAATTGTGGACGATGAGGAAAGAATTAGAAGGCTGTTAAAGATGTATTTAGAGCGAGAGAATTACGTGATTGATGAGGCGGATAATGGTGAAACAGCTGTGTTAAAAGCGCTCCAGTACGATTATGACTTAATTGTATTAGATATTATGATGCCTGGCAAAGATGGCATTGAAGCATGTAAAGAAATTCGTGAACACAAGGCAACTCCAATTATTATGCTCACTGCTAAGGGAGAAGAAGTAAATCGTGTACAAGGATTTGAAGTGGGCACCGATGATTATATTGTAAAGCCGTTTAGTCCGCGTGAAGTGGTGTTACGTGTAAAGGCCTTGCTTCGTCGTGCCGCACCTGCGGCTTTCTTCACAACGGAAACAGCAACAAAAGACCTACTAGTGTTTCCGCACTTAACAATTGATAATGATGCGCATCGTGTTATGGCAGATGATAAAGAAGTGCATTTAACCCCAAAAGAATATGAGTTGCTGCTATTTTTAGCAAAAGCACCAGATAAAGTATTTGACCGTGAACAACTGTTAAAAGAAGTATGGCAGTACGAATTTTTCGGTGACCTTCGTACCGTAGATACACATGTGAAAAGACTGCGAGAAAAACTAAATAAGCAATCTCCGAGTGCGGCAAAAATGATTGTAACTGTATGGGGTGTAGGTTACAAGTTTGAGGTAGTTAACGATTGATGATTTGGAGAAGTGTAGTAGGTAAGCTGTGGATTACAATCTTATTATTAGTTTCGTTTGTACTGGGATTTGTAGCTATTTTATTACATCAATTTTTTCAGAATTATTATGTTACATTAAGTGAAACAAGACTTACTAATCAAGCCACACGTATTGCTGAGATGATTGAAAATGGAATGGATGAAAAAACGGTAGAAATGGCTGCTTATCCATTTGTTGATCCTCTCTCTCGTGTTGCTGTTGTGAGGCAAAATAGTATTTCATATTCTCCGGAACAGCCAGGGTTGGTTGCTTTAACCGTAGAGGATTTAAAGAAAGATATTGATTTGGAGTATGTATTTACAGAACAAAAAACAGTTAAAAAGAGGCTAAGGGTGCAAAGTGATGATAGTAACGCCAACAACTCTATTATGATTGTAGGTGTTCCGATGAAGGTGGGCGAGGCTGTATTTGTATATCAATCACTTCAAGTGCCAAAGCAGGCAATGGATAAAGCAACGGATTTTATTTTTCTATCCGCGGGAATCGCAATTATTTTAACGACGTTCTTTGCTTTTTTCTTGTCTACCCGTATTACAGCACCGCTCAGAAAGATGCGAGAAGTTGCTTTTGAAGTTGCAAGAGGAAAATTTGATACAAAAGCAACGGCAGTGTCAAATGATGAAATTGGTGAATTGGCACTTGCTTTTAATAAAATGGGAAAGCAACTTAAATTTCATATCAATGCGCTACAACAGGAGAAGGAGCAACTTGCCAGTGTATTAAGTAGCATGGCTGACGGGGTCATTACCTTGAATCAAGAAGGGGAGGTAGTGGTGGTTAACCCCCCTGCGGAAAAGTTTTTGCAGATGGCACCTTCAGAAACCAATTTGCCGCCGGAACTAATTGATTTGTTTCAACGAGTGGTGCAAAGTGAACAACAACAAGTAATCGAAATTGATGTTATAAGCAGTAATTATGTTGTTCTGATGACACCTTTGTATAATCAAACACGCATCCGTGGTGCTGTCGCTGTATTGCGAGATATGACAGAAGAAAGACGGTTGGAGAAAATGCGCAAGGATTTTATAGCAAATGTCTCTCATGAATTGCGCACACCTATGGTAATGTTACAAGGTTACAGCGAAGCGATCCTTGATAATGTTGTGACGACAAAAGAAGAGGTTGATGAATTTGTTCGTATTATTTATGATGAATCGCTTCGTTTAGGGCGGCTTGTAAATGAACTTTTAGATCTTGCTCGTATGGAAAGTGGTCATGTTGAACTGCATCTAGAGCAAACAGAAATCGGCCCTTTTGTTGATAAAATTATTCGTAAATTCCAAGGGATTGCTAAGGAAAAAGAAGTGTACTTAAAAGCGCATGTGCTAACAAAGCATAATATATATACATTTGATCCGGATCGTATGGAGCAGGTGTTCACTAATTTGATCGATAACGCAGTTCGACATACAGCAGCGCAAGGTACTGTCGAGTTAGTAGTTCGAGATAAGACAATGGGTATTTGCTTTGAAGTGAAGGATTCAGGGGTTGGTATTCCAGCTGAAGACATTCCATTCGTTTTCGAACGGTTTTATAAAGGAGATAAAGCGAGAACACGAGATAAAGCCGGAGGAACTGGTTTGGGACTCGCAATCGCTAAGAATATTGTAGAAGTCCATGGGGGACAAATCTCTGTAACAAGTCAAGAAAATATTGGTACGACATTTACAATCTGTCTTCCACAAGAAATGTAAGCTCTTTGTGTTTTGCAGAGGGCTTTTCTTAAGAAATCAGCAGAAAACTCACAGGAATTTAACAAAATTTATAGAAGTGGATAAAGAGGAGGGTGATAAATATGAAACTTTATACAAAAACAGGTGATACTGGTAAAACAAGTTTGGTAGGAGGACGTGTTGATAAAGATGATTTGCGCGTGGAGGCCTATGGAACAATAGATGAAGCAAATTCTTTATTGGGTCAAGCGATGACTTTACTAACTGATAAGGAGTTTGAAAGTATTTATAAAGAGCTTGAGCGTATACAGCACGAGCTATTTGACTGTGGCGGGGATTTAGCGGTAGTGAAAAATAAAATTCCTTATAAAGTGACTGAAGATATGATTACATTTTTAGAGAAACGAATTGATGTGTATATCACAGAGGCACCTCCGCTTGAACGCTTCATTTTGCCTGGAGGATCCTCAGCGGCTGCGGCATTGCATGTGGTTCGTACAGTGATTCGTAGAGCGGAGCGATGTATTGTTGCATTGAAGAAGGAAGAAGAAATCAATGAACAAGTATTGAAGTATACAAATCGCTTGTCCGACTATCTATTTGCTTTAGCGCGCGTTGTAAACGCAAAGTTGAATGTGAAAGATGTAGAATATGAACGCAGTGCCATTGTATTCAAAGATAAAAATGAGAAGTAAGCGTTCAAAGATAGACGTACAGTCTGTCTTTTATTATAACATTGAATGTCTTAAAGTCCGATGTTGATAATTAATAGGTGCTCTTAATCATACTTTTTATAAATAATGAATGGTAATTGGGTATCTGATATAGGCAGACATACAGTTTCCTCAAAACAAGACACATATTATCCAATAGATTGGTTTAAGATAATAGGGTGTGAATTTGAGGAGGGTTTAAAATGAAGTGGTTATTATGCTCTATTTTGCTTTTAGGTGTTTCATCTACAGTAAAAGCAGAGGAAGAGTGGACTTGGCCTGTGTCAGGTAAAATCAGCGATTATTTCGGCACAAGAGCGGGTAAGCATTATGGAATTGATATTGCTGCTTCTGCAGGAACGCCAGTGCTAGCAGCAACAGATGGCCAAGTATCCAAATCTTATTATTCAGAAAGTTATGGGAATGTTATCTTTATTCGTCATGCAGATTACGAAACAGTATATGCGCATTTGTCTCAACGTACAGTAAAAGAAGGGGATCGTATTAAAGGCGGTCAAGTAATTGGGTTAGTGGGAAATACAGGACATTCATTTGGTGCTCATTTACACTTTGAAGTACATAAAAAGGAATGGAGTTTTGCAAAAAACAATGCGGTCAATCCTTTACTTGTACTAGGAGATGTCCCGTCGGAGATGACATCATCATACTCTTATGTTGTACAAAAAGGAGATACCTTATCAAAAATTGCCCGTAAATTTGGCACAACGGTGGAACAATTGAAGGGGCAGAACGGCTTGCGCAGTGATCGAATTTATTTAGAACAAAAGCTAGTTATTAATTAAAAGACAAGCAAGACATATCCATTTGGTTTCTGATGTCAAGATCTTAGCATTAAGGAATGGAACATTCTTGTATAATTTTTTTAGATTAAGGCTCTGTTAAAGTTTGTTGTTGATTTCCGTTACGGGGGTTCGCTTTCCGCGGGCGGTTAGGGAGCCTCTTCAGCACTATGCGCCTGTGGGGTCTCCCTTTGACTCGCTTTTCCCGCAGGAGTCTCACCCTCTTCACTCCAATCAACAAGTGCAAATAAGCAACACTATGCTTTAACACAGTCTAT
Source organism: Ectobacillus antri (assembly GCF_003852715.1). Taxonomy (GTDB): domain Bacteria; phylum Bacillota; class Bacilli; order Bacillales; family Bacillaceae_G; genus Ectobacillus; species Ectobacillus antri. The sequence goes on from NZ_RIAV01000004.1 coordinate 34,902, forward strand.
ATTAAAAAAAGCGTGCGAATGCACGCTTTGTCACCTCTATATAAAAATTTAAACAGTAAATGAATATGTACTGTATTACCAGAAAATGAATATAGAAATAAACCCGCACGCAATAAAGTAAGTGTAATAATAGATAACTTTGGCTCGTGTTTTATCTTGAGAAAGTAAAACGATAGACGGTTCAATTAAACCAATACATAAGCATAAGGTGCTTGTCAACATGATGAAAATAGAGAAAGCGTAGAGAGCTTTTTCTACTACATAGGGTACTAATGCTTTAAGAGTAGCCGCTAACAGAATGGTGTACAAAAGAGAAGCTACGTACATACTGATAGGCTTTTTAGAACGATATCCAGGAATTTTACACCATAAAGGTCTTGGAATTTCGGTGATTTCAATAGAAGTATAGGAATCAATAATTGCTTGTGCCTCTTGTCCGTTTTTTAGAAATTGAAAAATTCGGTTTGTTTGCCCTTGAAACACAAATTCGGATTTTTGTAAAAAATGATCTATTTTCACTTGTTTCCAGGTTTTCCATGGATATCGCTCCAGCAAGCGGATGCGGTTTTCAGCACGTCGATCATACTCGTAAATACTGATACCATCCTTGTCAAATGCTGCATAATATGCATTGGCTGAGACAGTGCCGAAATCCACAGGACAGTATAGTAATAATTCACGCTTCAGATAAAAATACTCTTTACGCAGGCTTTTTTGCATAAATCGATAAATAGATTGCTTTTTTCGCTGTTTCATTGTATTTCCCCCGCAGGTAACATACTGTTTTCATAATAAATCATATTAACATTTTCAGCTGTAAAAGACTATAAAGAAATTGTGTTTAATGTCTTTTGTTGCTCGAAGTAAGAGGGGAGATTCATCATTATAGATGGAGACAATCTGTCTGCTAATTAAACGCTTTTTCAGCTATTTATAAAAAATACTTTTTTATATACAGAATAAAAATATTATTGTATAATAACCGTGAAAATAAAATATCGATCTATCTTCGGGGCAGGGTGTAATTCCCTACCGGCGGTGATGAGCAATATGCTTTAAGCCCGCGAGCCGTTAAGGCAGGATTCGGTGCGATTCCGAAGCCGACAGTATAGTCTGGATGGGAGAAGATGGAGGTCAGACGTTTAAAATACAAATTTTTAAACGTTTATTTAGCGCACCTTACAAATTCCCCCTTTCCGATTGGTAAAGGGGTTTTTTGTATGGATATGACCAAGGTATCCTTCAAGTTAACTGTGGTACTTTTGCGTGAATGATCCATGAATAGGTGTGTTAGACTTTCCATTTTTCCAGTGGATCGGTGGAAAAAGGAGAGAAGTATAATGAGGAAAAATGTAACACAATTAGTAACGGTGGCAATGCTGAGCAGTATTTCGTATTTGCTGATGATGTTTGATTTTCCGTTTCCAGGGTTGCCGGCTTTTTTGAAAATTGATTTTAGTGATGTACCAGCATTGCTTGCTGCTATCATCTTCGGACCGATGGCTGGTGTAATTGTAGAAGGAATTAAAAACATTTTGCATTACGGTATTCAAGGGAATTTGACAGGAGTGCCAATTGGAGAACTAGCTAATTTCGTTGCCGGTTGCTTATTCATATTGCCGGTATCCTATTTCTTCCGTAAATATCGCACTGTAAAAGGTTTGACTGTAGGATTAGTTGTGGGAACTACATTGATGACGCTAATTATGAGTGTGTTAAACTATTATATTATTTTCCCTGCATATACATGGTTCTTAGGCTTTCCAGCTCAGTCTAGCGAACAAATTCGTCAAGTTGTTGTAACGGGTATCTTACCATTTAATATAATTAAAGGGGCCATCGTGGCTATTGTATTTGTGCTACTATACTCTCGTTTACGAGTGTGGTTAGAATCAAAAATGCAAAATGCTTAAAAAAAACCTTGCGATTAATCGCAAGGTTTTTTACTATTCAAATTTTAAAGCATCGCCGTCAAATGGCTCGTCTGCAACTTTGATGGAATCTGTTGGGCAACCTTCGAATGCATCCATCATATCGTCAAGTAATACATCAGGAATTTCTACAATTCCTTGGTTATCATCAAGTGTTACAAAAGCGATGCCTTCATCGTCGTAGTCATAGATATCCGGTGCTGCTGCGCCGCATGCACCGCATGCGATGCAAGTATCTTTGTCAACAATCGTATACTTTGCCATAGTGTAACCTCCTAGTATATTCATTGGCCTTGCCGAATGAAAATTGTATTCTTATTGTAAAACGGTTTAATAAACTTTTCAATACAAAATTATATGATAATGCTTATCAGTTAGGTGTGTCAATCCTTTTGTTAAAATGATAGCCGTAGTGGATAAATTGATTCATATTTACAATTCCAAATGACCACGTTCCTATTCTTTTGATACAATAAAAGGGTAGTATAAAACTTTGTATAACAGGAGTGGAGTCAAGTGACTTTTTTACATGTCGTACTGTACGGAATTAAACAAATGAATGGAGAAAGAAGTGCGGCATCTATATATCATTTACTAAAGGGAAAGCGATCATCGCAAACTTTACAAGATGCATCTATATACCAATTATCTTTTTTATTTGGTATTTACAGGCGATTAGAGCGACAGATATATGATGAGCATATTAAACAAATGATACAAGATGATTTTTTAAGGGAAATAGAGGAACTTCGATATGTCTTGACTGAAAAAGGGGAGAAAGAACTGCAAGATTTTAAATTTCCCATTCATCTACACGGACTGAAATATGGAGAAGCAGGAGATGTTTTTTGGAAGCGGCTATCGTTGCTCATTCAAACTGTTTCCTATCTGCAATATCGAGTGCCATTTTTGCCAATACAAACAGAACATGAAGTAACAGCATGGACCAAGCAATTTGTATTAAAACAAGCGTGCTCTCGCGATGAGTTTCGTCATAAGCTACACACAGAATGTGAGTTGCTGCTGAAAAATCTGACGGCAGAAGAAGCGACAGTGATTGTATATCGTCTAAGTGGCTTTAACCGAGTTGGCTATACACACTTGCAAATTGCACAAATGTTAAATAAGGATCCATTTGCTGTCCATTTGTTGTTTTTGGGCGCCATTCATGGAATGGTACAGATTCTAATGAAAGAAGAGTCAGACTATCCCATTCTTGCTCAATTATTGCCACGTACAAGACATGTTCTCAGCTTATCTACCCAAAAAACCTATGAGCTTTGGAAACAGGGAAAAACCATGGAACAGATTGCTAACATTCGATCATTGAAGCTAAATACAATCGAAGATCATATTGTAGAAATTGCAACATATTCACCGGATTTTCCTATTGACTCCTTTCTTTCGCAGGAGACGATTGCGAATATACAGAAAGCCCTACAGCAAACGGATTCGAGAACCTTACGGATATTGAAACAATATTTACCGCATGTAAGCTATTTTCACATTCGACTTGTGATGGCATATTTGGGAGGAAAGTATGAATCTTGAAGAATTACTATACAGTACGTTTGGATATAAGCAGTTTCGGGCGGGTCAAAAAGAGATTATTGAAGATGTAATAAAAGGAAACAATGTTGTTGCGATGCTTCCTACAGGGGGAGGAAAATCAATATGCTATCAAATCCCCGGGTATGCCAAAGAGGGACTTGTTATTGTTGTGTCACCTTTGCTTGCGCTAATGGAAGATCAAGTTAACCAACTGCGTTTAATTGGTGAAAAACGTGCTGCCGCTTTTAATAGCTTTCGTACGATAGACGAACGTCAAATGATTTTACGTCACATAAAAAACTACAAATTTTTATTTGTTTCACCGGAGATGTTGCAATTGTCACATTTCATACGGGTATTGCAACGAGTGTATATTTCTTTATTTGTAGTAGACGAGGCGCATTGTATTTCACAATGGGGCTATGATTTCCGGCCAGACTATCAAAAACTTCGTCAAGTAATTTCTAAAATCGGTTCTCCGCCTGTGTTGGCACTAACAGCAACAGCAACAAAAAAAGTAGTAGAAGATATTATTGAGAGCCTGGGCCTTTCACATGTTGTGTGTCATTTACATTCTATAGATCGTCCGAATATAGCAATGCAGGTAGAACGTGTGACCTCTATTGAGGAAAAGAAGGTTCGAATATTGCAGTATGTCACGAAGCTTCAAGGACCAGGAATCATTTATTGTGGCAGTCGGTTTTGGTCAGAGGCACTAGCAACGTATTTGCGTACACAAGGTATACACGGCGTTTCTCATTATCATGGGGGAATGGAACAGGAAGATCGCATGCTGATTCAGCAACAGTTTTTAAACGATCAATTGAATATCATTTGCTGCACCAGTGCTTTTGGGATGGGGATTAATAAACCCAACATTCGTTATGTCATTCATTTTCAGTACCCGATAAATTTGGAATCTTATTTGCAGGAGATTGGTCGAGTTGGCCGTGACGGTGCAAGTGGTATTGCGATTTTACTTTGGAGCGACAATGATCACGATTTACCGCTTTCTATTATTCATGATGAATTGCCAAACCCAGAGAATGTTAAAAGGCTGTTTGCACTTATGCAAGATACGGAACAAACAGATCTCGAATACTTGGCCTGGGCGTCCGGGTTATCCGAGCAACATTGGCGCTTTATTCGTTACTATTTACAACAGGAAAATCTGTCTCCGGAGGACCATATTCTTGCAAAAATAGAGGAGCGGTTGCAAAGTAAGCATAAAAAGCTAGATGTGATGAAACAATGGCTATTTACAGATTGTTGCCGCAGACAGTATATTTTACGTATGTTTGATGAACGAATGCAGCAACGCCCTGAAAACTGCTGTGATATTTGTGGGATTAACAGTAAGGAGTATTATAGGAAAGAAAACCAAATTGTGAAAGAAGTATCTGCTTGGCAAGGAGAGCTAGCGGAATTATTGGGGATGAATTATGACAGAAAAGAAACGTAGTCGCCATTTCACGGCAAAGGAATTGCGCTTGAATTTATATATTACACAATTGTTGGTTTTACTAATCAGTATTATATTGGCTTGGCTGTTGTTTGATAGTCCACAAGATGTGCTAACTCTATTCGTATGGGACCCGATTCGTATCCTACTAATAGGAGGAGGCGCAGCAATTTGCATCGTTATGCTTGATTATGTAGCCATGAAGCTATTTCCTGAAAGTTGGTTTGATGATGGGGGAATTAATGAGCGTGTATTTCATGGCATTGGCATCATTCATTTGGCATGTGTGACATTATTAATTGGTTTTGCTGAAGAGTTTCTATTTCGAGGTATTGTTCAAACACAGTTTGGTTTTTGGGTGGCAAGTCTTACATTTGCTGTTTTGCATGTACGTTATATTCGTAAGCCATTTTTGTTTACTTTTGTTTTAGTAATAAGCATGTTTCTTGGTTGCCTCTTTGAACTAACAGGTAATTTATTTATTACGATATTCGCTCACTTTTTGACAGATTTCATGATGGGACTACATTTACGGGAGGGAGTGGACAATAAAGGGGATGAATATTGAGTGACAGGTTCGAATGATACTGAATCTTCGCTATCCCCTAGAGCAAATCGTAAGAGGCGAAAGAAACTTAAGCATTGGTTTATACGTTTGCTCGTTATTTTATTTGTCATTTTCCTCATCATAGTATACAAGTTAACCACATTAAAAAACATCTTTCAATTTATCATTTTTCCAAAAATATGTTATCATTTGTATAGGTTATGTATTGGTTTATGTATAACTTAAATATAAGGGGCATGAAATGACTGTATTAATTGTTATTGTGTTAGTCTTGTTTTTATTTGCTTTATATATGTATAAAGAAGCAAATGAAAATACGGTAATCCAACAAGATATTGCTTTGCATGATTTACCAAGTAGCTTTAAAGAAGTGAATATATTTTTTATATCTGATATTCACCGACGCAATATTGCGCGTTCCATTGTTGATGAGGTGAAAGGGAAAGTTGACTTTGTTATTATTGGGGGAGATATAGGAGAACGTGGTATTTCGTTTTCGCAAATTGCTTCCAATTTAAAACTACTCAGTGAAATTGGACCGATATACTTTGTTTGGGGAAATAATGATTATGAGTTGGATTATCATGAATTGGATGCTCTACTCTTGGCAAACAAAGTGACAGTCCTCGATAATACAAGAGCAGTTTTGGAATCAAGTGCCGGAGAGCGTCTTTGGTTAATTGGTGTGGATGATGTAGGTGTAGGACGAGACAGGCTTGATTTGGCTCTGCAAGACTGTGAAGAAGAAGGGTTTCGAATACTTGTGAGTCATAATCCAGAGATTGTTTATAAGTTTACAGATAAAGAGCATATTTCATTAGTGTTAAGTGGTCATACGCACGGTGGTCAAATTCGCTTGTTTCATCACAATAGGTTTTTAAAGGGTGGCATTTATCAATATGATTATACAACGTTATTTGTAAGTAACGGTTACGGTACAACTCTCCTACCATTTCGTTTTCGAGCGCCTGCCCAAACACATGTAATTACATTAAAACATTCATTATGATATAAAGTAAGGTGGGAAAAGGACATGGGAACATCAGGGAAGTACAACATAAAAGCAGTTTCTAACATGCTTGGCATTCAAGCGGGAACACTTAGAGCTTGGGAAAGACGATATCAGATTATTGCTCCTAAACGTAACGAGGCAGGACATCGCCTATATACAGAAGAGCATGTGAAGATATTGAGATGGCTTTTATCAAAGGTTAATGAAGGCTTTACGATTGGCCAAGCGGTAAGCTTACTAGAAAGCAATCAATTGAATACGGGCTTGCATGAACGGGAAGATGATCGAACTGAAATGTTAAGTGAAGCTATTTTGGGTGCTCTTCTTCAATTTGATGAGGTAAAAGCACATGAGTATTTAAACGAAGCTTTTAGCATTTTCTCAGTCGATAAGGTGACGATAGATGTGATGGCCAAGGTGTTGGTCAAAATCGGTGATTTATGGATGGCCAAAAAGATCACAAGCGCACATGAACACTATGCAACGTCCTTTTTACGGTCTAGAATTGGTATGATTTATCACAACCTACCTGTCAATACTGTATTGCCGAAGGTAATTGCAGTTTGTGGTCCCGGAGAGTCACATGAACTGGGGTTGTTAATTTTTACTATTTATTTACGCCGTAAGGGCTATCAGGTAATTTATTTGGGAGCGAGTATCGATGAGGAGGACATTGATATTGTTATTAAAGAAGTACAGCCGAAATTTTTATTTCTATCAAGTACAATGCCTCACAGTGTTGTTTCGACTGTAAAACTTGCAAATCGTTTACGAGAGCAATATGATTATCTTTCAGTAGGTTTAGGAGGAATTGCTTTTGCGTTTTTACCTGAGCAAGAAAAGCAAGCATTAAAGCCGTATCTCTTAGGTGGTACCAAAGAGGAATGGGACAAGTGGATGGCGAATGCTTAACAAGAACCTTCCACTTACTCTTTCATATACTGGATAGAGGTGCGATGCTTGAGGCAAGGAGGTTAAGGAATGAGGCTTGAACGTTTAAACTATAATAAAATTAAAATCTTCCTCACATTCGATGACTTATTTGAAAGAGGATTGACCAAGGAAGACTTATGGAAAAATGCGCCGAAAGTACAGCAATTGTTCCGTGATATGATGCATGAGGCGAATAAAGAACTTGGATTTGAAGCAGATGGACCTATTGCGGTGGAAGTATTTTCTCTCCAAGCTCAGGGCATGGTTGTCATTGTTACAAAAGAACTCCATGACAATGGGACGGAAGAAGATTTCAGTGATGAGTTTATTGAAATGCAAGTAACACTGGATGAAAGCGATGATATATTGTATGAATTTGCGTGTTTTGAGGATATAATTGCACTTGCACAACGCTTGTATCCGTTAGGTGTAACAGGTGGAAAATTATATTCTTATGAAAGTCGATTTTATTTGCTTCTTGAAGAAGGAAGCGAGATAGCTACGGACTCGTTGATTGCATTATTAGCTGAGTTTGGAAACAGTGCAACCATTACCATCTATCGTTTAGCTGAATATGGTAAAGAATTGATGTTTGAAAAAGCAATACAACAACTATATCAATATTTTATAACGGAGAAGACCTCAACCGAATAATGTTGAGGTTTTCTTATTTTGGTATAATTTATGTTTGGGCGGATATGTAGAAGAGGATACAAGTACATAGCAATATATTGTTTAGAAATACATACAGTTGAATATTCATTACATTGTTGGCGCAGAAAGGGATTACGCTTATTTTTTTTCAAAAAAGAAAGTAAAGTTTTCTCTTTTGTAAAAAAAGAAAATCTACTATAATTTAATTGTAACCGTTTTCAATGAAGTCGAGAATATTATACCAATTTTGCATGATTTCTATTTGCATTCCGCTTTCAAGAGTGTATACTAAGCAATGTAAAAAGAATTAAGAAAATTACAGGGGGTTTATCATGGTAGCCGATAAGGGAGATCACGCACAACAAAGGGAAGAACACTTAGACGTATTGAAACCCACACAAGTTGTCATCAAAGAAGCACTAGAAAAACTAGGCTATCCTCAAGAAGTGTACGAATTACTGAAAGAGCCTGTACGTATGATGACTGTTAAAATTCCAGTGAGAATGGATGATGGAACAGTAAAGATTTTTACTGGTTACCGTGCGCAACACAACGATGCTGTTGGTCCGACAAAAGGTGGTATTCGCTTCCATCCTAATGTAACAGAAAATGAGGTAAAAGCCCTTTCTATATGGATGAGTTTGAAGTGTGGTATCGTAGATTTGCCGTATGGAGGAGGTAAGGGAGGAATTGTCTGCGATCCACGTGAAATGTCTTTCCGAGAACTTGAAAGACTAAGCCGTGGTTACGTACGTGCAATCAGCCAAATCGTAGGGCCTACAAAAGATATACCTGCACCGGATGTTTTTACAAATTCACAGATTATGGCATGGATGATGGATGAGTACAGCCGTATTGATGAATTTAACTCCCCGGGATTTATTACGGGTAAGCCGCTTGTGTTAGGGGGATCACATGGTCGAGAGACTGCAACAGCAAAAGGTGTGACAATTTGTATTCGTGAAGCAGCAAAACGAAAAGGCATAAATATTGAAGGTGCTCGTGTTGTAGTACAAGGCTTCGGTAACGCAGGAAGCTTTTTGGCTAAATTTATGCACGATGCGGGAGCAAAGGTAATCGGTATTTCTGATGCTTACGGTGCTCTATATGATCCAGAAGGCTTAGATATTGATTATTTATTGGACCGCCGTGACAGTTTTGGAACAGTAACTAAATTGTTTGAAAATACAATTTCAAATAAAGAATTGCTTGAGCTTGAATGTGATATATTGGTACCTGCTGCGATTGAAAATCAGATTACAGAAGCCAATGCGAGTAATATTAAAGCTAAGATTGTTGTAGAAGCAGCGAACGGACCAACTACACTAGAAGCAACAAAAATTTTAACAGAACGAGGCATTTTGCTTGTACCTGATGTATTGGCAAGTGCGGGTGGTGTAACAGTTTCTTATTTTGAGTGGGTGCAGAATAACCAAGGTTATTACTGGACTGAAGACGAAGTAGAAGAGCGCTTGGAAAAAGTAATGGTAAAATCTTTTGATGCAATTTACGAAACGTCGCAAGTGCGCAAAGTGAATATGCGTTTAGCCGCCTACATGGTAGGGGTTAGAAAGATGGCTGAAGCAAGCCGCTTCAGGGGATGGGTGTAAAAAGCGATGGTTATCATCGCTTTTTTTTATGGGATGGATTATAGGTTTTACAAGTATATATATTGTTTTTATAAGTACTACAGCGGAGTTATTGTAGAGACTACTAACAAAATCTCAGAATATAGATTTTGTTGAGGGCAGGTAATGAGGTAGCGAAATAACAGGTTCAAGAAAGCTTTTTGCAAATGAATTAGTAAACCCTCGGATTACTTACGGAAAGTTGCGGTAGAAAACAAAAAGAACACTTGTTCGATTTTGTTGTGTATGCTATACTTTTTTTAGATAAAGTAAAAACAGAGGGGGCGTTTATAATGAAGGCAATATATCATGCAACATATATTCTACCAGCGAAAAAAGAAAAAACATCCGTGAGAATGAAGATGGATGTAAATGATTTTTTCGGATTAGAGACAAAGCGAGATCAGCTGTGGTTTTATGGTTTTTACGCCACTTCGTTTGTTATTCTTACAAGTTTGGTTATTATTTCTGCAGTAATGGATGCAGTTAACTTATAAAATTTACCTGTTTGGGTATTGGTTCTAGTTTTGAAAATAGATGGAATACATATATAGGGAAGTATGAACGGGGAGCGATGCTTACATGGTCATGTTTCCAATAGAAAGAGTGTATATTTCCTACGGTAATTCACGTCCGGGAATTAAGGTACCAAAAAGAAGATTTATCGTTTGTCATGATACAGGTAACCCGGGGAGCGATGCGATTGGAAATCGCGATTTCTTTGAAGAAGTACAGCCGAAGTCCTCAGCGCATACATTTATTGATGATCAGCGGATTATTGAAATTATCCCATTAGATGAAGTTGCGTATCACGTCCGCTACAGTGTACCTACAGATAATGAAATATACGGTTATAATGCGAATAATGCAGCAATCGGTGTTGAGCTTTGTTACGGAGGAAGTATTAACTTTTGGGATGCGTATACGAAATTTGTGTGGTATCATGCATATTTGTGTCAAAGATATGGATTAAATCCAAAGAAAGATATAGTGACACATAAGATGTTAGATCCGGCTCGGAAGATTGATCCACTCGAAGTGTTAAAGCAACAAGGAATTTCTTTCACGCAATTCTTGGCAGATATATATCGGATGTATGTTTCTCTTCGTGCTTAATTGCAAGTAATGCTCATCAAAATAGATGGGCATTTTCTTTTTGGACAGATTTTTTGTTTCGTGACATAATATTGAGGTAAGTAAGGAGTTGAAGTAAATGAAAAATGAACATGTCATTATTGTTGGTGCTGGTCCGTGCGGGTTAGCTGCTGCAATTGCTCTGCAAGATGTTGGTATTGATGCACTCGTTATTGAAAAAGGTAATATTGTAAATGCTATTTATCATTATCCCACACACCAAACCTTTTTTTCTTCGAGTGAAAAGCTAGAAATTGGTAACGTTCCATTCATTACAGAAAATCGCAAGCCAGTTCGAAATCAAGCTTTAGCATACTATCGAGAAGTGGTGAAACGGAAAAAGCTTCGCATTCATCCTTTTGAAAAAGTAGAAGAAGCAAAGCGTAGTGATGACGGATTTATTGTGCGTACAAATAAACAAGGTAAAGAAATCACATACCAGACCAAATATATCATTTTGGCTACTGGCTATTATGATAGTCCTAACTATATGGGTGTTCCTGGCGAAAATCTTCCTAAAGTTGCGCACTATTTCAAAGAAGCACATCCGTATTTTGATTTGAATGTCGCAGTAATTGGAGGCAAAAATTCTAGTGTTGATGCAGCACTTGAGCTTGTAAAGGCAGGTGCGAAGGTGACTGTATTGTATCGAGGAAATGAATATTCCAAAAGTGTAAAGCCTTGGATACTGCCAGAGTTTGATGCATTGGTACGTGATGGGTCAATTAAAATGGTCTTTCGTGCATGTGTGGAGGAGATTGCCGATCAGCATGTAACATATAGTGTGGACAGAGAACGATTTACGATTGCTAATGACTTTGTATTTGCGATGACGGGTTATCACCCAGATCACAGCTTTCTAAAGCGCATGGGCGTGCAAATTGATTTTGAAACAGGTAAACCTGTATATAACGAAGATACAATGGAAACCAATGCTACTGGTGTATTTATAGCAGGAGTGATTGCAGCCGGAAACAATGCCAATGAAATCTTTATTGAGAATGGGCGTTTTCACGGTGGTCTTATAGCGAAAGAAATTCAAAAACGACAACAACAATAAAAGAAGAGGATATCCTCTTCTTTTATTGTTGTTGATAATTTTCTGCTTTAAAAGCGTTTTAATGTTGAAACATTTGCTCAAGCTCTTGAGGTGTGGCAGCTACTTCTAGAGCTACTAAGAGCTTGATACGTGCTTTTTGCCCGCTAAGCCCATTTGTGAAAATAACACCCATTTCTTTAAGCTGTTTGCCACCGCCTTCATAGGAATACACATCTTGTGCAATGCCGTTAAAACAGCGTGAGACAAGGACAATGGAGACACCTTTATTTAATAGCCTTTTAATAATCGGTACAGTGGAAGGTGGTAGATTTCCTTGGCCAAATGCTTCAATTACCAGGCCGTCTACAGGGAGTTGTTCAATGACCTCGAGCATCGTACTATCCATGCCTGCGTAGGCTTTGAGAAGTAAAACCTGCTTTGTTATATTATGAATCCTGTAATTATCCCGATGTAGAATTGCTTGATGAAATACAACACCACGCTTTGTTACAAGACCGATAGGACCGTATTGTGGGCTTTGAAAAGTAGCTACATTACTCGTATGTGTCTTTGTTACATTCGTTGCACAATGAATTTCATCATTCAATACGACTAAGACTCCTTTTCCTTTCGCCTCTTCGCTACTTGCGACTTTTACAGCAGTCAAGAAATTATACAAACCATCTGATCCTAGTTCGTTACTAGAACGCATTGCTCCAGTCACCACAACAGGTATATTCGCTTGGACGGTTAAATCTAGAAAATAGGCTGTTTCTTCTAATGTATCTGTCCCGTGTGTAATCACTACACCATCAATACCGTTGCGTGTGTCAATTAACTGCTGCAGTTGTAGCATTTCTTTTGGTGTCATATGCGGAGACGGAAGGTGAAACACGTTTTCTACAATCAAATGAACTTCATTTGAAGGTAATTTAAAACGTAGTAACGGGTTATCGTTTTGTTGTTTGACAAATCCCTGTTCTTCCTCCATGGCAATTGTGCCACCTGTATGCAATACAAGAATATTTTTCATAAGCTGTCCGCCTTTCTTAGCAATACATTATGACGATATCATGAAGAGTGAAAGTTCGACAATGAAAAAATATTGGGTTGCGCATAATTTTTTCTCTAAGCTTCAAACTAACAGGGAGGTGACATTAGCATGGAACAGATTGAGCGTATGTTAATAAAATTAGTTGCAGCACAATTTATTTTATTGGTTTTAAGTCAATCGTTACTTACATACGAACCAATTGCTCGGTATACAAACAAGTTGGTGCTATATGAAGGGGTATGGAAAGAGGTTACCGAGCAGGTAATCCAATACAGTTTTGCATTACCTATTGTTAATATTTGAAAATTTTTCGCATAAAAGTGCTATAGGTATATGTACATTATTGTCATGTAAAGACCCTCACCTAACCTAAGAAATGAAACAAAAGATAACTTTAATTGAAGTTTTATTTTATGGGTGCATTTATCTCAATTTTTATGATACAATAGCTTGAGAAATTTACGCATAATTAAAAGTGCTAAAGCAGGGAAGCGCCCTGCTTTTCATTATGTTTTAATGGGGGCTTACTATGAAACCAATTTCTATTGCAATTGATGGACCGGCAGCAGCAGGAAAAAGTACTGTTGCTAAGATTATTGCTGCTAAACTATCATACGTTTATATTGATACGGGTGCTATGTATCGTGCGTTAACATTTGCTGGACAACGTACTGGAGTAGATTTAAACAATGAGAACGAGCTTGTTGAAATTTTACAAAGCATTAACATTTCATTTGAGAATACGGCATTCGGTCAAAATGTTCTTATAAATGGAGAAGATGTAACTGAAATTATCAGAACACCTGAAGTTACAAATGAAGTATCTATCGTAGCGAAACACCGTTTAGTGCGTGAAGAGATGGTGCGTAGACAGCAGGAGCTGGGCTCTAAAGGTGGCGTGGTAATGGATGGGCGTGACATTGGTACGCATGTACTACCGAACGCGGAAGTTAAAATCTTTCTTTTAGCTTCTGTGGAAGAAAGAGCACAGCGTCGACACGCTGAAAATCTTTCAAAAAACTTCCCTTCAGATTTAGTCCAGCTGCAGCGAGAAATTGCAAAACGTGATCAGCTAGACTCAGAAAGAGCAGTTTCACCGCTTCGCAAAGCAGCCGACGCGATTGAATTAGATACAACATCGTTGTCTATTGACGAAGTTGTGGACAAGATTATGGATATTGCGGTAAAGAAACTAGCAAAATAAGGAATGGGTTTTAACCCATTCCTTATTTTTATACGGAGACAAATGACTTGACAAATCCATCAATTTGTTAGAAGTTAGTAGGGAAAGATATTTTTGAAATAGTCTGCAAGTGCGTGTAGGAAAGTAAATAAAGGGCATGCAAATGAGAATTTTTTTCTCATTTCGTATATACATATGCTGAGTCATTTTAATTAGGGAGGTATTTGCATGGTTGAAAAGATGAATGAAGAAGTTACTGCATTGCAGGTTGGCGATGTTGTAACGGGTCAAGTTACAAAAGTGGAAGATAAACAAGTGCTTGTGGATGTTGGCTACAAAACAGATGGTGTAATTCCAATCAGTGAACTTGCAAATGTTCATATTGAAACTGCAAGCGATGCTGTACAGGAAGGACAGACATTACAGCTCAAGGTTATTAAGCTTGAAGAAGATGATCTGGTGCTTTCCAAGCGCGCTGTTGATGCTGAAAATGCATGGGAATCCCTATATGCAAAGTTTGAAGAAAGAGTAACATTTGAAGTAATTGTTAAAGACATTGTGAATGGTGGTCTTGTTGTTGATTTAGGCGTTCGCGGCTTTATTCCTGCCTCTTTAGTAGAAGCGCATTACGTTGAAGATTTTTCTTCGTATAAAGGAGAGACGCTGACAGTAAAAATTGTGGAGTTAGATCGTGAGAAAAATCGTGTTATTCTTTCACACAAAGCAGTGGTAGAAGCAGAGATGGAAACCAAAAAGAAAGAAGCAATTTCTTCTTTAAAAGCAGGAGATACAGTAGAAGGCACAGTACAACGTTTGACTGATTTTGGTGCTTTTGTGAATGTAGGGGGTGTGGACGGTTTAGTACACATTTCTCAAATTTCTCACGAACGTGTTGAAAAGCCGTCTGACGTACTGACTGAAGGACAAGTTGTGAGAGTAAAAGTTCTTTCTGTAGATGCAGATACAGGACGTATTTCTTTATCTATTAAAGGTGCGCAGCCAGGTCCTTGGGAAGCGGTAGCTGACAAAGTGAAAGCTGGTGACATTCTTACTGGTACAGTGAGAAGACTAGTTGCATTTGGTGCTTTTGTTGAAATTATGCCATCTGTAGAAGGATTGGTTCATGTTTCTCAAATTGCCAATCGTCACATTAAAAATCCAAATGAAGTTTTAACAGTAGGAGAAACAGTTCAAGTAAAAGTGTTAGAAGTAAACGTGAAAGAGAAAAGAATTTCTTTGAGTATTAAACAAACACAAGAAGAAGAGCCTGAAGTAAATGAGGACTTTAGTCAATATCAACCATCTGCGGATACTGCTATGTTCCAATTGGGAGATATTATTGGTGAGCAATTAAAGAAATTAAAAAAGTAATTAGGTGATGACTGTGACAAGGGCACAACGAAAGATTGATCATGTAAATTACGCTCTTTTAACCGGACAGTCTCGTGCACATGGACTAGATGATATTAGTTTTGTGCATCAAAGCTTACCAAATACCGCGTGTGCGGCCATTTCATTGCATACAGAAATAGGCGAACTTTCTTTAAGTTCGCCTATTTTTATCAATGCAATGACCGGTGGTGGTGGTGAAGCAACAGAGCGTATCAATGCAGCATTGGCTGAAGTAGCTAAACAAACGGGTATTGCGATAGCTGTAGGATCACAGATGGCTGCACTTAAAGATGAGAATGAGGAGCGCTCTTATCGAATTATACGGCAAGTAAATCCAAATGGAGTAGTGTTAGCAAACTTAGGCAGTGAAGCGAGTGTAGAGCAAGCGCATCGTGCAATAGAGATGCTTAATGCTGATGCTCTACAAATCCATTTAAATGTAATTCAAGAGTTAACAATGCCTGAGGGCGACCGTGATTTTAGAAATGCGTTAGTTCGAATTGAAGAAATTGTAAAAGCTGTTCCGGTTCCTGTTATTGTAAAAGAAGTGGGGTTTGGAATGAGTAGAGAAACGGTACAGCAGTTGTGCAGTGTAGGAGTCACTATTGTTGATATTGGTGGATTTGGAGGAACAAACTTCGCCAGTATTGAAAATGAGCGACGAGCAAGAATGCTTACCTACTTCAATAGCTGGGGAATTCCAACTGCAGCATCTATTGTAGAAGGTGTAGAAGAAGGAATATCCATTATTGCTTCAGGTGGTATGCAAACGGCGGTGGATGCAATAAAAGCCATTGCACTAGGGGCAAACGCAGTAGGATATGCTGGCCATTTTCTGAAAGTCTTTATGGAAAAAGGAACAGAGGGCTTAATAGAAGAAATTGAGTGTATGCATGAGGATATGCGTTTTATGATGACAGCACTAGGAGCGACAACAATTGCCGAACTGCAACGTGTTCCACTTGTCATAAAGGGCGATACACACCACTGGTTAACACAAAGGGGTATCCAAACAAAACAATATAGCAGAAGAAGATGACGCAGCTTATAGCTGCGTCATTTTTAGTTTTTAAGAGAGTATTCTTACAAAATCATAACATTTTAATGAACGTAATAGTATTACAAAATTGAAAACTGATTCGAAATGAAAATATGTTACCACAGCAATGAATAAGTAATTTGGTAACGATTTGATTTAAGCTATGTTTTTATGGAAGATGAGTCTCTTTTTGCATATAAGGCTGTTTTAAAGCCTGTGTGAATAATCGACACTTGTTAATTGGGCAGAGGGAGTGGCACTTCTGCAGAAAAAGCGAGTCACAGGGAGAATTCGCAGTCGCATAGTGTCGAGGAGGCATCCTGACGGCTTGCAGAAAGTGAACCCCTGTAACGTAAACAAACAACGAAATTTAATGCAACTAAATATAAAACAAGTGTTTATTAGTGTTGATTTTGCTGGCGGGCTTGCTCCGGTGTGTCTAAACCCGTTGCGCCTTTATGTTGTAATGATTGATCACGATCCGATTCTGTCCGACGTGATTGCTTCATTTTACGTTCTTGACGGTCTTTTCCCATGGAATTCACCTCCTGATACAAGTGTTTGTGTTATAGAGAAAAGTATTCAAGTTTTCTTGAGATTATTTTTTATAAAATGTACCTATACTGGTGAACATAGGAGGTGTAGGGGTGGAGGGGATTTTATTTTACGCTATTGCCTGGTGTGGATGGATTATAGAGACATTTTTTATGGATAAAAGCGTGGAGCGAACTTGGCGAGCGTTCTTTATATTGGTGCTCATTATCAGCTCTTGTTCGTATATTACTGTTGCATCTTTGCAAATTTCAGCCAGTTGTATATTTTTGGTGGTCGGGGTATTGTGGCAATTGTCTAGTAAGGGCTGGTGGTCAGCTTTTTATCTTATATTGTGTGCAGGGAGCTTAGGTATGCTGTATGCAGTCTTTCATATTATAGAAATATACGATCCGGTTTGGATTGTAATAGAGCGTACGTGGTTACTTAGCGCTTTACTTGTATACATAATTTGTCTGATTGCACGGCAAACAGGAACACGAATCTTAGTTTTATGTTTTGGAGGTGTACTAGGGGAACTCCTATTAGGTATCTTCTTATATCCAATTGGTTTTCACCAAGAAATAGGTAGCCCAGGATTTCTTGATGTAATAGCATGCGCTTTTGCTAGTATCTGCTGCATACATTGTGTCAAGAAATGCTTCATATATGTCCCGTTATTCAAACAAAAGCAAGTCAAGGAGGGGTAAACTTGAATCAGTACACGTATCCTATTTTACTCGGAGTAGCTGCGGGCATGTTAACAAGGTTGATTATGCTTAGGACAGACTCTAGACAATATCCAACACGATTGCACGGTAAAATTGTTCATATTGCTATGGGATTTATTGCAGCAGTACTAGGCGCAGTTGCCATTCCATCTATTATGAAAAAAGATTTTTCTGCAATTACTTTTCTTACGTTGGCAGCATCTCAATTTCGTGATGTACGTAATATGGAACGAAATACTTTGCAGCAGCTAGATGGATATGAATTAGTACCACGGGGACACACGTATATTGAAGGAATTGCTTTGGTTTTTGAAAGTCGTAATTATTTAGTAATTTTCACTTCGTTTGTTACGACGTTCGCTTATCTTGGTTTTCGATCTTTTTATGCAGGTCTAATTATGGCAATCATCAGCTTTTTCATATCAAAAAAGCTGATGTCAGGAAATCGTTTAAAAGATTTGGTACATATTGAACATGTCCCCATTCGGTTTGAAGGAGCAGGGCTATATATTGATAATATTTATATTATGAATATTGGTTTACCGACAAGACAAAAGGAGATTATGAAATACGGTATGGGTTTTTTACTAACACCAAAGACGCCGGATGCACGCATCACCCTTGCTAATTTAGGGCAGAGACAGGCTATCTTGCATGATGTATCAGTAGGACTTGGGGTGTTTCGTGACTCTGGTACGCCAGCACTAGTACCTCTTGCTAAGCTTGATATCAATGATGGTCGAGTGGGTGTATTTGTATTGCCGCAGGAGAAAAACGTTGAAAAAGCATTGCGAATAATTGGAAATTCACCAACTCTAGAAAATGCGATTCGAATGTCGTCGGAAGCGGGAGGACGTTCATGATACTTGAAAAGGTGATATTGGCCGTTATTACCACAGACGTTAGTAAATTTGCAGGAGGCGCCCCGCTGTTTTCGTGTGCCACTGTAGAGGAGATGGAATTTGTAGCGAGTAACTTAGAAGCGATTCTAGATGGCATTGCGCATAGGCTACAGGATAACGTTTATATTATTGTGAAACATGCTTGAAATATGCTATAATGGTACATGTTTTGAAGACGATAAAAACTTGCGCATCCCTTCTTAATGCAAAAGAAGGGTTTTTTACATACGCTAACAGATAGGAAGGATGAAATACATGAAACCTGTAGTTGCAATAGTGGGGCGACCGAATGTTGGAAAGTCCACTATTTTTAATCGTATCGTTGGAGAACGCATCTCGATTGTAGAGGATATTCCAGGGGTAACGCGAGATCGTATTTATAGTGCGGGTGAATGGCTGAACCGTGAGTTTAATATTATTGATACGGGCGGAATTGATATTGGTGATGAGCCATTTATGACGCAAATCCGTCAACAAGCGGAAATTGCAATTGATGAAGCTGATGTTATTATCTTTTTAACGAATGGTCGTGAAGGTGTCACAGCTGCAGATGAAGAGGTTGCGAAAATTTTATACAAATCTAAAAAGCCTGTTGTATTAGCTGTAAACAAGATTGATAATCCTGAAATGCGCGAACAAATCTACGATTTTTATGCATTGGGATTTGGGGAGCCATATCCTATTTCCGGATCACACGGTCTTGGATTGGGTGATTTACTGGATGCGGTAGCTCAACATTTTCCCGAGCAAGTAGAAGCGGATTATGATGATGAAACTATTAAGTTTTGTTTGATTGGAAGGCCAAATGTAGGAAAATCTTCCCTTGTTAATGCGTTGCTTGGACAAGAGCGTGTTATTGTTAGCAATGTAGCAGGAACGACGCGTGATGCAGTAGACACACCGTACTCTAAGGATGGTCAAGACTATGTAATTATTGATACTGCAGGAATGAGAAAAAGAGGAAAAGTGTATGAAAGTACAGAAAAGTATAGTGTATTGCGTGCGTTGCGTGCTATCGAACGAGCTGATGTGGTTTTAGTTGTTTTAGATGGTGAGGAAGGCATTATTGAACAAGATAAGAAAATTGCCGGTTATGCACATGATTCTGGTAAAGCTGTGATCATTGTTGTTAACAAGTGGGATGCAGTGGAAAAAGATGAAAAGACCATGAATGAGTTTGAGGAAAATATCCGTGCTCATTTCCAATTTTTAGATTATGCACCGATTGTATTCTTATCTGCGAAAACAAAAAAACGTACGCATACATTAGTACCTGTTATTAATATGGTAAGTGAAAATCAAACACTGCGCGTACAAACTAATGTACTAAATGATATTATTATGGATGCCGTTGCTATGAATCCAACGCCGACGCATAAAGGTAAACGATTAAAGATTTATTACACAACACAAGTTGCAATCAAGCCACCGACATTTGTGGTATTTGTTAATGAACCAGAACTTATGCACTTTTCCTATGAACGATTTTTAGAAAATCGCATTCGTGATGCATTTAATTTTGTAGGAACGCCTATTAAAATTATTGCAAGGGCTAGAGACTAAGGAGGTTGAAGCTAGATGGGGAAAATTACGGTCGTAGGAGCTGGAAGCTGGGGGACAGCGCTAGCCATGGTACTTGCTGACAATGGTCACGAAGTTCGTTTATGGGGTGCACGTGAAGAGCAAATGGATGAAGTAAATCAAAGTCGTACAAACCATAAATATCTACCGGGTATTACGCTCCCAATAGGAATCACTGCTTATGTATCGCTTGAAGAAGCATTGCAAGGTACGGAGCATGTGCTTCTTGTAGTTCCAACCAAAGCGATACGTGAAGTATTGGCAAACATGCGCACCGTTTTAAAACATGCAGTAACAGTTACACATGCAAGCAAAGGGATAGAACCAGATACATCAAAACGTATTTCAGAAATGATTGAAGAAGAGTTACCTGTACATTTGCTCCGCGATGTAGTAGTGTTATCAGGACCAAGTCATGCAGAAGAAGTAGCACTGCGTCAACCGACTACTGTTACTTCTGCTTCTAAAAATATGGAAGCAGCAGAAGCCGTTCAAGACTTGTTTATGAACAACGAATATTTCCGGGTCTATACCAACCCTGATATTATTGGGGTAGAACTTGGCGGGGCACTGAAAAATATAATTGCTTTGGCTGCCGGTATGACAGATGGACTGGGTTTTGGGGATAATGCCAAAGCTGCCTTGATGACGCGTGGTTTAGCGGAAATTGCTCGCTTAGGAAGAGCGATGGGCGCAGATCCATTGACTTTTGCTGGTTTGACAGGAATGGGTGATTTAATCGTTACTTGTACGAGTGTGCATAGTCGAAATTGGCGTGCAGGTAACCTTCTTGGTAAAGGTCATTCCCTGGAGGATGTACTTGAAAGTATGGGTATGGTTGTAGAAGGCGTGCGAACTACGAAGGCTGCATATCAATTAGCAGATAAGATTGGTGTTGACATGCCGATTACAGCAGCGTTATATGAAGTGCTGTTTCATGGTAAGGATGTAAAAGAAGCGGTAGGTTCCTTAATGGGACGTGTTCGTAAGCATGAGGTAGAAGCAGTTCCAAATCTATATAAATAAGTTGTATCGTAAAAAACGTTGTAAGAAGCGACTTACATACCCAAAAAGAAGCTGTCCCATCTGGGACAGCTTCTTTTTCGTAACTAGGTGTTTTCACCAAATTCATTTGTGTGCATACACTAAAGTGTAGAATACAGGAGAGGGTGGTAGTACCTATGTCAAACAACTTTTTTGATAATGTAGAAAAGCAAACAAAAGTGAATAAAGAGGATATTTTTAAATTAGCTTCCTCTGTCCAAAATGCGAATTTAAAAGATGAGCAAGTGTTGCGTCAATTAATTCATCAAGTTGCAGCGATGGCCGGTCGTCAAGTACCCAAGGAAAAAGAGGATCAAATCGTTAAAGCAATCATCAGTAACAATCTTCCTGCAGACCTGAGCACATTAGGAAATATGTTTAAAAAGTAACCAACATATGCAGAAAATGCATATGATACAATGTATGAAAATACATGGGCTAAATAGGGAATTTTGGTCAGCCGAAGCGAAAGGCCCCTTTTCGTTTCGGTGTTTTTTATTTATACTGATTTTTTAAAAAAAATTTGCTAGAATAGAAATTGGATTGATACATAAAGGGGTGCAAATATGGCTTTAATGAAGATGTGGTTTTCATTCGGGGCGATGGGAATGATGTTTATCGCCATCTTGTTTATTTTAATGAGTCGTCATAAAATAAGTAATCCATTTTTGAAAGGGATTACTGCTTTTATAGCGTATTCATTTATGATTGTTTCTGGGCTCATTATTTTTGTGGTTGTGTTTAGTGGACCTGTTAGTAAATAAAAAGGTTGTGAATGTTTGTGAAAAAAATAATGATGGTGGTATTTATGTTCTGTGTAGCCGTGTTGTCAGGTTGCATGTACCCACAAGAGAGACTGCAGCAAAATCAAATACCGTATCCGGATCAATTACAGATTGTGCAAGGTGCAGTAAATCAATATAAAGAAGCAAATGGTGGTTTGCTACCAATTAAAACACGGGAAATGGATACGCCACTCTATCAAAAGTATCCAATTGAATTTACTAAGCTTTCCCCAAGATTTATGCCAGAACCGCCTAGCAATGCTTTTGAAAATGGTGGTATATACCAATATGTACTCATTGATGCGGAAACAAATCCAACTGTAAAATTAATCGATTTACGGATCGCAGAAGAAATTCGCGATCTTAAACTGAAAATTAAGATGTATCGGGACGAACATAAGTATCCTCCCTTTAAAAAAGTGATAGCGGACGGTGTGTATACATTAGATTATCAAAAACTAAAGTATAAAGAGGAGCCTTTTGTAGAGAGTCCTTATTCAGGAAAAAATCTCCCGTTTGTTATTGATGCACAGGGAGAGGTATATGTAGACTATCGCATCGATTTATACGAGATTCTAAGAAAAAATGTTGTTACAATGCAAGAGGGACAGGATATTCGGTTTCTATTAACTGAAAAATCGCCATTCGTACCAGCATATTCTCTTCCTTATACAATAAAAGATAACGAGCCAATTTTTTTCGTTCAATAAGTCATGAACCCTTCTGTTTAGGAATAACTTTCTAAAAGAAGGGTTTTTTACTTCGTCCATGGAGGAAAAAATTTTTCAACAAACAGTCATAATAAATTAGGACAAATTCATACTTATATAGTGTCCTGACTACTAGAATGAAAAATACATTCCCAATAACTCTCAAGGAGGGGATTTCGTTTGGAAAAGATTGATATTTTCAAAGATATCGCTGAACGGACCGGTGGTGATATCTACTTTGGAGTGGTAGGTGCTGTTCGCACCGGTAAGTCGACGTTCATTAAAAAGTTTATGGAACTTGTTGTAATTCCTAACATCGGTAACGAAGCAGATCGCCAACGTGCACAAGATGAATTACCACAAAGTGCCGCTGGTAGAACAATTATGACAACAGAGCCAAAGTTTGTACCGAATCAGGCAGTGTCGATTCAAGTAGAAGATGGGTTAGCTGTTAATATTAGGTTGGTTGATTGTGTAGGCTATACGGTACCAGGAGCAAAGGGATATGAGGACGAGAATGGACCTCGTATGATAAACACACCTTGGTATGAAGAACCAATTCCGTTTCATGAAGCAGCTGAAATTGGAACACGTAAAGTAATACAAGAACATTCTACAATCGGTGTTGTTGTTACTACAGACGGTACTATCGGTGAAATTCCGCGCCGCGATTACCTAGAAGCCGAAGAGCGTGTTGTAAATGAATTAAAAGAAGTAGGAAAGCCATTTATTATGGTCATCAACACTGTACAGCCGTATCATCCTGATACAGAGCAATTGCGTCAGCATTTAATTGAGCAATATGACATTCCTGTTCTTGCGATGAGTGTAGAAGGTATGCGAGAAGGGGATGTGTTAAATGTACTTCGTGAAGCGCTATATGAATTCCCTGTTTTAGAGGTTAATGTAAATCTACCGAGCTGGGTGATGGTGCTAAATGAAAGTCATTGGTTGCGACAAAGCTATCAAGAAGCTGTACAAGAAACAGTCAAAGACATTAAACGTCTTCGTGATGTAGATCGTGTCGTTTGGCAATTCAGTCAGTATGAATTTATTGATCGAGCAAGCCTTGCTGGTATTGATATGGGGCAAGGTGTTGCTGAAATTGATCTATACGCACCAGATGAGCTGTATGATCAAATTCTAAAAGAGGTTGTCGGCGTAGAAATTCGCGGTAAAGATCATTTACTGAAGCTTATGCTAGACTTTGCTCATGCAAAAATGGAATATGATCAAGTAGCAGATGCACTGCGCATGGTGAAGCAAACGGGATATGGCGTTGCTGCTCCTGCACTAGCTGATATGAGTCTAGATGAGCCAGAAATTATTCGCCATGGATCACGTTTTGGTGTAAAGTTAAAGGCTGTAGCTCCTTCAATTCATATGATTAAGGTTGATGTAGAATCTACTTTTGAACCTATCATCGGTACCGAAAAGCAAAGTGAAGAGCTAGTTCGATACTTAATGCAGGATTTTGAGGATAATCCGTTATCTATTTGGAAATCTGATATCTTCGGCCGTTCGCTTAGCTCTATTGTGAGAGAGGGAATTCAAGCAAAGCTTTCACTTATGCCTGAGAATGCAAGGTATAAGTTAAAGGAAACACTTGAACGCATCATCAATGAAGGTTCAGGCGGTTTAATTGCCATCATCTTGTAAGAAATCCTCCTTTGCGGAGGGTTTCTTTTATTTTTACTTTTGTTTAGTCTCCTTTTGAATTGCTTTTGTTTCAGGAGCCTTATTCCTCTTCACTTTAATAAACAAGTCCTATTATACGGTATCTAAAAACTGAGTCATTACCATGTAGAAATATTGGTAACATTTTCTTTAAAAAGATTGAATTATACGTAATTATCGTATAAGATAGGGCAAGATAATAAATTATCTGCACCATGGTGGTATAGAATTTCTTTAAATTGCCTACAAATGAAGATAAGACACACTTATCATTCATAGAGTGGTCCTTTTGGGAGGAGGTGAATGGCATGAATAAGACTGATTTAGTAAATGCGGTTGCGGAGGCAAGTGATATTGCAAAAAAAGATGCGACAAAAGCTGTTGATGCTGTTTTTGATGCAATCTTAGAAGCGCTAAAGAATGGTGATAAGGTACAGTTGATCGGATTCGGAAATTTCGAAGTTCGTGAACGTGCTGCTCGCAAGGGACGCAATCCTCAAACTGGCGAAGAAATCGAAATCGCTGCAAGCAAGGTACCTGCGTTCAAACCAGGAAAAGCGTTAAAAGACGCGGTTCAACAATAAATTATACAGCGCTACATAAATGCTGCGTTTTAAAAGACTCCATTTCATATGAAATGGAGTCTTTTTTACTGTTGCGGAGTAAAGCGGGGCTTGGAGAGATGTTGGTAACAGATTTATCTAGTCCTTCGAGTGGTTTCTTATTTTTATATATTTTTATATATTATAAATATTTTTATAAAAAACCCCGTTTTTATATTATAATAATCTTATCTAAATATATTATGTTTTTAGGAATTTAAAATACTGACAGTTGTAAAGGGGACGTCTTTGATGAACGGACTAAAGAATTTGAAGGTAAGAACGAAGATTTTCTTCATAATTTTCATTAGTACTTTTGCATTATTCGCTGTAGGGGCAACAGGCTTCTATCATATGCATACCATGAAAGAAAATACGACAGAAATGTATAATGACCGGTTACTTCCTATTAGATGGGTTAATATTGCCAGAGCAAATTTACATATTGTAAAAGGGAATGTGCTTGAAACAATGTTAACGAGTGATCCATCCAGGCAGGAAGAGTTGATGAAAGAAATTGATGAGGCAATGAAAGAGAATAATGATTTAATAAAGCGTTATAGTGAAAGAGAACTGAGTGGATTTGAGCAAGAGAGACTCAAAAAATACAACACACTTATATCCATATACAAAGTAGAAAGAGAGAGGGTTTTAGAAACCTTGTTAACTGGAAATAAAGAAGCCGCTTATTTGCAGTTCCAACAAAAAGCTAATCCTGCCCTGCTAGAAGCCGAGAAAATTATTAAAGAATTGGCGCAGTATAATGCAGAGACCGCAGAAAAATTAGACCTTGAAAATACCAACAGTGCTCATAATGCAGATCGTACTATTTTGTGTATTATTATAGGAGCTATGGTGAGTAGCATTGGAGTTGGGGTGTTTATTTCGAGATTAATTACCCAGCCATTAAAAGAGGTGCAACGTTTAATGGGAATTGCTGAAACAGGGGATTTAACAGCGGTAGGTAGTTATTACTCCAAAGATGAAATTGGTATGTTAATTAAATCGTATAACCAAATGTTGCGAGGGTTTCGTTCAGTCATTGTTCAAATTCATGAAACCGCACATGTTTTAGCTGCAAATTCAGAGGAGCTTGTTGCCTCGGAAGAACAAGCACGAACAGCAAG
This sequence comes from Ectobacillus antri, assembly GCF_003852715.1. Lineage (GTDB taxonomy): Bacteria > Bacillota > Bacilli > Bacillales > Bacillaceae_G > Ectobacillus > Ectobacillus antri. Next base: position 61,172 of record NZ_RIAV01000004.1, read on the forward strand.
TAATCAAATTACAAATCATATGCATGCTGTATCCATCGGAGCAGCGCAACAGTTGGAGCAACTGCAACAGGTGACGATTGCAACAGAAGAAATGGTATCTGGTATCCAGAACATTGCAGTAAATACACAAAATGTAGAGCAAGCTTCCCGTCATACGAAATCCCAGACGGAAGAGGGGCGGGCATTTGTCTTTACTTCGGTTCAGCAAATGAAGCAAATCTCAGAAGCGGTAAAAGTATCAGCGGAGTTTATACAATATATGCACAAAAGCTCTCAAGATATTGAAAAAATTGTAACTGCTATTACTGATATTTCGGGACAAACAAATTTATTGGCTTTAAATGCCAGTATTGAAGCTGCCCGTGCTGGTGAAAATGGTAGAGGCTTTGCTGTAGTAGCTGACGAGGTTCGTAAGCTGGCAGAACAAACAGCCGTTTCTGCACAGCAAATTAAACAACTTATTCAACAAATTCAAAGTCAGTCTTCGCATTGTGTAGAGTCAATGAGCCTTGTTACGGAAGAAGTGGAATCTGGTGTTGGTGGTATGAGTAAAATTGATAATGCCTTTGAAGGTATTATGCAAGCGGTTGCGAGGATGTTTGCAGAGGTGCAAGCGGTCGCCTCTATATCCCAGCAACTCGCTGTTGGAAGTGAGCAAGTAGCTGCATCAGCAGTGCAAATTGCGGATGTATCTCGTGAAGCAACGCATTCTATTCAAACTGTTTCTATTGTATCTCAATCTCAAGAGGCATCTATGGAAGATATTTCGCAAGCAGCTAAGAGTCTTGCTAATCTGGCTGAAGATATGCAACAAACCGTGGGGCGATTTAAATTTTAATGATATATAATTCTATACGTTGTATAGTGCTGATTTTTGCTTTTAAAAACATGTTTATGCTAGAATGTGTTCATATGAACACTAGCTATGAGTTTGGGAGGATTTAAACGGATGTCAAAAGTAAACTTAACACAAATTGAAGAAGCAGTCAGATTAATTTTGGAAGCAATCGGAGATGATCCAAATCGAGAAGGTGTGTTAGAAACACCTAAGCGTGTGGCCAAAATGTATGCTGAAGTATTTTCAGGCATGCACGAAGATCCAAAAGAGCATTTACATAAAGTGTTTGGAGAAGAACATGAGGAACTAGTTCTTGTGAAAGATATCCCGTTCTATTCTATGTGTGAACATCATCTTGTTCCATTTTATGGAGTAGCACATGTTGCATATATTCCAAAAGGTGGTCGTGTAACAGGACTAAGCAAGCTGGCACGTACAGTGGATACAATAGCGCGTAGACCGCAGTTGCAAGAACGTATCACTTCTAGTGTTGTCGATGCTATTATGGAAGTTCTTGAGCCTCATGGTGCAATGGTAGTTGTGGAAGCTGAGCATATGTGCATGACAATGCGCGGTGTGAAAAAACCGGGAGCGAAGACAGTGACATCTGCTGTACGTGGCGTATTGGAAACTGATGCAGCAGCCAGAGCAGAGGTATTATCTTTCATTAAATCTAACTAAAGAAAAGCAGGACACTGCTTTTCTTTTTTTATCATTAGGCTGTTTTCGCAAACTTTGTAAATAGTGGGGAGTGGTTGATTTCCGCTCGGGGTTGCTCGCTTTCCGCGGGGCGTGCGGTGAGCCTCCTCGGCTTACAGCCTGTGGGGTCTCACCTGACCCGCTGCTCCCGCAGGAGTCTCGTACCTTCCGCTCCAACCAACCTGAAACAAAGAAACCTATTTAAAACAACAATCTTTTAGAAAAGAGCCTATCATTAACAGGCAGTAAGACAACAACTGTCCGTAAAAACTAATTGGTTCAACTAACCTTTAGTGTGAAAATCGTTCGCTAAAGGAAGTTTCACCTTATAGTAAAACACATCCATGTGATATAATAGGTTTTATTGCACGTAGGATTTTTTAGAAACAAGGGTGATGTAAGTGTATAATAATGACTTCAAGATATTGAAGGAAAGGCTTCAAGTAAAGTTGCAGCATCCCGTCCTTATGCAGCATATTGATATGCCTGATATAGATGAGGAGAAGTTGCTCTTATTGTATTCAATATTAAAAAGTGCCAAATTACATACAAAGCATATAGAGCATTATGCTGTGGCAGTGATGCTTGTTCAAATCGCTCTTGATACACATGAAAAAGTTTCCGAAATGAATGTGAAGAAACGCCAGCTTACAGTACTAGCAGGAGATTACTATAGCGGACTGTATTATCATTTATTAGCTGATAATCATGATATTTCTTTTATTAGAACATTGGCTAAAGCGATCGAAGAAGTGAATGAACATAAAATTTATCTTCATCAACATAAGGCATCTACTGTGAATGAAATGATTTATAGTGTGCAAATGATTGAAGCGTCTCTCATTATGAAAACGTGTCAGCATTTTCAAGTTACTGATTGGGAAGAATACGCGGCTTCATTTTTAGGATATGCACGTATTGCCAGAGAATATAAACAGGCTTGCAATGGTGAAAGTTCAGTTATTTTTGCAGCGTGGAAAAGCTTATCTGGTGAGAAATGGGAACAAGAGTATCATGTGTATAAACAAAACGCTGCGATGGAGCTGATTGACTCTCCCATATACGCGCAATGGACAGCTATGACTGGGCATCAACTTTAATAGGAGGTAAAGCATCTATGCAACAATCAAAAGAAGAACGTGTACACGATGTGTTTGAAAAAATTTACAAAAAGTACGATGTAATGAATTCTGTCATTAGCTTTCAACGGCATAAGGCATGGCGTAAATATACAATGAAAGTCATGAATGTAAAGCCTGGTCAAACGGCATTAGATGTGTGCTGCGGTACAGCTGATTGGACAATATCACTTGCAGAGGCTGTTGGTCCAAGCGGTAAAGTGTATGGGTTAGACTTTAGTAAGAACATGTTGTCTGTAGGGGAAGAGAAAATAAAAGCAAAACATATGAAGCAGGTTACGTTACTACATGGCAACGCAATGTCTCTCCCTTTTGAAGATAATACGTTTGACTACGTAACCATTGGATTTGGTTTACGTAATGTACCAGATTATATGCATGTATTAAAAGAAATGTATCGTGTGGTAAAACCCGGGGGACAAGTGGTTTGCCTAGAAACATCACAACCAACCATATTTGGCATCAGACATTTGTATCTCATGTATTTTCGCTATATTATGCCTGCTTTTGGTAAAATATTTGCTAAAAGTTATAACGAGTATTCTTGGTTACAGGAATCTGCCCGTACGTTTCCGGGTATAAAAGAATTAGCGTGTATGTTTGAAGAGGCAGGGTTTGTAAAAGTTCGAACAAAAGCGTTTACGTTCGGTGTAGCCGCGATGCACATTGGCTATAAGGGAGAACATTATTTAGGTTAAGGTGACAATATGAAGCTACAAGTAATGTATTCATTTTTAAAATCAGATCTTGATAAGGTTGAGCAAGAGCTTAAACAAATAGCCGTTTCTAATGACCCTTTGCTTGCTGAAGCGGCTTTAGCACTTATTGAAGCGGGAGGAAAACGTATTAGACCGGTATTTGTGTTGCTTGGTGGAAAGTTTGGTGCATATCAATTTGAGACAATTAAACATGTAGCTGTAGCGTTAGAGCTAATACACATGGCATCTCTCGTACATGATGATGTAATAGATAATGCTTATGTTAGAAGAGGATGTGCAACGGTGAATGCAAGATGGGGCGATAAGGTAGCTATGTATACCGGGGATTACCTATTTGCCAAATCATTGGAATGCATTACAAATTTGGAGATGCCAGAAATACATAAAGTTCTTTCATACACAATGGTAGAGTTATGTAAGGGAGAAATTGAACAAATTCGTGATAAATATAACTTTAACCAAAATTTGCGCACATACTTAAGACGAATTAAACGTAAAACAGCTTTACTTATTGCCTCAAGTTGTCAGCTTGGTGCAGTAGCTGCCGGCGCAGATGAGCAAACATCCAAGCGTTTATTTTGGTTTGGTTATTTTGTTGGAATGTCCTATCAAATTATTGATGACATTTTAGATTTTATGTCTAACGAAGAAGAATTAGGTAAGCCAGCAGGAGAAGATTTACGTCAAGGAAATATTACATTGCCTGTTCTATATGCAATGGAGACCCCGGCTATTAAAAGAAAACTTGAAACGGTTCATGCAGGAATGGATAGAGCCGATATGCAGTATATGATTCACCTAATTAAAGACGGCGACGCAATCGAACGTTCATTTGAACTAAGTGAAAGGTATTTACAAAAAGCGTTGAAAATCATACAGTCACTACCTAAAAGTCAAGCAAAATCAGCTATGCAAAGTATTGCCAAATATATAGGAAAGAGAAAGTTTTGATTTTTTTAAAACGATTGATCATTTCTCCATTTCTGAACAGTTGCTAAATTTAAAAAGTAATGATAGTATTCTCTATGGGAGAACCCTATACATATTCAAGGAAGTGGAGAGATTTTCATGGAAAAAACATATCTAATGATTAAACCTGACGGCGTACAACGAAATGTAATTGGGGAAATCGTGTCGCGTTTTGAAAAAAAGGGGTTTCAATTGGTAGGCGCGAAATTAATGCAGGTAACAAAAGAAACGGCAGAACTACATTATGCCGAGCATAAAGAAAGACCATTCTTCGGGGAATTAGTTGATTTTATTACTTCTGGTCCTGTATTTGCTATGGTGTGGCAAGGTGAAGGTGTAATTGCAACAGCTCGCCAAATGATGGGGAAAACAAATCCTAAAGAAGCTGCTCCAGGAACGGTTCGTGGTGATTTTGGTGTAACAGTAGGTAAAAATATTATTCACGGTTCCGATTCTGCTGAAAGTGCCGAGCGTGAGATTGCTATCTTTTTTAAAGAAGAAGAACTAGTTTCATACACAAAATTAATGGACGAGTGGGTTTATTAATTTTTTAAAGGAAGATTTGTAAACGCTTTAAGACGCAGTGTGATATCGCACTGCGTTTTTTTCTTGTAAGATTCAAAATTAAAAACTTATCAAATAGAAAACGGTATGTTATATTGGTACATAAATAATCTGACAGGAGGGGATTTTAGTGAGATACTTGACAGCGGGAGAATCACACGGACCACAATTGACAACAATTATTGAAGGCGTTCCGGCGGGATTGCCTTTATTGGCATCCGATATTAATGAAGAGTTGGCAAGGCGACAAAAAGGTTACGGTCGTGGCCGCAGAATGCAAATCGAAAAAGATCAAGCAGAAATTTTGAGCGGAGTTCGTCATGGATATACATTGGGGGGACCTATTGCTTTAGTTGTTGAAAATAATGATTTTAAACATTGGACAAAAATTATGGGTGCCGCACCTATTACAGAGGAAGAAGCAAAAGAGGTAAAGAGGCAAATTACACGCCCGCGTCCTGGTCATGCTGATTTGAATGGTGCAATTAAATACGGACATCGTGACATGCGTAACGTGCTGGAACGGTCTTCGGCTAGAGAAACAACGGTGCGAGTAGCTGCAGGTGCAGTAGCAAAGCGTATTTTAAAGGAACTAGGTATCCAGGTTGCTAGTCATGTTATTGAAATTGGTGGTGTAAAATCCAGTCGTACATATACGTCAATAGAAGAAGTACAACGTATCACAGAGGAATCACCTGTACGCTGTTTAGATGCTGAAGCAGGAACTCGTATGATGCAAGCGATAGATGATGCGAAAGCGAACGGAGATTCAATCGGAGGCATTGTGGAGGTGATTGTGGAGGGAGTACCTGTAGGGGTAGGAAGCTACACACATTACGACCATAAACTGGATGCAAAGCTTGCAGCAGCTATGATGAGTATTAATGCTTTTAAGGGTGTAGAGATTGGTATCGGTTTTGAAGCAGCAAGAAGACCTGGAAGTCAGGTACATGACGAAATTATTTGGAATGAAAACGGATACGGTCGTAGCACAAACAATGCCGGTGGATTTGAAGGTGGTATGACAACTGGTATGCCGATTGTAGTGCGCGGTGTGATGAAGCCGATTCCAACGCTGTACAAGCCGCTTCGCAGTGTGGATATTGAAACGAAAGAAGCGTTTCAGGCAAGTATTGAACGTTCCGATAGCTGTGCGGTACCGGCTGCTAGTGTTGTAGCGGAAGCTGTTGTTGCATGGGAACTTGCAACAGCCATTGTTGAGCAATTTGGAAGGGACAGAATGGATTTAATAAAAGAGAATTTAGATAAGCATAGAGAATATGCGAGGGAATTTTAATGCTCTATATTGAAACAAAATCAAAGCGTTATCCATTATATTTAGGTGAAGAGGGACTGACAGCGCTGCGCAGTATATATCAACAGTTACAGCCTAAGCCCTCCTCCGTTCTTGTTATTTCAGATTCTGTCATAGCACCATTGTATATGAAGCAGGTAACAGAAGCGCTAGCAGATGTTGATATACATACGTATGTGATACCAAGTGGTGAAAAAGAGAAATCCTTTGAAAACTATTATGCTGTTCAAACATATGCACTTGAGAAGGGGATGGACAGAAGGTCGGTCATTATTGCGCTTGGTGGCGGGGTGATTGGTGATTTAGCCGGGTTTGTAGCTGCAACTTTTATGCGCGGTATTCGTTTTATACAAATGCCAACAACTTTGTTGGCACATGATAGTGCAGTAGGTGGAAAAGTGGCCATTAACCATCCAATTGGAAAAAATATGATTGGTGCGTTTTATCAGCCAGAAGCTGTTATTTATCATATTCCTTTTTTATACACGCTACCTGAAGAGGAATGGCGATCTGGCTATGCAGAAGTAATTAAACATGGTGTTATTGGTGATGCGCATTTGTATGATTGGTTACAAAAGGAAATTTTAAGCTTAGAAGATTTACGCGGAGAAAAATTACAATATGCATTGCAACGAGCAATCGCTGTAAAAGCAAAGATTGTAGCTGCTGATGAGACGGAGTCTGGTGTACGTGCCTACTTAAACTTTGGTCATACCCTTGGCCATGCTATTGAAGCAGAGCTAGGGTATGGCCGTATGACACATGGTGATGCGGTGGCAGTGGGAATGCGCTTTGCACATCTGTTGAGTGAACGTATATATGGAATAGAATTAGCACGCAAAGAATTTGAAAAGTGGCTGCTTGGATATCGGTATCCGAAATTGCCACCAGAGCTTAATATAGAACGTTTATTGCTGAGAATGAAGCAGGATAAGAAAGCGGAATTAGGTGTAATTCGCATGGTGCTGTTAAAAGGAATTGCGGATGTTTGTGTGGAAGAAGTACCAGATGTAGTTGTGTTAGATACATTGGCACAATTTGCTCAAACAGAACATTTGTAAAAGTTCAAAAAATAGAGATAAGGGGGCAATATAATGTTAAAAAAGCAGTTACTAGAATTACATGCTTATTCGCCTGGGAAATCAATTGATGAAGTAAAGCGAGAATATGGTTTGAAAAAAATTGTAAAACTCGCTTCTAATGAGAATCCGTTTGGCTGCTCGCCAAAAGTTCCCGAGGCGTTGACATCGCTTTCGGGACAGTTTGCCTTATATCCGGATGGAGGAGCATATGAATTGCGCAAGCAAGTAGCAGCGCACCTGAATGTAGAGCCGGAGCAGCTGTTGTTTGGTAGTGGACTAGATGAGGTCATTCAAATGTTGAGTCGTAGTATTTTATCCGCCGGTACAAACACGGTTATGGCCAAACCGACTTTTTCTCAATATCGTCATCACGCAGTGATTGAAAATGCCGAAGTAAGAGAGGTACCACTCAAAGATGGGACGCATGATCTGGAAGCTATGCTGTCACAGATAGATAAGCATACAAAGATTGTTTGGATATGTAATCCGAATAACCCAACAGGTACATATGTAAATACTAAAGAATTAGAAGGTTTTATGGCCGGAGTTCCAAAAACGACTCTTGTTGTAATGGATGAAGCGTACTATGAGTATGCAACAGCAGAGGATTACCCTGATACGCTGTCCTTATTACCAAATTACGAGAATATGGTTGTATTACGCACGTTTTCCAAAGCGTACGGGTTGGCATCGTTTCGAATGGGATATGCAGTTGGACATGCGTCCTTCATCAGCCGTTTGCAAGCTGGCAGATTGCCATTTAATACATCTTCTTTCGCACAAGCTGCAGCTATCGCTGCTCTTAAAGATCAAGCGTTTATTGAGCAATGTGTAACAGCGAACAAGCAGGGATTAAAGCGTTATTATGAATTTTGTAAGAAACATGACATCAACTATTATCCTTCGCAAGCAAATTTTATCTTTATGGAAGTAGGAGATGGAAACGCAGTGTTTCAAGAACTGCTGCAGGCGGGCTATATCGTACGCTCAGGTGCAGGGTTGGGATTACCAAACGGTATCCGTGTAACAATAGGTAGCCAAGAAGAAAATGAAGAAATTATCGCATTGCTTGAAAAAGTTGTAGCAAAAAAAGAAAACTGCTTGTAAGTAACGGGAGTGAGTAGTATGAGATTGCAACAAAGAAGTTTAGTAGGGGAACTCCGTATACCTGGAGATAAATCCATTTCTCATCGTGCCGTGATGTTCGGTTCTATTGCGGAAGGTAAAACAACTGTGTCAGGGTTTTTGCCTGGTGAAGATTGTTTAAGTACTATATCTTGCTTTCAAAAGCTTGGTGTAAGAATTGAACAACAAGGAGAAGAAGTAACCATTTACGGGAAAGGATTGGAGGGGCTTCAGGAGCCCGCGGAAGTACTTGATGTGGGGAATTCTGGAACAACAATTCGGCTCATGATGGGGATTTTGGCTAACGTACCTTTTTATTGTACGTTGATTGGAGATTCTTCTATAGGAAAACGACCGATGAAGCGGGTTACTGATCCTTTACGCTCTATGGGTGTAAAAATTGATGGTAGAGCAGACGGTCAATATACACCGCTTAGTATACGGGGAGGTAGCACACATGGTATTTCTTATCGTTCTCCTGTAGCAAGTGCACAAGTGAAATCAGCTGTACTACTTGCGGGTTTGCGGGCTAATGGGATTACTTCAGTTACAGAGCCTGAAAAATCACGAGACCATACAGAGCGAATGCTTGCGGCATTTGGATGTGAAGTGAAAAACGAAGGGCTAACAGTAACAATAAACGGTGGTACGTTACAGGCTACACATGTACAGGTCCCAGGCGATATTTCGTCCGCTGCGTTCTTTCTAGTAGCAGGAGCTATTGTGCCAAATAGTAAGCTCACATTGAAACAAGTTGGTTTAAATCCAACAAGAACAGGTATACTTGAGGTTCTGAAACAAATGGGAGCGAATATTATCATTTCCAATATAAATGAAGAAGCCTTTGAACCATATGGAGACATCACAATTGAAACGTCGGCGCTTCATGGTGTAGAAATTGGTGGAGAACTCATTCCGCGTCTAATTGATGAAATACCTGTTCTGGCGCTCGCGGCAACGCAAGCAGAAGGTATTACGGTTATTAAAGATGCTGCTGAACTTAAGGTGAAAGAAACAAATCGTATTGATACAGTTGTAAAGGAACTAACCAAAATGGGGGCACGAATTGAAGCTACGGATGATGGTATGATTATTTATGGAAAATCATCACTGTGCGGTGCGTCTGTAGATAGTCACGGTGACCATCGTATCGGAATGATGCTTGCAGTTGCTTCCTGTATTGCAAGTGGAGAAACGATTCTTGAGCAGGCAGAAGCCGTTGCGGTGTCCTATCCAAACTTTTTTGAACAATTGAACGAACTAAGCGAAGAATCTCCTCGATAAGAGGGGATTCTTTTGTTTATGGCGTATTTTTAGTACAATAAAAGCATAATAGAGAAGGAGAGTATGAAATGATACAAGATGCAATGAAACAGATGGAAAGTGGAAACACAGAGGAGGCGTTTCGCCTTTTAGAAAATATAGCAAAAAAAGGAACGGATGAAGAAAAATATGAAGCAGCTCGCTATTATCATACAATGGGGTTTTTAGAACAAGCATTAGTGATTGCTGAAGAATTGCATATATTATATCCCGGGGAAAGTGAGATAGCGCTTTTTTTAGCGGATGTGTACATTGATTTTGATCGAGAAGATGAAGCAATTGAAGTATTAAATGAAATTGGAGAAGAAGACGAATTATACGTACAAGCCTTGCTTCTTTTAGCAGACCTGTATCAAACGCAAGGTTTGGATGAAGTGGCGGAAACAAAACTGCTCGCAGCTAAGCATCACTTGCCAGATGAACCGATTGTTGATTTTGGGTTAGGTGAATTTTATAGTAGTCGCGGTGATTTTGTAAAAGCTGTACCTTATTACATGCATATTCTATCGGAAAGAAAAATTGGAGACGTGAATATTTCTCTGCGTTTGGCCGAGGCACTCAGTTCTTTGGGAAATTGGGAAGAAGCCATTTTACATTATGAAGAGGGCTTAAAAGACCAGAAGGACATTCATACATTGTTTGGATATGCATTTACCTTATACCAAGCGATGTATTACGAACGAGCATTGCCTGTGTTTTTGGAATTAAAAGAGCTCGATCCGCAATACACGGCATTATATGTATACGCAGCACGTTGCTATGAAGAGCAGGGGATGCTGCAAGAAAGCTATGATTTACTTCGTGAAGGTGTAAAAACAGATGAGTTTTCTGTTGATTTTCATGTGCGCTTGGCAGATGCCGCAGCAAGACTTGGAAACATACAAGAAGCAGAAAGTGCACTGCTTGACGCATTGGCGCTGGATCCTGGACATATGGAAGCAGTGTCTAAGTACATTTATCTTTTGCAAGAGCAAGATAAGCATGAGGAAATCGTTGAAGCAGTTAAAATTGCAGCTGAAAATGGGGAAGACGATCCTCAACTTATGTGGGATCGTGCACGTGCAGAAAAAGAGCTGGAGCTGTATTCAGATGCATTAAAACATTATCGTGATGCATATACTTCTTTTAAGGATAATCTTTCCTTCTTGGAGGAATATGGATTGTTTTTATTAGAAGAAGGCGAGAGAGCAGAAGCGAGAGAGGTTTTTGAGAAGATCCTACAGTTGGATTCAACTCAAACGCATATTGAAGAACTGCTATATAATTTGTAACATTTAAAGAACAAAGAAGGAAACGGGACATCTTTTCTTGAATGTATTGATAAAAAAAGTGGGCAGAGGAGGGACTGTGCGAATGAATACCCCTGTTTCTGTGAATGAAAAAAAAGATTTTGTTAAGTGGTTTTTAAGTAATTACCAACTTAAGCAAAGGGAATGTGTATGGATCTTGAACTATTTAATGAGTCATGATCAATTGATGAGAAAGGTACATTTCGTAGAGCACGCTAAGTATTGTCCGCGCGGTCTTGTGATGTCAACCAGTTGTGTAAAAGAAGCGCCGTTTCATTTCTATAAGCAGAACGTTATGACAACAGATGCAGAAAAATCATTTCATGATATTCGTTTGAATCGAGATGAAGATATTTATATCCAGCTCAATTTTACGTCATCTTTTCAAAATGCTAACTACGTAGCGGTTCTTGAAGAAAATCCATATCTTCCTAAAAACATGGAAACGAATGAGAGAGATCGATTGCTGGCAGAGCGCTTTCTTGAAGAAAGTATACAAACATTTAGACGTAGTCGTTTGCTTAAACTGATTGACAATGCGTTGGATACACAGGACGCCACAGCTTTTGCAGAGCTTACTGCACAGTTGAAGAAATTGTAATTTTAAGAAAAAGATGCCGAAAATGTGACGGATAAAAAGAAAAACCCCCTATCACGGAGGTTTTTTCTTTTTGTTTGTAATAGCTATATGTTTTAATAGATTATGGAAGAATTTGAAGGAGGCATAACATGAAGTGGCGTACAAAAGACATTGAAGTATATGAAACAGCGAAAGAATATATTGATACGGCGCTGGTACCGCTTATACCCTTTGCTCTTGAGGGGGACTTGCAAGAGGTTGTTAGGCAAGGTGAATATGTAGATCATTTAAGCGCCGAAATGGAAAGAGAATATAAAGGGCGCATTGTACTACTTCCCCCGTTCACGTATTTAACGAGTGCAAAAGAAGATGAGCAAGAGCGTTTAAAACGATGGGAGAGCAGCATCAAGGAAAGCGGTATTAAACATATTGTTTATGTTACGAGCGATTATGAATGGAAAGCTTGTCCTGTACAAGAAACTGTGATTTGGCTACCAGCAATTCCTCTGCATCAATTGGAAGAACATACGCGTCGTGATATATTGCAAGCCAATGTGCGCGATATCCACAAAATTTTGACAGAAAAGTGGGAAAAGACAGAATAAAATAATTGTTTCTATGATTATGAGTAGTATGTTATTGACCTGGAAGATTTGTTATTATATCATGATAGTGTCCTAGTTTTTCAAATTTTTGATTGGTTATCCTAAAGGGTTGATAGAGGGGGGAAATTTTCATGAGCGAGAAAGAACATAGGGTATCACGCCGTCAGTTTCTGAACTATACGCTTACCGGTGTAGGGGGATTTATGGCAGCGGGCATGCTGATGCCAATGACACGCTTTGCGCTTGATCCGGTGCTGCAAAAGGAAGAAAGTTCAGATATGGTAGCAGTTGGATTAGTAAAGGATATTACAGCTGAACCAAAGCGTGTTGACTTTAAAGTCAAGCAGGTTGATGGTTGGTACAAATCTGATGAACCTAAGTCTGCTTGGGTGTACAAAAATGAAAGCGGCGACATCGTAGCATTATCACCAGTATGTAAGCATTTAGGTTGCGTTGTCAACTGGAACAGCGATAAGTCGCATCCAAATCAATTCTATTGTCCGTGTCATGGTGGACGATATGAAAAGAATGGTAAAAACATTGCAGGTACACCACCTTTAGCACCGCTTGATGTGTATGAATCTAAAGTGGTAGACGGTAAATTGTACTTAGGAAAAGCGAAGCCAGCAGGAGGTGCAAAGTAGATGTTGAACAAAATCTATGACTGGGTCGATGAGCGCCTTGATATTACGCCGCTTTGGCGTGACATTGCGGATCATGAGGTACCAGAGCACGTAAATCCTGCACATCACTTTTCTGCATTCGTTTACTGCTTTGGCGGACTTACATTCTTCGTTACGGTTATTCAAATTCTTTCAGGTATGTTTTTGACAATGTATTATGTACCTGATATTAAAAATGCTTGGGAATCTGTTTATTATCTTCAAAACGAAGTTGCTTACGGTCAAATCGTTCGTGGTATGCATCACTGGGGAGCAAGTCTTGTAATTGTTATGATGTTTTTACATACATTGCGTGTATTCTTCCAAGGTGCATATAAAAAACCTCGTGAGTTGAACTGGATTGTTGGGGTTTTAATCTTTGGAGTTATGATGGGGTTAGGCTTTACTGGCTATTTGCTTCCATGGGATATGAAGGCTTTGTTTGCGACAAAGGTCGGTTTGCAAATTGCAGAACAAACACCTTTAATTGGTCCGTATGTGAAAACGCTTTTAGCAGGTCACTCTGAAATTGTTGGTGCGCAAACATTGACACGCTTTTTCGCGATTCATGTATTCTTTTTACCGGGCGCATTGCTTGGTTTGATGGGAGCTCACTTTGTTATTATTCGTAAGCAAGGTATTTCAGGACCGTTGTAAGAGATTTATATGTTTATTATGAAGGAGGGGGACTATGCATCGTGGCAAAGGGATGAAGTTTGTTGGTGATTCACGCGTACCGGCAGTCCGAAAACCGAATATTCCGAAGGACTACTCGGAATATCCGGGCAAAACAGAAGCGTTTTGGCCAAACTTCCTTTTAAAGGAATGGATGGTTGGTTCAGTATTTTTAATTGGATATCTATGTTTAACGGTTGCGCATCCTTCACCGTTAGAACGTATGGCAGATCCGACAGATACGGGATACATACCATTACCTGACTGGTATTTTTTATTTTTGTATCAGTTGTTAAAGTACACATATGCGGCAGGCCCGTATACAGTAATTGGGGCCTTTATTATGCCAGGTATTGCAGGGGGAGCATTGCTTCTTGCACCGTTCATTGATAAGGGACCAGAGCGCCGTCCGCTTAAGAGACCAGTTGCGACTGGATTTATGCTTCTAGCAATTGCGTCCATTACGTTTTTGACATGGGAGTCTGTTGCGCATCATGACTGGGATGCAGCTAAGAAGCAAGGTGCTATCGTAAAGACTGTACAAGTGGACAAAGAGGCAGATGGTTATAAGATTGCCCAAACAAATACATGCTTGACATGTCATGGTGAAAACTTGCAAGGGGGACCAGCAGCACCAACGCTACAAAATATGAGTTATACGCCTGAGGAAATTGCTAAGATTGCGAGAGAAGGTAAAGGGGCAATGCCAAAGGGCGTGTTTAAAGGTACTGATGAAGAGCTTAAAAAATTATCTGAGTACATTGCACAATATAATAAGAAATAATTGAAGTCGGCTGATATGGCCGACTTTTTTTGTGTGTCAGAAACCAAGTTTTAGGCATACAGTGATAAAGACTTACGTACTGTAGAAGTACATTGAAAGAAATTTACTCAAGGAAAAATATATAACCTTAACGAAAAAAATTGCCTACACGCTACTTTTCTAGTAATCTAGAGTTATCGTTAATATTTTGCCTTAGGTAAAGAAATTTGTTTTATGATACTAGTTTTTTTTTACGTTTATTTTTGCCTTAGGGAAAAATTTATAGCTTGTGCTAAAACAGGAGGATGTCATGTTAAAGAAGGTATGTATACTAGTAACTACTATGATGTTGGTTTGTTTTGGAGTTGCTTGCACTAAAGAAACTGCAAATCAATCAAATGGAAAGTTACAAATTACGACGACAACGGGCCAAATTGCTGACATTGCTGAGCAAATTGGTCAAGAAAAAGTTGTAGTAACACCTCTTATGGGAGCCGGAGTAGATCCCCATCTATATCAAGCTTCACAAGGGGATATTCAAAAGCTGAGGAAAGCGGATATTATCTTGTATAACGGTTTGCATCTTGAAGGTAAAATGGGTGATGTTTTAGAAAAGATGGAAAAAGATAAACCAACTGTAGCTGTTACATCATCAATCCCTAAAAATGAACTTATTTCTAGCTCTGGGGACACCAATTCATACGACCCGCATGTTTGGTTTGACATTTCTCTTTGGCAGCATGCAGTTGTGGTGGTTCGCGATACGTTGATAAAACAAGATCCAGACAACAAAGCATTTTATGAAAAAAACGCTACAGTGTATTTAAAACAATTAGATGAACTACAAGTATATGCACAGCAAAGAATTGGTGAAATCCCTGAAAAAAGTCGTGTGCTTATTACTGCTCACGATGCGTTTCATTATTTTGGAGTAGCTTACAACATAGAGGTAAAAGGTTTGCAGGGTCTCAGTACAGATTCGGAGTATGGTCTTAAAGATGTGCAAACTTTGATAGACACCATTGTAGAACGTAATATTAAAGCCGTATTTATTGAGACAAGTATATCTGACAAATCTATTAAAGCTGTGGTAGAAGGAGCTAAAAAGAAAGGTCATACGGTTATTGTCGGTGGAGAATTATTCTCAGATGCGATGGGCAAAAAAGGAACCGATACAGGTACGTACATTGGTATGTATAAACACAATGTTGACACTATTGTAGAAGCGTTGAAATAAGATTTATAAATGTGAAAAATAAATATAATTCGGATTTTAATGGAATGGGAGGATTAAGAAGTGGAACCCATTAAGGTAGAGAATGTTACAGTCGCGTATCATACTAAGCCGGTTCTTCAGGATATCAACTTCTCAGTACCGGCTGGAAAGCTAATTGGAATCATCGGTCCAAACGGTGCAGGCAAATCGACATTGATTAAAGCAATTTTAGGCCTAATACCGCGCGCTTCGGGCGAAGTTGCAGTTTATGGAAAGCCATATAAAGAGCAAAGAAAACTAATTGGTTATGTACCGCAAAGGGGCTCTGTAGACTGGGATTTTCCGACAAATGCACTTGATGTTGTATTGATGGGACGATACGGTCATATTGGGTGGTTGAGGCGCCCTAGCAAAGCGGATAAAGAACTTGCTTTGGCTTGCTTGAAAAAGGTGGGAATGGAGCAATATGCAACTAGACAAATTAGTCAGCTTTCAGGTGGACAGCAACAACGGGTGTTTTTAGCAAGAGCTCTTGCGCAAGATGCAAGTGTGTATTTTATGGATGAGCCATTTGTAGGAGTTGATGCTGCCACAGAAAAGGCCATTATTGCGCTACTCAATGAGTTAAAAACTCAGGGTAAGACTGTTCTTGTTGTGCATCATGATTTGCAAACCGTTGAAGAATACTTTGATTGGGTGATGTTGTTAAATATGAAAACAATCGCTATTGGGCCAACAGAAGAGGTGTTTACAACAGAAAACCTTCAAAAAACTTATGGTGGTCGATTGGCGTTTTTACACACTGCTCCTCCGGGAGGGCAGTAAGATGGGATTTGGAATTTTACTGGATGCCAATACACAATGGGTGCTAATGGGTACCTTACTATTAGGGCTGGCAAGTGGTGTTCTTGGAAGTTTTGCGCTTTTGAAAAAACAAAGTTTAATAGGGGATGCTATGGCTCATGCCGCTCTACCCGGCATTTGTATCGCATTTTTGTTACATGGCTCCAAGTCAATCGGCTGGTTCTTAGTCGGTGCTGCGCTAGCAGGGCTAGTAGCAACTTATTGCATTCAAAGCATTATTCGCTATTCGCGAATTAAAGAAGATACGGCTATCGGCTTAGTTCTTTCTGTATTTTTTGGATTTGGCATTGTATTGCTGACTTATATCAATCAAGGAAAAGGGGGAAATCAGAGTGGATTAACGGACTTTATTTTCGGAAAGGCAGCTTCCTTAGTAGGAAGCGACGTAAGGATTATCAGTGGAATTGCATTGTTGCTTTTAATAGGAAGTGTACTTCTGTTTAAAGAAATGAAGATATTGACCTTTGATCCGCAGTTTGCAAAAGGAATTGGGCTACCAGTTGGTGTGTTAAATGGAATTTTAATGAGCGGTATTGTCGCAGCAGTTGTGATAGGTTTGCAGGCAGTGGGAGTTATTTTAATGTCAGCTATGCTGATTACACCGGCTATTGCAGCACGATATTGGACGGAACGTCTTGAATATATGGTCCTTATTTCTGGGGCAATCGGGGCTGTTTCCGGTGTATGCGGAACGATGTTAAGTACGGTAGCAAATGGCATGCCTACAGGACCACTGATTATTGTAGCCGCTACATTGCTGTTTCTATTTTCGCTCATATGTGCACCGAGAAGAGGCTTACTCAGCAAGTATATACGTGAACGAAAAACAAGACAGCGTGTAGAACGAGAACATGTGCTAGAAGCGATGTATGATATATTGGAGCGTCGTGTTTCAAGTGGACAATATGTGAAAAGCATCAAGTTAGATGAGATTATCGCATATAAGTCTATGGATACCAATGCGGTTCATCGCGCGTTATCTCAGCTGAGAAAAGAAAAACATGTGCACATTCATCATAGTGCGCTGAGGCTGACGACAGCTGGACTAGAGGAAGCTTATAATGTCACGCTGCGCAATCGCTTAATAGAAATCTACTTGGCTAACGAGTCTGTGTATGCTCATATCAATATTAGAGAAGAAGATATACTGCATGTATCAGAGGGTGTGCTGGCAGAACTGATAAAGTTGTTAAAATTACATGGTAAGGAACCACTCATTATTCCTCGAAGTAGCAAAAGGCACAAAGCTGGATATCGAGCTGGATGGGAGGGGAACAAATGAGCTATGAAGCATGGATTTTATTGACAGGTGCACTTGTCGGTATTTGTTGCGGCATGGTGGGTTGCTTTCTTATTTTGCGTAAAATGGCTATGCTGGCGGATGCCATTAGTCACACTGTTTTGCTTGGGATTGTAGGAGCGTATCTAGTTAGTCAAAGTATGGAGGGTATCTATATGCTTATTGGATCTGTACTTGTAGGCATGCTTACGGCTTTTTTTGTGCAAATCTTAAGCGAAAATGGTGTGCAATCGGATGCAGCAATTGGGGTGGTGTTCACATCCTTGTTTGCGGTTGGAGTAATTCTACTTTCTGTATTTGCGGGTCGCATCCACTTAGATGCCGATCATGCCTTAATGGGAGAAATTACGTTTATTCCTTGGGATGTTCTTGTCATTAACGGTATGGAGTTAGGACCGAAGGCGGTATGGATTCTGGGATTTGTTCTTTTGGTTAACATTGTGTTAATTACGTTGTTTTATAAAGAAATTAAAATATCATCGTTTGATCCGGAAATGGCTGTAGCGATAGGAATTCCGGTCGTAGTTATTCATTATCTATTAATGGGGATGTTATCGCTGACAACGGTAGCTGCATTTGATAGTGTAGGTGCTATCCTTGTAGTAGCTATGCTAATTGTACCAGCTGCAACTGCATATTTACTCACAGATCGTTTATTGTCAATGCTAATTATCAGTGCTGGTGTAGGTATATTGTCAGCGGTTATTGGTTATTTTGTAGCTTATCAAATCAATGCTTCCATTGCTGGTGCAATGGCAACTACGTCAGGTTTCTTATTTTGTTTAGCATTCTTTTTTTCTCCAAAGCATGGATTGATTGCTAAATGGCTTTTGCGTAAAAAGATAGGGAGTACCACACAGGAATCATAAAAAATCCCGGAATGTGCCGGGATTTTTTATATTGTATATACGAAATTTTGCTATAATGAGAAGTGTACAAAAGGGAGGAAAATGCATGACATTTTTATATTATTTCTTACGTGATCGAACTATATTGAAACTACTTTTTATTGTAAATATATTAGGCACTATTTATGGATACATTTGGTATCAATATCAATTGGTTGAAACAGAGCCACAGTTTTTACTATTTGTACCAGATAGTCCAACTGCAAGCTTATTTTTTGTGTTTGTTTTATTGGCTTTTTTACTTCGTAAAAATTGGGGGCTGGTAGAAGCTTTTGCTATAGTGACCCTATTTAAATATGGAATTTGGGCTGTTGTTATGAATGTCTTATTGCTACTTATAGAAGGAAATCTACACTGGACTGGATACATGCTCATAATCTCGCACGGGGCAATGGCAGTACAAGGTTTACTGTATGCGCCGTTTTATCGTATAAAAGGGTGGCACCTGACAGCTGCAGCGATTTGGACGCTACATAATGATGTGATTGATTATGTATTTAGACAAATGCCAAGGTATGGTGTGTTGGATATATATTATCAACCGATCGGTTATTTTACATTTTGGCTAAGTATCGTATCCATTTTTATTGCTTATATATATGGGATGAAAAATAAGCGAATGAGTATGTAAGTTACATAAGTAAAGCTAGCCATGTAAGTTGTAAAAAGCCTTTCGTATTTTGTTCTATTCTTGTCCTATTTCTCATACATTCTAGTAGATGTTTTAGGGGGGACAAGAATGAAGAAAATCATAATCTGCATGGTGTGGCTGATAATCTTAATTGCGCCGCTGCATGCGGCGGCGGAGGATGAAATAAATCATCTATTGGACGAGTCTTGGCAATTGGTGAAACAGCAGGAGTATGATAAGGCAAGGCAAATATTGTTGTATGCATCACAGCAGCAAATTCACGCTAAACTTCCGCAGCATGTGCAAGTTATCTCCACTGCATATAATAAGGCTATTGAAACAATGGGAGATGTTGTAAGCCAACAGGAAGTTGAAAGTGATATGCTGGCGCTACGCCTTGTTATTGACGCGGAGAGTTCTCATTTTCAACCGTTGTGGCTAAGTAGAGAAACAGTGGTTATGAGCGCATTTGATCGGATTGAAAAAGCAAATTATGCTGAAAATAATGAACTATTTCGTGCGGCCATCAATGAGTTTTTATATGAAATGAACATTATCTATCCAAGTTTGCTTGTTGACTTACCTAAAGGTGAAGTAAAGCGCTTAGAGAAACATTTTGCTTATTTAGAAGATGTGAAAACAGTAATGGCTAATGCAAGCGGCAAACAACAATTGAGTACAATTAAGCATGATGTACAACAAGTTTTTCAATATCCGAAAACGGATGTGTTAGCAGGGTCAACGATATGGGTAATGGTTGCGACCGGACTTATTATTATTGCAACACTTACTTACGTGGGTTTTCGAAAATACAAAGGCGAGCAAGAAAAAAAGCGCAGAAAATCAAAAAACGGTTAAGATATACGTAAGGCGTTTCATTTGACAACGAAATGGCTTAAAAAATACAATTAATATACAACTACATCATGGGAGGATATCAATGCTGTATTTAATTTATTTTGCCATTATTTTGATTGTGCCGCTTATAGCGCAGGCGAAAGTAAGGAGCGCATACAGTAAGTATTCACAAGTATACTCTACATCTGGTATGACAGGTGCGCAGGTTGCACGTAAAATTTTGGATGCAAACGGCTTGTATGACGTTGCAGTAGAAGAAACACCGGGTTACTTATCAGATCATTATGACCCTCGTTCTAAAACGGTTCGCTTATCAACGAACAACTACTACGGTCATTCTGTAGCAGGAACAGCAGTAGCTGCACATGAAGTGGGCCACGCAATTCAAGATGCTAAGGATTATGGATTTATGCGTTTCCGTCACGCGCTTGTGCCTATTGCAAACATCGGTTCTAATATGTCATGGGTATTTATTATGATCGGTATCTTTGCTCAATTATCGAACATGTTGTTGTTGGGAATTGTATTAATGGCAGCCGGAGTACTGTTTCAATTAATAACGCTTCCCGTTGAGTTTGATGCATCGAGCCGTGCAATGAAGCAAATAGATGCGCTTGGTATCATTGATCCAGGCGAATCAAGAAGTGCGAAAAAGGTGTTGAACGCTGCTGCACTTACATACGTAGCTGCCGCAGCAGTTGCAGTATTTGAGCTACTTCGTTTGGTTTTAATTTACACAGGTATGCAGCGAAGTGACGAATAAAAGCAGAGTGGAATTCCACCCTGCTTTTAATTATGTAAAGGATTTTTATTTTCATCTAAGGTAAATCCTTCTCCAACAACATCATGTACATCACTGACAGCAACGAAAGCATGAGGATCTACTGAGATGATAATATTCTTAAGCTTCACAATCTCATTTTTCGCAACAACACAATATAGTACATTGCGCTCAATCTTTGTGTAAGTACCAACTCCTTTTAAAAAAGTAGCGCCCCTGTCCATCTCTGATAAGATTTTCTGTGCAATTTCTTCATTTTTGTCTGAAATAATTGTAGCGCCCTTAGCGGCATATGCTCCTTCTTGCATAAAATCAATGACACGTGCACCAACAAACACGGCTACGAGTGTATACATCCCTTGTGTATAAGAAAGATAAGTTAAAATGGATAATGCAATGACCACCGCATCAAATAAAAACATTGTTTTTCCCATGCTCCAACCGGCATACTTGTGTGCCAACCTTGCAATAATATCTACACCGCCCGTTGTACCTCCGAAACGGAAAATGATGCCGAGCCCTACGCCGATAAAGATACCGGCAAATAAAGCTGCTAATGTCATATCTTTTTGTAGGTTAAGATGTAAATTAAATGCTTCATAGCGCTGAAAAATCCATAAAAACACAGAAACGCTTATTGTACCAATCAAAGTGTAGATAAAAGTAGTACGACCAAGCAATTTCCACCCTACGAAAAATAACGGAATGTTTAAAAGTAAGTTTGTATATGACGGATCGAGTTCAAATAAAAAATACAATAATAGTGTAATCCCGGTAAAACCGCCTTCCGCCAAGTGATTCTCAATGTTGATATTCACAATCCCAAATGAAAAAATAGCGGAACCGATGAGGATGAAAACAATATTGCGGATATGGATATTAATCATATATATGCCCCCTGTTATGTATTACAACAACATATTATAATGTATCCAATTAAACGTGGCAAATTATGTACAAGCGGCTAAAAAATTTGTCAAACATCGTGGAATTGGCTAACATGAGAGGTAGTGGTGCTGTAAAAGGAAGGTGAGTTTTAAACGAATAAAAGTGCAGTGATAGGGCTTGAAAGAACGTATCTTTCACTTTTTATGACTTCTAACCGTCGGTGCGACGGGGATCGCCTACTAAGATAACTGGAGGATACTTCGGTGTTCGTAGGAATCCCCTTCTTCAATCAGACCGCAAGGTTGATAAGGAGGGGGAGTTCAATATGTTCGAGGTGATTAAAATGCAAAGAAAAACAATGCAAGAGATGCAACAAGAAGTTGATGCTTATATTGGCCAATTTAAAGAAGGATACTTCAGTCCACTTGCCATGATGGCAAGGTTAACAGAAGAATTAGGAGAACTTGCGCGCGAAGTGAATCATTATTACGGTGAAAAACCGAAAAAAAAGAGTGAGGAAGCACGTACAATTGAAGAAGAACTTGGAGACGTGTTATTCGTGACAATTTGTATGGCCAATAGCTTGAACATTGACCTAGAAGAAGCGCATAATAGGGTAATGAATAAATTTAATACAAGAGATAAAGATCGTTGGACAAGAAAAGAGGGGGAGTAAAGGTGCAAACTATTCGCGTTATTCTTGCTGGCCCGAGAGGGAGAATGGGAAGAGAAGCTGTATTATTAATGGAGAGAACACCGCATTTTGAATTGGTCGGTGCAGTAGACTATAAGCATCACGGCACAAAACTGTGTGATATAGAAGGTATGCCAGCGCTTGCTGTACCAGTATACGGTACATTAGAAGCTTGTTTACAAGAAATAAACGCCGATGTTTTGTTGGACTTAACAAATCCTGAAACGGGAAAGCTGCACATACATACTGCACTTAAGTATAACCTGCGCTCTGTGATTGGTACAACGGGATTTACAGAGGAAGAAATTACGCATTTAACTGCAACCGCCGAAGAGAAAAAAGTAGGTACCATTATTGCGCCAAACTTTGCGGTGGGCGCCGTTTTAATGATGAAGTTTGCACAAGTAGCTGCTAAGTACTTTGGTGATGTAGAAATTATCGAGCTTCATCATGACCAAAAGCTTGATGCACCTTCTGGAACAGCCCTAAAAACAGTAGATCTCATTCGCTCTGTACGTGAACCGAAACGACAAGGTCATCCGAATGAGGTAGAGCAGTTACCCGGTGCACGTGGGGCGGAAGTGGATGGAATTCATGTACATAGTGTAAGATTACCTGGTTTAATTGCGCATCAAGAAGTGTTATTTGGGGGAGATGGTCAGATGCTGACCATTAGACATGACTCATTTAATCGCGCTTCCTTTATGTCAGGCGTGAAAGTTGCCATTGAAACAGTGATGGGTATCGAGACTTTGATATACGGCTTAGAAAATATTATAGACTAAGAGTAAAGGGGAGATGGTGATGAAAATTGCCTTGATTGCGCACGATCAAAAAAAACAAGATATGGTTACCTTCGCATATGCATATAAGCCTGTGTTTGAACAGCATGAATTATTTGCTACGGGCACAACTGGTTTGCGAATTATGGAAGCCACAGGGTTACATGTAACACGTTTTCAATCAGGACCGCTTGGGGGAGACCAAGAAATTGGTGCAATGATTGCTAAAAATGATATGGACATGGTTATTTTCTTTAGAGATCCTTTGACAGCGCAGCCACACGAGCCTGATGTAAATGCACTGCTTCGCTTGTGCGATGTGTACGCTATACCGCTTGCTACCAATATGGCGAGCGCAGAGCTTCTAATGCATGGATTAAAGCGAGGAGACTTAAATTACAGAAATTTGTAAGGAGAACATTATGTTAGATATATTAGCATTTGGAGCACATGCCGATGATGTAGAAATTGGTATGGCTGCTACGATTCGTAAATATACAGCACTGGGATATAAAGTTGGTATTTGCGATCTTACACAAGCAGAACTTTCTTCTAACGGTAACGTGGAGTTACGAAAACAAGAGGCACAAGTTGCTGCTAAGGTGATGGGACTGACAAAGCGAATCAATTTAGCAATGCCTGATCGCGGCTTGCATTGGAGAGAAGAGTATTTGGAACAAATAACAGAAGTTATTCGTACATACAAACCTAAATTTGTGTTTGCACCGTATCGGGAGGATCGTCATCCTGATCACGCTTCATGCGCGCGCCTTGTGCAGGAAGCTATGTTTTCTGCAGGTATTCGCAAGTATATGCCTCACCTTCCTGCACATAAAGCGACCGCTTTATATTTTTATATGATCAATGGCTTTCATAAGCCTTCTTTTTGTATTGATGTAAGCGCGCATATGGAAGATAAGATTCGCACATTACAGGCGTATAAGAGTCAGTTTTTAGATGGAGAAGTGTCGACGCCACTGACAGATGGTTACATTGAATCTGTTATTGCAAGGGATAAGTTGTTCGGCAAAGAGGTAGGAGTTGCCTATGCGGAAGGCTTTATGACCAGCAGTGTATTGTTACATGATGTGTTGGGAGGGGTACAATGAAGCTGAAAATTGGAATTACATGCTATCCGTCTGTAGGCGGTTCAGGTGTTGTGGGTACAGAACTTGGAAAACTGTTGGCAGAGCAAGGTCATGAGATTCATTTTATCACGTCTAGCATGCCATTTCGTTTGAATAAATTCTATCCGAACATCTATTTTCATCAAGTAGAGGTGAACCAATATTCGGTATTTCAATATCCTCCCTACGATTTGGCACTTGCAAGCAAAATGGCTGAGATCGTAGATCGTGAAAAACTAGATGTTTTGCATGTACACTATGCTATTCCTCATGCCATTTGCGCCATTTTAGCAAAGCAGATGGCGCAGCGGGATGTAAAAATTGTGACAACTCTTCATGGAACAGATATTACTATACTTGGTTACGATGACTCTTTGAAAAACTTAATCCGTTTTGGGATTGAACAGTCCGATATTGTAACGGCCGTATCACATTCTTTAGCGCAAGAAACAATAAATCAAATTTCGCCAAAGAAAGAAATTCGCACCGTACACAATTTTATTGATGAACGTGTATACAAGCGGCGTGATAGAGATCATTTAAAGCGAGAGTACGGGATTAAACCAGAAGAGAAAGTAGTTATTCATATCTCGAACTTCCGAAAAGTAAAAAGGGTAGGTGATGTTATTCAAACGTTTGCTAAAATGGAGCAAGAAACGGCAGCTAAACTTTTGTTAGTTGGTGATGGGCCTGAACTTTGCGCAATGACAAAGCTGGTTAATAAGCTTGATTTGGACGAAAAAGTACTGTTTCTAGGAAAACAGGAAAATGTAGAAGATCTACTTTCTATTAGTGATTTGATGCTGCTTTTATCTGAAAAGGAAAGTTTTGGGCTTGTGTTGTTGGAAGCAATGGCTTGCGGTGTGCCTTGTATCGGAACTAATATCGGAGGGATACCAGAAGTAATTGAAGATGGTGAAACAGGATATATTTGTTCGGTGGGAAACGTGGCGGAAGTTGCTGCTAAAGCTGTTGCACTTTTACAAAATGAACCATTGCATACACAAATGAAGGAAAAGGCGCAACAAGCCGTACTAGAAAAATTTAGTTCCGCAAGTATTTTAGCACAGTATGAATCTTTGTATCGTGAGCTGCTAGGTGATGGCTATGAAGCAGTTTGAGGAAGCGGGTACAATTATTCGCAAACTAAAGGAAGCAGGGTACGAAGCTTATTTTGTAGGAGGAAGTGTACGGGATTATATGCTTGGTCGCCCAATTGGAGATATTGATATTGCAACGTCCGCACTTCCCGAAGAAGTAATGCAGTTATTTCCAAAACATATTCCTGTTGGTCTTCAACACGGCACCGTAATTGTACTGTATAACGATATGCCTTATGAAGTTACGACGTACCGGACAGAGTCAGGGTATGAAGATTTCAGAAGACCGAATGAAGTGACATTTGTTCGATCGTTACAAGAAGATTTGCAGCGTCGTGACTTTACGATGAACGCAATTGCTATGACGGAGGACGGGACAATTGTAGATCCGTTTCATGGCAAGCAGGCGCTTGATAACAAAATCATCAAAACAGTCGGAGAGCCTAGTGAGAGGTTTCAAGAGGATGCTCTGCGTATGATGCGCGGCGTTCGATTTGTTAGTGCTCTTGGCTTTACACTAGAGCAAGAAACAAAGCAAGCCATTTTACAACATGCGCCTCTTTTGTTGCACATTTCTATAGAGCGTATTGCGGTAGAGTTTGAGAAACTACTGCTCGGTGCATATCCAGAACGAGCCTTATCTATTCTTGTGGAAACACATTTGCATCTTTACTTGCCGGGATTTGAGAAAAAAGAAGCAGAACTATTGCAAGCGACGTCTTATGCATGGAAGTATATACAAAATGATATTGCTGCATGGACTTTATTGTTACATCTAGCAGGTTTGGATGCGGGTATATTAAAGAACTGGAAGCTATCTAATAAAAAATTAAAAGCGGTGACTAAAGCTCTTGCGTTTTTACAACAGCGTTTCATTAAAAACTGGAGTGCTGAGATGCTCTATGAAGCAGGTAAAGAGACCGTTGCTCTAGTGGAGACAATATATGCTGTGTTACATAGACATGAGCCTGTAATTAAAGGCGTGATAGCAACATACAACGGCTTACCTATACATAACCGTCAGCAATTGCAAGTGTCGGGAAGAGACCTATTAGAATGGACAGACCAACCAGGTGGACCATGGACAGCGCAGCTACTGAATGAAATTGAGCATGCTGTATTACAAGGGGACGTTAGTAATGTCCGGGAACATATAAAGGAGTGGGTGAAGTGCAAACTTCAATAAGAAAGCAGCTTTTAGAATTGTTTTCAAAAGCTGATGGGGGCTTTCTATCAGGGCAAATGATCAGTGAAAAGCTAGGATGTTCGCGTACGGCTGTGTGGAAACATATTGAGGATTTGCGAAAAGAAGGATACGAGCTCGAGGCAGTAAGACGTCTCGGTTATCGCATTGCGCAAAAACCTGATAAAGTGACTGCGAATGAAATTCATCTCGGACTTGAGACGGAGTATATTGGTCGTCATATTCATTTTCAAGAAACAGTAGATTCTACGCAAAAGATTGCCGCACGCCTCGGATATGAAGGTGCTCCGGAGGGGACGGTGGTCGTGGCTGAGGAACAGACTGCGGGAAGAGGTCGATTGAATCGGCAATGGTACTCACCGTCTGGAACAGGGATTTGGATGAGCATACTATTAAGACCCAATATCCCGGTTCATCAAGCACCGCAACTTACCTTGCTTGCTGCTGTTAGTGTGGCACAAGCAATTGAAGAGATCGGTATTACCGTAGGGATTAAATGGCCGAATGATATCTTGATTGGCGGTAAAAAAGCAGTAGGAATTTTAACAGAGCTACAAGCTGATCCCGATCGTATTCATGCAGTGATTGTTGGTATTGGTATTAATGTGAATCAACAGTCGTATCATTTTGCGAGTGAGATTGAGAACATTGCAACATCTCTTTGTATTGAAACAGGAACGCATGTCAACCGGGCCACTCTTATGCAACGAATTTTTGCTAACATGGAAAAGCTGTATAAGGAGTATTTACAAAATGGATTTACGGTGATAAAAGTTTTGTGGGAGAGCTATGCAATTAGTATCGGCAAAGAAATCAAAGCTCGTACCATGCACGAAACCTTGATTGGGACAGCAATAGGTATTACAGACGATGGTGTGCTAATATTGGAGGAAAAGAACGGAAGCATTCATTATATCCATTCTGCCGATATTGAAATTTAGTGGAAAAATGTTGCATCGCTTGTTATAATGAATGCGAACATGGGCAGTATCTTCAAAGAACTGCACCTTACGTAAACAGATACAAGCAATATTATTTTTAATCAAGGTGTATTTGTGTCATTCACGTAAACAGGTTTCTGCCTGGATCCAAATGGACTGGGACAGAGGGATGAATGTTGTGTAGAATCCTTCTTTCCGCATGGAAAGAAGTTTTTTTGTAAGAAACAGTTTTTTTTTCCATCCCTCTCCTTATCCGAATTTAAGGAGGAGAATTATGAAGACGACAAAAGACTTTTTGCAAATGAAGGAGCGCGGTGAAGCGATTGTGATGGTAACCGCATATGATTATCCGTCCGCTCGTCTTGCTGAGCAGGCTGATGTAGATTTGATTCTAGTTGGAGATTCGCTTGGCATGGTGGTGCTAGGCTATGAATCAACAGTACCTGTTACGGTAGATGATATGATTCATCATACGAAAGCAGTAAGACGCGGAGCGAAAAACACGTTTATTGTCACAGATATGCCATTTATGTCTTATCACGTTTCAAAAGAAGACACGATGAAAAATGCGTGCCGGATTATTCAGGAAAGTTATGCAGATGCAGTAAAGGTGGAGGGAGCAGACGAAGTGTTAGACACTATCTACTCCCTAACGAAAGCCGGTGTACCTGTTGTTGCACATTTGGGATTAACACCTCAATCTGTTGGCGTTTTGGGTGGCTATAAAGTGCAAGGAAAAGATGCAGAAAGTGCACGTAAATTAATAGAAGATGCAAAGAAGTGTGAAGAAGCAGGTGCAATGGCGCTTGTCCTTGAATGTGTTCCGATGCAATTGGCGGCTGAAATATCCACGATGTTATCGATCCCTACAATTGGAATTGGAGCTGGTAATCAAACCGACGGTCAGGTACTTGTGTATCATGACCTTATCACATACGGTGTAGAGCGCGTTCCGAAATTTGTTAAAGCATACGCTTCTGTACAAGATGCTATTGTGAACGGAATTCGTCAGTATACACAAGAAGTAAAAGCAAGGCAATTTCCTGCCACAGAGCATTCCTTTACCATGAAGGAAGAAGAATTGGCCGCTTTATACGGAGGCAAGCAAACATGGAAATAATTCGAAGTATCAGAAGTATGCAAAATACTGTGCAGGCAGCGCGTGCGGCAGGAAAAACAATCGGCTTTGTGCCGACTATGGGTTATTTACATGAAGGGCACCTGACTTTGCTACAAGAAGCAAGACGCGAAAATGATATTGTGATAATCAGTGTATTTGTTAATCCGCTTCAATTTGGTCCAAATGAAGATTTTGACAAATACCCAAGAGATATTGAAAGAGATGAACAATTTGCGGCTTCATTTGCAGATTATCTCTTTTATCCAGATGTGCAAGAGATGTATCCAGGCAAACGTACAACACATATTACAGTCACATCCCGTGTTGATGTGCTATGTGGTGAAAAAAGACCAGGTCACTTTGATGGCGTAGCAACAGTTTTATTAAAGCTATTTAACATTACCATGCCGCACCGAGCTTATTTTGGTATGAAGGATGCCCAACAAGTGGCAGTGGTGCAAGGGCTAATTAACGATTATAATATTCCGGTTACACTTGTTCCAGTGCCTACGGTTCGTGAAGAGGACGGTTTGGCGAAAAGCTCACGAAATGTTTATTTATCGGAGCAAGAGCGTCAGGAAGCACCGCGTTTATATGAAAGTCTGGAACTGGCAAAACGGATGATCGCAAGGGGAGAGAGAAGCCTTAGTAACATTCGAAATGCCATGGTGCAACATATTCATGCACATACAAGCGGTGAAGTGGATTATGTAGAGATTCTGTCTTATCCGGAACTTCACATTCCAAATGATGTAACGAACGAAATTATCATTGCAATCGCAGTTAAATTTTCCAAAGCAAGACTAATAGATAACATCACGATAAGGGGAGAAGCACTATGTTTCGTACGATGATGAGAGCGAAACTGCATCGCGCTACAGTAACGGAAGCTAACTTAAATTATGTAGGCAGCATTACGATTGATGAAGATTTAATGGATGCAGTAGGTGTTGTTGAGAACGAAAAAGTACAGATTGTAAACAACAACAATGGTGCACGTTTTGAAACGTATATTATTAAAGGAAAACGTGGAAGCAAGGTTGTATGCTTAAACGGCGCAGCTGCACGTCTTGTACAACCAGGAGACAAAGTTATCATTATTGCTTACGGCCTTGTTCCGGAAGAGCGTATTCATGAACATCGGCCTAAAATTGCTGTACTTGACGAACAAAACAATATTGAACAAATGCTTGGCTATGAGCCTGCATCTACAATTCTATAAAGAATTGTCTATAAAAGGTGTCCTCTTTAAAGGACACCTTTTATAGTGGCAGACAATCATCGACATATCCAAACAGCAGCATTCTTATTGTAGAAGAAATCGGTTTTTACCTTTTCATATCTAAGTTTATTACTTTCGTGGTATAGTATAAGCAAGAAGTATTGCTTTGGCAGGCTAGTGAGGTGATTAGTATGAAGTATGTGGTCGTGGATTTAGAGACGACTGGGAACGCAGCCAAAGGTGGCATTGATAAAATTATCGAGTTTGCAGCTGTTGTAATTGAAAACGGTGAGATACAGGAAGTTTTATCAACATTTGTAAACCCAGGTAAGTCAATTCCTCCTTTTATTTCCGAATTGACTGGTATTTACGACGAAATGGTGAGTCGTGCCCCATCCTTTGCGGATATTGCACCTATGATAGCCGATTTATTAGAAAATGCTTATTTTGTTGCGCATAATGTACATTTTGACTGGGGATTTTTGCGCGAAGAATTTATGCAAGCAGGACAGCCGGTGCCGCATTGTCCGGTTATTGACACAGTTGAATTAGCACGCATTCTGTTGCCAACAGCGGAAAGCTACAAACTGAGCGATTTAGCTAAGCAATTTCAATTACAACATGATAATCCTCATCGTGCCGACAGCGATGCAATGGTAACAGGAGAATTATTTCTGCTTCTTTGTGAGAAATTACAGTCGCTTCCGTTTGTTACTCTATGTTCCTTGCATGAATTAAGCAGGGGGTTCCAGACCGACTTAGAACAGCTCATTTCGTTTTATATTTTACATAAAGAACAAACACCATATGAACAGCACTATGATATTCAGCATGGGATAGCACTCAAAAAGTATGTTTCCCCAAAAAGCTTCTATAAAGAGTCCATTTCATTTTCAGCGTATTTAGCGCAAGTAAACGCAAATTTACAGGTAGAAATGCAAGGATTTGAGCGACGTACCGGTCAAATGCTGATGATGCAAAAAGTGCATGAAGCTTTTATAGAAGAGCGTGTTTGTCTCATAGAAGCAGGAACGGGAACGGGTAAGACGCTGGCGTATTTAATACCTGCTTTGTTTCATGCTGTGCAAGAAGAAGAGCCTGTCCTTGTTAGCACACAAACTGTACAGCTCCAACAACAAATACTAGATAAAGAAATCCCATTGCTGGAAAAGATCCTACCTTTTTCTTTTAAAGTAGCTGTAATGAAGGGGCGTAAACATTACTTATGCTTACATAAATTTGAGCACGCTTTACTGGAAGAGGATAAAAACTATGATAGCCTGCTCACAAAAGCGAAAATCCTTGTGTGGTTACTTCAAACCGAAACGGGAGATGTGGATGAGCTTAATTTGCCTTCAGGAGGGCGTTTTTTATGGGAGAGAATTTGTAATACGGGCCCCTCTTCTATGAGATGGGAGAATCGCTGCTTTTATAAACGAGCTCAGCATCAAGTATACTTTGCTGATCTTGTCATCACCAATCACGCTTTTTTATTTCACGACACGTACAAAGAAGATGCACTACTTAAAAGTTACCCTCGTGTCATTTTGGATGAGGCACATCATATTGAAGAAGCAGCAAGTCAGGCACTTGGTGAGAAATTTTCTTGCTTACAATTTCAGGCGACACTGTCTCGTATTGGAACCTTAGAAACAGAGGGCGCCTTAACAAGAGTGAGTAAACGTTTAGAAACGATTTCTCCTTTATTTAAAGAAATCAATGACTGGCTGAAAGAAATAAAATTTGAGTCCGATGAGCTATTTCGTATGCTCCGCGCTTTCCTATTTGAAAAGCAGGGAAACATAGATACGGTTCGTCTCATACAAGCCTACGATGCACAAATTGAAAAAGGAAAGCTTTGGCGCGCCATTAGAGAAGCGGTAAATAGGTTATCACATTCAATAGATAAGATAATGAAAATTTACACAGTAGAGGAGCCGCTGTCTGTTGTATACGAGGATTTACAAAGCGCTTTAATGGCTCTAGAAAAGCAATGTGAGATACTGAAGCGACTGCTGACTCAAAAATTAGATGGTGTAACGTGGATGGAAGCTGATGTAAAAGGAACATTGCATTCCACAATATTATATCATCAACCTGCTGATGTGAGGGATGTATTAGCACAACGTTTCTTTACCAACCGCAAAAGCGTTATTCTTACTTCTGCTACAATGACTGTAAAGGGAAATTTTGATTATATGATGCATGCGCTGGGGTTGTCGTCATTTCTTCCAATGACACTGTGTGTACCTTCGCCATTTTCTTATCAAAATCAAGTCAGTCTCATGATTCCGACCGATTTGCCACATGTTAACGAGGTGTCATTTGAAGCGTATACAGCTGCAATGGTTACACATATCATAGAGATTGCGGCAACGGTACAAGGGCGCATACTCGTGCTTTGTACATCATACGACATGCAAAAACGTCTGTATACAGAAGTAAAAGATAGTGAAACGTTGCCGCAGTTTGCAGTGTTAAATGCAAACGCCGGTAGTCGTAGTCGCGTTGTGAAAAACTTTCAGCAGTTTGAAAAGGCCATCTTATTTGGAACTAGTAGCTTATGGGAAGGTGTGGATATACCTCTTGATTGTCTTATAATGGTGCGCCTGCCATTTGCGCCGCCAAATGATCCTGTAATGCGCCGTAAGGGTCAAGCTCTGCGAGAGGCAGGAGAAAATCCATTTTCTGCTTTATCTTTACCGCAGGCAATCATTCGTTTTAAGCAAGGATTTGGTCGACTTATACGTAAGGAAAGTGATCGAGGGTTGTTTTTTGTACTAGATCGTCGTATAGCAACAAAATCATATGGAAAAGATTTTCTTGCCTCTTTGCCGGAGTTGGCGGTTTATGAAAAATCGTTGCAAGAATTATTGTGTTCTATCAAGAAATGAGGATGTACGATAAAAAGCCTGTAGTTGCTACAGGCTCAGAATGTGGGTAGAAGAAAAATTTTTTAATAACGCAATGGAAATAACTGCATTGAGTTAGTCCGCATACTTTTACAGGACAGTATGACCTGTTATAATAAAATGCGAGACGTGTGCTGAATGTAACTATATTATAGACTGGATTTGCTATTCTCATGAATAGCAATATTGTGTAATGGAGGGGTTTGCATGGAAAAGAAAATTGAAGTGTTGGCAACAACACGTGTTCAATATACAAATGACTTGTATAAAGTCGTTGATAGCTTAAACAGAACCTTAAAGAAACAGGATTTAATGTTTGGGCTTGCATTGGACGAAAAAGAAAAAGACAAAGCCATATTTACGATATATAGAACGTAGTGATACAATGAAAAAGTGGATTTTTATAATT
The DNA here is from genome assembly GCF_003852715.1 of Ectobacillus antri. Taxonomy (GTDB): domain Bacteria; phylum Bacillota; class Bacilli; order Bacillales; family Bacillaceae_G; genus Ectobacillus; species Ectobacillus antri. The sequence continues at coordinate 94,476 of NZ_RIAV01000004.1, forward strand.
TTTTGTATATTTTTGGGTGTAATGGTGACAGTTGTAAATGTATACAATACGGCTGTACGTTCAAAGGACAAGGGAATCATACAAGCAGAAGAACTAGCACGTAAAAAAGCAAATTTAATCAACATTGCGAGTACTGATTATTACCATGGCATGACTGCTTATCACGTAATTGAGGGAAAAGATGAGAATGGGACGAGTTGGTTTGTATGGGTGCCCAATAATAAAAAGCAAAAAGTATTAGTAAAACGAAAAAGTGAAGGTATTACAGAGCAAGAAGCGATTCAAATTTTACTAAACGATAGAAAACGAAATGTAAAGCGTATCGAAAAAGTAAAATTAGGTGCCGAAAAGGGTGTACCGCTTTGGGAAATTACATATATTGACGAAGAGAGTCGCTACTCCTACTATTATCTAAACTTTATTGATGGCAAATATGAGGGGTATTACAGCATTTAAAATATATGCAGGGGGAACACAGGATGAAGTTAGCAAAGCGCGTATCAGCATTAACACCTTCTTCAACATTAGAGATCACAGCCAAAGCACAAGAGCTAAAAGCACAAGGGTTTGATGTTATCGGTTTAGGAGCCGGTGAACCAGATTTCAATACACCGGATTACATCATTGAAGCAGCGTATAAATCCATGCTAGAAGGTCATACAAAATATACACCAACAGGCGGACTTGCGACTCTTAAGAACGCCATTATTGCTAAATTTAAAACAGACCAGCAAATTACGTATGCACCATCGGAAATTATTGTTTGCAACGGAGCCAAACATGCACTATATACATTATTTCAAGCGCTTTTAGATGAAGGCGATGAGGTTATTATTCCTACACCTTATTGGGTGAGTTATCCTGAACAAGTAAAACTTGCTGGCGGCGAGCCTGTGTATGTGTGCGGTTTTGAAGAAAATAATTTTAAAATTACACCAAAGCAATTGCAAAATGCAATCACAGCAAAAACAAAAGCAGTCATTATCAACTCTCCTAGCAATCCAACCGGAATGGTGTATACAGAAGATGAATTACGTGCTATCGGTGAAGTGTGCTTACAACACAACGTTCTCATTGTGTCTGATGAAATTTATGAGCATCTGGTATATGATGCAACACACGTTTCAATTGCACAGCTCTCTCCTGAGCTGAAAGAACAAACAATTATCATTAATGGAGTTTCTAAATCTCATGCTATGACAGGTTGGCGCATTGGGTATGCAGCGGGAAACAAACAATTAATTGGAGCGATGACGAATTTAGCGAGCCATAGTACATCTAATCCAACGTCGGTCGCACAATACGCTACAATTGCTGCTTATGAGCATTCACAAGATGCAGTGGAGCAGATGCGAGTGGAATTTGAGAAACGTTTGCATATTGTTTATGATAAGCTAATCAACATTCCAGGGTTTTCTTGTATTAAGCCACAAGGAGCGTTTTATTTATTCCCAAATGTAAAGGAAGCCGCAAAATTGACGGGTTTTTCTTCGGTAGATGATTGGGCAAAAGCGCTTTTAGAAGAAGAAAAAGTAGCGGTTGTTCCGGGCTCTGGATTCGGTGCGCCGGATTGCATCAGATTGTCTTATGCAACTTCGCTTACATTGCTAGAGAAGGCAATTGGGCGTATGCAGAACTTTATGCAAAAGAAAATGGCAAACTAGAGGCTGACATCAATCAGCCTCCTTTACATATGTAAGCTTTCCTATGTATAATGAACAATATAATTCGCTCTGTTTGAAGGAGCTTGCTCCGCAATCGAATTGAAGCTTTTTGGAGGGACCAGGTAAGTGAAAACAACTATTGGACAAGTAAAACATTATGTAGATCAAGAAGTAACAATTGGCGCATGGCTTGCAAATAAACGATCCAGCGGTAAAATTGCATTTTTGCAATTGCGCGATGGATCAGGTTTTATTCAAGGTGTCGTTGTAAAAGAAGAAGTGGGAGAAGAAGTTTTTCAAAAGGCGAAAGGCCTTACACAAGAAACCTCTTTGTATGTAACAGGTATCGTGCGCGAGGATGCACGTTCTCCATTCGGCTACGAATTAACGGTAACGAATGTAGAAGTTATTCATGCGGCAACAGATTATCCAATTACACCAAAAGAGCATGGTACAGAGTTTTTAATGGACAACCGCCATTTGTGGATTCGCTCTAAACGTCAACATGCTGTATTGCGCATTCGTCATGAGATTATCCGTGCTACATACCAATTCTTTCACGAAAACGGATTTGTGAAAGTAGATCCACCAATCTTGACGGGAAGTGCACCGGAAGGAACGACAGAATTATTCCATACGAAATATTTTGACGAGGATGCATACTTGTCTCAAAGCGGACAACTTTATATGGAAGCTGCTGCGATGGCGCTTGGAAAAGTGTTTTCGTTTGGACCAACGTTTCGTGCTGAAAAATCTAAAACGCGACGTCATTTAATCGAATTCTGGATGATTGAACCAGAAATGTCCTTCACAGACCATGAAGAGAACCTGCGTGTACAAGAGCAATATGTCTCTTATTTGGTACAATCCGTACTGCAAAACTGTGCGCTTGAACTAAAAACATTAGGCCGTGATACATCTAAGCTTGAGTGCATTCAAGCACCGTTTCCTCGTATCACATACGATGATGCGATTGCATTCCTCCATGAAAAAGGTTTTGATGATATTCAGTGGGGAGATGATTTTGGAGCACCACATGAAACGGCGATTGCCGAGCATTACGATAAACCTGTATTTATCACACATTATCCAGCTTCTATTAAGTCATTTTACATGAAGCCAGATCCAAACCGTCCAGAAGTCGTATTGTGCGCAGATTTAATTGCACCGGAAGGTTATGGTGAAATTATTGGTGGATCACAGCGTATTGATGACTATGAGCTGTTAAAGAAACGTTTAGACGAACATCAGTTAAGTGAAGATGCGTATAAATGGTACTTGGAACTGCGTCAATACGGTTCTGTGCCTCACTCTGGCTTTGGACTCGGCTTAGAAAGAACGGTAGCATGGTTATCAGGCGTAGAACACGTTCGTGAAACAATTCCATTTCCTCGTTTATTAAACCGTCTGTATCCATAACAAGCTCGACCCCCCGCTTACAGGGGGGTCTTTTTAACGAAAGGCTATGTTTGTTTGTGCTTTTCCGTGGCTTTGGAACAGACAACTTGTGTATACTAGAAACGAGGTGTTGGCATGAAAAAGAGAGTAATGTTGCAGTGGCTTGAGCAGGGAAGTATAGCAATTCCAAAGCTATTGATGACGAATTATCAAAAGCTTGGTTTAAATGAAACAGAGTTTATGGTTGTGTTACACGTACACACATTTTTGGAGTGTGGAAATTTATTTCCCACGCCTAATGAAATTTCTGCACGTATGACAATTAATCCTATGCAATGCGCAGACATTTTACGCCTGCTGCTACAAAGAGGTCTCTTAACTATTGAAGGCCGTCGGGACGGCGATTTAATTTGTGAAACGTATTCACTTCAGCCGCTATGGGAAAAAATGTTGCAACTTTTAATGAATGACATAATGGGAGAAGAAGTGGAAGAAGAGAAAGCACGGCAGTCTAGTTTATATAGTATTTTTGAGCAGGAGTTTGGTCGTCCGTTGTCTCCATTTGAATGTGAGACTCTTGCGATGTGGCAGGACCAAGATGGTCATGATGGCACTGTAATTCAGGCCGCTCTTAGGGAGGCTGTAATTAGCGGGAAGTTGAATTTCCGCTATATTGACCGTATTTTATTTGAATGGAAGAAAAATGGTGTCAAGACAGTCGAACAAGCACATAATTATGGAAAGAAATTTAGACAACATCAAAAACAGCCACGCCCAGATACTACTTATACAGGAAAAGTGCCGTTTTACAATTGGCTGGAGCAGTAAAGGGGGGAGAATGTGCTCACTATTAAACAAATTCGCCATTGTTTAGATACAATGGCAGAGATGTATCCAGATGCACACTGTGAATTAAACCATTCTAATCCATTTGAGTTAGTTATTGCTGTGGCCTTATCTGCTCAGTGTACGGATGCATTAGTAAACAAAGTAACAAGAGAACTGTTTCAAAAATATAAAACACCTGAAGATTATTTAGCTGTACCTTTGGATGAGTTACAGCAGGACATTCGTTCCATTGGTTTGTATCGAAATAAAGCTAAAAACATTCAAAGTCTATGCCGAATGCTGTTAGAACGCTATGATGGAAAGGTACCGAAAGATCGTGATGAATTAATAAATTTACCAGGAGTGGGGCGTAAAACAGCAAATGTAGTAGTCTCAGTAGCCTTTGGTATTCCAGCAATTGCTGTAGATACACATGTTGAACGTGTTAGTAAACGCTTGGCTTTTTGTAGGTGGAAAGATTCTGTCTTAGAAGTGGAAAAAACTTTGATGAAGAAAGTACCTATGGAAGAATGGAGTGTTACCCACCATCGCATGATTTTTTTTGGCCGCTATCATTGTAAAGCACAACGTCCGCAATGTGAAGTGTGTCCGCTGCTCGATTTGTGTAGAGAAGGAAAGAAGCGAATGAAGGATAAGACGCAATGAAAATAAAGGTACCTACAGCGTTTCAAGTTTCGCCATTTGTTAAAGAAGAGCTTGTTTATGATGAAACATCTATTGAATATACTATTCAAAACGGTTACTTTACCTATGATATATTAAAGGGGCAAAACATAGCTGCTTATGAACCTTGGCTTGACATAGAGCATGCTATACCTCTTATATTAGAAAGCTGGAAAGCTAATAAGCCTTCTATTTCTCACTTGTTTAAGGAGCGAAAAAGAGATGCAGCGCAACCCCTAATGGTTCATTACACAGCCCATTATTTATCAAGTTTATATTGGTTAAACGGACTATACGTACGTACCCCACAGTTGGCAATATTAAACATAAATACCCTATTGAACAAGCCGATTAATATAGAAGAACGCTTCGCCTTTATCATTAATCGCCCCGGCCATTATCATTCATTTATACAGCTTATTCAGTTATACGAAGAATTGGAAAAATTATTTGCTACAATAAAGATAAAAAAGAAAAGACCATCACTTTGATGGTCTTTTCTTTATGGAATACCAAGTGGCGATTGTGCTGGTGGCTTTGCTTCACCTGGGTTACTGGATCCTGGTGGTGTACCAGTTTCAGTACCTGTACTTGGCGGAGTTCCTGTATTAGGTGGTGTACTTTGATTTGTACCATCCCCGTTATCTGGTGGGGATGGTTTTTCTTCCGGTTTTGATCCAGTTGTAACAGTGACCGTAATTTTTGCTTCATCACTTACTTTACCATTTGCTGTTGCGGTAATAAAGAAAGTATAACGACCGCCTGCTTTTACATTACCAAGAGTAATACTTGTACTTTTCGTATTTGTTAATGTTGTTTTAGAGCCACCATCTAGTGAGTATGCTACATCAAATGAGACATCTTTCATCTCTTCTGAGGCTCTATATGACCATTTTAAAGAGATGGTGTTGGAAGCAGTATCATATTGAGCATTAACTCCAGTTGGAGTATCAGGCTTTTCTTTTGGTAGTACTACTTTTTCACCACCTGTCACTCCTAGCTCATTGCCAAAGCGATAGACAGTGGACGGTTGCTCAAATGGTGAAGTATCCGTTCCAAACTTGCTCATCATATTTTTAAAAATATACTGCGCGATGCGGGACGTTTCTTTATTCAAATACATACCTTGCCCGTTCTTTGCATATCCAGTCCAAACGGACATTGTATATTGTGGTGTATATCCTACAAACCAACTATCGTTCGTTGCATCAGCTGGATAGCCATATTTGCGTATCGTATCTTTATCAAAGTTTGTGGTACCTGTCTTACCGGCTACATCAAGTCTTGATACATTTGCATTTGTTCCTGTCCCCGTTTTTACAACTGAGCGTAACATATCTGTAATGATATATGCTGTATAGTCCGCCATTGCTCGTTTTTCTTTTGGCTTAAAGTTCACTTCTTTTCCGTCTGGAAATACAACTTTTGTAACAAAATGCGGTTTGATATATACCCCGTTATTACCGAACGCACTGTAAGCACCGGACATTTCAATCGGACTGACTTGATTGGCCCCAATTACATATGATTCAAATACTGTATTGTTAGCAAAAGTGATACCTAAATTTTCAGCAAATACTTTTGCTTTTGGTTTACCTACTTCTCGCATCGTTAATAAAGCTGGAATGTTATATGATTGTTCCAACGCCTTACGAATAGTAATTATGCCATGATATTTATTATCCCAGTTGGATATTTCAGCTCCTGTATCATACTTTGTTTCTTTGTCTTCAACTGTGTGCGAAGTTGCCCACTTTAAATGCTCTATAGCAGGACCGTAAGCGAGAATTGGTTTAAACGTAGATCCCGGCTGTCTATCTAAATCGATAGCATAGTTATTTCCTCTAAAGGAACCTTTGTTTTCTTTACGACCGCTTGCAATGGCGCGTACTTCTCCTGTTTTTGTGTCTTGAAACACAAATGCAGTTTGGAACTGATCATTTGGATATCTAAATCCGTCCCCAGACTCCGCCAATTGCTCCGCATACGCTTGTGCCTTTGGATCAAGTGTAGTATAAATTTTCAATCCATCTGTTCCGATGTTTACATCTTTGAGCTGTCCTTCCACCTCTTTAGCCACTGCATCAAGGAATGCTTGATAAGGCATTGGATTTTGAGCTGGTTCACGAACTCCTTCACGAACAGGTACCTGCATTGCTTCTTTCATTTCTTTTTCTGTGATAGCACCTTGTCGATGCATTAATGTTAAAACAAGATTTCTACGTTTTGTCGCTTCTTTCTCATTCTCCGGTTTAGAAGGATTATAAGCATTTGGTAACTGCGGTAAACCCGCTAGCATAGCAGCTTGTGGCAATGTTAGATTTTTCAAGTCTTTTACTTCAATACCGTAATAGTTCTTAGCTGCCGCAGCGATCCCCCAAGAATAGTTTCCTAAGTTAATTTTGTTAAGGTACATTTCCAAAATTTCATGCTTAGAGTATTTTTGCTCCAACTTATAGGCTAGATACCATTCTTGCACTTTTCGTTTTAAATTTTTGTCACGTGATAAAAATGAATTTTTAATTACCTGTTGTGTAATTGTACTACCACCTTGTGATCCAAATCCGTTTGTCAAATTTTCGAAAATCGCTTTCGCTGTACGTTTAATATCAATGCCATGATGCTCATAAAACCTAGCATCCTCTGTAGAGAGAAATGCGTCTTCAAGCACTTTTGGAATTTGATCATACGTAATTGGAGTACGTCGCTCTACACCATACTCATGTATAAAACCGCCATCTTTATCATAAAATTTGGTTGAAACAGGATCTGCTAACTTAGCCTCATCAATTTTTGGTGCATCCTTAATCATTGCATAAAAAGTCGAAACACCTGCTCCTAATACAATAATTCCAAGGAGTAGGCAAGTAATAAGAAACTTCTTGAAAAACGAGCCTTTTTTACGAGGTTTTTCGCTTTTTTTGTTTTTTCTGTTCTTGCTTCGCTTTTTCAGCTTGCTTACGTTCTTCGCGAGAACGATAATTATCCGACATTATCCTTTCTCCTACCTTTCACTATCTCAAAAAAGTCAAGACATGAACTTTATTGATGAATGTATCACGAAAAATACAGCATGTCTAGTATACGAATATAATCAATGCGGGGATGGAGCCCGGATTGAATTCTATGTCCGCACAGTTCAATTTCCTGTTTAGTGATGGATTTGCGTCCACCTTCTTCATGTCTTGTCCAAAATTGAACGATGTCTTGTCCCTTTAAAAAATAGGTTTCATCATGGTGTGCAAACTTAATGATAAAAAATGCAATGCCATCATGAGCAAGCACTTGCTTTATATGTTGAATTTGGTGGGGATGAATATTTTGTAAAGGAAAGCTAGTCTTATTCTGTGTTTCTTTTGCTTCAAAGTCGATATAGCGGCCTTTATATACCCCATTATAATCGGTTGTAGAGGGTTGTTTGAAATATGCCTCCTTAATAACGGCTGCACTTCTTTGCGGATAGTCTACTTTTACGATTTGAATAGGAACCGGCTTTTTATGTATACAGGCAATACTATGCTCTGTGTAATACGCATTGGTTTCGTTTAATTCTTCTTCTAGCGACATTCCCCTGTTACTATAAGTATGGTTTTTTACTGGTGTATTATGAGTTACATTGTTGTATATTTTGCCGTTAGGATAGCGAATGGTCATTACACTTTCACTCCAAACTAAAATAAGGTACTACAGGTGATTATATCAAAAAATAGCATCAGTAGTTTATAAAATTTTACTAGCACAGCAATGATTGAACTTAAATAATGAGCAGGGAGGGAAGTATGTGAGTGGAGGTGAGTACGAAGCAATTCAAAAGCGTAGAAAAAAAACAGTGTGGACTGATCAAGATAAAGCAATAATTACTGAAATAGAAGCTTTAACTTGGAAAGGGAATGTAGATAATATTGCACGTACACATGCTTATCAAGAGTATTACTTACAATATCCGCATGTACAGTGGGCACTTTTGGCCAGTATGGTGTCTCGCAATGCAGGATGGAATATGACCGATTTAGAAGGAAAGTACTATCCCAAAATGCTTTCAAAAGACGTAAGAAAGCGTTTGTTTTTAACATATGAACGCGCCAATTGGTTTATTTTTTCAGATGCTTATCCGCAACTGTTAGTATATGCGTATTCAATACGTGCCAATAAAGCCTTATTTCATCTCCTTCAAGCATTTTCCGTTTCTGTTTTTATGGAACGAGAGTGGGAGTTATTTTGGAATGAAGGAAATGAAAATCGAATGATGACAGCACTTATTATAAACGAGCAGCACATGATTCAAAAGCCTGTCATCGAACATCCTTATTTTAAAAAGCATGTGTTTGATTCGGTCCTGTTTAAATTTCAAGAATTATTACACTTTAGTGCAGTGTTATTTCCGACTGTAAGCGGAAAGCTGTATGGATTTTCAGTTCATGACTTTGTTGATGTGCACAAAAGGATAGAGCTTGGTAAACGTTTAGCATGGCTACTGTTTCACCCGGAATATAACAAGCAATTTGAGGCGTTTGCCAAGGAAACGGTTCATACAGGTTCCAGAATGGATTATGAACAATATTTTCTATTTGTGAAAGAGCCAGATACCCCGATTCTGCGAGATGTGTATCCCATTATTCCTCATCAACGCCATAAAATGGAGGATTGGTTTAGTACCAATGAAGTACTTGCATTATTTGATCCTGTAGAAGAACAAAAACAATTTGATTTAACAGACTGGTTTTTAATTAAACAAAAGCAACTGCATGTATTTTCTGCTTTTGAACAATTTCTCTATCGGGATGAGTGAACTCCCCACCGATTAGCCAGCTCTTGAAGGGAGACTTCTTTCGTAATATGTAAAAAGCAAGAGCAGTGCTCTTGCTTTTTTGCAAGGTTTGTTCGAAGTGACTAGCTTCATCGGTTTGAGAACCTCGGATATGTGTCTAAGTTGTCACCTTCGCTTTTCTAGGTTGCAGGGAAGTTAGGTCCGTCTAGTTTTTTATCGCCTGTGTGTGGTGCTTGTTGTTTGCTTTTATCTTGCTTTTTCTTGTTTTCAGATTTATTTTTTGCCATATTAAACACCTCCTGTACGTATTTTTGCCGATTGGTTGTAAAACATGCGGAGAAAAAACACTTTCTTTGCCGAATAGAAACTAGTTTTGTCATACATGAAGGGAGTGGATTTGCATAGAGAGAATATGGGTATTAACAAGTTAAAGGAGGTATCGAATATGAAGGTAGTTCCTAAAGAAAATGCATTGCAGCAAATGGAGGAGCTAATAAGTAGCTTTGATTTATTAGAGACAAACATAGCATTGCGTGTTAATCATGCGTTACAATATAAAGAAAATCAGGTTTTGGAGTATGCTGAAATTATTGCGGTACGGGTCACTCATATGGAAGAGAAGCTAACGCGTCATTCCGAAGAAGGATGGTGGCTCAGAACATATATGCATGCTCTGCCAGTTGTGTAGAAAAGGTGAGAGTGTGAATCAACTATTATTTTATACGAATGAAGTTCTTCAAAAGAATGATGAAATGTTAAAGATGTTTCATAAAAGAATGGAACAAAAAGCAGATTTTTATACAGATATTAAGCCTTTCGTAGAGCGAATTGACGAATTGGCAGTGAATTGGAAAAAAGAAGCTGTTGAATGGGTGCATGCAGAAAGACCTCGTTTTATTCATGTTATACAGATTGAGCAGACTTACGAAAATCTACAACGCAACGCATTAGAATGCTTTATGTCACATGCGAAGGTAAGGCGATTTTTAGAAACACATAAAGCCATTGCTTATGTTCTAAATAACATAATTGATGAAGTGAATTCAATGTAAAAAACTTTGCGCGTATGCGCAAAGTTTTTTATATGTGTGAGTGAATGATACCTTCTAATTCATAATCTGGCTTTTTTGCACCTAATGCTTCCAATTCACGAATCATGTCACGATATTGAACTAAAGCTAACTCTCCCTTTAAATAGCTTTGTCGTGCAAAATCAAGCAATTCGTTTGAATCTACAGGCTCATATTGCTTTAATCCAATAAATAATGTACGAAGCTCTCCCAGTGTCATTCTTTGAACCCCCTTAAAGAATTGACTTTCATATGTATCGTAACATGAAAACGCTATTATTTAATGAATTTTAAAAATTTAGAATTCCGACAAAGATAGACATTTATAGTGAGTTATATGTAATATATTGCGTCAATGCGAACTTTAGATTATAGGGAATAAATAGCTGTTTTGTGCCAACAAGATCTATAGTAAAGCGAAGGGGTGCTGTATTTATAACTAAGTACAACTAGAAAAACTGACATTCTTTTTTGGGTGGGAAAGAAGAATGGGCAATGTATGGTTGCGGTCAGGACTTAAGAGATACGCGTATTAAGTAAGAACATACACACGTAGCGAGGTATTATGGCGCTGTGATTTTCTTGCTGTTTATCTGTCGAAAAAAACTATGTAAACTTATATAGGTGAACATAATAAGTGGCCTTAGATAGCTTTTTTGTTACTTTTTTTAAAATTACTTGCATATAGTTACCTATCCGCCCTTTTTTCATATTCTAATTATAAATATGACAATGGGAGGGAAGAGTATGTTGCCGCATCAACAAGGTCCCTATATGTACAATATGTATCCGTTTGAACCGTATCAAGCCCCACAAGTTAATTATTATCAGCCCTTTCAAATATCGCAGATGAATTCACCTATGTTTTATCCGCCGCAGCCCCAAGCCGCTTGGAATCCCTATACACCGTATCCAACCATGAACAAACAAAATTATAAAAAACAACAACAAGGGCAATTTTCCAGTGTAGTATCTCAATTTAAAACAGCTGATGGCAATTATGACATTAATAAAATGATGAATACAGCAGGCCAAATGATGAATGCCATGAATCAAGTTACTGGGCTTGTCAAGCAAGTAGGAGGATTTTTTATTAAGTAAAAGGGCAATACCTGCCCTTTATTTTTATAAAGTAACTATGTAATATATGAAATTGACATAAAATACAGCTATATTATTTTTTGTTCTTAAAGAAGAATTTTTCATCACTTAATTAAAATTAACAAATATTGAAATGATAGGGCTCTTTTTATATTTTTTAAAAATTCTAAATAAATAAACTTATTTTTCGTTCTATAAAAAGGTTGTCTGTCATCTTATTACGTTTTAAAATTATATTTTGTGTAGACTACTTATAAATGGAGAGGGAAAACGTGAAGAAAGCAATCTTATACATGTTCTTTGCGATGATAATGCTAACGTTTTTAGTATTTACGAATTTTAAACATGTTTTGTACACTATTTTCTCTTAAGAAATAGGTGTTTGCATTAGGCAAGCATTGGTGTTCCGTCATATTGTAAAGTGTAAGTACATTTGATGGAGAGGAGAAAAAAATATGTATTGTAATCCTTGTTTTGGAGGGCCTTCCTTCGTTTCTCCGGCTGTAACAGGGCCGGTAAACACATTGCCACCTGTCGTCCATCCGACAAAGCATTGTGTCACAAACACATTTTCTACAACAGTTGTACCACACATTCATCCAACACACACGACAATTGTTAATAATCAAACTATCCAAAATCAACATTACTTCCCACAAACACAATCAGCTGTGACGCAAGTGCAACAGACAAACGTTCCTGGCTTTGGTCCAGCACCGTTTGTACCAGGTCAAGTAGCAGGTGCCATGGCGCCTGGTTTCGGCCCTGGTTTTGGTCCTGGTTTCGGCCCTGGTGGTCAAGTAGCAGGTGCAATGACAGGTCCTGGTGGTATGGTAGCAGGTGCCGCAACAGGAAATATGGGTCCAAATGCGAACATGGTTGGCGGTATGTTTAAAAAGTAAAACAGAAAGAGCCAGCATCGCTGGTTCTTTTCCTTTTTAAAACGGTTATGTTAAAGTTTGGTGTTAATAATAGGAACTTGTTGTTTGAAGTGAATAGGCGAACCCTTATAGTAGAAATTAGCAGAGAACTTTAACAGAGCCCTTACTAAATTAAAGAAGGGGAGTATGTATGAGAATACTTGCAGTAACAGGGTATAAACCATTTGAGCTCGGTATTTTTTCTCAAAAACATCCTGCGATAGAATACATAAAAACAGCAATTCGTCAGGCTTTGCTTTCTTTTCTTGAAGAGGGCTTAGAATGGGTGATAATTAGTGGGCAATTGGGTGTAGAGCTTTGGGCTGCAGAAGTGGTATTTGAATTGCAAATGGATTTTCCCAACTTGAAGATTGGTGTATTTACTCCTTTTTTAGAGCAAGAAGAAAAATGGAATGAAGCAAATAAAGAATATTACGAATTCGTAATGTCACAAGTAGACCATATAGATAGTATTACGAAGAAGAAATATGAGCACCCCCAACAGTTTCAAATGAAAACCCGCTTTTTTATTGAAAAGAGTGAAGCGCTTTTAGCAGTGTATGATGAAGAAAAGGAAGGTAGTCCTAAATTTATGATACAACAAGCCCGTAAACAACAGAATTATCCTTGCTATTTAATTGACTTCGCAGCACTGCAAAGTATTATAGAAGAAGAACAATGGAAACAGCAAGCATTGGAGTAATATAAATTAAGAAGAGATTGTACAAATAACTGCCGGAATGGTAAAATATGCATGGATACGTTACATATTTAAGTTTTAATGATTTGAGGTGAGAGAAATGCTTTCAGATAAATTAAAATTAACAGCAAAAGAAATTTTAGAAAAAGAATTTAAAACAGGAATTCGCGGCTATCAACAAGAAGAAGTAGATAAATTCCTAGATATGGTTATTAAAGATTATGAAACATTTCATCAGGAATTGGAGAGTTTGCAACAGGAAAATGCCAGATTGAAGCGATTGCTTGAGGAACAGAAGTTAAAGCCATCGCCAGTGACTTCTACGCCTCCTGTATACAACAATACTAACACTGATATTCTGCGTAGATTATCGAATCTAGAAAAGGCTGTATTTGGTAGTAAACTATACGATTGATAGGCATTAAAAATGAGGTTGCAACCTATTCGTTTTTGCGCTATAATAAACTTTGTCATAACGTTTGGGTGATCGCTGCAGCGCAAGCTGTAGAGGAAAGTCCATGCTCGCACGGTCTGAGATGACCGTAGTGTTCGTGCCTAGCGAATTCATAAGCTAGGGTAGCCTATAAGGCTAACGGCGGGGAAATAACCTAAGTCTTTGGATATGGTTAAATTACTCTGAAAGTGCCACAGTGACGTAGTCCCAGAAGAAATGACGGGAGTGGAACGAGGTAAACCCCACGAGCGAGAAACCCAAATTATGGTAGGGGCATCTTCTCCAAGGAAATGAACGAGGGAGAAGAACAGATACTTCATCTGTAGATAGATGATCACCACCGGCGTACGAGGCGGGAGCCGCTTGCAGTACTAAGGTACAGAACATGGCTTACAAAACGTTATGAAACCAACATCACGAAATATAGCTCTCCTTTAGGAGAGCTTTTTGTGCGCTGTATGAATGCACATATATTGAGTTACAATGGTAAAGAAGTTTTGGTTGTTAGGAGACTGCACATGAATAAAATTACATTAATTGCAACAGCTGCTATGGGCTTAGAAGCACTTGTTGCTCGTGAAGTTCGTGATCTTGGTTATGAATGTCAAGTAGATAATGGTAAAGTTACGTTTGAAGCTACTATAGATGCTATTTGTCGCGCTAATTTGTGGTTGCGTACGGCAGATCGTATTAAAATTAAAGTAGGAGAGTTTAAAGCTACTACCTTTGATGAGTTGTTTGAAAAAACAAAGGCTTTAAATTGGGGCGATTATATTCCGGAAAACGCTGAGTTTCCTGTTGTTGGAAAGTCGGTGAAATCAAAATTATTTAGTGTTCCAGATTGTCAAGGTATTGTGAAAAAGGCAGTAGTAGAAAAGTTGCGCCATACGTATAAGCGCTCTACGTGGTTTGAAGAGACAGGACCTTTGTATCGCATTGAGGTAGCTCTTTTAAAAGATGTTGCTACACTGACAATTGATGCGAGTGGCGTTGGTCTACATAAGCGTGGCTATCGGGTCGGACAAGGCGAAGCGCCGCTGAAAGAAACGCTTGCATCGGCTTTAATTATGCTCACCAACTGGCGAGCAGATCGGCCGTTTGTCGATCCGTTTTGTGGGTCTGGTACAATTCCTATTGAGGCAGCCATGATTGGACAAAATATTGCGCCAGGTTCTAACAGAACATTTGCATCTGAAAATTGGGATTGGATTGGTAAGAAGCAATGGAATCTCGCTCGCCAAGAGGCAGAAGATTTGGCGAAATATGATCAGCCTCTTGAAATTATCGGTTCGGATATTGATCATCGCATGGTCCGCGTGTCGCAAGATAATGCAGATGAAATTGGGCTCGGTGATTCTATCAGTTTTAAGCAAATGCAGGTTAAAGATTTTACAACAAAAGAGGAATATGGATATGTCGTGACGAATCCTCCGTATGGAGAACGTTTAAGTGAAAAGCCTCTTGTGGAAAAATTATATACCGATTTTGGTCGTGTCTTTACAGCACTTGATACATGGTCTGTATATGTATTGACCAGTCATGAACAGTTTGAAACGTTTTATGGAAAAACCGCTTCTAAGAAACGCAAATTATTTAATGGGTTTATACGTACCGATTACTATCAATACTTTGGAAAACGACCACCAAAGCAATAGCATAAGACTCTCGAAAAGTACGTATACTGTTTAGTATGCTTACTTGTAAGGGAGGATTGTTTTATGCGAGATCGTTTTATTGAATTTGATATGATTCAGAGGGCCATTCATCATACACAGCGTGTCATTACAGAAAATGCTTGTCATGAGATAGAAATTGCTAAGGAGCAATACTTAATGGCGCTATCACATGAAACACTTGTGGAGGCGCAATATTTAAAATATATCATAGAGTAAAAAGTTTTCCTATCGCGGAAAACTTTTTACGTTTTATGTAGCTGGAGGAGACTATGGTGATACGAGAAAAGCTTCCATTTGAAGTCGGAAAGCAAGACAACTTTTATGAAAAACTAAATGAGTGGATTGGTGATGTATTTTATGATATTTTGCCTGAAGCGGGATTTGAACTTCGTGATGAACAAATTTTCATGGCGTTTCAATTAGATCGCGCATTTCGAGAGAAAAAAGTCATGTTCGCGGAAGCGGGTGTGGGTACTGGAAAAACGATTGTTTACTTGCTATATGCTATTTGTTATGCGCGTTATACAGGAAAGCCTGCTATTATTGCTTGTGCAGATGAAACGCTTATAGAGCAACTTGTAAAAGAAGAGGGAGATATTGCAAAATTATCGCGTGCTCTTAGCTTAAATATAGATGTTCGTTTAGCAAAATCAATGGAAAATTATCTTTGCTTAAAGAAAATTGAAGGTGTGATGGAAGGTCTACCTTCTGAGGCTATTGAGGATGCATACGATACGCTACCGGAGTTTGTATTTGATCATGGTACATTACAAACATTTGAACCATATGGCGATCGTAAAGAGTATCCACTTTTAAACGATGAAGAGTGGTCACAGGTTTCTTTTGACTATTTCCAGGATTGCTCCACTTGTGATAAAAGACATCGCTGTGGTCAAACATTATCCCGTGATTACTACCGTAAGGCGACAGATCTTGTCATATGTTCACAAGACTTTTTCATGGAACATGTGTGGACGTTTGAAGCACGAAAGCGAGAAGGACAAATTCCGTTGCTGCCGGAAGGAAGTTGTGTAATCTTTGACGAAGGTCATCTAGTCGAATATGCAGCGCAAAAAGCATTAACATATCGTTTAAAAGAAACGATGATGGAGGATTTATTGACACGCTTGCTGCAAAATGATGTTCGCCAAGAGTTTGCGGAGCTTATTGAAGACGCAATTGCACAAGCAAGTGATTTCTTTTATACACTAAAACAACATACAAATGTTACTGATTCTCACCGTTTAGAGATTGCTAGAACAGATAATTTAATTCGAGAAGCAAAACGTCTTTATAAAAAGGTAGAAGAGATTGGCGACGCGCTTGTATTTGAAAGTGAGTTGTATACAGTTGATCAATATGATTTAAATATTGTGGATGAGCATTTAGATATGTTGGAGCATTCCCTAAAGCTTTTTATACATGAAGATAAAGTCATTTCATGGGCAGAAGAAAGTGAAGGTGCACTCACTTTGATTGTTATGCCGCGTGCTGTGGAGGAAGTACTCCGTGAAAAAGTATTTGCTAAACATATTCCATACATCTTCTCATCTGCCACTCTTTCTGAAAATGCATCGTTTGATTTCATGGCGAAAACAATGGGTGTGACAGATTATTTATCTTTCTCGGTTGCCTCACCGTTTGATTATGAGCAACAAATGAAGGTATATTTACGGAATGACGAAACCGTTGCGGAAAAAGTATCTTATGCAGTAAGAGAGATTGAAAAAATAAAGGGGCGAACGCTAATTTTATTCCGCACAAAAGAGGAATTGCAGCGTTTTAAGCAGGAAGTGGATCAACATAACGTTGCCGTACCATTTTTGTATGAAGGTGATCAAGAGATCAGTCAGCTTGTTTCTCGCTTCCAAAAAGAAGAAGAAACTGTGCTGTGCGCGGTCCATTTATGGGAAGGTCTTGATATACCGGGTTCTTCATTATCACATGTTATCATTTGGTCATTGCCATATCCACCGAATGATCCTGTATTTGAGGCGAAACGAAGCAGTGTCGCCAACGCATTCTTAGAAGTGGATTTACCTTATATGATTTTACGTCTACGTCAAGGTATCGGTCGTCTTATCAGAACGAGTGAAGATGAGGGTGTAATTTCTATCTTCTTACACACAGACGAACAGCCTCAGGTAATTGAGGCAGTAAAGAAAGCATTGCCTGTTGTTGGAGAAGTGTTACAATAAGCTTGGCAGTATTGCCAAGCTTTTTTCATAGCTGTTGTCACGCTGAGAATGAATGGAAGGAGAAATTTGATATGAATACATGTGAAACAGAGAGACGATTTTTAGATTATGTAAAAAAGATGATGAATTATGAAGAAGCTTTAAACTTAATGTTTTGGGATTTGCGTACCGGCGCCCCCAAAAATGGAGTAGAACAGCGCTCTGAAGTGATTAGTATGCTTTCGACAGAACTATTCACTATGTCTACTTCTGCAGAAATGAAAGGTTATATAGATGCTCTAGAAGGAAAAGAGCTGTCTACAAAAACAAGGAAAATTATAGAAGAGTGCCGGAAGGAATATGATCGGAACAAAAAGATTCCTGAGGCTGAATATAGTGCTTATGTGAAGCTACAAGCAAAGGCAGAGAGTGTATGGGAAACAGCAAAAGAACAATCAGATTTTGCCATGTTTCAGCCTTATTTAGAAGAACTAGTTGCATATAAGAAAAAATTTATTTCTTATTGGGGTCATAACACCTATAAATATGATACGCTTCTTGATATGTATGAACCTGGGATGACAACGGAGATACTAGACTCCGTGTTTGGCCAATTGCGTGACCGAATTGTACCGCTCGTTAAAAAAATCGCAGCGTCTGACAAAGTATTAAAAACAGAGCCACTACAAGCACACTTTCCGAAAGAAAAACAACGTGACCTCAGTTTAGCTTTACTTCAACAATTAAATTATAATTTTGATGCCGGTAGATTGGATGAAACGGTACACCCGTTTGCTATTACATTAAACCCAGGAGATGTGCGCATTACAACGAAATACGACGAGTCCGATTTTCGTACCGCTGTATTTGGAACCATTCATGAATGTGGACATGCGGTGTATGAACAAAATATCTCATCTGAACTTGTCGGAACACCGCTTTGCGACGGTACCTCGATGGGGATTCACGAGTCGCAATCTTTATTTTTTGAAAATTTTATTGGTCGTAATAAACAGTTTTGGTATAAGAATTACAGCCTGTTAAAATCGTATAGTTCAGGTCAGTTTGATGATATGTCAATAGATGAGTTTTACGATGCAATTAATGAATCAAAGCCATCTTTAATCCGAATTGAAGCAGATGAATTGACATATGCGCTACATATTATGGTGCGTTATGAAATTGAAAAGGGTCTATTTGACGGAGATTTAGAAGTTAAAGATTTACCGCGTGTTTGGAATGAGAAAATGGAAGAATATTTGGGTATTCGCCCGGAAAACGATGCGCAAGGTGTGTTACAAGACGTGCATTGGGCCGGCGGTGATTTTGGTTATTTCCCATCCTATGCTCTAGGCTATATGTATGCTGCGCAGTTTAGACATAAGATGATACAGGATTTACCGCATTTTGACGAATTGCTTGCTAACGGTGATATTAAACCAATTCGTGAGTGGTTAACAAACCACATTCATCAATATGGGAAATTAAAGAAGCCGCTTGATATTTTGCATGATGTAACAGGAGAAGGCTTAAATGCTACGTATTTAGCGGATTATTTAGAAGAAAAATATACAGCGATCTATCAGCTTGTCTAAAAAACAAAGGGGCTGACCCAAAAGCCCCTTTTTGACGAAATTTAACCGAAGTATGTGAAATAGACCACCTCTGAAACCTTAGATTTTACTGGGTTTTCACTGGTGGTCTATTTTTTCATGTTACCTCAGATAGGAGCATTACCATCCTTTTGGGTTAGCCTTCTTTGCGTTTACCACAGTTTAAATCCTTTAGATCCTGGCGGTGCGTTTTCAATCATATCCATAAATGGAATGGTATAAGCGAATAAAATAAGCATTGCTGTAATGCCAAGCCAAAGCTTCCAATTATCAAAAATAAGTGGTGTATGCTCGCACTTAGCTGTTTCTCCGACAGGGAATTCTGTTTCTCCTTTTGGTGCAAGGAACACAAGATCAATATAGATTATCATTGCAATAACAATTCCTACAAACAAGATAGCGCCGCCAACAGCTTGGGCAATTTGATAGGGAATCCACTCTAATGCTTGTGGTGCGTTGCCGTATGTGGAGAAAGAAGAGCGACGAGGGGCTCCTAGTAATCCTGCAAAATGCATGCTAGTTGACATAAAGAACATACCAATGGCCCATACCCAAGTTTGAATAAGGGCAAGTTTATTTGTCTCTTTGGTCATAATTCGCCCAGTTAAATGGGGAATAAGCCAATAGGAAATACCGAAGAATGTTAAAATGACGGATGTGGCGAGCGTAAGGTGAAAATGTCCTGTTACCCAGACTGTATTATGAACGACCTGGTTTAACTGATGACTAGCGTTTACAATTCCACCAGCACCGGCAGGGATAAACATCACCATACCGACAAATGGTGCAAAAAATCTTGCATCATGCCAAGGAAGTTTTTTGATCCAACCAAATGTCCCCGTTGCACCTTTAGATCGTCCGTATTGTTCGAAGGAAGCGAACAGAGAGAAAGCTGTCATTAAAGAGGGAATTACAACCATAAAAGTTAATATGACTTGCAAGTATTTCCATGCTGGGTCAATACCAGGCTCGGTTAACTGATGATGAAAACCAACTGGCATGGAGAATAGTAGAAAGAGAATGAAAGATAGACGCGCTAATGAATCACTGAAAATTTTGCCGCCAATGACTTTTGGGATAATAACATACCATGCCATGTAAGCAGGTAACAGCCAAAAGTACACAAGGGGATGACCGAAATACCAAAATAAAGTTCTGCTGATTAAGACGTCAATTTTATCTACGAGACCTAGGCTCCACGGAATATATTGAATAAGTACAGTGGCTGCAACGCCAAGTGTTGCTACAAGCCATAGCATCATCGTAATCACAGACATAAAGCTAAGAAGCGGACCTGCTTGTTTTGGATGCTTCTTCTTCCAAGAGCCGTAATGTGCAAACATTGCAAACCCACTAGTCCAGCTACCAACTACTACAAGTGCCAAACCTATATAAAATCCAGGATGTGCCATCAGGGGTGCGTAAAATGTATAAAGAACAGTTGCTTTGTTTAACAAAATGAATACAGCTGTGATAACAGTTCCTGTTGTCATCACCCAAAATCCAATCCAGCCAGTGGTTCTAACACGGTTATTTAATGGACCTGCAGTTTTACTCAGAGATGAAAATAAAAAGCCGATGATGAAAAAGGTTGTGAGCACAAGGCCTAGAAGGATACCATGAGTTGTTAAGACTTGATAATAACCAATTCCGGCTGGAAGTGTGAATTTTCCGGAACGAACTAAAACCTGTAACAATCCGCATAATCCCCCTAGTAATAAAGCGATATATGCAACATGAATA
Source organism: Ectobacillus antri (assembly GCF_003852715.1). Lineage (GTDB taxonomy): Bacteria > Bacillota > Bacilli > Bacillales > Bacillaceae_G > Ectobacillus > Ectobacillus antri. The sequence continues at coordinate 115,272 of NZ_RIAV01000004.1, forward strand.
TGTGCAATAGCTAATTTTGCGTCTCTTTTATTCATTTGTCTGTCACCTCAATTTTCGCGCCCATCATATGATGACCTGTACCGCAATATTCGTTACATACAATTAAATATTCACCTGTCTTTTCAAACACTTGGGTAGCGGTGCTTACATACCCGGGCTCAAGCATCATATTAATGTTTGTACCTGCTATTTCAAAACCATGGACCACATCTTTTGTGGTTGCCACAAAGTCAACCTTAGCCCCTTTAGGAACTGTAATTGTATTAGGTGTAAATGCAAATGCTTGCGTCACAATAGTGACTTGGTAATGGTTCTGACCAATTTTCTTCACGCCAGGTTGGTTAAATGGTTCTGTAATATCTACTTTTTCAGGATCAATTGTAACCAAGCAGCTCGGAGGTTGGTTGCCCATGTAAAAAGCATTAACCCCAATAATCCCTAAAAAGAGAAAGAGAGATCCAATACCAAAAATAAGCCATATCTTTTCAAATTTATGTAAGTGCATGTAGACCCCCCCTTATAACCGATTTATGAACATGGCATATACGCTAAACCACGTGAAAATGATGAAGACACCTAGCAAAAATACAGCGAATAATGTCCCTTTCAAAGTAGATTGGTTTTCTACTTTTGTATGTCTAGTTGGTACCCCTGATTTTGTCATACGTTTATCCCTCCCTTGTTTTAATTACACTTTCATCATACAAAATATTCTGTTCATTTCTACTTGTTCATTGCTTATGTCATAAATTGTTCATTGATACAATAATAACTATGGATATAGTGTAAACTTATCAGGATGCGACCGAAGTAGTATATTGAGATTTAATATTGTTAAAATTTTGTGAAATATGATGGGCAGTAGGTTGATAAAAGGTCAACAATGTGAAAGTCTGATAGAAAAAATGATAAAGTCGAACGTTTAATTATTTTTCTCTTTATTTGTACGGAAAAAACAAAAAGCTCTTTTCAATTTGTGCAAAGTGGGATATAATTCTTATGTAAATTAAATACGAGCACTCATATAATAGCGGGAATATGGCCTGCAAGTTTCTACCCGGACACCGTAAATGACCGGACTATGAGTGGGGACGACGTGTTATATAACTGAATGTGATAATTCAGTGAATTTGGGCATTTCCTCACTCTTTGAGGAAATGCTTTTTTTATTGCGCTTCTCTCCACCATGCATTTGTGCTCCCGATGGAAGGGGATTTTGTATGTTATTGCTACAAGAAAAAATCAAGAACGAAGGAAAAGTACTATCTAATTATGTATTAAAGGTAGATTCCTTCTTAAATCATCAAATCGACCCAGAGTTGATGCGAGAAATCGGAAAAGAATTTGCACGCCGCTTTGCAGCAGAAAAAATTACAAAGATTGTAACTATTGAGTCATCAGGTATCGCTCCGGCAGTCATGACTGCACTGGAGATGGGAGTTAAGGTTGTATTTGCCAGAAAAAGAAAGTCGTTAACATTACATGATGCATACACAGCAAATGTATATTCCTTTACCAAGCAAGAAACAAATGAGATATCCGTAGCCAAAGAACATCTGCACAGCAGTGACCGAGTTTTAATTATTGATGACTTTCTGGCAAATGGACAGGCTGCGTTAGGATTGATTGAACTTGTACAGCAAGCAGGTGCTTCAATCGCCGGAATTGGTATTGTAATTGAAAAGTCATTTCAAGAGGGAAGAAGCTTGCTTGAAAAAGATGGTTTTCGTGTAGAATCTCTGGCTGAAGTGGCTTCACTTACAAATGAGAAGGTTACTTTTAAAGAGGAAGAAGGTGCATTCGTATGAGAAAGCATCCCTTGCAAATCTTTTCGCTGGGCATACAGCATATGCTGGCGATGTATGCAGGTGCAATTATTGTTCCATTAATCGTAGGTGGTGCGCTAGGCCTAAATGGAAAAGAACTGACGTATCTGGTTTCCGTGGATTTATTAATGTGTGGGATTGCTACATTGCTTCAAGCAATCAACAATCGTTTTTTGGGAATTGGTTTGCCTGTTGTACTAGGATGTACGTTTACAGCAGTAGGGCCCATGATTGCGATTGGAAAGCAATATGGCGTTTCTGCTATTTACGGGGCAATTATTGTGGCAGGTTTGTTTATTGTAATGTTCGCCGGTTTTTTCAGTAAACTGGTAACGCTATTTCCACCTGTGGTGACTGGCTCTGTTGTGACTATAATTGGTGTTACCCTTGTTCCTGTAGCTATTAACGATATGGCAGGCGGTGTAGGAAGTGAAGATTTTGGAAGCCTCAGTAATTTAGCCTTGGCGTTTGGTGTGCTAGTATTTATTATTTTGATTTACCGCTTATTTGACGGCTTTATTCGATCCATTTCTATTTTACTGGGACTTATTTTTGGTACGGCAATTGCTGCGTTTATGGGAAAAGTGAGTTTTCAAGCTGTAACTGAAGCCTCGTGGTTTCACGGAGTGAAGCCGTTTTACTTTGGAACGCCCACGTTTGAATGGACGCCAATTATTACAATGATCCTCGTATCATGCGTAGGTATCGTGGAAGCAACAGGCGTGTACTTTGCTTTAGCTGATATTTGCGGAAAAAAAATAGAAAGTCGTGATTTAACAAAAGGGTATCGTGCGGAAGGTTTAGCAATTATCTTTGGCGGCATATTCAATGCATTTCCGTATACAACATATTCTCAAAACGTAGGTCTTGTACAATTGTCCGGTATAAAAAAGCGTGTTGTTATTTATGTGTGCGGTGCATTATTAATTGTATTGGGTTTTATTCCTAAAATTGCCGCTCTTACGACTATTATTCCTAAGTCAGTACTTGGCGGTGCTATGCTCGCTATGTTTGGCATGGTAATGGCTTATGGTATTAAAATGTTAAGTACGGTAGATTTCACAAAGCAAGAAAATTTGTTAATTGTTGCGTGCTCGGTTGGCATGGGTTTGGGTGTGACAGTTGTTCCAACCCTATTCGCAAAATTTCCGGAAAGTATTCGAATTCTAACAGACAACGGTATTGTAGTAGGTAGTTTAACAGCTATTATGTTAAACATGATATTTCATTTATTTGCAAAGAAAAGCAACGATAAAAAAGTAGAAGTAGCAGCCTAAGTAAAAGTTGCATCTCCGTCAGGACAAATTTCTGAAGGAGATGCAACTTTTTTATGTGATATCACATGTTCATTTACAATTATTTTTTATATAAACATAAAATAATTGACACATTAACGTACGTTAGTTAATATGTGTATAGAAGTGTTTTTTAGCAGAGAAGAACACATGATGTAGCAAACCGTCTAGGGACTAGTAGCTGCTTATCCCTCGTAAGATTATCAGCAAAAGCAAAATCTTTTTCGAACTTATTAGATACTACTGTGCAGTTATAGATATGACTTGTGATTCGAAAGTATAGGGAAGGTAAAGCAAACGATTGAAGAACACTCATTATAGTGAAAAGGGGAATGTGTGATGAAAAATGAGTTTGCCAATATAGGAGAGTTGAGAATCCATCACGGGATGCGAAATCGGATTAACAAAAAGGTTATTATATCACTATTTATGCGTACCATTTTATTCGCTCTTTTTGGTGGGATATTCGTCTTATACTTTTTTCTCGAGGGGCATGCGAACCCTTTGCAAGCAGCGGAAAGATGGTGGCCGTTTCAAGCTATTTTTGCCAACATCGTTACATTTTTTGTGTTGCAATTATTTATGAAAAACGAAGGACTAACATATAAAAGTTTATTCTGTACGCAACCAAGACCAATAAAAAAGAATGTGTTTGAAGTACTGTGGCTCGTATTTGTCGGTTTTATAATAGGCGGTGCTTCATTATATATTTTTTCTTATTTACTATTAGGATCACTTATTCCTCCTCCTATTATGTTTCAAGAACTTCCTGTTTGGGCAGTTTGTGTAGCTGTAATGCTGTTTCCTTTATCAAATGCCCTGGCTGAAACTCCTTTATATATTGGTTATGCTTTACCAAGAATACATGCAGCAACTCACAACATCTGGCTCGCTGTATGGATGGCTGGCTTAGGATTGGCATTGCAACATATCACATTGCCTCTCGTATTCGATGCGCCTTATATGATATGGCGTTTCCTGGCGTTTGTTCCCTTGGCAATTGTACTTGGTGTGATATTTACAAAAACGAAACGTCTTCTCCCTATTGTGATTGCACACGGAATTATGGATTTACAGCTCGTTTTGCAATTGATACTCCTTTTACAATAGCTGTGTTACAGCTCAATCATGGGCACTTGTTGATTAGTGTAGAAGGAGAAGACCCATTGACCTCCTGCGACAAACAAACCTCTATATTAAAAATCACCGGTTAACCCGGTGATTTTTGCTTTTGAAAACCATATGTTCCTAGGCGCCATATGTATTCCATAGGCCCTTGTGAAAAGTGATTGAGCCAAAGCTTGCTCGCCCATGCCTGCAGCATATAAAAGCCAATGCAAAATGGGATACCTGTGTAAAGTGGCAGTTTGTTGCTGTTCGTAAAGAATAAGCTAAACAGCGTAAGTGTTGCAATAGTTTGTAGCAAGTAGTTCGTTAGCGCCATTCGGCCCACATATTGAAGGGGTGTAAGCAGGTGTTGCCAAGTTTGATGTAAACGCAGAAGTGTTACTACATAAAAAATGAACAATGTTTTCCCGCTTGCTACTACATAAGGGAATACGGCACCTGAATTATAAATTTCATTTACTGTAAAGTAGGAGATAATTTTATACCAGCTTGGAAGAGTCAATAAGAACGAAATGATTTGTAGCTTTTTGAGTTTACTATCAAGTTCTTGGGTGCGGCCAAAGATATTTTTTTTACCTGCATATAATCCTAGTAGAAAGAGTCCTAATGTTTCTGGTATGTAAACGATGTTAACTGCAATTTGTTCGCTCACAAAGGTAGTAGAACGTTCATTTACTTGCTTAGTCCAATCTGTTAATGGTATAGCATAAGAAGATATGCTCGCTAAGCTACTGTTATGTGGTGTTAAGCTATAAGCAAAAAATACAAACAGCATGAATAAAGAAAGTAAACTAACAGACCAGATTAAGATTGTATTTGGTTTGCGATTGTAAAAGAACAAAAGAAAGCAACCTGCAATTGCGTAGGAATGCAGAATATCCCCGCTCCACAGCAAAATAAAGTGCAGTGTACCAAAAATAAATAACAAAAATAAACGTCGTAAAAATAGTAGCTTTGGTTTATGTGTTTTTTCTTCAGCTCGTTTCATAAAAATATAAAAACCCAGACCGAACAAAAAAGAAAACATGGTGTAAAATTTTGTTTGAATCACTAAATCGTATAAACATCGAACCAATGCGTCAATCCCCATATAAGCTCGCTCCTGTCCTGGAACTTCTATCCCTACTAAAGATGGCCAATTGACAAAAAAGATACCGAAAACAGCAAATCCCCTTATAATGTCTATTGCCTGAATGCGTGTATGTAAGGTCATTTTATCTCTCCCTTCATCATTATTATAGAATATGAGAAAGCAATTTCCAGATTTTTTTACTTTTAACGTGCTTCTCCTGCGATATAATAAAAGGGCACAGCAATACTCTTCAAAACAGGCAATAAATCCCGAGAAAGCTCCCGATGCGGAGCTTTTATTTGTTTTGTGTATACTTTGCTTTCAATAAGGTAAATTAAGGGAAATGGAGAGGATTGGAAGTGAAATGAATGCCTAAAATTGTATCTGTCGGTATCGCCCCACCACCACATGTTGTTTCACAAGATACTGTCGTGCGCTTTGCCAAAGAGTTGTTTGGCGACACCTTCAAGGATATCAACCGTCTTTTACGGATATTCGAGAATGGTCAGATAGAAAAGCGGCACTTTGTTAAAGATCTTGCTTGGTTTGAGTGTGATCATACATTTGAAGAACGTAACAATGCCTACATCGAAAACTCTATATCACTTGGTGTAAGTGCAATTCAGGAATGCTTACAAAACAAGACTTTTTTAAAAACTGCTGTTGCGCCTGAGGAAATTGAAGCCATTTTTTTTATTTCTTCAACAGGTATAGCTACACCAACTATTGATGCTAAAATTATGAATGTGCTTCCCTTTCACCCGCACACCAAACGCATTCCAATTTGGGGGCTTGGCTGTGCAGGTGGTGCTGTGGGTCTTTCACGAGCATTTGAATATTGCAAAGCGTTTCCAAAAGCAAAAGTATTAGTATTGGCCATTGAACTTTGCAGCCTGACCTTTCAGCGGAACGATATATCTAAAAGCAACCTTATCGGCACATCTTTATTCGCAGATGGCGTGGCTTGTGTACTCATCACAGGAAACAATGCAGCATATGACTCTTCTTTACCAGTGCTCCCAGTTTATCGCGATTCACAATCGATACTTATGAAGGATGCTGAGGATGTTATGGGGTGGGATATACGAAATAATGGTTTATACGTTATCTTTTCCAAAGACATCCCAACCATTATCAAAAATTGGCTACGTCCAAATGTGGAAGGTTTTCTTGCGAAGTATAATATGATTGTACAAGACATTGCACATTTTGTTGCCCATCCAGGTGGGAAAAAGGTGTTGCAGGCATATGAGGAAGCACTTGATATGCATGAGGAAAAAACACAGATATCACTTGATATCCTGCGACAATATGGAAATATGTCTTCAGCCACGGTTTTATACGTTCTTTCTAAGTATATGCAAATGGTACAAACACCCGGTGAAACCGGACTCATCACAGCTCTTGGACCGGGCTTTAGCTCGGAACTTATTTTAGTGGAGTGGGAGGAAGTATGAACTTTGTTGTCTTTTTCATATTTGTTGTGTTACAGCGAGTAGGAGAACTTGTGATTGCGAAGAAGAATGAACGCCATATGAAAGAACGTGGTGCGCTTGAATTTGGACAAGCGCACTATACGTATATGGTTCTTATGCATGTATCATTTTTATTATGTACAGCGACAGAGGTAATATGGCTTCATAAATCCCCTTCTCCATTATGGCCTATGCTTTTATGTGTATTCATCATCACACAAATCTTACGTATATGGGTCATCTCGTCTCTAGGGATCTATTGGAATACGAAAATTATCGTGCTGCCGGGAGCTACAGTAGTAAAGAAGGGTCCTTACCGCTTTATTCGGCACCCGAATTACTTAGTTGTCATAGTTGAAATTGTAGTTATCCCATTGTTGTTTCAAGCGTATCTCACCGCCTTTTTATTTACAGCTTTAAATATCGCTATGTTGCGAGTGCGTATTAAGGAAGAAGAAAAAGCTTTAGTAGAAAGTACAACTTATCAAAATGAATTTAACGAAATTTCGCGTTTTACGCCTTAATGCTGTTGATAATCATTCTCTATCATGATACAATTAGTTTAATATTGATAATCGTTATCAGAAGGGCGGCGAAAAGTATGTTGGCAGGCTTTATTGGAGGTACTATCGTTATTTATACCGTTATTACCAAATACGTATTACAGCATGTCGCCGGAGCGGCAAAGTAACTTTTTATAAAACTCCCTTTTTCCAAGTGAAAGGGAGTTTTTTGTTTTGTTAATACAATGAAAATTTAGTAAAATGAACATAGAACATCTTGAGATAAAGGGGACCATAGGGGATGGTTAAAATTATACAATCTAAAGCGCAATCCTATCTGTATCTATACAGTATGTGGAAGCAAAAAGAAGATGCAGAGAGCAGTGAGCGACTAGCCGATGTAATCCGCAAATATGAAAAAGGAGAATTTATGATCGCATTTTGCGGACATTTTTCTGCTGGGAAATCAACTATGATGAATGCACTGTACGGGGAAGATTTATTACCGACAAGTCCTATTCCTACAAGTGCAAATGTAGTCAAGGTGCGCCGTGGTAAAAATCAAGTAGTCGCAACTTTATTGTCAGGAGAGCGCCATTCTTATGAAGGCATCTATACAGATGAGCAGCTGAAGGCGCTTTGCAAAAATGGTGATGAAGTTATTGGAATTGAAATTGCAAGAGAAAATGCGCCGCTTCCGGAAGGTGTAATATTAGTTGATACACCTGGTATTGACTCTACAGATGATGCACATAGATTAGCTACCGAGTCAACGCTTCATTTGGCGGACATTATTTTTTATATGATGGATTATAATCATGTACAATCGGAAGTTAACCTGCAATTTGTTAAAGAGCTAAAAGAGCGCAACAAATGTGTATATCTTGTTATAAACCAAATTGATAAGCATAAAGAGGATGAATTAAGCTTTTCATCGTACCAGGAAAGTGTGGCAGCATCCTTCTCGAACTGGAATATTCATGTGGATGGTATATTCTATACATCACTTCGAAGTGCCAATTATAAGTATAACGAATTCCAAGCGTTAAAGTCGTTAATTGCGAGTCTTATGGAACAACGAGCGACGTATATCGAAACGAGTACAGAGAGAGAAGTTGCATATCTTCTGGAGAAACATAGAGCCTTCTTGCTACACAAACACGAGGAAACATCTGTAGGTGCTGATAATGTGGATATACAAGAGGTTGAACAGATTTTAACGGACTTGTATCGTAAAGAAGAGCAATTATTGCTGCAAAAGCAAACGATAAAAAGTAATTTTTTAAAGGGTTTGGATCAGTTACTGGAAAATGCATACTTGTTGCCGTTTGAAGTGCGAAGTTTAGCCGAAAGCTATCTAGAGACCGAGCTTTCCAATTTTAAAGTAGGATGGTTTTTTTCTAAGACTAAAACACAAAAGGAAAAAGAAAAGCGTTTGCAGTTGTTTTATGAAAAATTTCGTGAGACAGCACAAACGCAGCTTGATTTTCATGTAAGGCAATATCTCTTGACTTTTTTGCAAGAGCAAAACATATACACAGAAGAAGTTGGTAAGCGAATCTATGGTATTTCAGCAACATTCAGCACTTCGCTTTTAACTGATAATATAAAGCGCGGTGCTGGGTTAACGGGAGATTACGTATTAAACTACACAAATGATGTCGCAACAGCCTTGAAAAAACAGATTAAACAAACGGCTCTTCACGTAATGGAGGAACAGTTTCTTTTGCTTGCGCAAAACCTTGAGAAAAATCTCGTAGCAATCCAAAATGAAATTGTTCAGTACGAAAGCAAAAAAACTGCCGAGATGCTTGTAAAAGAACAAGAGCAAAGTATGTATGAGTATATACAAGAGTTGTACAAAGTTTTTGCAGGGGAAAAACAGCCGGAAATAACAGTAGAATTACTACCTAGCGAATCTTATATTACATCTGAGCAAATGTTTAAGGTACAGCATGCAGAAAGCATAAAACTCGTAGAAATAGTTTCTGCTACTCCTTCAGGAGATATCGCAACGGTTATTCAATATATTAAGCAAGCGGAAAAATGGATGAAGAGTGTTCCTGCCTTAAAACATTTATATGAGGAAGCTGTAGAAAAAAGACAGAGAGCAGAGACCAAGCAATTTACAGTTGCGTTATTCGGCGCATTCAGTGCAGGTAAATCTTCCTTTGCCAATGCCATGCTTGGAAATAAGGTATTACCTGTATCACCCAACCCAACGACAGCGGCAATTAATAAAATCATGCCGGTTACACAGGAGCATCCGCACGGAACCGTAGTCGTACAATTTAAGACAGCAGATGCACTTTTGGAGGATTTACAGCACATTTATAAGTTATTTGAACAAAAAGTAACGACTTTAGAAGAAGCTATTGCCGGAATTCCGGCGTTATTGGCGCAATCGTCACCGAATCCAAGGCAAAAAACAACACTAAGCTTTCTTCGGGCGGTGCAATCTGGCTACACGATATTTAAACAGCAACTTGGATGTAAATATAAGACTGAACTTTCACAATTCGCTTCCTATGTGGCTGAAGAGGAAAAATCCTGTTTTGTAGAATATATGGAGCTCTATTATGATTGTGCATTCACGCAAAACGGCATTACATTAGTTGATACACCAGGAGCAGATTCTGTCAATGCACGTCATACCGATGTAGCATTTCAGTATATTAAAAATGCTGATGCAATTTTATTTGTAACTTACTACAATCATGTCTTTTCAAAAGCAGATCGAGAATTTTTGATTCAACTTGGTCGTGTGAAAGATTCATTCGCTATGGATAAAATGTTCTTTCTTATTAACGCGGCGGATCTTGCGGCGGATGAACAGGAGCTACAAACAGTCCAAAGCTATATTAAAGGACAGCTCCTTCAATATGGTATTCGTAATCCGCGCATGTTCCCAATTTCCAGTTTGTTTGCGCTTGATGAAAAACTAGGGAAGAAAGGAAACTACGGTATTCTAATCAATTCCGGTATGAGTGCTTTTGAAGCAGCGTTCCATACATTTGTATCACGTGATTTGATGATGGTTTCTTTAACAGACCTTACAGGAGTTGTACGTTCTGCGGAAAACCTATTGCATAAGATCGTAATAGATGCCAAGGAAAGCATAGATAAGAAAGAAGAAAAGCTTCGTCGCTACAAACAAGAACAAGAGACAATTCAGCATGTTATTGATGCTTACAGTGTATTAACCGAGGAGCAAGCCTTGGCACAAGAAATTCAAGATTTACTGTATTATGTGAAACAACGTGTTTTTTTCCGGTATAATGATGTCTTTTCTGAGATTTTTAACCCTGCTGTTTTACGGAATGATAGCGATTCGAAACAACGCTTACGCGAGTGCATCATAGAAATGGTAGATTTCTTAAAGCATGATTTTATGCAGGAAATTCGTGCAACTTCACTTCGTATTGAAAATTGGATGGATAAACGTTTAATGTTTTCCAAGCGAGCTATTGTGGAAGAGTGCTTAGCAATTCATCCAGGTATAGGATTTTCCGAGCACAGTCGATCATATAAACCTTCCGAGCAAGGCGAGCCTTTTCTAGAGATGGAACCAATACGTTTTAAGAAGGCCATGACATACTTTAAAAATGCAAAAAGCTTTTTTGAGAAAAATGAGAAAGCACTGTTCCAAGAAGAAATGAAGAATGTGTTAGAACCTGAGGCGTCCCGCTATATAGAAGAAGAAGCAGAGCAGCTAAGGCAGCATTATACGAAGGAATGGCAAGCTGCTTGGCAGAAACTCAAGGAGGAGTTACAATCGGATACAGCAGCCTACTTTGAGGGTTTACTTCATGCGTTGTCAGACAATGTGGACGTAATTTCATACGAATATACAAAAGAGCAAATTGAAAAGATTCGAAAAGGGTTAGAGAAAGAGCTAAACATGATATAATAGCTCTGACCAAAGTCAGAGCTAGGAAAAAAATAAGCGTTCAATGCGTTTTTGCAATACCATATCCAGTGTTTTGACAAGTCCGGCGTATTCATCTGTGGATACCATATGCGAAAGCACAAGTCGCTTTCCTTCAGGGGTTTCGCCGGATAAGATAAAGGAAGTTAGTTCATACGTTTTTCCTTCCATAATTAAAGTTGCATATTTTTCTGTATGCTTTTCTTTTCCTTTTCCACCGTCAATCGCGATAATATTGCATTTATTCTTGTTGTCATGTTCGGTCATTGCTTATCCCCCCTTTGTATTACATATTGGCTGATTGAAAAGTTTAGAACAGGAAAGGATGGAGAGATGAAAGAGATTATCATAAAAAAATCAGCACAAGTACTCATGGACTTGCTGTTGTTGGCTGATCCGAGCGAAGCACAAATTAGGACATATTTAGAACGCAGAACATTAAAAAAAGCGGTTTTCGCATGATAGGAATCGAGCATAATTATTTTACTAGGCACTATGATGAATAAATTGTGGAAAATGGGATACATTGCCGCGATATGATTCGTCTTGCTATAGACTTATAAGAGGTGAAGGAAATGGAAGTACATAAGGCGATTACAGCACATTCAAAAAAACAGCAGGCAGCAGTGAGCGAGTTTCTGCAGCTCGAAGCGCGCCGAGAAGCAGCGATTGAAACAGCAGTGATGTTGTGTAGAAATAATCAACCATTTTCGGTAGATGCAATCAATGCTGTGACAAAAGAAATTAATATGTTTGCTAAATATGGAGTAGTACCGGAGCGTAAATATGTAACACCTGAAATGGTAAAGGAATATGTAGAACGTCTGAATCGTCAGGGGTGAGTGGCATGCATTATACAGTAGAAGCAACTTGGTTAAAGAACCATCTGCAGGATGAATCCGTTCGCATTATAGATTGTCGTTTTAATCTTGCAAATGCAGGGTACGGGGAAGAGGCATATCAAGAAGAACATATTGTAAATGCTCTGTATATGCATCTAGAGCGCGATTTGTCGGGACCAATTGGCACTTACGGTGGACGTCATCCCCTGCCGGACTTAGAGTTGTTTATGGATAAGCTTTCTGATGCCGGTATCGATGAGGATACGACTGTTGTCGCATATGATAGTCAACATGGGGCGATGGCTTCTAGACTGTGGTGGTTGCTTACTTATCTAGGACATAAAAAGGTATATGTCCTAAACGGAGGATTTCTGCATTGGAAGCAATTAAATCTCCCTACAACACATCAAGTGCCTGTGTTTACACGAAAGAACTTTATTGCTTATCCGCAGCATGATATGCTTGTACAGATGCAGGATATAAAAAAAAGAATTGACGGTAGAAGTGCGTTTGTATTAATTGACTCGCGCGAACCTAACCGATATAAAGGAATAGAAGAACCCATCGACAAAAAAGCCGGACATATTCCAACGGCTCGTAATTATTTCTGGAAAGAAGGAGTTACAGCTGAGGGAATGTTTCATGCTACCTCTCAACAAGAGGCTCGGTTTGCCGATATTAATAAAGACGAGGAAGTAATCGTATATTGTGGCTCTGGTGTTACTGCTTGTCCGAATGTCTTGGCGCTGAAAGAAGCGGGATTTCAAAATGTAAAGCTGTATGCGGGTAGCTGGAGTGATTGGATTTCTTATGAGGATAATCCGATTGTGCAGAAGCAGTAAGTATTACATCTCGTCTTATTTTGTGATAAAATAATAACAACTAAAGTGTCCTGCTGTGTGCGTTGCTTGTTTATGTCTTAAACCAACATTGTTTAAATGAAATTCCAATATTTAAATGCCACCATCATGCCTTCTGTCCTACGAAGCTCTATGAGCTACTTACGCTTGAGGAAGATGAAAGCATTTGTGCGGATATTCACCTGCGAGAGCGGGTTTATGGACATCGGGAAGTGACGGCATGGCGGGCAAAAAACTTCACATCATCTGTGAGGTTTTTTTCATTTTTTTGGGGGGGACAAGGTGACAAAAGTATTATTAATTGATGGTATGGCGCTTTTATTTCGCGCTTTTTATGCGACAAGTGTATATGGACAGTTTATGAAGATGAAAAATGGAACACCGACAAACGGTATTCATGGATATGTGAAGCATGTTCTTGCTGCAATTCATACGATACAGCCCACCCATGTTATTGCCTGCTGGGATATGGGAAGTACAACATTTCGTACAGAATCATTTGAACAATACAAAGCAAATCGTGTTGCACCGCCTGATGAGCTAAAACCTCAGTTTGATCTTGTCAAAGAAGCCTCTACCCTGCTTCATATACCGAATATAGGCTTAACTGGGTATGAAGCAGATGATTGCATTGGAACATTAGCCAAAGTATATGGAATGGAACATGAAGTATTTATTTTAACAGGAGATACAGACTTGTTTCAGTTGGCAGATCAAAAGGTAACAATTATGCTGATGCGTAAAGGAATTGGTAATTATGATTTGTATACACCTGAGCGCATTTTAGAAGAAAAAGGTGTAATGCCAAAACAAATTGTTCATGTGAAAGCATTTATGGGAGACACGAGCGATAATTATCCTGGAGTAAAGGGGATTGGAGAGAAGACTGCTTATAAGCTGATTCAACAGTTCGGTAGTGTACAAGGTGTATTAGATAACTTATCGAACTTAACAAAGGCACAGCGAACAAAGATTGAAGAAAATCTAGAGCAATTGCTACTTTCTTTAGAACTTGCTAAAATTCATTGCGAAGTTCCAATTGCATGTGAATTGAGTGAAGCTGTTTTGCGTATAGAGGAATCACATATTCGTGAATTGTGTTTATCGCTAGAATGGAGTCGCCCTGAGCCATTTTTGAGTATGTTATAAAAACGAGAGTGAAGTAAAGCTTGCGTATGTAAACGCAAGCTTTTATTTTTAGTCTATTTTCAGAATAAATATATACAATTTAGTTATTGGTGTGTAAAATTTCACTATGAAGGTACTTACTTTAATACTTGCACAAATATATAAATACAAATGGTTTTCTAACATAATAATAATAGCAGAACAAAAGCAGAAGAAGTCTTTCCTGCATGCTTATGATTTTACCAAACATCTCTTAGGTACTAGCTATAGCCATGCATCACTTGTTCTGCTAAAAAAGGGTAATTTTTTATTTGTATTTATATACTTGTTCTTTTGTATTCATAGACTAGTAATAAGCGTTTGTTATGACTGTAGAAAAGGAGGAGGGGTTTTGTGAAACATAAAGAGTTAGTATCGTGGCTCAATAAGTGGGAGGGTGAGGGCATTATTTCTACAGAGCAGAAGGAAAGGATGCTATCTACTTTTCAAACAGAAGATCGTGGGATGTTATTGCGATTGTTACCGTTATTTGTATCTATACTGCTGGGACTTAGTTTATTGACCTTTTTAGCGTCAAACTGGGATGGCATGAGCAATGAAGTGAAATTAGTAATTATTTTTATGTGTGTACCAACTTTTTATATAGCTGGAGCCTTGTTCTATCATAAAGGTAAGAACTCACTGGGGATAGGATGTTTATTTCTTGGTGTGGTAAGCTTCGGTGTCGCAATGCTGCTTATTTCAGACATGTTTCAATATATGGCATATAGCGCTTCGTTATTTTTCTTTTGGTCTTTATTTGCATTTTTATTCGCTTGTTTATATAGGCATATGTTATTGATTGGAACAGCGGTTCTCCTAAGTGGCATAGGGCAAGTTTATAGTGTATCAGCATTTCAAACTGTGCATGTAGGAATACTACTAGCTTCTACTTTAGGAATTTTTTATCTTATGTATAAAGAAGAGCGCTGGGGATACGATTTACTAGGTGCGTTGCTTATTATCTTGCAATGGTGTATTTTACTGCCAGTCAGTATGCACAATGAAACCAATATAGCTGAGCAGCTTGTGCAATGCACAATACCATTTTTGATGTTAGTATTACTCATGATGTTTAGTTATGTTAGAAAGACAGATGTATGTGAAAAAGTTGTTCTTATCAGTCTATATTTTTATTATGTGTTTAATGTGTTGTTGCCAGAAGTCTTGACGGTGGAAGTGAAGTCGTTTGTTATTATGATTCATATCATAGCAGTCGGTGCTTTACTTATATATGCACATCGTAAATGGCGTGCGTTTAAGATATATGAAATGCTTTTGTTTTTACCGGTTTTATTTATAACCAATGAGACCGTGGCGGAGTGGACGATACTGCTAATTGCTGTGTTGTACCCAATCGGTATGTTGCTTGATGGCTACGCACATGCACAGCAACAAAAAGTAGCAGTCGGATCGCGTTTATTTATCGTTAGCATGTTTGCAGCGTATTTTCAGTTCGGTTTCTCTTACATGTCCAAATCAGCATTCTTTTTGATTGGCGCCATATTGCTGACAGGTTTGTATCTATTTCTTTCACGGAAGGAAAAACAAATTCTTAAAGAGGAGAAGAAATAATGAAAAAGCGTGCTATTCTTATCGTCCTTGTTGCAATGCAACTCATAGTACTATTTGTAATGGCAGGACTACGTTACTATACAAAAGAAAATGGAACTGATCTTATTTTATTGACAGAGCCTGTAGATTTAAAGCAAATGGTATATGAAGATACTGTATATCTTACGTACGATGCGCAGCGTATCTCGTGGAGTAAATGGGAAGGGAAAACAAGCTTAAAAGATGGTGAACCCATATATGTGCTGTTTGAAAAAAAAGGTGACATCTATGAGCCAACCCGTGTTTCACGCGAGAAGATGAAAGGCATTGTATTGCGGGCAAAATATCAATACAATGACACAGGATTTATGCATGTTACCTATGGCATGGAACGTTACCGTTTCTCTCCGAATACAAAAATTGAGTCGGGAGAACGAAAATGGCAAGTTTATATTAAAACATCTCCATATCATCAATTTGTAACAAGAATTTTGCCATAAGAGTGCATTTGTACTCTTTCTATTACTTGATTGCGTTACAGCTTAATATTGATTTGTTTATTGGAATGGAACGAGTAAGACTAGGCAAGTCAGTGGGGAGACCACAGGTACGTAGCGCTGAGGCGACTCCCTGACTGTCCATGGAAAGCGAGTCTCTACAGCGGAAACCAATATAACAGAACCCATTATTTTAACCAAGAAGCTTCTATCTCAGTAAGCCTAAGCTTATATAAAGAACGATTCAGTTTCAGTACTGGAAAACTGCACTTTTATATGTTCATCAGTCATAAAAAACGATATGATATATATGAGAGAATGTAAGGGTGGGGAAACAATGACAACACGAGAATACATTGCTTTTTTGCAAGCAAAGGGTTTTAAACTTGGGAAAGAAGCACTGGGGTTTATTGCATTTGGACAAGGATATACAGCGGCATCGGATGAATTGGTTAATATTGCAATCGAAACGACGCTTAAACAGCAGTTTTGTTTTGATGGTAGTTATTTTATAGAAGTATTAGAGAGACTGCAAAAAGAAACGAATACAAATAAAAAAGCACGCAACTATGTACGTACTTTTGAAAGCTCTCATTAAGCCGCTTCGGCTTTTTTTTGTGGTTTGTTTGGTAATTCAGCAAAAACCATACCGAGCAAAATGAGTGCACAGCCTGCAATCGCAGCTGCGGTTAACGTTTCTCCTGCAACAAATACACCGGTCAGAGCGGCAAACACAGGTTCCATTGCTAAGATAATGGCTACTCTAGTGGGAGAAACATAAGTTTGAGCGGCTGTCTGAATAAAAAAGGCAATCGCAGTTGCAAAAAGAGCCGTTAATAATAGGGCAAATAAAAATGACATATTCAGCCATAAATCTATGGATAATATGCGTTTCCAGTCTTCAAACAAATAAGCGCATATCCCGGATAATACACCTACAGATAAAATTTGCACCGTACTTAGGAAAAGTGGTGTATATTGTTTAGAATAGTAGCCGTTCAGCAAAATATGTACAGCAAAGGAAATAGCACAAAAAAGAACAAGTACATCGCCACGATTTAAAGTAAATGCTTGATCAGCCGTGAGTAAAAATAAACCAATAGAAGCTACTATAACACCAATTACCGCAAGCAATCCTGTTTTTTGCCGTAAAAATACAAAGGAGATTACAGGAATTATTACAATGCTAAGACCGGTCAAAAATCCGGCCTTTGAGGAGGTTGTGTATAACAAACCGAATGTTTGAAACAAGTAGCCAGCAAACAAAAAAAGGCCTACTAATATTCCTCCACCAATCGATTGTTGTTTTTGTTGTTGACTACAGAAAAGAATAATCACAAGAATTGTACCGGCCAGTAAAAAGCGAATACTATTAAAAGTAAACGGTTCGACTAATGAAATGGCGTTTTGTACAATAATGAAGGTTGTTCCCCAAATACAGGAAACAAATAATAAACCAATATGTGCTGCCACTGATTTATTCATTTTTCTCCTCCTTGAAGTGCTTTTCGGGCTAGTTCATCAGCAACTTTATTTTGTGAGCTTGGAATCCACTTCATAAAAAATAAATCGAATTGCGCAATTAACTGCAATGCTTCATCCAGCAAAGGGGCATATGCTTTGTTTTTAGCAAACTGCTTTTCAATAGCGCGATCAACAAGCTGCGAATCTGTACGAAAAGACACGACTTTATAGTTATGCGACAGACAATACTTTAATGCGAATAGCAATGCTTGGTATTCCGCTTCATGATTGCTCATAACACCAAGTGGAATAGAAAGCAAAACCGGATTTGCAATGCCTTTTATAAAAATACCTGCACCGGAGGGACCCGGATTTCCTTTTGTAGCACCGTCAATATACACTTCAATCAATGGTTGATTCCTCATTTCTATAATGTATAAGTACAAATAATCTTCCTAGCGTGATAGGGTAACAAAAGCATAAGGACGCTCACTACACGCTTATGTTCTCACTAACACGCGAGCACTAAGCGCAGCTGAGCATCGCCTTAACTTCTGTCTAAAAAGAATGTTGTTTTTGGAGTTATACTGAATAATATAGAATTGTATAAATGCGTTTTGTATGGAATAGTTTCATTATAGCAATTCTATAAATAAATACATATAGGAAAGTTCAGATGATGTAAACTCTGAAGAGCAAGCAGTTTTATTATGTAAGAAAGGTAAGTTTCCTGTATATAAGATACTTGGAGAGATAAGGAGTGAGTAATATGAAGTTTCGTTTAGAATGGATCTATAAAACAAAAAACGGTTCACAACTTGTGCTACAGAGTGATTATATGCGTTTAGAAGAAGCACTTCGTTTTGCTGATGATTTTGAAAAGACGGGTCGAACAAAAGAAATTGTATTTTATGACGAAATAGGAACACTTTGGAACAAAAAAGAGGCAGCAAAATTAACGAAAAAAGTACAAGAAGAGCCACATGATATTATTTTATATTTTGATGGCGGTTACGAACCTCATACAAAGCGAGCGGGACTGGGTGTTAGCTTGTATTATACACAAAATAATCAAATTTATCGAATCAGACGTAATAAAGAAATCACAGAAATTGAAAATAATAATGAAGCAGAATACGCGGCTTTGCAATTTGGCATATACATGCTAGAGGAACTAGGCGTAAAGTATCAAAGTGTTACGCTTCGAGGTGACTCACAAGTTGTATTAAATCAGTTGGCCGGCGAGTGGCCATGTTATGAAAAAGAACTGAGTCAGTATTTAGACAGAATTGAAAACGTAGCGAAATCCTTAAAGTTAAAGTATACATGTGAGCCGTTGTCGCGAAAAAATAATAAGGAAGCACATCAATTGGCAAAGCAAGCACTTGAAGGGGTACTAATTGATAGTCAGTTTATTGTAAGCGAGGAGTGAAAGAAACTGGGCAAGAAAATTTTGATTTCACAAGTGCATAATCTTATTGAAATATATTGCACGGATTGCTTTATAAATCGCCATTTTCGCAAAGAGTATGGGAAATTGTATGCGCATTCTTATTGTATTAAGCAGTGCACAGTAGGAGAACAGTTAAAACAATTAGGAAAACAATTGTCATAATATCATTAAAAGCATCCTATGGGATGCTTTTAATGGTTGGCTTCACGCAATTGGTGTTCCACACTTGTCAATTTTGCTTCTTGTTCCTGCAAGAAAGATGTGTCAAGCTCTGTAGCTTGTTGTTTTATACTTTCGAGCTGTGCACGAGCTTCAGATACAGCAGTAGCTGCATGCTCTAAAAATTCAGGATCCATAGAAATTGTGGCAGATCCTACCATTTTTTGTGCAGTTTCTACTTTCATTGAAACTTGTTCGAATCCGTTAAATGGTTTACTCATGTAAAAGCCCTCCTTTTTATGTCAGTTGTAGTGTTTGTTACTATTTGTACAAATATACAAAATGGTTATAAGGTCTCCTCTTGATCAATATGCTTAAATTGTAGCCCTACATAAGGAGGAAGATGATGCAACCTACATCTTATTTACTCGACAATAACAGTATTATGGAAAGACAGGACCTGCCGTCCTGGCTGAGTGATGAATTCACAACGTTTGCGAGCGTAGTTTCGGATCCGACTTTTCCTTGTTACTTTGGTATGACTGGATTAAAAAAGAATGAATTGCGTTATTCCTTTATCACACATGATGATTGGAGTACATTGCCGGCGACCATGCTTGCTTTTTTGGAATTAATGAAGGAAAGACCGCTTGTGCGGAGAGGATTATTCGTATTTGTAGAGCCGGAAAAGGAGGAAAAGTCGCTAGAGTATTATCGTGATTACTTTTGGAATATTCTTCAATACCTTCATGAAACGGATGAACATCCGTGGCCTGCTCATATTCCTCAAAACCCAGAACATTATTTATGGGAGTTTTCATTTGGTGGTGAGCCTATTTTTGCATTTGGCAATACACCTGCTTATAAGCAAAGGAAAACGAGGGATCTGGGAAACTGTCTTGTAATCGGCTTTCAACCGCGCATGATTTTTGAGGGATTGGAAGGAAATATGCCAAAAGGGGCGTATTCCAGACAAATGGTAAGAGAGCGCGTAGAGAAGTGGGATGGTCTGCCTAAGCATCCAAATATCAGCCATTATGGTGATCCTGAGCATCGGGAATGGAAACAATATTTTATAGGTGATGATATAAAACCTATTATTGGACAATGTCCATTTCATCATAAAAAGTGACCTTGCAGCGTAAAGGTCACTTTTTATGTAAGTTGTTGTCTTCTCTTCAAAAATATCAAGAAGGTTTTCCATACTAAGATAAGATGCGATAGAAATAGTATATAAATACTTACATAAATTTCTTTGGATAGGACAAGGTATAAGTGGAGATAGCGTTGTCGCTCATTTGCAGAGAAGGAATATATCAACGTTCTAAAAGTGGGACAACTTTCATGTATTATAGTAAAACGAAGAAGAAAGGAAGACATATGTTTTTAGGAATTGTACAGCAAATCGTTTTGGGTGTTTCTTTGGCGGCACCTGTGGGTCCGATTAATATTGAAATGTTGAAAAGGGGCATTGAGAAAGGTTTTTGGCATGCTTGGGCTGTTGGTCTTGGCGGAATGACGGCTGATATTCTATTCATGATTTTAATTTATTGTGGTCTATCATCCTTTTTTACATACACACCAGTACAACTATTCATGTATGGTGTAGGATTTTTTTTATTGTTTCATCTCGGTTTTATGAGCATCAAACAAGGAATTTCAAAGGGAGAGATGGAATATATAAAAGAAGAGATTGGAGGCGTTAAGGAGTCATATGTAACAGGTTTTTTTATTGCCCTTTCCAATCCCCTCAACTTGATTTTTTGGTTTGGTGTTTACGGTAGTACCCTTAGCTCTTTATTAACAAGAGTCAGCCAACAGGAGGCGATATTGTACAGTTTTTGTATTATTTTAGGAATCATTTTGTGGAATATAAATATAGCATTTTCTATTCATTTTGGCCGTATGCTACTAAAGCCGCGTATGCTTGGATGGGTTACGACTGCGGCTGGAATTGTATTAGTAGGTTATTCTATTCATTTTGCTTATAAAGCTATCGAACTTATGATTTAAGGGGAGAGATACATGTATCGTACATACGTAAACGAACAAGAAATTATCATTAAGCTATCAACAAAATTGCAACGTGACGTACATGATCGTGTACCGGTGTATGAAGCAGTAAAATCTGTAGCTCCGCGCGTACTGATTCATCCTCAGCAAATCAGCTTTGCGGTAAATGATGCAAATTTAGGTCTAATTATCGGGGAAGTGCAGCGAGGTGCTATTACAGTATTTGCAGTAGAACATATTATACAAAAAAGCCATATCTTTGGAGACAAGTACGTAATAGAAGAAATAGAACGTGAAGCAAATTCATAAAAAAGCAACAGCTACACATGCAGCTGTTGTTTTTTTATGAATGCGATAATGTGTAGTGCAAAGAACAGTGTGCTTGCTTAATTTTTTAAATTACATCCGTATTGATACAGCAGTTGTTTCTTCATCTAACAAAATGTCCTTTTTTCTGTACAAGAACTAGCGATATTTGTCGGAAATGGAGTGTGTATTTTTTATTATTTTAAAATGTATAAATAATAATTATTACATAAGAATAGAAAAAAGTGCTTAAAAAGTATATATACATGAATGTTAAAAGCATTTGCTTTACAGGTAAGTTATATTGCTAAAATCAATTACATTAGCAAAATTTGTCTAAAAAAACCGCTTCCATTAATGGTATAAATTACTTAAAATGAACTTAAGTTTCAGAATATTTTAACTAATTGGACGAGGAGGTTGAGAGAATGCAGCAAAATGCCAAACCAATAAAGAAAGAAGTGGATTATACTGCTGTGGCGAGCTCTGCTGACTTTCAAAAGCTTTTGCAAGCTAAGAAAAGATTTATTATTCCAATGTCATTATTTTTCTTTTGTTTCTACATTGCTCTGCCGCTTATGACGTCGTATTCAAAGATTTTAAATACACCAGTATTAGGCGCTATTACATGGGCCTGGGTATTTGCTTTTGCCCAATTTATTATGACTTGGGCACTATGTATGATTTATAGCAAAAAGGCTACAGCTTTTGATGAAATGGCAGATCGTATTTTAGTGAGCTTAGAAAAAGGGAGGGAGTAGGCTTGAACGGGACTGCGTTTGCGCTCTTTTTAGTAATTGTATTGGGAACGCTTGTTATTACATATTATGCATCTAAAAAAACGAAAAATGCCAACGATTTCTATACAGCTGGCGGAGGCTTAACAGGATGGCAAAATGGTTTGGCCATCGCCGGGGACTATATGTCTGCTGCTTCCTTTCTCGGTATCGCGGGTGCAATAGCATTGACGGGGTTTGATGGTTTCTTTTACAGTATTGGCTTTCTTGTAGCATATCTAGTTGTTTTATATTTAGTTGCAGAGCCTCTTCGAAACTTAGGAAAATTCACACTTGCGGACATGATTGCAGCTCGATTTGAACAGCGTAAGGTACGAGGTGTAGCGGCTCTGAATACAATGACAATCTCTATCTTTTATATGATTGCGCAGTTAGTTGGAGCTGGTGCGTTAATCAAGTTGTTATTGGGAATTGAGTATACAACATCAGTGTTAATCGTAGGAACATTGATGACGGTGTACGTTATTTTTGGTGGCATGACAGCGACGAGCTGGGTTCAAATTGTAAAGGCTGTGCTGTTGATGGGTGGTACGCTAATCATATCTATTATTGTATTTGCAAAATTCGGCTTTAGTGTGACAGAAATGTTTGCTCAAATGAAAACAGCTACACCGCTGAAAGAGACATTTTTAAATCCTGGTGTGAAATATAAAAATGGTTTGGATACTCTATCACTTAATTTAGCGTTGGTATTAGGAACGGCTGGCCTTCCTCACATTTTAGTTCGCTTTTTTACAGTGCGTGATGCAAAAACGGCACGCCAATCTGTTGTTTATGCAACTTGGATGATTGGTGCGTTTTATATTATGACCATTTTCTTAGGATTTGGAGCAGCTGCATTTGTTGGAAATGCTGAAATTATTAAAGCGAATCCGGCTGGAAATATGGCAGCGCCTTTATTGGCACAGGAACTCGGTGGAAATTTATTATTTGCCTTTGTATCGGCAGTTGCGTTTGCTACCATTTTGGCAGTTGTTGCTGGACTTGTTTTAACGGCTGCTTCTGCATTTGCGCATGATTTTTATAACGAAATTTTACGAAAAGGAAAGGCGACGGAAAAGGAACAAGTATCAATGGCGCGTTATGCTGCAATTGGAGTAGCGGTTTTATCTGTTATCCTTGCCCTGTTTGCGCAAACCTTAAATGTTGCGTTTCTTGTAGCGTTAGCATTTGCTGTAGCGGCTAGTGCAAATTTACCAGTTATTTTATTCACTATTTATTGGAAGCGTTTTAATACAGCTGGTGCTATCGCAGGTATGCTGACTGGGTTAATTTCAGCTATTGTTCTCGTAGCAATTAGCCCGAATGTATGGAATCCTGAAGTGGGAAAAGCCATTTTTGTGGGAGAACCGCTCATCACCTTGACGAACCCTGGTATCATCTCCATTCCACTTGGATTTGTAGCAGCTTTTCTTGGTACAGTTCTCTCCTCCAAAAAAGAAAATGAAGCAAAGTTTGATGAAATTCTCGTTAAGTCAAACACAGGACATGGTATACAAGGAGTGTCTTCTCACTAAACAAAGCCCAAGTTCGGGCTTTGTTTTTTTAGGGATGGAAATAAATAATTGTTAGGTTGGTAAGTCAAGGGTAGCCGCTCTTAATATGAATGTCTCTAAGTAAACATGAATAGAGTTTTAAAATAAAAGAAAAAAAGCATCTTTTTTATATAAAAATAAAAAAACAAACAATACATCTTGCTTATATAATATAAAAATATATATAATTAATATGGAATTATTAAAATCTAAATAATTATCCGACAGGTAATGATATAGAATTTAAAGGAGCGTATACATATGGCACATAAGATTTTAGTAGTAGACGATGCGATGTTTATGAGAACAATGATTAAAAATCTATTAAAAGGGCAAGAAAGCTTTGAAGTAATCGGTGAAGCGCAAAATGGTCTAGAAGCAATTCAAAAATATAAAGAGTTGCAACCTGATATTGTTACACTTGATATTACAATGCCTGAAATGGATGGCCTAGAGGCATTAAAGGAGATCATTAAGATAGATCCAAATGCAAAAGTTGTGATTTGTTCTGCAATGGGGCAGCAGGCAATGGTATTAGAGGCGATTAAAAATGGTGCGAAAGATTTCATCGTAAAGCCGTTTCAAGCTGATCGTGTAATTGAAGCACTGACGAAAGTAGCAAACTAAAGGAAACATAATTAATTATATAAGTACCTGAACCATCTCAAAAGCAGTCCGGATATTGTATGAATGTGTTCAGGTGCTTTTTTGGATAACAAAGAAAAAGGTGATCTTGGGATGGATAATGATTTATTAAATATTTTCTTTGAAGAATCACAGGAGCATTTACAGGCGCTAAATGAAAATGTTTTAGTACTTGAAAATAATCCTGCAAATCTAGCTGTTGTCAGTGAAATATTCCGTTCTGCCCATACTTTTAAAGGCATGTCAGCAACAATGGGGTACACTGAGATGGCTGATTTAACGCATAAGATGGAAAATGTATTAGATGAAGTACGAAGCGGTAATTTATCGGTAACGCCTGCAATTATAGATATTATATTTGAATGTATAGATAATTTAGAGAAGATGGTTGCAGACGTACAAGCTGGTGGATGGGGAAATATAGATGCAAGACAAACAACTAATAAAATTGAAGCAATCCTCTCGGGAACAACCGTAAAAGAAGTAGTTATATCAGAAGAGACAGCTACACAGAAAGAAGGAGACGCTTGGCAAATTCACATATGGATTCGTGAAGATGCGATGCTGAAAGCAGTTCGCGCGGTTATGTGTATGGAAGCGTTGAGAGGATATGGAGATATTGTTAAAACAGTTCCGGATTTGGAGTGCATTGAAGCGGATGAGTTCGGAAATTATCTTATGCTAGAGTATGCGACAGAAAAAACAGTTGATGATATTAAAGAGATTTTGTTGGACATTTCCGATGTTGAAAAGATTGATATTATTGTGCCCGAAAAAAAGGAAGAAAAAGTTGTTGATGTGCAAGAAAAAGCGACACAAACCATTAGTACTAAAGTCGAGAGCCGTTCTATCCGTGTCCCACTTGAGCGAATTGAAAAACTGATGAATATGTTTGAAGAAAGTGTAATTGAAAGAGGGCGTATAGATGAACTAGCACATGCAATTCAAAATAAAGAATTATTAGAGCATTTAAATCGACTTGGAGATATTTCAAAAGACATCCAAAATTTACTTTTGAATATGCGCATGGTTCCAATTGAAACAGTATTCAAACGTTTTCCTCGTATGGTTCGTTCCTTGGCAAAGGACTTAGGTAAAAAAATAGACTTAGAGATTATTGGAGAAGAAACGGAAGTAGACAAGATTGTAATTGATGAGATTGGTGATTCGCTTGTACATCTTGTTCGCAATGCTGTTGATCATGGTATTGAAACCGTTGAAGAACGTCAAAAAGCTGGAAAGCCAGAGACTGGTAAACTTACATTAGAAGCTTTTCATAGCGGCAATCACGTTATTATTCAAATCTCAGAGGATGGCCGCGGTATTCATAAGGCAAAGGTCCTGCAGCGTGCAATCAGCAAAGGTATCATCTCGGAAACAGAAGGTGCCAAACTATCTGAACGTGAAATCTACGAATTAATCTTACGCCCTGGATTTAGCACAGCTGAAGTAGTGTCTGATCTGTCAGGACGAGGGGTTGGACTAGATGTTGTAAAGCATACCATTCATTCATTGGGTGGCCAACTTCTAATTGATTCTGAAGAAGGTAAGGGAAGTACATTTAGAATTGAACTTCCTCTTACTTTATCTATTATTCAATCTATGCTTATTCAAACAGAACAAACTCGTTATGCTATACCGTTAGGAAATATTGTCGAAGCTATCCGTATTCAAAAAGAGGATATTCAAATCCTGCAAGGACGAGATGTTTTGAATTATCGAGATCAAATTATTGAAATTATAGAGCTTGGTGCTGTTTTTGGAGAAGATGAAAAGGGTCAAAACAAGGAAGAGAAAATGGTTCCAGTGTTGATTTTAAAAAATGCAAGAAGAGTATATGGACTCATCGTCAAAAATATAATCGGGCAGCGTGAAATTGTACTAAAGTCATTAGGGGATTTCTTTGCGGACAGTTCTGCATACTTTTCGGGCGCGACAATTTTAGGAGATGGAAAAGTTGTCTTAATCTTAAATCCGGACAGTTTTTAACACAAATGTCCCTTAGCGTGAGCTAGGGACATTTTAAATAAGTAACATACCTTTATATGTACTATGACAGGAGAGACGTCTTTATGGTCTATGATCAGAAGCAAGATATATTGGCAAATGAAACAGATTACAAATACGCCCATATATTAAGCCAAGAAGAGAAGGATATTTTGGGGGAAATTGCTAATATATCTTTTGGTTCGGCTTCCACTATTTTGTCTACACTTTTAAATAAAACAGTTACCATTACAGCTCCACAAGTAGATGTAGTCAGCTTAATTGATAACAGAGATGTTGAAATTCCTCATGTTGTTCTCAATATCCATTTCACAAAAGGATTGGATATGGATAATCTCTTGGTTATGAATCAAAATGTAGCACTAGCTATTGCTGATTTAATGATGATGGGTGATGGTAATATTGAAGGAAAAGAATTAACTGAATTGGAGCTTAGTGCAGTACAAGAAGCGATGAATCAAATGATGGGATTTGCGGCTACTTCAATGTCAGAGTTTTTTCAAGAAACGGTTGATATGTCACCTCCTACAATTCAAGTGGTGAAATTGATTGAAGAACTAGAAAAAAATCCAGGCATAGAAGGCAGCAATGTTTTCATTCGTGTAGCATTTAATCTAACAATTGATAATCTTGTCGATTCAAAACTTGTGCAAATTGTTTCATTAGAAAATGCAAAAAAAATGATTCATAAACTTTATGCACTATCCGGTGAAACTAATAAAACGAGCGAAACGCCATCAATTCCGGCACTCAGTCAATATGAAAGAGATGCGCTTGGTGAGATTGCAAACATTTCTATTGGTTCAGCTTCCACGGTATTATCTACGCTTTTAAATCAAAAGGTACATATTAGTGTACCAGCGGTAGATGTTATTTCTGTACATGCGTATGACGAACAGCTTATTCCTTTTGTTGTGCTAAATGTGGACTTTATTCACGCTGTTAACCATCAAAACGTGTTCGTGTTATCTAAGGAAGTAGCACTAGTAATGGTGGATTTAATGATGATGGGAACAGGTGAGGTTGAAGAAGGAAAAGAACTTACTGAATTTGAACTGAGTGCTACACAAGAAGTCATGAATCAAATGATGGGGCATGCTGCTACATCTATGTCAGAGTTGTTTGGAGATGTTGTGGACATTACCCCACCAGTCTTAAAGGTTGTAACCTTGGCAGAGGAATTGAATCAATTTCCTAATGAAGCTGCCAAAAATGGTTTAGTTCAAATTACTTTCGAATTAGAGATTGGAGAATTAATTCGTTCTACCATGTATCAATTTTTACCATTACATGAAGCACGAGTGATGATTCGCAAATTATCTTCTTATACGGAAGACATTGAAGCGCCTGAGTCAACTACTCCGGTCGAAGTTATCGAAGCTATTCAATTAGAAGAATTGGTATCACAAGAACACAATTTGACAGGACTTCTGTCAGATGAAACCTTAAGCAATGTTGAAGTACAGCTTGAATTCATATTTGGTAGTACAACAAAAACCATTGATGAAATTCTAAAGCTTACGGAGAACGAGGTCGTATCTTTAGAAGAAGAGGTAGAAGACCCGATTCAGATCATGGCCAACGGTGTTCTAATTGGATTTGGTGAGCTTGTCAATGTGAATGGGTATTTTGGTGTAAGGGTGACAAAAACACTATGAAGCTTTTTCTTGCCTTTACTTTGTTTACAGCTCTGTTACAGCCATCGGAAACAGTACAAACCTCTCATTTTTGCCAATATGACATAATGAAATCAGTAGAGGAAGATGTACAAATTGAGGTTTCTAATCAACAAGTATACAGTGGAGATTCAGTAAGCATAACAGTAATATTTTCTGGGGATATAGAATCTCATGCAGTATGGGTGGCGCTACGCCCTGACCAATCAACAAACAATACAGAGCAGCAAAGATTGTTTGAGCTTGTACAGCAAAAAAACGGTAGCTGGAGTGGTACATATGAGATAGGACCTTATGATAGCAAGGGGCAATGGAATCTAGAATTGTACTACTATACACAGGAATGGAAAAGAAAAACCATCAATGCATTTGTAAAATCCGATGAACCGGAATTAATAGACGAAATACCTCCGATTATTACAGCATCAAATACGCTAGAAGTTACAGTTGGCAATGCACTCCGTTTAGAAACAGTCGCGGACAATGAATCTGGTTTACGGGAAGTCTCTGCTGTTTTGACGAATGGAGAAGAGCAAACTGCTTTGTGCCTAGAAGAAGATGAGGGTTCTTGGGTCACACCTTATATATTTACGAAAGAAGATATAGGTGAATACCACCTGGTTTTACGTGCTGTTGATGTAGCGGGTAATGTACATGAAGAGGAAGGACAGCTTATTGTTCGTGAACATACAGAGGAGGTACCACCATCTCAAGAAGTACCGCCTGAGGAAAACAAACCGGTAGAAAGACCTCAGATAGAATTGCAACCAGAAACCCCGGAATTGTTAGAGGTTGTTAAGAGTGAAGATCCTTTTGTTTCAGAGGTAAAAAAATCACTTGTACCAACTACTAATAAAAATCAGCAAATAGCGGCGGTGCAGGAGAGAAAGAATCAAATACAGAATGAAAACAGATCGCCCTCTGCCATCACTACAGCGGAGTTGCCTAAGTCCATCTTATATATCGTAGGGGGGTTCGTCTTGTTTTTTGCAATCCGCGGTAGTATAGAGTGGGGAAGAATGGAGTGAAGGAGAGTGAAAATTTTTTCTGATGTACCAATCTCACGGCCGTCTTCTTTAACAACTGGAAACGTACAAAACGTTACATCACCTCAAATTATAAAAGAAACAGTGAACATGGCGTTTGTAGAAACAACAGGACCTCCGGTTGTTATGATTATGAGCCTTTCAGCGGGTCTTGCAGCTGTACAAGAAGCAAGGCTCGTTTACAAAAATATATTACAAGCACTACAGCAACATATGAAAGAAGCTGAAATTCAGGGAAGTATAGACGAAGCAAATTTACTCTTGGGACAGTTGATTGACCACGCACGTGTTCAAAACATACCCCTATTGGATGAAGATGGGTACAAGATTACGATGAAAATCCTTGTGAACGAAAATGAAATGATGACCGTGCAGATTCCTACTTTATCCGAGTTAAGTATAACAGGAGATAAGCTTGTTGCCCCGCTTATGCTCCAGCAGTTATTAGAAACATTACAAAAACACATAACAGAATTAACTGAATTATTAAAACAAATGCATAATCGCATAGATATAGATACGAAAGAAAAGAATCATTTTGATTTTATTGGGATGCGAGTGGCAATGGAATCGGTAATGAGTATGTTTGTAAAAGAATATACAAGCAAGTCTGTACAATCATTCATGTTTGTTGGAGGAATCATAGTAATCTTTTTTCTTATTTTTATCATATATGCATTTATTACAAAATAGGGAGCTTACTATGAAACTGGTTAAAAAAATTACAATCTTAAATTCTTTTTTCATCGTATTATTGCTTGTTTTATTTCTTTTTGCGTCGTATATAGTCGGTACATATGAAGCAAAGCGGGAAAATATAATTATGCAAGCTGGTAAAACCATTAGGTTATATGATGAAGTGCGTTTTGAGCTAGTTTCTATTACATCAGCAGTGCGCGGTAGCTTTTGGTACGATCCAAATGCAAGTGAAGAAGCTGCACCGAAGCTAATAGATAAATTGCAAGAAGCAACTAAAGGTTATAGTGCTGTAAAACGTAGCATGAGCGACATACAAAAAAGTAAGTTTAAAACAAATTTTTTGCAGCAATTACAAATTAAAATTCAGCAGGGGGAAGAGCAGGTACTGCTGTTGACAAAAGAGCAAGATCGACTTCAAGGTCTTATTAAAGCTAATCAAGCGATGGAGGTCATTGATACTAGCGTTAATTTAGCAAATGCCCAAAAAATATCAGTCGAAAAAAAGCTAAATGATGAAATTCGGGCAATTAATCGTGCAAAGTTACAAATTGAAGTTGTAACAGGTGCACTTTTAATCATAACTAGTAGCGTGTTAATTGTAGTGAACTACATAACAATTCGACGATCATTACGTCCGTTGCATACAGTTGCTGAGCGATTACAGGAGTTTGCGGGAAACTATGGAGATTTATCCTTTCAGCTTCAGTACAATAAAAAAGATGAGATCGGTGATGTTGTACAAGGTTTTAATGCTTGTATAGAGGGATTGCGGCAGATGATGCTTCACATTCGAAATGTATCAGAACGAGTATCAGCTGAATCTGCAAATGTAATGATAAGTTCAAATGAAGTGGCTGCAACAGCTGTACAACAAGAGTCGTCTCTAACAGCTATTTCCACCAACTTAATCAAACAAGCAGAGCGTATGAATCGCAGTCTTGTTGCGTTACAAGATATAACGGAAAGTGTGCACCGTGTTTCCGCCGCGGCAACAAATGTAGCTGGTACAACAGCAAGTGTAACCAATCAGGCACACTCGAGCATGAAGAGCATTGAAGATTCTGTGAAACAAGTACAAGTTATTGATGATGTAGTAGAACAAACTTCTGTTGCCATTCAAAACTTATCTCAAAATTCTAAGCAAATTGAAAAAGTAGTAAAAACGATTCATGACATCGCTGAACAAACTAATTTATTGGCATTAAATGCATCGATTGAAGCTGCACGTGCAGGAGAGCATGGCAGAGGTTTTGCGGTTGTAGCACAAGAAGTGAGAAAGCTTGCGGAGCAATCAAAAAGCGAAACGACTGAGATTCAAGTGTTTATTTCACGCATTTATAAAGATATTCAACAAGCCGGAAAATGGGTTGAAATAGGCGTTGCAGAAACAAGCAAAGGACGAGAGATGATTACAAAAGCCGGGGCTGAAATAGGAGAAATCGTCCACAATATTACTATGATTTCCAAAGAGATGGCTGAAGTCTCGGCTTCTACAGAGGAGATGTCTGCAGGGGCTGAAGATGTCAAAGATACGCTCGTTGAAGTTGTGGCATTATCTACACAATATGCAGAGGAAACAAATTATATCGCAAAGCAAGCGACTGATCAGAAACAGACCGTAATGCATATGGAGAAGGAGGCTGCTTCTTCACAAGAAATATCTCGGGATCTTGCGGAAATGCTCGAAAATTATAAGCTGCATTAAATCATGTAATTTAAATTGTAAAAGGTGTCTCGCATATATACGAGACACCTTTCTATATTTTTTGATAAAAAAACGGCTGAATAATTTTGAATTGATACTTTTCTGGAGATAAAATTTGCTCTGTACTACCCACAAACAGCACACCGCCCGGTCTTAGAGCATTGCTAAATTTTTGATATACCATATTTCGGGCTTCTTCGGTAAAGTAAATCATCACGTTTCGACACACGATTAAATCGTAGTTCTGCGCAAAAGTGTCAGTAAGTAAGTCATGCTGTTCAAAGGAAATCTGTTTTTGCAATGTTTTGTTTATCGTATAGGAATCATGTTGTCTCGTGAAGTATGTGTCTCTAAACAAAGCGGGAACTTCGCTTAGAGAACGCTCGTGGTACACACCTGTTTTAGCTACCTTTATAATGTGCGGGTCAATATCAGTAGCATGTATATGATACTGTAACCGCATATGCTCTAAAATCATAGCTAATGTATAAGGCTCTTCACCTGAAGAACAAGCCGCGCTCCAAATTTTAAGAGAAGTGTAGTCTGTTGATAGTAATGGTAATATATCTTGCTGCAGGATTGTCCATCTTACATAATTTCGAAAAAAATTAGACACATGTATAGTCAGGTAATCAACAAAGATATTGAAAAGCTCAGAGTTGAGTGCTTGTAAAAAAGCTTCATATGTTTGAAAGCCTTGTCGCAGTAAAAACGAATCCACGCGACGCTTCATGCGATCTTGTTTGTAGAGAGAAAGATCAATTCCTCGCATGATTTTCAGACGATGGCAAAATGCAAGATATGCGTGTTCTTCAGATGTTATGTTGTGCACAGCGGTATATCCTTTCTGTGATTGATAGAATTTACAGTAAGCGTAGCATACGTTCAAGCTGACGGTTTGCACGCTCGGTATGTTCTCCTGGTAAATCACAAATAAAAGTATCAATTCCGTTCTCTTTTGCAATATCTGCAGCAATAACAGATTTATGTGTATCTCCATTATAAAAACATACAACCAAATCGACTTGTTTAACGAGATTTCGAGTGTATTGCACATAATCAGAGCGATACAAAGGAATCAGTACATGATTGAAGGATGTATAATGTGCTCCTAGAGACAAAAAGTGTGAGACCATATCCTGAAACCATGCAGTCATGTTAGCAAAAGGTTGAAAAGTATATATATGCAAGTGAGGTGCATATGTTTCATTTTCAAGAAAGAAACGTAACACTTCGTTTTCAATAGATTTATAGCATAAAACATGAATGGAGTGTTTTGGTGCATATTGTTTTAAGAAAGTTCGAATTACTTTCTTATCCGCACTTGTTAATTGATTGGATCCACAAACAAAAAGATTCATTATCAAGCCACCTCACTCAAAATTTTAACATATTTGCAAAAAAATAAAACGATAAATTTAAGTATTTAAAATTACAATGGAAATAAAAAACGAAAAATAGTAAAATTTATATGTAAAACATTTTTATATTGTATAAAATTGATAGAAAAATATATTGTTTTAAAAAATAAACTGCTATACTTAAATAGAACTCGTGATAGTTGGAAGCCTCTCTCTTAAAATGTCTTTATACCTATATAAAACATTTTTTCCGAAAATAAATATAAATAAGAATATAATGTTGTAAAGGGGATATGTGTATGATGCGTTCCGTGTCGCTGAATCCAGCGTTTATTAATCCCGTTTCTACTTTTACGCCTCCAAAAGAAGGTAATACACTTTCTCCTAATTTTTATAAAGCCCTTCACGAGGGCGCCAAAAATGAAGATACTACCCAAAAAATGGAGCAACTTTTACAAGGGATTGAACATATAAAGGAAAAAATACAGGTAGAGTTAACAATTGATAACGTAATGGAGTACAAAGATGCAGTAAAATCATTTTTAAACTTTTATGTCGATCATCTTATGCAGTACCAAGATGTCATGTCAAGACATCCTAAATACGGATATGCACAAAAAATGACGGTTGTGAAACGAGTAGAAGCTGAAATGAATGAATTAGAAGACGTTATGAATTTGATTAATACAAAAACCGGTCACTTAGAAACACTTCATAAAATTGGAGAAATTCACGGATTGATTGTGAACTTAGTCTTATAAAGAAAAGAGGGACACATATGTATGAGCGTTTTACGAGTTGTATGAAAAACATTTGTAGTATATACAAAGAGATTGCGAATGTAGGCAATCAAATACATATACTGTTGATTGAAAAGAAAGTTAAGGATATTCAGCCGCTACAAATGCAAGTAATGAAATTGCTAGAGGAACTACAACACAAAGAAATAGAGCTCGCAAGTTTATTGCCAGATGGTAGTGTTGAGAAAATAATGCTCACATCTTCAGAACGCGAGTATGTAGAAACATTGGTGACAGAAATTCGACGTGAAGAACAGAATGCAAGACAAGTTTTAAAGCGAAATCAATATGCATTACAATTGCAAATTTCTATTACAGAAAACATTGTTGATTGTATTTCTGAAATGCATATGGAACAACACCATAATTCGCAAGTATTTGTAAACGAATTATTGTAAAAGGGGATTAGCAGAATATGAAGCTTAGTGAATATAATACATCGCTGTCCGGTTTAATGGCCGCACAATTGGGTATTTCTACGACAAAGCAAAATATCACCAATCTGCAAAGCGATCACTATGTGAGGCAAAAAGTCAATATGAGCGCTCTTGGTGCTGTACCAGATAGTCCAGGTCATGGTGTAAAGGTACTTGGTATTGAGAGAGTGGTAGATGACATTAAAACTGGACAATACAATAAGCAGCTGTCTGCGGTTTCGTATTACGAATATATGAAAACCGGCCTGATGAATGTTGAAAGCATGTTTCATGCTTCTGGGGATAATGGACTGTCAACACGTATTGATCGCTTTTTGCAAGCTTGGCACGAAATATCTAAAAATCCTACGCAATCTACGTATTATCAAACCGTTGTTTCTGAAGGTGTGAAGTTTGCATCTGAATTGAATCGTGTTGCAACTGATTTACGCACTGCAAAAGGGCAAGCGCAAGAAGATTTACAAGCTTCTGTACAAACTTTTAATAGAATTGCAGGGCAATTAGCAAACATAAATAAAAGAATCGCAGATGCTTCGACCGTTCCAAACCAACTCTTAAATGAGCGAGATCAATTGATTAGTGAGTTATCAACGTACGCACAGGTAGAGATTGGTTATGAATCCTTAAATCCTAATATCCCTACAATAAGGGTAGGTGGTATGATTGTTGTTTCGGGTACGGATGCTATTCCGATAACGCTACAAAATGGAATAGTACAATTAAACGATAAGCCTGCTTTGCTACAAGGTGGTCGTATAAAAGCAGCAGAAGAGCTAGATAAACATACTTCTGCTTATCTAGAAGAATTAGACACTTTTTCAAATAACTTTACTCAGAAAGTGAACGATATCGCAGGACAAGTATTTTTCGAAAAGAATGGAAACACCTTGCAAATAAATCCGACTTTTGTAAGCAATGCATTTTCCCTTGCGCTGAGCGCTGAAAAAGCCGAACAAATTGCGCAGTTGAAAAATACGACAATTCCATCAGGTATCACATACCAAAAGGCGATGGATCAGTTGAGTGTAAAAATTGCAACGGACACGAACACAGCGACATCTCAACATACTATACATGAAGAAGTGCTACAAGGAATCGATAAAGATAAACGCAGCGTAGAAGGCGTGAATCTCGACGAAGAAATGGTTAATTTAATGATGTATCAAAACTATTTTACAGCCAATTCTAAAGCCATTCGCGTGATTGACGAACTGTACGACACGTTATTTGGAATACTTTCATAAAGGTAGGAATCGACAATGAGAATTTCAACATTTCAACATGCCAACTGGACCAAGCATGAAATTATGAGAGTACAAACAAGTGTAGCGGAAAACCAACAAAAGGTATCATCCGGTAAGAAATACTTGCGACCGAGCGATGAACCGCTAGCGGCAGGAAAGACGTTAGCCATTGGGCATGCACTTAGACATATTGAACAAATGGAAAAAGATATTACGGATGTGAAGAATGTGTTATCTAACACAGAAGGTGCACTCAGTAATTTACGACAAGCTTTAGATCGCACTAATACACTCGTACTTCAGGCACTAAATGGAACGCAATCTCCCGAAGATAAAAAAGCAATTGCGCATGAAGTGGCCAGCTTAATTAAACAGGTCAAGTATTTAGGCAATACGCAATACGATGGACGCTATATTTTTGGAGGGAGTAAAACAGAGACGGCTCCCTATGATGATAATGGTGCGTACCAAGGTGATGATCAAAGTGTGACTTGGAAACTAAATGAAGGATATGATGTCACAATATTTCAAAGTGGTAATAAAGTGATTACCCCGGCACTTCGAACATTGGAAACTATCTATGAAAAACTAAATACAAATGATATGGCTGGTGTACAGACGGCACTCGCAGAAAACAGACGAAATACAGACAATGTGATTAATGCAATTACTGAAGTCGGAGCAATAGGCAGTACGATTCAAAGCTTCTCCGATATTTTAGGTACACAAAAAATCGCATTGGAGGAAAGCCGCTCCGCGGTAGAAAACATTGATATGGCAGAAGCGATTTCAGATTTATCGTATATGAATGCAACGTATCAAGCAACGCTCCAGGCTGTTAGCATGATGAACAAAGTAAGTATATTGAATTATATGTAGGAGGAATGAATAGTGGCCGGTACAGTTACAGCATATGGTTCAAACGGAACCCAAATATGGGGTCTTGGTAATACCCTTATTAACACAGCTGATCTTGTAGAAATGGAGCTGCAAG
The DNA here is from genome assembly GCF_003852715.1 of Ectobacillus antri. GTDB lineage: Bacteria > Bacillota > Bacilli > Bacillales > Bacillaceae_G > Ectobacillus > Ectobacillus antri. Next base: position 151,760 of record NZ_RIAV01000004.1, read on the forward strand.
CGTTAGAAGCAAGAAAAAGCCCGATGCTTCGCCAGAAAAATACAGCGACAACAAACAAGCAAACGTACAGCAACTTTCAAAATGACTTTTCATCACTTATACAGGCAGTGCGGAAAGTTGCATCTTTTACTGGTAGTGAAAAAGCGGTCACGATGTCTACTGCTGGATATGTGGACGTAAAAGCAGGAGCGAGTGCAATTAGCGGCTCTTATAAGATTGAAGTTGCAAAATTAGCAACGCGTCATCAAGTTGGTGGAGGAACAGCAATTAATTTGGCAGCGACAGTGACCTCAGCAACGGGTGTTAAATTAAATGGAAAAGATGTAGTTATTGATGCAGGTATGACATATAAGCAGCTTATTGACAAAATTAATGGCGGGGACTATGGTGTATCTGTATATACGATTAAAGATGCCACCGGAGATCGTCTTTATATGACTGCCAAAAATTCAGGTGTAGCGTCAGCTATTACAATAGAATCAGGTACAGGGTCATTATGGCAAGATATTGGCATTGTAGACGGTAGCAATGCATTTAAAAATATTATAGAAGCGCAGGATGCAGAGTACTCTATTAACGGTGTATCTCTAACAAATGCTTCTAATACAGTAGAAAACATATTGCCTGGTGTTAGCATCACATTAACTACTCCGACGCCGGCTAATACACCGGTAACAGTGAACGTAGGTGACTCTTCTGTAAATGATTCTGTTTCTATCATTCAGGCAATGAGTAATGAATATAACAATGCCATTGGCAAACTTGGTACATACGGCGGTGAAGGCGGTGTATTACAAGGTTCCAATGCGGTATTGAGTACAAGCAGAGCTTTAGGAGCAATTAGTATATTTCAAGTCAACGGCAAATATGCATCTTCATATGGTATTCAAATGGATAAAACGGGACGGATTAACCTAGATGCTACAAAGCTGCAAGATGCTTTTAAGAAAGATCCTGACGGTGCAAAAGCTTTTTTCTTTGGTGCAAATGGACTTGGTAAATACCTTGAGAAGCAGTTGGACAAGGTGTTTGGTGAAACAGGTAGTATCGGTAGTAGAATTAAGAGTTATGATGAAGAACTGCAAAAAATTAATACGCAAATTACTAAAATAGATGAATTAAACCGCTCTAGACAAGATGCGATTATTGCGAAGTATGCCAAGTTAGAACAACAGATGGCAGCTTTGAATACACAACTGAATTACATTAAGGCTGTGACAAAGAAAGACAACGATGATTAAAAGGAGGAAGCAGCATGCAAGCGTGGCAACGATATATGCAAAATAGCATTATGACTAGTAACCCTATTAAAAACACAATCCTTATATATGAAAAAAGTGTTGCTGAGTTTCGTAATTTAGGAGAACTTTTAAATAATTTTCGTTTTCAAGAAGGGGATGCAGTAATTGAAAAGCTAGAGAATATTTTTGAAGAGCTTACATTGCAGCTAAATCCTGATGCAGATGAAGAGTTATACAAAAATCTGACTTCGCTTTATGAGTGGATCTTAGCAGAACTTAGCAAAATAAAAATGACAAGAACTGCAGAAGGAATTAATGATATGATTTATGTGCTTCAACAATTAATAGAGGGATACCAAGGGGCGTTGCATCATGCAGAGCAATGAACCCTATCTGGATTTTTTGAGTTGTTTTAATGAGTCGAGAAATATTATTGTATCCTACGAGAAACTACAAGAAAAAATGAACCACTTTAATCAGTGGTTTTTATCTCTTGAACAAGAAAAACGGGAAGTTTTGTCACAGCAACTTATTTTGTTGCTAGAGGAAGCAAAGTGCAAAGTGCAAGAAGAAAAAGATATATTAGAACAAATCATCTTGTCAGAAAATGCAAAAGGGCGAGCTAATTCTACGTATGGAAAATATGTATAAAGGGCAAGGAGATATGAACTGTGGATTTTGTGGGCGGAATTAGCAATTACATGAGTTACTTGACGGCAAGGCGTGATGTTATCTCGGGGAATATTTCCAACGCCAATACGCCGGGTTATAAAGCGAAAGATGTAAAATTTATTGAGAGGCTAAACGAGGAGGGTGCTGTACAACAAATAAAGCGGAACAATGCACTTTTAACTACGCACGAACGGCATATTGCCGTTATGTCGCAAATAAATCGTCCGTATCAAATTCAGGTGGGCAATGCTAAAGTTAACCAAGATGGAAATAGTGTAGATACGACGAAGGAAATGATTGAATTAATGAAAACCAATCATCTTTATTCTCTAGCTGTTGGAGCACTGAATAGTCAAAAAGTAATTAATCAAGCAGCACGAGGAAAGTAGGGAGTGTATATGTTTAATGCCTTGAATATAAGCGGTTCTGGATTAACTGCTGCAAAGAAATGGATGGAAGTAACGTCTAATAATATTGTGAATATGAATACAACAAATGGGCCGAATGAAGCACCGTATTTTAGACAGCGCGTTGTTTTGCAAGACGCTCAACAATTTTCTGGCATGCTTGAAAGTACGGGCAAAGGTGTGCATATTAAAAGTATATCCGTTGATCAAACAGAACGACTTGTATATGAGCCGACACATCCTCATGCGAATGCCGAAGGGTATGTAAGGTATCCGAACGTTGACTTAACGGCTGAAATGACCAATGCGATGATTGCACAAAAGATGTATGAAGCTAACACATCTGTTTTAAATGCGAATAAAAAAATGCTCGATAAAGATTTAGAGATTGGAAGAGCATAGAAAGAGAGAATATCATGCGTATAGATCAAATTACAAACTTTAAACCCATTACTTTGTCAGCGCGCCCTCTTTCGGGAGAAAACGAAGGCAAGCAATTTCTTTCTCTGTTAAATGAAATGACACAAACACAAAATGCAAATCAAGTTGCGACATATAACTTAATTACCAAGGGTGAGGGAGAAGCGAGTCAAGTTTTAATTTCGCAAATGAAAGCTGAAAGCCAGATGAAGACAGCTGCATTAATACGTGATAATGTGATTGAAAATTACAAGCAGCTAATGAATACGCAACTGTAAAAGGATGGGCTAATTGATGGAGAAACTGAAAGAAATAGCCGGGAGTCTTAAGTCTTGGCACAAAATGGTGATTGGCGCAGTTCTCCTTGCGATTGTGACCAGTGTTTCATTGTATTTCACATTACCGGATAACTACGCAGTTTTATATAAAAATTTAAATGAAACGGATCAGCAAGAAATTTTAGCCGAACTTTCTAAACTAGGTGTTGACTATCAGCTACAAGAAGACGGCTCTATTAAGGTACCAGACAAAGATGTAGTATGGGTACGAGCTAGTATGCGTGAGTTAGGATTACCTAACAATGGCGCTGGCGGAGATGATATTTTATTAGAAAGTTCCCTCGGGCTCAGTGAGCAAGATAAAAAAATGAGACAAACTGTTGGGATTCGCAAACAACTGGAAAGTGATATTGTAAAAAATATTAACTCTATTGAAACCGCAAATGTACAACTTACCTTACCTGACAAAGAGAGCATCTTTGATGAAAAAACACCTAGCGGAACAGCTGCCGTTACGATTGGTGTTCGCGGCAATCAAGGTCTCACACAGGAACAAATTCTCGGTATTCAATATATGGTTAGCGCTGCAGTACCCGGCGTGAAAGCTGAAGATGTTAGCATTATTGACAGTAAAAAAGGCGTTATCTCCAAGTCAGCAGACGTAGCACAAAACGCTTCTTCTTCTTTTGAAAAAGAGCTGGTTATGCAAAGACAAATTGAAGAACGACTCAAACAAAACATTTCCGAAACGCTGGTGAACTTGTTTCAATTAAATAATTTTCATGTAAATACAAGTGTGAAAGTGAATTATGATGAAGTAACAAGACAAACGGAAATGTATGGTGATCGAAGCATGCTTCGCAGCAAGCAAGACCAAAAAGAAAAATCCACTGCAACGGAGAACAGTGGTGCTACAACGGAAGCCGGCATTGCTGCAAATGGAGAAGTTCCAAATTATAACAATAACAGTGTAGAAGGAAATATACTGTATAATCAAGATAATAGCAACACGACAGAAAATTATGAAATTGATAAAACAGTAGAAACTATTATTAAGCATCCTGAATTAACAAGTACAAATGTTGTTGTATGGGTAGATGAGGAGACATTATTCAAGCGCAACATGGATGCAAATACCTTTAGGCAAGCAATTGCGACGGCTGCAGGTTTACAGGCAGATGCCAATGGTAGCTTTACAAATGGGCAAGTTACGGTTGTTCCTGTAGACTATGCAAAACAAGAACAGGCCAAACCAGCAAAGGTAGAAGAAAAGGGTAACAATTGGCTTATAATTTCAGGTATAGTAGCGGTGGTAACTGCATTGCTCTTAGGAGCAGGTGGGGTTTATGTAATGCGCAGACGCAAGCGTAAAGAAGAGCAGACTGTTGAAGAAGATAGAGAAGATTTGTTTGTTATAGAAGATATACCAGCTCATAAAGAAGTTGCAGCAACAATAAATGACGAAGGTTCTCAGGAGCCGTCTTTAGATCAGCAAGTGCAAGAACTTGCCAAGGAAAATATTGATGAGGCTGCAAGAGTCCTGAAAAAATGGTTAAATCAGTAGAATAGTGAGGGAAGAACATTGAGCAAAAACGAACAAATAACCTCACGAGAAAAAGCAGCTATCTTAATTCAAGTTTTGGATGAAGATACGGCTGCTGAAGTGGTAACTCGTTTAAATGAGGATGAAAAAGAAACCCTGTTGCGCGAGATTTCACGATTTAAGAAATATCCAACAGATACTTTACAAGATGTTCTTGGACAATTTATGCAAGAAATGAGTATTCGCGAATTAAGCATGATGGCACCAAATCGTAACTATATTCGCAGACTCTTTAAAAACATGTCAGATGAAGAATGGGAAGCGTTAATTCAAGATATGTCACTAAATCCTGATAATCCGTTCGATTTTTTAAACTCTGTAACTGATTTAGAGTCACTTTTAACAATTTTAAATGATGAATCACCACAAACGATTGCTATTATCGCATCACATATTAAGCCGCAGTTAGCATCACGACTAATTGAAAAATTACCTGAGCAAAAAATGGTAGAAACAGTTATGCGCATCGCTAAGCTAGAACAGGTTGATGGTGACTTAGTTAACCAAATTGGCGAACTATTAAAATCAAAACTTAAGCATATGTCATTTGGTCCTACGAATAAAACAGACGGTTTGAAAACTATTGTAAATATTTTAAACAATGTATCACGTGGTGTCGAAAAAACGGTATTTGAGAAGCTTGATGTAGAAGATTATGCCTTGTCTGAAAAAATTAGAGAAAATATGTTTGTCTTTGAGGATATTCTACGACTCGATGATTTGGCATTGCGCCGTGTTCTTGAAGAAATTAAAGACAATAACTTGCTTGCAAAAGCGCTTAAAAGTGCAAAAGAAGAGCTTAAAGAGAAATTGTTTACATGTATTTCGTCTAGTCGTAAGCAGATGATTGTTGATGAAATGGACGGATTAGGGCCACTTAAGGTTGCGGATGTAGAGAAAGCACAACAAGTAGTGACAAGCACCGTTAAACGTTTAGAGAAGGACGGTAAAATTGTCGTACAGCGAGGTGAAGAGGATGTCATTATTTAAGAACAGAATTCCCAGGAATTCTGTTTCTTTTTCGGATGAGCAATTTAAGCTTCGTTATAGTACAGAAGAGAAAGACGAGTATGTAATTCCTCAGGTAGATATCGTGAACTTTACAATTGAAAAAGAACAGCTACAAAAAGAGCGTGAAGAACTTGCAGAAGTCAAGAGACAGTTGGAGCTTCGTGAACAAGCTTTGCAGCAAGCACAACTGCAATTTCTTGCTGATAAACAACGCTTAGAAGAAGAACTGGCACAACAAGAAGTAGCGCTGTCACAAGAAAGACAGCAATTACATTATGAAGTACGAGAGTTTCTTTGGGATAATACATTGAAATTGGCTGAAAAAGTTGTTAATCAAGCGATTGATACGAAACAGCTTTCGATGCTGGAAATTTTAACAGGTATTGTAGAAACTTTGCCGATTGCTTTTGAGAAGCTACGGATTACTGTACATCCTGATACTTATGAATATATTCAACAAGAAGAAGCACGGGCACAATGGCTTTTAGGCATGGTAGAATGGAAATTTGATTTTTCACTTGGTTTGGGAGAATTCGTTTTAGAAGAAGAAAAAGAATACTTTGAATATCGCATTGGTGCTATTTTTAAACAACTGCGCGAAAGAGTTACCGAAGTTAGAGCGGAGGGGGAAGAGATGTGCACCTAAAGCAAGAACAAAAGCTATGGGATCAATTTATTTCCGCGCCCTTATACGTAACCAAGGGCAGAATTCATAGTGTACAAGAGCAACTCTTTATAGCAAAAGGTCCCAAAGTAAAAATTGGTGATATTTGTGCAGTCGGAGAAAATCGTGTGTTGTGTGAAGTGATTGCAATTGAAAAAGAAAATAATATGTTATTACCACTTAACCAAAATGAAAAGGTCAGCTATGGGGACTGGGTGATAAAGCTTGCAGAAGAAGTTAGTATTCCGCGTGGGAAACACTTGTTAGGAAAAGTACTAAACGCGAACGGAGAAATCCTTAATCGTGCTGAACAGCCTCCTGTTGATAAAGTGAAGCTTGATAGTCCGCCCATTCATGCATTTGAGCGGCAGGCCATCACAGATGTCTTTGAAACCGGCATTAAGGCAATTGATTCCATGCTAACAATTGGAATTGGGCAAAAAATTGGTATTTTTGCCGGATCCGGTGTCGGAAAATCCACATTACTTGGCATGATTGCGAAAAATGCTAAAGCAGACATAAACGTTATTGGTTTAGTTGGAGAGCGCGGACGTGAAGTGCAAGATTTTATTCGTAAAGAACTGGGCGAAGAAGGAATGCAGAAAAGTGTCGTGGTTGTCGCCACGTCTGATGAGAGTCATCTTATGCAAATGCGTGCTGCAAAGCTTGCTACATCCATAGCAGAATATTTCCGTGATCAGGGTAATAATGTATTGTTGATGATGGATTCTATTACTCGTTTTGCTGATGCAAGAAGAAGCGTTGATATTGCAGTAAAAGATTTACCCATTGGCGGAAAAACATTGCTAATGGAAAGTTATATGAAAAAGTTGTTAGAGCGGTCAGGAAAAACACAGTTAGGATCAATCACAGGAATTTATACAGTGCTAGTAGACGGAGATGATATGAATGGTCCAGTTCCTGATCTAGCGCGTGGTATTCTTGACGGTCATATTGTGTTGAAGCGTGAATTGGCAGTGCTTGGTCATTATCCAGCTATATCGGTGCTGGATTCAGTAAGCCGGATTATGGAAGAGATTGTAGAGGAAGCGCACTGGCAATATGCGAATGAGATTCGCAAATACTTGTCTCTTTACAAAGAGAATGAGCTATACTTTAAACTTGGAACAATTCAGCAAAACGCGGAAACTGCGCATATTTTTAAAGCAAAAGATAAGGTGCCTTTTATTAATGAATTTCTAAAGCAAGGTCGTTCTCAATCATATCAATTCCATGAAACAATCGAAAAAATAGGTCAGCTTTCTTCCTCTTAAAATCTTCCATCAACATGATGGAAGATTTTTTTATTAAAAATATAAAAATATTATAAAAATCTAAAAGAAATTTTTTAAAAAAAGATATATAATAATAGATAGATGTATGTATAAAGGAGTGCAGACTTGTGAACAAAGAGCAGTACCAAATTATCAACATGCAAATGAAACATGAAGAGCATCAAGTTATGAAGGAAATTGGTTTATTGCTCCAGGAACTGCAAAATGTAACCACACAGAAAGAACGAGAGTTATATCGTTTAACTTCTCGCTCAAGAATGTTACAAACGGGAGCAGACGTTGCAGGAGGAATTCTTTCTTTACATACATTCGCACCTGATAGATTAAAAGAGTATGATAAACGAATTTTAAAAATTCGAGAATTTATACAAAAAAATGAAACGATCTTGCAGCAAATTCGAGAAAAACAAAAAGTGGTACAAGGGCTGTTTGTGGAACAGGTGCGGGAGCACGAACGAGAAATGACAAAAAAAGAAGAACGTCATCTATTAGATTTTAAGATGTGTTTAGCAGTTGCTAAGTAGTAAAGGAGATTATAAATGAATATACAAATGCAAGTTGCAGAAATGCTATCGCTATATCCAGTGAAAAAACCTCAAACGCCTTTATACGATATACAAAATTTACATAATGTAAATGGTTTTTTCGATATGAATATGCTTCCAAAAGTAAACGAAGTAAGTTCAAAAATTGATGCAGCGGAATTAAGTAGTGCACATTCAAAAAGCAAAGACGTTCTACTTTTGACTAGATCGGTTTCTGATATAGATTATACAGTTTTCTCTTTGTCGGACTTGAATCTTTTGTCCGCTGTATCTAAGCAACAACTTGAATTGGAGAAAGTAAAACAGGACGAAGCAAGTTTGGTTCCACTGATACTAGCTCTGCAACAAGCACAAGAACAATATGGCAATATCAAAATTGACCAGCTACCAAACAATATACAAACTGATATATTGAATGCCTTACAGGTAAGACAAGATATACAATATTCTTATTTATTTTCCGAAGACACTACTGGAAGCTTATTGCAAAAATTAGAGGCACAACAAGTAATTTCTACGGAAGTATACAATATTTTTATTCCTAAAAGAAATATAGGTGACCAATCAGATTTAGATAGGATTCTCGATACTAACGATTTCCAAAGCGAATTGTTATCAGGGAATGAAGGTAGATCTAATGATACATTTGTGGGTATGGTGGATTCTATTGCTAACAACGAACAAGTATCCATAGTTCATCTAACGGAAAAAGACAGTGTTGGTGTACAGAGTGAGAAACTAAATATATCTTCTTTGCAACATCAACTTCACTCCAAAATACATGATATTCAAAAATATACTGTAAAAAGTGACCGTGTACTTTTACAGCTAACACCGGAATCATTGGGATCTTTAGATGTTTATATTAAGAAAAATGGTTCTTTGATTCAAATTCACATAGACATTGAAAAGAATGATGCGAAGTCTTCCGTAGAAGCGGTGTTACATGAAATAAAAGAGAGATTGCAAGAACGATCTGTACAAGTTGAAGTAAGTTTCTCTGAAAAGCATCAGGAAGAGAAAAGAGAGGGAAATGAACAGAGCAGGCAGCAGGAGCGACAATCACAACAACAAAAACAAGAAAAAAAACAAAATGAAGATACTAATATGATATTTCATGGATTACTAGGGGGGGCAGAAAATGAAGATTGATGGCAATAGCATCTATACGCCAGTTACACAAAAAACGCAACAAAGTGTAACGCAAGGTATGATGCGGAAAGATGACTTTCTCAAACTTTTTTTAACAAGCTTACAATATCAAGATCCTTCTAATGCAATGGATATGAATCAGATGATGAATCAAATGTCACAATTGTCATTGATGGAGCAAGTGCAAAATATGACAAAATCAATTGAGACGTTCTCAAATGCTGTTCAGTCCAATGCAATTGAGGGTGGGATGAAATTTTTAGGTAAGGAAGTCGAGGCTGCAAGTGAAAGTGGGGAAGTAATTGTAGGAACAGTGGATCAAATTCGCCTAAGTGGTGGTAGCATTCAGTTAGTTATTGGTGACCAAATCATTTCTATGCAACAAGTTATTTCAGTAAAAAACAAAATTGAGAAGTAAGGAGAAATTAAGATGATTCAGTCATTGTATACGAGTATTTCAGGTATGAAAACGTACCAAGAAGCATTGAGCGTTACATCTAATAATATTGCCAATTCACAAACTGTTGGATATAAAAGACAAAAAGCAATATTTGATGATTTGTTATATCGAACTACATCAGGATCAAAAGGAGATGATAAGTACGCTGGAACAAATGCAAAGAGTATAGGTAGTGGCGTAAAGCTAAGTGGTGTTAACACGGACTATACGAGTGGTGTTCTAACCTTAACAGGTGGGAAGACAGATGTAGCTTTTGAGGGAGCAGGTTTTTTCCTACTTGGAGATACGAATGGAGCAAATAATACGTATACACGTAAAGGAACATTCTCTATATCTGCGGATAATCGCCTTGTGAATGCAGAAGGAAAATATGTCTTGGGTTATGGGACGGTAGCAGGTACAAATAATATTGATTTTTCCAAAAGTCCGCAACCAATTTCAATCCCTTTAGGTACAGCAGTAGCAGGTCAAGAAACTAACTTTGGTAAAATTTCAGGAAATTTGGCTAAAGATGAACCGACAACTAAAATTCAGTTTCCGGTGTATGATGTAGCTGGAAACAAGCAAATGTTGGATGTAACGTTTACAGAAAATCCAGACGGATCGGTTTCATTTAGTGCTACTATTGATGGAAGTGCTACCCAAATTATCACAGGAACACCGGATGGGTTAGGTGGATATGTCGAATCTACGCAACCAACAGGCACCATCATATTTGATGCACAAGGAAACTCAAGTAATGATGAAGAGAGAAGATATGTTGAGATTGGAGGTAAAAGGATTGAGTTAAACCTAACTGATATTACTCGTTATCCAACGGATAAAACATTAAAGGTTACTGATGTAACGGGTAGAGCAGCAAGCATTCCTACAGATTTTGCTATTACTGATGGTGGTTATGTTATGGTTAAATATTCAGACGGTAGTGTAAAAACAGCTGGACAGTTGGCAGTGGCAACGTTTCCGAACGAAAAAGGTTTGGAGAAAATAGGGAATGGTAATTATGTCGAGGGACCTTCAGCAGGAAACGTTAGTATTGGTGTATCCGGGCAAAACGGCGCAGGTATTGTACGAGGCGGTGCGACAGAGGGCTCTAACGTAGACTTATCAACAGAGTTTGTTGACTTAATGGTATATCAGCGTGGTTTCCAAGGAAATTCTAAAGTAATTAAAGTATCTGATGAAGTGTTAAACGATATTGTAAACCTAATTCGTTAATAAAAAGGGGATTTCACTATGACAACACGTGAGGAGCGTATCCTGAGTTTACCGTTTTTTCAGGATAAGCAATTGCTGGCAAAGCAAATTATACAGTTTGAAAAAGAAACGGGAGTCTACTTACCGAATCAGTTTGAAGTCAAGCAAATTCCTCCGTATGAGTTTGGCGAACGCAAAGCGGTAATAGGAAGAGTACATGCCTTTTATTTTATCGGCATTTGCAAGGAGGGTGTTTGGCAATACCAAGCTTTTGCAAATGAAATGAAGTGCAAGGAGTTTTTTATCGCGCTGCCCGGTGAGGACAAAGAGCTTGCTTTTTGGCTAAACAATATTGAATTGCTGGCATAGGGGGAACTGCGATGAATAAGTACCGTGTTACGTTTTTAACAGCAGAGGGCTTGGAGCAACGAAGCATTATGGAGGGGCATAATCTGCCTGATCTTATTCAAAAAGTAGAGCGAATTATGTCAGACCCGCTCGGCTATTTTACAAATGATAAAAACAACTGCTATTTTCAAGTGATTCGAGAGAATATATCTTACATTCAATATGAACTCTTGTTTTCAAATACACCGATTCATTTTGAACGGATTAAAGAATTACCGTCTGCCGTGTTTCAACAGTTGTTTGTAAAAGTGCCAAATCCAGAAGTGTATGCTTTGGCATGCAAAGGTCTGGACCTTGCTACAAAGGAGCGGATGCTTTCAGAAATGCCACTCGCGTTTCGTACGTCTGTAGAAGCAACTTTACAACAAACTGTAGATGCAACAACAGCAGAGGTATATGAAGCGCAATCACTACTACTGCATGAATTAACGGATATTACAAGATAACTAGTATTTCAAATTGAAAATGAGAGGGAAACGTAGCGAAATAGCTAAGGCTTACATGGTGAATTTATTTCTCCTCTCTCTATATAAAACATACGCACTATTGATACAGGCGTGGAAGGGGATTACTATGTCACAAAGTATTTTATTAGAAAGCGGCACAAATGAACTGGAGATTGTTACATATACGATTGGAGAAAGCTTATTTAGTATTAATGTAATGAAAGTGCGCGAAATTATTAATCCAATGCCTGTAACAGCGGTTCCGCAGGCGCATACTGCTGTAGAAGGCGTGGTACAGGTGCGAGGTGAAATCTTACCGGTTATCAATTTGGCGCAGTGCTTAAACATTGAAAGCATAAAACCATTGGAAGAAACAAAGTTCATCATTGCTGAATTGAATCAAATGAAGGTAATCTTTCGCGTGGATGAAGTACATCGCATTCAGCGTATTTCATGGGAACAAATCGAAGAGCCTGGTTCTTTGTCTATGGGTCTTGAGGAAACAACGTCCGGTATTGTGAAGCTAGAAGGCAAAATTGTACTTCTATTGGACTATGAAAAAATTGTCGTAGAAATCAGCGATTCTTCGGGCTATGAAGCGAAAAAACTACCAAACAATGAAGATGGTTTAAATCGTGGAGACAAGGTTATTTATATTGCTGAGGATTCTCATATGTTAAGACAAATCTTAGAGCAAACTTTAACTGCAGCCGGCTATAAAAAGCTACAATTCTTCAGCAATGGAGCAGAAGCGCTTGAGCAAATTGAAAAGCTTGCGAAAGAGCAAGGAGAGGGTATGCACGACCATTTAAATCTATTAATTACCGACATCGAGATGCCGAAAATGGATGGCCATCATCTTACAAAAACGGTAAAAGAACACCCGATTGCACGCACGTTGCCAGTTATCATTTTCTCTTCGTTAATTACAAACGAATTGTATCATAAAGGTGAAGCCGTAGGAGCAGATGCACAGGTAAGTAAGCCTGATATTGAGAAGTTAGTAGGCTTGGTGGATCAGTTTATTTTTAATGTGTAAGTATAAGAGAAGGTAGTGAACGCTACCTTCTCTTATATGTAAATACCACAAGTTTATGACAGCGATAGAAAAATGAAAGCGCAAGAGCTTCGTGCTTTATATCGTATGGTTTTATCCAATACGAGTTTCTTTTAGGACCGGCTGAAACTGCACACGGACCGTTTTCTTCACTCTTCTAAAAAGAGTGTTTTTTTATTAACTTAATCTATATATGTTCAACTATATAAGTCTACATAGTTTTTTCGACATAGAAACAGAAAGAAAATCACAGCGCTAGAACGCCTCGCTACGTGTTGTATGGTCTTATTGAGCGCGTGCAGCTTTTAGTCCTCGCCCGAGTCCACACATCGCCCACTCTTCTCTCCAAACAAAAAAGATTGACGATTTTTCTAGTGGCACGTATATAATAATATTTTTACGTTCTTTTTAAAGAATGAAATTACTAAAATGTATTGACGGATAATTCAAAAATAGGGTACACTATAGTTAATCAATGAAATTGAATATAAAAATGTTCTTTATAAAAAACAAAGGGGCGAAATTTGAAAATGAATCGTAACGATATGATCCATATACTAACAACATTGCAAGACGCTCTATCTGCTAACATATCTGTAAATGAGTTTGAAGCAACTGCAGCGAAATTTGCAGAGCAATATGGTATACAGGGGGAAGAAGTCATATATTTATATGAAAAAATGGTCGCGTTTCAAGGTGCTGTAACAGCACTCGGCGGAGAAGAAGCGTATGAAAAATCCGAAACAGTTTGGCTAAAAGAAGAATTAGAACTTTTACTTACTGTATATAAGTTCTTTCAAAAGAACGGTATTAGCGTGGTTATCATCTCTGAGCAAATTAGCAATGAGATGTTATCAGTGTTTCCTAAAACGAAAAGCCAATTACAAAATACCTACTATAAACTCAGAAATGATAAAATGTCACTTGAAAATACAACAAAACAAAAACCAGGAAGAAAGCCTGGGCAAGAATACAAGAGAAGATCAAAACGGAAACTGGAAGCTTCACATGCGTTGTTACATAGAGAAGCTGAAGTGCTACGTGATGAGCCGCGCAAAAATCTGGTTCATCTATTATCCGGCATGATTCATAACTTTCAAACGATTTCTCAGCACAATGAAGTACGTGAGCGCCAAATGTATCAATTAATAGAAGGGATATATGAGCTTTCAAATCTAGCGGTGGATCATGCAAAAGAAAATTATGGTGCAGAAGAAGAGTTAGAGCAATTACGCGCTGAAACAGCACGTCTGAAACAAGAAAAAGAAGAGCTGTTAAGCGGCATTCAACATATGACAGCCAACATCAATTCCTTTGTAACAAGCAGCGATATTGAACAAATCAAGGGTTTATCTCAGTTTGTGTATACATGTAAAAGTGATTTGCATAAGCTTGGTATGTTGCAAGAAGATTCGGAATTACAGAGAGTAACACAAGAAGTGTAAGACAAAAAGAGGCCGGGACATAACTGCATTATGTAACTCTAAAGCCGACAGAATAGAGAATAACGAACACTCATAAAGGAAAAAATCCGAACTAAATCGAATTCTGTGTAGAGAATTCCGACTAATAGTTCGGATTTTTCTTTGGCTGAAAACCTTTTGTCCTAGCCTCTTTTTATTGTGTATTGTTGTCGCTAAGCAAATCAGCTATAACAGCACGTATATGAAGTGATTGAGAGTGCCAGTGTACAGTTTTTTTATTTAGGAGAAGTTCTTTTGTTAAATGGCTAATTTCTTTTGCAGCTTGTCCACTATGAACGTCAATAATCATGCTGTCAATTTGAGTAACGGCACTTGTTAATAACAAAATATTTTCCTCTAATTGCGCCGCTGCTCCCTGCAATTGTGAACGTGTCACTGCGATTGTATGTAGTAGGTTATGCATTTTGTCATATTGTTTAGAAGTACGAGAAGCTTGCGGTTGTAATACTTTTATTTTCTTTTTATCATTCTCTGTTGTAGAGGTAGATGAACTTGTTATCATCTTATTTTGTGATGAATGCAGCGTCTGAGAGATAGATAACAGCGAAGCATCTGTGCGTCGTACATCCTCCAATTCACTTTTATAATCTTCTATATAAGAATGTAAAATATCTCGCTCAGACTGTAGTTGCATTGATAAATCTTGCATATTTTCATGCTGTATTTCACCCTGTTTTTTAGAAGTAGCAGAATCTTGCTGATAAGAGGAGAAGCTTGATACAGCAGTACGACTCATTATCATATGTGTAATCTCCTAGTATATAATTTAAAAAATACCTTTTCCGTAGGGAAAAGGTATTTTTATAAAGCATTAACCTTGAAGCAATTTGCTTACAGCTTGTGCGCTTTGGTTTGCTTGAGAAAGCATGCTTACGCCAGCTTCGGAAAGGATTTTGTATTTTGTCATTTCAGACATTTCTTTTGCCATGTCAGCATCTTCAATACGAGAAGCAGAAGCTGCCATGTTTGTTGCTTCGCTGTTGATATTAGAAATGTTGTAATCAAGTCGGTTTAACGTAGCACCAAGCTCTGCACGACCAGTTGCAACTTTTGTAAGAGCTGTATCAAGTGCAGTTACAGCTGCTAGAGCACCTGTAGAGATGTCTAGACCGTTAACACCTAGAGTAGTTGTATCTGTTTTTGCTTTTGTTAAATCAACAGTAATTTGTTGACCTGCAGTATCACCATCATAAGTCTGGATAGAAACTATACCAGCAGTTCCTGCAGAACCATCTAGTAGCTTAGCGCCATTAAATTTAGTGTTATCAGTGATGTATGTGATTTGGTCAGTTAATTGCTGAAATTCACCCTGTAGAGCAGATTTATCAGTTGTATCATTAGTTCCGTTAGCTGCTTGAACTGCTAGGTCGCGCATGCGCACTAAGATATTAGATACAGAGCTAAGAGCAGACTCAGCTGTTTGAATCATAGAAATACCATCTTGCGTATTACGAGCTGCAACACCTAAACCGCTCTCTTTCGCACGCATACGAGTTGCAATCGCAAGACCTGCTGCATCGTCAGAAGCACTGTTGATACGCTTACCACTGGAAAGACGATTCATTGCTTGATCCATTTTAGCTTGGTTTTGACGCATGTACTCTTGTGTTTTCATGCTGTTAATGTTCGTATTAATTTTCATGAGTATGTACCCCCATACAATTTTTATAATTAATTTTTCTGATTATGTAAAAATAGTTAGAAAAATTAATTACACCTTTATTGTAGTTTTCCGATATCTCTTTGTCAACGTCAAATTCTAATGATTAAATATAATAAAATATGATTTTAACAATATTTTATATTTTCTTCACAATCTATTTACTATTCGTATTGCAAAGTGTAATAAAAAAATCTAATATTATAGTATCATCATGAATAATAGGTGAATCTATGATTGAAAATATTGTAACAACATTTATAACAAATAAAAAAATGCAGTTTGAGCAGAAAATGAGCAATCCTCTTCAATTTGTAAGTAACGCGAAAAAGCAGATGTTTCAGAGGGAGCTGGAGACGGCAATTCAAGTGGAAAAAGTCGTGCAACCGGCCGTGAAGCAAACGATGCGCGCTAATGAAACAGAGTCGGTGAAAGAGTACGAACGCCGTTTTTCCATTGCGCCGGATACTTGGAAATTGGGGAGTAAGTATAATATTCAATCTATAAATCCTGAATATGAAAATATGTATATAGATATTATTAAGGAAATGAGTCAAAAGTACGGGGTTCCGGTAAAGCTGATTCAGAAAATGATTGAAACAGAGTCGCATTTTAGGCCTAATACTGTTTCGCATGCGGGAGCGCGCGGGCTGATGCAGTTAATGCCTGTTAATATAAGGGAGCATGGCGTGACGGACCCGCATGATCCAAGGCAAAATATTGAGGCGGGCGTGAAGGAGATCAGCGGTTATTTAAAGCAGTATAAGGGTGATTTGATTTTATCTTTGGCTGCGTATAATGCCGGACCTGGTAATGTAAGAAAGTATGGTGGTGTTCCTCCATTTCGTGAAACAGAAAACTACATTAAAAAAATATTGAATGTGGATGTTAGAGCATAAAGGAGGCGCACATAAATGGATATTAGTGAAAAGATTCCTTTAAATGTATATTTTGAAATTGGGAAAACAAAGAAACGCATTGATGATTTACTTTCCATTACAAAAGGAACGTTATATCGTCTCGAGGACTCCGAACGAAATGTGGTTCGTATTATGCTTGAAAACGAAGAAATCGGCAAAGGTAGAATTTTAACAAAAAACGGCCGGATGTATGTGGAAGTGATGTCTTTAAAAGACGAGTAATCGGTATGTGGCGGGAGGATTGTTATGAGTGCGGGTGAAAAGTTAAGTCAGGAACAGATTGATGCGCTTCTGAGAGCGGTACAAGAAGGTGATGATTTACCGGGGTTTGTGGAGGAGCAAGAAGCGCAAGAGAAGTATCAGGAGTATGATTTCAACAGGCCTGAGAAGTTCGGTGTCGAGCATTTGCGGAGTTTGCAGACGGTAGCTACAAGCTTTGGCAAGGCGACGATGCAAAGTGTATCGGCGCGCATTCGATTGCCGATTGAGATGGAACCCGTGGAAACGGAGCAAGTGCCGTTTTTGTCGGAGTATGTAGAGAAAATGCCAAAGGACTATTATTTGTTTTGCGTGATGGATTTGGGGCATGAGGAGCTTGGAGATATTGTCATTGAAATGGATTTAGCTTTTATTTTATATCTTCATGAATGCTTCCTCGGCGGTGACCCGAAAGCGAATTTAAAAGCGCGCCGTGCCTTAACATCTTTTGAACACATTACATTGGAAAATTTATTTTCAATTATTTGTGAAAATCTAAGGCAGGCCTTTGAGAGTATCGTGTCGATCCAGCCACGTTTAAAGGCCATGTATACGGTGCCGGACGGCTTAAAAATTACCACGGCAAGCGATATCATGGCGTTGCTGCATATCAATATGAAAACTGAGTTTTGGGATACAACGCTTCGCATTGGGATACCGTTTTTATCGGTCGAGACGATTATGGATCAATTAACATCTGAAAACGTGATTGACCGCATTTTTGGCAATGTGGAAACATACACAGAGCAGGTTGAACAAGAGCTGAAGAAGATGCCAAGGCCAGTACATATTTCAATTGGGACACAAACCATAACGATTGGTGAGCTAAAGCAGGTGGAAGTAGGCGATATTATTCCTCTTGGCACAAAAGTGACCGCGCCGTTACAGGGGTATGTAAGTGGTAAGGCGAAGTTTCATTGCTTTATTGGTCGTGAAGGAAATCGTAAGGCGTTTTTGTTTCATAAACATTTGAAAAACGACGAGAAATAGAAAGGGGGGAAGGGTTGCTTTTGGCAAGCCCGACACGTGAAGCATCAAATAGCGAAAGTAGAACTTATGGATTTACAGCAACAGGAAATGGTACATGCTGATCCACAACCGATTTGTAATGTCGCAGATATTGCGGTAGAGCTTTCGGTCCGGCTCGGTAAAACAAATGTGACAATTGGTGACGTAAGGCAACTTAAGGTTGGGGATTTGTTGCCGGTAATAAAGGAGTCAGGTCACAAGGTAGACGTATATTTAGGTGAAAAAAAAGTAGGAATTGGTGAAGCAGTACTTCTAGATGATAAATTTGGTATTATCATCTCCGAGATGAAACGAAGCAAATAAATGAAAGGATAGCGGCATCTTTGTGTCGCCTTATTTATGATATGACATATGTTATGACATTGCTGCAAATTGCATTGTTCCTTGGGATATTGGGATTTGGTGCGTTTTATATGACAAAAAAAGCAAAAAAACAGCAGCTCCATAAGCAAGGGCAGAACGGTTTGATTCAAGTAAAAGATGGTGTTCACTTGAATCATCAAACAAGCGCTTACTTATTTGAAATTGAAGGAAAGCAAGTATTTACGATTTTAAGCAATAGCGGTGCGCATTCCATTGAGCTAAAGACAAACAGTTTTGATCAAGCACTTCAGGAGTCTCTTGCAAAGACGGAGGAATTATCATGAAGCACTTGAAATTGCTTGTCGTATTTTTTAGCACCTACTTTATGTTTGCGAGTTCGGCCGCCGCAGCAAATACCAATGAGATACTAGATTTTTCAAAAGGATTAACACCAAACTCAAGTGTACAGCTATTTTTACTTGTGACGCTATTATCGCTTTCATCGTCACTTGTTCTCATGTTTACGCATTTTACGTATTTTATTATTGTACTGGGTCTTACAAGACAAGGTCTTGGTGTGATGAACTTACCACCCAATCAGGTATTGGTCGGTTTGGCACTATTTTTAACCTTGTTTACAATGCAGCCAGTCATTACAGAATTAAAAACAGAAGTGTGGGACCCAATTCAAAGAGATGAACTCACCTCCGCACAGGTTATTGAAAAAAGCACACCTATTCTAAAGTCCTATTTGACAAAGCATACGTATGAGCACGATTTGAAAATGATGCTAAAAGTTCGAAACGAAGTCGTTCCGGAAAAACCGGAACAATTATCTTTATTAACGCTCGTACCATCGTTTGCTTTGACGCAAATTCAAAAAGGTTTGCTTACAGGTATGTTTATTTATCTGGCTTTTGTGTTTATTGATTTGATTATTAGTACGTTGTTGATGTATTTAGGGATGATGATGGTACCGCCAATGATTTTAAGCTTACCGTTTAAAATTTTAGTGTTTATTTATGTAGGCGGTTATACAAAGGTTGTCGATATTATGTTTAAGACGGTGTCGTAAGGAGGCAATTATGAATACAACACCTATTATTGATGTATTTCAGCACTTTTTTTATGATGCATTTCAAATTTTGCTTCCTGTTGCGATTGTGAGCACCGTTGTAGTTGTCATTATCTCAGTTATTATGGCAATGATGCAAATTCAGGAACAGACACTCACATTTTTACCTAAAATGGCAAGCATTGTAATTGTTTTGTTTGTTTTAGGACCTTGGATGTTTGCTGAATTAACAGAAAGCATTACTGACTTATTTAATCAAATTCCACTTTTAGTGAAGTAGGGACAAATATATGACAGTTGATCTTTGGCTTGCGGCCTTTTTGGCATTTTGTCGCATCGGTTCATTTTTATTTTTCTTGCCGATTTTTTCAGGACGGGCCATCCCTGTTATTGCCAAAACGACATTTGGTATGGCGCTCGCCTTCTCGGTTGCCGATCAAATAGACGTAGCAAAGCTAACAACGTTGCCAGCTATTCTTGCATACGTAGTTACACAATTGGTTATTGGAATTTCATTGGCCAAGATTGTTGAATTTCTGTTTGTTGTTCCCAAAATGGCTGGTCATATTTTGGATATGGATTTAGGGATTTCACAAGCAACGTTATTTGATATTAACACTAGCCCGCAATCTACGATCTTATCTACTATTTTTGATATTTTCTTTGTGCTTATTTTTATTGCAATGGGCGGTTTGGATTACTTAGTGGCGACTATTTTAAAGTCATTTGAATACACGGAAACAGCTGCGGCACTGCTGCAGGAAAGCTTTATTAAAAGTGTATTGGCGACACTGTTGTTTGCTATTACATCGGCGGTTCAAATTGCACTTCCGATTATGGGTAGTTTGTTTCTCGTTAATTTTGTACTTATTTTAATTGGAAAACAAACGCCACAGCTCAACATTTTTATGAACGCGTTTGTTGTAAAAATTACGTTTGGTATATTTTTGGTCGGGGCAAGTGTCCCCATGTTTTCTTACGTATTTAAAAATTTAACAAACACATTGCTCGACGAATATACAAATCTATTTAATTTCTTTTTAACAAAGTAGGGAGCGTTTATGGCAAAGGATAATAAAACAGAAAAGGCCACCCCACAGAAGCGAAAGAAGGCACGTGAAGAAGGAAATATAGCCAAAAGCAAAGATATTAATACACTGTTTACCTTGCTTGTGCTTGCGGTCATCATATATTTTTTCAGTGATGTGGTTGCGATGGAAATTGGTCAATCGGTCAATGAGTTGCTAGATTCCATTGATGCAAATTTTAGTGCCGGACCATTTTTGTTGTTAATGGGAAGTCTTTTACTCAAGATTATGGTGCCTGTTATTGTTCTCTTATATGTGTTTCAATTTGCGAATTATGTGATGCAGGTTGGGTTTTTATTTTCTACAAAAGTAATTAAGCCAAAGCCATCTCGTATTAATCCAAAAAACTATTTTACGCGTTTGTTTAGTAGAAAGAGCTTAATGGATACATTGAAATCCCTCTTATATGTAGGATTGTTTGGTTATGTAGCATATATCGTTTTAAAGCGAAACGTTGGAGATATGGTAGGGATGATTGGAATGAGCTGGGGCTTTTCCGCACATCACGTCTTTGATGAGGTAAAAACTGTTTTTCTTATGTTGCTTATTTTAACACTGGTATTATCTGTAACAGATTTCATTTATCAACGTTGGGAGCACGAGCAGGATTTGAAAATGAAAAAAGAAGAGGTGAAGCAAGAGCATAAGGATGCGGAAGGAAGTCCGGAGGTTAAGCATAGACAAAAGAGTGTTATGTATGCCATCTTACAAAGCGCTGCGACAAAAAAGATGGAAGATGCCACGTTTGTAATCAACAATCCAACTCATATTTCTGTAGCGCTGCGCTACGATAAAGCTGTGGATTCAGCGCCGATGGTTGTCGCCAAGGGAGAAGAAGAGTTGGCGCTTTATATACGAACGCTTGCCAAAGAAAAGAAGCTTCCAATGGTAGAAAATAAACCGCTAGCTCGTTCTTTGTATTTTACAGTAGAAGAAGGAGAAGCGATTCCAGAAGATTTATATGTTGCCGTAATAGAAGTGATGCGGTATTTAATTCAAACAAAACAACTTGAAGTGTAAGGAGGGGGCACCTTGTTTGGAAATGCCGCTAAAACCTATTTTTCTATTTTTATTGCCATTTCATTCGTGATTGCTTTGCTTGTGCCACTGCCGCCGTTTGTGCTAGATTTGGTACTTGTGTTTACATTGGCAATGACTGTACTCGTGTATATGCGGGCAACTACGATTAAAGAATGGGATGAATTAAAGTCCTTTCCAACTATGTTGCTTTTAATCGGGATTTTCAAAGTATCATTAAATGTTTCCACGACAAGAGCTATTTTAACGAATGGAAACGCAGGGCATGTTATTGAACAATTTGGTCAGTTCGTAATTGGTGGAAACTTATTAATCGGTATTGTCATCTTTCTTGTTTTAATTGTGTTTCAGTTTATCGTTGCAAACGGTGCTTCAAGGACTTCAGAGGTAGCGGCGCGCTTTACGCTTGATTCTTTACCAGGGAAGCAGATGTCTATTGATGCTGACTTAAATCAGCGCATTATTACAGATACGGAAGCGAAGGAAAAACGAAAAAAATTAAACATGGAAACAGAATTTTATGGCGCTATGGATGGTGCGGGAAAATTCATTAAAGGTGATGTTATCTTCGGTATCGTTATTTTGATTATTAACGTTACATTCGGACTCATCGTTGGCATGCTACAGCAAGGGATGACGTTTCAAGAAGCAGCCTATCACTATACAAAACTAACCATTGGTGATGGGATTGTACACCAAATTGGCTCTTTATTGCTTGCGGTATCAACAGGGATTATTGTAACTCGTGTATTTGATGGTTCTGAAGATACGCTTGGTGACGGTATTTACAAGGAATTAATGACACATGATGTTGTGGTGTATGCACTTGGCGGTTTGTTTATGATAATGGGTGTGTTTACTCCACTTCCATTTCTGCCGTTTGCACTTGTCGGTGCTGGTGTTATTTTCCTTGGCATGCAATTTAAAAAGCGCATGAAAAAAGAAACGGAACGAAAGCTGCATGAAGAAATGGAAATGATTAAAAGTGAGGGTGACGGCGGAAAGCCTCTGGAAGACTCATTTGGTGTATTTACAGATAAATATCCAATTATCGTAGAGCTTGGACTCGACTTAGCAGCGCTTGTTAAACAGAAAATTAATGGAGAAACGGCACGTGATAAAGTCATTCTGATGCGTAAATCCATTATTAATGATCTTGGTGTGAATGTACCGGGGATTAATTTTAAAGATAACACTAGTTTTCGCCCACGCGGCAAATATGTCATTAAAATAAAGGGTGCTAAAGTCGCAGAGGGTGTCTTGAAATCTGGTCATTTACTAGCACTGAAAACACCGCATGTAATGGCCGATTTAGATGCGGAGCCGACGAAAGACCCCGTATTCGGTGAAGATGGCTACTGGATTATGGAGCATATGGTACAAGATGCACAGCTGAAAAACTATCAAGTATTGGAGCCGCTTAGCATCTTGATTACCCACCTTGATGTAATTATTAGGAAAAATCTGCATGAATTGATTCAGCGTCAGCATGTGAAAGATTTATTGAATTCACTGGAAAACGATCATGAAGTACTGCTAGAAGAAGTGAAAAAGAAAGAAATTGATTTATCGCTTATTCAAAACGTTGTTAAGCAGCTTTTAAAAGAGGGTATTTCTATTCGAGAGCTCCCTACTATTATGGAGGGGATTATTGACGGTAAAGACATGTATCAAGGTCATGCTGATAGTGTTACGTCTTTTGTACGTGAAAATATTTCAAAAGTCATTTGTGAGTATGCGAAAAATTACGATGGCAAGATATATGCAGCACTTCTAGTAGATACGATTGAACTTGAAACTGAAATCGTGAATAATCCACAGCAAGGTTATCTCTTGAACTGGGATTTAGAGCAAGAGATGAAAGTAATGGAGCAGGTACAGCATATTTTGAAAAAATCGCGCCTGACTGGAAAAGACCCTGTGCTGTTAACAAGGAGAAAGGATTTCCGTTTCGGATTTGTTCGCTTGTTGGAGAGATATCAAGTGGATATGAAGGTGCTTTGTGTAAGTGAGTTAGCCCCAGATGTAACAGTAGAACAAATCGCGTTGATTGAATAGGAGGGTGCATGATGGAACAAAACCTTGAGCGCATTCAAATCATTCGTGCTTCCAATAAGGTTGAACTGTATGAGAAGCTGTTTGAGCAAAGCGGGGGAGATTATTATTATGTAATTGAAGAGAATATAAAAAGACACCGTATTCTTCCTTGGCGTAAAGAGTATGAGATGATTGTGAAATTTGTAGCGCCGGAACCGAAATTAGAGCCAGCAACATTGGTGCCACGGGTCAAAAGTGAAGAAGAGCGAAAAAAAGAGAAACTGGCTTTCATTATGAAGGCGTTAGAACGACGTGATGAAAGTTTACCGCAAACTAATATACCGCAGGAAACGTTGCCTCCTCAGAAAAAGAAACAGTTTCTTGAAATGTTGGAGGAGGGGCATTCGGCAATACAACAAGAAACAGTGTCAGGCCAAAGTATCTCCAAGGAACATGCGGAAATAGTAGCATTAAAACAAACGATTGAAGAATTAAATAAAAAGCTGAGTTTAGCAAACGAGAAGGAGAATTCCTTTTTAGTAGATAAGCTGGCATATACGCTAAAGGAAAATGACGTAGAAGAGCGTGTAGTGAACAGTCTGATTGAGGAAATAAAGCAGCTAGAACAAAGCGATAAAACGGAAGCAGACATACACGGACATGTTATTGAAAAATTGGCAGCGTATTTTCAAACGGCTGAGCTTGCTGATATATCTGCTTACGGAATGATTGCACTAGTGGGACCGACGGGAGTTGGCAAAACAACAACGCTTGCTAAGCTAGCTTGGCAGCTTCGTAAAAAACAACGAACGGTTGCTTTTGTCACAACGGATTTGTTTCGTTCTGGAGCCGTATCGCAGCTTCAGGATTATGCGGATGCAATGGGATTTGAAATGAAAACGGCAGACAGCCCTGAGGCACTTCGTAAAGTATGTGCGTATTTTAAAGAAAAGAACGTGCAGCACATTTTAATTGATACAGTAGGACGTAGCTATATGGACCGCGGCGCGATGGGAACGGTCTTAGATTATATACAGGGAGTTGAACCTGACTTTACTTGTTTAACGGTATCTGCTTCTATGAAAAGCAGAGACGTAATGGATTTACTCGCAAAATTTAAGCATACAAACGTGAATGGTCTAATCGTAACGAAATTTGATGAAACAGCATCAATTGGAGAATGGATGACTGTATCGTCTCGCTCAGCAATTCCTATCGCTTTCGTTACGGATGGACAGGATGTCACAAAACACATTTGTGCACCGACAAAGCAGCAATTAGCAGAACGTGTGCTGTCTCGAAATGTAGAATTTCAAGGACAGCTCTTTCTGACATAATTAGGAGGCTTATCATGAACGGACTATACATTGGGTCAATGGGAATGATTAACTATCAGCAGCATTTAAACGTACATGCAAATAATATCGCTAATGCACAAACAATAGGATTTAAAGTTGATCAGATGACATCGAAGGTATATGCAAGTGAGAAGGCGTACAGAAGTGATAGCAACGGTCGGACACCTATCGGTACAATTGAACATTCTGTTGTTCCAAACGCAGTTCACGTAAATCTTGTGCCTGGAAGCATGAAAGTTACAAATAGTAGTACAGACTTTTACTTAGAAGATGCACCGGGACAAACAAGCTTTTTTGTTGTTGGAAAAAATGATACGCAATATTTAACACGAAACGGGAACTTTTCCGTGAACGAAGAAGGGTATTTACAAACCTCGGGTAACGCATATGTACTTGATGTAAACGGAGATCGTATTCGAATGGAAACAGGTGTTGATATTACGGTCGATACACAAGGTAAGCTTGTGAACGCACGAACGGGTACTGTCATTGCTACATTACAAACGAGATTAGTAAACGAAGAAGCAGCGAATCGATTAGAAAGGCATGCTTTTGAGATGTTTACAGTACAAGATATAAATATAAACGAGCTTCCGCAGGGCACTGCGAAAGTTTATAATTATATGCTAGAGAACTCTAACACAGATATGACAAAGGAAATGTCGAATCTTATGGTAAATCAAAGGATGGTACAAGCTTCACAGCGTGTAATGCAATCTTTTGATAAAGTGTATGAAAAAGAAGCGAATGAATTATTAAAATGAGGAGTAATTGCTCCTCTTTTTATATTCGGACCAGTAGTTTTCCTCGCTTTCTAGTTTACAGTCATAGAGATGCAGACTTTGATATTTCATGCTATTAGAATAATTACTTGTATATTCAAAATATACAAAAATATATAATGAAAAGTATCTTTTATAAAGGGGGATACTTATGTTTCTTTTGCAAGTAGATGAAGAAATCCAAATTAAGTTGTTAATGCCAAAAGACGCTACAGCCTTAACAACAGTATTGTGTGCGAACCAGGAGCATTTGAAGACGTGGCTGCCGTGGGCTGTGGAAATACCGTCTGTTTCTACATATGAGAAGGAAATCATCCCTTCCTGGCTACAAAAATTTGCGGATAACAACGGATTTGAAGCAGGGATTTTTTATAAGAATAAGCTTGTTGGAATGGCTGGCTTACATTATATAGATTGGCGGAACAAGACGACAGAACTCGGTTACTGATTAAGTTCGGACTATAATGGGAAGGGAATTATGACAAAAACAGTCGAGTTTTTGGTGCGTTATTGTCATGAAGAATTAGATATTAACCGAGTTACGATTCGTGCGGCTGTCGGGAACGAAAAAAGTCGTGCAATTCCATTTCGATTGGGTTTTCATGAAGAAGGCATCACTAGAGCGGCACAGTTCATTCAAGGGAAATATCATGATGTAATCAGTTACAGTTTATTGCAAGCTGATCGATAGGAATAAAAACCTGATTCCAGAGAAGAGCGCGAATAAGCGCTCTTTGTTATGGAATACTATAGAGAGATATTTAGATTATAGTAAGAATTTTTTTTCTAGTGCGACTATTTTTATATCTATTGCGATAGCTTTATGGAATTCATTATAATGAAAAGTGTGTGAGAAAATATGACGCCAGCGCGTCATATTTTATGACTTGAAAAAGTAGACACACTTATCTTAACTTATAGAAACAAGGGGTGCATACATATGGAATTCATCCAATCATTTGTTGGCTCTGTAAATGATTTGTTATGGTCTAAACTGCTTATTGCGTTATTAATTGCAGTAGGTCTATATTTTACAGTGCGTACAAAATTTGTCCAGTTTCGTTTGTTTAATGAAATGCTTCGTCTCTTAGGAGAGGGCGCAAGTACTGTAGGGCAAACAACGAAGGGAATTTCTTCTTTCCAAGCATTTTGTATCAGTACCGCTTCTCGTGTTGGGATTGGAAACTTGGCGGGTGTAGCAATGGCAATCTCACTTGGCGGTCCCGGCGCCGTATTTTGGATGTGGCTGATTGCTCTTATCGGTGGGGCTTCTGCATTTGTAGAAAGTACGTTGGCACAAATTTATAAAATAAAAGATGGTGATACATTCCGCGGAGGTCCAGCGTATTACATGGAAAAAGCGCTTGGACAGCGCTGGATGGGTGCGTTATTTGCAGTTTTAATTACAATTTCTTTTGGACTTGTATTTAACTCTGTGCAAGCAAACACAATTTCTCTTGCATTCGAGACAGCTTTTGATACAAACAGACTCGTGGTGGGATTGGTCGTTACAGCTATTTTCGCTTTTATTGTTTTCGGCGGTGTAAAACGCATTGCGCGTATGTCGGAGTACATTGTTATTGTCATGGCTTTATTATACATCGGTATTGCTATCGTAATTGTTGTTATGAATATTGCTGAAGTACCAGCAATGTTTGCATTGATTTTCAAGAGTGCTTTTGGTTTAGAAGAAGCTGTTGGCGGTTCTATCGGTGCAGCAATTATGATGGGAGTAAAACGCGGTTTATTCTCAAATGAAGCAGGTATGGGTAGTGCCCCAAACGCGGCTGCCACTGCGAGTGTAAGTCACCCTGTAAAGCAAGGACTAGTACAATCTTTAGGGGTATTTGTAGACACGATTTTAATTTGTAGCTGTACAGCGTTTATCGTCTTACTTTCCGGTAAGTATACAGACACAAAATTAGAGGGTATTGCCCTTACGCAAGCAGCGCTAGGATCGCATATTGGAGATTGGGCAGCAAGCTTTGTTGCAATCATTATCTTACTGTTTGCTTTCAGTTCATTAGTAGGGAATTATTACTACGGTGAGACAAATATTGAGTTTTTAAATGCAAATAAAGCATGGTTATATGTATATCGCTTTGCTGTAATCGGTATGATTTTATTTGGTTCTGTAGCAAAAATTCAAATTGTTTGGGATTTAGCAGATTTATTTATGGGACTAATGGCAATCGTAAACCTAATTGCGATTATATTGCTTGGAAAGATTGCATTTGCGGCGCTTAATGATTATGTGAAACAGAAGAAAGCGGGTAAAAACCCTGTGTTCTATTCAGATACAATTGAAGGATTGCAGCATGTAGAGAGCTGGGAGCGTTCGCCGAAATAAATAACAAGCCATCAAGGGATATGACCTTGGTGGCTATTTTTATATTCGCGGTATGAAAATGATGGTAAAATGAGTACGGAGGTGGAAGATGATAAAAGGTGTTATCTTTGATTTTGACGGTCTCTTAGTTGACACAGAAAGTATTTGGTTTGAAGCATTTCGCGAAGCGCTTCAAGCGTATGGAATGGATTTAACCGTGGAACAGTTTTCTAAAGTAATTGGTACGCATGACGCTGAGTTATATGAAATGATTGAAAAGGGTACAAAGAAGCCTGTGGAAAGAGAGGTTTTGCTACAAGAAGTGGACGATATCTTTCGAATGAAAATGGGTGAGCCTTCTCTTCGCGCGGGTGTTGTAGAGTACTTAGAGGAAGCAAAAGAAAGTGGCCTTCGCATAGCACTTGCTTCGAGCTCAAAACGCGCATGGATTGAAGGATTTTTGACACGCCTTGGTGTTCTTCACTATTTTGAAGTGCTGAAAACAAAAGAAGACGTAGAACACGTTAAGCCTGATCCTGCATTATACATAAAAGCATACGAAGCGCTTGGTTTACAGGCTCATGAGTGCGTAGCATTTGAAGACTCGTTAAACGGGTTAATGGCAGCAAGAGCAGCCGGTTTACATTGTGTAATTGTTCCTAACTCGGTAACGGCACATCTGCCATTTGTGGATTACAGCCATCGAATTGAATCCATGAGTGACTATCAGTTAAAACATGTTTTACAGTTGTTACCTATATAGGATGGGTAATCATCTTTTGGTATGTAAACTTAAACAAGCATAGCCCAATGAAAATTGGGCTATTGCTGAAAACTGCGCTTTTTTAACATTTGTTCAAACATCGGATAAAAGAACTGTACAACGAAGCCGAGAGAGAGTGTTACAATAATCGTTCCGATGCCGATGGCTCCTTTAAATAAAAAAGCAAGTAATAGCGCAAAGCTTTCACTAATAATACGAGAAGTGCGCAGATTTAAGTTAAAACGCGTATGAATAGCAACCATTAACGTATCCATGGGACTAGAAGGAAACTTTGCTTGTAAGTAAACGGCAACACCGATACCCATTGTTAAAATACCAGACAATAAGGATGTATATTGCAGCAATGCTGCTTGTGGCGAAAAGTCTTTTAAAACAATGAGAAGCCAAAAATCAATTAACATACCAATTACAAAAATGGTAGCGGCGGCCAACACTTCCGGACGCTTTTTCAGTAGAAATGCGTTAAGGAAAATAAGAATAATACCATTAATAAATACACATGTTCCAACCGTTAACCCAAACATCTTAGATTCACCAACTGCAAGCGCATCCCATGCAGAGGCACCTAAATTTGATTTAATAATAAGTGCTACACCTAAAGTCAATACCAAAAGTCCAAGCGTAAAAAAAGAAAATCTCTCTTTCATACATATGCTCCTTACATATATAATCTATCTGACGTCAGACGTCTGATGAAATTCTATATAAATCATACGGAAAGTGCTTTCAAAATGCAATATAAATTTTATGACAATCTATAGTATGAGCTTGCAGCAACTGTTTCATGCCAAGATTGAAGGTCCATGATAATAACAGTTATAATAGAAAGGTAAACAAAGGGAAGGTGTTGTAATGAAGGTTTTAATTGCAGAAAAGCCAGATCAAGCCATGAAGCTAGCAGCTCCGTTTACTTATAAAAAACGAGATGGTTATATAGAAGTTGCACCTAATTCTTATTTTCCAAACGGTGCATACTTTACATGGGCTGTAGGGCACATTTGTGAGTTGCTTGCCCCGGAAGAATACGATGCTTCCTGGAAACGCTGGAGCGTTACTACGCTTCCTATGATTCCGCAAGCATTTCAGTATAAAGTTACAAAATCTAAAGCAAAGCAGTTCAACGTCATTCGAGGCCTGCTCAAAAGGTCAGAAATAAAGGAGATTATTCATGCTGGTGATGCTGGACGAGAAGGAGAGTTAATTGTACGAACGATTATTAAAGTAGCAGGTGTTCGTAAACCTATGAAACGGCTCTGGATTTCATCTTTAACAGAGAAAGCTGTGAAGGAAGGGTTTGCAAATTTACGATCTGAAGCAGACACACGTAATCTATACGAGGAGGCGTACAGCCGGGCATGTGCGGATTGGTTAGTGGGAATGAATGCTTCCCGTATATATACGATCTTAATGAAACAACATGGCATTTCGGACGTGTTTTCAGCAGGGCGTGTGCAAACGCCAACGTTAGCTTTAGTTGTGAAGCGAGAAAAGGAGATTGCTGCGTTTGTCTCAAAGCCGTTTTGGGAAGTAATTGCTAAGTTTAATATAGATGGAAAGCGATACGAAGGAAAATGGCATAGAGAACAGGAAACGCGCATTGATCATGCGGAAATGGCAGCAAAAATTGCTGCGTTTTGTCAAGGAAAGCCGGCACGGGTAAAGGAGTTAGAGATTGAAAGAAAAGAGTTTCACCCCCCGTATCTATTCAATTTGTCTTCACTGCAAGCGACAGCAAACCGTGCTTTCAAGTTTTCTCCTAAAAAAACGTTAGATGTTGCCCAAAGTCTATATACAAAAGGATATTTGTCGTATCCGCGCTCAGATTCAAGCTTTGTCACAAAAGGTGAAGCGGCAGGGTTTCCACATATTTTGGAGCAGCTCAGTAAGCAAACGACATATCAGTCGTATTTTCCAACTCCAATTGCTTCTATCCTTACGAATAAGCGTTATGTAAATGAAAAGAAGGTCACTGATCATTACGCCATCATTCCAACGGAACAGGTACCGAATGTGGCAAAGCTAAGTAGTGATGAATACAAAATATATGACCTCGTTGCAAAGAGGCTCATTGCAGCTCATTATCCTGTTGCTATATTTGATTATACAACGGTGTCTACCCTCGTAGATGAGCGTGCAACCTTTATTTCAAAAGGAAAGCAACAAATACAAGAAGGCTGGCGCAGGGTATTATATGGAGAAGGAAAGGAAGAAGAGGAAGACGTATTGCTCCCTCTTTTAGAAAAGGGTGAAACAGGTTACGTTGAAAAAGCAACTGTCAAAGAAGGAAAAACGCAGCCACCTAAGCGTTATACGGAAGGTCAACTTATCACGCTGATGAAAACGGCTGGGAAAGTACTAGAGGATGAGCAGCTAGAAAAGGTGCTTCATAAAACAGAAGGACTTGGTACAGAAGCCACACGTGCTGGCATTATTACGATGCTAAAAGATCGTAACTATATTTCAGTTCAAAAGAACCAAGTATTTGCAACAGAGAAAGGCATACTTCTCGTTGAAGCAATTGGGGATCAAATTCTGGCTTCGCCGGAAATGACAGCACGCTGGGAGCAGCGCCTCGGTGAAATTGGCCAGGGGCAGGCGGATGCGGCAATGTTTATGGAGCAAGCGAAAAAGCTGGCTGCTAAGATTGTAGAGCATGCAGTAACGCAGTCAGCTACATGGGACTTTAGTCAAATTGATAAAGAACAATATCAGTCAAGGCGTCCGGGCAAAAAAGAGTTTACACCGATTGGGGCGTGTAAAAAATGCGAGGGACAAATTGTAGATAAGGGCACATTTTACGGGTGTTCGAATTACACCAAAACAAAGTGCGATTTTACGCTTTCTAAAAAAATTCTAGGTAAAACCATCTCACAGGCAAATGCAAAGAAGCTGCTAAAAGGGGAGCTGACAAGCTTAATCAAGGGCTTTAAAAAAGGGGATAAAGTGTTTGATGCTAAGCTCGGGTTTACAGATAACAAAATCCAATTCATATTTGAAAAATAAAAAAGTCTAATGTCTTAGCTGTTTCCCCCTTTTGTCTTTTATGGAAAGGTTTCCATTCCAATCTTTGTACAAAAGTGATAGCATAGAATGGTAGGATACCGAAAGTGAGGAAATCAATATGACAAAGCAAGTACAAGCATTTATTTTTGATTTAGATGGTGTCATCACAGATAGTGCAGAACACCATTACTTAGCTTGGAAGCAACTAGGGCAAGAGTTACATATTCCGTTTGATCGAGAGTTTAACGAGCAGTTAAAAGGCGTTAGCCGCATGGATTCATTAGAGCGTATTTTAGCGCTTGGCAATCGTCAACATGATTTTACAGCAGAAGAAAAGGAAGCGCTCGCTACAAAGAAGAATGAACATTATAAAGAGTTGATTAAGGGTATTACGGAAGCAGATATCTTACCAGGTATCACAGAGCTTCTTGCAGATATTCGCAAGCATGGTCTAAAGGTAGGCTTGGCCTCGGCTAGTAAAAATGCATTTGTTGTGATTGATCGTCTTGGTGTCGGTGAACATTTTCATTACATTGTAGACGCGGCAAAAGTGGCAAAGGGTAAGCCAGACCCTGAAATATTTTTAAAGGCTGCGGACGCATTAGGTGTTCCTTATGAAAATTGTATTGGAGTAGAGGATGCAGAGGCAGGTATTGAAGCGATTAAAGCAGCTGGTATGTTTGCTGTTGGTGTAGGAACACCAGAGTCTATGGCGAAAGCTGATTATGTTGTTTCTGGAACGAGCGAACTGAGGTATGATGAAATTATTGCCCGTTTTCAGCAAACAAAATAAAACAGCATATGCAAAACAAGCGAGGACATTTCAGTTCTCGCTTGTTTTACATAAAAATATGTACCAATGTCAGATGAATAGAAATGAATACAAGCATATTCTTCCTTAATATCTGTACACACATATGGACATTTCTTCCTCTCTTACATATAATTAAAAGTAATTCTAAACAGATCGGAGTGATGCATTATGTTAATTGCACATATGAACCAAAAGAGTGAGGAAGGAACGGGCCGAACGAGATAATTGTCGCCGTGTCCTTCCATATAAAAGGGAGGATATTATATTGACATTGAATCATTTAGGTTGGGACGCTTATTTTGAATCACAACGTACGAAGGCATATGAGGTTGGGCGGGTTGTACTTGAGCATAAACATATGTATCGAATCGTATCCGATGACGGTGAATATTTGGGGGAATTGGCAGGTAAGTTTCGACATGAAGCAAGCGTAAAAAGTGATTATCCTGCAGTGGGTGACTGGGTTTGGATTACAAAGCTTCCAAATGAACAAAAAACGGTTATTCATGGTGTACTAACAAGAAAAAGTGCGTTTTCTCGTCAGGCTGCCGGCGAAAAAACCGAAGAACAGATTGTTGCAGCAAATGTTGATTATGTGTTTCTTGTAAACGCTTTAAATAAAGATTTCAACTTACGTCGTATAGAGCGTTATCTCCTACTTGCATATGAAAGCGGAGCACTTCCGGTTATTGTGCTGACAAAGCAGGATTTATGTGAACAGGTTGATGTTCTTATAGAAGAAACAAGAAGCATTGCGTTTGGCGTAGATGTGTTTGCTGTTGATAGTGTAAGCGGAACAGGAATACAAGAGCTGAAAAGCTTTATTAAAGATGGAAAAACAGTCGCGTTATTAGGTTCTTCAGGAGTAGGAAAATCAACTCTTTTGAATGCTCTTATTGGTGAAGAAGTTAGTAAAACAGGTGGCATTCGTGAGGGTGATGACAAAGGTCGCCATACAACAACTCATCGTGAGTTGTTCCGGCTCCCAGGAGGCGGTCTTGTAATTGACACGCCCGGTATGAGAGAGTTGCAACTATGGGAAGGAAGCAGCGCTGTAGATGCTACATTTACTGATATTGAGCAGCTTTCAAAAGTGTGTCGATTTTCAGACTGTAAGCATGAAACAGAGCCAGGATGTGCGGTGCGGTATGCAATAGAGGAAGGGACTCTCGAGCTCGAGCGACTTACCAGTTACAATAAATTACAGCGAGAAATCGCCTATGCGGCTCGAAAGCAAAGTACAGTTCTCGCTCGTGAGGAACGCAATAAATGGAAACAAATTACGAAAAGTATGAGAAAAGGTAAACAGAAATAGGAAAATACCTCGTCAAAAGACGAGGTATTTTCTTGCGAGGAGGATAGATATGAGGGAAGTTTTGCATCGCATACCAGAGCTAGCGGGAGCTATAAGTATAACTCCCATATTAAAAGGGTTTTCAAAAGAGGAAAAATGGAAGATTGAACATGTCGAGAAAACGTATTTTGTTAAAGTAGGGGCTGTTGAAACCGCCAAACAACGAAAAGTAGAACTACACTATGTGCAACATTTTTACAAGCAAGGCGTGCCGGTTCCTAAGCTTATTCGCTTTGATGAGATGGAATCAATTTGCATAGAAGTTTCTGCATTTATAGAAGGAGAAGATGGGAAAGAAATTTTGCCCCGTATGAGCTGGCAGGAACAATACAGATGTGGAAAGCAAGCGGGAAAAGCGTTATTACAAATTCATTCGTTGGTGAAATCCAATAACGAAAGGACATGGGAAGAGTATCGTATTTCCAAGCATGAGCGCTATACGAAACGCTATCAAGAGCTAAATCTATCTCTCGTACCTATTGAAGATGCTTTGGATTTCATTGATAACCATAAGCAATTATTGAAAAATCGACCTATCGTTTTTTTACATGATGATTTTCATCCAAGCAATTTAATACTCACTGCTAATAAATTAGAAGCGGTTATTGATTTTGGAAGGTATGAATGGGGAGACCCTTATCATGATTTTTACAAGATTGCTTTATTTACGAGAAATGTAAGTCCTGCGTTTGCAACGGGGCAAATACACGGTTATTTTGATGGAGAGCCTCCTCAGGAGTTTTGGATGTATTATGCTTTGTATGCAGCGTTTGCTGTTGTGGCTGATGTGGTGTGGTCATTTGTGCATACGCCGCATCTATTAGCGGAAACAAAGCAGCGTTTAATGACAATCCTCCAAGATCATCATGACTTTAAGCAATGCATGCCTCAGTGGTACATACAAGAGTTACAAACATTTAAAAGTGAATTAGGAAACAAGTTTTAATTCGTGTAAAAAAGAGAAAATCCGTAGATTTTCCTTTTTTAGATAAATTTTGTATAAGTATGCTAAATAACTGACCCTTCATGGCACTCATGAATAAGGTAATAAAGAACAAATAAAGACGAAAGGAGACTAAAGTATGAACCGTTATCATGTAGGTGGTGTAGGCCATCCAGCGGTTGGGTTTGGCGTTGGTCATCCAGTTGGATTTGGTATTGGTCGTCCGCCTTTTTGGGGAGGCGTACCCTTTGCGGCAGGTTTAGCAACAGGAGCGTTGTTATCACCTGGATTCGGAGCCTACCCTTCACCATATCCCGTTGCTGCACCGTACCCAGTTCCTTACACGCCATATTACCCTTATTCGCAGTATGGTTATTAACATAAGAACAATACACAGCGCCGTCCTTAAGGATGGCGCTGTTATTCTTTCATAACGAAAAATAATAGTATTCATTAAAATAAAGCATCTCACGTAGGATTCTCTATTTTTAGGCTTTGTCTAAATCTTTTTTAATTGGAGAAGTAGTCTGCTTTAAAACAGAAACCCAATGTTGTTTAATTTGAGCCGGTATATGAATCTCTCTTTGACTGTAGGTAATTTGCTCATATATATCTGTTAGCTTCTGCATATAAGAAGAACGAAGATGTTCATCTACATATAAAGCATATTCACGCAATGTTTGTGTTTTCTTATGAGGCAAACCAATCCGCCCAAGCTGCTTAACGAGCGCATGATAAGCACTGGCAAAGTTCTTTTCATTCATATTTCGATAACGAAGCTGTAAGAAAAGAGATAACAATCTTAAACGATGTTTTATGCTTAAGGCAGCCACTATAAGTACAAATACGACTATCATTATTGAGGTTTTCCAAGTCCATTGTATAATGGGCTTTTGAGTGGTCGTACCCGTCACTTCCTCTGAAAAATCCTTCTGGGGTTTTTCAGCTGGTTTCGCTATCGGATCAATTGTTGCGCTCGTTGTCTGCGGAGCTGCAACAACTTCTTGTGTAAAACGATAAGGGTTAGTAAACCCTTTTGTCGGTTCAAACGGAACCCACCCGTACCCCGGAAAGTACACTTCCACCCAAGAGTGAGCATTGTTATTGGTTACTTGATATATATCTTCATAATTGGTTTCTGCTGTTCCGCTTGTTTTTTCTCCTTCAGTGTATCCTTTCACCCAACGAGAGGGAATATCAGCTGCTCGAAGTAATACAATCATGGCACTTGAAAAGTTGTTGCAGTATCCTTTTTGTGTTTCAAATAAAAATTGATCAACATAATCTTGATTTTCTTGGGGATAAGGCACATCTTTCATTTCGTAAGTAAAATCTGCAAAATAGTTTTCAATGGCTTTTACTTTATCGTAGCGATTAGCTTTGTCAGCTGTTAAAGTAAGAGACAAATCTTTTACTCGTTGTGGCAACTGCGCAGGAAGTTGTGTGTACATGTTTTTGAAATAAGGTGTATTTTCTAGTTCATCAGGTGAATTAACACTTTTTAATCCCTCTATAGGAAACTCAGGAACGCTAAAATTTGTTTTGTAACTGTCAACCACCGTCGATGGAGGAATAGGTATTTTTTCAGAAACTCTATCTATATCCAGTGGCCACTCAATCGGGGCTTCAATAGAAATAAGTCCTGCTGGGTAAATAAAATAAGGGGGTAAGCCGTTCAAATTGAAAGAAGCCCGTGCAGGTTCTGTTTTTGTAAGTGGGCCGTACCAATTCATTGCGTTATTAACAAATTGGGAAGGGGTGTCTACGATTCCCACATCCAATTGAGCCTCGCTCCTATCAGAATTTTCCCATCCCTTTCCTGTATAGAAATCTTTCACTTCCACCCGCCAATAGGAGCTGTTTGCTGTAATTACCGAAAATACTGGTGTGTCATCTGGAAGGAAAGGACCACCTAATCGTGAATCATCTGTGCTATACCCAACTTTGGCTGTTCCCTCACTTTTGGCAGATGTAAGTGAGGTGAAACCAGAGATGGGATCAGGCCACTGCGGTGCAAGTTTGGGCGCAAAATAACCAATAAGAATACAACATGTGATCGCTGCAAGAAGCTGTACATGAAAGATAGGATAGCCTTTAAATAAAGATGTGATGCGAGCTGTATTTTGTAAGCCAATTGTAATAAAACCTAGAGCTGTTACCCCAATAACAGATTGTTTGGCGTAATAGGGAGAGAATGTGTCAAAAATGGCAAGATAGACAATGGATAGAATCAATAAAAACAGCAGTCCTTTTTGCTTTTGTACTACCCACCGATAGGACAGTGAGCAACTGACCCATAGCAAGATAAAAAATAATAAAGTTCGAACAATAGGAGTCCAATTCTTCCATTCCCCTGTAAAAAGATGACCAAAATCAGCTGCAACATCATGTAGAAACCCATTTAACCAACTCGATTCGCCATATACATGGCTTGAAGCTGTATGCAATAAAAGAATAAGCAGCATGCTTTTTAAAGGTATGGATATAAGCTTGCGAATACCGAGCCATGAACCAACAAGGCAAACGCCGATAAAAATGATAAAGACATCTATGCGGTACATATCTGTTGCCATTGGTAATGGCTTCAGCCACTGAATTAAAATAAAAAACAAAATAACAAGCAAGGGGATGTGTTTCATTTGCATATGATCCTTTTTCAATACTAGCTCACCTCGAAAAACACATTCTCGTATTGATTTTCATAAACCGCCTTTACACGAATGTTGTATTGTTGCAAAGTTTTTAATCTATGTAATTCGGTTTCTGAAAAGGCAGAAGTGTTAGGTTTAATCACAAAAATAATAAGCGTTTTGTTCGTTTTAGAAACCAGTTCAGCTATGTTTTGCATGTCTTTAGAAAGCTCCCCTGTTACCAGCATACAGGAAGTTATTCGATTGCTGTTGGTAAGCTCACTTTGTAAAATATTGAAAAGTGAGGAGCTACTATCATCTTGCACCTTTGCTAAATGAAAAAAGATGCTTTGAAGATGTATATTTCCCTTTTGTAGGGGAAAAAAAGTACGCTCTTTTCCGATTGATAAAAAAGAAGCGTGTGTATCTTGCTGTAAAGCGGCCTTTACGAGTGATGCACAAAAGCTTACTATCGCCTCAAACATCGGGGATCTTGTCCGGTCCATAATGATTAACATGTTATCACTGCGTTGTTGCTCAAATTCCTTTGTCATAATCATGCTTTTCCGAGCAGTTGCTTTCCAATCAATCCATGAAAACCGATCTCCCGGTCGGTACTTACGTATGCTAGCTGGCATAGAGGTGTTTTTTGAAAGAAATACAGCCGTTGATTGTTGGCCTTGCTCGGCTCTACTCAATTGTGCAAAGCCAATGGATGTATAACGCGGATATACTAGAAGCGTGTCAAGGAGCGCCGACGAGTATTCCTTCTTACACATACCTAGCATATCGCTTGTCGCAAGATGAACGGTAGAGAAAGTATGTTCACCTCGTGGAATAGAGCTAACCTCATATTGAAATTGTAAGGTCTTTTTAAACCATGGAAATAGTACCACGGTGGATTGTGCTTCTATACGTGCAAGTGAAGGGGGAAGTACATCCCTTACAATAAGGTATACAAGTGGAAAGCGATTCGAGCGTGTCACAGTTATAGTAACAATGATGGATTCGCCGGCAGTAAATTCTTTCTTTTCAAGTAATCTTGTAATCTGTATATGCCCTAAGTCATAAAAGGACAGTGTTAATGCGTACAGTATAAAAGGTGTGCATGTATATAGCAGAAACCAACTAACAAAATCACCTTGAAACATGGCATAACAAAATAAGACAAATAAAACGAATATTAAGCCTAACTTGTGGAATGTTTGTTTAAAGGGTTGTTTGATCATGAAAGCACAGCTCCTGTAGGAACGGGAGTGCGCGCCACAATTTTCGCTATTACACTTTCCGCGGTCATGCCCTCAAATTTCGCTTCCAGCTTCAAGATAAGCCGATGTGCCAATACATAGGGGGCTAATATTTTAATATCGTCAGGTACTACATACTCTCTTCCATGAATGAGTGCATATGCTTGTGCAACCTTTAGTAGGGCTAAAGTACCACGCGGACTAACTCCTAATTCGATCGTATTGTAAGAGCGAGTTTGGTGAACGATTTTAACAATATAATGCTTGAGATTTTTATCTACATAAATCTCGTCTACTTGTTTTTGTAAATCTTGTAATTCTTTTAATGTCACAACCGACTGGAGAGAAGAAAGCGATTTGACGTTTCTTCCATTTAAAATTAAGAATTCTTCTTCCTGTGTCGGATACCCCATTTTAAACTTTAGCATAAATCGATCCAGCTGTGCTTCTGGCAAAGGATACGTCCCCTCATACTCAATAGGGTTTTGAGTGGCCATCACAAAAAAAGGATAAGGCAACGGTCTAGTAACACCATCAATTGTTACGTTACCTTCCTCCATTCCTTCTAACAAGGCAGATTGTGTTTTAGGTGAGGTGCGGTTAATCTCATCAGCTAATATGATATTGCCCATAATAGGGCCAGGATGGAATTCAAAGCGCAATTCTTTTTGATTATAGATAGAAACACCTGTAACATCTGAAGGTAGTAGATCAGGTGTGAATTGAATTCTTTTAAAATCAGCCGCAATCGATGTTGCCAGCGTGCGTACTAACATAGTTTTGCCTACACCAGGTACATCTTCTAGCAGGACGTGTCCCCGAGCAAGAACAGCTGTTAAAGTAAGCAAAATTTCTTTTCGTTTTCCAACAATTATATGTTCCATGTTTTCTATAATCTTTTTTATGGTAGGATGCAGTGAATCTTGAATCATATTGTTCCTCCTTGCGTATGCAGTGAATAGTTGTTATGTATGAATTCGACAATATACAGCATATATCCTTTCTGAAAATTCAATTAAATAAAAACAAGCTATCTGCAGAAAATAGTTTTAATTTTGTGTTGACAAATATCAATAACATATGCAAATATAAGTATATTAATAAAATAAATACTTCCTCGTCAGCTCAAGATGAGGTAGAGGTCGCGATGCTTAATAGTACACGGAAGGAGAGTCAGAGAACTCGTTGAAACCAGTGGAAAGGAAGTGTCGCCGAAGCACCGTTATTCTCTGATTGCGGTAGCTGGGACTGTATCCGAATAGGAGCAGGACTGTCATGATACACATCATGATGAACTATCCTTTTTGTCTGGGGGGGGGACTGTGTTCGCACCTTCAGAAGGTGTGTTTTTTTATGCCTAATTCCATGACAAACGATAGTTTTCTATATTTTGAGCAAGAGGACATCGGAGGCGAAACAATGAATAAAGGAAAATTAGGTTTATGGATTTTAACAGCTCTCGTGGTTGGAAATATGGTTGGTTCAGGTATTTTCATGCTACCGCGTTCTTTGTCTGAAGCAGCGAGTCCTGCTGGGGTGTTAGGGGCATGGTTATTAACAGGTTTTGGTGTGCTGATGACAGCGCTCGTTTTTGGTAATTTGGGAACAAGAAAGCCAGAATTGAGCGGAGGACCGCAAATTTACGCAAAAGAGCTTTTTAAACCGGGGTCGCAAGCATCTATCTTATCTGGATTTATGGCTTCGTGGGGATATTGGATTGGGAATTTAGCAGGTAATATTGCTATTATTACTACATTTGCAGGTTATTTATCCACATTTTTTCCAATTTTAACAAGTCGTGCTGAACTATTTACAGTTGGTGGGTTTACGTTAAAAGTAGGTAATGCTTTAACATTTATGGTATGTACGATGTTGCTTTGGTGCACGCATTTTATTATTCTAAAAGGTATTGAACAAGCAGGGAAATTAAACTTTGTTGCAACAGCAGCAAAGGTTGCAGGCTTTATGTTGTTTATAGTTGTGGGTTTATTTGCGTTTCAAAAGGGGAATATTTTACCATTTATAGCACCTCGTGCTGATGAAGCTGGTGCTACAATTGGTCTTTTTGGGCAAATTAACAACGCGGCTGTTGCTACATTATGGGCATTTATCGGAGTGGAATCCGCTGTAGTCTTTGCGGCTAGAGCGAAAAAGAAAGTAGACGTAAAGCGAGCAACGATTCTTGGATTGTTTATAGCGCTAGCAATTTATATTGGTATTAGTACACTTGTAATGGGAATGCTTGAGCAAAAAATATTGATTACATCTGAAAAACCACTAATTGATGCAATTGAAACTGTGCTTGGACCAGTAGGAGGTAAACTTTTGGCTGGAGTGGGTCTTATCAGCTTGTTTGGATCTACCATTGGTTGGGTAATGTTAAGTGCAGAGGTTCCGTATCAAGCAGCCAAACAAGGCTTGTTTATTCCGGCATTTTTAAAAGAAGGGAAAAAAGGTATTCCGATTTTCTCTCTGATTGTAACAAACTTACTAGGTCAACTGTTCATCTTTTCTACAGTATCTAATTCAATTTCAGCGGCGTTTGATTTTGTTATTTATATTGCAACGCTTTCTTATTTAGTGCCGTATTTTATTGCCTCTGTATTCCAATTAAAATTGGTAATTACGGGTGAAACGTATGAAAATGAAAAAGGACGTGTACTGGATGCTGTGATTGCCACACTATCTACATTGTACTCAACATGGGTAATCATAGCGGGTACAGCTGATTTAAAAACCTTCGCATTCGGTATGATTTTGCTTGCGAGTGGAATTTTCTTCTATGGCACAATGAAGCGTCATCCTTTATACACGCAGAAATAATTTGTTTAAAAAAGAGGCTGGGATAAAAGGTTTTCAGCCAAAGAAAAATCCGAACTATTAGTCGGCATTCTCTACACAGAATTCGATTTAGTTCGGATTTTTTCTTTATGAGTGTTATTTATTCTCTATTCTTTCGGCTTTAGAGTTACATAATTCAGTTATGTCCCGGTCTCTTTTTTATATGGCTGTGTGAAAGCTTGTTGTTCATAATGCGAACTTGTTGATTGGAGAGGACCGAACCCCATGCGGCGGAAATCAACAAATAATTTCAACAGAGTCTTTTATATAAATATTTTTCCTGTTTCTAACAAAAGTCCAATTATAAACCCACAAACTGCACCATTAACACGAATCCACTGCAAGTCTTTTCCTACGTTATTTTCAATCATTGCAATCAGTGTAGCATCGTCTAACTTATTCAAGTTCTCTTGTACCAGCTTGCCGATTTTATGATGGTTTGTCTCAATAAATCCAGCGATTCGTTTATGCAGGTTATGTTCTATATATATCTTGTATGATGGTTGCTTTAGGGAGGCAACCATTTTTTCTAACAATGGAATCGCATATTTTTCAAGAAAAGCATCTGTTTGTACAAAGATGAGTGCTCTCTGTTTAATATTTGTAAGCAAATCTGTTAATAAGCTTGACATGTTATATGACTCCATTATGCTTATTTTCCATGAATCAATGCTATTCATCAGTTCCTCATTATTTTTGCTTTTTTCCAATTCGCTCTGCAGTTTTTCCAGCAAAGAGCGGCGATTATCATTTTCTTCATTTTGTAAGCTATGAATCCCACCTATAATGAACTCCTGTATAAACCCACCCAATTTGTCAGCATCAATTACGTTAATAAATGATTTAAGCGCAAACTGTAAAAATCCATCCAATTCTATGTTTTGAATGGCCTTTAAAGCAACGTTGCCCAGTGTAATTTTTGTTTGTTCTTTTTCTGCCCAGTGTTTCGCTTTTGTTAGGACATAGTCCAAAGCTTTTTCATCGTAACGATCTTGTAAAATTCGATCTATCATTAGAGTTACAATACGTTTCGTATCAACCGCCAGTACGTATTGTTTCAGCTCTTTTTCAATGTAAGGAGCGAGCATTTCGGGTTGAACATGCTCTAGTAGTTTGCGTGCAACGTTTATAATTACTGTTCTTGTTGCCTTCGTGTGTATTTGTGTTTCAAACCAAGCAAGCAATTTAGAAATAATATCAGCTTTTTGCAATTTTTCCATAATACTTTCTTTTGTTAACCATTCATGTTCAAGCATATGAATGAGTCCTGCTGTTACACGCTGCCTATTCTTAGGAAGCAATGCTGTGTGGGGAATAGGAATGCCAAGCGGGTGCCGAAATAAAGCAGTGACGGCAAACCAATCAGCAAGTCCGCCAACCAGTCCTGCTTCAAAGGCGCCATGTAAAATAGCACCTGTTGTCGTATCTAAAGGTAAAGTACTTAAAAAACCCGCTCCCATTACAGCTAAAGATGTTCCTGCTAAGTATTTTGATTTTGGTGCCATCTACATCACTCTCCTGTTCACTTTATCGTTCAGAACGAGTAGAGCACCGTCGCAACGGTGCCCTTTAGTATATGTATTTGCTATTTAGACACGTCTTGTTTATATTGTAGGCTTTTGAACAATTGCGTGAGCTCTTGTTCTGTTAAGTCTCGCCATTTACCGACTGGTAAATGGTGTAGATGAATGTTCATAATGCGCACACGCTGTAAACTGACAACACGATAGCCGAGAGCAAGACACATACGACGAATTTGTCTGTTAAGTCCCTGCGTTAAAATAATGCGAAATACTCGATCTGACTCCTTCGTAATTTTACAAGGCAGTGTTTTTGTATCTAAGATTTCCACACCGGCACTCATTCGCTTTAAAAACGCATTGGTGATAGGTTTGTTAACACGAACGATGTATTCTTTTTCGTGACGATGTTCAGCTCGTAATATTTTATTTACAATGTCACCGTCATTTGTCAATAAAATTAAACCATTAGAATCCTTATCGAGGCGACCTATAGGGAAAATCCGCAGTGGATGATTTACAAAATCGACAATATTTCCTTTAATATGTCGCTCTGTCGTACAGGTAATACCAACCGGCTTATTAAGAGCGATATAAACATGTTTTGGTTTTGCTTTT
This sequence comes from Ectobacillus antri, assembly GCF_003852715.1. Classification (GTDB taxonomy): domain Bacteria; phylum Bacillota; class Bacilli; order Bacillales; family Bacillaceae_G; genus Ectobacillus; species Ectobacillus antri. The sequence goes on from NZ_RIAV01000004.1 coordinate 195,731, forward strand.
ACTGGTTTGTTATCTAATCGCACATCATCGCCTTCGTGAACCTGACTACCAAGTTCAGCAATTACGCCGTTAATTGTTACTCTTTTATCGGAGATCCATTGGTCTGCTTGGCGTCTAGATCCAATACCTGTCTCGCTGATAAACTTATTAATTCTCAACAGAAAACCCACCTTCATTGCGTTTATAAATTAAATGTAGCGTGATATGCCAAATAAGTCAACGGTGATGCCCTTTCTTATGTAAACAAAGTGGTTTCTTAAAAGAGTATTTGGCATATATAACGCTTTCTTTTACAGTTGTAAAAGGGGGTAGCTGAAAGTAAAGGTCTAAGTCAGCTAATGAATTTAGCTCTGTATATTTAGGTTTATACATCAATACTATCATGCCTAGTATATCTATGCTCTCAGAATAAAGGAGGGTGTCTTCTGAAAGACTCCCTCCTTAAAATGGTGAAGCGAGTTAAAAAGTAGCTCCCATATCACTTGCTTTTATAACTGCTTCTTGTTTAATACGCTCAGCTTCTGTCGGCTGCGCAGCATGACCTTCTATAAACAATGTTTGAAAATCTATTATACCGAAAAATGTACCAATCGCTTGTAGATATTTTGGTGCAAAATTAAAGCTTTCTCCTGGACCGCTAGAATATATACCACCTGAAGCTTGTATATGCAGTATTTTTTTGCCTTGTAATAGGCCTACAGGACCGTTTTCCGTATACTTAAAAGTCTTTCCTGCAACTGCAACGCTATCGATATATGCTTTTAAAATAGGGGGAAATAGGAAGTTCCACATAGGTGTAACAAATACAAATTTATCGTGACTAACGAATTGATCCACAAGTTCATTCAAACGTGCAACCTTTGTTTGTTCCTCAGAGCTTAGGGCGTCAAAGTTTTGACCTTGTTGCAATTTCCCCCAACCGTTAAACACGTCTAAATCGATATGAGGTATAGTTGTTTTGTATAAATGAAGCTCAGTAACCGTATTAGCACCATTACTTTCTTTATATGCATGTAGAAACGCATCTCCAGCAGCAAGGCTAAAGGAGTGCGGTGCGTTTGTTTGTTCGTTTGCGAATGGGTGAGCTGTAATGTATAAAAGCTTGTTCATGTTTGTCCCTCTCTTCTTTTTGTCATGCAGTTCATTTATATTATGAAGAGCTTGCTTTTTGACATACATGTAGGTTTTGACAATTTTGTACACTATGAGACATTGTTATTGTTCTAGCCATTCAAACATACGTATAAGCGCTTGTTGGTGAACAAGAGGCGTAAGATGATGTCCGTATCCTTCATATAAATGAAGCTCTACAGGGTGTTGTTTCTCCAGTAGTGAATGATACATATCCATGCCATGATGAAGATCTACTTGTACATCTTCTGTGCCGTGCATAATTAAAACAGGACACTGTATATGCTCCGTCATATAAATCGGCGACCTGTGCTTATACGCTTGTGGTATCTTATTAGGTGAGCCGTTCAATACTCGTTTTAACATTCTCCGTAAATCAATACGTTCTTCATATGTTTGTGCTAAATTTGAAACACCACCCCATAATATAAGCTTATGTACATCATGCAGTTGTACAGTTGTTTGTACTGCATTGATAGCACCTCGTGAAAAGCCCATAATAGAAATCGTTGTTGTAAAGGGGAGGCTTTGTAAGAAATAGTAGGCAGCTAGTACATCTTCGTTTTCCGCACCTCCAAATTCATCACGGCCTTCGCCGCCCTCATTGCCACGATAAGAGGGGGCGAATACAACATAACCATGCTGCGTGAATTGCTCTATCCATTCTACCTTTACCTTTCCGATCTTACCAATCCCACCCCTGCAATACAAGAGGGCAGGAAAAGGACCAAACGGTTTGTTTATAGGGAGGTCATTCGTTAAAGGTGTTATTGGGAGAGTGTCTTGATACAAATTGGTTATATGTTGCTGTAACTCTTCGAATGAGTATATAAAGCCTGGAGGAAGTCCTAAATAGCCTTTTACTCGCAAATTGTTAGAGATGTATGTAATATGATAAATCATAAGCTCGCTCCTGAAAATTTTGTGTTGTGTAACATATGATATGTACAAAGTATACAGCAATTTTTAGAAAATAATAAAGCTGAAAAGGGTGTAAAGATGGCTTGTGGAGCAGGAAGAAATGCTTTCACAGTTGGAGCGCTTTCAAAAGTAAAACACAAAAATAAATTTTTGTACCATTTTTCGAATAACCGTGCTATAATATGGTTAATTGTTTTTGTTCGGTATATGCTGGATAGAAGAAATGTTTATACAATCATCTTGAAAGAGTATCTAGAGCAAGAATAAGTAATATATTGTGGGATAGTCCACACAGGAGGTACAACACATGTTACAAGGTAAAGTAAAATGGTTCAACGCAGAAAAAGGTTTCGGCTTCATCGAAGTTGAAGGTCAAGACGATGTATTCGTTCACTTCTCTGCTATCCAAGGCGAAGGCTTCAAAACTTTAGAAGAAGGCCAAGCAGTTTCTTTCGAAATCACTGAAGGTCCTCGTGGTCCTCAAGCTGCTAACGTTCAAAAGTAATTGTGAAAAGAACTCCATTTTCGGAGTTCTTTTTTTGTGTACATATAAAAAGAGGCCGGGACATAACTGCATCATATAGCTCTAAAGCCGAAAGAATAGAGCATAACGAACAATCATAAAGGAAAAATCCGAACTAAATCGAATTCTGTGTAGAGAATGCCGACTAATAGTTCGGATTTTTCTTTGGCTGAAAACCTTTGGTCCCTGCCGCCTTTTATTAGAGCTTAAAAGAACTTTTTAAAGAAACAATTAAGTTAAATACAGGTTTTTTTGATGTTGTATGTTTTGGATCTACATTAAAGTAGCCATGACGGAAAAATTGGAATTTCTCCTGTGCTTTTACTTCGCTCATATTCGGTTCAATAAAACCTTGAAGAACTTGCAATGAATTTGGATTCACATTCTCGAGGAATGTTGTTCCCTCTTTTTCATCGTCTAAAATAAGTGGTTCATATAGACGGAATTCTGCAGGTACAGCCTGTGTAGCTTCCACCCAATGCAATGTCCCTTTTACTTTTCGGCCGGTAAAGCCTGTTCCGCTTTTTGTTTCCGGATCATATGTGCAACGTAATTCGATGACATTACCGTTCTCATCCTTAATGACTTCTTCGCATTTGATGAAGTAAGCGTGTTTTAAGCGGACCTCGTTTCCTGGGAAGAGACGGAAATACTTTTTAGGTGGATTCTCCATAAAGTCATCTTGTTCAATATAAATTTCACGAGAAAATGGAATTTTACGCATGCCCATCTCAGGATTTTCTGGATTAACTTCAGCATCCAGCCATTCTACTTGACCTTCTGGATAGTTGGTAATGACAACTTTTAGTGGACGGATAACGCCCATTGTACGTGGCGCTTTTAATTTCAAATCTTCACGCACAAAGTGCTCTAGCATTGCTGTATCCACAATACCTGTTGTTTTAGCAACCCCAATTTCACGGCAGAATGTGCGAATTGCTTCCGGCGTGTAGCCGCGGCGGCGTAGTCCAGAAATGGTCGGCATGCGTGGATCGTCCCAACCATCTACATAACCTTCTTCCACAAGCTGTTTTAATTTTCGTTTGCTCATTACAGTATTTGTTAAGTTTAGGCGACCGAATTCAATTTGTTGTGGCTTGCTTTCCATCTCGCAATGCTCAATAAACCAGTTGTAAAGAGGTCGTTGATCTTCAAATTCTAGTGTGCATATGGAGTGTGTAACATTCTCCAGCGCATCCTCAAGTGGATGGGCAAATGCATACATCGGATAAATACACCATTTATCACCCGTGTTATGGTGCGTGGCATGTGCGATACGATAAATAACAGGGTCACGTAAGTTAATATTAGGAGAAGCCATATCAATTTTAGCGCGGAGTACCTTCTCACCGTCCCCAAATTCTCCATCACGCATCCGTTTGAATAAGTCTAAGTTTTCTGCAACAGAGCGATTGCGATATGGGCTTTCCTTTCCAGGTGCAGTTAATGTACCTCGGTGTTCACGAATTTCATCCGCTGTTAAATCATCCACGTAAGCTAAGCCTTTCTCAATTAGAAGGACAGCGCGATTGTACATCTCTTCAAAATAGTCTGAAGCGAAGAACAAGCCGTCCCAGTCAAAGCCAAGCCATTTTACATCTTCTTTAATAGAATTAACAAATTCGATATCTTCTTTTAAAGGATTAGTATCATCAAAACGTAAATTTGTTTTACCGCCAAATTCATCTGCTAGTTCAAAGTTGAGTACGATAGACTTGGCATGTCCGATATGTAAATATCCGTTTGGTTCTGGCGGGAAACGTGTAATAATATGATCATGTTTCCCAGTTTCTAAATCTTCTTTTACAATGTTTCTAATAAAATTAGACGCGTTATGTTCCACGTATTTCAACCTCTTTCATTTTCTATATTGTATCATTTTACCTGTATTATATAACATAAGTAAAGAGTTTGGTAAATGAAAGCGTGTATGCTTAATGTTTTAGTTAGTTATGTTATAAATTAAGCTGAAATTCACTTTATTTATGAGCATAGTTACAAAGCGTGGTATGATAGTTATAAAAAGGAGGTTTTATTTTGATACAAATTAATGAGCAACGCATTGTACAATACATAAGAGATCTTGTAGAAATTCCTAGTCCTTCAGGTTATACAGAGGAAGTTATTGCATATGTTGCGGCCTTTATGCATAAACATAATGTTCCGTTTCAAATTACCAAAAAAGGCGCATTACTGGCAACGCTCTCTGGTCAAGACAAGACACGCCATCGCCTGCTTACAGCACATGTTGATACTCTTGGTGCCATGGTGAAAGAGATTAAAAGTGATGGCCGACTTAAGCTAACGATGATAGGGGGATTTCGTTGGAACTCTGTAGAAGGGGAATATTGTACGATTCACACTGCAAATGGTACAACATACACAGGTACAATTCTGGTACATCAAACTTCTGTTCACGTGTATAAAAATGCAGGTGATGTAAAACGTGATGAAGATCATATTGAGGTTCGATTAGATGCAGTGGTAAAGTCTAAAGCAGAAACAGAGCAACTAGGAATCAATGTGGGTGATTTCGTATCATTTGATCCACGGTTTCAAATTGCAGGGGACTTTATTAAATCGAGGCATTTAGATGATAAAGCGAGTGTCGGAATTTTACTTCACCTAATAGAAATGATTCAAGAAGGAGATTTACAGTTACCCTACACAATACATATTTTAATATCAAATAATGAAGAAATTGGTTATGGTGGTAACTCTAACATTCCATTTGAGACAGTCGAGTATATAGCTGTTGATATGGGAGCGATTGGGGATGGACAAGCAACAGATGAGTATACAGTTTCTATTTGTGCTAAGGATTCGAGCGGACCATATCACTATAAACTGCGTCAGCATTTGACCAACTTGGCAATTACCAATGGCATTGGATATAAAGTAGATATTTATCCGTTTTATGGTTCGGATGCTTCAGCTGCAATTCGCGCAGGTTACGATATTAGACACGGATTGATTGGTCCAGGCATTGATGCTTCACATGCCTTTGAACGTACGCATGTTTCTGCTCTGCGTCATACAACACATCTATTGTGGCGCTATGTATATTCTCCTATGCTTTGAAAAACGCTTCTTTTTACGGAAGTGTTTTTTTCTGCAAGAAAACAGGAAAACTTTGCAAATGTACGACGTATCCTATTGAAGAGAGCATAAAATGAAGGTGTGCTGGTGCTTTGTGCAGGCGATATGATTCATGGCACATCTTCGCGTATATAAATAATAATGAAAGCGTTTTATATCTAGCGATAGAAACTAGCGTGAGGAGAGTACAACAGTGATAAATGAAGAAGAACGGTCGTCCCGCTTAAGTCGGAATTTTATGGAGAGGATTTACAGGGGGCGAAAGTATAGGTTATATATTCCTGAGAACTGTACGTATCCCTCTCCGCTTATCGTTATGTTACATGGTTGTACACAGGATTCTGTACAATTTGCCGCATCTACAAACATGAATGAATTAGCTGAAAAAGAAAAGTTTTTTGTTATGTATCCAGAACAAACATCAGGAGCAAATCCAAATAAATGCTGGAATTGGTTTGACACTGCTCATCAAACAAGAGAAAAAGGAGAACCAGCTCTTATTGCCGGAATGGTGGAAGATGTAAAGCGAGATTATGATATTGCTCATAATAAAGTATTTGTAGCTGGATTATCTGCCGGCGGAGCGATGAGCGCTATTTTAGGAGTAGTGTATGCTGATGTATTTACAGCCATCGCTGTATGTGCCGGACTTGAATACAAAGCAGCGCCTAGTATTTTACATGCATACGGGGCTATGAGACGAGGGGGCCCTCTACCAGCTCAGCAAGGAGACCTTGCGTATGCGGCAATGGGGATAAAAAAAGTAATTCCGGCTATTGTCTTTCATGGTATGGCAGATCGAACTGTCTATCCATGTAATGGCCATCAAGTTGCCATGCAGTGGGTGCGTACTAACTGCAATAACTCTAAACATCGCATCCTGCCCCCAGAAACAACTATCTATCCAGTAGAAGATGGATATCCTTACACGCATACCGTATATCGTGATAGTACGGGGCGAAGTATAGTAGAGCAATATATGATTGAAAACATGGGGCATGTATGGCCTGGAGGAAATAAAATTGAGTCTTTTACTGACGAAAAAGGACCTGATGCTACGCAAATCATTTGGGAGTTTTTTAAAAAAGCATTCTTATGATATGCAATTTGTTAATATAACTGATATGGTGAAATGTATTAAGGTACGTTAATCTAGTTTGCAGTTTAGAACAAAGTGTAATTATTTTTTTAAAAAAACTATTGACACATAGTAGAAGTCATGATAGTTTTAGTACAATCAATATAAACGGAAAATGGAAAGGTGATTATCATGACGCAGCAACTTAATGTATGTATGACAATTAAACATCATCATTTGTAAGCTCTGCGTCTCACTTTTTTGTGGGGAAGCAGGGCTATTCCTGTTTGCCCACAATGCTAAGCCATGTGGGTATTTATATACTCACGTGGCTTTTTTTTGTGGTTCATTTCCAGCGGAAACTCCTCAAGGTTTCATAATCTATATAAGTCTACATGGTTTTTTCGACATATAAATAGAAAGAAAATCACAGCGCCAGAACGCCTCGCTACGTGTATATGTTCTTACTTGACACGCGTATCTCTTAGGCACTGACCGCAACCATACATTGCCCGTTCTTCTTTCCCACCCCAAAAAAGAATGTCGGTTTTTCTAGTTGTACTTATATAGTTCATAAAAATCTGAACACGCTGGGGTTTAATGGGCCACTTGCATTTTTCTTATTTCGTTTATCAAACAGCTATGTTAAAGCTTGAGGTTAATAATCAGCACTTGTTGATTAGAGTGAGGAGGGAGACTCCTGTGAGATCATGAATCCCTCGTAACGGAAATTAATAACGAGTTTTAACAGAGTCATTAAAAAAGGAGGATTTACATTGAATGCAGTTTTAATTGCGGTAATAATTATGTTGGTTTTGAGTTTGTTACGAGTGCATATTGTATTGGCACTTGTCATTGGTGCGTTTGCCGGCGGTATCGTTGGTGGACTTGGTATCCAGGATACAATTTCTGTATTTACCGAAGGGCTTGGTTCTAACGCGAGTATTGCGCTAAGTTACGCGTTACTTGGTGCGTTTGCAGTGACGCTCTCTAAAACAGGGTTACCAGATGCACTTATTGATGCGGCCATTCGCTTAGTCGGAAAAGAGGGAGACTCAAAGCGTAAAACATACTCAAAAGTATTAATTTTACTTATTATATTAATAATGTCATGCTTCTCGCAAAATATTATCCCGGTGCACATTGCATTTATTCCAATTTTAATTCCACCTTTCTTGAAAGTATTAAATGAATTAGAAGTGGATAGACGTCTGGTAGCTAGTATTATTACTTTTGGACTCATTACACCGTATATGTGGATTCCTGCAGGATTCGGTACAATTTTTCACCAAATTATGCAAACTAATATGAAAGAAAGCGGTATGAATATTGATGTGGATATGATTCCAAAAGCAATGACAATTCCATCACTAGGTATGATTGTTGGATTGTTGATTGCAGTATTTATTACGTATCGTAAACCAAGACAATATGAAACTATTAACATTGCAACTAAGCAAAAACGAGTGTCATATACAAAGAAAAGTATTCTCATTGCAATGATCTCTGTTGTAGTAACATTAGTTGTACAATTGCAGACTGACTCTATGATTTTTGGTGCATTGGCAGGTACTACTATTTTAGTTGTTGCAGGTGTACTGAAAGTAAAAGAGTCTGAGCAAGTGTTAACAGATGGTATGCGTATGATGTCGTTTATTGGATTTGTTATGATTTCGGCTGCTGGCTTTAGCGAAGTTCTGCGTAAAACAGGAGATGTAGAATCTCTTGTGAAAACGAGTGTAGAACTGATTGGGGATAATAAATTGTTAGCTGCATTTCTTATGCTTTCAATAGGTTTACTTATTACAATGGGCATCGGCTCTTCGTTCTCAACCGTCCCAATTTTAACAACAATCTTTGTGCCCTTGTGTATGCAACTCGGTTTTAGTGAGATGGCTACCATCGCAATTATTGGTACGGCAGGGGCGTTAGGTGATGCTGGTTCACCAGCTTCAGACAGCACGCTTGGGCCAACATCCGGGTTAAATGAGGATGGACAGCACAATCACATTTGGGATACTTGTGTACCAACCTTTCTACATTATAACATTCCAGTTTTAATTTTTGGTGTTATCGCAGCAATGGTGTTATAAAAAGTAAGTCCGTCCGAATGGGCGGATTTTTTATATGGGCGCTATCATGATACAGATAATCTTCTAGATTTTTACATCAATGAGAGTTTTAAAACGTAAATCATTCTTGTCTGGAAACTATCTATATGTTTTTTATGGAGATTGCTGAATGCCAAACCTGGCATTCAGCTGTCCACGTATCATGTCATCTCGTATTTTGCGTTCATCACGCTTTTTCTCTTTTTTCAGCATTTCCTGCCGTATTTCAAATGTCTGTACACCTTCTTCTATCTTCTCAATAATCTCCATTAATTGCTCAATATCGTGAAAGGAATATTTACGCGTTCCTCGTTGTGAGCGTTCTGGAAAAATAAGCTTTCTTTCTTCATAATATCGAATTTGTCGTTCTGTCAAACCTGTAATTTCACTAACTGTGCCGATAGTAATGACCTTTTTATGTTTATAGGATTCAGACATCACGTCACTCTCCTTGTGGATGCATTATTTTTTACTATACGCTAATTGTTCTAATATTGCGATTGTTTTGTAAGGTTTTCTTACATCAATTAAAAAGTGTGTGAGATAATCTAACGTAAATGAAGAGAATATAGCGACTGTCACATACAATAGAAGCATCATATAAAATAAATTAAAGAAAGAAGGGTACAACATGAGTAGGGAATCCATTGTGTTGGCGGAAAAAATTGTGCAGTTAGATTTATTACGCGATCAGTTACTAGAACAGCTTATGGAGATGGCGGGAAATGAGGCGTTTGAACTACTTAGAAGTATTCAAAATCGCTAAGGGGGATAGAAAATGAATATACTGCGTAAGCTCATTGAAAATCAGAAGCGTTTTTACATTGAGAAGTTATTGGAGGCAGGTGTTTATAAAAATTTAGACGATCATTTGTATGAGAAGACATTAAGTGAATTGGCACAAGTGTATGAGTCGTATCAAAGTACAAAAAGAAAGTGAAAGTGAACTTTTCTCAAAAAGTTACTTTATATATAATTTTTTTAATGGGAGAGCAGTTCGTAGTAATGTTAAAGAAGGTGACTCAAAATTCACCTTCTTTATTTTGGAGAAATTTATTTATTTGTACGTATCATATTGTCGCTCATTCAGCATCTGATCATATGCTTGCTGCGCGGCCTGCTCTGATGTAAACAAAGCATCGTCATCTTCAATTACATGAAAGGTATCATATAAAAATAGGGCGACATCATTAGGGTCTTTTGGGTGCTGTACAATCTCCGCTGCACGTATATTTGCAACTGTTGGTGTGTGGGGATTGTTGTAAATGACAAAGACTTCATCACCTGGTTTCATATCTTTCTTTCCAATTAAATCATCCATTTGGCTACCTCCTTTCCTGCTCATATGTAGTGTGTAGTGAATTAGAAAGGATTATGTAACGAGTGTATGATTAAGCTTGTAAGTTTTGTGGTGTATATACAGATGTTTTGCTCTTAGCTTTTTTATCTGTTTGAGCTGTTTCGAGTTGCTTAGCAAGGAGCGATAATGTGAAGTTTACTAAGAAGTACAGAAGTGCAATCAACAAGAAAGTCGGAATGGTGTAATTGATGCTTTGGCCATTAATGATTTGGGCGTTATGCATTAGTTCGGGCAGTGCAATAATAACAGCCAGTGAGGTATCTTTTAAAAGAGAAATAAACTGACTGACAATGGGTGGAACCATTCGTCGTAACGCTTGTGGTAACACAATATACTGCAGTGTTTGCATATAAGTAAGGCCAGAAGAACGGGCAGCTTCAATTTGCCCTTTTTCAATAGAGAGAAGTCCGCTCCGGACAATTTCAGAAAGCATCGCTGCTTCAAAAATAGTTAATGCAGCAATGGCAGCCGTTTTGATTTCTAATTTAATACCTATTTCCGGTAAAGCGAAGTAGGTGAAGAAGATAATAAGAAGCAAAGGCAAGTTTCGAATGGTTTCTACAACTAACATCAAAACTTGTGAAAGTACAGGGATTTTTGCATAGCGCAAAATACCGATAGCACCGCCGATTAAGAAGCTCAAAATAATGGAAATAATCGCAACTTCCAAAGTGACAAGAAATCCTTTTAATAAAAATATGAGATGATCTGCTGTATATGCTCCTATAAAATCCAATATGATCCCTCCTAGTAGCTTTTGGCAAGTCGCTTTTCTAAGTATGCCACACTAATGCTAAGTGGCACAGTTAACGATAAATAAAATACTGCTACAAAAATATACACATCAAATGTAAGAAATGTTTTAGATGCTACTAAATCCCCAAAGTACATTAAATCTAGTCCGGCAACTACGCCTAAAATGGAGGAGTTTTTTACTAAATTAATAAACTGATTTCCAAGAGGAGGGATGACAATTTTAATTGCTTGTGGCAATATCACATAATACATGGCTTGTATATAGGTAAGACCAGAAGAGCGAGCAGCCTCTAATTGTCCTTTTGGAACAGACTGTATACCAGCGCGAATAGCTTCTGCGATAAAGGCGGCTGTATAAACGCCCAAACCAATTGTGCCTGCAAGAAAGCCGTCCATACGAACGCCGAATGTTGGCAAGCCGAAATAGAAAATGAATACAATGAGAACGAGAGGGATGTTACGTATGAATTCTACATATATAGCACCGAACCAATTTAAAATGCGAAAAGAAGAGATTCGTAATACAGCAATGATTGTGCCAAGCAGAAAGCTACCAATCAAAGCCGTGATACTACAAATTACAGTGTTTTTAAAGCCTTCTGCATACATATCAATGTTTTGTGAGAGTACAGAAAAATTTAGCAACTCATATGCTCCTTTCTTGTGAAAATGAACAGGATGAGTATCTCATCCTGTTCATTTTTTATTATTTCTTGGGCTTTTCACCCATCCATTTTTCATATAATTTGTCGTATTGTCCGCTGGATTGATATTTTTTTAAGAAGTCGTTTATTACTTTTAACAATTCCACTTCATCTTTTTTTACAGCGATGCCATATGGCTCATCAGTAAAGATATCTCCTGCAATAACGTAGTTTGAATCTTGTTTTTGCATGCCAAATAAGATAGCATTGTCAGTCGTTAGTGCATCACCCTGTCCAGCTTTCAAAGCTTGAAATGCCTCGCTGTAATTTTCAAATTCAAGAACAGTAGCATCAGGTGATTTTTGACGAATGTTTTGAGAAGAGGTGGAACCTTTTACAGCCAACACTTTCATTCCTTTTTTTATATCCACTACGCTTTTAATTTTACTACCTTTCTTAACTAGTAAGGCTTGTCCAGCTTTAAAATACACATCTGAGAAATCTACTTCTTTTTTGCGTTCTTCGGTGATTGTCATAGTCGCGATAATCATATCGATATCACCATTTTTAAGCATTGGAATACGTGTTTTAGAAGTAACTTCTTTTAATTCTACTTTCTTTTCATCACCCAGTATTTCTTTTGCGAGTGCTTTAGCGATGTCAATATCAAATCCCTCTACTTTACCGCTTGATGGATTCTTCAATCCGAACAGGTTTGTGTCGTACTTAACACCGACAACAACCTTGCCGCGCTTTTTGATTTGCTCTAATGCATTTGTGGGCTCCGCTGTAGTTTCTTTTGCGGATTTCTTTTCGCTGCTACAGCCGATTAGTGCTGCAAGCATACATGCAACGAGTGTAAATAAAAAAACTTTCTTCATGGTATTGCCTCCTTTAATGATTTAGCACACGGCTGAGAAATTGGCGAGCGCGCTCTTCACGCGGATTCGCAAAGAAAGCAGCCGGAGTTGCTTCTTCGATAATACGTCCTTCATCCATAAATAAAATGCGGTCGGCTACTTCACGGGCAAAACCCATCTCGTGTGTAACAACTACCATGGTCATGCCTTCGTGTGTGAGAGCCTTCATCACATCAAGTACTTCTCCAATCATCTCTGGATCAAGAGCGGAAGTAGGTTCATCAAACAGCATGAGCTTAGGTTTCATTGCTAAGCCCCGTGCGATAGCAACGCGCTGTTGCTGTCCGCCTGAGAGCTCAGAAGGAAAGGCATGCGCTTTTTCACTAATACCGACTTTGTTTAAATAGAACATGGCTGTCTGGACAGCCTCTACTTTTGAAACTCCTAAGGCCTTCATTGGAGCAAGTGTGATGTTATCAAGAACAGTGCGATGAGGATATAAATTAAAGTGTTGAAAAACCATACCGATATTGCGACGCAGTGCATTGATATCTGTTTTGTTATCGTTCAATTTGACGTTATCGACAATCAGTTCACCGCTTGTAATGCTTTCAAGGTAATTCATGCAACGTAGAAGTGTACTTTTACCAGAGCCGGACGGACCAATAATAACAACAACTTCACCTTGTTTAATATGTAAGTTGATGTCTTTTAGAACATGAAATTGACCATAGTGCTTGTTAACGTTCTGAAAGGTAATCATAAAAAGCCTCCTTATCTATGATGAGTGTTTACTTTACCACGGTCATCCCTGAAGAAAGATATAAGGGATAAATTTTTAAAATATGAATTTTTTATAAAATAAACTAATGTTTTCCATATTCATAGACAGATTATATGCTTTTTTGTAATAATAAGTCAATAAAATATTTTATATTTTCTGAAAACTAAAAGTGTGTTATTTTATACTTACATATTAAAATGTTATGTAATGTAAAAATAAGCTGTAATGAGCTGAAAGCTGTTATAACATAGTATGGATGTGCTACAATATGCTAGTAATACTGGAATAAGGAGGTGGCGTCGTGCAAGAGGTATTGCAAACCTTTTTCAAGGCAAACCCCACACAGGACCGAAACAACTATTTGCGCTACTCACTCATTGAAGAGGAGAACGGATATGTAGTTGCGAATCATGAAGTTCATGGTAGCAATGTTATACACTTATATTATAATGATGAAAACGAACTTAAAATTGTTTGGAAAAGAGACGAGAAAACAATTGCAAAAGTGGAGAATGTTCCAATTCAAAAGGTAGTATTTCTGCAAGAAGAAGAGGAATCTATTGCATTCGTGCTTGAGAGAATGCCGAGCCGCATGATTAAACTACAATTAAAACCTTACTTTGCAATTGAAATGAGCTTGTACTGGGATATGTGCGAAGAATGTTAAAAAGCATCCGTTTTTACGGATGCTTTTTCATCGCAATTAAAGGAAGTAAGATGAGGCTTACCCAACCGATAAGAGGATATAACATATGAAGTAATTGTCCATAACCGACATGGCTAATCATATAGCTAATCAAAAGAATAATGTATATAAACCCGTTATTTCGCCAACCAGTCATCGATTGCAGCTGTCGGTTCATGCCATATACATTCCCAATTAAGGTGGTAAATACTTCACCGAATATAACGAGAACAAAAAAGAAATGAAAGGTTTGATTAAACTTTTTTACAACCTCAGCCATTGGGATGTCATATTGATAAAATTGATCTACTGTTAAAATAGCGAGATGGCTACATAGCAAAATGCCAAACAAGCCAGTTCCTCCTACGATCCCTCCCCATTTAATAACTTTTTCATCTTTTATTTCGCTAGCTAAAGGGACGAGGACACTTTGAGCCAATGCTAAATTCATGGCCACATATGTAATAGGATTGGTTATCCATTTTATATTCCAAGATTCTGTGGGTATAGCCACTGTCAGAATTGTTCCGGCTTGAGCTACGGTTACAACATACATTGTTACAATGAAGAACATCATAATGGGAACAACGAGTGTATTTACTTCAAAAATTCCTTGTAAACCACGGGTCAACACCAAGATACAAGCAATAACAGTTATAATAACCCCAATGCTACGAGGCAAGTGCAATTGTTCTTCAAATACAGAACCGGCTCCCGATAACATCACACTTGTAACGCCGAGCAGTACCATTAATAATAGAACATTAATAAGTTTGCCGAATATATTGCCGAATAAATATATGTTAAATTCCTGTGCGGAGTGTGCCTTAATTCGTGTTGCAAGAAGCATCATCTTTGTACCGAGCCAAACAAACAGTAAACCGCTCATAAAAATACCGACTGTTCCATATGTACCATGCATGGTAAAAAATTCAACTATTTCACGTCCGGTTGCAAAGCCGGCACCGACTACAGTTCCAATATAAGTTGCGGCTATTCTTACTGTTATTTTCCAGCGTTGCTTATCCATACAATCCCTCCCCTACATACATATGAACAAGCCCTTATAAATAGAAGCCCCTTGTTTTATCAAGCCATAACATATTCCGTCTTATTTTAGGTGATACTAGTTGTAGTCGATGTCTAGTACGTTTTGTTTGTGTTGTTTTGTTTTTAATGATATTTTGTATTATATAATAATAATTATAAAGAAAAGGTGATGGATATGATACATGTAACGAATGGTAATGTAGTAGCTGTATTAAATAAGCAAGTTGCAAATTGGAATGTTTTATTTGTGAAATTACATAATTTTCATTGGTACGTACAAGGACCTCAATTTTTCACACTGCATGCAAAGTTTGAGGAATTATATAATGAAGCTGCTACATATGTAGATGAATTGGCAGAGCGTATTTTGGCATTGCATGGTAAACCGGTTGCTACAATGAAAGAGTATTTGGACATGTCTACTGTAAAAGAAAGTAGCAGCAATGAGAGTGCGGAAGAGATGGTTCAAATTTTAGTTAGTGATTTTTCAGCACTTATTCAAGAGCTAAGGCAAGGGATGGATGTTGCTAACGAAGCGAATGATGAAACAACAGCAGACATGTTGCTTGCTATCCACACTTCTCTTGAAAAGCACGTTTGGATGCTAAATGCGTTTTTGAAGTGATAAGGAAGCTGCATGTGCTATAATGAAAGAAATGGTACATGCAGAAGGGAAGAACGACAGTGCTTAAAATACCTGTAACTATTTTGACAGGCTTTCTGGGATCAGGAAAGACAACGTTATTAAACCGTATTTTATCTGAACAGCATGGCCAAAAACTTGCTGTCATCGTAAATGAAATTGGTAAGATTGGCATCGATCATAAATTAATTGTAAATGTAGATGAAGAAATCATGGAAATGACAAATGGATGTCTATGCTGTACGGTAAGAGAAGACTTATTAATTTCCTTAAAACAGCTATTGCAGGCTAAGAGAAATAACGAGGCACAATTTGACGGAATGGTAATTGAGACTACAGGCCTTGCGAATCCTGGTCCAATTATCCAAACCTTTTTTCTTGATCCAGTCATTCAAGATGCATATGAAATAAACGGCATAATTACTGTTGTTGATGCTTTTCATATCGAAAAACATTTTACAAAAGGATTAGAAGCAAAAGAACAACTTGCATTTGCTGATAAGATTTTGCTCAATAAAACGGACCTTATTGTGCAGGAGAAACAGAATGAATTACAAGCATTGCTGCAAAGCATAAATCCTACTGCAGAGATTATTCCAACGGTAACATGTGAAACAAATATAAAAGATTTATTGCGCATTCAAACATTTCGCACACGTGATACATTAGAGATTCGCCCTCATTATTCCGAGCATCTAAATGACGTAACGACATTCGTACTCAGGGAAACAAAGCTGATTGATCTGCATAAGTTTAACGAATGGATGACAGCTGTTGTTGGAGAACTAGGAGAATATTTATACCGTTATAAAGGTATATTGTATGTAAAACAAACAGATAGACGCATCGTCTTTCAAGGTGTTCATACGCTGTTTGCCGCTTCTTATGATAGAGAGTGGGGGGAGGAAAAGCGTGTGAGTGAAATTGTCATTATCGGTAAACATTTGAATAGAGAATGGTTTGAAGAACATTTTCGAAATTGTACGTAATCAAAAAACTTCGCGGAAAACCGCGAAGTTTTTTCTTTTCATTAGTTCATAGCAGTGTCTAACACTTTTATATTTTCTTTCATTAGAGTGACATAGTCTTTTTTATCTTTTAACTCTTCTTCTGAAATCGTTGATAAATGATGTAAACGAAGAATTTTTGCGCCTGTTTCCTTTTGAATGACTTCAGCAACTTTAGGTGTTGCAAATGTTTCAAATAAAATATAGGATAAGTTATGTTCTTTAGCTGTTTCTGCAACAGCTGCCAGTTGTTTTTGTGATGGTTCATCGGATGAGGATAAGCCTGCAATAGGAATTTGTTTTAAGCCATAATTATACTCCCAATATCCGTATGCTGCATGTGAAACAAGGACTTCTTTTGTTTTAGCATTATTAATCGTCTCTTTTAATTGTGCTTCTAAATCGAGTAATTGTGTTTTTAAATCATTAAAGTTTTTTTCAAAGTCCTGCTTATGGTTTGGCTGCAATGCGACAAGCGCATTTTTAATATTTTCAGCTTGCTTCAACGCATTTTTTGGATCCAACCAAATATGAGGATCATAATCGTGATGGTGTTCATCCTCTTTGTGAGCATCTTCTTTTTCATGATCATGTCCTTCATGGTTAGCCTGGTTTTCATGTTCATCTGCAAACTTAATTAGAGCAACATCTTTTGAAGAGTCAATCATCTTTACGTCTTCTTTTTCTAAGGATTTTTCAATATCTTCTACAAAAGGTTCTAAATCAACACCATTATATACAAATAAATCAGAATTCGCCAATTTCACAATTTGTTTTTGAGAAGGTTCATACGTATGAGCATCAGCTCCGGCAGGATAAATAGATGTTACATTAACATGTTCACCACCAATTTTCTTTGTGAAATCTTGAAGCGGGAAAATGGTTGTATATACTTCTAACTTATCATCTGCATCTTTTTTAGCAGAGTCATTGTTGCCACAAGCTGACAGTACTGAAAGAGCCAGTGCTGCCGAAAGCAACAGAGAAAATTTTTTCATAGATGTTTCTTCCTTTCACCTTATATTGTCCATAGCATATTTTATCGTAATTGTTTCGATTTGTAAAAACCTTTATCCCTCGTACACAAACTCAGGGAGCGGATCTGCGAAAGAGTTCCAATTCATCTTCATTTCTTCATCCGTCAGTACACATGCATCTAAGGCATCTTGGATTTCCTGTTTGTTCATATCAATGCCAATTAACACAAGTTCTGTCATGCGGTCACCGTATACGTCATCCCAACGCTTTAATATATCCGGATCATCTGCGAGCGTTTGTTTTTGCTCTTCCGGTGAATATGTGGCAACCCACTCTCCAGCACCTTGAATGGTAATAGAAGAACCGGCTTGTGAGAT
The DNA here is from genome assembly GCF_003852715.1 of Ectobacillus antri. GTDB lineage: Bacteria > Bacillota > Bacilli > Bacillales > Bacillaceae_G > Ectobacillus > Ectobacillus antri. The sequence continues at coordinate 213,738 of NZ_RIAV01000004.1, forward strand.
CAGTCCTGTCATATCGTTGCGAGTCGCAACCCAGAAAAAGCCTTTTGCACGTACAACATCAAGTGGCCAGTTTTCCAAGAAATTCATGAATCGAGCAGGATGAAAGGGTCGCTTCTTTCTATATACGAAAGATGAGATCCCGTATTCCTCTGTTTCCGGAACATGTTCTTCATTCAGCTCTTTAATCCACCCGGCAGCTTGACTAGCTTTATCAAAATCAAAGCGATTTGTATTTAATACTTCGTGCAAAGAAACTTTAGAATAAGAGGTACAAATAATATTTGCTTCCGGATTTAGTTTATGAAGAAGGTTGTACAGTTCATTTGCATCTTCTTTATTTAATAAGTCAATTTTATTTAATAAAATAACGTCTGCAAATTCAATTTGATCAATGAGCAGGTCGATAACTTCACGAGTATCATTTTCATCTGTACCTTGTTGGCGATCCAGTAAGCTTTCTCCTGATGCGTAGTCGTCCCAAAAGCGATTTGCATCTACAACAGTTACCATCGTATCAAGACGACACTTCTTTGAAAGATCAATACCGAGTTCTTCATCAATATAAGTAAATGTTTGTGCAACAGGAATTGGTTCACTAATACCCGATGATTCAATAATGATATAATCAATATCACCAGCATTAACAAGGCGTTCTACCTCGAGTATTAAATCTTCACGAAGTGTGCAGCAAATACAACCATTTTGCATCTCAACGAGCTTTTCTTCTGTGCGAGAAAAGCCACCTTGCTTTACTAATGCTGCGTCCACATTTACTTCGCTCATATCATTCACAATTACAGCAACTTTTAACCCTTCACGGTTTGTGAGAATGTGATTTAATAATGTGGTTTTTCCAGCACCTAGATAGCCGCTTAAGACAGTTACAGGTATTTTCATTATCCTATATCCTCCTGGTAAAATAATTTGTTATACAGATTAAAACAAAATGATTACGATTTAAAAACACTTATCGAGTATACTACTATTCTATAAAACGTGCAATAAATAGTTATGATTTTGATTTATATAAGTGCAACTATAGAAGTACAACTAGAAAAACCGACATTTTCTTTTAGGTTAGGAGGGGAGTGGATGGTATGAGGTTATAATCATGTAAAATCTAAATCGTACATGCCTAGTGGGACATAAGCACTTTTACCTTTTAGTTTGTGTTAAAGCTCGATATTCGTAATTGACACTTGTTAATTGGAGTGGAAGAGGTGAGATAGCTAGTCAGGAGGCTCCCTAACCCCGCCCGCAGGAAGCGAATCTCAACAAAGAACTTTAACATAGCTATTTTTTAAGGTCTGTTATATTAGAAAAAGTTATTTTTGCTTATATAACATTTAATTAGTGATGTTTCATCTACAACTTAGAATGTGGCACGATGGTGCGTAAAGTGCAAGTATGAATAAGGTAATACATCAACAGGACAAGCATATGATAGATACATATAGAGAAAGAAACAGAAGATGAAGTAGGAGGTAAATTATGACGTCGAGCAGAAAGGACTGGATGGCCGTTCTTTTATTTTTAAGTCTATTATTTTTATTTTTAGGAGTAGACTTTACAGCCCTTGCATCATTGCACAATCATATTGCACCGGATTGGCGCAATATGATTGTTATGTTTTTAAGTGTGTTTTTAGAGGCGATGCCATTTGTAATGGTTGGTGTATTTGCCTCGGCATGTATTCAAACGTTTATTTCAGAAGCAACAATTAAGAGGCTAATACCTAAATTTCCTGTTGTGGGAATCCTGCCAACAGCATGTATCGGACTTATTTTTCCCATGTGCGAATGCGTGATTATTCCTGTTGTTCGTCGCTTAATACAGAAAGGTTTGCCGGTTCATTTAGGGATTGTAATGATTGTCAGTGTCCCCGTCCTAAATCCCATCGTATTTGCATCTACCTATTACGCATTTCGCTCTACACCACAAATGGCATATGATCGAATGGTGGCTGCAGGGATAGCAACCATGTTGATTGGTATTGTAATGTATATGTTATATAAAGAAAGAAAAGATGTATTGCAACCTTACGAAGAGCAAGCAAAAGTAACACATGTTCATGGAAGATTTTTCGCAACTATACATCATGCTGCCGATGAATTTTTTGAAGCAGGAAAATATGTATTGCTGGGGGCGTTTGTTGCTAGTTTATTTCAAACTTTTTTATCTAGAGATGTATTAACAAACTTGGGTGCAAATGAGTTTATTTCACCGTTTATTATGATGGTATTTGCATATATTCTTTCTCTATGCTCTGAAGCCGATGCTTTTATTGCTGCATCCTTGCAGCATGCATTTCCAGCAAAGCCGCTGCTTGCTTTTCTTGTATTCGGTCCAATGCTTGACTTTAAAAATACGCTTATGTTATTTGCTTATTTTAAAAAGAAATTTGTATTCGTTTTAATAGGGGTTATTAGTATTATAGTTTACCTTGTAGCTATTTTGTATAGATGATATATAAGTCCTAAAAAAATTAACTATGAAATTCTTATAATGACGGGGGAGATTCGATGAAAGATCGCATGCGATTTCATATGTTAATTCGAGGTGTCATTTTTTTAGGTTTTTCTATGGCGTTATTTAAGCTGTTGTTAACGGGGAACATTATAAATTTTATTGCCCCTAAAATGTTTCCGTTCATTTGGTTGATGTGTGGTGCCACGCTGTTGCTTGGATGCATACAATTGTTTCGAGGCGATGGAGGGACTTGTTTATGCGAGCGCCACACATTACCGAAAACGACGGTAGCATCCCTTTCCTTGTACATGTTGTTTTTATCACCTATTGTTTTAGTTTTTATTTTTTCAACAGTGGCCTTAGATGAAAAGGTTGCTGCTAAACGCGGGGTTAATTTAACAGGAGAGCAAATGATTATACAAGACATGGAAGAAGAGCCGCTCTTGCAAACATTGACTGCGCCGGAAGGTTATTATGAAAGTCTTGACAAAAAGCTAAAGCAAGCAGCAATGATTGACGTAACCGATGATAAATATATTTCTATTATGGATGTGATTGGTCAAGATGTAGAAGGGTTTGCTGGTAAGAGAATACGCTTTACTGGATTTGTACATCGAGAGGATGATCTTGACAAGAATACGATTATTATCGCAAGGTATGGGATTACATGTTGCGCTGCAGATTCATCCGTTTTAGGCATGTTAGCCGTTGGCGAAACATCACAGCTCTCAGAAGGACAATGGATTCAAGTGGAGGGGGTACTTTCAGCGACTACGTATATTGATACATTGTTACCTATTGTGAAGTTGCAATCCGTTCAAACGATAGAGGCTCCGAGGGAGCAATATGTGTACCAAAAGTTTTAAAAGTGGAAGCGATCGTTCCTGATTTTGCGGCATATGTCGTCTTACTTATCTCATATATATGAGATAAGTAAGACGACATAGTGTCCAAAGAGAGGGAGATTGCGATGGAATATGTATTTGAAGCGCTCGTTATTATTATTTCATTATGCATACCTTTAGTGTTTGTGGTTCTATTTTTACATGAATTGATCAAAGGATTAGGGAGCTCAACAGTCATCACATCAAAGCAAGAGAATCCATATCAAGAAAGCTGACCCGTTGATAGGTCAGCTTTTTTTATAAATTGGCTGTGCTAAAGCGTAATATTGATAATAGGCACTTGCTAATTGGGTAAGATTTCTAGTGGAAAAACTGCTCAAGAGGAGATGGTGGGCTCATTGACCACCTGCTGAAAGTAACAGAGAACTTTAACACAACATATCATAAACACAAGTTTACTTTAGCTTACAAAGAAAAGGTGTTATATATTCGTCACTTCAAATAAGGTAATCCGTGCGCTTTATTATGATTTATATGTAGACAAAGAAAAATATGGTATAATTCATGAAAATAAGATATATACAAAGTAACTTATAAGAACAAGACTGTATTATGCAGTATCACACCATAATAGATTCAGCTGTTTTGTATAAGGAAATAGCCGGCGTTTTTCTCCCTATCGTTAATACGATGTACCTTGACCTGATTGAGGAAAGGGGCTTCGTGGCGAAAAATATTAAAGGAGTAGTGAAGGAATGGAGCGATGTACGTTAGACAGGTGGATGAAAGCCGTAGAAATGGCGACAGTTGCACATATGGAGCAAGCGAGAAAGGGAAATGGTGTACCCTATATTACGCATCCGTATACAGTAGCGCTTTTATTAACACACGCAGGCTGTCGTGAAGAGGTTATAATTGCAGGACTGCTTCATGATACAATTGAAGACACTACTATTCGTTACGAAGATATTCGCAAAGAATTTGGCGAGGTTGTTGCAGAACTTGTATTAGAGTGTACAGAGTTAGATCGAACTAAGAGTTGGGAAGAACGCAAGCAACGAACAATTGACAAATTGAACCGCATCTCTATGGATGGTTGTATGATTGCATGTGCTGATAAATTGCATAATATTCGGGGCACCGCGCAGGAGTTTTCCGTATGTGGAGAGGAAATATGGAAACGTTTTAACCGAGGTAAGGATAAGCAGCAATGGTATTATATATCAGTTGTACAAGCACTTGGTAAACGTATCCCTAATACTGAGATATACCAACTGCTAAAAGGAGAGGTTGAAAGGTTATTTAACATAAGGATCTAAATAAAAAGAGGCTGGGACAAAAGGTTTTTAGCCAAAGAAAAATCCGAACTGTTAGTCGGAATTCTCTACACAGAATTCGATTTAGTTCGGATTTTTCCGTTATGAGTGTTCGTTATCCTCTATTCTTTCGGCTTTATAGTTACATGATGCAGTTATGTCTCGGCCTTTTTCATTTATGCTTAATTGTGCCAGGTGCACGTTCATATTGTTTTGGTTCGCTCAATTCAAACCCTAATTCGTTTGCGGCTGTGCGTGGAAAGTATGGATTACGCAACAATTCACGGCCGATGAAGATCAAATCTGCTTGCTCGTTTCGCAAAATTTCTTCTGCTTGCAAACCACTAGTGATGAGCCCGACTGCCCCGGTAGCGATTTGTGCTTCATGCTTAATTTGATTAGAGAACGGAACTTGATAGCCAGGATACACGTCGATTGAGGCAGGCACTAAAGCGCCTGAACTACAATCTATCACATCTACACCTTGTTTTTTCATCCATTTTGCGAATTCAACATAATCATCTGGTGTAAGACCACCGGGATAATAGTCGGTTGCAGAAATGCGAACCATGATTGGCCCGGTCCAAACCTCTTGAACGGCTGTAATAATTTCACGTAAAAAGCGATAACGATTTTCGGCACTGCCGCCATATTCGTCTGTTCTCTGATTAGAAAGAGGAGATAAAAATTCATTAATCAAGTAGCCGTGAGCACCGTGAATTTCGATGACATCAAAAGCAGCCTTACGCGCTCTCACAGCAGCAGCCTGAAATGCAGCGACAATATCTTTAATTTCATGTGTCGCAAGGGCAAGAGGTGTTTTCATACCGTCATATGGAATAGCGGAAGGTGCAACCGCAGGTGTGTCTACTGTCGCTTTCCGTCCGGCGTGTGCAAGTTGAATTGCTGATTTGGCACCATATTCTCTAATTAAACGAGTTAGGGTCTGTAACCCTTCAATGTGAGCATCATCCCAAATTCCTAAGTCTTTACTTGAAATACGACCTTCTGGTGTAACAGCCGTAGCTTCTAGCATAACGAGACCGACTTGGCCCGCTGCACGAGACGCATAATGGACTTGATGAAAGGTATTGGCCATACCTTGACTATCGGCTGAGTACATGCACATTGGTGACATGACAATTCGGTTTTTTAATACAACTTCCTTTAGCATATAGGGAGAAAACAATAATGAATCCACAAAAACCCCTCCTTTATGTAATTGTATTGATTTTATCATTTGTCTGTTTAGAGAGCGAGAAATCCGCTTAGTTATTAAAAGCTTGTGTTTTGTATTCTCATCCTTCAATTGATTTAATAGACTTTTTAAAAGTATATAAATCATAAATTTCTGTTTAGTAGAGTGAACGATAAGAATTAACTTAGGGCTATTTGACGGCAAAATCATGTGATTTTGCACATGAAAGCATATTTATGACAGATAAAGTATAGCAAGTTATTGAATTCTGATTAAAAAAAGATTTGAAATTAAATAAATATTATGTATAATACAAACAAGCAGGGGTTTTATAGATAGATAAATTCAGATAATAAAAACATACTGAAAATTTAAACTTCTGTATTTAACTCGGAGGGGGTATTATAGGACATGAAGAACAAAGTAACAGTATTAACAGCTGCAGTCCTATCCACAAGCATGTTTTTAACTGCATGTAGCGGAAATGAAAAAACATCAACAACAGAGAAGAAAAAGGAAGAAAACAATTCTGGAGCAAATCTCGCTGCTAAGCAGGTACTAAATGTGACCGAAACAGCGGAAATTCCATCTATGGACACATCAAAATCTACGGATAATGTATCTTTTAAAGTATTTGTTAATGCGATGGAAGGGTTATATCGTCTTGACAAAGATAATAAACCTACGCCTGGTATGGCCAAAAGTGTAGATGTTAGTGCAGATAAAAAGACATATACATTCCACCTACGTGATGCAAAATGGTCAAACGGTGAACCTGTAAAAGCACAAGACTTTGTATTCGCATGGAGACGCGCTGTAGATCCTGCAACAGCATCCGAGTATGCGTTCATTTTATTTGATATTAAAAATGCAGAAAAAGTAAACAAGAAAGAATTACCGCTTGATCAATTAGGTGTGACAGCGAAAGATGATAAAACGCTTGTTGTAGAGCTTAGCAATCCAGTTCCATATTTCTTAGAACTAACAACATTCCCTACATACTTCCCGCAAAATGAACAGTTTGTAAAGGCACAAGGGGATAAATACGCTTTAGAAGCAAATACGACGCTTTACAACGGACCGTTCGTTATGAGTGAATGGAGGCATGAGCAGGGTTGGAAGTTAAAGAAAAACCCGAATTATTGGGATAAAGATACTGTAAAATTAGAAGAAATTAATACGTCTGTAGTAAAAGAGACATCTACAGCGGTAAACTTATATGAAAGCGGTGAAATTGATCGCGTGTTCTTGACTGCGGAGTTTGTTGATAAATATAAAGGAAACCCAGACTTTAAAACGCGTCTTGACTCTCGCTTATTCTTCATTCGCTTTAACCAAAAAGACCCTGTCTTTAAAAACAAAAAAGTACGTGAAGCATTTGACTTAGCATACGATAAAAAAGGTATTGCTAACGTATTGCTAAACGATGGCTCGGTACCTGCATATTCACTTGTACCTACGAAATTTGTAAAAGGTCCTGATGGTAAAGATTTCCGTGATGCAAACAAAAACTTCCGCGATGGCAAAGATAATGCCGCGCAAGCGAAAAAGCTTTGGGAAGAAGCTAAAAAGGAGCTAGGACAAGACAAGCTTACGGTTGAAATGTTAAACTATGACAATGATACATCCAAAAAAGTCGGTGAGTACATTAAAGCGCAGCTTGAGCAAAACCTTCCTGGATTGACAGTAAATATTAAACAGCAACCGTTTAAACAAAAACTTGAGTTAGAGAAGAAGCAAGAATATGCGTTCTCCTTCTCTGGATGGGGTCCAGATTATCCAGATCCAATGACGTTTATTGATATGTTTGTTACAGACGGCGCGTTCAATGAAATGTCGTATTCAAATCCAAAGTATGATGAGCTTGTAAAACAAGCAAAAGGCGAATTGTTAACGGATGTTTCAAAGCGTTGGAAAGCTATGCAAGATGCTGAAAAAATCCTGATGGAAGACGTCGCAATTTCTCCTACGTATCAGCGTGGATTTGCTTATATGCAAAAAGAGAAAGTACAAAATGTATATGACCATAACTTTGGTGGCGACTACAGCTACAAATGGGCATACATTAAAAAATAATGGAATACAAAAAACAACCGGCTATGACACAGTCGGTTGTTTTTTGTATTCTACCAAGGAAAACGGAAGGTACGACGGCATGGGTGATGTGTTTTTTTATGGCGGTCTTCTTTGTTATCATGCCAATGATTTGATTTATTGTCAGACTTACATGGACGTTGCTTTTCTGGAAAAACATTAATAAAGCGAACCTTACCGCCCTTTTTATGACAAGAACGCTTAGAGAAGTAAGAGCGTTTAGAGAAACAAGAACGCTTAGAGAAGTAAGCGCGTTTAGAGAAGTAAGAGCGTTTAGAGAAGTAAGAGCGTTTAGAGAAGTAAGAGCGTTTAGAGAAGT
>NZ_RIAV01000040.1 GCF_003852715.1 Ectobacillus antri
GTGTTACTCACCCGTCCGCCGCTAACCTCCGAAGAGGTTCGCTCGACTTGCATGTATTAGGCACGCCGCCAGCGTTCATCCTGAGCCAGGATCAAACTCTCCATAAAAGTGTTTGTCTAACTAAAATAAATGTTGACGTTTTGTACTTCGTTCAGTTTTCAAAGAACTAATCTGTCACCCTTAAGCGACTTTCTCATGTTAACATTTCTTACTTTTGATGTCAACACGTTTTTTTCATTTCCATGTCATTCGCACCATTGTGCATCAGCGACGTTTATTAATATAACATTACTACTATCGCAGGTCAATAACTTTTCTTAAAAAATATTAGACTTTTTTTGCTTACGTTGTGTTAAAACATAATGTTAGCAATCGGATCTTATTGTTTAGACTGGCAGGGAGACTCTTGCAAGAAATTGCTTCAAAAGCATGTAGCACTGAGAAGCGTTCTTGAACGCCTTTGGAAAGCGTAACACGTAATGAAAATCAGCAATGAACTTTAAAATATACTTTGCTTGATAAAAAAGGCTATATAAGTAGCAATACAAAATTTTAGACGTCAAAGATGAACGCGTAATGTATGGCCATGGTGTTAAGAACCTAAGAGACGTTCACATTGAGCGTTCTTTGCAATTCATTCTTCTTTCATTCGATGGCTGCTTATATCTCAAAAAACTACGTTTACTTATATATATAGCAGTCCGCAGTATGCTATATTTATGTGTAGGAGGAGGATGGAGATGGGTTCAAAATATTCTAGTAAAATAAATAAAATTCGTACATTTGCGCTAAGTCTTGTTTTTGCCGGTTTGTTTATTTCTTATCTTGGTGTATTTTTCAGGAAATCCCCCTTGATTATGTCCTTATTTATTATCGTGGGGTTTCTTGCAGTTATCGGAAGTACCGTTGTATATTTCTGGATTGGTATGCTTTCCACCAAAACGATACAGGTTGTTTGCCCGGAATGCGAACGAACAACAAAAATGCTTGGGCGAGTAGACGCATGTATGTATTGTAAACAGCCTCTTACTTTAGATCGAGATTTAGAAGGTAAAGAGTTTGATGAAAAGTATAATCGCAAACAAAAAAGAGGCTGATTAGGTCAGCCTCTTTTCCCTGCACAATCCGGACAAACGCCGTACAATTCTAAACGATGATTTTTAATAATAAACCCTGTTTGCTCAGCCGCTTTCGCTTCTATCTCATCAAGACCTTGGTAAGGGAAATCCACAATTTTACCACAATCCTCGCAAATAACATGGTAATGATGGCCTGTAACATAGTCGAAGCGACTAGAAGCGTCTCCGTATGTTAACTCTTTTACAATACCAACTTCTTTAAATACACGCAAGTTGTTATATACCGTAGCTACGCTCATATTTGGAAATTTACCTTCAAGCGCCTTATAAATCTCATCTGCTGTAGGGTGCGACATGGAGGCAACCAAATACTCCAAAACCGCATGGCGCTGCGGAGTAATGCGCACCCCTGTACTCTTTAACACTTCCAATGCTTCTTTCAACTCTTCCTTTACCAACACCATGCACCTCACTTTTTATACATTATATGATTCTTAATACGTATTTCATATATAAATTCAAGTAACTTTTATAATATAAAAGTAGCCATAAAACGAAAGAGTAAGAGCGAGTTCTAAATGTGTGTAATCTCATACAGCGTGCCTCTTAAATAACGACTACAACTGTACATGTTCCATCCCTTTCAACAAAAGCCATTTTTCCCATCAACACATTATAATGTACTACTTATCATTTTTATATAAACAAATTATTACTTTATAATTTTTATAAACAGTGTACAGCGACAGTGGCTTTCCTGTCAATATAGAAGGCGCTTCACCTCTTATTCGTACAAACTAGAAATTATTGCATAAAAAAAGTGCGGGAAGATTCCCGCACACCATCTATTATCAGAGGAGGTATGCCCTATACTTCAACATATGATAGAACTTTCGAAAGGGTATAGACGAACGCCCTTTTATTATAAATCCTCATGTAAAAATCTATTGCAGCTTCTTTACAGCTTCTATGACTTCGTCTACATGCCCTTTTACTTTAACCTTCCGCCATTCCTTAACCAGTTCACCTTGTGCATTAATTAAAAATGTTGATCGTTCAATCCCCATATATTCTTTTCCAAAGTTTTTCTTCAGCTTCCATACATCATATAATTGAGCTGCTCGTTGCTCTTCATCGGACAACAAGATGAATGATAAATCGTACTTAGCAATAAACTTCGCATGACGCTCTGGTGCATCCGGACTTACGCCAATAATAACGGTGTTGTTTGCTTCAAATACATCGTATTGATCTCTAAAATCACAAGCCTGCGTTGTACATCCAGGCGTCATATCTTTTGGATAAAAGTACAAAACAACATTCTTACCAATAAAATTAGATAAACTGACTGACTCTCCGTTTACTGATGGTAACGTAAAATCCGGAGCCTTTTTACCTTGTTCAACCACTTCATACACTCCTATCTTTTCTCATGTTCTATTACAGTATGTACCAAGAAAGCGGCTGGCATTGTGTAACCGACCAACGCCTCCACAATCGCAAGCCACCTTCCAATTCCTATTGGTGTAATATCTCCGTAACCCACTGACAAAAGCGTGATTGCACTAAAGTACATACATACCTCAATCATTTCAAATGAATGCACATCTAGGCTTCTTCCATCTTCCTCTAATACCGGAAGCCCCATCTCTTCTAATACAAGATAGCCGATTCCAAACGCAATCAAAATAGTTGTATAAATGGAACATAATAATAATAAATTACTAGCGGAGAAAAAACGTCCTGATTGACGTGTTGTCATAAATAACACTCGCATACTTTTAACGAAAGCATATGCAGCAATTAAAAAGAAACCTAACCATACCATGTCCATCCACCTCAATATCAATGTATGAACATGCCAATAAAATTATTTCAGTTCCCTGCTCCTCTATATCTTTTTACACCTTGATTCCAAATTAGCACAGCCAGCGTAAAAAACACTAAGCCCATAACTGGTGTTAAAAAGGAATACATATACCATTCACTTTTGCCTAAAAAATAAGAAGCAGGATATACACCTACAAAGGCAAACGGAAGAACCCATGTCAACAAAAAACGAATTACACGATTATAAATATTAATAGGATATCTTCCATAGTTACCGATATTGTACATAAGTGGCATGATAGAGCTTTTGGAGTCTGACCAAAATCCAATGCTCGCAAGCGAAACAAAGATACCCCCATATACAAGAGCACCGCCCATTACCATAATAATGAATAAAAATATATCGTACCAATAAAACGATAGATTTAATCCAGAGCCTGCATATATCATAATTATAATACCTGTAATTGCTCCTGATAAAGATTCCAAATCCATTCTCTCTAATATTACTTGAAATAAACTATGAATAGGCCTCGTTAAAATCCGATCCATCTCGCCTTTAATAATATAACGATCATTAAAGTCCCAGATATTAAAAAACGTTGAAAAAATCGCAAACGGAACAAGGAAGAAACCATACATAAAAATTACTTCCTCTCTCCCCCATCCTTGTAAAGTCTGTGTATGACCAAAAACGACTAGTATAAATACCAAATTTACTGCTTGCATGAGCAAATCGGAAAGCAATCCTACAATCAGGTCTCCACGATACTGCAGTTTTGTTTTCATGTACTGTCCTGCATATTGAAAAAACAAACGAAAATATAACATTTACATTAACCTCCTTGTACAATGAGGCGCTTTCTTGCCATATGCCACATTACGATAATCGGAAGCAACAATACAATCGCCCAACCTGCTTGAAAGAAAACAGCGCTCCAAATCGCATCTCCTTTTATACCCTCTGAGAAAATCATACTAGGAATATAACTGATGGCTTGAAACGGGAAAAACCTCATTACATCTTGTGCCCACAGTGGATAGAAGCTGATTGGAAGCAATAGGCCTGAAAACAAATCAATTAACACACGCTTTGCATACATAAACCCATCATTGTTAAATAAGAAGAATGTCATCATGCCAGTAATTAGATTAATTTGTGTATTAATAATAAAACTAAACACAAGTGACACAAGGAAAAATAACCATGTGTCTATCTTTGTTGTTACTGTAAGAGAAAACAAGAGTGCTACAATCACCATACCAGGTACAGAGAAGAATGCAAAACGAAATACCCCTTCTCCCAATCCCTGCATGACCTTCATCCCTAAATAGTTGTAGGGGCGAATAAGTTCAACCGCAACACGACCTTCTCTAATTTCAGTCGCAATTTCTCGATCAATGTTATTAAAATAAAATGCCCGTGCCATCCATGCAACCGCCACATAAGATGTCATCTGTGCAACAGAAAGACCTTGAATGCTTTCTTTTTCACCATAAATAGCAGTCCACAAAAAGTAGTACGCCCCAATATTAATGGTGTAAATAAGTATTCCACTATAATAGTTGGTTCGGTAGGCTAGCATCATTAAAAAGCGAATTCGAATCATTTCTATATATTTAGCCATGACGAACACCCTTTTCATAGATATTACGGATAATTTCCTCTGTAGATACTTCATTGATTTTCACATCTTTAATACGATAGGATTGAACAACTTTCGCAATCAATGTCGAAATGATAATCTCTTCATTGGGAATTTTGGCTGTCCATACGTTTTGGCCATTGCCTTGCATCCAAATTACCCCGTTATCTGGCATAAGCATCCCAAGTTCTATCTGTGAAATGGGGTTAGAAAATTGGAAGCTGATTTCTTTTTCATCGCCCCACTGCGAGCGCAAACGCTCTAGCAATCCATCGTAAATAATCTTACCTTCATCAAGCATCACCACACGCTCACATAATGCCTCAATATCTGAAATATCGTGGGTTGTTAACAAAATGGTTGTTTTATACTTCTCGTTAATCTCTTTTAAAAACTCACGAATTTTCAGTTTGACTAATACATCTAGTCCAATTGTTGGTTCATCTAAAAACAAAAGTGGCGGATTATGAATTAGAGCGGCTGCTAATTCACAGCGCATACGTTGTCCTAGAGAAAGCTTACGAACCGGCTTATCCAGCAATGGCTCAATATCCAAAGCGGCTATGACATGACCCATATGCTCCTTATATTGTTCATCTGAAATACCATATACCTTTTTCAACAGACGAAATGATTCCTGAACCGCAATATCCCACCACAGTTGTGAGCGTTGTCCAAATACAACACCGATGCTACGCACAAACTTTTCTCGGTCTTTATGCGGATTCATGCCATTTACTGTAATCTCACCTGCTGTCGGAGTTAATATTCCTGTGAGCATTTTAATGGTTGTCGATTTTCCAGCCCCATTTTCTCCAATATAGCCAATCATTTCACCTTGCTTGACTTGGAATGAAATATCGTTTACTGCCGGCACGATTTTATAATTACGCGTGAATAAATCACGAAAAGCTCCTTTTAATCCTGACCTGCTGGAATAGGACACAAACTCTTTCCGTAAATTTTTAACCTCAATCATGTTATCCATGGTGCGCCCCCTTTTTTATATAACAACGAATAGTTTACCCAACCGCTTCTGTCATCACAAATAATATGGCTTGCTTTTAGAAAAATCGTGTTACAATGAAGAGATGCGTCATATTTGTAAACAACAGGTCTTTTTCTCCAGTAAATATACCTAGACGCAATAGACTATTAAGGAGAGGATTATCTTGAACTTCACAAAATCAGAACAATTACATAAAGAAGCACTTGCGCACATTGTAGGTGGTGTCAACAGTCCTTCCCGTTCCTATAAAGCAGTAGGCGGTGGCTCCCCTGTAGCAATGGAACGCGGTAAAGGGGCTTATTTTTGGGATGTGGACGGTAATAAGTATATTGATTACTTAGCTGCATATGGCCCTATTATTACAGGGCATGCACACCCACATATTACTAAGGCCATCACTGAAGCCGCCGAAAAAGGTGTATTATACGGTACACCAACTGCTCTAGAGGTGAAATTCGCAAAAATGTTAAAAGAAGCGATACCAGCAATGGATAAAGTTCGTTTTGTAAACTCTGGCACAGAAGCGGTTATGACAACCATTCGCGTTGCGCGTGCATATACCGGCAGAACAAAAATTATGAAATTTGCAGGTTGTTACCACGGCCACTCTGATTTAGTACTTGTTGCAGCTGGATCTGGTCCTTCTACTCTTGGTACACCGGACTCAGCAGGGGTTCCCCAAAGCATTGCACAGGAAGTAATTACCGTACCTTTCAATGATGTAGAGGCCTTTGATACAGCGCTTCAAAAATGGGGACATGAAGTGGCAGCCGTTCTTGTCGAGCCGATTGTAGGAAACTTTGGTATCGTAGAGCCGAAGGAAGGGTTTTTAGAGAAAGTGAACGAATTAACACACAAAGCAGGTGCTTTGGTCATTTATGATGAAGTAATTACTGCGTTTCGTTTTATGTACGGCGGTGCTCAAAACCTACTGGGCATCACACCAGATCTTACTGCATTGGGTAAAATCATTGGTGGTGGCCTTCCAATTGGTGCATACGGCGGTAAGAAAGAAATTATGGAGCAAGTCGCTCCGCTAGGGCCTGCTTATCAGGCTGGTACCATGGCTGGTAACCCTGCGTCCATGGCCGCAGGAATTGCATGTTTAGAAGTTTTGCAACAGCCTGGAGTATACGAAAAGCTAGATGAGCTTGGTGAGATGCTAGAAAAGGGAATTTTAGAACAAGCAAGCTTACATCAAATTCCGATTACGGTAAATCGCTTGAAAGGTGCTCTTACTGTCTTCTTCACTGACAAAACGATTACAAACTATGAAGAAGCACAACAGACGGATGGAGAACTATTCGGCAAATTCTTCAAGCTTATGCTACAACAGGGAGTAAATCTGGCACCTTCCAAATATGAAGCTTGGTTCTTAACAACAGAACATTCTAAAGAGGATATAGAAGCTACAATTTGTGCTGTAGGTCATGCTTTTGAAACTCTTTCAAAAGAGCTAATGTAGCTATAAAAAGAGGGGACCCCCTCCATACCCATCAACTTTAGCGAAGCAACCTCGCTGCCAAAGGCAGCGAGGTTGCTTTTTTAGTATGATTTGAATAAAAGTTTATCATTTGGGCATACTCAAATACAGCTCCATCCTGCATATTTTTATGCAACGATGGGAAGCTGAGCCGTTTCTATCTCTATCAAGCGTAGGATTTCAAACGGTGTTGCTTTTTGATAGCGCCGTGCTTTTTTGCCATTCTTGCTTACATCTTGAAAGAGCCTGGTTAGCACTGAAACAGGATGTTGGAAGGTACAGAAGAGTACGGCGTGTACCTTTGTGAGGTAAATTTGAACCATGTGTGCACACTTCATTTCACTCGCTTCTTTTCCTTTTTTCTCCCACAACAGTTTTCGCATTTGATACGTAATACGCGCAACCAAGCATAAACGCAAGAGTTGTCCATACAGATGGCACTGAAATCGCTCTAGCTTCATTCGTTTTGTCGTATGAATGTTGAAAATAGATTTCCATGTCTTAAATAAAATCTCTATTTGCCAACGTAAAGAATAAAAGTGATATATTTCTGTCGCAGGTAACTTCTCCGGAGAAATATTAGTAACCAACAGATTCACTTTACTGGCAGCCTTCGGCATCTTTTTATTCATCTTCTTATGATGACTGAGACGCTTATTCCACTCATTTTGCGTTAAACGATACAGAACTAAACGTGTTGGATGTCTGTGTTCATACCCAATATATACGTTTGGTAACTCGATGGTTTCTCCTTCCTTTAAGTGCTTTGTTAACTCTTCTATATGTAATAAAACCCAATTTCCTTGTTTATCCTTTTGATACACCTGTGTATTCCAACGAAGTCTCGATATATAGTAAGCTTTGTTTGCCGTCATCTTGTCTAGATCTTTGATATAGTGATAGCCTAGGTCTCTAAGAATTAAATCACCTTCCTCGACGGTCTCTGTCCGAAACTGTCCATATTTGGCATCGTTACTTACACCATGACCTACTTCTAATGCCAAAAACTCACCGGATAAAAGATCATATTCCAACTGAATTTTTACACCAGCCTCAGATCCCCCGCCTCCACTTCCTCGATACGTGTCTGCATACGCTGATGGAAGTTGAAAGGAAGTGGAGTCTAAAATACGGATGCGTTTAAAAATACGAGTGAGTGGTGCGATAGGGTGGATTTGTTGCCCAAAGGCATGAAGAAACAATTCTTTTAAGAATTGAACAGTCCGTTCATTCCAACGTTTGTTTAGTGCTTCTGTAGAAATACAGACTCCCATCGCTTCATTCAGTCTCGTACAAAGGTCAACTAGGGACTCTGAACCCACTGTCTGGCCAAGAAAGACGCAAAGAGATACCAGATCCTGTGCTCGAACTTTTCTTTGTCTTTGAATCATACCTGTTTTACATGCCAATTCTTGTAGATAGGTAAGAGAAAATATATTTTGAAATTCTTCCCCTAATAGACGTAATTCATCTGTTTGTGCACATTCTTTTGTAGACATAAAATGAGGCTGGGACAAAACCCAGCCTATAAAACAAAAAAGCCGGTGAAATTTTACGATTAGTAAAATTTCACCGGCTTCTATCATTTTTTACCAAAATAAGGACCACTTCTGATAAAATTAAGTTACGACACAAAATTTAGGAAAGAAGGGTCCTTATGTTTAAAGATTATAACATGAATCAAGTTATTTTGCCTCTAGATTTAGAAATTCGTCTACAAAAAAATGATATTGCCTTTGTCATCCACCATTTGGTCGAAAGTATTCCCTATGAAGCGTTCGAATCCTTCGTACGACACACCGGATGTCCAGCTTATCATCCACGCATGATGCTGAAAATTATTCTATGCGGCTACACACAATCAGCTTTCTCTGGTCGTAAAATGGAAGACCTGACCAAAGATAGTGTACGTATGATGTGGCTCGCGCAAGGATATGAACCGAGTTACCGTACAATCAACCGGTTCCGCGTAAATCCTCATATGAAAGAACTCATTCGCCAGTGCTTCGTCCAGTTTCGTGTACAACTCATACAAGAAAATGTAATTGACCAAGAAGCACTTTTCATTGATGGCACAAAAGTAGAAGCTAATGCCAATAAGTTCACATTTGTGTGGAAGAAAGCTGTGGAAAAACATCATCGTCATCTCGTTGACAAATCAAATGAAATGTACAATGAACTCGTAGAAAAACGAATTATACCAGAACTGAAAAAGGAAAATGATGAACAGCTTTCTGTGGAAGAGTTAACACAAATCGCTGAAACATTAGAAGAAGTAATTGAAGACTATACAAAGAAGATTGATAGCTCCGATGATACAGCCGTGCGTAAACAGCTACGTAAGGAACGAAAAACACCAAAACAAATCGTGAAACAAGTGTATGACTGGATTAGGCGTAAAAAGAAGTATATGGAGGATTTTGAGAAGTTCGGTACGCGTAATAGTTACTCGAAAACGGACGAAGATGCGACCTTTATGCGGATGAAAGATGATTATATGAAAAACGGACAACTCAAACCTGGTTACAATGTACAAATTGCGACAGAAGGGCAATATACGTTAGCTTACGGTGTTTACGCCAACCCAACAGATACAAAAACACTCATTCCGTTCCTTGATGAAATTGCCAACGTAGTGAATACAAGGCATGCACGTAGTTAGTCGGCACTTCTTCTGGCGATGTGTTCGTGATATATACATTCATGCCCATCAAACGCTTACTTTTATCCTTCATGACAATACCCTTTTTCTTCTCACGTATTGCTTGATTTTTCAAACGCGTTTGCGTTTGATCGTCGGTGAAACGATGAATAATGACACGCGTTGGAAGCTTTTGATTTTGCCCAATATACGCCTCAGGAATTTCAATCGTTTCACCTGGTAGTAGTTCAGACATCATCTGGTCCATATCAAGCTGAATATATTCCGTTTGCTTTTTCAGTGTGCCATTTTTGAAGTATTCTGGTTCGGGATTTTTGATATAAATGCGTGTATTCAGCTTCAACCGCGAGATATAGTAAGCCTTTTTATCGTGAATCGCTTGTAGATCACTTAAATCGAAGTAACCGAGATCACGCAAACATAGGTCTCCTTTTTCAACGGTTTCAAGACAAATGGTACCGTATGTTTTATCATTGTTCTTTCCCGGTCCAAGCTGCACGTTTAAAAATTGACCACTGAGTAAATCATATTCAAGTTGAATCTTCACCCCCGCAGTATTACTACTTCCGCCTGATCCTTGATAGTCAGTGGCGAAGGTATCTGGTAACTGAAACACCGTCGCATCTAAAATACGAATACGATTGAAAGTAGACATCATGTGTGC
>NZ_RIAV01000041.1 GCF_003852715.1 Ectobacillus antri
TTGTAACTTTTTTAAGTAGGCATTCTCCGCCCGTAAGAGTTCATTCTCTGCTTGTAGTGCCTCTACAGAGCCTGGTATAGGTTGGTTTTTAGATTCTTTTTTCTTCATGGATGGACGCCCCTTTGCCTTTGGTTGTAGAGCGTCCAATCCTCCTGCTTCAAACAATTCCCTCCACTTCCATACCGTACTGTCAGAAGGAATGTTAAAGACAAGTGCAGTTTCCTTAATGGACACCCTTGTTCGTTCTAAGTAATTCAGTACGTCCATTTTAAACTCCAAGGAGTGGTTTGTATACGGGGTCCCGCCAACATTTCGGAAATTTTGTACGCTAAGCAAAATTCGACACAAAAAAAGCCAAATACCTGTACGTTAAGGAATTTGGCTTACGCTATTGGTTAGTTTTTATTTAAGGGTCTTAGTGAATTAGCTGGTAATCTATTTGAATCAAATTTATATTCTCCAAGAAAATTAATATGTTCCCATCCTAACGGTGAAATGTGTGGAATTAATTCTTCTTTTAGGACATTATTTTTCTTAAATTCCTTTGTCACTTCACTTAAATACACAGTATTCCATACGCTTATTGCATTAATTAATATATTTAATGCACTAGCTCTTTGTAGTTGATCTTGTATCCCACGTTCTCTGAATTCACCACGTTTACCAAAAAATAAAGCTCTAGCCAATCCATTCATGGCTTCTCCTTTATTTAGTCCACGATGTATCCTTCTTCTTAATGTTTCATTCGTAATATAGTCAAGAATAAAGATTGTTTTTTCAATTCTCCCAATCTCTCGAAGAGCTGTAGCTATTTTATTTTGTCTTGCATATGAACCTAATTTTCCCATGATTAATGACCCAGAAACTCTTCCTTCTCGAATTGAATGTGCCAGCCTTAAGACATCATCAAAATTCTCTTTAATAACGTTTGTGTTAATCTTGCCCCGAAGTATGCCTTTTATGTTTGAAAAATCATTAGGAGAAGAAATGGTATATAATTTTGTATCACTTATATCTCTTAGCCTTGGTGCAAAACGAAACCCCAACAAATAGCTTAATCCGAAAACTTGATCCGTGTAACCAGCCGTATCAGTGTAATGCTCTTCAATTGAAAGGTCAGATTCATGATGTAACAATCCATCTATCACATGTAAAGCATCTCTTGCATTCGTATTGATAACTTTTGCATAAAAAGATGAAAACTGATCACTTGTAAAACGATAAATGGTTGTACCTTTCCCAGTTCCATAGTGCGGGTTTGAATCTGCATGTAACGATGATACTCCAACAGGGACACGCATACCATCTGAAGAAGATGTTGTCCCATCTCCCCAATATGTAGCTAAAGATAGACGGTGCTGATAATTTACCAGTGTGGCTTGAGCGCGAGTCATAGCATCTTCATGTAATCTCCATTGCATAACATTGGCCATCTGGCGATATGAAATATCAGGAGTTGCTTCTGCCATTTTAGTTAATCCAATATTCGTCCCCATCGCCATTAAGGTAGCCATTACAATAGATTTTTCCTCACCTTTAGGTGGCTGATTAGAAGAAGCGTGAATAAATGACTCTTCAAATCCAGTCCATTCAGCAACTTCCATTAATAAATCCGTAAGTTTAACTCTTGGAAGCATATTATAAAGAGATAAACTGAAATTTCTAGCTTCTTCAGGAGTATCTGCTTGTAGTCTCTCAACATGTATCTTTTGTTTCTCAATATTAATACTTTCAACTTTATCAATATTGTTGGAAATCCATTGAAGTTTCGTATTTAAAGTTTCACATCTTTCCTGTATATACTGTTCAAAACTTACATTAACAGCTATATTAGTCCCTTGACTCTTTGCTTTTCCCCAATCATCCTTTGACACTAAATATTCTTCAAAATCCTTATGTAATCGACTACCCTCAACCCAAACATCACCAGAACGGATATAGTTTTTGAGTTCTGTTAAGGCAGCCATTTCATAATATTGACGGTTAATGTTACCCTCATCATCAAAAACATGTTTTTGCCAACGTTTAGGAACAAAACTCAAAGGTGATCCTTCAGGAAGTTTTCTTTTTCCAGAATCATTTAACTCACGTATGGTATCTAATGCCTTCAATAAAGACTCTGCTGATTTAGTAGATTTAAACTCTAAAGAATCTAAAAGGATTGGAGTATATTTCCTTAAATAGTTATATCGAGTTTTTATTAAATCGAGGTAATCATAATCCATTGGTCTTGATAATAATTTAGCTTCTTCAATTGATTCTACAATTTTCTCCCAAGGCATTACTTTCTCTAGTGCCACATAAGGATCAATTTCTTCCTCTTTGGCTTTAATTAAAGCCGCTCCTATATCTGCGTAATGCACAACTTTTTCATTTACTGACTTTCCATTTTGTTTTTGCATCTCTTCTTGAGTTTTTCTCCCTTTTGCTTGTAACACCATCATTTGTCTATCATGAATTTCAATGGCATGGTCAGTTAAATCTTGGGAAAGAGTGATTAAGTGAGCCACTAATAATGCATATCTTTTATCTTCTCTAAATCTTCTAAAAGAATGGGGTTCATATCTTGCCCCAATTCGTGCTAGTTGTAAAAGTCTATTAGGATGTATTAATGCCGTATCGGCCGTAATATTCATTTCTTTAATGTACTTTAATCTTTTTGTGACCTTTAAAAAAGATTCTGGTGAAGACTGTCCGGGAATCTCCCGGAGCCAAGCTAATTGAGTTTTATTATTGTTTACCGTTAAATCAATCAACTTTTCTAGTTCATGCTTATGTCTTTCAGATAGATTACTTGTTAGTATGGAGTATATTTTTTTCTCTGCACGTGTTCTTGCTAACCAGACCATTCTCTCAATGGTTGGTATTGCAGGAAGGATTACTTTTTCCTTTCTTAATAAATCGATTGCAGTACGTACAAGATACATAGCATTTCCATTTTCTAATGCGGATTTTAAAAGAGCATTAGAAACCGTGCGATAATCACTGTTGTTAAAGTTTCTATATCCATATAATTGGCGTATTTCTTCTAAATGCTCACGCCTTGTTGTATCACTTTGAGCATATGAAGAGTAAACATCAGGATCTACATTAATTTGATTTGCTATATATTTAATAAGGTTATCGGGTATCTCTAAAATATTAATTAAAGTGCAACCGGGGTTTCTAAGAATGCATAATTGAAGTGCGAACCCCAATCGATTATGATCTCTTCTATGACGATTAATAACATCAATATCATAGTCCGATAGACTGTAATAAGAAGTAAACTCAAATTCTGAAAAATTATTAAGGTTTAAAATTTCCTTTCTTTGTTCCGGTGTCAGCAGTTCTTTTACACTCAAGTTAGATCATTCCTTATAGATAATTTTGATATAAGTCTAATTTACTTTGTCTAAGTATCTATACAGTGATGTTTTACTGATTCCCGTTGCTTCTGTAATTTGATTAATAGTATAATCCTTACTTTTATACATTTTTATCGCCATTTCTACTTTATCTTTTTTCTTTGTAGGTCTACCACCTTTTCTTCCTCTGGATCTTGCTGCTTGAAGTCCGGACTTTGTTCTTTCGCTAATAATATCTCGTTCTAATTCGGCAATGCTTGCCATAGTACGAAAGAAAAACTTTCCCATTGCTGTTGAAGTATCAATATTGTCGTTAATTGAGATGAAATCTACTTCTAATTCATTGAATAATTCACTAAGCTCAATTAGATGTTTTGTAGAGCGCGAAATACGATCAAGTTTATATACAACAATTTTGTCCCCACTGCGTAATACTTTAAGAAGCTCTTCTAATTGAGTTCTATCTTTTCTAGTTCCAGATAATTTTTCTTTATAGATTTTTTCTACTCCAAACCGTGTTAGTGAATCAATTTGCATATTCAAATTTTGTTCTTCTGTACTCACACGAGCATAACCGAAAATCATCATTCATCACCTGCAAAAGTTAGTTATGAACTTATTTTAGCACCAAAAACGGTATTGAACATAAAAAATGTTACTTTGATATTGGAAATGAGTTTTGGACCTCTGATCTAGTAAAAAAGGGTTGATTTAATATCTTCAATCTAAAGTTCCATAAACGTCCATTTTTGATACCATAACCGGTAAATACTACTCAGGTAATAATGCATTAGTATTATATCTTTATAGTCTAATTGGATTATTTATAAATTTTTACTTAAAATTTGTTGATTTCAGAATATTATTATAATAATATTGGTTTGTAAGTATTTCCTTTTATGGGAGGTGAATACATAATGAGATTCGAAGAGCGTAATGTATATGTTTGTGCACCTGGTACGAAACGTAAATAATTAGATTTAGATAAAAGGTTTGGAAGAGATTCCAGGCCTTTTATTCAATTACGGAGGGTTTAGTATGGAATACAAGAAAATATTAATTGGAATATCAGGTTCAATCGGAGCTGTAGAAATACATAGTTACTTAACTGAGATTCATCAAAGATTTAATTGTTCTATGAATATAATTATGACAGAAAGTGCTAAAAAAATTGTTAATCCTGATTCTCTAAAGTACTTTGTAGATGGATATGTATTTGATAATATGTTTGATTCATATTCTGAATTTAAAATTCCTCATGTCCACTTACCAAATTGGGCTGATGTTTTAATTATTCTTCCTGCTACAGCAAATATTATTGGAAAAATTGCTAATGGGATAGCAGATGATTTATTGGCAACTACGGCAATGGCTGCTACTTGTCCGGTTATTATAGTTCCTAATACAAATGAACATATGTATAACCGTCGTGCAGTGCAGAGAAATATTCAGGAATTAAAGGAAGATGGGTATTTATTTATAGAGCCAGAAGGCGAGGGAGTGCAATTATCAACAAAAAAGAAAATCAAAGGGGCTATGCCTTCACCTAAAGAGTTTGTATCACAATTAGAAGGGATGATTTTGCATGCCTGAAGCTGTTGTCAAAAAAAATGTAAATGTTCAACTTGATACGAGATTCAATCTAATTTTAGTGGGTCTTCTATTTTCTCGTATTGGGACTAATATCTATATTTTGTCATTACCATGGGTTGCTTACAACTTGACAGGATCAGCCGTTATCATGGGAACAGCATTTGCAGTCGAAATGCTTCCTTTTGTTCTCTTGCTTCCTTTTGGTGGTGTACTTATAGACCGATTTGATAGAAGAAAACTGATGATTTTTGCCGACATTACAAGGACCATATTGGTGTTAAGCATTCCGATTATGTTTTGGATGGACGCTTTACTCATTCCTTCGGTTTTCATTATTGCTTTCCTTGTTTCTACATTATCTTTTTTTGTAGACGTTCCTTTACAAGCTATTATCCCTCAGATAGTTTCAAAGGAGAATTTAACAAAAGCAAATGCTCGGATTCAATTTATAGAGAATCTTTCCAGAACTGCCGGACCACTTCTTGGTGGAGCCTTGATAGGCTTGTTGGGAGTGCATAATTCTTTACTAATTAATAGCTTTTTTTACCTTGTGATGGCCCTATGTATCTTCATGATAGGTCACATTCCCCGTATTAAAGAAAACGAAGATGTAGGTAAAATATGGGATGACATTAAAAAAGGGTTTTTGTATTTATGGAAACGCTGGGATCTACGTGTTATTGCATACATTAGTGTTTTATCTAACTTTGGAATAGCACTAGTGATGTCAACTCTAGTTTATTACCTAAGAGATATTCTTAAAGTAAGTGCAACTTACTCAGGTATAGTCTTTGCTGCTATAGGAATTTTTGGTATGCTTGGTAGCTTAGTGGTAGAACCGTTAGTCAAAAAGTTCAAAAGAGGATATGTAATAAGTTTTCTGCCTATATTAGGCGGTGGCATCGGGGCCTTTATTGTGGCATTATTCCCTAATTGGATAACTACAGCTATCGGTTTTGGGCTTTGGGGAGGATGCATTACCACTTTGAGCATACTGCTAAATACTTACAAACAGGAAAGTATAGAAAATGACCTTTATGGCAGAGTTGAAGGTTCACTTACATCCATTTCATATTTATCTATACCACTTGCAGGTTTAATAGGAGGACTTGCAATTCAAGGTGTGGGAAGCGTGTTTACTTATCTAATCGCTGGTTGTTCAGTTATTCTTGCAGGCGTTTTATCTTTCTTTTCGCCGTTACGCAAGATATAGAAGGAGATTAAATTATGATTCAAGACCTATATACGAACGGCAATAGTAAATTTATTTTAAATAGTTATCAACCTATCTCTCAGGACTCTCCTAGGCATATATCTTATTGGATTGAGGGAAATGTAAGCATAGAAGAGTTGAAATCGGATATAATTCGTTCTTTTCCTGAGAAAAAGATTGTTTTTTACACAAAATTAAACCGAATGGAACGCTCTCTATTAAAACCCTTCAGGGATTTCCTCTTGGAACACAAATCGTCATGGATGGATTGGGATTGGGTAAAGGAATATAAATATGAACTTCAAACCTTATTTCCCAGTAGTAATGATGAAGATCGCCCTGATATTTTTAGCGTTTCTTGGGGCTGGTCTGAAGTAAGACTCAATAGAGAAATCCATTGGGGATTTCGTTTGGTTCATTTTGTCTCAAGGATTATTAGTAAGCTAGCAGAAATCCAGCCTGTTTCTATATTAATAGAGGACTTGCAAAATTCAGACCGCATTTCTATATATTGTATTCATCATCTAGCTTATAACTTAAAAGTTCAAAATTTAACGTTTATCCTAAACGTAAAGGGTTATTACTCACTGAACTATAAACTGGATAATGGAAAAGGAATTACTAAGCTACTAAACAATTTAAAGGCAAAGATTGACCCAGTAATTATTAACGGAAGTGACTTGGTTATACAAGAAACTAAAACTTATTGTGCTTCAGATGATAGTTTAGAAGATAATGTTAACACATTTATACACTCATTAAAGTCAAGTGAGGTTGAATATAATGAGGTATTGGAAAAGCTTCACAGCTCACTACATTTATTTAATCTTGAAAACGTATTGCTTTTAGGAGATATAATTCTGAATAACCTAAACAGGTTTACTTTAGAGCAACAAAAAAGACTTAGCTATGAGGTATGGAGACATATCGGAATCGCTCAGGTATTTATGGATGACTACAATAATGCGATACAATCTTTCATAAAAATGAAAGAGTACACAGAATCAGTTGGTGAGAAAGTTAAAGCTTGTCACTTAATTGCTACGATATATGGAAAGAGACTTAACAACATTGATGGGGCCAAGGAATATATACAAAAAGGAATGAATATAGCCCAAAATAGCGATGATTTTCGTACTTTATACGAAAAAGGCTGGCTCTATAACTATGTTGCATACGTTTCATATTCTTTAGAAAAAGACTTCGATAAAGCTTTGAACTATGTTAATCAGGCAGTAGAATTTCTTAAACCGTTTAAGAATTACACTCCGGATAGTAAAATTATGGACGAAATCGGCAATCCAATATCTGCCGAACGCTTACTAGGTAACCTAACAGCAAATATTTCTTACCTTTATTTTTATAAAGGAGACTATCAGCAAGCACTAGAAGCATGGAAATCTCTTGAAAAAGATATTGTAGATGCCCCTGAAGTATTCAAGAAAGAGTATTTTTACTTTGAAGGCAATTTGTTTTTGCATTTAGGAATGTATAGTCAAGCAGAAGAATCTCTAAAGAAATCATATATTATTTGCGAAAAGTATAATGATATTTTCCATCAGGAGATAGTATCTCGTAAACTAGGATACACTCACTTTTTAATGGGAAAGTATGAGGTATCCATGACTTATTACAAAAATTCATTTCAACTAAAGGAACTGTCAGGTAAAGCAATTACGAATAAAGATTATCAATCTCTTGTACTATGTCTTTTGTTATCTGGAGATATTAAATCAGCTAACAAAAAAGTTGAAGAACTTAAAGGGTTTATCAGTCAAGAATTTGTTGATTTTTATGAAGACTCAAAGAGCTTGTTTAATAATGCTAATAAATTTTTAGAAGAAGGACCTGTTATACTACTAGAGCCTTTCCCAATGATGAATCTTTAATGGAGTTGATTACATGCTATTACCATGCATAAAATGTTATTGTTACGCGGATCAAACCTTCACAGTAAGTATAGGAAATAGGGAAATAAAAGAGAGTATCTGTTCTTCATGTAAAGAGTCAATACAGGATGAATTTGAAAACTTGATAATGAAATGGACTATGGATTTCTTTGGAGAAGAAATACTTTTTAAAAAGAAATCCGCATATTCAACAATTTATGTATCTGAAAGCGATGAGCAAAGAAATCTAAGGTTTCTTACTTCCTTTCAATCTGGAATACTAAAAAATGAAGAAGGGACTTCTACACCTTATTTAAACAGTTTTTTACTTGGACCTATTTTTTTAAATAGAGAGATTAAAAAAATTCTATGTATAGGGTTAGGTACAGGGTACCTGGTTAAAACGCTAAGAAGAATTTTCCCTGAAATTGAGATTGACGTAGTTGAAATAGACGAAGAGGTCTACAATGTAGCTAAAAATTATTTCAATTTTAGCCAAGATGGTAAGACAGAAGTACATATTGTGGATGCTTTTAACTTTGTTGAAAATGCGAATAGTTCAGACTATGATTTAATAGCGTTAGATGCTTATGACGGAAATGAAATACCATCGCATCTTGATACAATCGAATTCTACGAAGAACTTAGTCGTATCTTAATGGCGGACGGAATTCTAATTACGAACTTGCATGGACGCTTAACAGGGGAACATTCTATAGGTTTTAGAAACTCGTTTGATAAAATGGGAGTTGTTTTTAAACACAGTATCTTAATTCCTTCTCCTAATGAATGGGAGATGAACATACTGACTCTGTCTTCTAATAGTCAGATTGACAAGATTAGTGCGGATTCTAAAGTGTTACCAGCAGAGTTAATATCATTAATTGATCCTTGGTTAAACACTAGACAATATAATGAAAAAGACATTGAAGAAAAGGTATAATCCAAAAATTGAATGAATTATTTCAAAAAGCCCTGATTATTCTGCTTACCGTAGAGAAATCAGGGTTTTCACTTTCCAGTATTTCTTAAACATATACTATTTCCGTATTATCAAACAGAACTAGGAAATGTTCTGGGACATCAATACTGTTCAACCCATAATAAATACTGTTTGAGGTGTTTACATAACATGGACCTTTGTTGAGTAAGAAAAGGAAAATTGATCATTTAAGAGAAAAAATCACTTTTTTTATCCTGAATTTGCTTAGCGTACAAAATTTCCGAAATGTTGGCTGTACCCCATGCCCATCAAGCTAACAACGTAAATGACTATATACGAAATGATCCTTGTTTCAAAACTAGCGAGTAACGGAAAAGTAGGCATGACAAAGAAGCCTACTAAAATATGATTTTTT
>NZ_RIAV01000042.1 GCF_003852715.1 Ectobacillus antri
ACCATGCACTAGGGGGAGAGCATGGTTTCACTTGCAATAAATGTTATAGGGTGGGAAAGCCCTGATAGTAGGATGTCCCATTATGTTTCTTTATATACATGTAAATGTAGAAAATTTTTCATGTGCAATGTTTGTCGTTTTTTGTAGCTTTTTCTTTATTATTACTCTTGTTATATAGTAAAATTAAGATGCAGATTCCGGTAGTTAGGGGGACATATGAGTTACTTACAAGAAATCCTGTTTGTATTGCTTGGGATTTGGTGTGTTTATATATGGCGTCAACGCGGCAGAAAACAGACACAACTTAGCCGCAGCGAGCAGCAATATTATGAAATGATGGAAACGAATGCAGATCCGATTGCCTTTCAAGTTGGACAAACGATTGTATACGTAAACGAAGCAACGGTGCAGTTGCTAGGGGCAACCAGTAAAAACGATTTGCTCGGTAAGAATGTATTTGAGCTGATTAGTCCATCACAGTGGAAATTAGCATGGAAGCACTTTCGAGAGCAAAAAAATCGCGGGTATGTCCGCTTTTTTGAAACAGAAATGATACGTTTAAATGGTGAACGTATAATGACAGAGATTGTTTGCCAAGAAGCAATATATCAAGATATGCACGGCATGCGCTTTATCATCCGAGATATTACACAAAAGCGTGAAACAGAACGCAAAATGCTAGAGGCAAAAGAAAAGCTAGAAGCCTTTTTCACAAACTCAGCCGACCCGATGTATATTATGGATTTGGACCGGAAAATCTTACAGGTTAACCCCGCTTTTGAAGCGTTGTTTGAGATGTCTGAAAAAGAGTTGTATGGTGAAAAGTTCGCCGGTAAATTGTTGCTGGCAGAAGAGGAGCGAATCTCTTATGTACAACGTGCTACATCCGGTCATGTTGTGCGTGATGTTGAGACGGCTGTCGTACGAAAAGATGGGACACATGTACCTGTCAGCTTAACATTATCACCTATTCGCAACGAAGCAGGGAAGGTCGTGATGTTGTCTGGTGTGATGCGAGATATGACCGTGAAGCAACAATATGAGCAAGCGTTACGTGAGAGCGAATATCGCTATCGAATTATTGCGGAGCATTCAAACGACTATATCTTAACTGTATCTAAGGAACTGGTGACGACGTACGTCTCACCTGCGATTCGTACTGTGCTCGGATATGCGCCGGAAGAGGTTGTGCATTCTCATTTTTATCATGGTATTCATCAAGAAGACTTGGAGCGTGTGCAAAATGGAATTGCTAGTGTGCTACATACCCATAAGCCGACGGTTGTAGAATACCGTGTACAGGCGAAAGAAAAGGAATGGGTATGGATTGAGGCGCGGTTTATCTCAATTCCTGAGTTCGATCATATTGTCGTATCAACAAAAGATATTCGTGAGCGGAAGCAATATGAAGCGCAGCTGAAAGAGTTGGCGTTTTTTGATCCGTTAACAGGGATGGCAAATCGCCGAGCTTTTGAAGAGCGTCTGCATTATTTTCTGGAACGCGGACAACCATTTGCGCTTTGTTATTTGGATTTTGATAATTTTAAACAAATCAATGATGTATTTTCTCATGAAGGCGGAGACACTTTTCTCATCGAAGTGGGTCGACGTCTTAACAGTGTAGTCAGAACATCAGATTTGCCTGCTCGCCTGGGCGGTGATGAATTTGTGCTTCTTATTCCTAAGATAACCAAAGAAGGTATGGCTGCGATTGCAAATCGCATTATAGAAGCGTTTCAGCAACCTTTTCACTATAAAGATCAACACATCATTGCTACTGTGTCTATGGGAATTGCATTGTATCCTTGTGATGGGACAGATGAAGGAACCTTGATGCGTCGAGCGGACGAAGCGTTGTATCAAGTGAAAGAAAAGGGTCGCAATGATTTTCAATTTAGCAAGATATAAAAGAGCTGTGTTTCAGCTCTTTTATTTTGTTTTTTTTTTGGGGTTCAAAAGAACTAATCATAAAACCATAAATAAGTCAAGGGTTGTTTTGTTTTGGAAAAATTTTATAATAATAGTATATAAATAGAAAAGGAGAGCTGTCATGCAAGCAGAACTGGTACAGAAACCGAAGAGGAAGAAGTGGATTGTTGCCGGAGTTGTCGCTGCGGTCGTGTTGGTTGCTGGAATTAATATTGCGGTAGTAAAAGGCAAAAAAAATCCGACAGAAGCATTGCAGTTTGAAAAGGTAACAGAGAGAACCATTCAGAGTACCAAATTAATTTCAGGACAAGTGGTACCAGGTAGCATTGAAAATGTATATGTGGATGTGGCAAAAGGGAAGGTTTCTGAAATTTTTGTGAATGAAGGAGATGCGGTTACAAAAGGACAGAAGCTGTTTTCTTATGAAAGCTCTGAGCTCTCGCTACAAGTGAAGCAGATTGAGTTAGAAAAGAAAATGACAGCTATGCGCTATGAGCAAGGCAAGGATAAAATTGCTTCTGTAAAGAAAGATATACAAAAAGCAACGGATGCAGCGATGCGCGAACCACTAAACGCGCAGCTAGCAGAACTTGAATTTCAGCAAAAAACAATAGAACTGGAAATTGAAAAAAATAAGCTACAGGCACAAGAATTGGCAAATCGCCAAAATGAGCTCATTGTGTACAGCAGTATCGACGGTGTTATTCAAAAGCTTGATAAAGACGCCACACAGACACAGGGGATGGGGCAGCCAAAGGCGCTGATGCAAATCGCGTCCAAAGATCCGTACCAAATACAGGGAACTTTAACAGAACTACAAAAAGGTCAGATTGTAAAAGATCAAAAAGTAACCATATCAGCTAAAGCTGTATCCAATAAAAAATGGACAGGGAAAATTATTGAGGTAAGCGAATATCCAACAAGTGCCGATTCCGGACAGCTAGCCGGCGGAGGGCAACCTGCACAAATGGTATCCTACTATCCTTATAAAGCGGTGCTAGATTCTCAGGAGGGTTTATCACCGGGTTATCACGTTTCGTTGCAGGTAGAGTTAGAAGCAAAAACCATGTTGGCGGTACCGCGAACTAGTGTGAAGGAAGATGCAGAGGAGCCCTATGTATTTCTTGTAGAGGGAAATAAGTTAAAAAAACAAACCGTAACGACTGGCATGAGCGACGGGGAATGGATTGAAATCTTGGAAGGGGTAACAGCTGGTCAAAGCGTTGTTAAAAACCCTGCCAAAAATGTGAATGAAGGGATGGAAGTGAAGAACAATGATTGAGCTCAAACAGGTGTACAAATCGTATGCGCAAGGCGCGTTAGCTGTCCCTGTTCTGCATAATATCAATATTTCTATCGAAAGTGGTGAATTTGTCGCAATCATGGGTCCATCCGGCTCCGGAAAATCTACAATTATGAATATCATAGGTTGCTTGGATCGTCCAACAAAGGGTGAATACATATTAAATAAAGTGAATGTACTAACTGCAGATGAAAAGCATTTGGCACTGCTTCGTAATCAATATATTGGCTTTGTGTTTCAGCATTTTCACTTATTACCACGCTTATCGGCTGTTGAAAATGTAGAGCTGCCTCTCGTTTATGGTGGATTGAAGAAAAAGGAGCGCCGTGAACGAGCACTAGAGGCGCTAGATAAAGTGGGTCTCGCTGATCGTGTGGGACATTTACCGAACCAATTGTCAGGCGGGCAAAAGCAACGCGTCGCCATCGCCCGCGCTATTGCAAACAATCCAACTTTTATTCTTGCCGATGAGCCAACAGGAGCGCTTGATTCCAAATCAGGCGAGCAAATTATGAACATTTTTACAAAATTAAATGAAGAAGGTACAACTGTGATCATGGTTACGCACGAGGAAGAAGTTGCAGCCTATACAAAGCGGCGTATTTATATTAAAGATGGTGAAGTGATTCAGGATCGGAGGATGGTAATATGACGCTTTGGGACAGCATCAAAATTGCCTTTTCCTCTATTTGGGCACATAAGCTTCGCTCCGCTTTGACAATGCTTGGTATTATTATCGGAGTAGGTTCTATTATTACTGTTGTTGCGATTGGACAAGGCGGGGAAGCCGCTTTGAAATCACAAATTGTAGGTGACGGCAACAATACAATTAGTCTTCAGTTTAAGCCGAAAGACGAAAGTATGTTTGCAATGGTTGAATATACAGCCCCAACCTTTACGCAAGATTCTTTGTTTCAAATTCAAAGTGTTCCCGAAGTAAAGTATGTGATTCCGGTAAACTCCTCATTTGAACAGCTATCGCACAATGAAAATACATCATCTGTTCAAATTACAGGCATTACTCAGGATTATTTTGCTATTAATAAGATTAAGGTGACAAAAGGAAGAAGTTTAACCGGCAATGATTTTGCGCAAGCGAATAATGTTGTGATGCTCAATGAACAAGCTGCGAAAGAATTATACGGCGAGGAAAATCCAATCGGTAAAGTTATTGAAGTTAAAATGCAGCCATTTGAAATCATCGGTGTATATAAAGGAAATGACGAATTTTTTGGTTTAGGCTTTCCTTATATGTTGCTACCATTATCCATCTGGCCGGTTATGTATGGTAGCGACGAAATTCAGTCCATAACACTTCAGGCAAAATCGCCGGATTTGATGGAAACAGCAGGACAAAAGGCAGTTGATGTATTAAACTTTAATAAATCAGATGAGCTAGAAGGGAAGTACGAGGTGCAAAACCTGGAAGAAATCAAAAAAGGCATCTCAAAGGTAACGACCATTATGACGTCCATCATTGGCGGTATTGCCGGTATTTCCTTGCTTGTCGGGGGCATAGGTGTAATGAATATTATGCTTGTATCTGTTACGGAGAGAACACGAGAAATTGGCATTCGAAAAGCGCTTGGTGCAACAAGAGGAAAGATTCTGCTTCAATTTCTAATTGAAGCGATGATGCTCACTTTGCTTGGTGGTATCATTGGTATCGGTCTTGGCGTTGGCGGAGCGTATATCGTGTCCACATTTGCAAAATGGCCACCTCTTGTCTCCGGTCAAGTTGTATTGGGAGGCGTATTGTTCTCTATGACATTGGGTATTATTTTCGGGTTGATTCCTGCGAACAAGGCGGCGAAGCTTGATCCGATTGAAGCACTACGATATGAATAAATAAAAGGGAGAGATGAACATGGAGTTAGGAACAAACGTTCAATCACAGGAAAAGCCATCCTTATTCGGCATTTTTGCTTCACCAAGCTTGCAGTTTGAGAGAATGAGAGGGAAAGTAAAGGTCGGTTTACCAATGTTTATCGTTGTGCTTCTTTTATCAATTCTCGCTGCAGTTGCAACACAATTTATACCGCCTGTAGAAGGTGTTGAAGGGTTGCCGGAAGTATCACCGGTAGCTGCAATGGGTATGGCTTTTATATTTGGACTGATTGGTAGCTATCTTGTTTTATTTATTGTAGCTGCGCTTTATAAAGTTTTGGCACTTCTTTTCGGTGAAAGTATTTCGTACAAGAAGATATTGTTGCTTCTTGTATTTACAGGAATGATTGGTGTATTAGGGCAGGGTGTGAATGTCGTACTAATGGCAGTACTTGGAGGAGAACAAGTGTCCTATACAAGTTTAGCGCCATTATTTGAGGCAGGTACAATTGCTCATAGTATTGCTGGTTCTGTTGAAGTGTTTGCAATTTGGAATTATATATTACTTGCACTGGGACTACAAATTGTCGGTGGTTTTCCTAAAAGTAAGGCCATTGCGTTTGTTATAACGAGTTACGTAATTTCGACAAGTATTCTTGTTGCAATCACGTATGTAGGATCAACACTAGAATCTATCTTTACACAAATGTAATCAACAGACATCTTCTCCGGAAGATGTCTTTTTTGTTCGATTTGGAGAACGAAAACTTTGCTAAAATTTAGTGCATCTGTTAATATAAAAGTATTAATTAATGAGTCGTTTCGTTCTTTAAAAAGAATAAAAGAAGGGAGAAGCGCACATATGATTAAGCAAGTGAGAAAAAGAATGCTACAGGCTATTTTGGCTGGTTTAATTGTAATTGCTACAATCACTACAATTGCAATAGGTAACGTTCATTTTAAAGAACGAGTTTCAAAACTAACACAGACGGCACCATAAGAGAGTTCTGTAAACAAATCAGTTCTTAGACTAAGAACTGATTTGTTTGTTATAACAACAGCTATCAGAAACGTTTATTCTTGATATTAGAATATGTGGAAAATATTGACTTGTATTACTATGGTTTCTACTATGAAAGATAGATAAAAGTTACATATTTTCATAGCTTGTAAGAAAAGGGGATGTCAATTCATGTGGGCGTACTTGCAGCGTCGGGGAAAGAAATCCATTGTCTTTACGTTAATCCGCTTATATCTCGGAGTGAAGTGGACGATGGCAGGGTATGAAAAAATTAAAGGTGGTTCCTTTAATGCTACCAGTTTTTTGAAAGGAGCTTTAGAAAAAGCGAAAGCGTCTGGTGCTGATGTTTTGGTTCAAGACTGGTGGGCGGTTGTTATTAAATATCTATTTTTACCGAATGTAGAAATTTTGAACTATTTAATCCCGGTAACAGAGCTCATTATTGGAATCTTCTTATTAACAGGTTCATTTACACGTCGTTCTTTACAGTACGCGATTGCACTTAACTTCTTATATTTATTGTCGGGTTCTTTACATGTTAACCCGCAAATGATTATCTTATCTCTTTTTTTATTAAAAGTAAAAGAAAATGCAGCTACATATGGTATAGATGGCTGGATTTTTATTCCTGCTATGCGTAAAGCAGCTCCTCCAAAGCCGACTAGCCCGCCCATGTAGGGAAATGCTTGTTTTACTTTTGCCATTTCTGTCATAACTATAAAAATGGAGGTGACAGATATGAAATGGCGATATCTTTCAGTAGCACTTGTTATAGTATCCCTGCTGTATTTAGCGAATACAAATCCGGAAAAGGGAGATTACACAGCATGGGCTTCTAAACAGTTTATGGAGCGTACAGCTATCCACAGTACATTAGCAGAGGCAGAAAAACAAGACAGTGTAATCGGTGACTTAGCTGCATTTGGTAAATCCATTACAGAGCAAGTGGTAGAACCGCAAGTGGGACTGATGATTGATAAACACACAAAACAACAGGATTATCTCTTTTTTTCCTTCTATCAAACGGAATTTGCAGTAGGTACAACGCAGTATAAGTATGAGACAATTGGTATAGCGGATCGGTTTGTACTGTTAGAAGCACCGCAACAAACAACAAAGAAGGAGCCATAATGGCTCCTTCTTTCTATTGTAAGTCGTATTCTGTGACTGTTCGTTCTACAAGACGTGCTCCTTTTTTGCGCGAGTTTGGCCCGAGTGTACGGAACACACCGGCATTTAGGATGGTATCCATTACCGCATTTACCGCTGTCTCTTCTACTGGAAGAGTAGGATTGTCGATAGAGAATGTGGCAGTTTTACCATCATCCTTTAAAAATTGCAGCTCAAGTGTAAGCATACATTATTCCTCCCTTATTAAATAGATACAATGTCAGACGTGCTAACCAATTGAATTGCTTCGAGTGTGTGCTGCTGCAAGGAAGCTAATGCGAGCGCCACTTCGTGTACCTTTTCAGCTGGTGCGTCTACTTTAACAAAGCGGTATACTTTGTTTTTCATGATTGCTTTGCCGTTAGCATCCGTACCGCCGTTAAGAGTTAAACGTAAATTCATATCCGTGATTCCTGATTGAATCGCCATGTGTATCACCTCCTTTCGCTATCTATATACATGCGAAGAAGGTAAAAGGGGAAAATTTTTTTATATTTTTTTGCTGTGTGAAAGTTTGAGGTTGATACTTGGCACTGATTAGAGGAGAAGGATGAGACTCCTGCGGGAAAAGCAACTCCCTACAACAAAAAGTAATAAGGAACTTTAACAGAGCTGTATTTTTTTGTAGCGTTTTGTTTACGAGAAAAACTGATAATGCCATTGGTTTTGAGACAAACAGGCGATGTGTAATTGTGTTCGTGTTACAGGTGCACCCCGGCGCTTTGACATGAAAAATAAAGTCGAGTTTGCTAAAATAGGAAAGATGTTTATATAGGAAGAAGGAAATGATATTCTTTTTAAGGTATAGTAATCACAGTGGTATATGATCGTGGCTATGTATAAAAAGAAGTTGATTCTTTATGTTTCTGTTTTGGGGATTTTGTGTTGGGTGTGTTAAAGCCTGATATTGCTAATTGTCATTTGTTAATGGGAGTGAAGGATGAGAAAAGCGAGTTACGCAGGTGCATAGCGCTGAGGAGAGTCTCTGACTGCCCATGGAAAGGAAATACCCGTAACGGAAAGCAACAACGAAATTTAATAGATTTTTTGTATTAAAAATACTACTTATATAGAGTTGATGAAGGAGTTTACTATGAATCATGTTATGAAGTATTGGCTTCCTGTGTTGCTGTGGGCCGGAATGATTTTTTATTCTTCCTCACAGCCTTATGAAAAACAAGATATGAGACCGGGCATTATGGAGCGAATTGATCCGGAGCAGGTAGAACGTTGGTTTTCCTCTGTAAAATTCTCCTATGCTAACTATGAAATTAGCGTACAAAATATGGGAGCAGCGGGATTTTTAGAGTTTTTTGTACGAAAAGGCGCGCACCTCACAGTGTTCTTCGGTTTAGGTATATTGCTGTTTCGTGCATTCTCGCAATATCGTCTTCCGGTGCACCTTACATTTATGTATGCCTTCACATTGCTGGTTACATACGCGGCGCTTGATGAAGTCCATCAAGGTTTTACTGACGGGCGCACACCGCTTTGGCAAGATGCGCTGCTTGATTCTGTAGGTGGATTTCTAGGAATAGTAGTTTGGTTGTATGTTCAAAAACGAAAAAAGAGTGTAGCCTCAACGAAATAAGTAAGGTAGGAGACACATTTCTGGATATGCGAGTTGAAGAGAAGATTATCTATATCAAAAAAGCGTGTCTAGTAGGTAATATAGTTTTTCTGACATATGAAAAGAGAACGTGACGGGTATGCATGATGTTACTCGGCATATTCTCTTTTTTAGGATCTGACCGCAGCTACGCTTGTACATTTCTTTTTCTTAATTAAAAATAGAAGAGAAACAATCATTTTATTATTTTATTAAAAAAGTAATTGACGTTCTCTCTATCACATAGTATATTAATACATGTCGCTTCTGACAAAACAAAAAACAACTTAAAAATAAGTTGTTGACATGTTAAACCAGAAATGATATATTATGAAAGTCGCCGATGAGCGATACATAGTTCTTTGAAAACTGAACGAAGTACAAAACGTCAACATTTATTTTAGCTAGACAAACGCTTTTATGGAGAGTTTGATCCTGGCTCAGGATGAACGCTGGCGGCGTGCCTAATACATGCAAGTCGAGCGAACCTCTTCGGAGGTTAGCGGCGGACGGGTGAGTAACACGTGGGTAACC
>NZ_RIAV01000043.1 GCF_003852715.1 Ectobacillus antri
CCACTTGAACAGATTTTGCTTTTCCATACTGATCACGCCCTTTTTTAGAGTAATAGTATCAGTATGTCCAAGCTTTAGAGATTAATTGCGACTGTTTTGAGATTTTTGCACCAGAACCCTTCATTTTACCAACTCCTGTCCCTGCCTTTTCTAGTAAACAGTGTAGACAGGAAGGGAAGGTTTTAGGCATCAGAGGCTGAAAAAATTATTCACTTATATATAATCACGAGCCGCCGCATCAATCCTTGGACTATCAAACACCCGCTTCCCTCTTTCTTTCATAGACAAGCGGAAGCCTCCCAACCTCCCCCTTTTGTCAATCATTCTTACGGACTAACCTCCCAAACGCTAGCTATCTCTTAAAGGCTAGTCCTTAAGAACGAATATACACTGTCAAAACAGATCACGGTGGGAACCTCCCTCCTCGTGTCAAATACAATCTCCCCTGGCTGCCACCAAGTAGAACTCCCTTGTCCTACCCCCACCTTAGATTCTTAAAAACTGTGTCTTGACGATGGGATCCACTTTACTTTGAATAAGCGATATATCTCTTCGGGTCCTTGCTTATAAATTTCTAAGAACTTCTTATAGTTTATGCACTTCACCTCCCTTGTCTACTAAAAGGAATATCTGTAGGATCAATATGTACGCACGGTTCTTTCAATCCTTACGCAGATGTCAATTCTTCAATATGGCTGTATATAAATGCATTCATAATAATCTAAATATTAAAATCTTTAATTTTCAAGAAATTTTGTAATTGTGTTTCTACTGATTTTGTAAAAGTACTGGACATAAATTCAATTCCAGTGTATTTAACGAATAAATCTTCTAGCATCATACTTCCGGATTCCGATAAAACCCCCATAAGAATATGAGAGAAATGCCCATTTCTATCCTTAAAAATAGAAAGAAGGAATAGGCTCACTAGATATCCTATGGAATAAGATATATTATAAAAAGAGAAGTTTGTATTATAAAAATGTCTTTGCGTAATCCAGAGGGTAGGGGAATATTCCAAAAGGCAATTATTAAAAACTTCTTGCTGAGATTTCACCATTAGACGAGATAAATCCCTATGATTGTTGATCATACTTTTATTGTCATGCTCAAAGATACGCTTTTCAAACAGGCTACATGAATACATTTCTAATAGATAAAAGGTTGCATCTTGTAGCCTTGTCTCCATTAGAAAAACTTTTTCTTCATGTTTATTGGTTCTAGAAATCATTTCGTTAAAAACTACGTTCTCACAAAATATTGCTATAGCTTCCGCTATACAAAGTGAATAATTATGGTTAAATATATGTAGGTTTCTTATAACATAGTTGTGAAATGCATGACCAATTTCATGAGCTATGGCCAGTACATCTCTAAAACTACCAGTAAAATTAACTGATATTCTCGATTCCCCAATAGCAGCTATATTTAGACAAAATCCACTGTTAGTATAATTATGCTTAGTAACATTAATCCAATTTTCTGCGAATACTTTCTTAGCTACCATATATAAATTTTTATCTATTTCTTTAAAACTAGATAAAATTATCTCTTTTGCATTATCAAATGTAAATCTTAGTTTAATGTCACCAGAATTGACATATAAATCAACCCAGGACAAGTCTTTAATTTCTAACCTGTCTGCTTTCCATTTTAGAAAGTCCAATACAGGTTTCTTTATATTTCTGTGCTCAATTTCAAATTGATTGAAGGATTTTATTGAGATTTTGTTGATGTATTCAAGTGAATAAATAAGATTACCATTTTCGTATGAATTACTATGGTATTTCCTTTTTTTATACTTCATTATTTTTTTGAAAATTATAAATAAATCTTCCGAACCTCTAATCAAGACGGCATTAAGGTTTTGAAAAGATTCTCTTCTTACTCTGGTATCATTACTATTAATATTAGCAAGCAACTCTTTGACAAGTAGCTCTCTATCTTGAAATTCTATACTGGAATTTACTATTGACGAGATCTTTGAATAATATTCTTGTTCATTAACTTTAGCTTCCTGAAGTTCATCTTCGCTAACTTTATTTGAAGAATTCTTATAAAATCCCTTTCTTTCTTTAAGTTGAAAAGAAACTTGCTTAAAGAGTAGTGCTTGATTACTTTCTACTAGGAAATCATAGTCTAGAGTAGCCAATATAGAATTAAAGTTATTATTAACTCTTTGATATAAAGATAAGGCATCATTAAGCTCATTGAGAATCTTATTTGGAATTTCCTGATTGGAATTATCTAATTTTTTACATTTGAGAAAGGAATCTACTTTCCCTAACTTTCTAAGCAGTTTATCAAATTTCTTTAATATGTCCTCTAGATTCTGATATTGCCAATGACTATCTTGTACAGAGACATCTAACTGAGTTTTTAGCTCATCAACATCTTTTTTTAGACTATCTATTTCTAATATTATTTGACTCCATTCTTTATCTTCTTCAAAGATTCTCTCTAAGTTCCATTTTGTATAGGCCACTTATTGTTTCACCCCTTAATTGACTTCTACCTTAACTTACCTGATTTTCAGAATTTAACTCAGAAATATCTTTAAGTTTCTTCACTGGAGTGAATAATGTCCATATAGCAGGTGAGAATGCACCTATAGATATAAGAATTAAAGTATACTTTACTCCTACTACTTCACCTATTATTCCACCTAATAAGGCACCCACAGGCATCAATCCTCTACTTATAAACCTATTACTTGCATTTACTCTTCCCATTAAATGGTTAGGTGTAACAGCTTGTCTTAAGCTCACTTGACTTATAAAGTATACAGTACCACCTAACCCAATACAGATTTGAGATAATACAAGTATTGAGACAAGTATAAGAAAATTCGTTGTTGTGATTGCAGGAACTAATATCACTCCTAATCCCGAAATAAGACTTGCTAATATTATTGTATTGCCTATACCTATAATCTTATTTAATTTTGTAGCAATGGTAGCACCTACTAATGCTCCTATACTCCCGATCCCAACTATTATTCCTAGGGAAGAAGAATTTATTGATAAATTTTTAATAACATAAATCACATATAAAGAAGAGAAAGCACTACCAAAAAAGTTTAATAAAGCTGTACTAACCGAGAGCGAACGAAGAATAGGATTTCTAACAAGGGTAATTATCCCCTCACCAATCTGCCTAAATACCTTCACTTTATTAGGTTTCTGCGGAGCCTCCTCCTTTTTATCAATCTGCATAAGAAATATTACAGAAAACAAATAAGAAAGAGAATCGATTATAATCGCAAAAGGAGCAGAAAAGATTTGGACTAAAAGCCCACCAGCACTAGGACCTGCAATCTGTGCAACTGCCCTACTACCTTCGAGCTTACTATTGCATTCTGTAATTTTATCCTTATCTATTAAAGTAGGTAAATATGAAAGGTATGTTAATTCAAAGATGACGGCCATACTAGCTATAAAAAATTGAACAATGACAAGTATACTAATTGTAAGAGTATCAAGCCAGTATAACAGAGGAACACTTGCGAGCAATACTAAACTGGCTATATTAGACATTATTAATATAGGTCTTCTCTTTCTATTATCTACTAATACCCCTATAAAGAGGCTAAAGAGGAAGAAAGGTAGGGTTGCCATTGCTTGCATAATCCCCATTTCCTTTGGTGAAGCATTTAAGAAAACTACTGCTGTCAAGGGAATTGCTAAAGTTGATATTTGGGACCCTAACATAGAGATAGTCTCTCCAACCCATAGTTTTGAAAAGTCGCTAAATTTAATCATTTATTTACTCCTCTCTACATCTCTAAATAATTTTCGTTATAACTACAGGCGTGTTGATTAACCAAAAATAAGCAGACCTCTCTCTAAGAAATCTCGGACTCACTTGGGCACGAGAGCGGTGGCCCCTTACCAGTCCACTGACAAGGGGGCACAAAGAAGCACACGGGTGAAAGATGCGAATGAGCAGTCACGAAGGGAATGTGGTTTCGCTTGTTGAAAGAGCCATATCAACAATATGTAAGCCAGTAATACCACGTACAACTGATTGAACACAATGTTTTAGTCGTCTCAAATAGCACCGGAACATTCAGATGCTGTTGATCCAACGGAAAAACGTCTCTATGTTCCAGCAGGTTTTATACATGTCGGCAATTCGTTTCGCAGATACGTTCATCACATTTGTCACGACACACATCTTGTTCCCCTCGTCATCTTGGAGGCTCACGACGCGATGCCGTTTCTCCGTACGATTTTGCTTTGTACCAAGTTGACACGTTACATCCCGAAGAACAGGAGAGCTCGGCTCTGCCAAACGCTGTAGCATTTTGGGGCGATGCAGCTTCACGTTTTCCTGCAAACAAATGACAAATAGCTGAATACCCTTGGCAAACTGGTCAAAATGCTTCAATTTACCATACGCACAGTCTTCTACAAGGATGAAATCAGCGTGGGCCAACTGTCATCCGACTGGGCAATTATGTGTCAAACCAATGTTTTCCAAGACTTGAAGCGGTATCTCTGTCGTGGGAGTGTATGCCACATAAAGCTTCACACCTGAACGCTCCCTGCTTAAGGTAAGCGCGCCTTTCCGACCGTCATCGTCGTAGAGTCTACGGTAAGCAAAGGCTTGGGAAACTTCAGTGCCCGTCTCAAAGCGCGGTTGCATTTGCGAACGATGATATGGAACACACGCTTCGTGGGAGAGAACGATATGGCACTTGTTTTCTTGGAAAACGTGGAGTAATGAATGCGTGGGGAACCGTCATCACTGGCAACATCCGCACCATGCTGAAAGCTTTTCCACTCTGAAACAGCTACGGTCAAGAGGTACTGAATGAGCATTTTCACATCCAATTTAGGAATGTGGTAGACTGTTTCAGAGGGAACACCCCTTCTTGAGTTTGTTAGATCGCACTTACATTCTACAAGAAAGGTGTTCTTTTTTGGTTTTTTCTAGTTAATCAAAACGCCTGTTATAACTACATTGTATTATGTTTAAAATTGTTTATCTATGATTTTCAAAAAAATTAAAATAGAAGTATATTTTTTATAAGGGTTAATATTTAGAATATATTGACTATAATGGATATCTAAGTATAAAATTGTATTCAGAAAGGAGGCGATAAAATGGAAAAAGAATTCAAATTCACTGAATTTTCAATAACTTCTCAAGAATGGGATTCTACACCAGCTAGCCATGCTGTAGTAAATCCATCTTCTGACAACGGAAGAAGTTTCTGGACTGGACATCAAACTGAAACAAAAGCTACTGAGGAAACAAGCAAAGAAGAAAAGTAATAAAAGGAATTGTTAAGTAGCTATGTTTCATACTGGCTGTTAATTTTGATACATACACGGAGCTTACCGGCTACAAGGGATAGGCAGAAGCAAGGTTTCCCGTAGCCGAAAAGTTTATGAACATAGCCTACTAAAAAGGAGGGAGTGATATTTCATTATCCACCTCCTTTTATAATTTTAGAAATATAAAAAATTATTAGGAGGATATATATGAACAAGCTATCTAAAATTAGTTCTATTTTGCGTTTTGAGAACATTCAAAGATTTAGCGAGCCATTCACACACTTTAATGTTCAAGAGGTTTTGTCCCATGAAGAAGCCGACAGAATTCTAACATGGCTTG
Source organism: Ectobacillus antri (assembly GCF_003852715.1). Classification (GTDB taxonomy): domain Bacteria; phylum Bacillota; class Bacilli; order Bacillales; family Bacillaceae_G; genus Ectobacillus; species Ectobacillus antri. The sequence goes on from NZ_RIAV01000043.1 coordinate 5,623, forward strand.
AGACCACAGATATGTTTATACCAAGAAAAGAGCAATTTTATCGTTCCTCAGCCTTTCACTTGTCCCCAGAAAACACCCCTAACGAAGTTGCTGATTTTTTCTCAATAGAAAATCTCTCAGCTATTAAAGTTAAAGTTGAAGATATCTTTGGAGTTAAATTTGAAGACAGATTTACAATTTCAGCTAATAAATATTTACCTGGACAAGGTACTTTAATACATACCGATTATGTAAAGCCTGGTTTTAGGGATCAGTTCTTCTTTACTCATAGATTTCTATTATATCTTAACCGAGGTTGGAAAGAGAAGGATGGTGGTTCTTTGGGTATATTTAACACTCCTAATCCCGAGGATTTATCAAAAGTTATACATCCGATACATAACACGGGAGTGGGATTAGCAATAAATCAGAAATCTTACCATGCAGTAGAAGCTGTACATAGTGGGGAACGATACACACTAAACTTCACCTTTTTATCTGTAAGTGGGGAACATCAAATATAGAAGAATGAAACCTAATATACCAAAAAGGTGTTAATATGAAGAAGATTTGCGAGGAGTGTTCAAATGGATCAGTATTTGTTTAGTAAAGAATTCTCTTTGTTGGAAAAAGATAATGAAATCTGTCTATTCTGGAAGAAGGAGGGTAAGGGTACAATTCTAAGAGGACTGGGTGCACATTTGTTTAGTACCTTATGGGAAAGCTACAAAGATAAAGAATTTTCCTTTCAAGATATATTCAATTTGGAACTAGATTTAGAAAAGGACCTGTTAGAGGATTTTCTAATCCAATTAAACGAAAAGAGAATAATTAATAGGGCAATATCAAATTACACAGAATACAATAAATTCAACCATTTAAATTTATATACATTTGGAGAAGACAGATTATTAGACATATTTGAAGAGAAACTAATAAATTTTATGCAGGAAAGTACAGATAACGACTTTCTTATCAATTTAGATAAACACAATGTAACTTTTTTTAGAAACAAGGATTTAGAATACGTTCAAATTGATAAATCAGCGCTAAACCTCATATTATTACTAGATAATGTACATAACATTCAACAACACTTAAAGCTTAATAACATAGCAGTTTTAAAGGGCGTACCTTTTTTGAGTTGTAGAACTTATGGTACTAATTTTGAGTTAGGACCTTTTGTACTTTCTGGTAATTCAGCGTGTTTTGAATGTTATTGGAATAGACTTCAATCTAGCAATGTAAGAGATATCGTACCAGATTGGGTACTAGAACTATCTCTCAATACTACGGAATCCCACGAAAATGGTGTTTATGGTAAGGCTCTTTATGATTATGCTATAAATGAAACCTGTTTAGAAGTGTTTAGATATATCCATTTAAAACATGTACCAATAACAATTGGTAATGTTTTAAGAAGGGAAATCATTTCTAACAGGATAAGATTTTCTCCAGTAATGGAATTATTTAATTGTAAAACTTGTTTACAGAGTGAGGGGTCATACATTGAACAGTCTATATAGACCGTTTACCGCAGAAAAATTAGTACAGGAAATGGTTAGGAAAGAGCCAAATGCTTTAAACTATCTACCATACTTATCTTCAATGATAGATTCATCTATAGGTATTATTAAATATTTAGGGGAAGAGGAATATCTATGGGGGGATGAACCTAGATTCCCCACAGTACGAGCTGAGTTAACCCCTACTAATTTACTATCAAGTGGAGGATACTTTCATAGTCCTGCAGAGGGAGGGCGTTCACTTGATGTGAGGGTAGCAACTTTAAAAGCCCTTATGGAAGGGGCTGAAAGGTATAGTTTATCTCTCTATGAAAAAGAAAAATTAGATTTTGATAGCTATAACAACCTAATCTACAGTAAAAAGCAAGTTGTAGATCCAACCCTTTTTATTTCACATGATAAAACTTTGAATAAAGAATACAGTGCATATATAAAGGATTCTAAAATGTATTGGACAACTGCTTGGTCATGGAAGAATCAAGACTATATATTAATCCCTGCTCAACTGGTGTATTTACCATATGCTTTCAGTGATAACGAACCAGTTCTAAGGGATCCCCTTACAACAGGTGCCGCTGCTGGCTTTACTTATGGCAAGGCAGTTATGAGGGGATTATTAGAAGTTTTAGAACGAGATGCAACCACAATAATTCATTATTGTTCATTAACAAGATGTAGGTTTAATAAAATAGATTTAAAAAAATACCCATCTATAGATTGGCTTATAAAAGAAATTGAAGCCTGTGATCTAAAATTAGATATTTATGATTACTCTCTAGACCTCCCCGTACCAATAGTAGCAGTTAGAATAATGGACACTTCTGGAGTGGGTCCAGCTATAACCGTCGGTTCTAAAGCTTCCTTTGATATCGTATCAGCTGTTGAGGGTGCATTATTAGAAGCTACATGCTTTAGATCTCCTATGAGGGAGAGAATGAATCATGCTAAAGAAATTTTTAAAGAGTTAATAAATGATTATAATAAAATCATTTCAGGAGAATTAAGAGCATACCTGTGGCTGAATAGGGAAATGCAGGATAAGCTAGAGTATCTGGATAAATCTACTACGTTTAGTTCAAAATTTCAAGATTATAAAGGTTTTAGTTGCAAAAATATTAATAATTTAATTCATTCAACTATAGCAAAAGGACAAGACATTTTAATTACTGACATAGGGGTAAGAGAAATTGATTCTTTCGGTATAAAAGTAGTAAAGGTCATTGTACCTAAACTTCAGCCTATGCATCTCGATGAATCTAACATATGTTGGACTGAGCGCATACACGAGTTTAATAGTTTTGGTTTTAATAAAATTCCACATCCATTTCTATAGAAAAGGAGTGAGTATGTTAATTATGAAAATGACTAATTATTATATGAGTTATCATGAATCTAGTTGCATTGAAGGAAGACACATGAAAAAAGAAACTTGGACAGATTCATCTCACTGGCCAAAAGAATGGACTGAACTAGAATTTAAAACTTACCCTAGATTTCCTGCAATTGAACTGAATAGCAATTATATAACGAGTACCATGTCTTTAGTTGAAGCTCTTCAGGGACGCGAATCTTTGCGCACCTCTTCAGAAGAAATATTAACATTTGAAAAACTTTCATATATACTAAAGTATTCATTTGGATTAAAGAATATCACTCAGAAAAATAGAAGATATTACCCATCAGCAGGTGCTAGATTTCCTTTAGAGTGTTATATATTGATTAACAATTGTGAAAGGATAGAGAAAGGTATATTCCATTACAATGTACTAGATGATACACTCGAAATATTATCAAAGGGTAATTTTAGGGAACAAATTGAGGATATTTTTGGTTTTGAATGGATCAGAGAATCGCAAGCAGTAATATTTCTAGCTGCCCAACTGGGTCGTACAATTGTTAAATATGGAGAAAGAGGCTATAGATTTGCACTCATTGAAGCCGGACATGCTATGCAGAACTTTTGCTTACTTTCTCGTTCAGTTAACCTGTCCACTACAACTGTGGGGGGATTTGCTGATCATAAAGTTTCTAGACTCCTCAGGTTTTCTAAGGATAAAGAGATTCCATTATATTCTGCTGTTATTACATAAACGTAAGAAGCACTGAAGATGAACTGGCCCCCAAAAGTTAGACACGGGTGTGTCAGGCAGCCTCTTGGGCATGAGCCCGGTATTGAACCGGGCTCATGCCCTTTAATTTTGCCTTGATCCGTTTATGGTTGTAGTAGT
>NZ_RIAV01000044.1 GCF_003852715.1 Ectobacillus antri
TGTCCCGCAAGAGCGGCTCGCGGATCACGTGAGAGCGGCTATCTGCGTTTTACTGTCCCGCAAGAGCGGCTCGCGGATCACAAAAGAGTGGCTATCTGCTTTTTGCTGTCCCGCAAGAAAAACTACCATCATTCACGTATGCGAACGACTTCTAGTTGTCAGAGACCTTTTTCTTTATTCATTTATAAATTGAATTTGTATGACTTCTGTCCAACTAAGTGTAGCCTATCCAGAAATTAAATAGACCACCTCTGTAGTCCATAAATCTTACTAGGTTCAAAGGTGGTCTATTTTTCATATTATTATTCTTTTCGTTATACCCTTATTGTTATATCATCTTTCGATTAATTGGATTCATTGGATCCTGTAGGGGATCGTAAGCTGTGTCTTGCTGCGCTTCTTTATACGTTGTAGAAGACGTCAAACCGGAGTCTGTGATGTACACCTTTTTACGGTCATAGTCATTGATCGCACCGTCTACATCCATTTTGGTTACGAAGTAGTACGTGTGCGCCTCTGTACTGTTTCCTCCATCAGGGGCGTTCTTTAGATAGAGCGGAATGGTGTAATCAAACAAGAAGTTGCGCGTTTCCTGCGGGTGAATCGTAAATTCGTCCACTATAGGAATCGTTTCTACCTTTGCCGTTTCCCCGAATTCCATTGCATCCATGCCCTTGACTAACGCTACTGTTATAGAATCGATATGCTGTTCAACTTTGCCGCCTTGTACGACTAGCTCACCGCGAATATGATCGCCCGGCTTAAACGTGTCCTTCGGTAAATACAATTCAACCTCTGCAGCACCGTGTCCTAATTTCGCCATTAATTTTTCTAACATGTTTCTCACTCTCCTTCGGGTATAGTTGTCTTGCTTGTCCTTACAATACCAAAGAAAAGCTTGAAAATGTGGTATGTTATGGAAATGAGAACGTTTTGTAACCGATTTTCTGCGAAACGTCCGTGATTTTTACGAAGGTGACAATCCTGCAACATTTGTTAATTGACCATTGAAAGACCTAGAGGTAGTAGCAACAAAACCACTGCACCAAACACAAGCATTGCCGATGCTTTTTTAGGAAGTTTTTCATTTCCCTTATACCAGCCGCTAAACTGCCAGCGGTTGCGATACATAACAAAAAGCAGCAGCAAAATTGCTACAAAGCCTAGCCAATTGTATTCCTTACTACCAAGCGCCTCATATACATTTGCAAGCAAGCCCCTAGCATACCACCGATGATAACAAATATAGCGATAACTCGAAGGAGCTCAAATAAAACCCTCATAGGTCACCTCCAATTTGGTCTACATACTGCTTCGCCGCAAGAAGTCCCATACCTGTTTCTTGGCGAACGAACTTTACCGCCTCCACGTTCGCCCCGCGCCTAAGTAGCTCTCTCACCTTTTCTGTAAGAGCGCGCTGCTCTGACTCAGACAATGGCTGCCGAACTTTCTCCTTTAAGCGCTGCAGCTCTTTCTGCAATAGCACAATATATACAAGCAGCATAGCGATAAAACATAGTAAAACGGTCTCCATCATTTGTTCCTCCTCTGAATGAATGCAACTGTAACATCTAGTAGCGCTGTTAGTAACGCAATCATAGCCGGCACCGCAAGACTACGAATTTCGATCCCGGGCACCCAAAGCAGCAAATAATAGATCGCTACAGCATCATCGCCACTCGTAACAAAGGCTGCACCAGCACTTCGCTCACTAACAACCAACCCAGGACCGTTCCGACTGCCCAAAGCAGTGCCGTACTATTTTGGATGACAAACAAATGACCAAATAGAGCGTTCATCCCTGTTAGCACACCGAAGTACAATGCAAAAATAGCCAAGATTGGTACGGTACATATAAAACTACAGCCCATCTGTATGAGAAGCTTATACCGCAGCGGTAGCTCATGGTCTTTCTCGTCTTTTACGCGCTGTAAAATGAAATAGATAATAAGATTTACCAAACCAAATATACTCATGCTTATCCACACAAAATTCATTTCTTCCCCCCTAACATATTGTACAATAAATAAAAAGGAGGCTTTTATATGATTACTGTATACGGACCAACTGTTGATCAGGAAACACGCTGCGTTCACTATCATTCCGAAAAAGATATTATTGCCATTCGGTTTAAGTGCTGCGACAAATATTATCCGTGCTATGAATGCCACGATGCCTGTGAAGACCACCAGCGTGCGGTTTGGCCAAAAGCAGAGTGGAATGAGAAAGCGATTTTGTGCGGCGTTTGTCAAACAGAGCTTACCATCAACGAATATCAAAGCGTGACGCATTGTCCAACCTGTAAGTCCGCATTTAATGAGGGCTGTAAAACGCACTATCATCTTTATTTTGCAACGCGGTGAGACACTACTTTCGCAGTCGTCCCATGAGTACCGTGTTGTAGTAGTTTCCATCTGACAAACGCTTATCGTTTCGCAAAATACCTTCTACTTCAAAACCGTATGTTTTATATAGCTCAATCGCAGGTGTGTTTGTTTCTAGCACCGCTAGCTTGATTTTTTCAATCTCATTGGCATCGGCCCAAGCGATGCAGCCTTGCAATAATTGCTTGCCGATGCCGTTGCCCCAGTACTGCCGCAGTACACCAATACCGAAATCCACCTGATGAGAAAGACGCTTTAAGGTACTGCCGACACACCTTGCAAAACCAGCGATACATCCATCTACCTCTGCGACCAGAAAGACGTGTACCGGACTTTCGTTATCTTCTCGAATGATGCGCCTGAAGCCAGCTTCATCTATATATGCTTCGCCGGGCTCGCGGTCCATATTTTCTGTCTCGCCGTCAATTTGCAGGCGAACAGCAGCCAGCGCTGCCGCATCCATTTCTTGTGCTGTGCGAATAATACAATTCATACCCGACTCTCCTGTACCTTCATATGCATCACATACTGCTCACCCTTGCGCCCGATTACCCGGTTACCTTGATCGACAAAGCCGTTTCGCGCATACACACGCTGCGCCGCCTCATTCGCGTGGTTCACGCCGAGTACAATTTCATCGCACCAAGGAAAATGCTCTCGCACAAACTTCGGCAATATTTGAATTGCCTCGCTCGCAATTCCTTGTCCTTGAAAATTTGGATGCACAGAAAAGGCACGAAGTAACATGGCGCTTGTATTGGTGCTGTATGATTGCACACCGCCCCAGCCGTGCAGAACAAAAAAACCGGCTACTTGACCATCCTGTAAAATCACAACAGGATGGCGCTCCTCATCTTCTTGACTTACCTGCAAAGCCTCATACGGCAAAACGGTAAAATCACTTTGATGCGGCGGCAAATAAAAAGCTTTAAGCTGTTCTTCATACTGTGGTTGATAGAATGCTAGTGAAATAGTTTTCATATGCCTCTCATAGCTCCTTTGTCATAAACATACTGTTGGGGTCATGCTTATAATGGGCAAACGGCTCGCAGTACGTAAAGCCAAAGCTTTCATACAGCCTGCGCGCTGGGGCAAACGCCGCCATCGAACCTGTTTCCAGGCTGAGTCTTGTGTATCCGCGCTCTTTGGCTACGTCGATAATATGCGCAAGCACCTGCCGCGCCACGCCCTTTCGCACATGACGGGGATCTGTTTTCATTGACTTAATTTCGCCGTGCGCTGCACCCAGTTCCTTCAGCGCACCGCACCCGACAAGCTCTTCCCCCTCCCATGCACTCCAAAACGTCACATCCGGCTGACGCAGACCATCAAAATGCAGCGCATGCCTGCTTTCCGGCGGTGAATGTAGCGCCATACTTTCGAGATGATTCATAATTAATGCCTGCACGCGTTCATCGCTCAAGTCGTCCACCTGCATGCGCACGCGCCAAACACGGTCAAGCTGCCCGGCATAAAAACGAATCGCGCGCTGATATGACAGCACCTCAGCATCATTTGTCGTATCAGCGATGCAACGCAGCAGAATCTCCATGGCTTGCTCATGCTGATGTAAATTATGTAGGGTCATTGCATAAAACACCGAAAGCGCCCGGTTCTCTGGAAATCGTGACATTCCCTTTTGGAATGTTTCTTTCGATTTTTCATAGTTTCCTAGCGTTCGATATGTACTGCCAAGACCTAAGTAAGCCCCTGCTAGCTCCTTATCAGGAAGGCCAAGTGCAATCGCTTTTTCATAATACGGTACCGCCGCTGCTTCCTCCCCTAGCACATCAAAGCTCCACGCGCATTGATAGTGCACATCCGGATCATTTGGATATCGGTTGACCAACTGCAAGCACAACGCATTCGCTTCCTTTAGCTTCCCGTCTTCACGTAGTTTCATAGCTTGCTTCAATTCCTCGCGCATTGTTCATCCTCCCATCTGTCTCTTTTTCCATCATACACCATATCAGAACTTTCTTGAAATACAAAAAAGAAGTGCGCGGTGGCACTTCTTATATGTCATATACAAATGTCAACCGCTACAGAAAAGCGCATCTACTATTTCACCATGTTGCATCACAAGAATGCGCTCGCTCATAGTATGAAAAGTAGCCAAATGGTGCGGCTGTTTGAGCATGTATTCACCAAGACGGGAAATTGCTTTTGTTTTTGTTAACACAGTACATGGAGTAATTAATGTCTCCTTCTCGCGAATTCAATAAACCGGAATTTGTCCAAACGATGTCGAGATTCCGTATACTGAAACAAACTAGCATCTTCCAAATATACATAGTTTTTCACAACCACTACATACTCGTAGCCATTTAAATCTAAAAATGCACGGTCATCTTCTGTAGGTTCATCAACTGAAATTTCTTTTTTCGCAAAGCTAATCTTTAGTCCTAAATCGCGCTCTAGATATTCATATATAGACCCTTGCACAATGTCCTTTGTTAAATGAGGTACGTACTTTTTTAAAAAGTAATCTTTATCCAAAATAATGCGCTCGCCGTCCATTTCGCGCGACCGTGTCACCTTCCAAACATCCTCTGTTCCTTTCACACCTAAGTGCTGCTGAATGGCGTCATCTGCTTTCGCTACTTCAAATTCATATACAATCGTCCGCCACGGCTTACCTGTTTTCTCGGCAATTTCTTTAAAGCTAACTAGTCCTGAGATGGGAAAATCAAATCGACGTACATCTAGTACAAACGAACCTTTTCCTTTAATCTTTTGGATATACCCATTTTGCGACAGTAAATTCAACGCTTTGCGAATAGTTTCGCGCGATGTTTCGTATTTTTCCACGAGCTCGCTTTCGGACGGCAGCTTTGTATTTGGCTTCATTTGCCCGTTTTGAATCTTGCTCGCGAGCTCTTCGTAAATTTGTGTATATTTACTTTCTCTCATCTAGTATCACCATTTTTGTATGCTTTTTTCTTATTGTACTGTAGCAGCCAGTTAAAGTATAGTCCAACTAAAGCCGAAAGAATACAGAATAAATAACACTCATAAAGGAAAAGTCCGAACTAGATCGAATTCTGAGTAGAGAATTCCGACTAATAGTTCGGATTTTTCTTGGGCTGAAAACCTTTTGTCCCAGCCTCCTTTTTGTCTTATTTTTGCAAATAATATACAAGCGATTCATACGGTCGCAGTACAATGTGATGTACATCGTTGGCACTGTCACTATAATTTGAAAGCAATAGTTCACTTGTATAACCAGTAATATCCACTTCATCCGGTAAGATAAATTCTACTTCAGTTCCATAGAAGTTATTAATAACAAGCAGCTTTTCATCTGCCGTATTGCGTACGTAAGCGAAAATTTGTGGATGCTCACCCAAAATAAGTTGATAATTTCCATCTGTGATAATATCGTATTGCTTACGCAATTCAATTAGGCGCTTATAGTGATAAAAGATAGAGTTCTCATCTGCGATTGCCTGTTCTGCATTGATTTCCGGGTAATTCGCTGCGATTGGGATCCACGGCTTGCCTGTAGTGAAGCCTGCGTTCACTTCGCCACTCCACTGTACCGGTGTGCGGGAGTTATCACGGGACTTTTGCTTCAATATTGCAAGAATCTTCTCCTCGTCGATTCCCTCGGCTTTTTTTATTTTATACATATTTAAGGACTCGACATCGCGATAATCCTCAATACGTGTGAACTTAGGGTTTGTCATCCCAAACTCCTCGCCTTGATAAATATACGGTGTACCCTGCATCATATGGATTGTTGTTGCTAGCATCTTCGCCGATTCTTTATGGAACTTGCTATCGTCGCCGTAGCGCGATACGATGCGCGGCTGATCATGATTGCACCAAAACAGCGCATTCCAGCCACCACCTTCATGCATTTTGGTTTGCCATACTGTTAAAATGTTTTTTAGCTTCAAAAAGTCAAAATCAGCAATCGACCATTTTTCGCCGTTTGCATAATCCACTTTTAAATGATGGAAGTTAAAGGTCATACTTAATTCTTTGCTCGCTGGGTTAGAATAGCGAATGCAGTGTTCAGTCGTTGTGGATGACATTTCGCCTACTGTCATCGCATCGTATTTCGAAAAGACCTTTTGGTTTGCTTCATGTAAAAACTCATGTACGCGCGGTCCGTCTGTATAAAACTTCCGTCCATCTCCCGGCGCCACCGAACCATCGTCATCTGGAAAACGCTGATCTTTAGAAATCAAGTTAATTACATCAAGTCGAAACCCATCAACGCCTTTTTCAAACCAGAACGTCATCATCTCATACACTTTTTTGCGTACTTCTTCGTTTTCCCAGTTTAAGTCTGCCTGTGTCACATCGAACAAATGCAAATAATATTGTCCTGTCTCTTCATTATACTCCCATGCGTTACCACCGAATTTGGATGCCCAGTTCGTCGGTGTGTCTCTCCAAATATAAAAATCACGGTATGGATTGTCTCTTGAAGAGCGCGCTTCTTTAAACCAAGCATGCTCCGTAGAAGTATGATTCACAACAATATCCATAATGACTTTAATCCCCCGCGCATGCGCCTCCTTCAATAAGCATTCAAAGTCCTCCATTGTTCCGTACTCTTCATGAATACGATAATAGTCGCTAATATCGTAACCATTATCGCGCTGCGGCGACTCGTAAATCGGTGTCAACCAAATCACATCAACGCCCAATGTTTGTAAATAATCAAGCTTAGCGATAATTCCCAATAAATCACCAACGCCGTTTCCCGTTGTATCGTAAAAGCTCTTCGGATAAATTTGGTATACGACCGCTTTTTTCCACCATGGTTGTTTCATCTTTTACACCGCCTATTTAAAACTGGTATCGTTCTCATATCATATAATGTCCTGACGGCACTTAGCCGTCAGGCGCCTTTTATTTGTTGCGTAACTTACCAAACAACAACGTCAATACAAACGGTACAATGAGTACAATCACCATACCGATAAAGAATGGAGCCCATTTATCGGGGAAGATGGATAAAAATCCTGGTAATCCGCCGACACCAATAGAAGTTGCTTTTACCCCGTTTAGAGTAATAAACATACCTGCAATGGCGGAACCAATAACGGCAGATATGAACGCATAGCGAAAGCGCAAATTCACGCCGAACATGGCCGGCTCTGTAATGCCAAGGTACGCGGAAACTGCGGAGGTTGCGGACAACCCTTTTAATTTTTCATCCTTCAATACAAACATCATAGCTAACGCTGCTGTACCTTGTGCAATGTTAGAAAGCGCTAGCATTGGCCATAAGAATGTGCCACCCGTGCTACCAATTAGCTGCAAATCGACCGCTAAGAACGTATGATGCATACCTGTAATGACAAGGGGTGCATATAATGCTCCATACAGCAAACCGCCAATAATAGGTGCCGCTTCAAAAATACCCACCACACCATCTGTGATGACATTACCAATCGCAAATGTAATCGGACCGATGGCAATGAAGGACACAAATCCTGTTACCAGTAATGCAATCGGCGCCACAAGTAATAGCTGCAGTGCGTCCGGAATACGTTTTTTTAAGAAAATCTCAATTTTTGCAAGTACGAAAGAAGCCAATAATACTGGTAATACCTGTCCTTGATACCCAACCTTTTGTACTTCAAGACCAAACAAATCCCATTTCGGAATTTCCTTTGCAGATCCATAGCCCCATGCGTTCAATAAATCAGGATGCACAAGCATTAAGCCCAGTACAATACCAAGCAGCGGGTTGCCACCAAAACGAGTGACCGCCGACCAACCGATTAAACCCGGTAAGAATACGAATGCTGTATTAGCAATTAAGTTGATAATGCTCGCAAAATCCTTCCAACCTGTATATACATCAACAAGCGCTTTCTTTTCAAAGAAAATACCTGGACCTGTTAATACGTTGTTGATTCCCATTAACAAACCAGCTGTTACGATTGCAGGTAAAATGGGAATAAAAATATCCGCCAGCGTTTTAATAGCGCGCTGCAATGGGTTCAGTTTTTCTGCCGCGGCGTCCTTAATTTCCTGCTTTGAAGCGCGACCTATACCCGTCAGTTCCACCATTTCGTTATATACTTTATCCACTGTTCCTTGTCCGATAACTACCTGAAATTGACCGTTTGTAGAGAAAAAACCTTTTACTAAATCAATACTCTCAAGTGCCTCTTTATCTACTTTTTCCTCATCTGCCAAGGCAAAGCGCAGTCGCGTCACACAGTGTGTTGCTGCGACAATATTTTCTTTTCCGCCAACAGCTTTCACAATTTGCTCGGCGGCTTGTCTATTTACGCTCATATCCCCGTCCTCCTGTTATCGTTTTCATTTTAAATGAGTACAGTCCGCATTACTCTTCGCCCGGGATAAAGAGTAAATAAATGAACCGCTTTCAAAACCTGTATATACAGGTTTTATCTATAGCCACATCATACACCTGTATATACAGGTTAGTCAACTATTTTTTAGGCGCTTTCATTTATGAATGTTTTGCTAAGTCTCGCTCTTAAATCCAGCTATCGGACGTATCTCCGGGTTATATTCCTCTCATGCCATGATATGAGTACAAACTTTCAAAGCCGCTACATCATTTCAGATTTCTTTTGCTTCTTGAGCAATTCTAGATGACTTCACATGTTTATAACCATAAAAAATCCACCTAATACTTGAGACACTAAGATATACGAACTCTTAGCGTCTCAAGTATCAAGTGGACTAAAAAACTTGCTTTATATTTGGCCTTATTTCCAATATATAAAATTACGATTTTACTATATTTCACAGTGAACTACCCGCCACCTACGCTTCGCTTAGAGGTGGGGGCTTCTAAGGTAATCGTACCTCACGGTACGAAATTGACTTAGCTATCGAGCCTATTCCATGCTCTATATATGATTATGC
>NZ_RIAV01000045.1 GCF_003852715.1 Ectobacillus antri
TGAAGCCATTAGCCGGCTTAGTGAGGAAACTGGTATCACAGAGGCTACGTTGTATAAGTGGCGGAAGGATGAACGTGTAGCTGGAACTGCTGCACCTGGAGATGGACAAGGAGCCGATAAGTGGAACAGCGTAGATAAGTTTTTGATTGTGATGGAAACATACGCAATGAACCAAGCAGAGCTCGCAGAATATTGCCGTAAGAAAGGCTTATATAAGGAACAAATTGAGGCATGGCGTGAGGCGTGCCTGAGTGCGAATGGAAATGAAACACCTCAAACGAAACAGTTACATCAAGACTTAAAAGAAGAAAAGCGCCGTGCAAAAACATTAGAAAAAGATTTGCGTAAAAAAGAGAAAGCTCTGGCAGAGGCGGCAGCTTTATCACTGTTACGAAAAAAGGCCCAAGCGATCTGGGAGGACCAAGGGGAAGAATGATTCGCTCGTCAGATCGCGCACTCGCTGTAGAACTCATCCAAGAAGCAAACAAACAGGGGGCGCGGTTGGCACTGGCATGCCAGGAGCTACATATCAGTGTGCGCACATATGAACGCTGGGTTTCAGAAGGTGGCGTCAAGGAAGATCAACGCCCCTTGGCCGTGCGGCCAATACCGAAAAATAAACTAACGCAAGAAGAAAAACAAGAAATGTTAGAAGTGGTAAAGAAAGAAGAGTTCGCGAATTTACCACCGACTCAAATCGTACCGAAACTAGCGGACCAAAAGATTTATATTGCCTCTGAATCTAGCTTCTATCGTGTACTTCGGGAGAATCAGATGCAGCACCACCGCGGGAGAAGTAAGCGCCCGGAGAGGAAATTACCTGAAAGTCATTTGGCTACTGGGGGTACCGTCATATTTATGCGGATTTACAACGTTAAGAAGAAAAAGCCCTGTATCATTGGGGTATAGCCTATTGATACAAAACTGAATTCCAGTTAAATTAGGCTTCGTAGCGTCTCATATTACTTGTTTCAAAAGTCTTATCGGTGTGAATTCAACGGAAAAAGCTGCTTAACGTTGTAAATCCGCATTTTCCGGACTCCACCCCGATAAGAGGGTGCTATTTTAATTTACAATATAGTTCTTGAAAAGTACACCTTTCGAGAACCATACAAACCGATTAAATTTCATACTCAAATACGTGCGCAAAAACATAAAAAACTTTTTCAAGAACGTTCCTGAAAATAAGAAGGATTTTGAGAACTAATGTTGTATATTTAAAAAGAGAATGTTTTTTATAGAGGAGTATGAGGATGAAGTATAAAAAATTTGGTTATGTACGCGTTAGTTCCAAGGATCAAAATGAGGCACGCCAAATAGAAGCCATGCGTCACGCGGGAATAGAAGAAAGAGATATTTTTATTGATAAACAGAGTGGTAAGGATTTTGATCGTGAGCAGTACCAACTCGTAAAACAAATGCTGCGTGAGGGTGATATTTTATACATCCACGCATTGGATCGCTTTGGCCGTAACAAAGAAGATATTTTAAATGAGTGGAATGCGATCACGAAACAAATTAAAGCTGATATCGTCGTACTGGATATGCCCTTATTAGACACAACAAAATATAAAGACAGCTTAGGAACGTTCATATCTGATCTTGTGCTTCAAATTTTGTCCTGGATGGCCCAAGAAGAACGGGAACGAATTCGCAAACGGCAACGTGAAGGGATTCAGGCAGCAAAGAGGGCTGGTAAAAAACTCGGAAGACCACAAACAGTCGTATCGGATGAATTTAAACAAATATACCAGGAGTGGAAACAAGGAGATATGACTGCGGTAGCAGCCATGAAAAAAGCTGGTGTGAGTAAAACCTGTTTTTATAAGTATGTAAAGATTATTGAAAGAAATTGAAAAGGAATTACAAAGTAAAATTAAAATCTTAATTACTGGCGTTGCTTGTATATAGCGTATCATTAGAAAAGTGTGGTTAACGTTGTAAATTCGCACTTTCCTGATGATATGCCATAGTGAAGAAGCTGAAGCTTATGTTGGTCATAACGGTGGAAATAAGCCAGATATTACATCTGGAAAGGCATATTACTTCCTTCCAAACATCTTGGAACAAAGCTGCAGGGAGTAGTAAAAGCGGAAACTTTAATTATACAGTTGTAAGATCGGGTTGGAACCCTGTTAACGGAGAAATGGAAACAGTACATTTTGATTTAATTGCTCAAAAGAGTTGGTATTTGGCTAGTACACTGGTTGCGCCAATCTCTGATAAATTGATTAAAGCTGATAATGTTAATGAATTTCGAGATAATACTATTAGTCAGATTAAAAATAAACATTTATTTAAAAACAATCAAATTCAAATAACTGAGGTAAACGAAGGAAATAAAAATTATATAAATATTCTACATAATTTCCAGAATAAAAATGATATAGAATCCTATAAAAAATTTCAGAATACTCTAGTGGATTATTTTGGAAGTAATTCAGAAATTGTTTTTACCTTTGATAGACCTTTAAGTCTAAAAGAATTACAAAAAATCCAAAAGAAATATAACTTAGATATTAAGTCTTACGAAATTAAAGCTATCGATCAAAATAATGATTGGGTTACTATTGGTGGCGAACCCGAAGGGAAACAGTTATTTCCACAAGATAAATATCAAGATGTTATAAAAGGTTTAAACGTTAAATTTGAAGGGTTTACAAGTATGGTTGCTTTACCTAACAATTTAGATAAACATCAGTTTAAACAGTTGCAAAATGAAAATGGTATTTTTCTTGTTGACTTGTCAAAAGAATATGCAAAAGTCTTATCAAATAATAAAAATGTTAAGATTCGTGTTTCTGATGTTGCATGGATAAAAGATAAGTTAAAATTTTTGGTTTTGACAATTTTGATATTCCTTTTAAAAGAAAAAATATACTTAATGCCCAAAGAAGCCCAGCTTGTGCAATTTTAACCGAATTATTTTCAGAAACCATGAAATTGTCTGCGAAATATGGACCAATAATTAATTTTATAAAAATGAATATGGCTAGTCCTAGCGATAAAAAATGTAAAAAAAACCAACTGTATCTATTATCCTTATTTTTATTCCATAAAATTACTGTAACTACTCAGCCTAGTCCTAGCTAGTTTGCTAGAAACGAGTCAGAAAGTGTTCACGGGGGTGCCCCCGTGAACTTCCCTCTACCTCATGTGGCAAACAAATCTACTGGTTCGCCTTCTATGATATGCCCAAGGGAAGATAACACGGATCGCTTCTGCTTCTTTATGGTGGAAATGAAACTACGAATGCGACAAAATACCTTGCCATCCTGTTCATTTCGGAAGGTGCCAGAAATGTTCTCCTTCACCTTTGCCATACGTATATCGCGCTCTGCTTGATTATTATCAAACGGAACGGAGGCATTCCGAAGAAACATCAGCACACTGTCCTGATACACAGAAAGACGATGCAAGAGATTGCGCGCCGCACTTTGTTTCGGTTTCCCTTTTTTCTTTGTAGCGGGAGGTGCAGGATTTTGTGCGAATCCTCGCTAGATAATCCTTTTATATACCCGTTCCCAGTGTGCCATTCGGTCGGGCGGTAGGGATTCAGACGTTGTCTCTCGTTCTTCCTTCATCCAAAGAAGAACATCCATCATGTCCTGTGCCCATAACTGCTTGGTGTTCTCCCATATGCCTCGCAGCTCTCTGAGATGATGGGCATTACACAGCGCATGCGCACAGGTATTATATCGAAAGTACGAAGGCCAGCCATCATGAATGGACACACCGCGATATTGTGGCAGCACCTTCATGGCATCCATTGCTTCCTTGCCTCGTTTCGGATGGATCATGTAGAGACTCGCTTTGGCATTACTTGCCACATGAAGCCACTGGCGCTTTCCTTCTACACGCATCCCCGTTTCATCCATATGAAGAATAGGGGATGATAGAAGGTGACGGTAGATATCTTGTTCTACCGTCTCCAAGGCTTTGCCCATTTGTCTATTGATGGTGACAAGTGTGCCTTCACTTACCGTATGACCAAAAAGATCCGCTATCAATTCTGCCGTCCGCTCATAGGGAATGAGCTGATATTGTGTCAAGTACGCTCCGAGCGCTCGAAGGCGCGGGCCGTATTGTACAGGGCGTTTTACATGAGCGGGAAACTCAGCTTCCTGTAGGCTTCGGCAGCACGGACATGATTTGACTTCAGCTTCGTGTTGTGTCACTTCTATCGATAACGGCGGAATATCAAATACTTGCCGGATGATATGACGCTTCGGTGGCACATCTTTCAAAGATGTGCCGCAACCCGCACATGTGGTAACAGGGTGAACACAACGATGATCCGGGTGATCGGTCATACGAAGCGTATGACCCGTGTGTCCCGGCAGTCCACCAGACTGCCGCCCTGTTTTCATGCGGGATGACTTTGGAATAGGAGCCCAGTCAGAAGAAGGCGGCAAATGGCTGTTAGTACTGTTTTTTTTACCCTGTGCTTCTAGCGTTTGAATACGTGCTTCTAACGTCTGAACCTTTTCTTCTAATTCATGATTCCGTTGAAGCAATGATTGAACCTGCGCTTCTAACTCTTGATTGCGTTGAAAGAGTGTCTGAATCAGCTGTACAATCTTGTCTGGTTTTGCATGGCAGACAGTCAAAATCTCGTCTCGTGTCATCATCTTGTTCACCTCCTGTTTATTATGGTAGTACCATTCTTTACAGGAGAAAGGAAATCTAAAACACAAATCTATAAAACGTAACTATCAGCAAGCTGAATAGTTACAAATTACTGTATAGATAAAACATATGAATATAACTATTAAAAACCCAGTAAACAGGTAAGTCCTTACTTCTTCTTCCATTGGCATATACATATAAATACCTCCGAATCTAAAGTATGATTGTATTTTTTTATTTTTTCCCCAAATATTATAATTATCCTTTTAGATTATTAAATATTTTTTGTAGATCCCTTACAGACTCTGTTACCATAACATTTAACAGATGGGAAAATACAAGGCATAGAAGAACGCACTAAGCGTATGGCAAAACAAAAATAAGTAAAGAGGCGGCCATTTTATATGGTCGCCTTTTTTCGCTTACTTCCAAAATTGCCACCATTTCTTTTTATTCTCCGCTGCGATCTGCAATTTTGTTTCTTGCAGTTCTCTTATCGTTTGTAGCAGTGACATATCGCGGTTCTCTAGCCGTGCCCAGAGCCGTTCCTGGAACTCCCTCTGCTGCTGTGCAGCTTCTTCTTGCTTCTTTACCAATTCATACATGAGGGCTGCTTGTTGTTGCTTAAACGTCTCAAACTCTTCGGCTGTAACAGTGGCTGTTACGCTTATTTCGGTTGTTTTTTTTGTATCAGTACTTGATACAGGGCGACCGATATGCGTTGCTACCACTACGTTTGCGGCGCTTTCTAGTGTCATATCGGGGTTTTGGGTTAACTCAATTAGTTTACGCAGCGCTATAACGTCATGGTCAAAAAAACCGCGGTGACCATGCTCGTTTTTATGCATGCAGTAACCAGCCTTCTCTAGTATCTGACAATACTTTCGCAACGTAGAATTTTGTATTTGTAAAAGCAAACTGGCTTCCTTGGCATTATATATACGTGTTCCTGTTATATCACCCGACATGTCGATCACCTCCTCATAAAGGTATTCCACATAGGTAGGGGATTCCCTTGTATGAGAGAGGGAAGGAGGTACTCGAATCATATAAAAATTTCATTTACTAGACTATTTTAATAAAAATTAAAAAACCAGTATACCCTTTAATGGTGGAGATATCCTCTAATCTTGTTCTCTTAATCAGGTATGTGAAATTTTATAATTTCTACGTTTGAAAGTTTGTGAAATTTGCAGTTTTTTTTACTCTACGTGTGTCGGTAGGGACTATGTCTTTTTGCAAGTAAAAAAGTCCGCAAAATAGGGGTTGTTTTGGGGATAATTAGTCGGAGTAAGTTTTTTGGTTTGGAATACCCTACGAAACATACTCTGCCAAGACTTACAGAGATTCAACTATGTCGGTACGCGTACCGACATACTCAGGTTGAATACTTTTGACGTCAAAAACAACCCCAGAATTTACTGGTTTTCGCTCTAAAAAGTTTGTGAATTAAGCATATCTTTGTAAAACCATATTGCTTAAGGTAACAAAATCGTCAAGGCTAATTTTACCTGCAGCATATTGGGATTTAACAGTTTCTAATCGATCATCGCGTTCTTTCCAGTCTGGAATGCTTTCAGTTCTAATTGGTTGTTTAATTTCTTGCAGTTCTTTTTTAGCAGCTTCTTGTTGTCGCTCCAATTCCGATACTTTGTTTGTAAACGTACGATTTAAGAACGCACCAAAGTTATCTGGTTCGGCTGCTATTGTAGCTAAAATACAGTTTTTCATCTGCGTAGGTGTTAAGCGACCTTCAAAACGTTTACAAAGTTTATTAACCGAAGAAATAATATCATCACTCAAAAGGTTTTTGTGGTTTTGGAAGGCAGACTGAGCTGATTGGAATTTTAAACGGGAATACAGATTCTCTTTGATTGATAGATTAGTATTATTCTTTTTATGTTTGTTTTTGTCAGTTTGATTAATATAAGTCTTACTCGTGTGTAAATTTGACACATCCGGGAGGGTAATTTTTACACACCCGGATGTGTCATTTTTACTCGTCCGGGTGTGTAAATTTGACACATCCGCGTCATTACTGGATTCTTCAGCTATAATTCCTTGCTTCTTCATTTCTTCTGTTGCTTCCTCGCGGTATTTACGAGACAAACGTGCGATAAGCTCGCGGTCCTCATCGGTCATATCTAATTTGGCAATATAGCTGCGGTTTGCTTTATTGTTTCCCATCTGTACAGACATGTATAAACCAACCTCAGCAAGCTCATCGCGATACTTACCAGCAGTCTTACGGCTCACTCCTAGAAACTCAGCCATTTCTTCAACTTTTGAGATAAAGAATATGCGACCTTCTTCGTCGTACCAGTTATTTTCAATGGAAAGGTTTTGACGATCTAATAAGAACATGTATAACTGCTTGGCCTGCGCAGATACTTTTTTGTACTTTTGAGCATAATAAAAGATTTTTGGGACTTGGTAAAAGAGAAGTGTATCGTGGTCATTTTTAGTGTAGTAGTTAAAGGACATAATAAAAAACCTCCAGTGTTTTCCCCGCCGGAAGCCGACTACCCTAAAAAAGAGTATAGGAAACTAGAAGTTTTGTTTGCATTTTTTTGAAGTTATGATACTATCAATATAGACAGTATCATATTTGCAAACAAAAACTCCTGGTTTTGGGATTTTCGTAGGTTGAATGTAGCGGCCAAACTCACGCAACCTTCGAAAAGCGGCTCCCGGGGGTTTTTTATTTTTTATTTTAAATGTGTTTGTTTAGAAATTTATGTATATCTAAACTTAAGAATAGCAGACTTGTAGAAAATTGCAAATAGAAAAACAGGTTCTGGTGCAAATACTTGAAGAAAATATAAAAAAGCGAAAGATCTCTAATGACTGTTGGTCTTAAGTAACTAGTCCAAACAGTTGATGGATGAATTCTTTTTGATTTTGGACAGACT
>NZ_RIAV01000046.1 GCF_003852715.1 Ectobacillus antri
CGGACTGCCAAACAAATGATTGCAGGGATAGAGGCTATGCACATGATCAAAAAAGGACAGACTCTCCAAAGGGGAAGTCTGTCCAAAATCAAAAAGAATTCATCCATCAACTGTTTGGATTAGTTACTTAAGACCAACAGTCATTAGAGATCTTTCGCTTTTTTATATTTTCTTCAAGTATTTGCACCAGAACCTGATTTCGTGTCTATATATAACTGATTAGTTTTTTCGACATGGCTTCACTGTAGTGTTTATCGGTCATATTAGCATAGTCGCGATGGAGATAACATCTCCTAGCAATTTTGTACAATTCAAGCAATAGGTCGAAACTTCAAGTCAGTTATATATAAATTCTTGGGTCCACTATACTATTTGGTGGAAACCTTCGAGCCGCAAGCCAGAGAGGTGTTACGCAAGGCTCCTGTTATCCATTTTGATGAAATCAGCTTGCGAAGCGAAGGAAAAACACAATGGCTTCATACATTGAGCACAGATCAAGCCACCTTACAATATGTTCATGAAAAACGCGGCACAGAGGCAATCAACGAAATCGATATCTTGCCGGCATTCAAGGGCATTGCCGTTCACGATTGTCTGGCGTCGTATTTTGTGTATGACAAATGCGAACATACTGTGTGTAATACCCATCTCCTTCGCGACCTAAAAGCGGTTCACGAACAAACGAAACAAACATGGCCACAGGAGATGATCGAAATTCTGCTTTTGGCAAAGCGGCAGAGAGAACGTCAGGATGAGCCTCTCACTCCCTTGGCCATCGTATGGATGGATGATACCTATACCGCCATTCTAGAGAAAGGGTATCGAGAGAACGCTGCCATGGCAAATCCTGATGCGGAAAAGTTGCTGAACCGGCTTTTCAAACGCCAAGATTCTGTCTTCCTCTTTGTAGAAAACCCGGATGCTCCCTTTGATAATAACTTGGCCGAGCGAAACTTACGCATGGAAAAAGTAAAATAAAAATTCTCAGGTACATTCCGGAGTGAACAGAGTGCACAGAATTTCGCGATAGCAAGAAGTTTTCTAAGCACACTGAAAAAGCAAGGAAAGGACCTGTTTGCCTCTATGAAACAAGTGTTGCAGACAGGGGAAATAGAATTGTTCCAAACATAGCTTACGAGGCGATTCGTGGTAGGATCACCTCTATTTTGTGTTGTTTTTCGGTGTGGTCTGAGTAGTTACTATTTGAAAGCAATTCACATTTCCCTTTAAATGTTCTCCACAAAGAAAGATAATGCTTCTAAAATCTGTTTGTTAGAATATCATAATTGATTAATTATATAAAATATTTGGAAAATGCTTTATTGACAGATAATTTATTCTGAAATAGAATATTTTATATAATGTCATCTTTTTACATCTAGATTACATAGTTATATAGATTCTTTTGACCATGAAATGATTTTCTAGGAGAAAGTAGTGATAGAATTTATGAAAGTATTGTTGGTATCTATGCCATGGGCTTCTTTGCATCGTCCCTCACTTGCTCTAGGAGTACTAGCTGCAGCTGCTAAACGTTGTCAATATTTACATGAAATTGATCAACTTTATGCTAACATTCGATGGGTTGAATATACAATGAGAAGGTCTGGGGGCACCCTAGGTGTATCCGCTTTCACACAGATTGCCGATGGATATTTTTTAGGTGCAGGTGAATGGGTATTTACGAATGCACTCTATGGGGTAAAGGAATGGAAATTAGAAGAATTTTGTGCTTTTGGTGAAGAACAGGGACTTGCCTCTAGCGAACTTGTTCAAATGCATGAGCTAGCACCTGATTTTATACAAAATTTGGCAGTAGAAATAAATTCAAAAAACTATGACATGATTGGTTTCACATCTTCATTCTTACAAAATGTCCCCTCCCTTTCTTTAGCACGAAAATTGAAAGAATTAAATCCGAAAATCCTAATTGCTTTTGGAGGTGCTAACTGTGATGGTATACAGGGGGTAACACTCCATCGAAATTTTCCATTTGTAGATTTTGTGATAAGGGGTGAGGGGGAAAATGCATTTAAAGATTTACTTGATGCTTTAGAATCAAAATCCTCTCTTAGTAAGATTGGAGGACTTTGTTGGCGAGATTTTAATGGAAATCCTGTTGTAAATATGACTCCTGCACGTCCCGTAAATATGAATGAAGTTCCAGCTCCTGATTATTCGAACTTTTTTAATTTATTAGAGAATTCTCCTTTATCCAAATGGATTGAACCAGAATTGATACTAGAAGCCTCAAGAGGATGTTGGTGGGGGGCTAAACATCAATGTACGTTTTGTGGATTAAATGGTAGCTTTATAGAATACCGAAGTAAAAGCCCTGAAACATTCTTAGAGGAATTAAAACAAGCAGTCAATTGCTACCGCGTATTAGATATCTCAATGGCGGATAACATATTAGATATGACCTATTTTAAATCACTTTTACCAAAATTGGCAGAGTTAGATTTAGATCTTCGGATGTTTGTTGAAATTAAGGCTAACATTACTCCAGATCAAGTATCCCTTTTACGCGAAGCTGGCTTTGTAGCTGTACAGCCGGGAATTGAAAGTTTAAACTCTAAAGTGTTACGTATAATGGATAAGGGTGTTAAAGGGGTACAGAATGTTCGTTTACTCCGTAACTGTGCCTTAGAAGGCGTAACTGTTAACTGGAATTACTTATATGGTTTTCCAGGTGAGTGTGATGAAGACTACACAATGATTATAAAGCAAATTCCAGCACTTGTGCATCTACAACCACCTATTGGGGGTACCCGTGTTGCACTTGAAAGGTTTAGCCCATACTTTAATAACCCAAAACTTGGTATAGAAAACTTGGGACCTGCAAATATTTATTCATATATTTATGACCTACCGAAAGAGGAGCTTCAAGACCTTGTCTATATTTTTGAAAGTCCAGAGTGTGGGTTAAAGGGAACAGTAGAACAAGAATTAATGCTTGGGATTCAACAGTGGCAAGAATTACATAGAGATAGTAGCTTGAGCTATAGAAAGATCGGACAAGATCTTCTTATTATTGATTGTCGGAAAGGATGGCCAGAACGAGAAATCATGCTATATGCAGGCGGAAAAGCTGAAGCTTACTTGGCTTTAATGAATGGTTATTCACTGAGGTCTTTGTCAAATGTACTTGCTAGAAAACATGGACTTAATATTGAATTAGATGAGCTAAAGGATTATTTAGAATCTTGGATGGATAGTGGGCTTATTTTTTTTGATTCAGAACACTATGTTTCTTTAGCGGTAGAAGGATATAAATTTATGTTGACAAAAGCACAACAGGAAGTAGGTATAGGAGTATGAATTTAGTTATTAGTCATTATGATTGGACATCAGATGGCTTACTTGCTACGCAAACACACTCAGTTGAGAGGAATTATCAATCTAATTTGCCATTAAAAGTTAATATTGAAGAACAACATCAATTGCCATCTGTTACAGAAATCCTTACATTCATACACCAAGGTATTACTCGGATTGAAGTGCAGGGAGCAGTAGTTTTAGAGGATTCTTATCAATCACTTGAATTTATTCGCTTTTTGCGGGATGTAACCAGTTTTGGGATGCGGATTACCTGGGGAGGATATATAGATAATAAATTTCCAGTTGAAAAGTTAACACACCTTTACCCCCCGGAACTTTCTGTTCAAGGGATTAGTACCGATCAAGTAACTAAATGGCAAAATAGCTATAGATTTGGTCTTCACTTTATGCGTAAGGGTCCGGGGTTTATCCTTCTTAAGGATAGACGTCCATTTCGTACCCCAGTTACATTTACTATAGGAGATCCTATAATATGTTCAGTATTTGAGAAGTTGACTACTCCCCTTAGGCAAACTGAAGATACGTTAACTGATGGTGAAATCGCAGCTATAAAATTGTTATTAAATCACAATCTTGTACTAGCATTAAGTGATTCAGTTATTAGGTTACCGTATCGTATAAATAAATGGCCTATACCAGCCCATATAATTTAAGAATGAATCAATAGTTATAAAGACAAAGGTTATTAAGAAAAAGGTCTATTTGAACACTTTTATAAAAGAAAATAGAAATTATGAGAAGCTTGCACGGTCTCTATGATAGACGATTGAGGTGGATGAAATGTTTTGGCAATGACGCTGTGCTTCAACCATTTCCATAGCCGTTCGATTGGATTCAAGTTCGGTGAGTATGGGGGAAAATACATCAACATAAGCCGATATCGCTGTTCTTTTATAAAATCCTGAATGACTTTTGCGCGGTGGACTCTGGCATTGCCTGTAACCATGACAACAAACTTGTCTTCATATTGTTTCAGCACATATTGAAGAAATGCCAAAAAGAACTCCTATTTACATGAAAGAGCCGTCTAATGCACGCCTCCTCCTGTTAGGACGTTAACGGCACCGAAGATGGTTACGCTGGCGTGGTGAACGTAAGTCGGGCATGTATATCGGAGTTTTAGCGACCAAAGCATGTGCAGAATACCCGTTGGTGTCATTTCGATACAATAGATATGACACAGATATTCCCGAATGACCAGTGTTGTCCAAGATACGGCAGTTCCCAGTCCATGATCGGTTGGTGAACTGGTAAGAAGCACTTCTTTTAAGGATTTCTATTGGCTATCACTGAGGAAATATTCACATCCAGGAGCTGTTTTCCGCTCCAATAACAGGTCTAATCCACCTTCACTGAACCATTTGACACATTCAGAAACGGATTGATGATGCACATTACAGGCTTTGGCTGCTTTTTTGCTCATTTTGCCTTCTATCACAAGACGTACGACTGCAATTCGTGTGCGAAGGTTAGTTTTTTTCCTGTTTCCCGCGTTTTCGTAAATCAGAAACTGTGAAACCATGTGAATTTGTAATTCTTACACGTCCCATGTGCCATTCATTCCCTTTATCCATGATTCTATCAACTAGTATGGACAAGAATGGAGAGGGGGAGGTACAGTAGGGGGGAAACGAGTCAGTTATATATAGAAATTAAATATTAAATTGAGGGGATTCATATTATATCATATACTGTAATTTGCCTATTTTGTAAAAAGAAGTTTGAAGTTAATGAATTTGATCCAATGTATATGCAAATTAAACGTAATTTGAAAGGGAAACACGTTTGCAAAGATTGTAAAGAGAAGATTGAGCAGGATGCTAGACGTATACTCTTTTAATCATTCAAGTAAGGGAATGTTACCCACTTAATTGTACAACATCTTTAGTATAACTTTTGGTTATATGAATAATAAAATACAATAAGACGCTATATTGATAATCTACTTTATTTAAGCTAATATTTATAAACTTAAGGAGATTAAGAATGAACGAAGAAGGAATCAAAGATAATTGGACCGATGATCTGACTAAAGTTGTAACTAGTTGGGATTATAGTAATATTCCTAAAAATTTTAATGACCAAATTAAGCTAGCTATTTTAGATACTCTTGCAGTAGCTTTAGCTGCACAATCATTACCAGATGTCCAACAGATGAATTTCTTATATCAGGGACAGTCTAGGGGGAGCGGGCAGTTGTGGTGGTCTCAGAAAAAAGTTTCTCCATTAGATGCAGCATTTCTAAATTCCTATGCTTCACACCGTTTAGATTTTGATTGTATTATGTATGGTACTTATGGTCATCCTACAATTATGCTCTTGCCAGTTTTATCTTCTATGTATAGTGATCTGGAATTAAATGGGGAAGATCTTATCAACGCTACAATTATCGGACTTGAATTTATGTCAGTTATTGGATCAGTATTCGGTGAGAGTTTAAGGATAAATAGGCTTCATCCTACTCCCATATTAGGTGGATTAGCTAGCACAGCTGCTCTAGGTTGGATGCTGAATTTTTCTAAAAAACAAATGGATAGTGCGTTATCGTTGACTAGTTCAACTGTAATTGGATTTAAAAGTAGTTTTGGTTCGATTGCAAAACCTTATCAGGTAGGAATGGCCACTCGTGCTTCACTTGCATCAGCAATGACTATATTTAACAATCAAGAAGTGAATTTACAAGATACATGGCTTAGTAATCTTAAGTTAATATCTGGTAATAAATTTTCTAATTATCCAGTAAAACGATTTGGAGATCCTTGGATATTAAACCATTTTAATTTCATGTTTAAATATTATCCGTGCTGTGGTTATTTTCACCATGCTATGAATGAGCTTCAAAGGGTGTTGCATAGTTCAAATGTTAGTTTTGGGAATTTATATAAAGTGAAACTAGTGTTACCACGGTTCATAAAAGATGCGAGCATTTATGAAAGGCCAAAAAACTTTACTGAGAGTCAATTCAGTATACACTTTAATGCAGGATTAGTTATTGCTTTTGGTGAAGCTACATTAGATTATTTTACAGAGGAATATGTTCATGATTATCATGTTCTTAAAGCTATGAACATGATAGAGATAGAATATCGAGAGAATGAAGATTGTATTAACGAGGAAAATTTATTTAGTGGAAAAGCTTACTTGTATACCTCTAGTGGAGAAGTATTTGAAGATCAATTAATACTATCTGATTATGGAACACCAACTGATTTTAATCGGATGATAAAAAAGTTTACGGAATGTGCGAATCCTTATTTGACTGATGTTCAAATATCAGAATTTTTAGAATTGATTTTAAACTTGGAAGAAACAATTTCGAAAGATTGGAGATCTTTTTGGAATAATATGGTCATTAATAAAAAACATTTTAAAAAGTATTAGTAACTATCTAACCATCCCTTGATTTGAGGGTTTCTTATTTTGAGATGTCGGGTACATTATTAGATATGGTCTCGTATAACGCCTTAGAGGCCTTGGTGGTGGCTATACTATTAGCACCTACTTCAATCAGAGCCTGTCGTAACTCCCCTTGTGTTACGTTTTTCGGATCTATCCCGGTGGGATATTTGGTTCTGGTGCAAATACTTGAAGAAAATATAAAAAAGCGAAAGATCTCTAGTGACCATTGGTCTTAAGTAACTAGTCCAAACAGTTGATGGATGAATTCTTTTTGATTTTGGACAGACTTCCCCTTTGGAGAGTCTGTCCTTTTTTGATCATGTGCATAGCCTCTATCCCTGCAATCATTTGTTTGGCAGTCCG
>NZ_RIAV01000047.1 GCF_003852715.1 Ectobacillus antri
TAATTCCATTGATATAACAACCTTTATTTTATCTAAGACTGATTATATCATAGTACAAAAAAAGAGACAACTTTAGGCTACGCCTAACCGAAATTCATCTCCCACTTTCACTGGTGCTGGCGCACCTTCACATTTAGAAGTAGGAGACTTCTTTCGGAGGGAAGTTAAAATTTAAACATAAATATAATTCCCCTTCAGTTTTTAATTGAAGGGGAATTTTCACTTAAATTAAGCTATCAAAAATTATTATTCATTAATTTTCTCTATCTGGGGAAATGGAAGTTGTTCTTGTTCATCGGTTAAATAGGCTCCCATAAATCCAGACAATACAATAACCAAAATCCAAAAAAGTGGTTTTCTTAAAATATTCATTTCATCACCCCTTCTTTAAAATTTGTATCCCTTAAAGCCCATAATATCATGCTATATAAGTTGGATTTCCATTGCGATTATCTTACAGTTAAATCCTTCCGTAATGAACCACAATTTCTCCACCGACTTTTATGAATATATCCATATTTCCTTTTTACTTTTTATTCAGATATTACTATTTAACCTCCAATTCATATTAAAACCCCTTTTACCCATCCATTTTTTAGTAATTACTTCTTTATTTCACATTTAAACTTACATCACATGATAATTTTAATTATCAAAAGTTAAATAAAATCAATTCATATATCATTTGAGCAGGCCGTTTAACTGTTCCACTGTAGTAGACTCAATAATAGCATATTGCCCTTTATTTTTATTCAGAATGACAGACTCTTTGTCGTTCAACCACACTTCAAAATGATGATGTCTTTCAGGAACGTTCTTCTTTTCTACCCAAAATTGATAATCTGATTCTCTATCAATACTAGGTTTAACGTATGACCATCTGAGCTCATCCTCATCAACAACATTTAAAATCATCTGAATTGTTTTCGTATCCCGAATCTCTTTATATTCTGAAGGACTAACTGTTTTGTTTACAATTCTTAAGGTTTGTGATGAGATTTCTTTCGGTAAGGATTGACTTGAACATGCAACCAATATTACTAAAATTGTAAGATATATACTCAACCATAGCTTTCTCAAATATTTCTTCCTCCCTTCACCTGATCTTTATGATACCCTTTATCAGAAGCTGGTTTAGGTAAACAGTTTGCGACTTCCTCTAATTTCTTAGGTTCGACTTGTATCTTGATGCTCTTCCCATGTAGATTAATATGTTTTCTTCCATCGTATAAAAAAATAAAATTATACCTTAATTTTACAACAGGGCACATATAAACGAAAGGAAAATTTTGTATTAAAAGATAAAGGCCTCTGACATCAGAGGCCTTCCATATGTATTCTAAGATTTTGTTTGCAAACGGTACACATCTCAGTGCTGATGTGATTCCGGACTGTCTTCTCGCTGATGAACAAATTTTCCAGCTATGTCTTTCATTGTCTTGAATAAGCTGCTTGAACACGTGTGACTAATTTTGCATGCATCGTGACAGTTTTTTAGGAGGACGAGGGGCGTTCTTGTTATGTATAGGGGGTTTAGGGTGGTTTAGGCGGGGTGGTGATACCCCTGATCTTAGATTTACACTCTCTCGTGGTCCGCAAAACGCTCTTGCGGGACACCTAGTTTCAGTTTTTCTCTCTCTCGTGGTCCACGAGACGTTCTTGCGGGACACCTAAACTCAGATTTACACTCTCTCCTGCTCCGCGAGGCGCTCTTGCGGGACACCTAAACTCCAATTTCCGTTCTCTCATGGTCCACGAAACGCTCTTGCGGGACACCTAAACTCCAATCTCCTCCCTCTTGTGGTCCGCGAACCTAGTGTTATACACATATTAAGAATAAAACGCATACTTGTTTAAAGGTTACCAAGTCAGTTTCCTACTCAAGACATTCCTGCTGAATTTCTTTGCGTTTTATGCCATCTTTAACCGAAAATCATCGGTTACAGCGCAGGTGCACAAAAGGATGCAGACTTAGAGAGAGTTACGAGATTACCTTTGTTTAATCATATCAGAATTCATAGAACATTAGACTAGATGAGCCCGCTGAAATACAAGAGGACGCACCAAACTGTCCAGTTGTGTTGACAATCCAAAAAAGGACAAATCTCCCTCAGTGAGAAATCTGTCCTAAATCAAATAAAATTAGTCTATCTTACATAAAAGAACCAGAAATCGCAACATAAGAGCCATTTATAACTTAATCCATCACATTCATAAGGACTTCACAATCGCAAAAGCCCCCTTGATTCTGTATCGCTCTTACAACCTTAGATTTTCTACTCTTAGGCACATTCTCATCTAGCCATTCTTTTGTATACGTGAGTGTGTGATCACAGCCAAAGAATTCTATCTTATTCTTTAAATATACATCTAATGATTCCAATTTTTCCGGTGACATATTTAATTCCTGCCATTGTCCCCCATACTCTTTTAACATAGCTAGTCTTTTTAAATCTTTGCGATTTCTTCCTCCTAATTCTAAAGCTTTTTGTAGACTGAAGATGGCAGCATTATAATTTAGTAAATATTCCTCTACTTGTGATAATAAATGCCATGCTAAAGCTTGATTAGGTTCATGTTCTACATATAGCTTTAAACCCGTTCGCGCTTTTAAAAGGTAAGGTATCGCTTTTTTTGCAGGTGCTCTTCTCTGATAAGCACCTTGCATTGATAATTTTTGTCCTTCTATTAGTAGTTGTTGTAACTCTTCTAAGTTATTCATTCATACCAATCCTTTGGCTAATCGAAGTATTTAAGTAAGGAAGCTAACTAATATTAAGATTGAGGAAGTATATCCATATTATGCACTGTATGTTCTTCTACCTCTTATCAATCAACATAGAACTCATTATTGGAAGTTACTATGCATATTTTCTTTTAGCAAAACTTTCACTTGATACCCCTATAATCATTGCTGCACCAACAAATATTAAAGGAATAGAAGAATCTTGAATAGAGGGAATTAGAATCATTAGGACAGCTAATATTGCATAGATTGCTGACATTGTAAATGATACATACCCCATATATGTACAATATCCTTTTTTGTTTCTTACTGTACTCGCAGAAGCAAAGGATATTTTTCCGAGTTTCCAATGATTTTTAATTAAAAGCAGATATCCAATATAAAATGTAAAAATGCTTAAACACATTAAAATAATAATAATAAGTATTATCATGGCATAACCCTTCCCCTTTTTAGAATTATCAGATATTTAATCGTAGCATGTATAATTATAAATGAGGTATGGATTTTCTTTTGTATGTTCTATACAGTTCTAGTTACTATAGGATATCATTATTGGAGTTTAACGTACTTAATCAATTTATAAAAACCCTCCAGGTCTCTTGGCTGGAGGGCATCCATGTTCATATAAGCGGGATTACAAGAAGTTACTCATCATCATTTTCGTTTGCTGCAGTAATACAAAAATATAATTCGCAATTAGGAACAGGTTCTGTGGCAGATTGTTCCCATCTATATTTTTCTTCCTCGATCGTCTCTTTACAGAAATGAGCTGTTGACTGAGCATAAGCTCGCCAAGATTCCTGTTCTCCTTTTAGTACCTCACTACCTATAACAACAGATGGGTGTCCATACTTTCCGTCAGAGTATTTAATTATACCTTCCCACCCAAGATGATGGCCCGTTCATTATCGGCTAAAATTTTAATGGCTTCTAAGGCGTCAAAGAAGCTAAGTATTATCTCTTTATCGGATAAAGATTTATTTTTTAAATATTGAGGCAGTATATCCACATCATTCACTGTATATTCTCCTCCCTCTTATCAGTTAACATAAAACTCATTAACAGCTTTACTTAAACTCAAATGCTTTTACTAGGCGTGCGAACCAATATAGAAAAATTCAAGGAAATATGTAAAAAGTTGAAATTTGTAATGTTGGTAAGAGTATTTGTGTTATAGCTATAACAGATGATAATAAATACAACAAACTTAGACCCAAAATAACAAGAACAATAAGTTTTATCGTTTTAAGTAGCCTTTGCACTAAGAAAGAACATTAATGTTGCTTTTCTTTAGTAATTTTTTTAAAGATAGTTCCAGATATAAAAGCAACCACTGCAGCAATTAATGAAATGGTGGTAGATTTGGAATCGGAATCAGGGATAGCGTAGTTTGCAATAAAAGTTGATAATCCTGTAGTAATCCCAGTCAATACTGCCGGTAATGTCAGAATAGGTTTCTTCCCCAATCTTATTCCCCCTAAAAATTATTTTAACCATATATTCAACATACTCACAGCAATCTCCTTTTTATCAATATCTTGCTGTGTTGTTGACTACACTCATCCACATTAAGTTAACCTAATCAGTAGAGTGTTCAACGATTAATAAGTATACTCCCTAGCCTGTACAGGTTCGGTAGAAAAATAAAAGTAGTTGCATAACGAATGCCTAGGTTGATTGGCATACGCCAAAACCTCCCTATAAAAAAATAAAGTGGTTATATTTCTAAAAAATAGAAAGGTGGTTTTATATGCCAATTGGATAGGTTACATTGAGTTGAACAGAATTCATAACCAACATGTAAAGATTTGTTATGTTCTACTTTTCGATAACATAGTTCTCCTAGAAGACATTCTATAAATGCAGGAATACTACCCACCATAACAAAAGAAAATACAAGCTCACTAAATCCAAATCCCTCTAATGTTTTTTTCTATTTTTCTCATGATATATATCTCTATTTATCATCACATTTACATATTAACATTTTATTAAAAATGGATAATTGCAAGTTAAGAATATCATTCGTTTTTATTTTTTAATAACGGATGATTATCCATAGAATTTGTCAATTTTCTTTTCTGTATTTTTCGCCAGTCTAGTATCTGGCCGATTACCCCCATCATAAAGACACCCCAAAGAAAAGGGCTTTGTAAACCTATACCATGTCCGGATTTTCCTCTAAGCAATGATAATCCGATGATGAGTATGACAAAATAAGTGATTAGACCGAATTGTAGTATCCATCTCCGTTTTTCTTCTTCATAGGTACCTGGTCTATCACGATCTAAGAATCGAAATAACATAAATAGCACAATTAGACTTATAGGATAGTACCAAGACGATGTTTTAGGATTAACAAAAGAAATAATTCCTGGAAAATAATCCTGAATTAAGATGATTGTTAACCATATAAGGATAACTCCAACCACTACGTACTTTAGGTTAAATTTCATATGATGTTTCCTCTCCGTGAGTTTTTAAAATAGTAAGTGGAAAGCTACATTGAGTCGGACAGAGTTCATGTAAATTTAATTAATGAATGCATAAAGAAACAGGCCTCTGACACTAGAGGCCTTTCGTATGTATTCTAAGATTTTGTTTGCAAAGGGTACACATCTCATTGCTTCTGTAATCCAAGCAGTCTTTTCGCTGATAAATAATTCGCCGTCGATTTCTTTCATCATCTTGTCTTGCACAAGCAGCTTAAATACGTGTAACTAATTATACATGAATTATGGCAGTTTTTTTGGGAGGGCGCAGTGGACTTGCTTCTGTTATGTATAAGAGCTTTCCATTAGTTTATGCGAGGCAGTGGACGGATATGTCATAGGATTGGGGCTGATGGTATATGGACAAGCAAACCTAAAAAACTATGTATATAGCATACCCATCCACTTTTTATAACGTATTACAACAGAACTCGTTCTTTCTTCGTAAGTAGAGATTATGCAATAACCTATACTTATAAAGAAATGTATATTTTCATTTGATTGCATTAAAAGTTTTCAATAAAAAATATAGATATTCTGTAAGCCCGAATTATAAAAATAAGCGCACCTTCACGGTACGCATCACAAATAGCCATATATCATTCATTTTTTTATGAGATATACGGCTATTTTATTTTCCGCATGTTGTTTGGATGTTTTTGGACCAAGGCATGTATTGATTTAATATTGCTGGATTACGATGGACATCTAGATTTGGCAGATCCGTCAGTAACTTTACGAGATACTGATAAAAATCTAATCCATTTGCTTTCGCGGTTTTTGCGATACTCAGACAGATTGCATTGGCCTTGGCACCAGCTTCACTTACGGAAAACAGCCAGTTTTTTCGACCAATGACATTTGGACGAATGGCATTTTCAGCTGGATTATTATCTATTT
>NZ_RIAV01000048.1 GCF_003852715.1 Ectobacillus antri
AAATGGTTGACCACATAGGTAACTAAACTCTCGGACAGAGAGGGATAGCTTGGTAAATTTGATTCCGATAGGAGTTACTACCCAAGAATCCCCTGCCTTTAGGCATGGGGAGTTGTCAAGATGTTAATTTCAATCCAATTACAGCTACTATGATTAATGCTATAAAGGAAAGTCTCTTCCAATTTTTTGATTCCCCATAAAATAACATTCCTACAATGGTTCCACCTACTGTCCCAATTCCTGTCCAAACTGCATAGGAAAGCCCCATAGGGAGAGCTTTCATTGCTAAAGCCAAACAACTAAAACTGAGGGCGAAACCAACAGTTAATATGAGGTAGGATTTTAAATTTCTTAATTTATTTACTAAGTTCATACCAGTTACCCCTACCACTTCAAAAACGCCAGCTAAAATAAGAAATAACCACGCCATTTAAGCACCTTCTTTCTCACCGGATTCTTTAGAGATAAGTTTTAGACCAATTACACCAACCAAAAGCAAAAGAATGAAAAATATTTTTGTCCAACTGAAAGGTTCCCCGAAAACTACCATTTCAACTATAACGGTTCCTGCTGTTCCTATCCCCGTAAATACAGCATATGTGGTAGCAA
The DNA here is from genome assembly GCF_003852715.1 of Ectobacillus antri. GTDB lineage: Bacteria > Bacillota > Bacilli > Bacillales > Bacillaceae_G > Ectobacillus > Ectobacillus antri. Next base: position 610 of record NZ_RIAV01000048.1, read on the forward strand.
CTGCAACCTTTTTGGTAGCTTGCATCAATAAAACAAAGGATAAATAGATAAGAATAATTGTGCCTGCCCAAGTAATCAAGTTAGTTGAATGTTTCAGTCCCATCGCCCACAGAATCTCAATAAGACCAGCAATAATAATAAGTATCCAATTACGGTTCACGTAAAATCCCTCCAAAACTGTTATTCACTCGAAATTCCACGCCAATATACATACCAAGAAGAATCTAATCTTTTTTGTAAACGTTCCATACCTCCATAGAACATCTCCACCCATATGCTATCTAGCAACGCTAAGAATGCAGTAGTGGCTCGCTGCTCCCCGACTAATGTACTTATTTCATCCCTACTCATTGCTTTTTCCATAACTGGAAGTAAAAGTTTTTCTAATTTATCAAGATAATCATAAACAAATTCCATAACTTGACCATTGAGATGGCTTGGTGGAAAAAATGCTGTACGAAGCCAAAATTTAGTAGAATCGTACTTCTCATATCGATCTATACATTGTAAGAGAAAATCATATAAAAACTCCTTTATCGGTCGAGTCTTATTACTTTCTATAAATTCCATAACGAATCTTAATTCCTCGTCACAACCTTCTTTACATATCTGAAGAAAAAGTTCATCCTTCCCTTTAAAATGAGTATAAATAGATTGTTTTTTAATCCCTACAGCTTCTGCAATTTGTGCTAACGATGCACCTTCATAGCCATTTTGTGCAAAATATTTTATAGAGACTTTTTTAATTTGGTCTGCTGTCATAAAATCACCCTTCCGAACGGTCGTAAGGAAATGCTATCAATTAATCTTTTTGATGTCAATGCATACTACCATATTTTGAAAATTCTCTTCATTTAGTTGAATGTTTATTTTCGTGAGACTCCTGGCTGCAAGAGAACTCATATACATGTGAGAAGTAAAGGAAGCTGGCCCGAACAGCTTGCGCTCTTATTTAGAGACTATATGCGTACGTATTCGGAAGACTGTAAGCAATACTAAAACATAGACTAGCTGCAGAATCCATGCATGACCGGCGTATGTATACGCAATCAAAGGAGGCTCTTATATGGGGCATTTTGGGAGCCAGACTACTGGTTGGACTCCTCAAGGGGCTGATGTTTATATAAACTCATTGCATATGTTTTCCATGTTAGATTATATAACATGGAAATGAAAAAAGTATTTACATAACGAGAAAAAATAATATACTACATTTTGTGTGAATTTTATCTAGATAAATTCTATTTGTACTCTCAATAGGGTTATAGTCTTTGTTTTTTCATAATTCTTTTTAAACATTTTTATAGTTAAAAAAACATCAAAGGAGTGTGCAACATGGATATTTTGGTTTCAAAAATCAACGACCTTTTATGGACTTATTTAATTGTTATCTTTCTTGTAGGAATCGGAATTTACTTAACTGCACGATTAGGGTTTTTACAAATTCGTTTCTTCCCGGAAATGTTTCGCTTGCTTTTTGAAAAAAATCCATCAAAAAGTAAGAAGTCTGTTTCTTCTATTCAAGCATTCGCTATTGGTATGGCTGCCCGTATTGGAACGGGAAATATTGCCGGAGTTGCAACAGCGGTTGCGTTAGGCGGACCCGGTGCTGTTTTTTGGATGTGGCTGATGGCGTTAATTGGTTCTGCATCTGCATTCGTTGAAAGTACGCTGGCGCAAGTTTATAAAGTAAAAGATGGCGAGTCCTGGCGCGGTGGACCTGCATATTATATGGAGAAAGGTTTGGGCAACCGTAAACTTGGGATTGCTTTTAGTATCCTGATTACATTATCTTTTGGTTTAATTTTTAATGCAGTACAAGCAAATACAATTGCAGCTTCATTAAACAATGAATTTAACGTAAGTACAATGGCTGTGGCTATTATTTTAGCAGTCATTACAGCTATTATCATTTTTGGTGGTGTACAATCTGTAGCCAAGTTCTCTATCGTGCTGGTACCTATTAAAGCAGGTGTGTATATTTTACTTGCTGCTTGGTTAATGATAGCAAACTACGAAGTGTTGCCAAGTGTATTTGCTTCTATCTTTTCTGAAGGTATTTTCAGCTTGAAGCAACTATTTGGCGGTGTAATGGGAGCGGCAGTTTTACAAGGGATTCGCCGCGGTTTATTTTCAAACGAAGCAGGTATGGGTTCTGCACCTAATGCCGCTGCTGCTGCTGAAGTAACGCATCCTGTAAAGCAAGGATTTATTCAGGCGCTTGGTGTTATTGTAGATACATTTGTTATCTGCTCATCTACAGCAATGATTGTTTTAGTATCTGGCGTTTATAAAACATCTGAGTTATCAGGAATTCCGTTAACACAAGAATCACTTCGCGTAAGTGTAGGAGACTTTGCGGCTACATTTATTTCAATTTCTGTATTCCTATTTGCCTTGAGCACCATTATGGGTAACTACTATTATGGAGAAGCGAATATCAGCTTTATGAAAAATAATAAGCGTACGCTTGCTGTTTACCGTATTGGGGTAATTGCAATGGTCATTTTCGGTGCACTGTATAGTGCAGAATTAGTATGGGCGCTGGCGGATATTTTTATGGGAATGATGGTTTTAATTAACCTGTATGCTATTACAAAATTATCCGGTCTTGTACGTGCAGTACTAAAGGACTATGTCAAACAAAAGAAAAAAGGGCTGGATCCTGTTTTCTATGCAGATAACATTGAAAATATCCCTGGACGTAATCAATTAGAAGCATGGGTGGATACTGCTGAATCAAAAAAAGTAAGTAATATGTAACATAAGCGAAAAAAGAGGCTGGGACAAAAGGTTTTCAGCCAAAGAAAAATCCGAACTATTAGTCGGAATTCTCTACACAGAATTCGATTTAGTTCGGATTTTTCCTTTATCAGTGGTAGTTATTCTCTATTCTGTCGGCTTTAGAGTGACATAATTCAGTTATGTCCCGGCCTCTTTTTTATTTGACCTTCCTCCTCGGTTAGGTGAGATGTCGTATGGATTGGCAACACCAAACTAGAAAGTTTTATTCAGGCGCGTCCTCTTGTATTCCATAGGGCTCATACAGTCTAATGTACCCTGTATTCTGATATGATTAAAACAACGAACGTAATCTCTCTCCAAGTGTGCGTCCTTTTGTGCACCTGCGCTGTAACCGATGATTTCTCGGTTAAAGATGGCATAAACTCAAAGGAGTTCAGCCGGAATGTCTTAGATAGGAAGCTGCCTTTGTAACCTTTGAACAACTATGCGCTTTATTCTTAATACGGGTATAACGCTAGGTTCGCGGAGCAGGAGAGAGCGGAAATCTGAGTTTAGGTGTCCCGCAAGAGCGTCTCGCGGAGCAGGAGAGAGTGGAAATTGGAGGTTAGGTGTCCCGCAAGAGCGCCTCGCGGAGCAGGAGAGAGTGTAAATCTGAGTTTAGGTGTCCCGCAAGAACGTCTCGCGGAGCAGGAGAGAGTGGAAATTGGAGTTTAGGTGTCCCGCAAGAGCGTCTCGCGGAGCAGGAGAGAGCGGAAATTGGAGGTTAGGTGTCCCGCAAGAACGTTTCGCGGAGCAGGAGAGAGTGGAAATTGGAGTTTAGGTGTCCCGCAAGAGCGTCTCGCGGAGCAGGAGAGAGCGGAAATCTGAGGTTAGGTGTCCCGCAAGAACGTCTTGCGGAGCAGGAGAGAGCGGAAATTGGAGGTTAGGTGTCCCGCAAGAGCGTCTTGCGGAGCAGGAGAGAGCGGAAATCTGAGGTTAGGTGTCCCGCAAGAACGTTTCGCGGAGCAGGAGAGAGTGTAAATCTAAGATCAGGGGTACCACCACCCCGTATAAACCAGCCTAACCCCCCTATACATAACAAGAACGAGTATCCCTCGTCCTCCTAAAAAATTGTCACGATTCATGTACAATTAGTCAAACGTGTTCAAGCAGCTTATACAAGACAGTGAAAGAAATTTATGGAAAATTTTTCGATAGCGAGAAAACAGCTTGGACCACATTAGCAATGAGATGTGTACCCTTTGCGAACAAAATCTTAGGATACATACAAAAGGTCTCTGGTGTCAGAGGCCTTTTACTTTGTGCATTTATGAATTCTGTCCAACTCACTATAGCCTATCATATGGAAATATACACCTATAAAGGAGTTTTGGTGGTAAAATGCAAATTTTATACACTGAGGATATGCAGAATTTCATGCAGTTTACAGAAACATGTTCCATTCCTAAATGCAGTCATGTTAAGTGTGTATAAA
>NZ_RIAV01000049.1 GCF_003852715.1 Ectobacillus antri
CTTTCTTGTTTCTCGTATGAACGTAATTCAGAAGGCGTTAACCCATGAAAGTTTGTAATGTTTAACCGCTTCATTTTACCAGCTCCTGTCCCTGCCTTTTCTAGTAAACAGTGTAGACAAGAAGGGAAGGTTTTAGGCATCAGAGGCTGAAAAAATTATTCACTTATATATAGTCATGGAAATGGAAGAGTCACAAGATTATTTGCTATTTAACTATGTTACTAACTATCGATTAAAAAATAAATGAAAGTGAAAAATTAAAAGACCCCATCAACAGATAAGCAAATCTATTATTTAATCTTATCTACTTTTTTATCTTTATATTAAAAATTTTTGTTGCTTTATTTGTAAGATTATAACATAATTAACTTTGTATTCTAAATATTCAGAAACTGGAGGGATGTAAATGAAGTTTAAAAAGTTAAGAACGTTTGTTGCTTCTATGTTACTAACCTTAACTTTTGGAGGAGTTGTTTTAGCTGAAGAACCACCAGTTGATCCAGATCCGCTTCCGCCTACTACAACATCTGAAAATGGAGTTTTTACACCTGGAATTCAGGATGTTTCAGCAATTGACGATATTGAAGTTGCATCCGGTAGTTGTTATCCTATGTACAAGTATAAAACAGCTATATACGAAGACGGCAACTTCTACTCTAAAAGTACGTCAGATGCTTATAAAGTTTGTTCTGGTTCTACTACACGTGATTATATTAAGTACATTTATGCAAAAACTAGATTGTATAGAAATGGAGCCTTTGTAAAGTCTGCTACTGATGGTTCATATGGTGCTACTAGTGCACTTATAACTGCGTACAACAATAGTCTTTGGAAACCTGGCACATATGAAGGTTATGGAAATCACACATTTAAAAAAGCAGGATATGCTGACCATTACTTTCAAACATACACAAAATATAAACACTGGTAAATGAATAAAGTACAAAAAAGGAGAAGGTCTATATGACTACTCCTTTTTAGATTGGAGACATTACTTACCATGTTAAAAAGTAAATCCTTATTGATATTAATCGTTATAACAACCGTTTTTATTATTGGTTATGTTATTGATGCGTTTCAAAATAAAAAAGTTGAGAAAAGCTCTCAGATAAAACAAACAAATAATTTAAATTTAAAACCGGCTTATGATAATGCATATGATTATAAATATGTACCTCATGCTGATAACGGAGTTTCTATTGCTTTAGTGAGTGAGGATCACTCTACCGTAATAGGTGAAAATAATTTCTCTATGAGTAACAAACAACAATTTTATTCCACTATTGCAGTAATTAATCAAACAAACAGAAAACGTGACTATGTTTTAATGCCTCTTGTTGATTATAAACAAGAGGAAATATTAATTGGGGAACAAACAACAAATACATATAGGTTTTCTTTAGAGGCTAAACAAATAGCTTTTATTCCCTTTATGCTTCCAAAATTAAATAAAGGCTTTCATGATATTATTCTCGCATTAGCTCCTGATCCAGATGATAAAAACTTAGATATACAATATAGAAGACAAACCGAATTAAGTCATATGATGTTTAAAAGATTAAACATTCAGGTAAATAAAAATGATAAAATGAATGTTACATATGAAAAGTTTGATGAGACTTCTAATGATAACGGGCTTTCAGGTGTAATTGTAACTAAATCAAAAGAATTAAAGCCTTGGCTTATTGAAAATATAAATAGTGAAAATGATATAGATTATCATCTAAACATAGGAAATGATTTAGATAAAAAAAGTCATTTTGCATTAATTTCCTTATTGGATTGGAAGCAAACACCAATAAAAGGAGATAAACATGTACTATTTGGAGAATTAAACCCTAATAGTTCCACAACAATTAAAGGTGTAATAAAACAAAATTTAGTACAAGAAGGTACGTCTAATTTCACTGTTATTTACATTCCTTTGAGTGATCAACAATCTAATATAAAAAACGCAGATATGGATTCAGAACCGAGCATTAGGATAGCTTTAAACAAAAATTTAAATCAATAAAAGTAAGGATACAACATGTCTAAGGAGGTGAGACATGAAAGGTTCATTTACAATTGTACATGGTGTTATTCTTGGTTCAAGTATGCTTTATTATTTATCATTTGTTGCAGGTGTAAAAAGAATCTTTTTAATATCATAATCTATATTATTTAACTAACCCTGTGTAAAAGGAAGGGACAGATATGGATAAAAAAAGAATTAGTTTGCGGGACGGAAAAGTTAGCTGGAAGGGGGCTATTATCTTCCTAGGAATTATGATTTTCTTAAGTTCCTGTCAAATTTCCTCCGCCCTTAATAATGTTGCTAACACCATGAGTGAACAGAAAATGTCTAATGAAAACAACTGGGAGAGAACAAATATGCTAATTGAGGAATGGATTGAAAATTCCTCAGTGCATAATCAACAATCAATTCCTTGAATGGTATAAAAAACAACCTACTTAGCGTTGTGAATTCCCTAAAAGCAGATGGAAAAATATTTTCCGATAGGGCAATGCCTTTTAGAATAATCACAGAGTTCTTATCACTAAACTCGAAGTAATGCCACATATCATAGATATGTGGCATTACTCGTAATAATATGTTTCAAAAAACGATAGCTAAAGGTTTTTTTATGTTTATAGAACATATACTTTCTCAGTTAATGTGCCAGTGCTTTTGACGTGAGATCAAATCCAGACACGTTTTCCTTTTTTTGTTGTACACCAATGCCCACGCACAGTTCAACTCTCCGTGTGTCTTACGATTGTCGTTACAATAGGCAACTCAAGGTGCTTTTTAATGCCGTATGCGGACCGCTGTATTTTGACGTATGCTTTTTTGTCATCTGTCTTCTTTCCACTTGATTCCGCTCTGCTTTTCCAAATACCTGCTTTTAGCTTGTTATTCGTCTGATGCAGCCGATGAACCCTCTTGCATGCTTTTTTCCGCGTATTCTTTAACGGCTTCAGATACAGCTTGTTTGATGATTTTTTGTACATGTTCTGACGACCCCGTAGATAATAGTAGAACTAAAGACACAACCTCCATATCGTCTGGATGCACTCTGCCACGACGTTTTGCTTCGCGCAGCCAATGAATAGGAATTGTAAGAGGTTGATGTAGCAAAGCGTAGCTTTCTTGAGATAAAAATGGATTCTTTGCAACTTCGAGCGGAACGTGAGTTAACAATAATTTATCGTTTGCTACTGCTGATTTAGATGAAGAAATAGGTGCGACAACAACATGTTGTTTGGATAGCTGTACATCATCATGGTTCTCATCATCACTTAAGACGATAGCCATATGATTACCTTGCAACACCGTATGAGGCAAAGGCCTACCTTTCACATGGTCCTTTTTCCGAGGATCATAAACGACCTCTGTAAAATTCACATAGAACACATCTCCACGCTTGAATGAAACTGCTGCCAACCCCATCACTCCTATGTACCAGTTTTAAGAAAATTATACCATATCTGGATAATGTGAATGGAACAAGCAACAAAAAAGAACCTTTTATTTTTAATAAAAGGTTCTTTTCATTCTTCTATGGAACGCGTGCGATCTTTTAATGTTTGTTTGTGTAAAACACGCTCTAGTTTAGCTTTTTCTGTTTGATCACGTTCTAAAACAATTTTATCTACGTCTACACCTAGTCGTTGAGATAACTTATTAAACAAGTTAAATCCAGATTTTTTTTCATTTAAGTTAGCGACTGTATTAGCTTTTTGAGGAAACGGAACAACCATTGCCATATTTCCCTCTCCTTTCTAATTTAAGAAAGTTTTTATATGCTTGGAGCGGTATACAAACACTTAGTCCGTTGTATACGTCACATATTACCATTGTAAACAACTTAATTTTATAACAGATTCTGTAATTTGCAATAAAAAACCTTTGTTTTTATCAACATTTTTTCAGTTTTTTTGAAATACACGACGCAAAATACTTTATATGTATAATCATGTTATGCACCAAACATGCCGATAAAATACTTGTAAGATGCCTATTTTTAAACTAACTCTTATTAAACAACGCTTATCTTAAGCAAGATAAGCGTTGTTTAATTTATTATCTTTGTCCCGTATAAATGTCAACTAGATTATGTACAAAAAAGCTCACTTAATGATGTATAAAATTACTCAGGTTCTTTCGGAAAATGATCTTTTAGACGATATGACTTTCCTACAATTGTCACTACCGTTGCGTGATGTAAAATACGATCAAGAATGGCATTTGCTAACTTAGGCTCTTGAAACACTTCATCCCAGGATTTGAAATTGACGTTAGTTGTAAAAATTGTGCTGCGCTTTTCGTAACGCTTATCAATCAGCTGAAAAAACAATTTGGCATCCTCCGGATTAATAGGCAAATATCCGATTTCGTCGATAATTAAGAGCTTATACTTTGTATAATGCTTTAAGCGACTTTCCAAACGGTTTTCTAGGTACTCTTTCTTTAAATTTTGAATGAGGTCATGACATTTTATAAAATACGTACTTGTTCTTTTTTTCGCAGCTGCGATACCAATTCCTGTCGCTAAATGAGTTTTGCCCACACCACTTGGACCA
>NZ_RIAV01000005.1 GCF_003852715.1 Ectobacillus antri
TGTGTAAGATTGTCTCGCCTTACGATTTTTGAACTTCGGAAATTCAGCACGACCAGAAAAGAAGTTTTTGTACGCCTTCTGCAAATTCAATTGGGCATTCGCTAATGCCAGACTATCTATTTCTTTGAGCCACGCAAACTCTTCCTTGTACTTAGCAGGAGTCGGGAATTTTTGCTTCTTTAGCGTTTCTTTGTCGTCCTTGAATTGTTCATATGTTTCCTTTCGCTCCAAAAGCATTTTGTTGTAGACGAAACGAACACAACCGAAGGTTTTTGCAAGAAGTTGCTCTTGTTCTTGCGTTGGGTACAGACGGAACTTATATGCTTTATTTGCCATATCGAATCACCTCATTTCATACCTTGATTTTCTATATATTTCTTTATCACTTCAATAGGCGAACCGCCTGTTGTAAGTAAGCAAAAACTTAAAGTTTTCTTTTCACTTGTGGAAAATTCTTTTTGATAAGTCGAGAACTTGCACTTTTATAAGCGTTGATGAACTTTGACATTTCAGTATTCGGATGTGCTTTGAACAAAATATGCACATGGTCAATATCGTGATTCCATTCGACTAAGGAAATATTGTAATTTTCACCTAATCGTACAAACATATCTTTCGCGTAGTCAGATATGGCATCGTCAATCACTTTTCTGCGATATTTTACGACCAGAACGAGATGATAATACAACAATAACACTGAATGATTATTATTGTCTAATTCCATTGATATAACAGCCTTTCTTTTATCTAAGACTGATTATATCATAGTACAAAAAAAGAGACAACTTTAGGCTACGCCTAACCGAAATTCATCTCCCACTTTCACTGGTGCTGGCGCACCTTCACGTTTAGAAGTAGGAGACTTCTTTCGGAGGGAAGTTAAATTTAAATCGGCGGTGCAGGTACAAAGTTTAGGTGCACTTGAAAAAACGCTGGGTCTGTCCATCAAAAAGACAAGTAAAGGTAACGCGAAATTAGCATTGCTTAGCTTTACATCTGGTGTAAAGCCTGAAGAGGTAGCACGCCTTTTACGAGCGGCAGGTAAAGTGGAGTATGCAGAGCCCAATTATAAACTATATCTGGCAGCTACAACAAAAAGTGTTAGCGATCCGTATTTCAGCTACTTATGGGGACTAAAGAATACGGGTCAATATGTAAATGGCTACTACGGTACGGCAGGCATGGATATTAAAGCGGAAGCTGCTTGGGAAAAAACAAAAGATTGAGTGGACGGGTAAAGTTGCAAGTGGGGCTCGTAAATCGGCTTCGAATGTAAATATTGATTCGATTACAGTTTATAAATGAGAAGAGCACGGGGCATCCCCGTGCTTTTTCCTATTTTTACATATCTTCTTTTTGTTTTATCAACTTTTGAATTGTATCTTCTAACGTCAACACTTCTCCGGTAAATGGATCTGCGTATCGCGGATATAATAAATAGGCTCCTGCGAACAACTCTTCAATTGCTAGTTTTCTTTTTCTACGGGCTACAGGCTGCCGGTCATCTGTTAATCCCCATCCAGAATAAAACGGAGCCCCTATTGTGGTAACAGATATTCCTCTCATTAACGCTTCAAATCCAGAAAGAGAGGTAATGGTATATACATGATCAATCGTTTGAAAAGAATCATCTAAACTTAACGGCGCTTCCACAACCTTGGCCATCTTACGAATGTCCTCTATGTTAGAACACCCAGGCCTGCGGCCGGTTAGCACGTCCGGATGCGGTTTATAAATAATTTCTCCATCTGGATTTTCATTATACGCTAGTTGTACCAAATCGAAGTTTGTCCACTGCTTTGCGCTTCCTTTTCGTATGGAAGCATCGTCTTCTACTTGGCCTACAACTAAAATACGACGCTTAGTTTTTGGACCATATAACTCTTCGACATTTTGTTTACCCACATGATTGTACTTGCTTAAACCAAGCTGTGTAAGTTGTCTCATGCAAGTTTGCGCTCGGAGTAGAAGTTCGGGATTGCCATGAAAGTTATATGTATTTAATATATGTTCTAAATCACTAGGTCCGGTAGAGTCAAAATACATTCCTGTTTTATCTAAGCACAGTGAAAATGGCGGGGTGTGCATGGCACCTAAGCCAATGGAACGTACAAATCCATCTTCGATTCTGTAAATGGGAATGTTATGTTTTTGAGCATACATCCGTACACTTTCATCTTCATTAAATCCCCATGAGATGAACACTACATCCTTATAACGAGATATTACTTTTGCCAGTAGGAAAGATACATGATTACCAGGGACAAAACAAACTTCGTAATCTGCTAAAAACATGCGCATATAATTTTGCTTCCATGTAGAAACTCCGAAAACAAATGCATTTGCTTTAGGATTCAACTTTATTACGAATGCAATTTGCATAATAGAATCTCTAATTTTTTTTACTTTTACTTTTAATGTTCTATTCCAAAACATACTCAAGTCCTTTAGTTTATATTTTGCTTAGCTTCCTTATTATGCTTTTTATGATCTATAAGATAAGAAATAACATCAAAAATAGTTCCTGGATTACCGTTTACTGGATTTACATAACGAGGATAAAGTAAATATGCAGCAGCAAAAATTTCTTCAACAGTTCTACTTTTATTTCGTCTTTCTATAAGTATTCGATCCTTTGTTGCCCCCCACCCTGCATAAAAAGGCGCGCCAAAACAATGCACTTCCTTACCAAGCATAAGTGCTTCAAATCCAAGTTGAGAAGTAACCACATACACCTTATCTACTTCTTGTATTAAAGAAATAGGATTACAATCTTCATAAATAAATGTAGTATTGGCATCAATATCTATATCAAGGATATTGCCCTGTTTTTTACCTGAGATAACATCTGGATGTGTTTTAATGTAAATATGCGCTTCAGGGTTTTCCTTTCTGGCAGCCAGATACATCTCAACAAAACGCTTTTGATCTGCTAAACCTAATGTAATCGACATATCACCATACGTTTGATCTACTACTAAAACTCTTTTCTTATCTGTATCCTTAAAGATGCTCGTATTAATCATAGGAGCATGGTTATACTTACTCAGATAGTTATCAGTGATAAAATTCATCGCCTTGCGTGCTTGGTCCATAAGCTCCTCACTATTCCACCCCTGACTATTGAGGATATTTTCTAATCGTGAAGGTCTAGTTGCATCGTAATAAATCCCAACATGATCAATACAGATAGACAGTGGTGGAGAGCCATTGACTCCGAGTCCTATCGAACGCAGAAATCCATCTTCTAAACTTAAATATGGAATATTATGTTGTCTACAGAACTCTAGCGCTTTCTTTGTACTTGGCTTCATTCCCCAACCTGCTACATAGCTAAGTTCAGCAGGATTTTCTTTTGGTTTAAAGACTACTTCCCCTTTTAAAAACGATTGAAGATGCGGAATTTCTTGAATACCTTTAGAAAAAATACCAATTTTCCCCTCTTCCCTAGGAACTATTGTGACAAAATTATCTTCTTCTATCTCAGAAGAAGCTCCCCTCATGTGTGATATTACATTGATAGCTTCTTCTAATGTGATGAATTGCTTAGATACGGGGTGCATATATTTAGGATATAACAGATACGCACCTGCAAATACCTCTTCTATGCGTAATGTTCTCTTTCGTCTTTCCGTTTTCTGTCGACTATCAGTTAATCCCCATCCTGCATAAAAAGGTGCGCCAATTGTTGTAACAGGAATGCCTTGTAATAGTGCTTCGAATCCAGCTAATGAAGTAATTGTATATACATGGTCAATGGTTTGAAAAGAGTCATTTAAACTTAATGGCTCTGATATTACTTTTGCAATATGTTTTACATCCTCAGGATTTGATTGCATCGGACGCTTTCCAAACAATACATCAGGATGCGGTTTATAAATAATCTCTGCATCTGGATTTTCCCTAGCTGCTAACATAACAAGTTCATTATTAGTAATTCTTCGCTCACAACCACGTTGTATAGATTGATCGTCCTCTACTTGTCCGATAACAAGTACGCGTCTTTTAGTTTTCGGCCCATATACACTGGCTATATCTTTAGAAGTGACATTATTGTACTTACTAATGTGCATTTGTTTTATCATTTCTATGCATTTTGATGCTCTTTCCATCAGCACTCTATCTGAAGAAAAATCATAAGTATTTAATATGTCTTCTAAATCACTTGGACTAGTTGCATCGTAATACAATGCTTGAGAATCTATACAAATAGAGAGAGGAACACTTTTCTCTGCTCCTAACTGAACAGAGCGTACAAACCCATCCTCAATACGGTAATAGGGTACTTTATTATTTTGAGCATATTCATAAATCTCTTGTTGATCACAGTACCCCCATACCATAATTACTTTATTACGGTAGCGTTTCATATCTTGTATATTCTTTTTGATTGAGCGATTTGGATTAACAAACTTCACATGGTAATCAGTTAAATATTCTTTCATATGAGCGTGCTTCCATTTGCTGAAGCCAACGAGAAATGCTACTGTTTTAGTGGGGAGTCGAAAAAGTCTAATTTTTTGATATAGTTTTAAAAAAGTTTTATAACCCCTATTATATACTCTAAGCAACAATCCGATCGCCATCCTCCATATTTTTCATAAAAACTCTATCCTTGCATTACTTTTATATATAATTGAACTGCTATCTAAAAATAGCAGTTCAATTATATACACACTTTAACTTTACTTGATCTTTGTTTTTCTTTTCCAACGTCTGTAATGTTTCATAAATTTAACAGGGTTGGTAATTAATTTCACAAACTGTCTAGTTAACCATACTCCGTTTGGCTCTTGTTTTTTTTCATTTTTCATTGAACTACTTGATTTTGTAGCATCTTGACTTTTATCAGCTTCCACTTTCCCAGCCTTTTTATCCTCATCGCGTATCTCTAAAAATTTCTTATAACGATCATACAAAGGAGCATCCATATTCACTTTAACTTGGTTCCGCACTGCATACCGTCTTACAGGCTGTTCTGGTACTACAATTTTATAAAAATCCATTCCTCTTGTTGCATTAAATAGGCTACCATCCGGTTGTTTAACAAGCTCTGTTCGTGCCTTGCCAAAAGAATAAAATTCCGTAATCAAATAGTGAATAAACCTATGTACTTTATCGCGATTTACTTCAAACAGGTTATTCAATACTTGTGCAGCCTCTTGAGGAGTACGAACATGTTTATTAATTTCATCAAACCCATAAAAAGCTTGCCCTACATATAAAACTGGCTTATACCACATCATACTTTCTACTCCTACACCAGAATTAATTAGTAATACGGCATCACACGCTTCTATTAGGTCTTTTACATGAATGTCATCATCAACAAACTCAATATCCGCTACAGGTTTATTGGCCTCTAACGGATGCTTTTTGGCAAATATTCTCCATTCAGGACCTAAAATTTTTTTTAGTTGCTCAAGAAAAACTACAAATTCTGCAACCGAGCCGACCGCACCTGAAAAATAACGAATTACTGTATCATTTGGCCTTTGAAACGGTACAAACAACACCTTTTCGTTATACTTTACGTTTAATTTTTGTAACAATTTATTGCCACCAAGACGTTGCCCTTGTCGTTCTAAGCTCGCTTCATTAAAATACTGAGAACGAATATATTCTTGCACTATTTCAGACTCTGACTCAGATAACGGACGATTCCAGTTACTTTCATGATACGAACTACTATCAGCATTGAATCCATTATTATCAAAAAATACAGAATCCATTAATGCTCCACGGTCTTGTACAATAAAAGGTATACCCTCTCGTTTACACACCTGATACAAAGATAACCTCTTAGGATTTCCGTACGGATTTGGCATTAGAACGCGACTAATATTGTTATAATTTAAATATGTTATAAAATCATCTTCTGTTATAAAATCATTTTCTGATTTGTAAGTAATTAACCCAAATTGAGGTAGCGTTTGGTGAATGGACTTATAGAATCCATTACCTTCTATTCCTAAAGCTAATGTTTTACCTGCATACACATCAGGTAACGGAGTTAATACAGTTTTACCTTCATCATATTGTTTCATTTTATCAGTAAGTAGTTTTCTGTTATTTGCTGTACTTGAAACATATGCAGACTTTTTATTATTAGGATGATAGATATGGAATAGATACATACCTTTTATAGCAGCTAAATCTCCATGTAATCTAAATAAACTTCGGAACCCTTTATAATCTGTCGCTCCCCAATTTCTAAAATCAGTATAATATTCTCTTGGACGTTTATAATAGTTACTTATACTACTTAAACGATGGATGAGTTCAAAATCTTCAAATCCATGGCCAAAGAAATCGTTATCATGACCACCTATACTTAAGTAATGAAGTCTATTTATTAATAGTGCTGATGAACCACTAGCTAAATTTACATATAAATCTTTATTTCCTTCATATACTTTTTGAACAAACTTAGACTTACGTAACTTTGGATTGGTATTAATATATTCTTTACTCGCTTCTTCTGTAAGATAAATAGCAGGAATCATAATAAAATCTTCATTGTTATAACATAATTCCCGCGCTTCAATTTCAATTAGCAATTCATCATAAAATCCTTCATAACCCAACAAATCTATATCTTGAAAAAATAAATATTCAGCGTTAGCCCATATTGCTCCCACATCCCTAGCTTTTCCAGCTGAGAACATTTCATATGAAGTATCTAAATATATATAATTTACATCATATTCATTACATATATTTTCTAACTGATTAGCGTATTTTTGTGGACTTCCACTATCCACCATATAGAATTTTATATCCTTCTTATTACTCCATTCAGAAAAAATCCAGTGTGCTCTTTCAAATGCATCAGGCCGATCTTCTGAATAGCGAAATGGGAATATAACACCTAATTTGTAATAGGTTTTATCGAAATTTTCTCCAAGTTTAACACTTTTATTTAAAAAATTCATTCAGCAAACCTCCCTACTCTAGTGACAAGTTACGCAACTTATATTCTAAACAAAATTTAAGACAACATGGTTTGTAGCTGCTTTATAAAAATTTTATATTGGTCTTTTGATATAAACAAAGTTTTGTTAGTTGTTTGTTGCGTTGCCTGCTCAATCAGCGGCAATCCCTTCATATCTTGTCCTTCTTGTCTCGGAATAATATGAACATGCAAATGTCGTACTGCTTCACTAATTGTCACTGTATAAACACGCTCTACGGGAAGCACCTGCTTTAATGCCCCTTCTAAACGTTTTACCAATGGACCAAGCTGTGCAAGCTCTTCGTCTATGAAATCTGACCAGTGTTCTACATGGCGCTTTGGCTCAATATACATATAACCTAGAATTTGTGAAGAAAGTGGCCCGTGTGTAACAAGCCAATTCTCATTCTCATATATCACCTCATTAGGGCGAGAATGTTTTTCGCAAATTGGACATGTTACCACAGAAACCACTCCTTTGTTTATTGTGTAATTTTCACTTTTCCGTTCAAAAATTCAAATAAAACTTCATTATAGTTGTAAGTTTGTTTCAAAATATGCTCAATAATCTCACGGACGGCACCTTCTCCGCCGTTTGCCTTTGCGATAAAATCAACATGCTCTTTTACAAGTTCTACCGCATTGTTCGGTGCTGCAGCAAAGCCGACAATCTGTAAAATAGGCAAATCATTAATATCGTCACCTACATAGCATACTTCTTCTAACGTGACACCATGCTCGGACATAATGTCATATAAAACATCTACTTTCTCATGAATGCCCTGGTATACATGATCAAATTTCAATTCTGCTGCTCGTTTGGTTACAGCTGCAGAGGATCGTCCTGAAATGATAGCGAGCTTGATTCCTACATGACGTGCCAAGCTAATACCCATACCATCTTGCGTGTGAAATGCCTTAATCTCGTTACCATCTGATCCTATATACAACTTTCCATCTGTCAATACACCATCTACATCTAAAACAATCAGTTTAATAGGTTTCATAATATTACAACCCCAAATTCATAAGATCATGAATATGGATCATACCAATCGGATGATCATCTTCGTCAACAACAGGCAATACGTTTACTTTTAATTGATCCATTAATTCAAAAGCTTGCACAGCCAAATTGTCACCTTTTACGGTATGCGGAGTACGATTGCACAAATCATCTACTGTACGATATAAGATATCATCAGAAAGCGCAAATGCTCTGCGAATATCTCCATCTGTTAGAATACCTGCTAACTTTCCTTCTTTATCGACTACGCTAATAGCTCCCATGCCTTGTGCTGTCATAAGAAATAAAGTTTCCTTAATTGAGGCATTCCCATAGATAATAGGGTTTTTTCGTGTTGCTTGAATCACGTCTCTTACTGTTAAAAGAAGCTTGCGTCCTAAGGAACCGCTTGGATGGTACAGAGCAAAATCCTCAGGACGGAAGTTTCTAGCTTGTAGCAAAGCGACTGCGATTGCATCGCCTAAGGCCAAAGTAACTGTTGTGCTTGTTGTTGGTGCTAAGCCCAGTGGACAAGCTTCTTGTACGTTGCCGATACTAAGTACAACATCTGATTTACTTCCTAGTGTAGAATCAGGATTCTTCACAATTGCAATCATTTTCGCACCGATACGTTTAATAGAAGGGATAAGATTTAATACTTCATCCGTTTCACCGCTATTGGAAATAGCAATAACTACGTCTTCTCCAGTAACCATACCTAAATCGCCATGCAGACCCTCAGAAGGATGTAAGAACAAAGAAGGTGTACCTGTACTCGCTAAAGTTGCATTCATTTTACGGCCTATAATCCCAGATTTACCCATACCCGTCACAACCACTCTGCCGCGGCAATCCAGAATCATTTGAATTGCTTCATTAATAGAATCACCGATTATGTTCTTTAAGTCCAAAATCGCTTGTGCTTCTTTTTCTAAAACATCCTTAACATCAGCTGTAAAATCACGTACAGGCACTTTTACTTCTAGCTCTAACATTTACATTCCTCCTAGTTTCATAATGGTTCCTTCCCTAATTACGACTGTAGTCTCTTTATCTTTATATGAATTAACGCTTGTTTTTTACGATTTGATCGATTGCTTGAATTGGCTTCAATACTTCTTCTAGCTCATGAAGTTTTACCATGTTCGGACCGTCAGACATTGCTTCATCTGGGTTAGGGTGAACTTCCATAAAGATTGCATCTACACCAACTGCTGCCGCAGCTTGAGACAAGTATGGTACAAACTCGCGTTTTCCGCCTGTTGTCGTACCGTTTCCGCCTGGGATTTGAACGCTGTGCGTCGCATCAAATACAACCGGTACATCCATTTGACCCATTGTTACTAATGAACGCATATCTACTACTAAGTTATTATAGCCAAATGTAGAACCGCGCTCTGTTAACATGATTTTCTCATTACCAGTTTCACGCAATTTTGTTACAACATTGTTCATGTCCCAAGGAGCAAGGAATTGACCTTTTTTCACGTTTACAATTTTACCTGTTTTAGCCGCAGCAACCAGCAAATCTGTTTGTCTGCATAGAAATGCTGGGATTTGAATGATGTCTAGTACTTCTCCAGCCGCTTCTGCTTGGTAAGACTCATGAATATCAGAAGTAACAGGTAAGCCGTAACGCTCTTTCACTTTTGCAAGAATTTCAAGACCTTTTTCTAGACCAGGTCCGCGGTTAGAAAAGATAGAAGAACGGTTTGCTTTATCAAAAGAAGCTTTAAATACGTAAGGAATACCTAGCTTTGTTGTGATTTCTTTTACTTGCTCTGCAACCTGCATAACAAGCTCTTCACTCTCAATTACACAAGGACCCGCGATTAATACAAATGGGTTATTGCCACCAAACTTAATGTTTTCATTTAATATGATTTCTTTAGACATGTTGTGTTCCTCCTAGAATTCGTTCTACTTTTTGTATGTCCTCCGGCGTATCTACACCGACTGCATCATATGTTGTTTCTATAACTTTAATTGTATAGCCGTTTTCAAGTAAACGCAGCTGCTCTAGCATCTCCAGCTCTTCTAATGGTGATTGTGGCAGCTTTACAAACTCGTTTAATACCGCTTTTGGATAGGCATAAATACCTAGATGCTTATAGTAGGTTGTTTCTTTGTTTGCACGATTATACGGAATTGCGGAGCGCGAAAAATAAAGGGCTTTGTTATCGTATCCTGCCACTACTTTCACCACATTCGGGTTTGCAATATCTGCTTCTGTTTTAATAGCTGTTTTTGCAGTTATAACTGCATCATCACTTTCACGTGCTGTACGTACGAGTGTATCAATTAGCTCATGGTGAATTAGCGGCTCGTCTCCTTGAATATTTACAAAGAAATCCCCTTCAACATGATTGGTTACTTCAGCAATACGATCAGAACCGGTTTCATGATCTTTTTTTGTCATCACCGCTTTTCCACCAAATGCCTCAACCGTCTGAAAAATAGCTTCATGATCAGTTGCTACTACCACATCGTCCAGTTCTTTACTTTTCTTTACATTTTCGTATACATGCTGAATCATAGGCTTGCCCATAATTTGTGCAAGCGGTTTGCCTGGAAATCTAGTTGATCCATATCTCGCCGGTATTACTCCAATAGCCTTCAAAAACATACACCCCTTAACCTAAAAATTATATATATGAATATTCACAATCTCGCAACTATGTCATTTTCTAAGCTATTTTACAATAACTTACAAACTGTTTCCATGTCTATATATTGGTAAAAGGAATAGCGTGACATATAGAGTTTTATACAAAGCAATATTAAACAAAACATGTTATTTTTAAACTAAATTTTACAATTCAATTCCTAGGAGAAGTCATCAAGCGATGTACTACATTTTTTGCCGTATCATCTTCAATAGAGTTAATAGTACCTTCTACTTGATAATGAAAACGCAAATAATATAGAAACTTTTGAATACGCTGTTTATTCACCTTTAGCGTGAGGACATGCTCTAGTGTAGATAGTAACATATGAGGTGGTGTATGTGTTGCCACACCCTCAATGTTATACATAGCATCGCCTAGCGTGATAACGCGCTTATATTGCGCTAACGCTTCAATCCCTACCGTAGAATTAATCGTGACTACAGCCTCAGCCTTAGAAATCAACTTTTTGACGTCGTACTTTTGTACAAAGATAACTTCTTTCTTACTTGCATACTTCATTTTGAGTTCTCGATAATCATTACGCGTCAAGTCTTCAGGGTGTTCCTTTACAACAATACAGAGATGACGGTTATGCTTTTGGTTGAATATTGTTATGGCATCGTACACAACATCGAGCAACTCTTCCATATTTTTAATATAAGGAGAATTGTAAAAGATTTGTGAATCACGCGCTACCTGAAACGGTAAAAATATATATTCTTCAGGTATGGTGATGGCGTTCGACTTCCGGTATTTAAACAATTGCTTATGAAGAAAGTATTTTATGGCCAATTTCCATGTGATATGCACATAGAAGCTTGGATGCAAGCCAACCACACTGCCTAGCATACTAATCGCCTTAACAGCGGCAGTCTTTCCTAAGCTTTCTTTATGATTATTTAAAAACACGGGGTTTTCTGGATGAAACAAGAACTTTTTTAACCGTTCTTTATCTATCTGTAAGTCGTCATAAAAAGAAGCATTGCGTGGAATAGATGCCTGGGCATTTATGCCTGCCGAATCGCATGTAACGGTATAAGGACGAAATAAACCATCCTCGAAATAGTACAATTGGATACCTCTTTGTTCTGCAATATATTTAGTGACCTGATCAATCCAGTGAAAGCCATTAAATAAGCAAATCCTATCTATATCATGCTTCTCGATAAACTGGTCGATAAAGTACATATACCTTTTGTACATAAGAAGTTCTTTCGGGGAGACTTGCTTTTTCATAATCGTTTGTCTGTAGGTAATATTATATATAGGCATGGAAAGAAGTGTCTCATCAGAAATGGGATAGGCTTTCCGAGACACATGAAAAGGAGCAAAAGCTGTTTCAATTGTATTTTTAAACAATAGTTCCCCTAACTCAAATTTAATTTGAAAGCATGTATGCCCCGCTTTCTCTAATTGGTTAGCTATATTAAGAAAGAATCGCTTATTACGATTGCCTCTTAAAAATAAGTATTTTCCCATTGGACCCTCCGACCTTCTAACACATTCATTCTCATCCTACAAACCTTGTTATTGCTGGTAATTCATATGCAAACGAATGTACACTTTTTGTATTATAGCATCAAACGAAGTGTATAGTAAGACAAAACTAACAACTAAGGTATAATACGGTAAATTTTATTGTTATTCTCTCTATAATACTATCACTTCGTTATTATTTCTTCGTAACAAACACAGCTATTACACTGTCCTTTACCCTATCTACTTGTATTGTAATATAATAGCTATCCGTTTCATAAAAATATCCATCTTGCTGTTCGCTAGTGGTTACAGGCTTACCGAGGGTCCCAACTATGTCTTTTGGCTTTATAGACGGATTTTGAAACGCTACTTTTTCAATCTTATTTTCTCTGATTACAAATTGTACGTTATCTGAATTTACATACATGCGTCCCTCTGAGGAAGGTTTTGTTGGCGCTGTTAATACACCTTTATATTGCTTTTTCAGATCATCCCATGTTTTTCCGACGTACGATGTGAACTGCAATACTTTAGCACCAAATTCCGGTTGAAAACGACGATCTAAACTACTTAAACTAGCATCAGATATCGGCTGCTTCATTTCCATTAAAAATTGGGTACTAATCCACCCCTTTTGGCCTGACAACAAGGTCACTTCCGCCCATAGTAAATCTTTCTTTGTATCTTTTTCTTGTTTTTGCACCTCAAACACATCACCAAATCGCACTACACCTAACTTAGTTGCTTCTGCACTTGGCGTTTGTCTGACAAACACTTCTGAACCGGTCACTACAAAACGTTTTATCGTTTCTGTTTGTTTTGGTTCTTCTATTTTCGTAACATCACTAGCTACTTGTTGTTCAGTAATTGGTCCTTGTTTTGATTCTTGTACTGATTGTGGTATTGAATCTCGTTGTTGCCAAAGAAATGCGCCACCTCCGAGCGCTATCAAAACACCAAGGCCTGCCACTCTTGCCTTTTTTTTATTTTTTTTGCGTTGTTTACGCACTGGTTTGTACATCTCATTTTGTTCTTTCGCCTTGTTTTGGTAAAATTCTTTCATTTCTTCTTTTTCAGCAGAAGATAATTTACGATGCTCTTCCACAAATTTTTGATATTGCTGCGCTACTTCATTTAGCTCTCCATAAGCCTGCAACTGTCCGTAATGTAACCAAAGAATTTTTGTGCAAAACTTTTTAATTTGTCCAAGAGAATGACTGACAAAGAAGATTGTTTTTCCGCTTTCTTTAAATTCATTAATCTTATCTAGACATTTATCAGCAAAAGCTTGATCGCCAACAGATAACGCTTCGTCTATTACTAAAATGTCTGGATCAACATTCACCGAAATTGAAAAACCAAGGCGCGCTTTCATTCCGCTTGAGTATGTTTTAACCGGTTGATCAATAAACTTGCCAATTTCCGAAAACTCAATTACTTGCGGTGTAATTGTTTCAATTTGAGACTTGGTAAGTCCCATCATCAATCCTTTTAACTCAATATTCTCTCTCCCCGTCAATTGGGGGTTTAGACCTGATGAGATAGCAATAAGTAAGGATGTTCCGTTAATCTCAATCGTACCTGAATCAGGCATTGTAACACCTGCAATTAAATTAGATAATGTACTTTTGCCTGAACCGTTTAATCCAATAACACCAATAATTTCGCCTTCTTCTACATCAAAAGAAATATCACTTAACGCATAGTGATAGTCACCATCATTTTGACGTAAAAATAAGCTTTTTAGCTTTTCAGAAGACGTGTGATACAGTCTATATTTTTTTGTGACATGTTGAAACCGAACTTTATACATGAATCTTCCCCTTTATAAGTAATCGATGAACTGTTTTCGGAATTTTACATGCAGAGAAGTTCCCACTGCGATTAAAATAGATACAATCCCCCAGAAGTACAAGGTATATGATGAAGTAATAATTGATAAGTCTCTATAAATCAAGGCACCGCGATACACTTCAATTAAATAGTACACCGGATTGGCTTGAATAAGTAATAAGAAAAGCGGTGACAAACTTTCTTTTGGTTCCCACAAAACTGGAGTAAGAAAGAACAACATACGTAAAGAAGATTGGACTAACATGGATACATCTCGCACAATTGTTGCTAAAGTAGAAGTAATAAAGGACAATGCAACGAGAAATGTAATGGTTGCCAATAAACCGTATATAATCCCTATCCAATGCCATGTAGGTAGTCCTAAATTAGCAATTACCACAACAAATAATGCTCCTAGCAAAATGAGATGCGCATATAGTTGAGACAATACTACATACGTAGGAATCACACTTAACGGAAAGTTCATTTTTGATACTACATTCAGTCTGGAATGAATGGAATTCGTTCCTTTACCTATTGCACTATTTATAAAAAACCAAGGGATAAGACCACAAATCATCCATACGAAAAATGGAACACCATTAATAGGAGCTCCCTGTCTAATTCCCATTCCAAATACAATCCAATACACCGCAATCTGTAAAAATGGTGCTAAAAATAACCAGGCATTACCGAGAATATTGGCTGCATACATCCTTTTGGACTCATACAAGGAGATGCGCCAAATTAAATATACATTTTGTATTTGTTCTTGTATTACCATTTTTAAAGCCGTCATATCGCTACCACTTTCACCTTTAATATTTAGAAATCTGACATATAGTATGCAAAGAAAGCTATTCATCTTTATCGTTTACATGACTACAAGTTTATCCCCATTATAGCAAAAACACAAAAGTTAAATCTTCTCAATTCTACAATTTATAAATCTAAAAACCGATACAAACCTAATTTGTATCCTACCAACTTTATATACTCTTCTAGTGTTTGTTTCATATCACCCCACCATTTTCCCTCATACGGTACATATAAGAAATGATAGCTTTTATCATACACCCGCTCAAAAACTAATCGCACACGCTGCATATGGTAATCCGAAGACACTACGATTGCGGTTTGAAACTGCCTTCTCTCTAATAGTTTCTTCGTGTATAAAGCATTGGTGTATGTACTTGTCGCATGTTTCTCTTCTATAATACGCCCTCTTGGTACACCTAGCTTTACAGCTTTCTCAACCGAGAAGCGCTTTGTATCTGATTTTGACAACAGTACATATGGGGCGTAGCCCTGCTCATATAATGCTGCCGCTTTTTCCAGCCGCTTCTGGTCACCACTTAATACAATAATAACATCTGCACGAGCTGGCTTTTCTTGTATGATTAAGAAAGGCTTCTGCACACAAATTAGAAGAAAGATACCTATGGTTGCTAGACCGAAAAAGACCTTTCTCAAAACGTTCCCCCTTTTCACATTAGAAAAGGCACCCCGAAAAGAGTGCCTTCTTTGTGTTACTGCACTGGCAACGCCAAATGCTCTCGTAGCTTTTTAGACAGCTCTTGGCGTGACTGTTCTGGAACAACATAGTACCAGATGTTATTCATCATCTGCCCTTTTCCTTCAATTTGAATTTCTTCGTTACTATTGCGTACTTCGCGATAGTTTTGTTGAATTTCAAACATTTGCTCTTGTGTTAAGCTTGTTTTTACATTCTTTTGAATTGCCGTTAAGATACTGCCATAATTCGCTAGAGAAGAGACATTCGCACCTTTTTTAATAACAGCCTGAATCACTTGGCGCTGTCTCATTTGACGACCAAAATCACCGCGCGGATCTTGCTTTCTCATACGAGAATAAGCAAGTGCCTCGTCGCCATTTAAGTGAATGGGTCCCTTCGCAAATGTATGATTATCTTGTGTAAATGCCAAGTCGTTGTTCACGTCAACGCCGCCCACTGCATTTACGATATCCTTAAAGCCTTCCATGTTCACCTCGATATAGTGATCAATGGGAACATCAAGGAAGTTTTCGACTGTATTAACAGACATTTCAACGCCACCGAATGCGTAAGCATGGTTGATTTTATCTTTAATTCCTTTTCCTACAATTTCTGTGTATGTATCACGCGGAATGCTGACCATTTTCATGGATTTCAGTGTCGGATTCAAGGTGATTAAAATCAGTGAGTCAGAGCGACCGCGCTCATCACCGCGCGGATCAGAACCCATCAATAAGATAGAAATGGGCGCCGCCTGCTTAATGCTTGGCTGCTCCGTACGCTTTGGCGAAGCCTCGCGCTCAAGCGGTTGATGCACACCTTCAAGTGTTTTAGAAACTTTATTATATACATTATACGCGTATGCACCCGCGCCAATCAAAACAACGCCGATAATACCGCCGATCCATAACAGCACTTTCTTTTTCATGCAATCCCTGCTTTCTGTACGAAATATACGTTCATTTTCACAATACTGCCTATTACCATTTTTTCGTAAATCATTTTATAACAATTATGCAGAAAAAGAAATAGCAATATGTACAAGAATATGTCAAAGGGTATGTGAATTTAGGGCTATTAAAAAACTTTGAGAAAAAAGCTGCCGTATTTTGGCAGCTTTCATGTTACAGTAATGCACGGCGCGGCAATTTGTCGATGTTATCTAGCATGATGCCTGTTCCGTTTGCGACGCATTGCATCGGATCTTCTGCGATAAGGACCGGTACTTTCAGTTCTTCTGCAAGCAGCATATCGATACCGTGCAGAAGTGCGCCGCCGCCCGTCAAGATAACGCCGCGGTCGATGATATCGGCCGCAAGCTCAGGAGGGGTGCGCTCTAATACACCTTTAGCAGCTTGTACAATAATATCCGCATTTTCTTTTAATGCTTGTTGAATTTCTTCAGAACGAACCGTAATCGTTCGTGGTAAGCCTGTTACCATGTCGCGGCCACGAATGTCAATTTCTTCGTTGCGGCTACCTGGGAATACAGTACCTACTTTGATTTTGATTTCTTCTGATGTACGCTCCCCGATCAGAAGCTTGTACGTACGTTTAATATAGCTTAAAATCTCGGCGTCAAATTTATCGCCGGCCATTTTAATAGAGGAAGATGTAACAATGTCACCCATAGACAGAACGGCGATGTCAGTTGTACCGCCGCCAATATCTACAACCATGTTACCGCTTGGCTGGAAAATATCCATACCGGCACCGATTGCCGCTACCTTCGGCTCTTCTTCTAGATATACTTTCTTACCGCCGGATTTCTCAGCAGCTTCACGAATTGCTTTTTGCTCAACCGATGTAATGTTTGTCGGGCAGCAAATCAAAATGCGAGGCTTGGACAAAAAGCCTTTTACGTTTAATTTATTAATGAAATGACGCAGCATGGCTTCTGTGATTTCAAAGTCAGCGATTACGCCATCCTTTAACGGACGAATTGCGACAATGTTACCTGGGGTACGACCAACCATGCGACGCGCTTCTTCTCCTACTGCAAGTACTCTTCCTGTATTACGATCAATCGCCACAACGGACGGTTCATTTAGTACGATACCTTTTCCTTTAACATGAATCAAAACGTTTGCGGTACCAAGGTCGATCCCGATATCTCTTGAAAACATTACAATTTGTGCCTCCTTGATTATTGCCCAAAAACGAGCACCGAATTCTTATATACCTAATTTATGATTCTATCACAACTTTTCAGGAAACGTAACAAGCCGTAGCGATTTTTGTCGGAAATTTTATGGAAGGAAGCGCAACGAGGAGGGGAAAGCGCACGCGTAACGGGCAGTAACAATGTCACTGCCCGTAGAGGGTCTTACTGCCTTACTGTTTTTTCAACAACAGTGTCTTCTTTTCTGTACTTTTGCTTTGTGGCTTCGCCGCCGCGGAGGTGACGAATGGATTTGTGGTAATCTAGAATCTCCTTTACCTCGTTGGCCAATTCTGGGTTGATCTCTGGCAGACGCTCTGTCAAATCCTTGTGAACTGTACTTTTTGATACGCCGAATTCTTTCGCAATCACACGAACCGTCTTCTTCGTCTCCACGATATACTTACCAATCTTGATTGTTCTCTCTTTGATGTAATCGTGCACACCACTCGCCTCCCCTAAGATGTAAGAAGAGTGAAATGAGACTCGCTGCGCTTCATCTAGCTGTAAGTTCAAGAGTTGCATGTCGGATTTCGATGTATGCTGATTTATGATAAACTGATCCACGGTTCCTCACCTCAAACACTCTCTTTGTTGGGTTTATACCATTGTATGGAACCCATTACAGATATATGCTACATTCCGTACAAATTTGCGGACTAAGCATAAAAAAAGAAGCAGAAATGTCTGCTTCTTTGTCAAATGTGACTGCGGGCATGGCTGTCCGCAATGGCCTGCCCAATTAATCTGTACGCGTGATCCCGCTTTTCTTCTTCTGTAAACTCAATTGTAACTATCTCTTCATCCTTCATGTGCAGGTGTAGCTTATACAAAGGCTGTTCCATAAAAGTACGCCGGTAGGCACCGAACGCCATGGTGATACCCACAATAGCAATCACAAGCCAGATAACATTGTTCGGTTGCTGTCTTTGATAGTGGTCCGCAAGCCAGATAATGATTAAAGCCGCCCCAAATCCTAGGTATGCCGCAAGAGGGCGTGCCGGCTTATAACTGTCTTCTTTTACACTGTAAATATACTTTGTAATGTATAACGCATGCTTGTATTCAATACGAGAGCTGCTGATGAATAGATCCGGAAATTCTCCATTATCATAGCGCGTTTCCATGTAATACCACCTTTAGTTTTCATTGAATAGATCTGCTAGCATTTTCTCTCGATGTGAGAGAAAGTATTTTGTAATTTGATAGTGCGATGTCATCTCATACTCAATTGGACTCATGCCATTCTCATCAAATTGCAAAATCGTTGCATCAGGGAAGCCAAGTAAAATAGGTGAATGCGTAGCTATGATAAACTGCACATCCCCATTTTTTGTAAATTCGTGCATAATTCGTAAAAAGGTGAGCTGCCGTGCTGGTGAAAGCGCGGCCTCAGGCTCGTCGAGTAAGTAGATTGCTTTTTTATTAAATCTATGGAGAAATAGTGATAAAAATGCTTCGCCATGCGATTGGTCGTGCAGGGATTGTCCACCGTATGCGGCATATTTACCGGGATGCTCCAAATGGTCAAGATGCGTGGCGAAATGATAGAAGGTTTCCGCGCGTGTAAATAATCGTACATACATCCGTTCGCTCATTTTCATACCCCATTTTATTCCATTATAAAAGAAAATCATACCGTTTAACATCAAATTCTGGTATAGATTGGCAGGTTGCCAACTAGCTAAGCCTCTGTATCAGCCGGATTCTTAGTTCTATCGGCCAAAACTCTCTTCTATCGGCCGAACTTCCTCTTCTATCGGCCAAACTTCCTCTTCTATCGGCCGAACCACCTACTCTATCGGCCAAAACTCTCTTCTATCGGCCAAACTTCCTACTCTATCGGCCGAATTTTAAGCACAGAGAAAAACTGCCGTTCAGTCCGGCAGTTTTTCTTCGTTCTTGTCCGACTCAAAGTTTCGATAAGATGGAGGGCCTTTAGTTCCTGTTATGAGGATAAAAATAGAGAAGATAAAGAATGTAATAATGAATAAGATGATGAGCGTTACGGCTAATGACATATTCGTCCCCTCCTTTTTTTCATACTATATGCGGGGACAAGCAGGTTTACGACAAAAAAACAGCCGCCCAAGCGTATTCGCAGTTGGGCGGCTGTTTGGCCGCTTAGTTATTTTCTTCTTGATTCGGTTTTTCAGTGCCTTCCTTAGCAGGTTCCTTCTCGGTGTTCTGCTCTTCATCCTTGGCTGGCTCTTTTTCCGTATCTGTATTTTGCTTCTCGTCCTTTGCAGGCTCTTCTTTATCGGCGTTTTGCTTTTCATCCTTCGCTGGCTCTTTGTCTTCGTTGTTCACCGGTGCTGTTACAGGTGCTGTTTTGATGTCAGCTACCGTTTTATCGAAAAATGTTTGCGGATTAACCGCTACACCATCTTTGCGAAGCTCAAAGTGTACATGGTAACCAGCTTCTTTGCCGATTGTGCTAAGGCCTGCTTTACCAACTACATCGCCTTGCGCTACTTTGTCGCCCACTTTTAATGTTACACCTTCAAGACTTTGGTAAGACGCTGTGATGCCATTGCCACTTTCGACTGTTACAACGTAACCAAGCAGGGAGTCTTTTTCAGACTTTACAACTGTTCCGCTGATAGCTGCTGTCACGTCAAATGTCTTGCCATCTTTAGATGCAATATCAATACCCGTGTTTGCGGAATACGTGTTGTTATAGAATACAAGTGCTGCTTCTTGCTCTTCTGGTGTTGCAGTAGAATCGTAGAATTTCTTCTTTACAACTGCATTTTCTACTTTAGCAACCGGCATTTTCACAACTTCTGTTGCTTTCGTTACTGGAACCGCACCTTCGTTGTTTTGGCTATATGGTGCAGTTGGTTTTTTTGTTTCTTTCTTGTCAGCCGATTGGTACCAAAGCGTCGCTGTTAAGATTACAGCTGCACACGCGATGTACACAGTTGGAAATACCCAACGTTTTTGACCAAACTTCACTACTTTACGAGATTTTTTTTCTCCATCTCTCATTTGATTATCACCTCAGCAATCAGTTTGAACAAGAATTAACCAATCTATACGCTGTATAACTCATTACTTTTCGACAAAGCAAACGTTTTTATGCATGTTTTTTTGTAGAAATTCGTCAAATATATAATTTTTGAGCATCATTCATAGAAATTACTCCCTTAACAAATAATGAAATAAATGGGAAAGGAGGAACAATTGATGGATTGGTTTGACGGTCATGGCGGTTCACGGATACAGCCACCTCCAGAACAACCACAAAAACAAGCATCAAAACAAGAAGAGAACCAGCTTACTAGTAGCGTACAGGCAAATATAGCTACCATCCATAAAGCCTTCGGAAGCAGCGCCGATGTAGTCACACGGCAAATGAACGTTGGTGTTCCCATTGGATTAGTTTATATAGAAGGTTTGATCGACCAAACCGCAATCAGTGAATTTATTATTCAATCTATGCAAATAGCTGAAAAACATATAAAGCGATACGGTACGCAAGAGCCTGATAAGCTTCTTCACTATATTACAACTTCTGTAATTGCTACTGGAGAAATTCACAATTTACAAACCATGATGGATGTAAAGATGGCAATGCTAGATGCACATACCGTTCTATTCATTGAAGGCTGTGAGCAAGGTTTAGCGGTGCCAACATGCGGATGGAGGGACCGCGGTGTAAATGAACCTTCTTCCGAAACTGTCATTCGAGGGCCGCGCGAAGCGTTTTCAGAGTCATTACGTACAAACACTACGTTGGTACGTCGGAAAATTCATGATGAAAACCTATACTGTGAACAAAGGCACATTGGCAAGGTGACCAGAACTAACATTGCGGTGATGTATATTAATGGCATTGCGGATGAAAACATTGTAAAGGAATTGTACGAGCGCTTGAATCGTATTGACACGGATGCTATTTTAGAGAGCGGTTATATTGAAGATTACATACAGGACAGCTTCTTGTCTCCATTTCCAACCGTATTTAACACCGAACGACCAGACGTAGTGGCTGCGGGACTGTTAGAGGGACGAATCGCCATCTTTGTGGACGGAACGCCGTTTGTGTTACTCGTTCCTGTTTTGTTCGTACAATTTTTTCAAACACCGGAGGACTATTACGAACGCTCTCTTGTTTCCTCCTTATTACGTTTACTTCGTTATGCTAGCTTTTTTATCGCACTATTGGCACCGTCCACTTATATTGCGATTACGACCTTTCATCAGGAAATGCTACCAACTCCTTTACTCATCAGTCTGGCTGCTCAGCGCGAGGGCATTCCGTTTCCAGCATTTGTGGAAGCCGTCATTATGGAGATTACCTTTGAAGTATTACGTGAAGCTGGATTGCGCACACCACGTCCGCTCGGACAAACCATCTCGATTGTTGGTGCCCTTGTTATTGGACAATCGGCAGTAGAAGCTGGATTTGTATCTGCTGCGATTGTAATTGTCGTTTCCATTACGGCTATCTCATCTTTTGCACTGCCGGCTTATAACGTATCCATTGCAATTCGGATTTTACGCTTTTTGCTCATGATGCTAGCCGCTTCCTTTGGATTGTTTGGTATTACCATGGGACTCATTTTAATGGTTGTGCACCTATGCTCGTTACGTTCTTTCAGTGTGCCATATTTGGCCCCGATTACACCTACCCATAATACGTCACCACAAGATACGTTAATTCGATTGCCGCATTGGTTACTTCGAAAGCGGCCAGCTGAGTTTGCGAAGCAAAATAACATACGTAATAAAACGCCGATACCTCGGTCAAAGAAGGGAACAACATGAAGCGATCTGTCTTTATTTTTTCTGTGATGCTTCTCGTGTTAACGGGGTGCTGGAATAGACGTGAACTGAATGAACTGGCAATCGCTGTCGGAATGGCGATTGATAAGAGCTCGGATGGGCAATATGTGATCAGTGTGCAAGTTGTAGATCCGAACGAAGTAACACCGCGCCTCGGCACGGGCGGACGAGCACCTGTTACCATATATAAACAAAAATCAAAAACACTGCATGAAGCTTTACGCCTTATGACAACTGTATCACCACGTAAAATTTATTTGGGGCATTTGCGCATTTTAGTATTAGGTGAAGCATTGGCTGAGGATGGAGTTGCTAAGATTTTAGAGCTATTGCATCGGGATCAAGAATTGCGTTCGGACTTTTATATTATTTTAGCACGTGATACAACAGGATTTGCTGTGTTAGAAAATGTAAGTCCTATTGAAAAAATCCCAGCACAAAAACTCTACAAATCCTTAGAAGTTTCTCAGCGAGTATGGGCGCCTACATATGCGACGCAATTAGACGAGCTTGTATCACAAATGACGTCATCAGGGAAATCTCCGGTTCTTACAGGCATTCATTTTATAGGAAGTGAAGAAAAAGGGGGAACGAAGCAAAACTTAGACAAAGTGTATCCGGAAAGTACGCTACAATATCATGATTTGGGTGTGTTTCGCGGTGATCAGCTTGTTGGTTGGCTGAATAAGCGAGAAAGTAAGGGGCTCAACTATATTGTTGGAAAGGTGAGTACAACTGTAGGAGAAGTGTACTGGCCTGAAGGCGGACTATTTGTCGTGGAAGTTATTCGCGCCTCTTCTAAAATAAAAGCGCGCGTAGTGAACGGCAAGGCCTACATTGATGTTTATGTAAAAGCGCATGGAAACATTAGTGAAGTGCAGTGCAATATGGATTTAACAGATCCGAAAGTAATTAAGAAAGCAGAAAAATTAGTTGAAAAAGTAAATCGACAATTAACTATGGAATCTGTGAAGCGCGCTCGTGAACTTCATAGTGATATTTTTGGTTTTGGAGAAGCGGTGCACCGGGCTGATCCACAAGCATGGAAAAAAATGAAAGATACCTGGCATGATAAAGGGTTCTTAAAAGCATCCATCCGCTTTCATCCGGATATCAAAATTTGGAGAACGGGTAATACAGGGAAATCTTATCTA
Source organism: Ectobacillus antri (assembly GCF_003852715.1). Taxonomy (GTDB): domain Bacteria; phylum Bacillota; class Bacilli; order Bacillales; family Bacillaceae_G; genus Ectobacillus; species Ectobacillus antri. The sequence goes on from NZ_RIAV01000005.1 coordinate 23,565, forward strand.
AAAGAAATCAAGAGGGATTAATATGTTACTTGGCTGTGTCATGTTAGTATTATTTGCAATTGGAATGAGTGCATTTGAGATTCCCCCTCTTTGGAAGCAAAAGCAAAAACGTGAACTCGTCGTTTATGGCACCTTACTTCTAAGTGGAACCTTTTTTTCGTTAGCAATGATTCTTCATTTGCCGGTTCCCAATCCACTTGATTGGTTTGCCATACTTATAAAACCATTCAGCACATGGCTGAATGATATTTTAGGTGTAAGGAGGGCGTAACGTGCGTAAAGAGCACATATCAGGGGCGCAGTTTTTTATATTAATCTTTATGTTCATTGTCAGCAGCTCAACGTTAAACGTCCCTAATCTCATTGCGCCCTATGCAAAGCAGGATAGTTGGGTTGCAGCTATCCTCGCCATTCCCATTGCTTTGCTTCTTGTACCTTTATATACCGAAATTCATAAACGATATCCGCGCCATTCTTTTATACAATGTTTACAAATTGTATTTGGCAAATGGATTGGCGGTAGTATTGCCCTGATGTTTACGTTTTACTTCCTAACCTTAGCGGCCGGATTGTCTCGTCAAGTGTCTGATTTAATCGCCACTCTTTTGTTACCGGACACGCCGCTAGTCGCAATTATCATTGTTTTTTCCACAGTTGTCACTATTGCCGTTCGAAGCGGAATTGAAAATCTTGCACGCACAGCTCGTGTATTCGTCCCCTGGATTATGTGCTTTTTTGTCTTGCTTGTATTGATGCTCGTACCACTTATCGATTGGCACAATATTATGCCCGTATGGGAAAATGGATTTGCACCAATCGCTCGTGGCACTTTTACCGTTCTTGGCGTTCCCTATGCCGATTTAATTATTTTTTTAATGATTACACCTCACGTCCATGCTGTCAAAGAGGTTCGCAAGTTTTATTTTATTGGTATTTTGATAGGTGGTTTTGTCATTGTTTTAATTGTATTGCTTTCTTTATTAATTTTAGGGGTAGGCTTAACTGCAAACTCTATTTATCCTGTATATACACTCGCACAAAAAGTGAACATCGGTAATTTTATTCAGCGCCTAGAGGTTATTATTGGTGTTATTTGGTTAATTACTTTTTTCGTAAAATCTTCTATTTGTTTGTACAGCTGTGTAACAAGCATTGCCCACACCTTTGCAGTACGTGATCCCAAGATTTTACTGGGACCACTCATGCTGATTTTTGTACCTTATGGTATTTTAATGATTCCAAACGCTCCTTACTTTTTTAATTACATCTCCGAATACTGGACCCCACTTGTCCTTATATACGGTGTTTTGATTCCTGTGATGCTGTTGATTACAGATAGTATCAAGAAGCGTAGAAAGGAGCGACACCATGCAAAGAATGAACATTAGCGGTAAACAGCTGTTTGCCCTCATGTTTTTATTTGAAATTGGTAGTTCCATCGTTGTCAGCTTAGGTACAGAGGCGAAGCAGGATGCGTGGCTTGCTGTATTACTTGGAATGCTTGGGGGCCTTCCTTTATTTGCCGTGTATGCGTATTTATATTACGTGCATAACATGGCGCTCACTAGTTATTTGCGAAAGCTACTTGGCACCTGGCTAGGCGGCACTATCTCCGTTATATATATTCTGTACTTTTTTTATATCTCAGCTCGTGTATTGCGAGATTTTGGTGAACTTCTCACCACGTCTTCTTTAAACAATACACCACTCATTGTCGTAATGGTTGTTATGATGGTTACAGTCCTTTTTTCTGTATGCAATGGATTTGAAGTGTTTGCAAGAGCAGGTAGCCTACTGTTCATTGCCTCGCTATTGATAGGTGGGATGACGTTAGTAGCGATGCTTCTTTCTGGTATCATTCATGTTGAACGATTGCTCCCTATGCTTGAAAATGGAATTACACCTGTCATTAAGGCCGCTTTCCCCTTAATCTATACGTTTCCGTTCGGCGAAATGATTGTGTTTACCATGCTGATGCAGCATACTAACAACCGTAAAAGCGCCATCCGCGCAGGGTTTGTAGCCATTATTGTCAGCGGCATTGTACTTAGTGTAACGATTATTCTCAACATCTGTATCCTTGGTGTTACCTATACTGAAATCGTTCAATTTCCGCTCCTTCTCAGCGTAAGTCGCGTCCGGATTGGCGAAATCATTCAACGTTTGGACGCCGTAGCTCTATCTGCCCTTATTGTCGGCGGCTTCGTGAAGATCAGTATCTTCTTTTATGCGGGCGCACTCGGTATAAAAGATGTATTCAAATTAAAAACCAAATATTGTCACATCATCACTATCATCATAGCCGCCATACTCATCATCTACGCACCTCGTATGGCTAGCAACTTTAGCGAACACATCCTAGTTGGATTAGAAGTGGTTCCCTATTATCTCCACCTTCCCCTACAAACAGGCGTGCCACTACTTTTATTACTGATTACACTCATCAAACGGCGCCGCTAGCGCCGTTTTTAACTTGGTTTCACGCATCATTAGCCGAATTTTCTCTTCTATCGGCCAAACTTCTCTTCTATCGGCCGAATTTTCTCTTCTATCGGCCAAACTTCTCTTCTATCGGCCGAATTTTCTCTTCTATCGGCCGAATTTTCTCTTCTATCGGCCGAATTTTCTCTTCTATCGGCCAAACTTCTCTTCTATCGGCCAAACTTCTCTTCTATCGGCCAAACTTCTCTTCTATCGGCCGAATTTTCTCTTCTATCGGCCGAACTTCTCTTCTATCGGCCGATTTCCAGCTTCTATCGGCCAAACTTTCTCTTCTATCGGCCGATTTCCAGCTTCTATCGGCCGAACTTCTCTTCTATCGGCCGAACTTCTCTTCTATCGGCCGATTTCCAGCTTCTATCGGCCAAACTTTCTCTTCTATCGGCCGATTTCCAGCTTCTATCGGCCGAACTTCTCTTCTATCGGCCGAATGCTTGTGCCCTTCGTTTGCAGCTGGGTACAGCCACTCTGTTAGAGGTAGTTTGTATACTCTGTGTCTGCGTTCCCCTCTACTTTCTAGCTTCATCTGCCGCAACATTTTTGTGGCCACTGATTCTGATTCAATCTGCAAAAAGTGTCGCAGCTCTCGGTTTGTAATCTCCGAACCCAGCAGCAACGCGTAGTCACATAGAGACAATCGATGTGCGTCCTTAGATGGCGTACCGCACTTCAAACAAGTCCACTTGCCCCGTTCCCGTTTCATACCGAGTGCAAAGCAAGATGGACAGTACACACCACCTTTTACTTCGTCGCGCCCAATTTTTAAATGAGCCAGCACATCCGGATTGTACGGTGTATGTTGCTTTATTAGTAGGCGACAGAGCTTACGAAGATTTTTTGGCTCCAGGCATGTTTGTTTATACATCCGTTCGCATCCCTCCACCTCTCCAGGAAGTGCTGCTGCGTGAACGACATTACGCAAACGTCCATCCGTTTTGATAAGCGTAGCTGGATTACTAATGACAACGCGATAACAGACGGGAACAAGCGGAAATCCGTGGCGAACTAACCAGTCTTGCAAATGCAATTGCTGACGCGTCGCCTGCAGCAACGGGTCGGGAAACGCCTCTTCCTTATCACGATATGTACGAATTAACTGTCGTTGCGCTTGGTCAAAAAACAATGTACCGGCAATATTTTTTATTTCTACAATCATAAGAAAGGTTTCAGAAACCAATAACGTATCAATTTGGAAATAGCCCTGCGAAGCAGGTAAGCGCAGGTCATGAAGGATATGATAATGAGGTAAAAAGGAAAGATGATAATTGAGAGATTGTTCACCTTGAAAGCCTGTTAAACCCTTAGACAACTCTGTTTCGACTTTGCTCCGTTCCGGGTGATTGCTCGGCAACCTCCGCAGCAACGCCTCTAGCTTTTTAATCTTCAATGGTATACGCCGCTCTTTCTGAATCATACGCTCACTCCTTTTTATAAAAGAGAGCTGTCTCATCATCCGGACAGCTCCCGAATCTCTTTCAAATATAAAATACGAGAAAGTTGTTCATACGACTCTACATAAAAATCAGCACCAGGCTCCAGCAAATTTTGAAACATACAAGTTTTGATTCCGAGACGCTTGGCCGGAATCAAATCAACTTCTCGATCTCCAATAACAAGATCAATATGATACTTTTCATGTAAATAGCGATAGGCTTGGTCATCCGGCTTTTTAGGGAACCCATCCTCTGGGCCAATAATCTCTGCAAAATAATTCAGTAAACTATAATGCGTTAAGATACGAATAACCTCTTCTTTGGGATAATGCGTCACGATTACATTTCGATTTGCTTGCCCAAGCACCTGTGCCGCTCCAGCGAACGGACGATACGAAGATGGGGATTCAATTTCCTCATCTGACACGCCATAATAAGAAAGCGCATAGGGAATAGACACCTTCAGCTTTGCCATAATTTCGTGACGAGGCACATCCTCGCCAAGCACCTTCTTAAAATTGGACACATATACACAATAACTGTCAATTAACGTGCCGTCAAAATCCCATAATATATTCAGAGCACTCCCCCCTATCATCATAAGATTTGTTTTATGTTACAGTATACCAAATTATGAAAAATAGGGTAAAGTATAATTTACATTTCACGCAAACGCTTTTCAATCGCCGCGCACATAAAAGCCCCTATCACAATCAATACAATGCCCGTCGCAGCAAGCGGCCTGTCCGAGCTACGACGCAAATAAAAACGAAGCGGGTCCTTACTTCCTTTAACTTGCACTGTGTACCAACCTGCCTTTGCAAACTTCACAATCCCCACTTCACGCAAGCGACTTGTACCATCCTTATGACCACCTTTAACAGGAGACCCATACACCTCAGCCTTTGTGCCGTCCTCCGAGCGAATGGTCACATTTTCAAGTGCTGAAAAAACAGGCATTTTCACAGTGTCGCCACCCTCTATAAATTCATATTCATGATATAACTTGTATACACCTCTTTTTGTAATTTCTATTCTATTAATACCATCCGTTTGCACCTTCTGCGTTTGGTTCAATAAAAGCAAGCTGTATACCGTCAGCCCCACTCCGATCAAAAACAGAAGGAAGAACACATAAAACGAGACAGGCTTTTTCTGTCTGTACAAGTATCTGCCAGCTCCCTTCTACGTATGTACACTATTCTATGTACAGTCTAGCAAAAACAAACGCCGGCTTCCGCATATAACTCTATTTTTCCAGAAGTTATCTACTTGTGCGTTCCTTCTTGAAATAATTCCTGAAACTACATGTAAAACATCTGAGATAAATGATAAAACACGGCCCCTTTAAGGACCGTGTTCTCAATTTCTTGCTGTCAATTTACCTTCATATTGATTTAATCCTGTAATCTCGATGCCTTGGTAATAGTGACTAACAATATCTTGGTATGTTTTTCCTTCCTTCGCCATACCGTTAGCACCGTACTGGCTCATACCCACGCCGTGACCGTAGCCTTTTGTGATGACAACAATGGTGTTGCCTTGGCGGCTGAAGGAAAAGTCAGTGGAGCGGAGACCTAGCTTGTCGCGTACTTCACGTCCTGAAAGCTTCTTACCATTTACCTCTACTGTTTTGACACGCTGACCGGGTGTGCGTTCAATGATTTTAGCAACTTCACCGGTCGCAGGAACCCGTACGCCAAGCGCCTGTTGGAATTTATTTAAATCCATTTTATTTTCCGCTTGGTATTTCGGTGCTTCTGTATCCCATGGACTTTTCACACTGCGTAAGTATGGATAGGGACTGGTCCAATAATCTTCGGAATTCTCAGTGTAGCCGTTGCTTGTTGAGAAAAATGAGGCAGTAATCGGCTCTCCTTTATATGTAAGAACTTGTCCTGCCGTTGCTTCAACGGCTTCCTTGATCCGCTTCATTTTCCGCTCATAGTCCTTGCCCCACAGCTTTTGTAACTCGGCGTTATTTTTATATACTTGGTTGTCGACTGTATCCGTCACATGCGCTTCGTTTTTTGCCCCCGTAAGCATCCGTTTCACAACGAACGTTCTAGCTGTAAGCGCTTGGGCCTTTAAAGCCTCCAGCTCAAAATCAGCAGGCATCTCTGCGGCAATCACCCCGGCGACATACTCTTCAAGAGGCATCCGTTCCACCTTTTTTTGCGCACTTCGATATACCGCAACCTCTACATTACTCTTCACGGTAGGTACCTCTTGTTTTGCAGCCGGCGCTGCTTTTGTAATCGTAAGCTGCTTCGTCTCTCCATGAAACGGCACTACCAACGCACTTGGTACGATGATGACGAGCGCAGTTAAGCTAGACACGAGTGTAATTGCAAGTTTTGTCTTCATCGCTTTCCCTCCCACATACTCTCTACCCTTTAAATGTATGGAAGCGGACAAGCATTTAGAACAACACATCACTTTTTGGAAATAAAAGCATATTATCTCATATTTCTGACTATAACAGTAGTAGAGAAGAAAAGCGGAAGCGGCTCGTTCAGGCGCAAAATCAGCGGTTCTCCGACCGAAAAGGCGCTCTTTGCCTTTATGGGCGGAGGTTCTCTGATGGCAGCGCCTAGCCGCTAGAGCTGGATCACGAAAAGCGGAAGCGGCTCGTTCAGGCGCAAAAAAACAGCTTCCATGCTTTTCGGAAAAAACATAGAAGCTGTTTTGCGATTATGCATGAAGATCTGATACGGTTTGTGCCGTTTCTTCATTTTGTTCTGTTACACGTTCCACATCGGCACCAAGCGCTGCGAGTTTGCCGTGGAAGTTTACGTAGCCGCGGTCTAAGTGTTTTAACTCTGTTACGCGTGTATAGCCGTCGGATACAAGACCCGCCAGAATTAACGCTGCGCCGGCACGAAGATCCGTTGCCGCTACTTCTGCACCCTGCAGATCACATGGTCCATTCATGATGACAGAACGACCTTCAATTTTAATATCAGCGTTCATGCGACGAAACTCTTCTACGTGCATGAAACGATTTTCAAATACAGTTTCTGTAATCATGCTTGTGCCTTCTGCTTTTAGAAGAAGAGCCATCATCTGTGCTTGCATATCAGTTGGGAAGCCTGGGTGCGGCATCGTTTTGATGTCCACAGCTTTTAAGCGGTCAGGACCGATTACACGCAAACCTTCTTTTTCCTCAATAATTGTAACACCCATTTCTTGCATTTTCGCTGTAACAGGGCGCAAATGCTCAGGTACTGCGTTTTCTATGAGAACATTCCCACCTGTAATCGCCGCAGCAACCATAAATGTGCCTGCTTCAATGCGGTCAGGAATAACATGATGATGTGTACCAAATAGCTTTGAAACGCCGTCAATGCGAATTGTTCCTGTACCTGCACCACGTACTTTTCCACCCATCGCGTTCAAGAAGTTCGCAAGGTCTACAATCTCCGGCTCTTTTGCCGCATTTTCAATAATTGTTGTACCATTTGCCAACACAGCCGCTGACATAATGTTTTCCGTTGCACCTACACTTGGAAAGTCTAAGTAAATTTTTGCTCCGTGTAACTCTCCGTCCACATATGCTTCCACAAATCCATTTCCAACCTTAACTTTTGCACCCATTGCTTCAAAGCCTTTGAGATGCTGGTCGATTGGTCGAGATCCGATTGCGCAGCCGCCAGGCAAAGCAATGCGCGCGTGTCCTTTACGTGCCAAAAGTGGCCCCATGACTTGAACAGATGCACGCATCTTGCGAACATATTCAAACGGCGCCTCCACGTTTAGCTCTTTCGATGCATCAATGATTACTTGGCCATCTGCGAATACGACATCAGCATTTAAATGACGCAATACTTCATTAATTGTGTATACATCGGATAGAGCCGGCACATCGGATATGATATTTTTCCCGTCACTTGCTAATAAGGTTGCAGCAAGTATCGGCAAAACGGCATTCTTTGCGCCTTCTACGCGCACAGTACCATTCAGCCGGCCACCGCCACGGACAATGATTTTTTCCAAAGTATTCCCCTCCGTGTCTTCAATTTCCTAAATCATCTATCAATACTCTGACGTAATTATTGGTGTGCCAACCACTACAGTCGTTTTGTCGCCTACAGTACGCAGTGCGACTTGTACGTTCATTTTCTCTTTGTTTATAGAAAGGGCGTCATTCCACTTCCCAGTATATGCGGAAACCGTGACGAATGCTCTTTCCTGCAAAGTCTCAATGGGCTTAGCTTCTAAGTCTTTCAATATTTTTGTTGCTTTATTTTGCAAAACACCTTCAATCTTATCACCCCAAACGGCTCGAACACAAGTGTAAATTGTCGGTTTTTGGCTAAAAATTTTATCCATTTTCGCAACAATTCCCTCGTCCCATTTTTTCCCTTTCACCTCATAAATAATAAAGGTTTTATGTGTAGTATGAGCGTTTGTCCACGTTACTACAAGGCGTTCTTGACGATTTGAAAACTTTTTTATTGCGGTTGCCTTCATACCCTGCTCCGCATTTTCCACATACCAATCCGCACCGTCCATTTGCGTCTTTAAGCGCCCCAGCAGCTTTTGAAATGTATGTATATCACTTACTGCATCACTTTCTTCCTTAGCAAGCAAGCTCCACTCTTGTATATGTGCTCCGTTTTTTTCTAAAACGGTTTGTATTTGTGTTATCTTTTCTTCCGGCTTTATAGCCTTTATTTGTTGATACCCTACAATTCCCATTACGAAAAGCATGACAATAAACAAATGTACTAATCTATTCATATCGCTCCCCCCTTGTTCCCAGTTTTGACGGGACATAAGGGAAGTATACTCGACATTTACAGACCAATTACACGCATTACTGCAAAATATACGGCAAGCTTTTCGAATATCCTAAGTAATCTAAGAAGAAGTTACTTACAGACGAGCCGATTGCCACTGTCAATAAAACAAGCAGCACCTTTGTCTGCAGTACTTTTCCTTTTTTCATTAGCTCTTCAATACGAAGTCCTTGAAGCGCCCACCAGGTTACACTGATAAAAAACAAGTGCGATATAATCGCAATCAGCGCTTGTTGCCCTAACATTTGCGACACAGCAAATCCCCTTCCTAACAATTTTCCAAGTCATTTTCACAACTAAACAATTCGCCTTACCCTCCCAGTTTTCCTCTTATACGAAGAACTGCAATTCCTATGCACAAGGCGATCTCTACAGTCTACTACCTAAAAAGTGCAGAGTCTTCACTCTGCACTTTTCTCACTGTATCATTTATATCACTAGTTTTGTCCAATGTAAAAGAAATCTCTCATAAATGGAAAGTTCTCGTAAAAAATGTCATATCCGATTGCCGGCAAAATACCACATACGATGGTGAACACAGCACATACGGTAATAACAATCTTTAAGTTCAAAGGGATAGCTGACACTTCTTCTTCAGATGCCCGGAAGAACATAAGCTGCAGAATACGAAAATAATAAGCAAATGATATAACAGTTGTCGCCATTAAGATAGCTGGTAAAACATAGTAAGAAGCGTCGCCCGCTAGCGCACTGAGGAAAATGTGTACCTTTCCAATAAAGCCGGCTGTTCCTGGAATTCCTGCAAGTGAAAGAATAAAAATCGTCATTGCAATTGCCAGCAGAGGAGAGCGGCGGTATAGACCAGAAAAAGCATGCACGCTGTCATCACCACTTCGACTGATTGCATATAGCACGGCAAATGCCCCAATGCTCATCAATAGATACGCCAGCATATAAAACCACATTGAGTCGAGCGTAAAAACAGATAACGTAGCAAACGGTACCAGTAGATAACCAGCATGTGCGATACCAGAGTAAGCCAGCATCCGCTTTACGTTCGTCTGCTTTAGCGCAACAACGTTACCAATCACCATGGAAGCTACCGCCAATACCGCAATGTAAATTTGCATCTTATCCATCACTGTTGTTGTACCGGCTGGCGTTCCTGAAAAGATTAGCAGGAAGATGCGCAACATAATTACAAAGCCGGCTAGTTTAGATACCGTCCCTAAAAAAGCGGTCACTGGTGTCGGCGCCCCTTCATATACGTCAGGCGCCCACATATGAAACGGAGCAGCCGCCAGTTTAAATGCCAAGCCAACGAAGGTTAGTAAAAAGGCAATGGATAAAAGTAGTTCCACATCGCCTCTTGTTTGCCCCTGCAGCACAGCCATCATCTCGGTTGCATTTGTCGTGCCGGTTAGGCCATACAGGTAGCTCATCCCAAACAGTGTAATTGCTGTGGCGATACCGCCGTTAATTACGTATTTCATCGCGGCTTCGTTGGAAGCAGTACATGTTTTACGAATTCCCACTAAAATATAGGAGGAAAGGGACAACAGCTCTAAGCCTACAAACAATGTAATAAGATCGTTGCTCGATGTCATAATCATCGCACCCAGCAACGCAGTTAAAAACAGGTAAAAATATTCGCTGCGGTCCTCAATCATTTTTTTCTCATAGTCGCTTAGCGCAAGCATGAGCACAAGTGCAGCGCCTACAAGTAAAATCGATTTAAAGGCTTTTGAAAAGCCATCGAGCACGAAGGTACCGTATAAAATGTCACTTGCGGGATCGTTATACAAAAAGATCAGCGCTACCAGCGATGATAGCACAGCCAAGATGGCAAGCAAACCAAGCTTTCGCTTTCCAATGTCAAACAGGTCCAGCAAGGAAAGGAGTACAGCAGCACCAACGATAATGAACTCTGGCAGCATCAAGCCCCAGGGCAAGCTCAGCAGCATTTCCATATCCATTGCAACTACCTCCCCACCATTTGCAGTACAGACCCGATCGGCCCGCCAAGTAATTCAGGAACAACACCAATTGCGATAATAAGTACGAGCAAGGCTGCAGCCGGTACAATTTCCAAGACGCACAAATCACGGCCATTCGGTCCTTCTCCAAATGTAATTGAGAGAACGGCCCGCAGCACATAGGCAGCTGTTACAATGATACCGAGCGATCCAATGACCGCAACGATCGGCATAGTTTGGAACAACCCAAGAAATGCTAAAAATTCACTAATAAACCCTGACATCCCCGGTAATCCAAGCGAAGCCATCCCACCCGCAAGCAAAAATCCGCCAAACAGCGGCATGCTTTTTGCAAGGCCTCCAAGCTTTGCAAGATCACTTGTGTCAAAACGTTCTTCCAAAATACCAAGCAAAAAGAATAGTAGCGCAGCAATTAAACCGTGCGATACAACTTGAAATACAGCCCCTTTTATGCCCGCTTCATTCATTGCTGCCAAACCAATTAGTACAATCCCCATATGAGAAATACTGGAATAGGCAAGTACCTTGCGCAGATTGGTCTGGATAAGTGCCAATAATGCACCGTACAGGACATTTACCACACCGATTATAGCAATCCAAAATGCCAAGCGGTCAAACTGTTCTGGAAATAATCCCAATCCAAAGCGAACTAACCCGTAAGCTCCAATTTTCAACAATACACCGGCATGCAGCATAACAACTGCCGGTGGTGCTTGTACGTGCACCCGCACCATCCAGCGATGAAGCGGAAAGATAGGCAGCTTGATTCCAAATGCGATAAACAGTGCAATAAACAGCCCCATTTTCAGCTCTTCCGATACATGACCAATCGTTTGTCCGCTTTGTAGCGCCTGCATAATACCTTCATAATTGGTCGTTCCCGTCTTACCAAATAAGATGACAAACACAACTAACAAAATAGCCGAGCCAATGCCATTGTAGATTAAATAACTGTAGGAAGCTTGCTCGCTGCCAAACCGTCCCCATTTCCCAACAAGAAGAAACATCGCCGGCAAGGTAAGTTCAAAAAAGAAGAAAAATAATAGAAGATTCTCAGCGGCAAATACCCCGAGCATGCCAATTTCTAGTACAAACAGCAAGGCATAAAAACCTCTCGCACCTTTTGTAATGTTTCGGCCTGCGAACGCTGCCAACAGCGCCAATACAGCTGTTAAGAACATCATCATAAAGGAAAAGCCGTTCACCCCAAGCTCAAATGCTACTTGAAATAGAGTTTCCTCTTCAAAGTTTCCAAACCGGAACCAGTTGGTATAAAAGGAAAACGACGAAAACGGTGTACCCAACAGATATGATTGATATATGACGAGCGCACAAACAAGTGGAAACAGAGTGCCAAGTATTCCTACTAACATCGTGCGCTTTGTAACTAGCAACGATGCTAGCCCTAAGAGCGGGGAGAATACGAACAGGATCAACATTGCATTCATGAGAAATACCCCCCTACTACAATGACAAGTAAAGCGGCAAGTGTGACAAACACAACTGCACCATAGGTCTGTACCTGTCCGCTCTGTAGCCGTGCGCCAAGACCTCCGCTTCCACTGATAATACCGCGTATCCCTTGTGCCATTCCCTCTACCACATGCTCGATTACCTGCATGAGCTTCGCTAGTATGTTGATGAGAGGAAGAACGGTCAGAGCGTAAAGTTCATCCACATAATATTTATTTTGCAAAATCGTATAAAACATAGTACGTTCCTGCTCTGTACGAGGACCTTTGTACATTACGTAAGCTACTGCAATCCCGGCCAACGAAAGAACCGTAGCCATAATCATAATCCAAGCCGGGCCATGTCCATGCTTTGAAAGCAATACATCACTTTCAAGCCAGTCTCCTAAAAAAGTACCGGACCAAGGCGTATTGAGATAACCTGCAAGTACAGCCAAAGCCCCGAGTACCATCATTGGGAGGGTCATCACGCCCGGTGATTCATGACCAGTGCGCTGCGCTTTTCCTGTAAAAACCAGAAAATATAAACGAAACATATAAAATGCAGTTAATGCGGCTGCCAGCATTCCTAAAGTAAATAATACATAGTTGCCGTTTTGCCACGCCGCAAGCAAAATTTCATCTTTACTGAAGAAGCCTGACAAAAGCGGTACGCCGCTAATTGCCATTGCTCCGATTAAAAAGAGAGTGCCGGTCACTTTCATCTGCCGATATAAGCCACCCATTTTCGTAATATCTTGTGTGTGCACAGCATGGATGACACTTCCAGCTGCTAGAAACAGCAATGCTTTAAAGAATGCATGTGTCGTTAAATGGAAAATGGCAGCAACGTATCCACCCGAGCCGAGGGCAAGCATCATATAACCGAGCTGACTGACGGTCGAAAATGCCAGGATGCGTTTAATATCGGTTTGTACCAAGCCGATGCTTGCGGCGAAAACAGCGGTGAATCCGCCTGTAATGGCGACTGTCATCATCGCTGCTTCACTTGCCTCAAATAACGGAAACATCGCCGCAACCAAGTACACACCAGCTGCTACCATCGTTGCGGCATGAATGAGAGCAGAAACAGGCGTCGGTCCTTCCATCGCATCAGGAAGCCACGTATGGAGGGGAAACTGACCTGATTTCCCAATTGCTCCGATAAAAATAAGAATGGCTGTTAAGGTAATCATGCCATCTGAAATATCGCCTTCTGACAAGGCCGTAAAGATAACATCGTATTCAAAGCTACCCACCTGCCAAAAAAGAAGGATGATCCCAATGAATAAGCCCACATCGCCGATACGCGTCATAATAAAAGCTTTTTTCGCAGCGGCGCGCGCCTCTGGTTTAAAGTAGTAAAAGCCAATCAGCAAAAAGGAACCGAGACCGACTAGCTCCCAAAATATGTACAGCTGCAGAAGGTTAGGAGATAGCACAAGCCCGAGCATCGCAAAGGTAAATAAGCCGAGGTACGCATAAAATACGGAAATACGTGCGTCTCCCTTCATATAACCATTTGCATATACATGCACTAAAAAGCTGACAAGCGTCACAATCACAAGCATTAAGGCATTTAACGCCGTTACTTTAAAGCCCATGGTAATAGTTCGCTCTCCGATAACCAGCCACGTCCACTCCTTGTACAGTGTAGGCCCGGTTAACCGCTCCATAAGTACGAAGACTGCCCCCACCAAAGATGCCAACATGAGTAACGAGCCAGCCAAGCCTGATCGCTCCCGCAAGCGTCCAAATAATAGAAAAAGGAAGGATACAAGCGGAAACACCGGTATTAACCATGCATAACTCATCATCATCCCCCCTTATCTCTTCAATGTATTCATTTCATCCACATTTACCGTTTGGCGGTTGCGATACAAGGCAATTAAAATGGCAAGACCAACCGCTGCTTCCGCCGCCGCGACGGTAATCGTAAACAGCGAAAATACTTGCCCGTTTAAACTTGGAAAGAGACCCAGCTTGCTGAATGCGACTAAATTCAAGTTGGCGGCATTCATCATCAATTCAATACAAATGAGAACAATGACCGCATTGCGCTTGGTTAATGCACCATATAAACCGATACAAAACAAGATAATGGCAAGCACGAGATAACCTGCGACGGGAATATCATTCATGCTCCTTTTCCTCCTTGCCCTTTGCTAGAATGATTGAGCCAACAAGTGCCACCAACAGCAGCACTGAAGTGATTTCAAATGGAATAATATACTTTGTATATAATAAAACACCCATTTGCTTCGTATTCTCTTCATGAAGCGGCACCTCTGTCGCCCCGCTAAAATCCACATGATTTACGGCATAATACATCACCGCACCAAAGGCAAGTATGCCCATCAGGACAAGGAATGAACGCCATCCACCATTCCCTGCGCTTTCTGCATCATGCTTGGTCAGCATAATGCCAAAAATCATCACAATCGTCACCGCACCGGAGTAAATTAAGATTTGTACAACACCGACGAATTCAGCCGATAACATAAAATACAAGCCGGCGATGCTAAGAAATGTAAAGACGAGCGCCAACATCATATGCATCACCTTTGTTAGATGTAGCATCAGCACACCGCCAGCAATCGCGATAACGGACAGTGCTAAAAAAGCTAAAAATCCGCCGCTCATGCTTTGTTCTCCCTTCTAATGTTCGTATCGTTTTCATCAAGCCATTCCAAATTTTTAAACAAATCATCCCGCGAATATTCCGCGAGCTCAAAGTTATTTGTCATCACAATTGCTTCTGTCGGGCAAACCTCAGTACAAAGGTCACATAAAATACAAATCTCAAAGTTAATATCGTACGTCTCAATGATTTTGCCTTTTTTCGTGGGATCAGGGTGCTTTTTACCCGTTAGCTGAATGCAATCGGTCGGACAAATTTGCGCGCATTGGTTGCACACAATGCACTTTTCCGGGTAAAACTTTTGAATACCGCGGAATCTGTCCGGAAGCGGTATAGATTGATTGGGATAATCATATGTTACCTTTTCCTTTGATAAGTTTTGTAGCGTGTATTTAAGGCCCTTCAGCAGTCCTAACATGCTCCATCCCCCTTAGAAGAACAGCTCTTTCAATAAAGCTGTTACAAAGATGTTTGCCAGCGCCACCGGCAGCAGCACCTTCCACCCGAACTCCATCAAATGATCGGCACGCAAGCGCGGGAACGTGACGCGGAACCAAATCAATATAAACATAACAACCGCAAACTTAAGCGCGAACCAAACAGCTCCCGGAATGAAGGCCAGAAACGGTACCGGCAGCCATCCCCCTAAAAACAGGACTGTAATCAGCGAGGTCATCGCAAAAAAGTACACATATTCTGCCAGCATAAAAAACGCCCAGCGAAACCCGGAGTATTCCGTATGGTAACCGGATACGAGCTCTGATTCCGCCTCCGGTAAATCAAACGGCGTCCGATTCAGCTCCGCAACAGCCGCAATGAAAAAGACCAAAAACGCAACAGGCTGCAAAAAGATATACCAAACGCGCTCCTGTGCATAGACGATATCAAGAAGGTTCATGCTTCCTGTCAGCAATACAATACCAATCACGCTCATAACGAGCGGAATTTCATAGGAAATCATCTGTGCAGCGGCGCGCATACCGCCAAGCAACGAGTACTTATTGTTAGAAGCCCATGCCCCCGTTACGATGCCCACCGTTGTAATCCCAGACACCGCGATATAATACAGAAGCCCGACACCGATATCGGCAAAGCGAAATGCATCTGTAAAAGGAATGACAGCCAAGACAAGGAATGCCGGCGCAAAAGCGATAACCGGACCTAAAATAAACAGCGGTTTATCGGCAGCCTTCGGAATCGTATCTTCTTTAATTAATAGTTTTAATACATCCGCCACCGTCTGTAATAAACCGAAGCGGCCCCCGACCTGGTTTGGTCCAATACGACCTTGCATAAAGCCCATAACCTTACGCTCTGCTAGAATGCCGTACGTAACAAAGCCAAGTACCATCAACAAAAGCATTGTCGCTAGGCCAAAAAAGATGAAAAAGGTCGTCCAATCTGGACTCGTCTCTAAGAGCTGCTGCACCATTAGCCATCTACCTCCCCGAGCACAATATCGACGCCGCCTAAAATCGTAATGAGGTTCGCAATGTTTTCTCCTTTTAGGAGCTTGGGAAGAATCTGGAGATTGTAAAAGGACGGACGCCGGAACTTGATGCGATACGGCTCCTTTTTTCCATCGCTTGCAATATAACAGCCAATCTCGCCGCGCGGTGATTCAATGCGGACGAAGGCCTCCCCTTTTGGTGCTTTGATAATCTTCGGTACCTTAGCTAAAAACGGGCCATCCCCAGGGAATTGCGAGACTGCTTGCTCAATAATCTTCAGCGATTCCTCAATTTCTTGCATACGGCACATGTACCGATCCCAGGCATCCCCCGTCTCCCCGACCGGCACATCGAACGTGAAGCGGTCGTAAATCGAATACGGCTCATCCTTGCGTAAATCCCACTTTACACCCGTGCAGCGGAGGTTAGCGCCGCTTAGTGAATAGTCTAAGGCATCCTCAGCACTGTAAATACCCACACCCTTGATACGACTTAAAAAAATTTCATTTCCAGATACAAGTTCATGATATCCAGCGAGCTGCTCCCGCATATAAGGAACAAAAGCAGCCACCTTTTCAATCCAGCCATCTGGTGCATCCCACTTTACGCCGCCAATGCGCATATAGTTGAAGGTAAGGCGTGCGCCGCAAAGTTCGTTTAGTAGATTAATAATCATCTCGCGCTCGCGAAATGCATATAAAAATGGACTAACAGCTCCGATATCCAGCAAATTCGTCCCCCACCACACAAGGTGACTCGCCACACGTCCAAGCTCCATCGCAAGCACCCGTAAATATTCAGCACGTTCTGGTATTTCAAGACCCATCATCGTCTCGACCGCGTGGCAAACCACATAGTTGTTCGTCATCGCCGACAAATAATCCATTCGGTCTGTATACGGAATGATTTGCGTATACTGCAAGTCCTCCGCAAGCTTCTCTGTCCCTCGGTGCAAGTAACCGATAACTGGTGTTGCTTCTTTAATGATTTCACCATCAATCTTAAGTACAAGCCGAAATACCCCGTGTGTGCTCGGATGCTGTGGTCCAACATTTAGTAGCATTTCTTCCGTACGAATCATAGTTACACCTCCCCGTCAAAAGGCTCGTAGTCTTTGCGAAGTGGATATCCTATCCAATCATCTGGCAATAGAATGCGCTTCAAGTTGGGATGTCCTTCAAATACGATGCCAAGCAAATCATATGCCTCACGTTCCGGCCAATCCGCTCCCTTCCAAAGCGGAGCCACCGAAGACAACACCGGCTTCTCACGATCGACCTTGACCTTTACCGCCACCGGTTGCCGGTTACGATACGAGTATAAATGCACATATACCTCCATATGCGTCACAAAATCCGTACCGTGCAGCTCTGACATATAGTCAAACGCCATCTGCTCATTCTTGCGCAAAAACTCCATTACTTCATAATATGCATCCCGCTTCACAACAAGCGTCGGCACGTCTTTTGACAGTCTATTAATATAGGAGTCTTCTAAAGCATCTGCACCTACATGCGCTGTAAGAACGGAAACATATCGTTCTAATAGAGGCTGGTTCACAGATGGTGTGATTTCTGCCGTTTCTTCTGCAGCCGAAGCCTTCGCTTTGGCTGCTGCGACAGCTTTTGCTTTGGCTGCGGCGATTGCTTTCGTTTTCTCGTCCTCTGGACCTGCTTCCCCTTTCGACGCTAACTTCGCCTTGGCCGCGGCGACTGCTTTTGCCTTCGCTAAAGCAATTGCCTTTTGCTTTTCGTCCTCAGAAGAACCTTGTGGTTCCGTAGCATCCGTCTGAACCGCTTCCTTTTGTTTCATACGCGCAAGCGCAGCAGCCTTTGCCTTTGCTGCTGCCTCTTTTTTCGCTCGTATCAGCTCGTCCTCTGTCGATTCCTTCCTCTCTTCTCCAGGTTTTGACAGCGCTTTCTCTTTTTCTTGCATTTCTGCCGCTTCTTTCGCTTTTCTCTCTTCTCGTTTTCTCAGTGCTTCTTCCTTTGCCTTGGCTGCTGCCTCTTTTTTCGCTCTTACCAGCTCATCCTCTGTCGATTCCTTACTCTCTTCTTCAGGTTTTGACAGCGCTTTCTCTTTTTCTTGCATTTCTGCCGCTTCTTTCACTTTTCTCTCTTCTCGTTTTCTCAGTGCTTCTTCCTTTGCCTTGGCTGCTGCCTCTTTTTTTAGCTCCTCCAAGCTTTTTCCTTCGCTCACCGGTTGGTCACCTGCTTTCCGGTTTTGGCTTCATAGCGAATTTTTTCCTTTAATTTATTGATTCCGTAAATTAAAGCAGCTGGATTGGGCGGACATCCAGGAATATACACATCGACAGGTACAATTTGATCGACTCCTTTCACAACTGCATATGACTTTATGTAAGGTCCACCAGCAGTCGCACACGACCCCATAGCAATTACCCATTTGGGTTCTGGCATTTGATCATATAATCGTCTTACAATAGGCGCCATCTTTTTCGTTACTGTTCCTGACACAATCATCACATCAGACTGGCGCGGCGATGTACGAAAGAAGGAGCCGAATCGATCTAAATCGTAATGGGAAGAACCTACCCCCATCATTTCAATGGCACAGCATGCGAGACCAAATGTCATTGGCCAAAGCGAGTTGCTTCGCGCCCATCCTTTTAACTGCTCGAGCGTTGTAAAGAAAATGTTGCGCTCCAATTCAGCCCGCTCATCAGGGTGCATTTGCTCAAAATTTATAACCATTTCAACACCTTCTTTTTCCAAGCATATAAAAGCCCAATTAATAACATAACGACAAAAATCAGCATTTCGACGAGAGCAAATAAGCCAAGTTCCTCGTAAGCTACCGCCCATGGATATAAAAATACAGTCTCTACATCAAAAATAACAAACAATAACGCAAATACGTAATAGCGTGCATGAAAGCGAATATTAGCCTCATGAAAAGGCTCTATGCCACTTTCATAGGTCGTCTGCTTGGCAATGCTCGGTCGATTTGGTCGTAGCAATTTGCCTGCTGTTAGTGCTACAACCGGCAATAAAATACCAAGTAGCAAAAATACAATTACAATTGCATAGCTGTTTTGATACACATTGAACATGAAATTCCCCCCGTGCTATCATTGTTCCATACAATCATATGAGCCTACTTTATTTTTTATCATTTTTTCATTATTCAAAAAGTAGGTTTACAGAAATTATACCAAATTTTTCATAACTATGGTGTTATATTGAGTTTATAATTCAGAATTTTTAAAAATATTATATTCCACTAGAAAATCCCATGTAGGTAGTATATGCTGAATACGAAATATATACTTGTAGCTCTTATTATTGAGGTGTTCTAATGACTATACAGCAAAATAAACGCTTATTTTTGCTTACTATGTTTTCCGTTATATACCTTGTCTTACACTATATATGGTTGTTTTTATTTAGAAATGATACATTCATGCAAAATATTAGTGCCAATATCTCTTGCCTAATTGGTGATGCTATTGCTGTATATTTTTTATTTTACGTCTTTCGAAAACAACCTAAAGAAAGCAGGTCGTTCTGGTTTCTTCTATTGCTTGGCTGTGTAGGATTTTCGCTGGGTGATATATTATGGTTTTTCGAAGATACTTTTGGTTATTCTTTATTCACCAATGTGCAAGCTTCTAATATCTTATTTTTGCTGCTTCCAGCATATTATTTAATCGCCTTCTCTTATAAGATTACGTACACATATTCGCTGCTGCAAAAGCTCTTTATCTTTTGTGACATTAGCACGACTTTCATTGCTGCAGTAACGCTAGAGTATTATTTTGTTATCCAGCATATTTGGGACAACTCTAGTTTTTCATCTTTGACAAAACTAGTAGAACTCTTCTATCCGTTCACAAATACATTACTTCTGCTCATATGTATTAGCTTATATTTTCAACCGCTCGCTTTTTCTTCCAAGCGAGTGTTATATTTGCTTCTCTCTTCAATCTTTTTATATGTTGCAGTTGATTCGACTTATAGCATCTTATATTTTACCCATGCAAAGTTCTCTATTGATTTGGTGAATCCTCTGTACCAAATCTCTATGATTATCACAGCTGCTGCAGGTATTTTGGATACTGGAGAAGCAGGATATTTAGGAGAGAAAGCCGGGGAGGTACAATCGTGGTTATCCTATCTCGCTTTGGTGTTTCTAGGCGGGTTTGTTATCTTGACACAGACCCATTCTTATCCTGTTATGGTAGCAGTTTGTGTGACCTTTTGTTTAGTGTTATTTCGTCAAAACTTGGTACGAATGCAAAATAAACGTCTACTGACACAGCTGCAGCAAATGAATGGAGAACTCGGCACTAGAATTGAAGAACACACCCAAGATTTGTTATTGCAGCAGGCAGCACTTTTGCAAAGTGAACAAAAGTTCAAATCTTTATTCGAATTCCACCCAGATCCGATCTTTACCATTAATTTGCAAGGACGGTTTCAACAGGTAAACAGGGCGGGTACTGTCTTGCTTGGCTATAAAGTATCTGAAATTCTTGGGCACAGTTATAAGGAATTCATTTATCAAAAAGATGTACGACGTCTCTTGGTATCCTATCGATATGTTCTACAGGGACAAGCCACTTCCTTCGAAGTACGTGGCCTTCATAAAAACGGTAAGGTTTATGATTTAGCTTTGACTGCCGTTCCTATTGTAGATGATAAAAAAGTTCTTGGTATTTATGTAATGGTAAAAGATATTACGGAAAGCAAGCAACAGCAACAGCAAATTCAGTTTCTCGCCTTTCATGATACCTTAACCGGCCTTTCTAATCGCAGTACATTTCATAAAGACTTACAAGCCATGATTCATGAGGCAAAAGAATCCCAAACAACGTTTTCGGTACTTTTTATTGATTTAGATGGCTTTAAAGTTATTAATGATACACTAGGACACTCCATTGGAGACTTGGTACTCGTGGAAACAGCAAAACGGTTAAAGCGTTGTCTCCCTCCTTGTGCAAAGCTAGCGCGCTTAGGTGGAGATGAATTTACCATTTTAATGCGCAATGCTGACGAAAGCATCTCTGGTATTTTAAAAGAATTGCAGGAGCCTTTCCTAATTGAAGGACATACATTGTATGTGACGCCGAGCATCGGCATTGCCGTATATCCATATGCAGGGGAAGATGCGGAATCCTTATTAAAGCATGCCGATTTGGCTATGTATCACAGCAAGAACAACGGAAAAAATAACTATTCCGTTTACAATGACGAAATGAGCAGCAAAATGAGAAGACGGTTACGACTAGAAAAGGATTTGTATCAAGCACTGCAACATAACGAATTATTTCTTGTGTATCAGCCCCAAATGGATACGAATCGACACACCGTTATCGGTATGGAAGCTTTGGTGCGCTGGCGGCATCCGGTTCTGGGACTCATTCCACCTGACGAGTTTATTCCCATTGCCGAGGACACAAACCTAATTGTCACAATAGGAGAATGGATTTTGCAGGAAGCATGTAGCCAAATGACAAGGTGGTCTGAAATGGGGTATGTGCTGAAAGTAGGTGTAAATCTTTCAACAAAGCAATTTAATCATGACAATTTCTTAGAAATGGTTACATCAGTCCTATCCAAAACGGGTCTGCGGCCAGACCTTCTTGATTTGGAACTAACGGAGAGAATCGCGATGGCTAATGAAGAAGAAACTCTCAACAAACTAAAAAACCTGAAAGAGCTTGGTATTCATATTTCAATCGATGATTTTGGAACTGGCTATTCATCACTCGCCTATCTACCGCTTTACCCGCTGGACCGTTTAAAAATTGCAAAGGAATTTATTCATATGGCTGATCATAGCGAAGAAGGTAAGGCTATCATCACTGCCATTCTCTCACTTGCGAGTACACTGGGGATTTGTGTGATTGCTGAAGGTGTGGAAACATACGAGCAAATAGTATTTTTACAAGAACACAACTGCTATCAAGTGCAGGGCTACTATTTTAGTCGACCTCTTTCAGCACAAGATGCAACTGCTTTTCTTGGTACTGTTTGATGTATCGCTGCCAAATAAATTTGCAAAGTTACCAGATTTCTCTTAAAAGTTGCCAAATCCGCGGTCGCAACGAAGAAAGGCACGGAATATCCGTGCCTTTTTCGCGTTATGCACCTTTTTTTACAGATACATTTTCTTTCATTTTATGCTTTGCGACAAAACGGTAGTACAGTGCGCATACAATCAAGAAAGGAATACCGCAATATAGCGCCATACGTTGATCTGGGATAAATGCAAGACTTACCATTACAATTGTGTTCATGGATAAAGCTAATAAAGGAACGAACGGATATAATGGCGTTCTGAATTTCAAATCGTTTACGTTGCCTCCGTTCTTTACAAACGCCCTTCTTGCAAGTAGGTTGGAAAGCGCGATAGAAGCCCAAACGAACACAGCACCGAAGCCGGCAATGGATAGAAGCCATAAATATACGGTATCTTCAGCGAAAACACCGCAAAGCAGTGACAAACAGCCAATCGCCATACTAGCAATCAATGAATTGATCGGAACGCCTTTTTTAGAAAGCTTGCTGAAGGTTGGGCTCACCATACCTTGCGAAGACATAGACCAAAGTACACGAGATGTGGCGTATAATCCGGAATTGGCAACCGATAATACCGCTGTGATAATAACGAAGTTCATAATATCAGCTGCATATGGGATACCAATGCTGTCAAAGACAACAACGAATGGACTTTCTACCAAGCCCGCTTTTTCCCACGGAAATAATCCTGCCAATACGAACACAGAAAGAATGAAAAAGATAAGGATGCGCCATGCTGTGTTATTGATTGCTCTTGGAATTGTTTTTTCAGGATTATCACTTTCCCCCGCTGCAATACCGACCAGCTCTGTTCCTTGAAAGGAGAAGTTCACCCCAATCATTGTTACTAAAATAGCCAGCACACCGTTCGGAAACAAGCCCCCGTGATCTGTAAAATTACTGAAAAACGGCGCCGGTTCATTTTTCATATCTAAGAACCCGAACATAGCAGCACCACCTAGGATGATAAACGCTAGCACAGCGATAATTTTAATGCTGGAAAACCAAAATTCCACTTCCGCAAAGCTTTTTGTAGACAATGCATTAATTGCAAACAACATAACTGCGAATAGTACACACCAAATCCATGAAGGAACATCTGGAAACCAGCGCTTCATTAAAATACTGACTGTAATCAGTTCAAGACCAACTGTCACTGACCAATTTAGCCACGACATCCATCCTACAACATACCCCGCTCCCGGTGAAATATGTTGCGTAGCATACGTTTGATAGGAACCCGCATGCGGATTCGCAACAGCCAATTCCCCTAGACAAAGCATCGTTAAATACATAACAACTCCGCCAATCAAATAAGCGAGAAGGGCGCCGCCCGGTCCTGCTTGATTGATTGTATAACCTGAACTCAGAAATAAACCGGTACCGATGACGCCTCCTAAGGCAATCATAAAAATATGACGGCTTTTTAGTTCACGCTTTAACCCGTTATCTTGCTGTAACATGAAAATCCCCCTTTGCTGCATCCCTTAGTAAATGTAAACGTTTACTATTTTATTTTCCAAAATTCTGATATTTATAAATAAAAGGAAAGCTGCGCGGTTGCCCCCGCAGCCTTTCACTTTTACGCCAACACTTTTTGAATTTTTTCGATTGCCCAGTTTAAATCTTCTTCAGAAATGATTAACGGCGGTGCAAAACGGATTGTTGTTTCATGTGTTTCTTTGCACAGTAAGCCTTCTGCTTTTAATTGCTCACAGTATGGACGTGCTGCGCGGTCAAGCTCAACACCGATAAATAAGCCGCGGCCGCGCACTTCTTTAATCATTGGATTGTTGATTTCTTTTAACTTCTCCATAAAATATGCACCAAGCTCCATAGAACGATCCGCTAGTTTCTCTTCCTCTAATACTTCTAAAGCTGCGATAGAAACCGCACAAGCAAGTGGATTGCCGCCGAATGTGGAGCCGTGGGAACCCGGATTAAATACACCAAGTACATCACGGTTTGCCGCTACGCAGGAAATTGGGAATACGCCGCCACCAAGCGCTTTACCAAGAATGTACATATCAGGTGTAACACCTTCCCAATCACAAGCGAACATTTTTCCTGTACGGGCTAGGCCTGTTTGAATTTCATCCGCAATCAATAAAACATTTTGCTCTTTACATAGCTGTTGCGCTGCTTTTAAGAAGCCTTCTGTTGGCATTACGATACCCGCTTCCCCTTGAATCGGTTCTAATAGAAATGCTGCTGTATTTGGTGTAATTGCCGCCTTCAATGCTTCCAAATCACCATAAGGAATCAGCTTGATGCCTGGCAAGAACGGACCAAAGCCGCGTTGATATTCTGCTTCAGAGGATAGTGACACTGCTGTCATTGTACGACCATGGAAGTTACCTTCGCATGCGATGATTTCAGCTTGGTTTTCCGCCACACCTTTCACATCATACGCCCAGCGTCTTGCAGCTTTGACCGCTGTTTCAACCGCTTCAGCACCTGTGTTCATTGGCAGTACCATTTCTTTTTTCGTTAGCTTAGCTACTTTTTCATAAAAAGGCGCTAGCTGATCGTTATGAAACGCGCGGGATGTTAATGTAACTTTGTCTGCTTGCTCTTTTAAAGCCGCAATAATTTTAGGATGTCTGTGACCTTGGTTTACCGCGGAATATGCACTCAGCATGTCCATATATTTGTTGCCTTCTGGATCGTATACCCAAGCTCCTTCTGCTTTTGCAATTACGACTGGCAGCGGATGATAGTTGTTTGCGCCATACTGATTTGTTTGTTCGATAATATGCTCTGTACGAGATGTTGTCGTCATCTTTATAGCCCCCTTATTTGTAATCTCCACACGTTATAATGCAAAATGTATGCCAACTATGTAATTCAATCCATATATATATAAAACCTTCAAAATCCGCACAAAAACGCAAAATTATTTTGCACCCACCGCAAAATAATCATACAATAAAGGCAGAATATTTTGCACATGGAGGATGACAACTTGGACGTAAAAACATTTTATGAATACCTTCTAAATGAACTTGATATTGGTATTCATGCAGTGAATGAAGATGGTAAGACCATTATTTATAATCAAAAAATGATGGAAATTGAATCAATGGACAAGCATGAAGTACTGAATAAAAGTCCACTTGAGGTATTCGCTTTTAAAGACAATCAAAGCAGCACGCTGATGGATGCACTTAGAGGCACGCCAAGACGCAATATTACTCAGACTTATTTCAACAGTCGCGGTAAAGAGATTACAACAATTAATGATACGGTTCCTATCATCCATAACGGTAAAATTAAAGGAGCCGTTGAGATTGTAAAAGATATTACCAAGCTAAAACGAACAATTGAAAAAACAGATTTAGAGCGAAAAACGAAGTTTACTTTCGATCGCATGCTCGGGCGGTCCCCTGCCTTTTTAGCGGTAGTGCAAGAAGCAAGGCGTGCATCGCGGACTTCTTCCTCTGTGCTTCTTATCGGAGAAACAGGGACGGGGAAAGAGGTGTTCGCCAAAAGCATTCATAACGAAAGCGCTCGGGCAGCGAAGCCTTTTATTTCTCAAAACTGTGCAGCGATCCCCGAATCGCTGATGGAAAGCACTTTGTTTGGTACAGCAAAGGGGGCTTTCACAGGAGCAATTGATAAGCCTGGTCTCTTTGAAGAAGCAAACGGCGGCACCCTTCTTCTTGATGAGATTAACTCCTTAAGTCCTCACCTACAGGCTAAATTGCTTCGGGTGATTCAGGAGCGAACGGTTCGCAGAGTCGGGGGATCGCAGGAGAAAGAAATCGACGTTAGACTCATTGCTACGATGAATGAAGACCCCATCGAAGCCATTACACATAACCGCATGCGTAAGGACCTGTACTACCGTCTCAGTGTCGTTACCTTATTTCTTCCTCCTCTACGAGAGCGAACTGAGGATATCGAGTTGCTGACGCAAGGCTTTATTGAAAAATACAATACATTATTTAATATGGAGGTCACAGGCGTTGATGAGCATGTAAAAGAATATTTTCTCCATCATGATTGGCCGGGAAATGTTCGTGAACTCGAGCATATCATTGAAGGGGCAATGAACTTGGTGGAAGAAGATATTATCCAACTTTCACACTTACCGGGGCGTATTACCAAACGACATGCACCGCAAATGCCAAAACAAACACCATTAAAGAAAAAAATTGATGAAGCAGAGCAAATTTATATTAAACAACTGCTGCAGGAGAATGGCGGGAATATCTCTAAAACTGCACGAATGCTAGGACTAAGCAGGCAAAGTCTGCAGTATAGGCTAAAGAAATACAATATCTAAAGGGGAATTACATATGGGAGAAATCACTGTTCACCATTATAATGCCTTTAGTACCGCACCGGATAAGGGAAATCCTGCCGGTGTTGTACTGCATGCAGAAATGTTGACAGACGAACAAATGCAAGAGGTTGCAAGTAAAGTAGGTTTTAGTGAAACCGTCTTTGTGCTTCCTTCAGAGATCGCTCACCTAAGATTGCGATATTTCACGCCTGGAGGTCAACGACCCACCACTTACGGTCTGTTTGAAGTGGGGGGTGTTTACTAAAATGGAACAAGAAGGATTTATTGATGTACACGTTCTGCAGCAAAAAGACAATATGAAAGTTGAGATATCTGGAACCGGCGTGCATGTGCAGGATTTATCCATACAACTTGACAAGTAGAAAAAGAAAATAGGTTTTCTATACGAATCTCTTGTATACATACGTACAAAAGCTGCTTATTCCAAGCTGCTTTTTCCTCTACAACATTCATACTGAAATCTGTTCTGTTTGTGAGAGTTTCAAATAAAACTTACTTATCGTCACACATATATACGGTATAATCCACAAACATGCGATGCCACACGTAAGAATACAAAGTAATATCCAGCCTGTAAAACTTAGTATAAGCAAAAACAGTTTACGCTTCTGTCTCTTCATCAGTGCATTGCTTTCTTCCATTGCTTGACGAATCGTATAATGCGGCTTCTCAAGTAAAATAAAATATGTCATAGAATAAGAGAATGCCTTTATCATACCCGGTACAATCAATAACAATGACCACAAGCATGTATATAAGCTTACTAATCCTACTGCTTTACCGGTTGTCCATATTTGCTTCGCAGTGTGTAAATACCGAAATATATCATATATGCTGGTGCGCTCTCCTCGTGCAAGCTTCATACATATATGTAAGAAGCCAAAAACCAATGAAGAGCTTATCACGAATATACCTAGCCCATAGCACACATATACGACCACATTCCATACGGATTCAAACGCCGAACCTATAAATGGAATCATGCATAAAAACACAATGCCAAGCGTCAAATAAGCAAATGCCAGTACACAAACGATATATATAAACGTAGCCCCCACTCCCAATTTCCATCTCCCGTCCAAGGAAGAACGAGCTCCCATTTTTGCGTCTCTAATCATACAAGCCCCCCCATTCTTAACTCGTACAAATATATGCAACAAGGGACAAGGATATGATTACGAGTAAACGTATCCAATATGCTTAACAATAAAACTTGCCACGCTTATATCCAATCTAGTGAACCCTTTCATCGAATTTCTTGCCCTCGAGCTCACACTTTCATTTCAGGTATTAGGCACAAACGCGGGTAACATGTTTTTTGTATTAAATGCTGTGAACGTGTGCGCAGAAGGACTTATCGGGATAATCCTTATCTTATCTTCTTGTAATCCCTATTGCGGAAGAAATATCACTGTATGTGAAATTTCCCAAGCAATAAAAGCAACCATCTTCTACTTTTAACCTTAGATGTACTTTCACCAACTACCATTCATTTAGATGAACGTAATCATACCTCCATTTTCTATAAAAAAACCGCAAAGGATACACCTTTGCGGTTTTTTTATCTCATATTCGCAACGTTCAAACGGTTGACAGCACGCTGTAAGGAAAGCTCCGCTCGTTTGAAGTCCACGTTTGCCTGCTTTTCACCGATGCGGCGTTCTGCACGGCGTTTCGCTTCATTCGCACGATGGACGTCAATGTGAGATGCGACTTCAGCAGACGGCGCAAGAATTGTTACTTTGTCTGGGCGAATTTCAATAAAACCGCCGGATACCGCAACATAATCCGTTTTACCGTCTACTTTTACACGAACCGCACTGATTTGCAAAGGAGCTACTGTAGAAATGTGACCTGGTAAGATCCCCATCTCTCCGCTCTCTGCTTTTACACTGACCATCTCTGCGTTTGTTTCGTATACCGGTCCGTCAGGAGTTACAATACTGACTTGAATTGTCTTCATGAATAGTCCCTCCTAGACCTGTTATACTAACGTTTTTGCTTTCTCGATAGCTTCTTCGATGCGTCCTACTAAGCGGAATGCCTCTTCCGGAAGATCATCGTGTTTACCTTCGATAATTTCTTTAAATGCTCGTACTGTTTCTTTAACAGGTACATAAGAACCCTTTTGACCTGTGAACTGCTCAGCTACGTGGAAGTTCTGAGACAAGAAGAATTGAACGCGACGTGCGCGGTGTACAACTAGCTTGTCGTCCTCAGAAAGCTCGTCCATACCAAGGATTGCAATGATATCTTGCAATTCTTTGTAGCGTTGCAATATTTGCTGTACTTGACGTGCAACTGTGTAGTGCTCTTCACCTACGATTTCAGGAGAAAGGGCACGAGATGTAGACGCCAATGGATCTACCGCTGGGTAAATACCGATCTGTGTTAAGCGACGCTCAAGGTTTGTTGTTGCATCCAAGTGAGCGAACGCCGTTGCAGGAGCTGGATCCGTATAGTCATCCGCCGGTACGTATACTGCCTGAATGGAAGTAATGGAGCCTTTGTTTGTAGACGTGATACGCTCTTGCAATTGACCCATTTCAGTCGCAAGTGTCGGTTGGTAACCTACCGCTGATGGCATACGACCAAGTAGTGCGGATACCTCAGAACCAGCTTGCGTGAAGCGGAAGATGTTGTCGATGAACAGAAGTACGTCTTGACCTTGCTCATCACGGAAGTATTCAGCCATTGTCAAACCAGTCAATGCTACACGTTGACGCGCACCAGGCGGCTCATTCATCTGACCGAATACCATCGCTGTTTTCTTGATAACGCCAGAATCGCTCATTTCATGGTAAAGGTCGTTACCCTCACGAGTACGCTCACCTACACCTGCGAATACAGAGATACCGCCGTGCTCTTGTGCGATGTTATTAATCAATTCTTGGATAAGTACCGTTTTACCTACACCGGCACCACCGAATAGACCGATCTTACCACCTTTGATGTAAGGAGCAAGCAAGTCTACTACTTTGATACCTGTTTCAAGGATTTCTACTTTTGTAGAAAGCTCTTCAAACGCAGGAGCTGGGCGGTGGATTGGGTCACGGCGTACATCTGTCGCAACTTCGCCGTCCAGGTCAATTGGATCACCAAGTACGTTGAATACGCGACCAAGTGTTGCGTCACCTACAGGAACAGAGATTGGACCTTCTGTATCAACAGCTTCCATGCCGCGAACAAGTCCATCTGTAGAGGACATCGCAACCGTACGAACTGTATCATCGCCAAGGTGAAGCGCAACCTCTAATGTAAGGTTGATTGATGTTTCATTTCCTTCATGTGTTACTCTAAGGGCGTTGTAGAGGTTAGGAAGTTTGCCGTCTTCAAACTTTACGTCTACAACGGGACCCATTATAGCGGTAATGCGTCCTTTATTCATCGGTTTCCCTCCTCATGTTGGCTTTCAGATTATCTGATCAGCCTCGTTCATGCTATTCCAATGCCGCCGCGCCGCCAACGATTTCCGTAATTTCTTGCGTAATCGCAGCTTGTCGAGTGCGGTTGTAAGTAAGTGTGTAAGAGTCGATAACATCGAGTGCGTTGTCCGTAGCGTTTTTCATCGCTGTCATACGCGCCGCGTGCTCGCTTGCTTTTCCGTCCAGCAAAGCGCCATACACAAGGCTTTCTGCGTATTGTGGAAGCAACACTTTCAAGATTTCCTCTTCAGAAGGCTCAAACTCGTAAAGAGTTGTTGACTTCGTTTCTACATCAGTCAACGGAAGGATTTTCTTCTCTTCCACTTCTTGTTGAATCTTGCTGATGTAGTGGTTGTAATGGATGTACAGCTCATCATATGCACCGTCCGTAAACATAGCTACCGCACGAGATGCGATATCTTTAATGTCCGCGAATGCAGGCTGATCGGAAAGACCTGTAATCTCATCAATGATGTTAAAGTTGCGGCGCTTTAGGTAATCGCGGCCGACACGTCCAATCACGATGATTGCATATTGATTAGGATCCATGTTATGACGTTCTTCAATCGTTCTGCTTAGGGCGCGCAGCACGTTGCTGTTGTATGCGCCGGCAAGTCCACGATCAGAAGTGATGACGATATATCCCGTACGTTTCACAGGGCGAGCTGTCAACATCGGGTGGTTCACGCCTTTGCTGCCGTTCGCAACGCTTCCTACTACCTCTTGAATTTTGTTCATGTATGGTACGAATGCGCGTGCGTTTTGTTCAGCACGGTTCAGCTTAGAAGCGGATACCATCTCCATCGCCTTTGTAATTTGGCTTGTCTTTTTCGTGGAGTTGATTTTTGCTTTTATATCGCGTAAAGATGCCACAGGTTTTCACCACCTTTTAGTCGGAAGTAGGCATATTCATGCGTTACCGACCGACACCATGGCGCCGGCCGATTCCGCTTTTCTTGTCCAGCTTCATCGGCTAGTTCCTCCGGTCAGAGAACCCCAGCACCGACAGGCACAGTACGCCTTTTGGTGCCGGGAACCTCTTCCCTTTGGAACTGAACGAGCCGATTCCGCTTTTCTTAATTAAACGCTAGGTACGAATGTTTTTTTGAAGTCGTTAATTGCAGCAGCCATTTTGTCGTCTTCTGCAAGCTGTCTTGTTGTACGGATTTGCTCCAATACGTCAGCACGGTTAGAATCCATCCAAGCAAGCATTTCTTCTTCAAAGCGTTGAATATCAGCTACAGGGATATCATCCAAGAAGCCGCGTGTTAGTGCGTATAGAATCATAACTTGCTTTTCTACCTTAAGTGGTTTGTGCAAGCCTTGCTTCAATACTTCTACTGTACGAGCACCGCGGTTTAGTTTCGCTTGTGTCGCTTTATCAAGGTCAGAGCCGAACTGCGCGAACGCTTCAAGCTCACGGTATGATGCTAGGTCAAGACGAAGTGTACCAGATACCTTGCTCATTGCTTTGATCTGTGCAGCTCCACCTACGCGGGATACGGAAGTACCTGCATCGATTGCTGGGCGAACACCAGAGAAGAACAAATCAGATTGCAAGAAGATCTGTCCATCTGTGATGGAAATTACGTTCGTCGGAATGTAAGCAGAAACGTCCCCTGCTTGTGTTTCGATGAAAGGAAGTGCAGTCAAAGAACCGCCGCCTTTTGCATCGCTAAGTTTTGCAGCACGCTCAAGTAAGCGAGAGTGCAAGTAGAATACATCCCCTGGATATGCTTCACGACCTGGAGGACGACGTAACAATAGAGAAAGCTCACGGTATGCCGCAGCTTGCTTAGAAAGATCATCGTATACAACAAGAACGTGCTTGCCGTTGTACATGAACTCTTCACCCATAGCTACACCCGCATAAGGAGCAAGGTATAGTAATGGTGCCGGCTGAGAAGCAGATGCCGTAACAACGATTGTGTATTCTAAAGCGCCGAATTTACGAAGTGTTTCTACTACGTTACGAACTGTAGATTCCTTCTGTCCGATTGCTACATAGATACAAATCATATCTTGGTCTTTTTGGTTTAGAATTGTATCAAGCGCTACTGCTGTTTTACCAGTTTGGCGGTCACCGATGATTAACTCACGTTGTCCGCGGCCAATTGGTACAAGAGCGTCGATCGCTTTAATACCTGTTTGAAGTGGCTCGTGTACGGATTTACGATCCATTACGCCAGGAGCCGGGCTCTCGATAGGACGAGTTTTTGTGGTGTTGATTGGACCTAGGCCATCCACAGGTTGTCCTAATGGGTTTACTACACGTCCGATCAATTCAGGACCTACTGGTACTTGCATGATGCGGCCTGTACGGCGAACCTCGTCACCTTCACGGATACCTGTGTAAGGTCCCAAGATAACGATACCTACGTTGTTTTCCTCTAAGTTTTGCGCAAGTCCCATAACGCCGTTAGAGAACTCAACAAGTTCCCCAGCCATTACGTTATCAAGACCATGAGCACGTGCGATACCGTCACCAACCTGGATAACTGTACCAACATCGCTAACTTCGATTTCAGACTGATAGTTTTCGATTTGTTGCTTAATCAGTGCGCTAATTTCTTCAGCTCTGATGCTCATGCGTTTCACCCCTATCTATTCTTCAAAAGTTCACGTTGAATACGCGCCAATTTTCCTTGCAGGCTTCCGTCATAAATACGGTTGCCGATGCGAACCTTAATGCCGCCAAGCAGCTCTGTATTCACAACATTTTTAATACGAATTGCATCTTTGCCATCGCGCTTTGCGAACACTTCAGCGATGCCTGCTTTCTCATCTTCCGTTAAAGGACGAACAGAGTACACAGTAGCATCTGCGATGTTGCGCTCCGCATTCGCTAGCTCAAAATACGCATCCGCAATATCTGTTACAATGTCTTCACGTTGTTTATCAACAAGAAGACATAGTGTGTTTAACATTGGTTGAGATAAAGAAGAGAATACTGTTTTTAACATATCTTTCTTTTTCTCGTTGGAGATGTTTGGCTGCTCAAGGAACATATGTAATTCCTTTGTGTTTTGGAAAACTTCCTTCACCGTGCGCAACTCTTCTTCAAACGTCTCCAGCATGTGCTTTTCTTTTGCAAGCTTAAAAAGAGCGACTGCATAACGGCTAGCTACAATATCTTTGCTCATCGCGCTTCGCCTACCTCGTTGATGTAGTTACGAATCAACGCAGCTTGGTCTTCCTCTTTTAGCTCTTTTCCGATTACTTTAGAAGCAATCTGAACAGATAGAGCGGCAACTTGCGCTTGTACAGCAGCGAGCGCTTGCTCTTTTTCACGTTGAATTTCTTGTACAGCAGATGCTTTTACAGCTTCTGCTTCCGCCTTAGCAGCAGCGATAATACCTTCTTTTTGCTCTTCTGCTTGTTTCTTCGCTCTTTCAATCAATTCCTTCGCTTCTTGGCGAGATTGCGCCATAGCTATGCGTTGCTCTTCTACCAATTTCTTGGCTTCAGCATTGTTTCTTTCAGCCGCTTCAATTTCTCCGGCAATATGCTCTTCACGCTGCTTCATAATACCCATTAAAGGTCCGAATGCATACTTACGAAGCAAAGCTAATAAAATTAGGAAAATAACCAATTGATACACAATTGTTCCATATGGAATGGCAGCTCCTAAAAGCACAAGGATTCACTCCCTTCAGTAGTTTCAACTCGACAAAAAAAAGCCGTGATTCTTGGCACATATATTTCGGCGCCGCTTGTCGGCCGCGCCTTATTAAAAGAATGGCGAAGACGGCTTTTCCACGATCTTCGCCATGCAAGGATTGCTCCTTATTTGTTTAATACCATGAACGCGATAACTACGCCGATGATAGGAAGGGCCTCAACTAGTGCTACCCCGATGAACATGATTGTTTGAAGCGTGCTACGAAGTTCTGGTTGACGAGCAACACCTTCAACTGTACGAGATACGATCAAACCGTTACCGATACCAGCACCTAGTGCAGATAAACCAATAGCAATTGCAGCTGCGATTACACCTAAACTCATTTTAATTTGTCCTCCTTTGTATTGGAAAAAAATATTTTTTCTTAAAATTTATTAATGATCATGACTAACTTTGTGAGCCATGTACACCATTGTTAACATAGTAAAGATAAATGCTTGAATTGCACCTACGAAAACGCTGAAGCCCATCCAAGCAACCATAGCAACACCGCCTGTGATTGCGCCGAGCGCGCTACTCGTTCCAAGACCTGCCAGCAATGCTAACAAAATCTCACCCGCATAAATGTTACCGAAAAGACGCAGACCCAATGTTAATGTATTCGCGAACTCCTCAATCACCTTTAACGGGAACAAGAAAGGCATCGGTTGGAAGTAACCCTTTACGTATTCGCCTGTACCCTTCATCTTAATGCCATAATAATGGGTGAGGGTAACTACCATCACGGCTAATGTTAATGTTACAGCCGGGTCCGATGTCGGAGATCTCCACCATGCAATATGTTCATTTCCTTCGTGAATGGAAAGCATAAACGGCAATCCAAGCATATTAGATACGAAAATATACATGATTAAAGTAACCCCAAGCGTCAAGAAGCGACCGCCTGTTTGCCAGTCCATTGTGCTGTTGATGATTCCCTTCACGAAATCCATAACCCATTCCATGAAATTTTGCATCCCTGTTGGGCGCAGTGCCAACGTACGCGTTGCCGCTACAGCTATTATAAATACGATTGCAGCTGCGATGGTCGTCATCATCACACTGGACACATCAAACGTTAAGCCTAAAAAATCAACTAACTTACCGTGTTCCACCAGTAATTCACCTCTCTTCCCTTCCATACTGTAAGTAAATAAAATCTATGATCATGACAAGATATACTGTCAACAATCCAAGTCCAAAGCTCCATGCTTCCATCATATGCTGATAGCGCACGGCGAAAATAATGCCAAGTCCAATAGCCGCCAAGCGCGGATATGTACTAACTGCATTTGCCTTAAAACGAACCTTTGCGTCCCCTCGCTCCACACGATCTAGCAGCTTGTCCGTTTTCCATGCGACAAGACGCAAACCCAATAAGCCTGCGGCTGTCCCGAATGCCATACCGAGAAACACCTTTTGATAAGGAGTAAAACCCCAGCCCAGTACAAAAAGTGCGATAAGGTATAGCGTATATTTCGTTTGTCTTCGGACAAGTTCATGCATTGTAATCATTGCTGGTCTCCTGAATTAAATTTTTGAATGAGCATGATCATTGCGTAAATGCCCGTCGCGAGACCAAGCAGCAAACCGATAATGAGAAATAGAGGAAACGTACCGACTTTTTCATCAATCCACTTTCCAAAAAAAATGCCGATAAGAATAGAACCTACCAACTGGGAAAGAATCCCTGTCATAAGAGCGTAGCCCTTCAGAGGATTGCGTCGATTTTGTTGCATACGTTAATCCCTCCAAAACAAGTGTGGGGAAGTCGTGCAGAAAGGTTGTGATGTGATAATAGTAACTCATTTTTAACAGTAACGTTTTAAAAAATGAAAACTGTCACTGTTTTGTCAAAAAATAGATGGAAACTTGTCACTGAAAGCCCTACCATCTATCGCCATTGTTAGCATACAATAGTGTGTTTAATAGTGTCAACGACAAATCGAAAAAAAGCGAAAAATTTCAGCTTAATTCCATTTTTCATAACTGCAAAATACCATTCTAAGAAAATGTTAGCAAAGTCTCAAATGTATCTTCCCTATTTCCCTTCTTCACAAAGATAAGCGCTTTATACGTGCCTTTCAAAAATTGTTTTTTCGATATAGTTTGTTCATACCTGCCGTTTGTCACATTTTGACGATAATCTAAAAAACCGACATATTGGAATGTCGCGGGATCGTAGAGAACAATACCGAGCTCATCCGCTCCTCCCGGTAAGTACATTTCATATTTATATATATCTGCTCCGTCTCCTTGCGCAAATTGAAAGCCCATAATACGCGGGTAGTTGGGCTCACCCGTAAAAAACAAGTACGGCAGCTGCACCATATCGCCATCCCCTACTACTGTAAGATATCCTTGATGTAAAGTATCACGCAAAAAAGCCGTGTTTACTTCCGCTTCTATAGGGACCGTACGTTTTCCACCCGCATCTACATATAATGTATGCGGTAAATGCCATTGTATACCCGTTACGGCGGGCGGGGTTTGGAATATATAGGTACGAGGCGCGTCTGTGCGATTTTCGACCGTGACATCAACCTTTACGCGCGCTTGCCCTGTTAATAATCCAAATGAGAGTGCCGCTGGATACAGCAGCGTCTTTGTACGTAACGCTTTCTCGATTTGTAGTCTCCCTGCTCCTTGTTCGTATACCGTATATGGTTTTCCATTTTGGTATAGTAGCTTGCACGTATTCATGAGCGCTGCCTTGATTTGCTCAGGATTCCATTCTGGATGCGCTTGCCGAAGCAGTGCTGCTGCACCGGCTACATGGGGCGCTGCCATACTTGTTCCCTGTAAAGCAAGGTAACCGCCGGGCACCGTACTATGAATGCTGACTCCGGGTGCAACAAGGTCGGGCTTAATCTCCCAGGTTTGCGTTACAGGGCCGCGCGAACTAAACGATGCCAACACATCCTGCTCTTCTCGAAAGACCGTCCCCATCAGCGTACCTTGCTGCGATAGTAGCCATTTTCCATCGCGACCTGACAAAACAGCGACTGGAATATTTACCCCTTCTACCGCCCCTTGGAAGGAGTCGCGCATATTATTGAAGATAATGACACCCTCAGCCCCCGCTTCTTGAGCGCGCTTTGCTTTTTCTGAAAAGGTAAGGGCGCCTCGCTCTAATACAACAATCTTTCCTGCCGCGTTTTTGATCTCTTTACCGAGACCGGCATGCATCCAAGGTAAAGAGCGAGAGATATTCCATTCCGGCGATCCCTCCATCACGTCTAACCGCAAACTTCGTCCCCCCACATCAATATAAGGAATACGAAGGCGGGGAGAAGAAGCGCCGACCGCAATGGCTTTAGAAGCGGTACCCGGAGACCCGACTGTCCAAATAGCAGGACCGGAATTACCTGAGGCGGTCACCGCCACAATCCCCTTTTCTACCGCTCGGTCCAAAGCGACGCTTGTCGGCCAATCTGGACCGTTCACCTCGTTGCCAAGCGATAAATTTAAAACATCTACTTTATCTTCAATAGCCTTTTCAATCGCAGCCAATACGGTTTCACTTGAGCCAGTTCCGCCCGGACCAAGGGCGCGATAGGCAATAATTGTCGCATCGGGTGCCACGCCGCGCAGTTTACCGTTCGCCGCAATAATGCCAGCTACATGGGAACCGTGCAGGGTGGGTCCCACTTTCTTAGATTCCATCGGGTCAGCGTCATCATCGAAGGTATCGTAACCACCTCGATAATTTCTTCTTAAATCGGGATGCTCGTAGTCGATTCCCGTATCAATTACACCAACGCGCACGCCTTTGCCGGTTAATCGGTTTCCCTTTTCATCATAGTAACCGTGCGCGGCCTGTCCTCCAATCAGTGTTACACTTTCATTAATATGGGCCTTGTAGGTTGTGACCGGTGTAACACGTTCCACGCCCGGTATTTGATATAGCTCCCGAAGTTCACGCCTGCTTCCCTTTACGCTTAACCCATGCAATGCGGTTTGATATACAGCACGCACTGTTATATTTGGATAACGATTATGTATATGCGCTTGTACGTCTCGTAAGCGATGTGGTGTTACTTCAATAATGACAACCTCTTGTTCATTCTCATATTGTACAGGTGCCTTCGGATGATCCGGGAACGTCATCGCATGGGCAGGTGATACGCATACACACAAGATAAGCAAAATAATTCGAATCATACTATAACCTCCTTTTGCTTAGCTTGTGCAATTATAAAAATTTACAAATAAAAAAATTCCGTGCTGACGATGTCTTCTCGGCACTAAGCACCTTCAGGAACTTCGATTAGATTGTGACCCATAAAAAAAGAAGGGGAATTCCCTTCTTATTTTGTGCCGAACAAGCGATCACCAGCATCGCCAAGACCAGGTACGATATAGCCGTGATCATTCAATTTTTCGTCAAGTGCCGCAAGATAGATATCTACATCTTCATGCGCTTTTTGGACCGTTTCTACGCCCTCAGGTGCCGCGCATAAGCACATAAGCTTAATGCTTTTTGCGCCGCGCTTTTTCAAGGAGTTGATTGCTTCTACCGCAGATCCGCCTGTCGCAAGCATCGGATCCACAACGATGAAATCACGCTCCTCCACATCAGTAGGAAGCTTTACATAATATTCAACCGGCTGCAATGTTTCTGGATCACGATATAAACCAACATGCCCAACCTTTGCAGCAGGGATCAGTTTTAAGATACCGTCTACCATTCCAAGACCCGCACGTAAAATGGGGATAATGCCAAGCTTTTTGCCCGCAATCACCTTTGTCTTTGCTGTGCTTACCGGTGTTTCAATTTCAATTTCCTCAAGAGGAAGATCTCGTGTAATTTCAAAAGCCATTAAGCTCGCCACTTCGTCTACAAGTTCACGAAATTCCTTTGTACCCGTATTTTTATCGCGGATATATGTGAGCTTATGCTGAATTAAAGGATGATCAAATACGTAAAGTTTTCCCATGTGATACTCTCTCCTTCGGACGTTTTTTTGCACTATGTACGATTGTATAGAAAACGCCATCAATATTCAAGGGCTGTGTTTGATAAACACAGCCCTTTGAAAAAATTCTTATAATTCAGGATACATTGGGAATTTCGCTGTTAACGCGTCTACACGTCGTTTCGCTTCTTCAAGCGCTTCTGGGTTGTCGTGGTTTTTCAGCGTAAATGCGATTAGAGATGCAATTTCATCCATTTCCTCTAGTCCAAAACCACGCGTTGTAACCGCTGCTGTACCGATACGGATACCGCTTGTTACAAACGGGCTTGCTGGGTCAAATGGAATGGTATTTTTATTTACTGTAACACCTACTTCATCCAATACATGCTCCGCTACTTTACCCGTTAGGTTCAGATTGCGAACATCAATTAAGATTAAGTGGTTGTCCGTGCCACCAGAAACAAGAGTCAATCCTTCTTTTTGCAAGCTTTCAGCCAAACGCTTTGCATTGTTTACAATGTTTTGTGCGTATGCTTTGAACTCATCTTGTAACGCTTCGCCAAATGCGACAGCTTTTGCAGCAATAACGTGCATAAGTGGGCCGCCCTGAATACCAGGGAAAATGGATTTATCGATTGCTTTGGCAAACTCTTCTTTACATAAAATCATACCGCCGCGAGGACCGCGCAATGTTTTATGTGTTGTTGTCGTTACAAAGTCTGCATAAGGAACTGGGTTCGGATGCAAACCTGCCGCTACAAGACCGGCAATGTGCGCCATATCAACCATTAGGTATGCGCCAACTTCATCAGCAATTTCACGGAATTTCTTAAAGTCAATTTCACGCGGATATGCACTTGCGCCGGCAACGATTAGCTTTGGTTTATGTTGCTTTGCTTTTTCTCTTACATCTTCATAGTTAATAACATGTGTTTCTGCGTCTACACCGTACTCTACGAAGTTATATTGCACACCACTAAAGTTAACTGGACTGCCGTGTGTTAAGTGACCACCATGGGATAAATTCATGCCAAGCACTGTGTCGCCTTGTTTCAAAATAGTAAAATAAACAGCCATGTTTGCTTGTGCACCGGAATGTGGTTGTACGTTCGCATGCTCGGCACCGAAGATCTCTTTTGCACGATCTCTTGCGATGTCTTCCGCTACGTCCACATACTCACAACCACCATAGTAACGCTTACCAGGATAACCCTCCGCATACTTGTTCGTTAAAATAGATCCTTGTGCTTCCATAACGGCTTCGCTAACAAAGTTCTCAGAAGCAATTAATTCAATTTTAGAACGCTGTCTTCCTAACTCGGCCATAATCGCTTGAAACACTTTTTCATCCTGCAACTTTAAATGCTTCATGAAAATCCCCCTTTTCGCTGAAAGAAACCAAGACTTTACGCATTTATATTCGTTGTAAATCTTAAAAACACGAATTATAAAGGCAAGATTCCTTTTAACATTCACATTTTTCAATTTTATTCTAACATGATTGTACTTAATAGTGAAAGAATAAATTCTACGAACAGAAAAGTCAAAAGTGAAGTTCATCGTTAAAAAGATTTCATCGCACCTCTATCGGCCAAATTTCCTCTTCTATCGGCCGAACTTACCTCTCTATCGGCCAAATTCACCTCTCTATCGGCCAAACTTGCCTCTCTATCGGCCGAACTTCCTCTTCTATCGGCCGATTTCCCTCTTCTATCGGCCAAATTTCCTCTTCTATCGGCCGATTTCTCCAAACACTACAATAAAAGCAGCCCGCGTTTGGGCTGCTTTGCTAGTTATTTATGTTTAGATTGCTTGATCAACTGGTCACGTTCTGCGTTTGCTTGCATTTCGCGTGCAAATTCTGCATCTGCCTTTTTTGCGCCCGCTTTCACATTGCCGCCAAAACGTTGTAGTGAACCTTTATTTTGATTCATGTTTTCACATCCTTTTTACAAGATGACTTAGTATGGGGCAAGAAGCGAAGTTTGCATGCTTAGCAATTTTCACCGCGCAAAAAAAGACTATCCGTATAGATAGCCTTATTGACACGTAAATGATTCTTGCTTGACTGCATATACGGCACGGGCGCCGCCGATTAACTTCGGACGCGTATTCGCCATTGTGACGTGCGCATGACCAATCTGTTTTACACTCGTGCGAATGGGCACAGCTACATGTTTTAAATGCATCCCAATAAACGTATCGCCGATATCCATACCAGCATCCGCTTTAATGAACTCCACAATCACAGGATCTTTGAGGTTATGATAGGCATACGTTGGGAGGGCACCGCCCGCTGAACGAACCGGCAACACTTCTACTTGCTCAAATCCGTGCTTGAGAGCCGTTTCTCTTTCTACAACTAAGGCGCGATTTAAATGCTCACAGCACTGAAATGCTAAAGCGATACCTGTACTGTTTTGAAATGAAAGAAGTTCCTTAAACACAATCTCCGCAACTTCCATCGTCCCGGATGTACCGATACGTGAGCCAATAATTTCACTTGTACTGCAGCCTACCACAAAAATACTTCCTTCTTTTAAAAAAGCCTGTTCCTGAAAATCCGAAAGCGCTGTTTGTAATTGTTCTTTTAAATGCGCTAACTCATTCATCGCCATTCTTCCTTT
This sequence comes from Ectobacillus antri, assembly GCF_003852715.1. Lineage (GTDB taxonomy): Bacteria > Bacillota > Bacilli > Bacillales > Bacillaceae_G > Ectobacillus > Ectobacillus antri. The sequence goes on from NZ_RIAV01000005.1 coordinate 64,785, forward strand.
CACGGCATTTTGCAGAACCGACTGTTTGATAGGTTCGGCGTTACACTGCCGATTCTAGAATATTTCATCAAATTATATCACGCTTGTGAAATGTAAGGAACAACTATTCATGGTGTTTTTTCTACAATGCATCATGCTTCGTAATTTTTAATTTTACCAACTCGATGTTCATGACGTCCGCCTTCAAATTCAGTTGATAACCAAATGCGCGCAATATCAAGCGCCAAGCCAGGACCAATCACACGCTCACCCATCGCAAGCATGTTGCTGTCGTTATGTTGTCTTGTCGCTTTTGCACTAAATGTGTCATGAACAAGCGCACAACGAACACCCTTCACTTTGTTAGCCGCAATCGACATACCAATGCCTGTACCACAAATTAAAATACCTCTGTCCACTTCGCCTTTTGCAACCATCTCTGCTGCAGGAAATGCAAAATCAGGATAATCGACAGAGCCCTCACAGTTACAACCTAAATCTACATATTCAATGTTAAGCTCTTCCAATAATCTAATTATTTCTTTACGAATATTGATTCCCCCATGGTCTGACGCTATAACTACCTTCATCCTGACACCTCCACCATTTATACATAATGAAACATATCACTTCATACTAGCGATTACTATGCTTTTTAATAAAATTTAAAATTAAATTTTCAAGTTCATCTCTCGTTTGTTGATACGTACGTAAAGAGCCTCCGAACGGATCTGAAATATCACCTCTTGTACCAGAAGCCGCTTCAAATAGCGTACTAACTTTTTCTTTTATTTCAGGGAAATAGTGTAAAATTGTTTGCTTATGCCCCTCTGTCATGGTTAGCACAATATCAGCCCAAAGCAACTGTTCCTCTTGGAGCTGTGATGCCTGATGCTCGATTGAAATTCCCTTTTCACTAAGCGCTTCTTTTGCATGAGCGGAAGCATCGCTACCATGTGCAGCATATACGCCCGCCGACTTTACCTCAAACACATCTTGACCGTGGTGTCTAAGTAATGCTTCTGCCATTGGACTACGGCATGTGTTGCCCGTACAAACGAATAAGACACGCATGTATACTTCCTCCTTTAGGTTATACTGTTTCTTGTAATTCAAACTACATAAAGTTTTCCTCCCCTTAGTATAACGCATATAAGAAAAGCTGTCCGCATTAGCGGACAGCTCCTGTATTACTCGACTACTTTTAATTGTACATTCATATTGCCTCTTGTTGCTTTAGAGTAAGGGCAAACCTGATGTGCTGCCGCCACTAGCTGCTCTGCTTCTTCTCTAGATACACCCGGTACCTTTACTTCCAATACTGCCGCAAGTTCAAAGCCGCCATCTGTTCCTTTACCGATTGAAACATGAGCTGTTACCTCAGTGGTTCCAACACTTACACGCTTGGTACGAGCTACCAAGTTAAGCGCACTATCAAAGCAAGCTGCGTATCCTGCCGCAAATAATTGTTCCGGATTTGTCGCCTCTCCGCCAGGACCGCCAAGCGCTTTTGGCATTTTCACATCTAGGTTGATGACGTTATCTTCAGACACAACCTTGCCGTTTCTTCCACCTGTTGCTGTTACTTTTGCAGTGTATAAATGTTCCATATTGTTAGTCTCCTTTTTCATTGTATTGATGAATATTTTGTAAAAGCGAACGGCTTTGCTCCAATAACTTAGAAAAGTCAGCCGGAGAAACACCGCTTTGCTGCAGAAGAGATTCAGGAATACAATACGCTTTTTCCTTTAATGCCTCTCCTTTTTCTGTCAATGCAATAAATACCTTACGCTCATCTGCGGAGGAACGCTCTCTCGTTACCAGTCCGCTTGCCTCCATACGTTTTAGCATCGGTGTCAACGTACCAGAGTCTAAAAACAATTCATCTCCTAATTCCCTTACAAGAGAAGGTCCTTTATCCCATAACACAAGTAGCACTAAATATTGCGGATACGTAAGACCCAATTCTTCTAAGTAGGGACGATATAAGCGCGTAATTTCCCGGGAACACGCATAAATCGAAAAACAAAGTTGATTTTCAAGCTTTAATATTTCCTTATTCATTTGTAGAAACCTCTCATTTAGATTGTGCACAACTAAATTTGACACAATCATAACAAACCTAGTATGTATCGTCAACTATTATGCCCGCGCTTTTTATCTTAATTCACTATATGAAAAAACACGCGATTCTATATAGAACCGCGCATGTATCAAGCAACAATACGTATTATTTTTACTTCTCAAGCGCTATCTTCATCACTTGTGTTGTACCTTTTTCAGCACGAATATCAAGTGATTTATCAACTGCGCCAAATGCATCCCCATTTGTGATTACAATAGGTGTAATCGTACTTTTTGCTTTTTCAGAAATAAACGCCAGATCAAACGTAATCAATTTATCGCCTGCTTTTACTTGTTGACCTGTAGCGACATGCGCTTCAAAACCTTCACCATTTAAATTAACTGTTTCCAAGCCAACATGAATTAAAATTTCAAGTCCATTGCTTGATTTAATACCAATGGCATGTTTTGTATGAAATAGCTGAACAACCTCACCATCGACCGGAGATACAACCACCCCCTCCTCAGGAACAATTGCAATACCGTCACCCATCATACGTTGCGCGAACACTGGATCCGGCACTTCTTCAATATTTTTAACAGCACCTGTAAGCGGCGCTACAACCCATTCTTCTTTTTTTGTTTTTGATAAACCAAATAATTTTTTTAACATGTTACGTCCTCCTTTACACTTACTTTCATAAGTATAAAGTAATTTTGTTTCATTTTTCTACTTTGAGGATAATCGTCCAAAAATCTTAACAACTTTGTTCTATTTGTTTAAAATTTGCAATTTCAACAGATTTTAAAAATAGTTACTTGACAAAAGTAAGTAACAAAATTATTATTACTTACATAAAGTAAGTTAATTAACTTTTTGGAGGTTTTAAATATGTTGATGGATTTAGGGTTGTTGTTAATTCGTTTGTTTGTCGGAATTGTGTTTATGGGGCACGGTGCCCAAAAATTATTTGGCTGGTTTGGTGGCTATGGTCTAAAAGGAACAGGTGGCTGGATGGCATCAATTGGTTTAAAACCAGGCGTGTTTATGGCTTTTATGGCAGGTGCTACAGAGCTGCTAGGCGGATTTTTATTCGCAGCAGGAATTTTTACTTGGGCAGGTGCAATACTAATCGCAGGATCTATGCTAGTTGCTATTCTGACTGTACACGGTAAAAATGGATTTTGGATTACACAAAACGGATATGAGTACAATTTGATGCTAATTGTCGTCGTGATTGGGGTTGCCTTAATAGGACCAGGCGCTTACACTTTATTATAACAGATATCTCGAATTCAAGATTTTATAGAAGAGGTGAAGCATATGAAACACACAACAGGTATTCATCATGTAACAGCTATCGTTGGTAATCCCCAAGAAAACGTTGATTTTTACGCAGGCGTGTTAGGGCTTCGCCTCGTAAAGAAAACGGTGAACTTTGATGACCCTGGAACATATCATCTTTATTTTGGTAACGAGCAAGGAAGTCCTGGCACAATCATCACATTTTTCCCTTGGCCAAATGCCTACCAGGGTCGTATCGGTTCTGGGCAGGTTGGCGTTACCACATATATTGTTCCGAAGGGATCCCTCACGTTTTGGGAGGACCGCCTAAGCAAATTCGGGCTTGCAGTTACAAAATATGAACGCTTTGGGGAAACATATTTAGAGTTTGATGACCCACATGGCTTGCATTTGGAGATTACAGAACGCGAGGAAGGACCGAATAGTGCTTGGGCATTTGGAGGCGTCCCCGCCGCGCATGCAATTAAAGGGTTTGGCGGCGCTGTCCTATTAAGTGCCGATCCCCTTAGGACGATGCGCGTTCTGACAGAAGTGATGGGACTTACGCGAGTTGGTGAAGAAGGTGACTTCATTCGGTTCCGCGCATCGGGAGACCTTGGCAATATTATTGATGTCAAGCAAACCACAATGGCCCCAGGACGCATGGGCGTGGGCACAGTCCACCATATCGCTTGGCGCGCCGATGATTTTGCCGACCACGAGGCATGGCGTGAACATGTGAGTGCGCACGGTCATCAAGTCACACCGATTGTGGACCGTCAGTATTTTAATGCAATTTACTTCCGAGAGCCAGGCGCGATTTTATTTGAGATTGCGACAGATCCGCCAGGCTTCCTGCATAACGAACCGTTTGAACAGCTTGGCGAAACACTTCTGTTACCACCATGGCTTGAGCCAAAACGTGCTGAGCTAGAGCGCATCCTATTGCCAGCTGAGGTACGTGTACTGAAGGAGGACCTATGATGAAGCATATTTATAAACAAGGAGCGGATACCTCCGCTCCTACCCTGTTGTTGTTACACGGTACAGGCGGCACAGAGACAGATTTACTGCCTCTAGCCAATCTTATCGCGCCGTCTTATAGTATACTAAGTGTACGTGGGAATGTATTGGAAAACGGCATGCCACGCTTTTTTAGACGCTTAGCAGAAGGCGTATTTGACGAAGAAGATTTGGTGTTTCGCACAAAAGAGTTACATGACTTTTTAGAAGAGGCGGCACAGCGGTACGGCTTTAACAGAAACAATATGATTGCTGTCGGCTATTCCAACGGTGCTAACATTGCTGGAAGTCTGCTTTTTCATTATCAAAATGCCCTAAAAGGCGCAATCCTTCACCATCCGATGGTGCCGCGCCGCGGGATTCCTTTGCCAGACCTTGCGGGAACCCCTGTCTTCATCAGTGCTGGCACAAATGATCCAATCTGTCCGTCGCAGGAAACAACAGAATTAGAAGCCCTGCTGACAGATGCCGGCGCAAACGTACATGTACATTGGGAAAGCTTCGGGCACCAGCTGACACGAAGTGAAGTAGAAGCCGCCAAGACGTGGCTACAAAAAAACAAATAGTACAGAGGAGGAAGTGTTGTGCACAGTATTGATCCCCGCACGCAAAGTGAACGAGATAACTATAAGCTGCTGACAGGGAGTATCATCCCTCGTCCTGTAGCATTTGTAACCACACTCTCAAAAGATGGCGTCCATAACGGGGCTCCGTTCAGCTACTTTACTATCGTAACTGCGAATCCGCCCCTCATCTCCGTTTCTGTTCAGCGACAAAACGGGGTACAAAAGGACACTGCACGCAATGCGATAGAAACCGGCGCCTTCGTCGTTCATATTTCAGACGAAACATATGCGGAAGCAATTAATATGACAGCGGCGCAGCTTCCTCCTCATGAAAGTGAAATAGAGCTCGCTAAGCTGACACCAGTGCCAAGTGAGGTCATCGCCGTGCCGGGTGTAGAGGAAGCCAGCATCCGCATGGAATGCCTGCTCGAGCAAGCGATTCCCTTAGGAGACGGCCCGGCCTGTGATTTGCTAATTGGCAAGGTTGTCCGCTTCCACGTAGCAGAGCATCTCTACGAAAACGGACGAATCGATGCCACAGGGCTTCGCCCCATCAGCCGCCTCGCGGGGAACAGCTACGCGAAGCTTGGGGAGCTGTTTGAGATTGAGCGACCGTAACAATTCTCATATACACATAAAAAGGTCCTGTTGTTCTTTATGTTTATTGAATTTGCGCTAGGACATCCTGGTCTTGGCATTATTACTTGTGAACTACCCGCCACCTACGCTTCGCTTAGAGGTGGGGGCTTCTAAGTTAAAACCACCTGAGCTTAATGAAGAAACTGAATCGCTTACTAAAGCCTTTAATATCATCATCCCATCACCAAACGGTGGGATGATATTTATAATGTGGAAGAAATATATATCCTAGTAAAACTAAAAAATCTTGATTAACATACCGCCCTGTGTAAATAAGCAAAATACCTGTAAATATAAAAGTCTTTTTTTGGCAGCCAAGTCACGGCTATCCACACCGTTAATTGTAATGGAACCTTTTTGTTTTTCTAATAGATCACAAATTAATTTAATGAGCGTTGTTTTTCCACAGCCGTTTGGACCAATGAGAGCTAACATATCTCCCTTAGCTACTTCAAAGCTCACATGATCTAACACTGTAACTTTGTTGTCATAAGAAAAATGCAAATCTTGTACTTTTAACATCCATAACGTCCTTTCTACAGTACGTATACAAAAAAATATTCCTTTTTTAAGCGACTAAGGGCTTCACAAAATAATCTTCTCTAATCTCTATTTCTATAAAAACCTTCAAGGCTCAATAAGAAAATATTAACATATAAACAAATATGATATATTTTCCTAATTTATATTTAGTTTAAATATTCTGTAAATAAAAAGGACTACTTCATATAGAAGCAGCCCATCAATTAGGGTACCCTTCATCAGGGCGGAAAAGGAAAACAGGCGCTCTCATTCAGAGAGCAAAGAGAGGATTCCCTCTCTATATAACTAACGAAAGAAAATAACCCTTGGATCATTTTTATCATGTTAAAGATATTTTTTATCCAGCTACGCCACTCAGAGGATATTCCCATACATCAAAAAATCCACTCTAGTGTAAGTGGATTTTTCATTATATTGGAAATAGCAGTTTCAAACCAAATCCTATTAAAATACTACCTCCGAGTACTTCACCGTATGTGCCAAGTACTTTTTTGGCATGCCTCCCTAGCAGCAGGCCTGACCATGTTAGAAATGCGCTAACTAAGCCGAAAATGACAATGGTAGCCCATGTACGCGCTCCATAAATGCCAAGGCTTAAGCCAACCGAGAAGCTGTCCAAGCTGACGGAAAAAGCAAATAGATATAAGCCAAGACCGGATGGTGCGACTTTGCTTTCTTCCGAGCCAAATAAATTGGAATAAATAATATGAAAGCCCAGCCCGATTAACAGAATACCGCCGGCAATTGTCGCAAGTTCACCAAATCGTGCTGACAGTAGCCGCCCAATTAACATGCCAAGTAGTGGCATCACAACGTGAAATGCACCAATTGTCAGCCCTATGTAAAAGATTTGTTTCAGTCTAAGACGAACCATCCCCATGCCAAGACTGACAGAAAAGGCATCAAGCCCAAGGGCAAATGCCATGATTGTGAGAGTTAAAATCTCTCCAATAATATGTTGAATATCCATATCTTCCCTCCTTGGACTTGCTAATTAAAGATATGCACGTCCAAGGAGAGTTAGACTATTCTTTTATGACCTGGTGACCCGCGGCCTTAACAAGGCGATTCATCACCGCAATGCCAATGCCGATTTGCGGAAATGCTTCACTGTAAATTACATCTACATCTGTACTATCAAAGCTTCGAAGTGCTTCATACAAACCAGCGGCGACTGTGGATAAATCCTCACGCTTACCACATATGATGATTTGATCTGCTTTATAACTACCTTTTTGTTCCGCAGTTGTGAGAACACCGACTTTCAGGCCTTCCTGCCTCGCTTCGTCAATAAGGGCTTGCACAAATGACGTTGATCCATCGGCAATAACGAGCGGGGCTTTTGGCGCATAATGCGTATATTTCATACCCGGCGATTTTGGTTTTTCCACATGACTTTCAAGACCAGGGTCAACCAGCACAGGACCAATTACCTCTTCTAGCTGCTCTTTTGTAACACCGCCTGGTCGCAAGATAACCGGCACCGCTCCGGTACAATCAAGCACCGTTGATTCTACGCCAACTCCTGTTGCACCGCCATCTACAATACCGGCAATTTTACCTTCTAAATCCTCCTGCACGTGCGAAGCAAGCGTTGGACTCGGACGTCCGGAACGATTGGCACTAGGTGCTGCGACTGGTACATCGGCCGCTGCGATAAGAGCTAACGCAATGTCATGATCTGGCATGCGCACAGCCACAGTATCCAAACCTGCAGTTACCTTTGCGGAAACACCGTCCCGTTTTGGAAAAATTAATGTGAGTGGCCCCGGCCAAAAGTGCTCCATTAATATACGCGCAATGGGTGGAACATCCGAAACCAGCTTTTCTAGCTGCGACTGACTTGCAATGTGGACAATGAGTGGATTATCGCTCGGTCTACCCTTTGCTTCAAAAATTTTGGCAACTGCCGCATCACTTGTCGCGTCTGCACCAAGGCCATATACTGTCTCTGTTGGAAAAGCAATCGCTTCTCCGTCACGAAGCAACATCGCGGCTTCGTGTATTTGTGGATAATTTTTTTCGTTTTCAACATTTTTATCCACAGACCAATACTTCGTTTTCACCTTCATTCACACCCTTATTTCGTAAATTTCCTTTGTATTACACAGTTTACTATGAGCCGTATATAAAATACAAACAAGGTTTATCCACGGATTGTGGATAAACCTCTGGATTCAGTGGATAACTTTGTGAATAGCTGATAATTCTTACAATCTTGTTTTTCCACATAAAATAAAGGATCCGGGGCGTTCTATGCTCCTTTTAAAGTGCTGAAGTTCACTAACAGCATGTGGAACATCAGACTTTTCCACAGCTTCAAAACCAAATGCATGAAAAAGCGGTACAGATTGCTTTTTATCTGTGACTAAGTATAACTTTTCCACAGCTTGTTTTTCTAAATAGAAGAAAAAGCTCTGCATTAAATACAACAATTGCGCTTGATCAACCCCACTTTTTAAAACAAGTGAACGAAGCAAACCTAGATTTCCCGCCTTTTCATAACCAATTGTACCTGTGATTGTTCCGTTTTCATCCTCAACAACCATAAACTGCCCGTATATTTCACGTATACTTTTACCGTCAATATCAGCTTGTCCTAAAAATGCAATTAAGTTATCCACATCCCGCTCCGTTGCAAAACGCATCACGGACACCCCCTTTACTTTCACTATATGAAGGGAATGTCCGATTAGAACTTATTTAGAAAATAGAGATGTTACGACTTCTACGAAAAAGAACTTCACTTCAGGCTCTTCTTCTATCTCAACCTTATCTTCAGGCTCTTCGACTGATTCTGTTTCAACTGCGGCTACCACTTGCTCTATCAGCTTTTCTTCCTTTTCCAATCGCTGTGTATCCTTCTTTTTCGTTTGCACTTTCGCTACTGTCTTCTCATTCGTTTTTTGAACGACAGGCTTTTCCGTCTTAACTTCTTCTACTTCTTCTACTTCTTCTACAACTTTTTCTTCCTCTACAGGCTCTTCTTTTACTTGTTGTTTTTTAATAGCTGTACCGCTTGCAAAATCTAAGAAGCATAGGGGTGGAAAAAGTACGCACCACCAATTCGCACCTTCTCCAGCTCCTAACGTTACAAGTACCGCTTCATACTCACCAGCAGGATATAAAAAGTTGCCATATTGCTTTGTTGGAAATTTTACCTGCTTACCAAATTCAACTTTATAGCTTTGATTACTTTTTTCTTCTTTTAATACTTTCGCTACTGTCTTCTCAAGCTCTGGGATTCGGCTTTGAATGATAGTACGCGCATCTTCAATAGAAGTTAACTCAGCTACCCAACCGTCAATCTGCGCTTTTACTTCATCGCGCACTTTACGTTTTAATGCCTGATCTTTATTAGAATCACTATTAGCCAAAATTCGTAGGCGAATCGCCTCGTTTGGAATTACCTTGGCTTCTGCTTGCATATATCCAAAATGCGCCATGAACTGGGCACCGATCACCAATAAAATAAGAAATGCGATAACTTGTTTTTTCATCATCCACACCGTCCCTTCTACTAAGACAGTGTAGGCAGGTTTGGTTGTTTCTAAACTAGTAATCTAAAAAAAGATTTTTTTAGATGGGAGAGAGGAACGGGCTTTGAGTTGTTGCGGGTGAGGCCTTATGTGCGCCTCGTTACTGGTGAGACCATATTTGTTCTCTCTTTCTACTGTTTAGATGGATACCCTTGGGTTGTTGTAGGCAGGACTTATGTGCGCCTCTCTTGGTGAGATCATCATGTAGCGAGGTGGTCTTGTATAAGGACGAGATAAAGGCGACTTTTGGTGCAAGTCGCTTTTATCCTAGCTTTGCAAATATCATGCGGTCTTTGCCGTTGATATCATATACAATTTCTATGTGAGCCTCAGGGAAGGTGTCTTCAAGCATTTCCTTGATAGCTTTTCCTTGTCCTGCGCCGTATTCAAAGGCAACAAGTGCTTTTGGTTGCAGTACCTGCGGCAGTTCTATCATAAAGCGGCGATAAAAGTCGAGTCCATCTTCTCCGCCGACAAGCGCGCGCGCTGGTTCGTAATCTTTTACAACCGGGGAAAGTTCTTCCCATTCGTGCTGTGGTATGTAAGGTGGATTAGAAACTACCACATCAAGCTTTTGGGCGTTTTGAATGAAAGGCTGCAGTAAGTCGCCATGATAGAATGTCACTTCTGCCCCCAGCATTTCGGCATTCTTCTTTGCAACTTCAATGGAGGCTGCCGCAATATCAACAGTTGCAACTTGCAGGTTTCTGTTTTCAAGGGCTAATGTAATAGCAATTGCGCCGCTTCCTGTTCCAATATCTGCAACCGCCAAGCGTTCGTTTCCAAAGTGAGTTTTGATGCGCTGTAGCACACCCTCAATCAGCTCTTCTGTTTCCGGTCTTGGAATCAACACTTCCTCGTTAACTCGAAAGGGTCTGCCATAAAACATTTCATGTCCGATCATATATTGAACCGGAATGCCCTCGCCATGACGAATAACCATATCTTTAAAAGCATTCATTTGTGCATCGTCTATCGTATCGCGCATTTGCATCAATAGCTCTGTTCGATTTACCTCTAACACATGAAGTAAAAGTACTTCAGCAGCATGTTCTTCACGTTCTTTTTCCCGCAAAAAAGAAGAAGCCCATTTTAGGGCTTCGTACACGCGCATTATTCCGCTGCCTCCATGCGCTTCGCTTGATCGTCCATGATTAAAGCATTAATAAACTCATCAAGCTTACCTTGAAGAATTTGATCAAGCTTTTGGATTGTCAAACCGATGCGATGGTCAGTAACACGGTTTTGCGGGAAGTTGTAGGTACGGATACGTTCGGAACGGTCGCCCGTGCCCACCGCTTGTTTACGGTTTTGATCGTATTCCGCCTGCGCTTCCTGCTGAAACTTATCATACACGCGGGCACGCAATACCTTCATAGCTTTTTCCTTGTTTTTAATCTGAGACTTCTCATCCTGACACGATACAACAACGCCTGTCGGCAAGTGCGTTAAACGAACAGCTGACATTGTTGTATTAACGCTTTGTCCGCCCGGTCCGCTAGATGCGAATGTATCAACGCGAATATCTTTTTCATGGATTTCGACTTCTACTTCTTCCGCTTCCGGCAACACAGCCACAGTTGCGGTAGATGTATGAATACGGCCGCCTGATTCTGTTTCAGGTACACGCTGTACACGGTGTGCGCCGTTTTCAAACTTCATTTTAGAGTAAGCGCCGTTCCCATTAATCATAAAGATAATTTCTTTAAAGCCACCAAGTCCTGTTGGGCTCGCTTCAATGACTTCCGGTTTCCACCCCTGCATCTCTGCATAACGGCTGTACATACGGTACAGATCGCCCGCAAATAGAGCAGCTTCATCTCCACCTGCAGCGCCGCGAATCTCAATAATAACGTTTTTATCATCGTTTGGATCTTTCGGAATTAACAATACTTTCAGGCGATCAGAAAGCTCTCGTTCTTGTGTTTCGAGTTCTGATATTTCTTCTTTGACCATTTCACGCATATCCGCATCCAACTTGTCTTCAAGCATGGCTTTTGCGTCTTTCAATTGCTCACGAACACTTTTGTATTCGCGGTATACCGCTACGGTTTCTTGAATATCAGATTGCTCTTTCGAATATTCACGAAGCTTTTTTGGATCATTAACAACAGCTGGATCACTCAAAAGTTCGTTTAGCTTTTCGTAACGGTTTTCTACAGCTTGTAAACGATCTAACACGTCACTCACCTCAACATTTTCATTCTATAGTTAGTATATCTGTTTTTTCGTGGTTTTACAAAGTAGCATCCTTTGAAAAAAACCCGCTGATTAGCGAGTTTTTATTCTTCCGGTACCTCGTGGCAATGGCGGCAGCGCGGTTCGTAGGATTCTGATGCACCTACCAAGATCACAGGTTCATGAAAGCCTGCTGGTTTGCCATCAATTAAACGCTGCGTACGGCTTGCAGGTGCACCGCATGATGAGCATACAGCTTGTAGCTTGGTTACATGCTCTGCAATTGCCATAAGCGCCGGAACTTGCCCAAACGGAACACCGCGGAAGTCCTGATCAAGTCCTGCCACAATGACACGATAGCCGCGGTTTGCTAGTGTTTGAACAACTTCTACAATGTCATCATCAAAAAACTGTACTTCGTCAATTGCAATTACATCCATTTCCTCTGTTACATGATGCAAAATCTGCAGCGATGATGAAACAGGAGTTGCGGTTACCTTGGCGCCATTGTGCGAGACAACATCTTCTTCGCTATATCTTGTATCAATGCCGGGTTTGAACACAACTGCTGTTTGCTTTGCAAATTGCGTACGGCGCACACGGCGAATCAGCTCTTCTGATTTACCGGAAAACATGCTACCACAAATGACTTCAATCCAGCCGTTTCGATTCATTAAATACATAATAAGCCTCCTCGTTGCAAGAAGCGTAATCTCAAAAACGGAGCACGGGAATCCCCGTGCTTCCTTGGTAAGCAAAGCGCTTTCGCTCGCTTTTTATGACTAAAAAAAGCAGGCAAGCGGTGCTTGCCTGCTTTATTTCCATATCATTCGTAGGAACGCAGCTATTACTTAAGGCCGTATTTTTTGTTGAAGCGATCAACACGTCCGTCTGCAGTAGCGAATTTCTGACGTCCTGTGTAGAATGGGTGAGAGTCAGAACTGATCTCCACTTTAATTAGTGGGTAAGTGTTACCGTCTTCCCATTCGATTGTTTCAGCAGAATACTTTGTAGAGCCAGTTAAAAACTTGAATCCAGTGTTTGTATCCATGAAAACAACCTTCTTATAATCTGGATGAATTCCTTGTTTCATTCTTTTCATCTCCTTCCGCCCTGAATCATTTTAGAAACAGAGTTTTTCATCAAATGCTATAGCAGCATAGTCTATCGATGAAACACACATGATAAAATTATATCAAGGTAAAAATGATTTTGCAACTACCTGTTTTTAGTATTTTTATGAACCAAGCGCAGACACATTGTATGTTCTATGTTATTTCATTGTGACTGGGCTTTTTTGTTCTTTGGATACAATTTGGAAGAATTCTTCGTTTGATTTTGTTTTGCGCAATGTGCGTAATAGACGATCTGTAAAATCTGGTGCATCCGTCATTGCCTTGCGAATCGCCCATAACTTATCAAGATGCTCTTTTGGTATGAGTAAATCTTCTTTACGCGTACCGGATCTGCGAATATCGATTGCCGGGAAGATACGACGCTCTGCAAGTGCGCGATCTAAATGCAATTCCATATTACCCGTTCCTTTAAACTCCTCATAGATGACATCATCCATACGAGAGCCAGTATCGACAAGAGCCGTGGCAAGAATGGTTAAACTGCCACCTTCCTCAATATTACGCGCTGCACCAAAGAAGCGCTTCGGACGATGAAAGGCCGCAGGGTCAATACCGCCTGATAGTGTGCGCCCACTTGGCGGAATCACCAGGTTATATGCACGAGCTAAACGAGTAATACTATCCATTAAGATTACAACATCCTTTTTATGTTCAACAAGACGCATCGCACGCTCAAGCACAAGCTCAGCTACTTTAATATGGTTTTCTGGTACTTCATCAAATGTTGAGCTTACTACATCACCTGCTACAGAACGCTCAATATCTGTAACTTCTTCTGGACGCTCATCAATTAACAATACGATAAGTTCGGCTTCTGGATGGTTTGTTGTAATACTGTTCGCAATCTCCTTTAAAAGCATGGTTTTACCAGCTTTTGGGGGTGCTACAATCAAGCCGCGTTGACCAAATCCAACTGGTGCTACAAGATCCATAATACGCGTTGATAGCCCTTTGGCTTCTGTTTCTAGCTTCATCTGACGGTCTGGGTATAGCGGTGTAAGCGCTGGAAAATGAACGCGCTCCTTCGCTGATTCAGGATTATCACCATTTACTGCTTCTACCTGCAACAAACCAAAATAACGCTCATTTTCTTTTGGCGGACGAACCTTCCCTGATACTTTATCACCGTTACGTAAGTCGAATCTGCGGATTTGCGATGCGGAAATATAAATATCTTCAGAGCTTGGGGAGTAATTGATTGGACGCAAGAAGCCAAATCCCTCGGATTGAATAATTTCTAAAACGCCTTCCATAAAGAAAAAGCCTTCTTTTTCTGCTTGTGCTTTCAAAATAGCAAAAATTAACTCTTTTTTTGTTAGTTTACTGTAATAGGAAATTTTAAAACTCTTCGCATGTTCGTAAAGCTCTTTTAACTTCATACTTTCTAATGCTGAAATTGTTAAATTCATTGGGACACCACACTTTAATTTATTCTATTTATTTTCATAAATTCAACGGCATCGACCAGATACCTTTGGCTCATCAAATTTTAATTGTATATCGGCTATGGTAGTCTGTCAGAAGACAAATTGAACTTATCTAGAAAGGAAAAAACGGAAGGTATTATGAAAGATATAAATACATGCAGAGTAATATTTCCTATTGTAACCTCTTTTTCTAGGTTTAATCAATGCTTGTTTGAAAGATATACCGTAAGAATAGGAAAATCCTTTTCAGTATGGAAAGGGTGCCCCTTAGGACACCCTCCTTTTATTTAAGGCTGTTTTCGCAAACTTTGTTGCGATGCAATAAGTAGTGGGGCATGATTGATTTCCGCGGGGCGTGCGGTGCTCCCGCAGGAGTCTCGCACCTTCCGCTCCAACCAACCTGAAACAAAGAATCCTATCTAAAAACAACAATCTTTTAGAAAAGAGCCTTATTTAATTACCAGGTTTGGTTTTTTCTGCAGACTATGGCGTCCATCAATGAAGCGAACTGTCCCGGATTTTGCACGCATAACAACAGAGTGCGTTGTACCAACCGTTCCTTTAAATTGTACGCCACGAAGTAACTCCCCGTCCGTTACGCCTGTTGCTGCGAAGATTGCATCATCCCCTCGCACAAGATCTTCCATACGTAAGACCCGATTCACATCAGTGATGCCCATCTTTGTACAACGAATCAGTTCTTCTTCGCTTTGCGGAAGAAGCTTGCCTTGGAGCTCGCCTCCGAGGCACTTTAGCGCAACTGCCGCAAGGACACCCTCAGGAGCACCACCTGATCCGAATAAAATATCCACACCGGTATGATCAAAAGCTGTGTTAATGGCACCAGCTACGTCACCGTCATTAATTAGCTTAATGCGGGCACCAGCCCTTCTAATTTCTTCAATAATCTGTTCGTGCCGAGGACGATTTAAAATTGTCGCAACAACATCTTCAATATCTTTGCCCTTTGCCTTTGCAACTGCACGCAGATTATCAATAATCGGTGCATTGATATCAATAGCACCCACTGCTTCTGGTCCAACCGCAATCTTATCCATATACATATCCGGCGCATGAAGCAAATTACCGTGATCTGCAACTGCTAAAACAGCTAGTGCATTCCACCCGCCGGAGGATACAATATTCGTTCCTTCTAGCGGGTCAACTGCCACGTCTACACGTGGTCCGTAGCCTGTGCCGAGCTTTTCTCCAATATACAGCATCGGCGCTTCATCCATTTCGCCTTCGCCGATAACAACAGTCCCCTTCATTGGAATGGTATCAAACACATCGCGCATAGCGGATGTTGCTGCATCATCTGCCTCATCCTTCTTGCCGCGTCCCATCCATCGCGCTGCTGATAGTGCTGCCGCTTCTGTAACACGAACCAATTCCATTGATAAACTTCTTTCCATTTCTCCCCATCTCCCTTTTACGCCATTTACGAGTTTTGCACCTGCTCAATTTCTTGTTCTGTCAGTTTTTCTCGCCAAATACGCGCGCCGAGACCGCGCAATTTATTTTCTAAATCCTCATATCCTCGATCAATGTGCTCAAGCCCCGTTACTTCTGTTATACCATGTGCCATCAATCCAGCAATTACCAACGCTGCGCCGGCTCGCAAATCACTTGCCTTTACTTTGGCACCTTGTAAAGCAACAGGGCCATTTACGATGGCCGTTCGGCCTTCTACCTTAATATTGGCATTCATACGACGCAATTCATCAATATGCTTAAAACGCGCCCCGTAAATGGTATCAGTCACAACGCCTGTCCCGTTTGCCTTAGTCAGCAAAGATGTGAACGGTTGTTGAAGATCCGTTGCAAAGCCTGGATAAACAAGTGTTTTAATATCCACTGTCTTCAGGTCGTTGCCACCTGTCACAATCATTTGATCGTCAAGCGTCTCGATTTGTACGCCCATTTCCCGAAGCTTAGCCGTTACGGACTCAAGGTGTTGCGGGATAACATTATCAATTACAATTCGTTCACCGGCAGCTGCAGCTAAAATCATGAACGTCCCTGCTTCAATGCGGTCCGGGATAATAGAATGATAACAGCCTTTTAAAGAATCTACGCCATCGATGCGAATCACATCTGTACCGGCTCCTTTAATACGGGCGCCCATGCTTGTAAGTAAAGTTGCAACATCAATAATTTCCGGCTCTTTTGCTGCATTTTCGATAATGGTTCTGCCTTTGGCACGAACCGCCGCAAGCATGATGTTAATGGTTGCTCCTACGCTCACCACATCAAGATAAATACGCGCACCACGTAGCTCATCAGCGCGTAAATAAATAGCACCTTGCTCATTCGTCACTTGCGCTCCTAATGCTTCAAAGCCTTTAATATGCTGATCAATAGGACGTGGTCCAAGGTGACAACCGCCTGGCAAACCAATAACAGCCTTTTTGAAACGACCAAGCATAGCTCCCATTAAATAATAAGAAGCACGTAGTTTCTTCACCTTACCATTTGGAAGCGGCATATCAATCATCTTAGAAGGATCTACGGTCATATCTTGTCCATTAAACGTAACAACTCCGCCAATCTCTTCTAATAAATCTCCAAGTACACCTACATCGGAAATATTCGGAATGCCCCCAATGGTCACTGGTGTTTCCGCAAGAATCGTAGCCGGTATCAGTGCTACCGCACTGTTTTTTGCGCCGCTAATACGCACTGTCCCACGTAAGGGAATACCGCCTTCAATAAGTAATTTTTCCATCTTGCACCCCTTTTCAGCTTATCGGTTGTTCCAATCATTTAGAAATTGCTCAATCCCCTTATCCGTTAATGGATGTTTCATCAGTTGTCCAAACACTTTATAAGGGATGGTTGCAATATGTGCACCGCGCAGCGCAGCCTCTGTTACATGTACAGGATGACGCACGGATGCTGCAATAATTTCTGTTTTGATATTGTGCTGCAAGAAAATAGCTGAGATTGTGTCAATCAGCTCTAAACCATCTTGACCGATATCATCTAGTCGACCTAAGAAAGGAGATACATAGGTTGCGCCGGCACGAGCAGCTAGCAATGCCTGGTTTGCATTGAAAATGAGCGTAACATTTGTTTTAATTCCTAACTCACTGAACGCCTTTACCGCCTTTAAACCGTCGGCCGTCATTGGTACCTTTACCGTAATATTTGGCGCAATAGCAGCTAATTCTTTTCCCTCTTCAATCATTTCCTCTGCTGTTAGGGCAATTACCTCAGCGCTGACAGAGCCCTTTACTTCAGCAGTGATTTCACGCAAACGCTCGTGAAAGGATACCCCTTTTTCCTTCGCTACCAAACTTGGATTTGTCGTTACACCTGCTAAAATTCCCATACTGTTGATTTCTTTGATTTCTTCTAGATTCGCTGTATCAATAAAAAACTTCATATTGTGAATCCTCCTTATCCCCCATAATTTCCTATACTTCTACAGTATAGACAATTTTTTTGCGTTTTTTGTCTGTTCTTGTAAATTGTTGCCGCTTTCATTATACAACGAAAGGAAACCGCCTAAAAGACTAGACGGTTTCCAAGCTGTATAAAAATTTATGGAAAAGCAATACTTACGCTTTGCCGTTGGAGCCGAACTCACGGATTTTGCCTACAACTGTAGCCTTAATCGCTTCGCGGCCAGGAACGATGTATTTACGCGGATCGTAAACTTCACCGTCTGCTCCCAATACTTCGCGTACTGCTTTTGTAAATGCAATTTGGTTTTCTGTGTTTACGTTGATTTTAGATGTACCTAAAGAGATAGAACGGTCGATGTCGCTCTTTGGAATTCCAGTACCGCCGTGCAATACTAATGGTACGCCAGTCAAGTCGCGAACTTGTTCCATTTCTTTGAAGCCAAGGTTTGGCTCGCCTTTGTAAGGACCATGAACAGAACCTAATGCTGGAGCCAAGCAGTCAACGCCTGTACGTTTTACAAGCTCAGCGCACTCATTTGGATCTGCGTAAATTACGCCTTCAGCAACTACATCGTCTTCTTGACCGCCGACAGTACCTAGCTCAGCTTCTACAGATACGTTGCGCGCATGTGCGTATTCTACTACTTTCTTTGTAGTTTCTACGTTCTCATCGAATGGATGGTGAGAAGCATCAATCATAACAGATGTAAAACCTGCATCAATCGCTTCTTTACATTTATCAAAGCTAGAACCATGGTCCAAGTGAATTGCTACAGGAACCGTGATTTTCATATCTTCCATTAAACCTTTAACCATCATAACAGTTGTCTTGAAGCCACCCATGTGACGAGCTGCACCTTCAGACACACCAAGGATAACAGGAGATTGCTCTTGCTCAGCAGCAGCTAAGATCGCTTGCGTCCACTCCAAGTTGTTGATGTTGAATTGACCGACAGCGTACTTACCTTCCAATGCTTTATTAAGCATTTCTTTCATGGAAACTAAAGGCATGTTGAATCCTCCTAGAAAAACAAATTTTACATCCGATAAATTCCCGTATAGTTTTAGCAACGGCAAAAAAAATATGTATTGAATTATACCGGACTTTTTTCTACATTACATAGGATACCAACTTGCCCGAGAAAACTCAACTGAATTCACCCGGAAAGCCCGTTATGAAAGCGCTTTTTCGTAATTATTTTCTAAATCTGACACACCATTATGCATTTACAGTAAGTTCTTGTCTTACCGCAGCTCGCATCTCATCAATATCAAACGGTTTCGCAAAATGCATAATTGCACCGTGATCCTTTGCCTCTTGAATCATATCAAGTTCACCGTATGCTGTCATTAAGATCACTTTAATATCTTGATCGATTGCCTTTACTCGCTTTAAAATCTCAATTCCATCCATACCTGGAATTTTCATATCCAATATCACAAGGTCGGGCTTGTCCTTCATTACAATATCAATAGCCTGAAAACCATTGGCTGCCTGCGCAGTTTGGTAACCTTCTTTTTGAAACACTTCATTTAATAAAATACGAATACCGTATTGATCATCCACAATTAAAATTTTCCCTTTCATTTTCCCCACAGCCTTTCAGTTGATAAAATATAATGTGTCCTAATTCTTCAGTTTCAAACTATTTCTCTTTTTACATTGAATTTCCTTCTTAGTCTTAATTGTATACCTTATTATTTCAGATTTTAAGTTAAATTTCTTATAATAGATATACAAACGGAAAAATACATGTTTTTAGATAGGGAAGAAGAACAGACATTGTTTCGTTGCGTTCAGGGCTTATACCTCGCTCACGCTGAGGAAAACACTATGCATGTGATGAATTGTTGCACCTTTTTGTTTGGTTGTTTATCTAGGTGTTTACATCTGTTAGAAAAATGAGGGATGCAGCTTTGGTTAGTGCTTACGAGGTTTTAGAGCATATGCATATAATATGTATCACATACTTATGTAGTAAAATGAACAGCATGACCTCATAGATATTTGGTAAAAGGAGAAAGAAGGATGTTAAAGATATTTTCAACGCAAATTAGCGGCTATTTTAAGCGTATTGCGGAACAGGAAGAGATGAACATAGAGGATGGCGCTCGCATTTTAGCGCAGGCCTTAGTTGGGGACGGACGTATTCACATATACGGTTCACGCGAAATGCAAGCTGTGGTAGCGGAAGCTTTGTACGGTGCCGAACCACTGCAAGGTGCCCAAGAACTATGCATGGATGAAATAACGTATGCAGACCGTGTTATGATTGTAAGCCGCTTTTCTACAGACGAAGAGGCCATTTCTCTTGCCAAGCGATTACAAGAGGAGGGTCATGCGATTGTGGGCATTTCTGCCGTACAAGAAGGAACGGAGTCTCTTGAGCAATATGTGGATGCTCATATTGATACCAAGCTTTTGAAAGCGTTGATTCCCGACGATGAGGGTGTGCGTTATGGCTTTCCAAGTAGCATTATTGCTTTGTTTGCCTACTATGGTCTTGCGTTTACAGTAAAAGAAATTTTATCTGAGTATGAATAAAAGCATGGCGGCTGCCATGCTTTTATTGTGCTTGCATCTATTCTGCTAATGCACAACCAATTTGCTCAATGAGCCATTTTTTATTTACTTTCCTTATGGATAAGAGCAGCATGCACAAAGTCGCGGAACAATGGCTGCGGTCTTGTTGGACGGGATACGAATTCCGGATGGAACTGAGATGCCACAAACCAAGGATGGTCTTTTAGTTCGATAATTTCTACTAAGCGACCGTCAGGGCTTGTACCAGAGAATACGAAGCCTGCTTTTTCCATATCTTGACGGAATTGATTATTGAACTCATAACGGTGACGATGACGCTCGTATACAACTGGCTCACCGTATGCATTGAAAGCTTTTGTTTCTTCAGCCAGCTTACAAGGATATAAACCAAGACGAAGTGTACCGCCCAAGTCCTCTACATCCTTTTGTTCAGGAAGAAGGTCAATGATTGGGTACTTCGTATTTGGATTAATTTCAGAAGAGTTTGCACCTTCTAAACCAAGCACATTACGTGCAAACTCAATAGAAGCCAACTGCATACCTAAACAAATACCTAAGAATGGTACCTTGTTTTCACGCGCATATTGTGTTGCTGTAATTTTACCTTCCACGCCACGATCGCCAAAGCCACCAGGTACAAGAATACCATCTGCGTCGCCAACCAATTCTTTTACATTTTCTGCTGTTACATGCTCAGCGTTAATCCATTTGATTTCAATATCTGCATCAAATGTGTAACCTGCATGACGCAAAGCTTCTACCACAGAAATGTATGCATCTTGTAATTCCACATATTTTCCGACCAACGCAATCTTTGTTTTCTTAGACAGATTGCGAACCTTCTCAACAAGCGCCTGCCATTCTTGCATATCAGCAGGCTTATAATCCAATTTCAAATGATCGCAAACAATTTGATCCATATTTTGCTCTTGAAGTGCAAGCGGTACTGCATATAGTGTGTCTGCATCGCGCGCTTCAATTACTGCTTTTGGATCAATGTCACAGAACAGCGCAAGCTTGTCCTTCATATCTTGAGAAACTGGTTGCTCCGTACGCACTACGATGATGTTCGGCTGAATACCAAGGCTGCGTAATTCTTTTACACTGTGTTGCGTTGGCTTTGTTTTCATTTCACCAGCCGCTTTGATGTAAGGAATTAACGTACAGTGAATGTACATTACGTTATCACGGCCGATATCACTCTTAATTTGACGAATTGCTTCAAGGAAAGGAAGAGATTCGATATCTCCTACAGTTCCTCCAATCTCTGTGATAACAACATCCGCGTTTGTTTCACGACCTGCGCGGAATACGCGTTCTTTAATTTCATTTGTGATGTGCGGAATAACCTGCACAGTTCCCCCCAAGTAATCACCACGGCGCTCTTTTTGCAAAACAGAAGAATATACTTTACCTGTCGTTACGTTGCTGTAGCGATTCAGGTTGATATCAATGAAGCGCTCATAGTGACCAAGGTCTAAGTCAGTCTCTGCACCATCATCTGTTACGAACACTTCACCATGCTGATAGGGACTCATTGTTCCTGGGTCCACGTTAATATACGGGTCAAACTTTTGAATTGTCACGTTTAAACCACGATTTTTCAATAGTCTTCCTAAAGATGCAGCCGTAATCCCTTTACCTAGAGATGACACAACACCACCTGTTACAAAAATATACTTAGTCATTAGAAAATCTCCCTTCAGTCGTTTTGGTCCCGCTCATCATGAGCTTATATAAAACGTTGCAATTCGCAACGTATGTAAGGAGCATATGTTTTATTGTTAGATTTTTTTATGTTTCTAAACAAAAAAGAAAATAGCTCCCTATTTAATAGTAGGGAGCTATTTTCTTTTATATAAAACGCAGTTGTATCTATTTTAAAGAGCCCAAAAATGATTCTACATAGACTCTCCGGAAAAGTCAAGGATTATAGTTCGTCCTCTTCTTCCACTTCATCGTACTCTACTTCATCTACAAAATCTTCGTCTTCATCAAGATCTTCATCGATAAGTTCTTCTTCATCTATCTCTTCTAAGTCTTCATCTAAGTCCTCTAGGTCCTCATCCAACTCATCCAAGTCCTCTAAATCTTCTACTTCATCAAGATCTTCATAGTCTTCATCTTCCACAATGAAATCATCAAACTCATCTTCGTCGTACTTGCGTTTCTTCTTAGGCTTCGCTTGCGGCAAAATTTCTTCATCAATCTGCTCGTACGGATACCAGCTGCGCAACCCCCAACGGTTTTCTCCAATTGTAATGAAACGTCCATCGATATTTAAATCTGTATAAAATTGAGCAATTCTTGCCGCAACCTCTTCTTGGGATAAATTAAGCACGCTAGAGATTTCTTTCACAAGCTGTGAAAACTCAATCGCTTCTTTTCTACTTTCCATAATTGAATACGTTACTTCAATCATAGATAGTTCTTTTAACTCTTCTGGTGAATACTGTTGTAAATTCACGGTCGAGGCACTTCCTTTCTCTCAAAATAATGCATTAATAGGCCTGTACAAAAAAATACATACTATTCATTATAAACAATTCTATATGGATTATGCTATATATGGAACGTAAAAAAAGATGTTTTTTCATACCTGGTAGCATTTAAAAAAAGGGAAATCAAAGATGATTTCCCTCTACATGTTCCG
The DNA here is from genome assembly GCF_003852715.1 of Ectobacillus antri. Taxonomy (GTDB): domain Bacteria; phylum Bacillota; class Bacilli; order Bacillales; family Bacillaceae_G; genus Ectobacillus; species Ectobacillus antri. The sequence goes on from NZ_RIAV01000005.1 coordinate 87,772, forward strand.
GCGATACTGTCCTCCTACTTCATATAAAGCCTTTGTAATTTGTCCGAGACTAGCTACTTTTACAGTTTCCATCAATTCCGCAAAGATATTTCCACCGGCGATTGCTGTTTGCTGAAGGCGTGCTAGCGCTACCGCTGCTTGGTCCTTATGCGTTTCCTGGAATGCTTGTAGATTTACAATCTGCGTTTCTTTTTCTTGATACGAAGCACGGGCAATCTCCATATTGTTCATATCTTCTTCCACCGCAGCACTTGGATTCAAATATGTGTTTACACCAATAATCGGCAGTTCTCCTGTATGCTTTTGCATTTCGTAATGCATAGACTCATCTTGAATTTTACCGCGCTGATACTGCGTTTCCATCGCGCCAAGCACACCCCCGCGGTCATTGATGCGATCAAATTCCTGCAACACCATTTCTTCTACTAGGTCGGTTAACTCTTCAATAATAAACGAGCCCTGCAATGGATTTTCATTTTTTGTTAACCCATGCTCTTTTGTAATAATAAGCTGAATTGCCATCGCGCGGCGTACAGATTCTTCCGTTGGTGTCGTAATAGCTTCATCATATGCATTTGTATGAAGGGAATTACAGTTATCATGCAGCGCCATCAAAGCCTGCAATGTGGTACGAATATCATTGAATGCAATTTCCTGCGCATGAAGAGAGCGCCCCGATGTTTGTACATGGTACTTTAGCTTTTGACTACGCTCGTTGGCACCGTATTTTTCCTTCATTACAATCGACCAAATACGACGAGCAACACGACCAATAACAGAATACTCCGCATCCAGGCCATTGCTGAAGAAATATGATAGATTTGGTGCAAAATCATCAATTTTCATCCCGCGGCTTAAATAATACTCTACATACGTAAAGCCGTTCGCAAGAGTAAAGGCCAGCTGTGAAATTGGATTTGCCCCGGCTTCTGCGATATGGTAGCCAGAAATTGAAACAGAATAGTAGTTTCTCACTTGATTTTGAATGAAATACTCTTGAATATCTCCCATTAAGCGCAGCGCGAACTCAGTAGAGAAAATACACGTATTTTGTCCTTGGTCTTCCTTGAGAATATCCGCTTGTACGGTACCTCGCACTGTTTGTAAGGTTTTCGCTTTTACATGCAAGTACTCTTCTTCTGTCAAAGTACGTCCTAGCTCAGCTTCTTTTATTTCAACTTGTTGCGAGATTGCTGTATTCATGAACATTGCCAAAATGATTGGCGCAGGTCCGTTAATTGTCATTGAAACAGATGTAGAAGGTGCACATAAATCGAAGCCTTTATACAGCTTTTTCATATCATCAAGTGTGCACACATTCACACCGCTCTCACCGATTTTACCGAAAATGTCTGGGCGATAAGATGGATCTTCTCCGTACAATGTAACGGAATCAAATGCTGTACTTAAGCGCTTTGCGTTGTCGTCCTTACACAAATAGTGAAAACGGCGATTCGTACGCTCCGGCGTTCCTTCCCCAGCAAACTGCCGCTTCGGATCTTCATCGGCGCGCTTAAATGGAAATACACCTGCTGTATAAGGGAATTGTCCTGGTACATTTTCTTTGCGTACCCAACGTAGAATTTCGCCGTAGTTACTGTACTTCGGTAGTGTCACCTTTGGAATTTTAGTACCGGAAAGTGTGATTGTATGTAACTTTGTACGAATTTCTTTATCACGAATTTTTGTGACAAACTCATCACCGCTATATTTCTTTTTCACATCATCCCATGTATCTAAAATTAGTTTCGCTTGTGGAGAAAGCGCATTCTCATAACTGCGTTTCACCGCTTGCAACGTTTCGAGTGTCTGCTCATCCGTACTTTGCTCACGAATAGCTTCTAGTGCACCTTCTATTTGGAACAAGCGCTCAGCAACCTTCGCCTGTTGTTCGGTTTGCTTATGGTAACCGCGTACGGCATCAGAGATTTCACGTAAATAATAGCGGCGCTCGTTTGGAATAATAACATGTTGCTTTTCCACTTTTCCTGCTTGAATGGTTTGGGTTTCTAGATTGCGCTTTGTTTTCTCATTTATCAAATCTACCAGCTTTAAAAATACAGTATTTGTACCCGCATCATTGAATTGGCTGGCAATAGTACCATACACAGGCATCTCTTCAAGAGGTAATTCGAACAGCATGCGGCTGCGTTGATACTGCTTTTGTACTTGGCGCAAAGCATCCTCTGAGCCTTTGCGTTCGAATTTGTTGATGACGATCAGGTCTGCGTAATCAATCATATCAATTTTTTCAAGCTGCGTCGGCGCACCAAATTCACTGGTCATAACATACATACTAAGGTCACTGTACTCTGTAATGCCGGCATCTCCCTGGCCGATTCCGCTCGTTTCCACAATAATTAAATCAAAGCCTGCTGCTTTTACGACAGTAATTGCATCCTGAATTGCAAGCGATAGCTCCGAACGCGAATCACGCGTAGCCAGGCTTCTCATATATACGCGCGGTGAGTTAATCGCGTTCATACGAATGCGATCCCCAAGCAAAGCGCCACCCGTTTTTTGCTTGGTTGGATCAATAGAAATAACCGCGATTTTCATATCTTTAAATTCATGCAAAAAGCGGCGAATGAGTTCATCTGTTAATGAGCTTTTTCCGGCACCGCCCGTTCCGGTAATCCCAAGAACCGGTGCGGTATGTTGCACGCGTTCTGCCAATGTTCGAAATACATCACTACCAACTCCGACACTTTGCTCAGCTAGCGTGATCAGCTTCGCAATGCTACCTGCATCCAACTGTTCCGTCTGATCCAGTTCTTTCACCAGGTCGCCTACTGTCGGAAAATCACACTCCTTCAGCATTTCATTAATCATTCCCTGCAATCCTAGGCGACGCCCATCTTCCGGTGAAAAGATTTTCGCAATGCCGTACTCGTGCAATTCATCAATTTCCCGCGGAATGATTACACCGCCACCACCACCATAAATACGTATACTAGAAGCACCTTTTTCTTTTAAAAGATCGTACATGTATTTAAAGTATTCAACATGACCGCCTTGATAAGAAGAAATCGCAATTCCCTGTACATCCTCTTGAATAGCAGCATTTACAATTTCTTCTACAGAACGATTATGTCCAAGATGAATGACCTCTGCTCCGCTTGCCTGTAGGATACGTCTCATAATGTTAATAGAAGCATCATGACCATCAAATAAACTAGAAGCCGTAACAAATCGAACTTTATGCTTTGGACGATAGATCTCAACCACAGTCATTTCCCCATCTCCTCTTTTCTCATATACATGCCGTACAGTAAATAATTGCTTTGCAGTTCTGTATATTCTTCTAATGTATATAATTTCTGCATGACCCAACGACGAAAACCCCACATTTGCCCTTGGACAAAAATGTTATGAGCAATTGCGCCAATCTCCTTTTCTGTTAACGAAATTCCTTCATCTTCAGCGCATTGTCGCAATAAATCCTCAAACATCTGAACCATCTCAAGCTCTTTTTTCAACACATAAGGTATAGACTCCTTAGAAAGAGAACGCGCTTCCTGATACATAATGAGCACTTCCTCCTGCAGTTCGTCCATCACCTTAAAGTAGTTAGCGATTGCCTGCCGCAAGCTCAATACACTCACTTTATCCAGACTGAGCGCTTGCTCAAGGCGTTCCTTTACGTTGTCATAAATACTGTCACATACTAGGTACAGTACATCATCCTTTGTACGTATATATTCATAAAGCGTCCCGATACTAAAGCCTGCTGCTTTTGCAATTTCACGTGTTGTCGTACGATGAAAACCCTTCTGCTTAAATAACTGCACAGCACCCTTTACCATCTGCTCGCGTCGCTTCATCACCAGCTTTTCATCCTTTACCGAAGCATGCACATTATGTTTGGTCATTCCCTCACCTCGCTCTCTAATCCACCTCTCTACCTACAGCTATTCCTGCACATGAACTTTCTTCAATCCTAAACGCAACCTCGTATCTGATTCCTCTCTTTAATCTATGCGCTGTTCAAGTTCATTGTTGGTTTCTGTTGCAGGGGTTTACTTGCTGCGGGATCTCCCTTTGACTTGTTTTTCCCGCAGAAGTCTCACCCTTCAACAAATGCCAATTAGCAGCATTAGGCTTTACATTTTAAAAAGAGTTGCATGTTATTACCTCGTAATCATACGAGAAATTACTAACCTTTGAATCTCTTGTGTACCCTCATAAATTTGTGTGATTTTCGCATCGCGCATGAAACGTTCTACTGGGTAATCCTTTGTATAGCCATAACCGCCAAAGACTTGCACAGCTTCTGTTGTTACTTTCATCGCAGTATCGCCTGCAAATAGCTTGGACATCGCTGACTCTTTTCCGTACGGAAGACCTTCTGATTCAAGCCATGCCGCTTGATATGTTAATAAGCGAGCAGCCTCTATGCTCGTTGCCATATCCGCTAATTTAAAACCAATGCCTTGCTGTGCAGCGATTGGCTTACCGAATTGCTCGCGCTCTTTCGCGTATTCCACGGAAGCATCTAACGCTCCCTGCGCGATCCCCACTGCTTGCGCAGCGATGCCGTTGCGGCCTCCATCGAGTGTTTGCATTGCAATTTTAAAGCCCTGCCCTTCTTCACCAAGACGATTTTCAACCGGAATGCGGCATTCTTCAAACATGATTTCCGTTGTAGGTGAAGAACGAATGCCAAGCTTACTTTCCTTCTTACCCACAGAAAATCCTGGTGTATTGCTTTCCACAATAAAAGCAGTTGTGCCGCGCTGCTTAGAGGATGGATCTGTTAAAGCAAACACAACGTAAATATCAGCAATGCCACCGTTTGTGATGAAGATCTTTGAGCCATTCAATATATAATGATCACCATCACGCTTCGCTGTTGTTCTCATACCACCTGCATCCGAGCCTGAGCCGGGCTCCGTTAAGCCGTACGCGCCGATTTTTGTTCCTTCTGCCATCGGACGTAAGTATTTTTGCTTTTGTTCTTCTGAACCAAATTTATAAATAGGCCAGCCCGCAAGAGATGTGTGAGCGGATAGTGTAACACCCGTAGATGCGCATACGCGTGACAGCTCTTCTACCGCAATAACATACGCTAGGTAATCACTACCGATACCGCCATACTCTTCCGGCCAAGGAATTCCGGTTAAGCCAAGCTCAGCCATTTTATCGAAAATTTCTCTATCAAAGCGTTCTTCCTCATCACGTTCTGCTGCAGTTGGCGCCACTTCATTTCTAGCAAAATCTCGAACCATTTTCCGAATCATTTCATGTTCTTCTGTTAATTTGAATTGCATCGTAAAATCCCCCTTATATTGTTTTAATTTTTTCTACATATGAGTTTTGGGCTCCGCACTGCCCGCCGGTTCTTCTCTATTCCTAAAAGAGAGCTGTTTTACAAACTCTTGCTAATAACCATTCTTTGAATTTCGCTTGTGCCTTCATAGATTTCGCATACCTTTGCATCGCGGAAATAGCGCTCTACTGGATAATCTGTCGTGTAGCCGTAACCACCGTACACCTGCACCGCTTCAATCGCCACGTCAACTGCAGTTCGGGAAGCAAACAGTTTAGCCATAGATGCTTCTTTGCCACAGTTCATACCTTGTGCCTGCAGGGATGCTGCGCGGTATACAAGCAGTTTTGCCGCCTCGACACTCGTTGCCATATCAGCCAGCTTGAAACCAATACCTTGCTGGGTAGAAATAGGTTTACCGAACTGCTCCCTTTCCGTTGCATAGGCAGTTGCACACTGTAGCGCTGCCTCAGCGATTCCCAATGCCTGTGCTCCAATCCCAATACGGCCGACATCCAGGTTTGCCATCGCAACCTTAAAGCCATCTCCTTCTTTGCCAAGCAAATTTTCTACCGGGACTCTCATATCTTCAAACGTAAGCTGTACCGTGCGGGACCCGTGCAGACCCATTTTATGTTCATCTTTTCCTACCATAAGCCCTGGGGTTCCCTTCTCGACGATGAATGCTGAGATACCGCGCTTGCCAGCAGCCGGATTTGTAGACGCAAATACAATATATGTATCCGCTTCACCGCCGTTTGTAATGAATACTTTTGAGCCGTTCAAGCGGTATACATCGCCTGCCTTCACAGCTCTCGTTTTCAGACTGCCGGCATCTGAGCCAGCGCTCGGTTCCGTCAAAGCAAAGGCCCCCAAATACTCACCGCTAGCAAGTTTCGGTACATACTTGTTTTTCTGTTCCTCTGTACCGAAATACAAGATAGGATTCGTTCCTACAGAAGTGTGAACAGCTAAAATAACACCGATTGTAGCACTGACGCGTGACAGCTCGTTAATTGCTAAAATATAAGAAATAAAGTCCATGCCCGCGCCGCCGTACTTCTCAGGGATAGGGATTCCCATCAAACCGAGCTCTCCCATTTTACGAATAACCTCGCGCGGAAACTCGCCCTGCTCCATCATAGGAATAAACGGAACGATTTCCTTCTCCGCAAAATCTCTGACCATTTTCCTCATCATTTCTTGTTCTTCTGTAAATAGTAGCTTCATATAGTCACCGCCTATTCATAGATATAGAAGCCGCGTCCTGTTTTCTTACCAAGCCAGCCGGCGCTTACATATTTACGAAGCAACGGGCACGGACGGTATTTGCTGTCACCAAGCCCTTCGTGTAGGACTTCCATAATATAAAGACAAGTATCCAACCCGATAAAATCTGCAAGTGTAAGTGGCCCCATTGGATGGTTCATGCCTAGTTTCATCACATCATCAATTGCTTCCTTTGTCGCAACACCTTCATATAAGGCATAAATTGCTTCATTAATCATTGGCAATAAAATACGGTTGGAAACAAACCCTGGAAAATCATTTACTTCCACTGGTACTTTGCCAATTTGCTTTGTAATGCTCTCAATCGTTTCATAGACTGCATCTGTTGTTGCTAAGCCGCGAATGATTTCTACTAGCTTCATAACTGGTACCGGATTCATAAAATGCATACCTATGACTTGCTCTGGTCGTTTTGTTACCGCCGCAATCTCTGTAATCGGCAAGGAAGATGTATTCGTCGCCAAAATGGCATGCTGCGGTGCGATTTCATCCAGCTGCTTGAAAATTTGCTTCTTAATATCCATGCGCTCTACCGCTGCTTCAATGATTAAATCCGCTTCCTTTGCACAGGACACATCTACTGTTGGCGTAATGCGGCTTAAAGTCGCTTGTTTTTCTTCTTCCGTTAAACGCCCCTTCTCTACCTGGCGAGACAGATTTTTCGTAATGATTGCCATTCCTTTATCAAGCTGCTCCTGTTTTAGGTCCTGCATGTTTACCATATATCCAGCCGCGGCACAAACCTGTGCGATCCCCGATCCCATTTGACCTGCTCCTATGACGACAATTCGCCTTACGTTCATTGCTCCATCCCCTTTGTTTTTTATGTAAGCTTACTGAGGTACAGAAGGGAGATGTAGAATGCATCTCAGCCCCTGAATCCCTTAAGTTATCGGCCAATTTACAATTAACTCAAAAAATGCCCCAGGCATGCCCGGGGCACCCGTTTCTTAATGCACCTCAATCATAATGGCGTCGCCTTGACCGCCGCCGCTGCAGATTGCCGCAACACCGATACCACCGCCGCGGCGCTTTAGCTCATGAATCAAAGAAACAATAATGCGCGCACCACTTGCTCCGATTGGGTGACCTAGCGCTACTGCTCCTCCGTTTACGTTTACTTTATTCATATCAAGCCCTGCAATACGGCTACTTGCAATGGCTACAGCCGCAAACGCCTCATTAATTTCAAATAAATCTACATCCGCCGCTGTTTTGCCCGTCTTCTTTAACAGCGCATTGATGACGTAGCCCGGTGTGCGCGGGAAGTCCTTCGCTTCCACAGCAATCGCAGCCTGACCAATAATTGTCGCAATCGGGGTTTTTCCTTCCGCTTGAGCACGCTCCTCGCTCATCAGAACAAGTGCAGCTGCCCCGTCATTAAGTCCCGGCGCATTCCCTGCTGTAATCGTACCACCACCAAAAACAGGCTTTAACTTCGCCAACTTTTCCACTGTTGTATCCTCACGAGGGGCTTCGTCCTGCGCAACAATAATGGGTTCGCCTTTACGCTGTGGTATTGTAACCGGAACGATCTCTTCTGCAAATCGTGCGCGCGCCGCTACCGCTTTTTGATGACTTTCATACGCCCATTGATCCTGTTCTTCACGAGAGATTTCATCTTCTTCAGCCACTGCATTGCCGTACGTACCCATATGAACACCTGTAAAGGAACAAGATAAACCGTCAGAAATATTTAAATCCAGCAGCTCGCTGTGACCCATACGTGTACCCCAACGTGCACTTTTTAGAATGTATGGTGTATTGCTCATAGACTCCATGCCACCTGCGACAATTACAGATTGATCGCCAGCACGAATGATTTGATCCGCTAATGTAACCGCTCTCAATCCAGAGGCACAAACTTTGTTAATCGTCTCTGTTTGCGTCTCCCACGGGATACCCGCATGACGCGCTGCTTGACGAGATGGGATTTGACCTTGCCCGCCCTGTACAACCGTACCGAAAATAACTTCTTCCACCAGATCCGGTGTTACGTCTGCGCGCTCAAGTGCAGCCTGAATCGCAGCTCCCCCAAGCTCCGCAGCCTTCACGTCCTTGAGTGTGCCTCCAAATTTGCCAATTGGTGTTCTGGCAGCTCCTACAATGACTGTTTTTCCCATGAAAAAATCCCCCTTTTTTCATTTCTTCTTGCATTACCCCTAGAATAGACAATACACAAGGCTCATCATGAGATGAACGCTCGCTCAGCTTCGTTGCGACGAAAAAAGGTGCAGTCTGCACCTCTTTTCTTCTTAAGTTGTGTGAATTCTTTACCCAACTACTGATTTTTCCAGAATTTCTGTCACATCAAGCGTTTGAACGGATTCTTCCACTTCCTTCGCCTTTGTTCCGTCGCTAATCATGGTCAAACAGTATGGACATCCAGTACTAATAACAGATGGATTCACCGTTAAGGCTTGTTCAGTTCTCGCGACATTGATACGTGTACCTGAATGTTCTTCCATCCACATCAGACCACCGCCCGCTCCGCAACACATTCCTTTTTCACGATTGCGCTCCATCTCTACAATACGCACGCCCGGAATCGCTTTTAATACAGTACGAGGCGCTTCGTATACCTCGTTGTAGCGACCAAGGTAGCAAGAATCATGGTATGTGACCACTTCATTCACTTCATGTGTTGGCTTCAACTTTCCTTCTTGTACCCACTGTGCCAACAGTTCTGTATGATGATAAACTTCGGCTTGTAAACCAAAGTCTGGGTACTCATTTTTAAAGATGTTATAAGCATGCGGGTCGATTGTAACAATTTTTGTAACGCCCGCTTTTTCAAACTCTTCAATGTTTTTCACAGCGAGGTCCTGGAACAAAAATTCATTTCCAAGTCGACGCGGCGTATCACCGGAGTTCTTTTCCTTATTGCCGAGAATTGCAAACTTGATCCCCGCTTCATTCATCAGCTTCGCGAAAGAAAGCGCAATTTTTTGGCTTCGATTATCATAAGAACCCATAGAGCCAACCCAGAATAGATATTCAAATTCCTCACCTGCTTTGGACATTTCCTTCACCGTTGGAATATGAACGTCCTCACGCGCCTCGCGCCATGTTTCGCGTTGCTTTCTGTTTAGACCCCAAGGGTTGCCTTGACGCTCGATATTTGTCATCGCACGCTGTGCATCCGCATCCATCTTGCCTTCTGTTAGTACAAGATAACGGCGCAGGTCAATAATTTTGTCAACATGTTCGTTCATAACTGGACATTGATCTTCACAATTGCGGCACGTTGTACAAGCCCAGATTTCTTCTTCAGTGATAACCTCGCCAATCAAGCTTGGGCTGTACGCCAACGCAGCTGCTGATTCCTGCTGTCCCGCTGCCATCGCTAGCTGATTACCTTGTGTGCTGGCGAACGCAAACGCTGGTACCCACGGTGTACGTGATGTGACCGCGGCACCTGTGTCTGTCAAATGATCGCGTAGTTTTAAAATTAAATCCATTGGCGACAGCATTTTTCCTGTACCTGTTGCTGGACACATATTTGTACAACGACCGCACTCTACGCAAGCGTACAAATCAATGAGCTGATTTTGCTTAAAATCTTGAATTTTACCAACCCCGAAGGATTCTTGTGATTCATCTTCAAAATCGATTTTCTCAAGCTTGCCTGGATTGCTAAGGCGTCCAAAGAAAACGTTTACAGGACCAGCTATTAAATGAGCGTGCTTCGATTGAGGCACGTATACTAAAAACGTTAATAAAATAACAAGGTGAATCCACCAAGCAATGTAAAAAATCACAATAGCGCCCGTTTCACCAATGCCAGAAAGCAAGAACGCAATAGCGGATGCAATCGGCTCGCTCCAAGATAACTCATGTCCGTGCCAGATGATGCTTGCACCGTTTCCGATCAATACCGAAAGCATAAGACCACCGATGAAAATAAGAACAAGACCTGCTTTAAAATTGCGCTTTAAGCGCACCAATTTTTCAATATAACGGCGATGAAATGCCCACAATACTGCAGCTAAAATGAGTAAAGTGACAATTTCTTGAAAGAATGTAAAGCCCGAATATAAAGGACCAAGCGGCAAATGAGAGCCCGGCACCAGACCTTTCCAGATAAAATCAATTGCCCCAAACTGTACTAAAATAAAGCCGTAAAAAAACATCACGTGCATAATACCGCTCTTTTTGTCTTTTAGAAGCTTTTTCTGTCCAAATACATTAACCTTCACAAGCTCTAAACGTTCTTTAATCTTGTTGTCAAATTCAATCTTTTTCCCCAACTTGATGTAGGCGGTTCTCGTTAAAAGTAAGTATACAAACAGGTATACCCCATAACCCGTAATTGCGAGAAAAGCCAGCCAATTCACAAGAAGCCAGATGTTCATGCTTTATCCCCTCTCTGCACACATAGAAATAATTTGAGGAATTACTATAATTGTAACTCCTTTTTAAACATTTTGAAACTAATAAATGTTCTGAATTTTTACCTACCTTTATTATATTATGAATGAACATTCAGTCAACAGTTTTTGTTATATAACAAAATAATTTTTTATATAGAAACTCCTTAGCAAAGAAAACAGCATCATTTCACAAAAGCTTATATAAACAACTGCCATCTTCCTGTTCTTACGGATATAAAAATAACAATTGCACAAAATAATAGCTGTTATTCTATCTCTTTCCCTATCAAAGGAGGAGCTCATTATGCGTTATATCCTTCTCTTCCTCGTTCTTGTTGTTGTGTGGATTACTCTAGATTTAAAGCTAGGGCGGCGCGCGCAGGTGCGGCGCGCCAAGAGTCGGTCGTTTCCTTATCGTTATAGCGACTTTGAACTGTATACATATGGCCAAACCTTATACGATCAGTTATTTCTAGATATAAGACAAGCGCAACAGCATATACATATTTTATTTTTCATTGTAAATAATGATGAGGTTAGTCAGAAGTTTTTACGTATTCTCAAAGAAAAGGCAGAAGAAGGCGTAGAGGTGCGCTTGCTGTTAGACCGAATTGGAAGCCATCACCTTTCTAAGGCGAGTATTCAGGCGCTGCGCGCAAGTGGTGTTCATTTTTCTTTTTGTCATAATCCGTGCTTTCCTTACTTGCTATATTCTATTAATCAGCGTAATCATCGTAAAATTACCATTATTGACGGCAGCATCGGGTATATCGGTGGCTTTAATATCGGCGAAGAATATTTGGGACATGACCCTAAGCTCGGCAAATGGCGTGACTATCATTTGCGGGTAGTTGGGGAAGGTGTGCAGGATTTGCAAATGCAGTTTTTGCATGATTGGCGGGATGAAACGCGAGAAGACTTAACAAAGGAAGACACATACTTTCCACCTCTGCAAAAAGGAAAGACAAAGCATCGGTTTATACCAACAGACGGTACATACCTCCAGCACACATTTTTGGAACTTATCCAAGAGGCTCAGCACGACCTATATATTGGAACCCCTTACTTCATCCCAGGTCGCAAGCTACTTCGGGAGTTGATCGCCGCTGCCAAGCGCGGTGTTCGCGTAACGATTTTAGTACCGGAACGCGCAGATCATCCACTGGTGAAAGAAGCTAAGCTTCCTTATTTCAGAGAGTTGCTTCGTGCAGGATGCGTCATTTATGAATTTACAGACGGCTTTTTTCACGCCAAAATCGTAACCGTTGACGGTCGTATTTGTGATATCGGAACTGCAAACTTTGACTTACGAAGCTTATATATAAATCATGAAATTAATTGTATTATGTATGATTCACCTTTTCTAGAAACAGTTAAAAAGGAAGTAGATCAAGACCTAGAGAACTCTCGCCTACTTTCCTTAACCGACATTTCAAATCCGACATTTTGGCAACGATGCAAGGAATGGTTTGCCAGCATCATCGCATTTTTTCTGTGAAGGAGCCCGCTATGAGAATTAGATTCGGCTATGTATCCCATGCCCTATCACTATGGGATTGCTCTCCCGCCAAGACCATGACCTTTACACGCTGGAAGCAGCTTGAAAAACAAGAACGCGAGGAGAGACTGTATAATATCATCCGGCAAAATATTATGCATACGATGCGAACCATACATTATAACATTGCCCATGATATCCCGCTATACCGCATGTCCTCCTCTATCGTACCGCTCGCTACGCACCCGGAAGTAGACTTTCCCTACCTCGATTTATTCCGGGATATGTGGGAGGAACTCGGGGCTCTGATTAATAAACATTGCCTGCGCGTTAGCTTTCATCCCAATCAATTTACACTGTTCACAAGCGATAAGCCCCATATCACAGACAATGCAGTACTAGATATGGTTTATCATTATGAACTTCTTGAAGTAATGGGTGTAGAGGAGAACGGTTTTTTAAATATTCACGTAGGCGGTGCTTATGGTGATAAAACAAAGGCAATCAAGCGCTTTCACCATAATATAAAAAAATTACCGGTACATGTGAAGCATCATATGACACTTGAAAATGATGACAAAACATATACAACCAAAGAAACGTTAGGCGTATGCCAAGCACAACGAATCCCTCTTGTGTTCGACTATCACCATCATCTTGCCAACCCCGGAGAAGAAACAGCGGAAGAATTATGGCCAGACGTGTTTGCTACGTGGAATCATGTTGACCTGCCTCCTAAGGTTCATCTTTCTTCTCCTAAATCTGAAAAAGAATTTCGTGCACATGCTGATTACGTAGATTTGGAATTCATTAAGCCATTTCTTCAAGTCGCTAAAGCATACGGTAAAGATTTTGATGTAATGATTGAAAGCAAAGCAAAGGACAAAGCGTTATTGAAACTGATGGATGAAATGGCGAAAATAAGAGGATTCAAACGAGTAGGAGGCGCTACCTTTGAGGTATAGCGTCTCTTTCAATAAAATCATAATATTTAATTAACGTTATATTTACATTTTTGTAATAAAATTTGAATACAACTGTGATTTTTCAAGGAGACGATTATATGGAACAATTTCAATCACAAATGGCAGATGATATCCCTTCGCATAAATATATTACCAATCGCCACTACCTTCGCTTTTTTCTTCCGTATATAGTCATTATTATTTTGTTACACGATATTGTTACAAATGCAGCTTCGCATCAATATCCACAATTTGTGCTACTCGCTCTGTGTATTGTACTTTGCTTTCGCCAATTTTATATGTGGCGAGAAAATCGGACACTCGTCCTTACATATCAATCCTTACAGGAGAGGCTTGAAGATAAGATAAATGAAGGTATACAAGCGCTGGCCAAAAATGAACTTCACTATAAAACATTATTTGAAAATCATCCAGATGCTGTGTTTTCTCTTGATACAAGCGGAAACTTTCAAGCAATGAATGTTTCTTGCACCAAAATATTCCACTACTCTCATAAAGAGTTGGCAGGGCGACCACTCTTAAATTACGTGACAGATCCATACAGACACGTGGTAAGAGATGCCATTCGCCATGCCAAAAGCGGCAAGCCACAAACCTTTGATATTTTATTTAATGAAACACATCTGCAAGTTACCTTCATACCTACCATGCTTGGTACAAAGTGCATTGGTATGTATGGTATTGCGAAAGACATGACGGAGTTAAAAGAAAAACAGCAGCAGGTTGAGCATATGGCATTTCATGATGCACTGACAGGGCTCGCAAACAGGCGGCAATTTGAAATGCGCTTAGAAGAGGCGATGAAGCTGGCAACAAAAAGAGAAACGATGGTCGCTGTCTTATTTATCGACTTAGATCGCTTTAAAAAAATTAATGATCGTCTCGGACACGATGTAGGCGATTTGCTGCTAATTGAGATTGGTCAACGATTGGCCAGTGCACTGCGCTCTAAGGACGTCGTTGCACGGCAGGGAGGTGATGAGTTCACCGTATTGCTTACAGATGTGTTCTCTAAAAAAAGTGCTGCACTTGTCGCTGAGCGGCTTATGGAGTTGTTGAACGAACCCGTATACATAGGCGGTCACGAGCTAAAAATTACACCAAGTATTGGTATTGCCATGTATCCTTCTCACGGTACAAACGTAACAAAATTGATGAAGCATGCAGATATCGCCATGTACCGCGCAAAAGCAAGTGGTAAAAATAAATATATGTTTTATGCGGCCAAAATGAGTGATGTAGAGGATGAAAAGCATTTCCTAGAGGGTGAGCTAAGCAAAGCGCTTCAAAATGAAGAGCTTGTGCTGCATTATCAACCCCAGGTCGATCTCGCGACAAAACGCATTGTTGGATTTGAAGCACTGCTTCGTTGGCACCATCCAAAGCTTGGGCTCGTTTCTCCGGCTTCTTTTATTCCACTTGCTGAAGAAACAGGATTGATTATACCAATGGGTGAGTGGATTATTCGAACTGCCTGTAAACAAGCAGCTACCTGGAGGGATGGAGGATACGAGTTAAAGGTTGGCGTAAACCTTTCTCCCTTACAATTTAATCAATCAAATTTAGTAGGCTTAATTGCCCATATTTTAAAGGAAACAAAGTTGCCGCCGCACCTGTTGGATCTTGAGATTACAGAAGGCATTGCGATGAAGAAAGAAGAGCAGGTTATTAAAAAATTACATCAATTAAAAGAGCTCGGCGTACAAATTTCCATTGATGACTTTGGTACTGGCTACTCTTCTTTATCTTACTTAACAAAGTATCCGATTCATACGCTGAAAATTGCCCGTGAATTTATTCGAGAAATTGGAACCAGTAGACAAGAGGAAGCTATTATTTCTTCAATTGTAATGATGGCTAAAAATCTAGGGTTAACTGTAATCGCAGAAGGCGTTGAAACAAATGTACAGTGGCAGTTTTTAGAGAAACAAGATTGCGATCATATTCAAGGATTCTATATCAGCAAACCTATTCCTGAAACGGAAATTATAGCTCTTTTACAAAAGTCGGAAGCTCACTATGGATAAACGAGCTTCCTTTTTTGTTGCCATGAAAACTTTGAACGAATTCGGGAAAAATGATACTATCATGTCAGGACAGAGAAGAAGGAAGTGTCATAATGATTATTCGCAATGAGCAAGATTTAGAAGGTCTTCGCAAAATCGGCCGCATTGTTGCGCTGGCACGCGAAGAAATGAAAGCATCCGCAAAACCGGGCATGACAACGAAAGAGCTCGATTTAATCGGCAAGCGTGTACTAGATGAGCATGGTGCTGAATCCGCGCCCCAAAAAGAGTATAATTTTCCTGGCGTAACATGCATCAGCGTGAATGAAGAGGTGGCGCACGGTATCCCTGGTGACCGCGTGCTCCAAGAGGGCGACCTCGTAAACATTGATATTTCAGCTACACTTGGCGGTTACTATGCCGATACAGGTATTTCGTTTGTGCTTGGCAATGACCCAGAAAAAGAGCGTCTATGTCAAGCTGCTGTAGATGCGTTTTGGGCGGCGATGAAGAAAACCAAAGCTGGCGCACGTAAAAATCAAATCGGCCGCGCTGTTATGAATGAAGCTAGAAAAAATAACTTTAATGTTATTGAAAATTTAACTGGGCATGGCATTGGTTTAAGCCTGCATGAGGCACCTGAGCATATCTTAAACTACTTCGACCCGATGGATAATATGCTACTAAAAGACGGCATGGTTCTCGCGATAGAGCCATTCGTTTCCGCAGGTGCCAACCATATTATTGAATCTGGCGACGGCTGGACATTTGTAACGCCAGACAAAAGTCTAGTGGCACAATGTGAACATACTGTCGTAGTGACAAAAGGCGAACCTATTATTTTAACGCAATTATAAAAGGAAGAGCAGCTGCTCTTCCTTTACTTTTTTCATAAATTTCTGCTCACTTCACAGGCTTTAGGGCTATTTCATTCATTTCACACCTTCTATCGGCCGTTTTACACCTTCTATCGGCCGTTTTACACCTTCTATCGGCCATTTTCCTCTCCTATCGGCCGTTTTCCTCTCCTATCGGCCGTTTTCCTCTCCTATCGGCCGTTTTCCTCTCCTATCGGCCGTTTTCCTCTCCTATCGGCCGTTTTACACCTTCTATCGGCCAATTCACCTCTCCTATCGGCCAAACTTACCTCTCTATCGGCCAATTCACCTCTCCTATCGGCCGTTTTACACCTTCTATCGGCCAATTCCCTCTCCTATCGGCCGTTTTACACCTTCTATCGGCCAATTTCCTCTCCTATCGGCCGTTTTATGTTTCTCTTTCTTTTACGACTTGTTCAAGCCCCTCTAAGTAACGCAGAAAATAATGATGTAAATAACCTGAGTCGCGTTCTAGTAGGAAAAGCGGTGGTGAGCACTTTCTGCGGTAGCACATCCGTAAAATATCCACATATATGTCTTCTTTAACTTGCCAAGACCATCCTTCCTCAAATGACTTGCGACGTAAAAAACGAAGCTTTACCGCATAGTCGTGCAATGCGGTTTGTGACGGAATGGCATTTCCCATTTGATATCCGTCTTCGTACGATTGTTTGTGAAGTCTCTGAACATCCAAATACATGCACAGCGCCTCCTTGTAAGAAAAACGCTTCGTTTGCAGAAACGAAGCGTTTTTTACTAGTATATTTACATTTTCTCCGGCGCAGAAACACCAATTAGTTTTAATGCGTTTTGCAGTGTAATTTGTACAGCCTTCATTAGCTCGTAGCGCGCTTGACTCTTCTCCATGTTTTCGCGGTCTAGCACCTTCTCAGCATTGTAAAAGCTGTGAAGTGCAGACGCTAATTCAAACACATAGTTTGTCATACGATGCGGAATGCGCTTTTGCGCTGCATCTGCCACGATAGCCGGGAAATCACCCATTTTCTTAAGCAAGTCAAATTCTTTTTCAGAATTAATCAATTTATAATTAATTTCTCCTTCTCCCGGTAAACCAAGTTCCTCGCCCTGGCGCAGAATGCTGCATACGCGTGCGTGCGCATATTGTGCATAGTAGACTGGGTTTTCATTGGATTTAGACACAGCCAAATCCATATCAAAATCAAGGTGAGAATCCGCGCTGCGCATTGCGAAGAAGTAACGCATCGCATCTACGCCAACCTCTTCCATTAATTCACGAAGCGTAACTGCTTTACCTGTACGTTTACTCATCTTCATCTTTTCACCGTTTTGATACAGCTGCACCATTTGAATGATTTCAACTTCAAGTGTATCACGGTCATGACCAAGCGCTTGAATTGCCGCTTTCATACGCGGGATGTAACCATGGTGATCCGCACCCCAAATGTTAATCAGCTTTGTAAAGCCGCGCTCAATTTTATCGCGGTGATACGCGATATCTGGTGTTAAGTACGTGTAAGATCCGTCTTGCTTAATTAATACGCGGTCTTTGTCATCACCGTATGTTGTGGAACGGAACCATGTCGCACCATCAAGCTCATAAATTTCACCGCTCTTTTTCAAATCTGCAAGGGCTTCATCAATTTTACCATTTTTGTATAGAGACGTTTCTGAATACCATACGTCAAAACCGACGCGGAAGCTTTCCAAGTCTTTTTTCAGCTTTTCTAATTCGTATTTTAAACCGTATTCACGGAAGAAGTTATAACGCTCTTCTTCATCTGCGTTCACGTAGCGGTCCCCAAACTCAGCTGCCAATGTTTTACCGATATTAATAACATCTTCTCCGTAGTAGCCGTCCTCTGGCATTTCTTTCTCTATACCCAAAGCCTGCATATAGCGTGCTTCCACAGAAAGGGCCAAGTTATGAATTTGGTTACCAGCATCATTAATGTAATACTCGCGTGATACATCATAGCCAGCTTTTGCAAGTATATTGCAAAGTGTATCTCCTACTGCCGCGCCGCGTGCATGACCGAGGTGAAGATCGCCTGTCGGATTGGCGGATACAAACTCGACCTGTACCTTTTGACCTTGACCGGTATTTGTTTCGCCATATGCTTCTCCCGCTTGTAAAATGGCAGGAATCAAATCTGTTAAATAACTGTTGTCCATGTAGAAATTGATAAAGCCCGGTCCGGCAATATCAATTTTTTCTACAGATGCTTTTGTTTGGTCAATGTTTTGTACTAGCTCTTCCGCAATCATGCGAGGAGCTTTTTTCGCTACGCGTGCAAGTTGCATCGCCATATTTGTAGAGAAATCACCGTTCGCTTTATCCTTCGGCACTTCAAGCACCACGTTTGGCATTTGTTCTTCTGTTGCCAAGCCTGCTTTGATAACCGCTGCTTTTATTTCTTCTTTTAATAATTCTTTAATTTGTTCCAAAGAGTTCATTTTGTCTCCTCCTTAAATTGAATCGTAATCGTATAGCGACCCGCATCGCTTCCGTTTAGAAGCAGGGCATATGTTAAAAACAACTGTCCTTTTCTCGTTTTCTCCGACCATTCGAGCTGAACGTTGTCTGTTTTCGTCTCCAATCGAAAGGTACCGAGGGCACTTTCGTATACGCCTTCTGTTTTTTCTCCCTTTACGTGCATTTGTCGCATGGAAAGAGCGCCAGAGCGCATAATGCGTACTACCTCATCTTGTATTTTCACAATGGTTCTTACCTGTCCCTGCTCATTTGGCTCTTCAAATGTCAGGTACGTGCTTTGACCTTTTTCATAGTATAGACCATTTGTGTCAAATGCAATAGTTTCCTTGCGCGCGCCGTCACGAATTTGCGTTACAAATTTTACATGCACCGGCACACCATTCGTTTGCTTGTCCACGTGCTTGCACATCCTTTTTGCATATACGTTCATCTTCAGCATAAGTACTTTATTTTAAAACACACTTTTTTCATCATACCAAAAAAAAGTCCAGTCGTCTTGTAAAAAACGAAGTAACCCCTCTCTTTTTATGAAAAAAGAGAGGGGTTAGCTAGACATGCATTATTTATTTTTTTGAACCAAACCAAGAATAATCTCGCGAATGATTTTGCTTGCGACTATGGGTGTTTGTTCGCTGTGATCATATACAGGCGCAACCTCTACTAAGTCAGCTCCAACAACCTTCACGTCAGAGTTTGCAATCTCAACCAAAGAAGCAAGAAGCTCTTTCGATGTAATACCGCCTGCTTCTAGCGTACCTGTACCAGGTGCGTGCGCAGGGTCCAGTACATCAATATCAATTGTTACATATACCGGACGACCTGCAAGCTTTGGCAATACTTCCTTAAGTGGCTGATGTACATCGAACTTGAATAAGTTCATACCCACTTCTTTTGCCCATTGAAATTCTTCCTTCATACCAGAGCGGATACCAAAGGAGTATACGTTTTTAGGACCAATCAAATCACACGCTTTTTTAATTGGCGTGGAATGAGATAATGGCTCGCCTTCGTAGTTATCACGAAGATCTGTGTGGGCATCCATATGAATAATCGCAAGGTCCGGATACTTTTTGTACATTGCTTTAATAACCGGCCAGGATACTAAATGCTCACCGCCAAGACCGATTGGGAATTTGCCATCAGCCAATAAACCGTCGATGTACTCTTCAATCATATCAAGGCTACGCTGTGCGTTTCCGAACGGCAAGGGAATATCACCTGCGTCAAAGTACTTTACTTCTTCTAGCTCACGATCCATGTAGGGGCTGTATTCTTCCAGACCAATGGATACCTCGCGAATGCGACCAGGACCAAAACGGGAGCCCGGACGGAAACTTACTGTCCAGTCCATCGGCATACCGTAGATTACTGCTTCGGACTCTTCATAGTTTGGATGACTTTTAATAAATACATTACCAGAATATGCTTCGTCAAAACGCATAGTACATTCCTCCTTATGTATGAAGAACGCCTCTTACAAGGCGTTCTTTCGTCATTATTTAATCAAATCGCCTACAAATTTAGGCAACACGAATGCTGCTTTGTGAAGCTCTTTCGTGTAGTATTTTGTTTCGATTTCATGGAAGCGTTCTTCGCTCACCGCAAGTGGGTCATGCTTTTTAGAACCCATTGTAAACGTCCAAAGACCGCTTGGGTACGTTGGGATGTTTGCAGTGTAAAGACGAGTAATTGGGAAGATTTCGCTTACGTCTTTAAATACCTTTGTAATCAATTCAGGTGTGAACCAAGGGTTGTCCGTTTGGGCTACAAAAATACCGTCTTCTTTAAGCGCTTTGGAGATACCGGAATAAAAGCCTTTTGTGAACAAATTCACCGCAGGACCTACCGGCTCAGTGGAGTCAACCATGATTACATCATATACGTTCTCGCTTTGTGCAATGTGCATGAAGCCGTCGTCAACCTTGACATCAACACGTGGGTTCTCAAGCTCACCCGCGATTTCAGGCAAGTACTTTTTAGAGTACTCAATTACTTTGCCGTCGATTTCAACAAGCGTTGCTTTTTTCACGCTTGGGTGCTTTAATACTTCACGAATTACACCGCCGTCGCCGCCGCCTACTACAAGCACGTTTTCAGGGTTTGGATGCGTAAACAAAGGTACGTGCGCTACCATCTCATGATATACGAATTCGTCCTTTTGAGAAGTCATGACCATGCCGTCCAATAAAAGCATGTTACCGAACTCCTCTGTCTCCACCATATCAAGCTTTTGAAAATCAGTTTGCTCTGTATGTAAAGTGCGGTTGATTTTAATTGTGATACCAAAGTTCTCAGTTTGCTTTTCAGTAAACCATAATCCCATTTGTTTAATCACGCCTTTCTCTTCGTAATGTGTACGAAACTTAATGTTCCCTATACAAAATAAAACAAATCATAAAAAATGTATAGTTAAATTGTGAAAAAAAGATAAAGTTTTTACAAAGTTCGACATTCTTCCTTATATACTTCTCACATTATATACAAATCCCCCTCACATAATCTCTAATGAAAAGGGGGAAATTAAGGGAAATATATTTGTACAAAATGTGGAGATAACCATGCCTGAAAAGAAAAAACAGCGCTTTTCCCAAATGAAAAAACAACAAAGCAAAGCGTTTGAGGTACCGATTCCTCTCAAAGAAGAGCTGTCCGAAACGCAATTGCTGACCGGCGATATAAGCCATGACGCCAGTCTGCTTCAAAAAGCAACTGGCAATAGTGCTGATATTATCTATAAAACCTTCCATATAAATCCCCAATCTTTCTTGTTCATTTATACGGAAGGTCTTGCTAATCAACAAACTATTAGAAATCTCCTGGAATACTTGATGAGCGTTTCAGTAGCGGATTACTTGGAGCAATTATTAGTAGAAAGCCGCATTCCCATCGGCTCCACAAAAGAATTGCTGACCGCACAAGAAGCACTATCATCCCTTTTGGTTGGTCATTCCGTTCTTATTATAGCAGGTATCCCTAAAGGGATTGCGATTGATACGAATGGAATAGAGCACAGAACGGTGAGTGAGCCCCAGAATCAAACTGTTATTAAAGGTCCGCAGGAAGCATTCAATGAAACATTAGTGACAAACATTGCTCTTGTTCGAAAAAGAATTAGACATCCAAACTTATGGACGGAGCGAATGGAAATTGGTGATGTCACCAAGACGGCTATTTGTATAATGTATGTCAAAAATTTAGCCAATGAGGACATTATCAACGAGGTTAGAAGACGATTGAAGCAAATCAAGACCGATTCGATTCTAGAGAGCGGTTATATTGAAGAGTTTATTGCGGATCAACAGAGAGGGATTTTTCCTACCATGTTCAATACAGAGCGCCCAGATGTGATTGCGGCTGATCTTCTTGAAGGAAAGGTCGCAATCTTTGTAGACGGTACGCCATACGTATTGTCGGCACCTGCTGTATTTATTCAATTCTTCCAAGCTGCCGAAGATTATTATAACCGGGGCGATTATGGCATGCTGCGTATGCTTAGGTTTGCTTGCTTTTTCATTACACTTTTGGCACCAGCACTTTATATTGCGCTAACCACATATCACCAAGAAATGCTTCCTACCACCCTGCTCATCAGCATTGCAGCGCAGCGAGATGCCATTCCATTTCCTGCTTTCATAGAAGCTTTATTAATGCAATTTACGTTTGAGATTTTACGTGAAGCTGGCATCCGTATGCCTCGCGCGATTGGTAACGCCGTTTCTATCGTAGGTGCGCTTGTTCTCGGAGAAGCTGCCGTACAGGCAGGTTTTGTGTCACCTGCTATGGTCATTGTGATTTCCATTACAGCCCTAACAACCTTTATTTCTCCGGACTTTGCTATGTCGTTTCCGCAACGAATTCTGCGTATCATCCTGATGCTGCTCGGTGCATCATTTGGTTTGTTCGGCATAGTAGTAGGTTTATTTGCCGTCTTGCTGCATCTTTGTCATTTACAATCCTTCGGTGTCCCTTATATGTCACCGCTTGCCCCGTTTAATAGAAATGATCAGCAAGATACGTTTTTACGATTACCAAGATGGGCGATGCACAAGCGGCCTAAAATGTTTCATTCACAAAATGAAATTAGAACGGCTACAAAACAAGGAGATGAAACATGACCAAATTTATCATCGTAATTGTTTTTTTCATCATTGCATTCCTACTAGAAGGCTCTTCTTTACGAAAACAGAAAAGGTTTTCTGATTTATATATATTTAGCTTCCTTATGTTTCTCGCTTTCGGATTAAGTATCTTATATATATTAAAAATCCCTATACCTAACCCATTGGTGCTCATTAATTATATGTTCATGCCTGTTGCAAATTGGATTTATGGGTTACTTAACTAAGGAGGTGATTTGCATTGCATGCACAAATAAACCGCTATCAATTTTTCATCTTAGTATTCTTTTTCACTATAGGTAGCTCTATTTTACTTACCCCTTCTACATTGGTTTCTACCGCTCAGCAACAGGGCTGGATTGCCGGTATCATTACTTTAGGAGTAGGTGTTTTATTATCGTTGCTATATACCACGTTAGGTGCAAGGCAAGGTACAACCTCTTTAGTGACATATGCACGCAATTTATATGGAAATTGGCTTGGAGCTCTATTCGGTGTGTATTACCTTGTCTTCTTCATGATTTTGACCGCTCTTGTTTTGCGTGATATGGGCGACTTTATGACTACACAAATTTTGACAGAAACACCGATTATGCAAATTCACATTGTTCTCATGTCACTCATCGTGTACGCCACTAAACTTGGCTTAACTTCCTTAAGTAGATTTGGCGAACTCTTATTTCCCGTTTTTCTCATTTTATTTATATTACTATTTTTTCTGGTTACACCGGAGATAGAATACCGAAATATGCTCCCTCTATTTCCACTCGCATACAAAGATATTACAAAGGGCGTCATTTCGTTTACTGGTTTCCCTTTTCTTGAACTCTCTGTCTTTTTGGTTTTGCAGCCGTTCGTGCAAACACAAGCGAGTCTCAAAAAACCTTTTATATTAGGTTCCTTATTTGGCGGTCTCATCTTAGTTTCAGTCACACTGCAAAGCATTCTGGTAATGAGCACAGAATTAACCAGCACCTTTCTCTATCCAAGCTACGAGCTGGCAAAGCATATTAAACTGGCTTATTTTTTGGAGCGAATTGAAGCTATTATGGCTGTTTTATGGTTTATCTCTTTATTTTTGAAAATTGCTATCACATTTTGGGCTAGTGTTACACTGCTCGGTGACATACTTAAGCTACAGTTATACAGCTACCTTATCATTCCACTGGCAGTTATTATACTGATTTATTCCATTACGATGAGCCCAAATGTGATGTTCATCTGGTTTAGTGCCAAAGTTTGGCCATTCTATGCATTTGTAACAGGATTTATACTTCCCGTTCTACTGTTACTGCGCAAGCCCTCGTCATCTAGTGATAAAACTGTGAGGGATACAGAATGAACCGTGTCGTACTATGTATAACTTGCCTCTTGTTTCTTTCATGCAGCTTAACGGGATGTAGCAGTAAAAAAGAACTAAATGACATGGGAATTGCACTTGCTTTGGCAATCGATAAGAAAGATGATATTTATAATATCTCTATCCAAATTGTCAACCCAAGCGCCATTTCTGCACAAGGGGGCAGTAGTAATCGCTCCCCTGTCACAACTTACTCCACATCTGGAAAGACTATTTTTGAAGCGATTAGAAGATTAACAAAAGAAACGCCACGAAAAATTTATTTTGCCCACCTTCGTTTAATGGTCATTTCAGAAGCTTTAGCGCGCGAGCAGGGCATCAGCAATATTTTAGAATTTCTCATGCGTGATCCAGAATTGCGGAAGGATTTTTACGTGTTAATTTCCAGAGAACAATCAGCACGAACGATACTAAGCATTATGAGTCCTATTGAAAAGATTCCTGCCAATAAAATTTTTCGTTCTTTGGAGATGTCAGAAAGATACTGGGCACCTACGACAGCGATAAAGATGGATGAGTTAGTTCGCGATATTACAAGAGCTGGAAAAGAACCTGTTCTCACAGGTATACAAGTAGAAGGCTCTACTAAACATGGAGCAAGCAATGAAAATGCAAATCGAGTGTTACCAAATGCCATATTACATTTGGATAGCGTAGCCATCTTTCGAAAAGATCGCTTAGTCGGCTGGTTAAATGAAAGTGAAAGCAAGGGCTATAATTATATTACGAATAAAGTCCATTCCACTGTGGGCGCTGTAGCGTGCAATAAAAAGGAATGGGTTAACATCGAGGTCATTCATGCCAAATCACATATTAAGGTTCGTATGGAGAAAGGGAAGCCATCTATTCACATTTACTTTGATATAGAAGGAAACGTAGCGGAGGTTGGATGTAAAATAGACATAAGCAAGAGGGCAACCATTGCACGATTAGAGGATAAGTTTAATCATCGTGTAAAATATGTCTCACATGCAGCTATTACAAAAGCTCACCGTTATGGAACAGATATTTTTGGGTTTGGTGATTTAATTTATCGCACACACCCTACTGAGTGGGAAAAACTCAAAAACAACTGGAATGCAAAAGGATTTCGAGAAATAAAGGTATATTTGCACCCTAAAACGCATATTCAACATACAGGCATTACCATCCAAAGCCCCTTAAAAGATGCAAAATAAGCATCCGGGCTTTGTTCGTATGTCTCTGTTAAATTTTATTGTTGTTTCGTTTCCCTTTATATGTGTTCGCTCTAATCAACAAGTATCAATTAGCAGCATCAGAGGAACCGCACCTTACAATATAGCTAGTATAGTGGTTCACAATTAACCGAGGTATCCCGTTTAGTTTAGGGATACCTCGGTTGACATGAATTCTATTTCACATTGATTTTATTGTAATTTGCAATTGCATCATTAATCGTTTTTGAAGCATCCTTCATAGCGCCTTCAGGTGTGGACTGACCTTGAATCATTTTTTCTAGATTCAGCTCAATCGTTTGACGTGCTTCAGGGAACACACCAAGCAATGCACCTGTAGCTGTTTTGGGTGAATCATGAAGTTGATTGATAGCTGTTTGGAATTGGGGAAACTTTTGTAGGTGTTCTTTTAATTCAGGTAAATCGTACGCTTTTTTTGTTACAGCGAAGTAGCCTGTATTTTTGCTCCAAAATGCTTGTTGCTCAGGAGATACCATAAACTTAATAAACTCAAAAGCAGCCTTTTGCTTCTCTTTATCCTTTTTATCCATGACCCACAGTGATGCACCGCCAATAGAAACACCACCGTTTTTAGAACCGTCAACTGCCGGCAGGTAAGCTGTTCCAATTTCAAAACGGCCGCCCACACCGTTCATAATATCTTTTAGTGCAGCCGTAGAATCCATTGTCATCGCAATTTTGCCGGCAATAAAAGCACTCTTTGTCTCATCTGTTTTACGTCCTAAATTTACAACTGCTCCTGTATCATATAGCTTTTTCCAAGATTCAAAGACCTTCAAACCCGCTCCGTTTGTATCAAAATCAACCTTTGTTGCTTTATCTGCGCGGCCATTTTGGCTGTTTGCATAATTGGCCTGTTGTTTTACAAGGAGCTGTTCAAAAAACCATCCATATGTTGCCAATGCAAAGCCGTGACGCTCTGTTTTATCACCGTTTTTCTTTGTAAGCTTTTGAGAGTATTCCATGAGCTCATCAAAGTTTTTCGGGCCTTTTTCTGGATCTAAACCAGCTTCTTTAAAGGCTGTTTTGTTGTAATAAACTAACGGAGTAGAAGAGTTAAATGGCATGGAATTTCCTTGCCTAATATGTAATTGACAACTCCAATACTCGGGTGATACATCATCGTCCAAATCACCGCAGCGCAGGAGGTAGAAACTGCCATCGGCATGGCATACATCATGCGGATAGCTCCGATACCTTTCAGCTTTTGCTGCGCCAACAGTGCAAGGCCTAAACCACCCAGGATCGCAGGCACACACATCAATACAACAAATGTTACTGTTACAAGCAAGCTGTTATGGAATTCCGGTGAAAGAAACAGCTCTTTATAGTTTTTCAACCCTACAAATTCCACCGCTTTTCCCGCAATATTTGTCAGCTGAAAACTAGTTACAATCGTCTTAAAAAAAGGATAGTAAACAAATAAGAAGAAAATTAAAAATGCAGGCAGCAAATAGATATAAGGTTCTAAGTGCTTAAACAGCCGCTTTATATTTACTGTTTGTTTATGTGATTTTGCTTTGACGGCTCGTTTATCCGTCACCGTACTTCCTTGCATCCGTAAACCCCCTTGCTTATTTTCTCAACAAACACGAGTATAGCAATTCATTATTAAGAATTTGTATGATTCTCCTAAAGATTGATGAATTTTCCTTCTTCTATGTAAAATTGTGTAAATTTTTGTAAACTTCATTGTGTTTCTATATAAAGTTCTTCATAATGATGAAACTGACATTCTTTTTCGATAGGAGAGGTATACGGACGATGTGTGTGGCTTAACGCAACCTTAGGTTTTAAAGATTGGCTTTTCTAAAACCTAATGTTGATTGGAGTGAAGGAGATGAGACTCCTGCGGGAAAAGCGAGTCAAAAGGAGACCCCGGAAAGCGTAACCCCCGTAACGGAAAGCAACAATGAACTTTAAAAGATCCCCAAAATTAACATACAGGTAGAAAGGAGCTTTTTATATGAACCGACCCCTTATTTTTGCGCATCGCGGTGTAAAAGGAACACATCCGGAAAATACCATGATTGCCTTTCGTGAAGCAGAACGCGTGGGTGCTCACGGTATTGAACTAGATGTTCACTTATCCAAAGACGGCGAGGTTGTGGTCATTCATGACGAAACATTAGATCGAACAACGAATGGAAGCGGGCTTGTTTGTGAAAAAACGCTGAACGAATTACAAAAGCTCGATGCTGGAAGCTACTTCGGTTTTAATGGAGAGCATGTTCCTTCTTTAAAGGAAGTTTTGAACTGGATGCACGGCAATACCCTGCTTTTAAATATTGAGTTGAAAAATGATATGATTCGCTATACGAATTTGGAACAAAAGGTTATTCATCTAGTACGGGAATACAATATGGAAAAGCGCGTTATTTTATCATCGTTTAACCATGAATCGGTCGGTATGCTGGGCGATTTAGCCCCTGATATTGAACGCGCTATTTTGTACCATCACCCGCTGGAGGATCCGCTTCAGCAAGCCCGCAACTACCAAGCGCACGGGCTTCACCCAAATTTCAGATTACTAACTCCCGAGTTTGTCTTAGAGGCAAGGCAACAAGGCTATCCACTACGCCCTTACACAATTAATCAGCCACAAGATTTACAGTCTATGATTGACCTTGGCGTGGATGTCATTATTACAGACTGGCCCGAGCGAGCATTTTCTTTACTAAACAAACGGAAGTCCTGACTAGGGCTTCCGTTTGTTTTTTCTAGTTGATAAAGTTCGTTTAAAAACACCCTAAACTCCCAATAATAAGAAAAGCGGAAGCTTCACGTGCTGTGACTCTATATTTTCTTTTAAAAAAGTACTTTGGGGGTCTCCTATGGAACTAATTGCAAATAAAGCCAAGTATATTCGTGCATTTGTTATTATAAGCGTAACCATTTCAATTATCATCGCCACAGGGATTTCCTTATTTATTATCGGCGCGAAAATTGCAGGGCCGCCGCCCGTTTCTGTTCCGCAAACGACAGTATTTTATGCAAATGATGACTCTGTTATTGGACAAAGTCATACCGGACAGAACCGCCATTGGGTTTCTCTTGAAAATATTTCTCCTTTTGTAAGAGAAGCTTCACTAGCAATTGAAGATCAGCACTTTTATGATCATTACGGGTTTGATATAAAGAGGATTGCAGGCGCAGCTATCGCCGATTTAAAAGCAATGGCGATGGTACAGGGTGCGAGTACCATTACACAGCAGTATGCTCGTAATTTATATTTAAGTCATGATAAAACGTGGAAGCGCAAGTTGATGGAGGCTCTTTATACGATTCGTCTAGAAGTAAACTATGATAAAGCTGAGATATTAGAAGGCTATTTAAATACCATCTATTATGGGCACGGCGCTTATGGCATCGAGGCAGCCTCGCGCTTATATTTTAATAAGCATGCAAAAGACTTGACTTTAGCAGAAGCCAGCATGCTTGCCGGAATTCCAAAAGGACCGAGCTACTACTCTCCTTATTTGAACGAAAATCGTGCAAAACAAAGACAAAAGCTCATTCTTTCCCAAATGCATGAGCAGGGCTTCATCACACAGCAGCAAGAAGATGCGGCAGGAGCTGAAAAACTAAAGCTGCAACCATTGAAGCCGCAGGAAGCATTAGAAATAGCCCCTTACTTTCAAGACGCCGTCCAGCAGGCTCTCGCCAACGATTTGCATATGGACGAGCAAACATTAGAACGCGGCGGGCTTCGAATTTATACCACACTAAACGTAAAGCTACAAGAAATTGCGGAACAAGCTGCCTCTATGATTCCAAGTTCTACAGAGCTTGAGACAGCTATTGTTGCCATGCACCCTAAAACAGGTGAAGTGCAGGCTCTTATCGGTGGACGCGACTATAAAAGAAGTCAATTCAACCGCGCCACACAAGCATATAGACAACCGGGTTCAACCATAAAGCCGCTTCTATATTATGCAGCCCTAGAACAAGGCTTTACACCGGCGACACGCTTAAAGAGCGAATATACAACCTTTTCCTTGTCGGATGGCGTATCAACCTATCAACCAACCAATTATAAGAACTATTATGCTGAGGATTTTGTCACGATGGCGCAGGCTCTGGCAGTCTCAGATAATGTATATGCCGTCAAAACGCACATGTTTTTAGGAATGGATAAACTCGTAAAAACCGCAAAAGAATTTGGAATTACGAGTGAGATGAAAGAAATCCCGTCGTTAGCGCTCGGCAGCGAGCCTGTAAAACCGCTTGAAATCATTAACGCCTACGGTATGCTTGCCAATGGTGGTAAGCAAATTAAGCCAATTTTCATTCGACGCATCCTCGATAAAGATGGCACTGTCTTATACGATACACACGTGAAAAACAAACAAGTTTTAAATAAAGATAATGCCTTTGTTGTAGCTGAAATGATGACAGGCATGTTTAATAAAAAGCTGAGTGGTTATGCGAGCGTTACTGGTCAGACAATTGCAGGAAAGCTATCGCGGCCATATGCGGGCAAATCTGGGTCAACAAAAACAGACAGCTGGATGATTGGCTTTACACCTCAGCTCGTTACGGGGGTTTGGACCGGCTACGATCGTGAGAAAGAACTAACAGACGTCACTGAACAGCGCTATGCAAAAGAAATATGGGCCAAAATCATGGAAGAAGGCCTAGCAGAGGAGCCGGAAGAACCTTTTGTGAAAACATCGGGGACTGTCGCCCTTGATATCAACCCGCAAAATGGAAAAATTGCAACCAAGGGCTGCCCGGTCAAAGTAAAAATGTATTTTGTAAAAGGAACAGAGCCAACAGATCACTGCATGGAGCATCTCGATGGTACAGAAGACTTTAACAGCATGAAAATTAAAGCGAAAGAAGATGCGAAAAACGGCTGGTGGAAGCGATACATGCCATGGTAGTACAAAAGGTCCCCGCAAAGCTGCGGAGACCTTTTGTTGTCCTAGTTTTTCGTGTAGATAGGTTCGTTTTTAGTTTACTGGAAATCTTATCTTTTCACAAGGCAAGAAAACAAGCTTTTTTAGACAGAAAGAAGAGCGAAAACCTAAGACGTAATCCCGCCTTATAAAACCAAGCCATCAAATCAGTTACTCTCGTATTTCTTCTCTGCACATCTACTTAGGCAAGGGCCTGTTTTAGTTCTTCCTTTGATCTCTCCCACATGCCTGCATCGTGCTGTTGTAGGAATTCCCTGAGTACCTTCTTGGACTTTTCATCCATATAATCAACCATGATGTGACGTTTTAAGGATTTATCCATCTTGTTTACGTGCTCCGGCAATGATTTATAACCACGGCGGATTTCGCGGTCAACCGTCATTTCACAGGCTGTTACCCCCGCATAATAAGGACCTTCTGGTAACCGCTCGATTGTTACCCATACAAGCCAATATGGCTTTCCATTTGGCACTTCGCTTTTCGTTGGCAAAAATTTAATACCTTTTTCTACCACGCTGCGCGCATGCATGGCCCCCATATCAACGAAAGCAATGCCCTCTTCCACATCTACAAAGACAGGTGACATATTTTCAAGGCTAAGCGCTCCAACCCCAAAGCCCCCGTGACCGCTTGTAGAATCATCTTTAATAATATTGAAACCAATTGCTTTTTTCTTTGGTTGTTCTTCCATACGTAAAACCTCCTATTATCCAAATATCGGTGCCAGTAAGCTTTGTAATGTATCTAGAATGTTTGGTACAACAACATTAAAAATGGGCTGAATTGTATATTGATCAAGTGGTGTTACAACTAAAATCAAGAAAATAATAATACCGTAGTTTTCAAACTGTGTCATTTTAGCGCGGATGTTCGTCGGCATGAGGTCCTCCACAATGCGATAGCCATCCAACGGAGGAAGTGGCAACAGATTGAACACGAACAACACAATATTTAATACAATGAAGATGTTAAAAAAGCGCGACAATGTTTCTGTCACAGATTCCGGTACCATATCTACCACGCCAAAGCTAATTAACGCATACCAAATTGCTAAACCGATTGTGCCGAGTATTAAGTTGCTGACAGGACCAGCAACAGAAACCAAAATACCGGCAAGACGCGGTTTTTTAAAGAAATACGGGTTCACCGGCACAGGTCTTGCCCAACCGAAGCCAAGCAGTAAAATGGCCAGCGTTCCGACAATATCTAAATGCGCAAGTGGCGATAATGTGAGACGTCCTTGCTTTTGGGCTGTCGGATCTCCAAATTTATATGCTACATATGCATGGGCAAACTCATGGACGGACAAAGCCGCCGCAAGCGCCAGCAAAACCAACGGGATATCTTGAAGCGGATATGCGAAAAAGTGTTCCATTCTTCATCTCCTCTATTTCAATATACTTATTTTTATCTATATCATACATTTTCTTGGGTGGAAGCGCTCCAAATTCGTTATAATAAGATTGTAATTTCATACAAAGGAGCGATACATATGCCATACGTAACGGTTAAAATGCTAGAAGGTCGCACTGAAGAGCAAAAGAAAGCCCTAGCAGAGAAAGTCACTGCCGCAGTAAGTGAAACAACAGGTGCAACAGCTGATAAGATTGTTGTGTTTATTGAAGAAATGTCTAAAAACCACTACGCAGTAGGCGGCAAGCGTCTAAGCGACGAGTAGAAGCACCGGCGCGCTATGCGCGCCTTATCCTTTTCCTTCCAGTAAAGAAATAATCTTCTCCTTCACTTTTCCCTTTTTACTATCTTCATAAATTAAATCATGCGGGTAAAACAGTTTTTGGTCTGTGCGTTTTTTGCCTGTTATCGCTTCAACAATATCAGACTCCCTTGATAGCTCGCGAAGCTCACCATTTGGCATAAGCAATAAAATTGGAAGTCGTTCCTCCTCTTCACCTGCACGGTAAAAATCATAAGGTAAGTCCGATGTTGAGTCCACCACAAGGTAGTATTCCGGATCGATCCCTGCCTTTTTGAATAAGCTACTTAATTCCACCCAATTATTCAAGCCATGTTGTTTTTCAGTGAAGTCGACGTATTTAAACAGATTACGGTTCATAAAGCGGCGACATAAATCGCGCAAAATACTGTCCTCTTCCTCCTGCCACACTTGAAAATAGTAATACATAATATTTTCATCTAATTTTAGGTAATCTTCAAGTGTCACCTCTTCCTCAAACAGCGAGTAAAAGTGAGCAGGTTCATATTTAAAAGTGTAGTACTGACTGTGCAAAGCCTTAGCCCGATGCAAAATTTTTGTTAAAATCACTTCCGCACTTCGTGTGACAGGATGGAAATATACTTGCCAATACATTTGATAACGGCTCATAATGTAATGCTCTACCGCATGCATACCGCTCGCTTTAATGACTACTTGATCACCTTGAGGGCGCATTACACGCAGGATACGCTCCATATCAAAATTGCCGTAGCTAACACCTGTAAAGTACGCGTCACGAAGCAAATAATCCATTCGATCAGCATCAATCTGGCTAGAAATCATACTGATAGCTAACTTATTATCAGAAGTTTTTGCGATAACATCAGATACGCGCTGCGGAAAATCCGAACCGACACGGCGCAACACGCGGTTGACCTCGGTATCTCCTAAAATAATTCGCTGTGTAAACTTTTCATGATTTAAGTGAAATACCTTCTCAAACGAATGCGAGAATGGTCCATGTCCCAAATCATGTAAAAGCGCGGCACATAAGCAAAGCAAGCGGTCCTCCGCATTCCATTGCGGTCTGCCGTCAAATACATCATCAATCATGCGGCGCACAATCTCATACACACCTAAAGAATGATTAAAACGGCTTTGTTCAGCACCGTGAAATGTATAAAAGGTTGTACCGAGCTGTTTAATGCGGCGCAGTCTTTGAAATTCCGATGTTCCGATTAAATCCCAGATGACTTTATCACGAACTTGGACATACTTATGTACAGGGTCTTTAAACACCTTTTTTTCGTCAAGTTTGCCGTTTGTATATACCAAGGAACGCCCTCCTTTAGGCTGTGATATATCTATTATATACAAAAAGCACTTCTTTTGTATAAGAAGTGCTTCGTATTATTTACCTAGCTTGTCTTCAATTTTTTTGATGAGCTCGTCCTCATTTGGTGCTGCTATCGGACGATTGTTAACAAATGCAAAGGATTTTTTACGTCCTGGTCCGCAATATGACTGACAACCGATTTTAATATCAGCATCCGCATCCACCTTTTTCAGGCGCGGTAGCAATGTTTTCAAGTTCGTTGCTTGACAATCATCGCATACACGAAATTCATTTCCCATATTGTACATCCCTTCTCTATCACAAACTTTTACTACATAGTATTTACAATTTATAGCGGTACAAGTAGAAAACCAACAGTCTTTTTAGATAAAGGCTGTGTTAAAACCTACTGTTAATCATTTGCATTAATTGATTGGAGTGAAGGGGTGAGACTCTTGCGGGAAAAGCAAGTCAAAAGAAGACCCCGCAGGCACGTAGCGCTGAGGAAGATCCCTGTCCGCCCGCAGAAAGCGACCCCCCGTAACGGAAATCAACAACAAACTTTAACAGAGCCTAGATAAAAAAGAAAATGGGCGGCGTTTTCGTTTCTTGATCATCCATATGTCAGAAGAACCACATGTACTTTATATCATATCTGGTTTGTATCAACAAAATTGCAGGTGTTTATTTTTGCATCTTGGAGATAATACAAAAGGTATTGTACCTTTCTTTTAGATGTCATGCAAGTAGCGCAGAGTAATCTACCATTTTTATGAAAGGTTTGTATAAATCATACGGATTTTGTCCATTCTAAAAATAGTAAATTATAAATCCGATGAACTAGGGAGATGAATCTATGAAAGTAAGACAAGATGCTTGGACTGAAGAAGACGATTTGTTGCTTGCAGAGACCGTTTTGCGCCATGTTCGTGAGGGTAGTACACAGTTAAATGCATTCGAAGAAGTGGGAGATAAATTGAATCGTACCTCTGCTGCATGCGGATTTCGCTGGAATGCTGTTGTTCGCTACACATACGATCAGGCCCTGCAAATGGCCAAAAAGCATCGAAAAGAGAGAATGAGAGCAGCAAGCGGCGAGCAAGCGAAAAAACGATTGCTATATAATCCGCCAGTACCGGCCTTTACCGCACCGATTGATGAAGATATCGAAAGCTTTGAGGAAACTGTACCTGCAATGCAGCGCTACTCTGGCGGGCAGCTTACAATGTCCGATGTGATCGAGTTTTTACAAACAGTCGGTGGTAGCGGAGCCAAAGCCGAAGCATTGCAGAAAGAGAATGAGAGACTTAAACGCGAAGCAGCCGAACTCACTCGACAAAATCAAGAGCTTGCACATAAAATCAATCAAATGGAACAGCAGTCTACAACGATTCAAGAAGACTACGAAACCATCTTAAAGATTATGAATCGCGCGCGTCAGATTGCGTTGATTGAAGACGAAGAACGCTCTGCGACAAGCTTCCGAATGGATCGTAACGGCAACCTCGAGAAGATTGCTGAGTAAGAATTCATTACAAAAGAGAAAAATAAAATTTACAATTAGTTCCATATAGAAAAAATGTAAAACCCATGCACAGTGCGTGGGTTTTCTGTTTATCTATTTTACTGAAATTTTTAAATTTAACAACGTGAAATATACTACTTGCTTTTATGTGTTCATAGTTGTATATTAATTGATGTATCAAAAATTGACATGTCAATTATTTAACCAAAGGTTTGGAGGTAACGCGTGCCGCACTCAAAAGAAATACACATTTTAAACGAGCTAAAAGCATTGAAGGTTCAGCTGGAAACTACATTTGAAAAGTGCACAGGCGTCAGTCAATCGCGCTTAGAGATCTTAAATCAGTTATTTCAGTCAGAGGAACTCAGTCAATCTCAACTGCAAAAAACACTGCAAATTGACAATGCAGCTATCACTCGTCACCTCAAACAACTCGAAGCAAGCGGACGAATTACACGCAGAAAAAGCGATGCAGATAATCGCATTACTCTTGTACAGCTAACGCCGCAGGCAAGACAGGAACTGGCTTCGTTATGGGATGAGAAGGTTGATTTCGTAACTAACATGCTAGAAGGGTTTTCTTCTGAAGAAATTGATATGACCCTTCAGCTATTACAGCGCATTGGAGCCAATGTTGCCAAAATAAAAGCAGATCGCAGCTTATAAAAAGGAGAGAACAACTATGACAAGCACGACTTTGCTTAATGATTTTAATACAATTGTAAAAGGTCGACGTTCCATTCGTAAATACGATACAAACGTAAAAATTTCAAAAGAAGAAATGACACAAATTATTGAAACTGCAACGCTAGCACCTTCTTCTGTTAACATGCAGCCTTGGCGTTTTGTTGTAATTGAAAGCCCGGAAGCAAAAGCAACACTTGCACCTTTAGCACGCTTTAACCAATCACAAGTAGAAACGTCTTCTGCAATGATTGCGCTATTCGGCGACTTAAACAACTTCGACTATGCAGAAGAAATCTACGGCCGCGCTGTTGAGCTTGGTTACATGCCGGCTGAGGTAAAAGAGCGTCAGCTAGAAGCAATTGGCGGCTTATATGCTAATGTAACGCCAGAGCAAATGAAAGATATTGTGCTAATTGATGGCGGCTTAGTAGCTATGCAGTTTATGTTAGCTGCACGTGCACACGGTTATGATACTTGCCCAATTGGTGGCTTTGAAAAAGATCAAATTGCAGAAGCTTTCGGTATGGACAAGGACCGTTACGTTCCGGTTATGCTCATCTCTATCGGTAAAGCAGAAGATACTGGTTATCAATCTGTACGCCTTCCTGTTGACCGCATCACAGAGTGGAAATAATAAAACAAACTAAGGAAGTGGCTACCATGATTATTATTCATGCGACGTTAACAATTGATGCAACAAAAGAAGCGCTGTTTTTACAAGAAATTACACCTTTATTAGAAGCATCTCGTGCTGAAGAAGGAAATATCTCCTATACATTGACGAAAAATGCACAAAAGGAAAATGAGTTTATCATGGTAGAAGTGTGGAAGGATTTACGTGCTGTGTCTGCGCACAACACGAGCACTCACTTTACTGCTTTCTCCGAGAATGCAAGAGACTTTGTCATTGCGCCAATTGAACTAAAAATGTATGAAGCAAGTACGTTAAAGTAATATGAAGCAGCTTGTAGGGGTAACCTGCAAGCTGTTTTTATATATTTGACACTCCCACCCCTAAAGAGGCAAGCTGGCTAACGCCAGTGGGATTCTTGTATGACTTTGCGTTCGCAGTCTATTTCTGTTTTGAACAGCCTACAAGATGAGGGTGTGCCATCACCCTTCCATAGGCAGTGCGTATAGCACCTATGGCGACTATTCTGTTACCAAATAGCCTAGCTTTTGGTTCTCAAATGTGTTGTAGCGTCTTATTCTTGACGACTTAATACATTTTACGGAGTAGAGGAATTTGCTACTCCAACCTCATATGTATTCTGTTTTCAGAGAACATGTCGTTTTAGAGACTTTTGCTTGTCTATGAACCAAGTATAGCATACAAACATATGTTTTTCTATTGAAAAAGCGACACTTTCATCCCACGCCTAAAGGCGGTGCTATTGCACCGTAGTGGGCTTTCCCGTATCGCAAATTCTGTAACGAATGCTATAATATAGATATCAGTCATGTTAATTTGTAGAACGTAAGGAGTTTATCTTATGAGTCATATAGATATTTTAAAACAACCCGAGTGGCGCATTATCGACCAATCAAGTATGGGACCGCAATTTCATGCGCTTCAGTCCTTCGCGATGGACGACACGCTGTGTACGGTGGTCGGCAGCGGAGATTCACCCGCTACGATGCGCTCTTGGGTGCATCACGAAACAATTGTACTCGGCATCCAAGATACCCGCCTTCCTCACTTACAAGAAGGTATTGCCCTGCTAAAGGAGCGTGGCTATCGCGTGATTGTACGCAACTCCGGCGGATTGGCGGTTGTATTGGATGAGGGTGTGCTGAATGTTTCATTAATTTTGCGCGAGTCTGAGAAAAGCATTGATATTAATTTAGGCTACGATGCCATGTATGGCTTAATTCAGCACATGCTTCGAGATTTTCCGGCTGTGATTGAGGCAAAAGAAATAGTAGGCTCTTATTGTCCTGGCAGCTATGATTTAAGTATTAATAATCAAAAGTTCGCAGGTATCTCACAGCGCCGCATTCGCGGGGGCATTGCCGTACAAATTTATCTATGCGCAGACGGTAGCGGCTCGGACCGAGCTCGGACGATTCGTGACTTTTATGATATTGCTCTGCAGAATGAAGAGACCAAATTTACCTTTCCAACCATCATCCCGGAGACGATGGCATCTCTATCCGAGCTACTTGGGCAGCACATCACCGTTCAGAACTTAATGCTTCGTCTATTTCAGTCCCTACAAAGCATGGGAGGTCGCTTGCGTGCGGAACCCCTTTCTCCGCAAGAGGCAGAATTGTATGAGCATCATTTGCTGCGTGTCATGGAACGGAATAATAAAGTGCTTGTATAGAAAAAGAGACTGCATCGCAGCCTCTTTTTCTATACACTTATAAAGCCTGTGCCGCTGTAATTAAAGCAAGCTTGTATACATCTTCCTCGTTACAGCCACGAGACAAATCATTAACAGGCATGTTCAAGCCTTGTAGGATCGGTCCAATTGCTTCAAAGTTACCCAAGCGCTGTGCAATTTTATAGCCGATGTTACCAGCTTCTAGGCTCGGGAATACGAATACATTCGCATCACCTTTAATAACAGAACCTGGCGCTTTCTTTTCTGCTACAGATGGTACGAAAGCCGCGTCAAATTGGAATTCGCCGTCTAGTGTTAACTCAGGCGCCATTTCTTTTGCGATGCGCGTTGCTTCTACCACTTTGTCTGTTTCTGGAGACTTTGCAGAGCCCTTCGTTGAAAAGCTTAGCATTGCCACGCGCGGCTCAACACCGAATAGATCGGCAGTTTTTGCACTTTCAATTGCAATTTCAGCCAAGTCCTGTGCATTAGGTGAAATGTTGATTGCACAATCAGCGAACACATATTTTTCGTCTTCACGCACCATGATGAAAACACCAGAAGTTTTTGTTACACCTGGCTTTGTTTTAATAATCTGCAAAGCAGGACGTACGGTATCAGCTGTAGAGTGTGCCGCACCGCTTACAAGCCCTTGCGCTTTGCCCATGTAAACAAGCATTGTGCCAAAGTAGTTTTCGTCCTGTAAAATTTTACGTGCATCTTCCTCAGACGCCTTCCCTTTACGACGCTCCACAAAAGAAGCGACCATTTCATCCATTGCTTCATATGTAGACGGATCATAAATGGTAACACCGCTTAGTGTTAAGTTCATACTTTGCGCCTTCGCTTCAATATCGCCTTTAGCGCCGATTAAAATCGGTTTTACAAGCTCGTCCTTTGCTAATCTTTCAGCTGCGCCTAAAATGCGCTCATCCGTTCCTTCCGGGAAGACGATTGTCGTGCCTTTTCCGTGTAGCTTATCTTTTAACACTGCAAATAAATCACTCATTCGTAAAGCCTCCTCAAAAATGTACTCCATCCATTAGGATAAAGCTTTTTGTATATAATTTAAACTTTATCGGCTTAAAAAATGAGCAAACACAAAATGATTATATATTACAAATTTTCAGGAATAATTGTGTCAGCTTTATATAGGATTTTAGTTTTGCTCTGTTTTTGTGCTATAGTAAGGATATGACAATCTACATAATGAGGTGACCGTAATGAGTGAAGCAGCACAAACACTGGATGGTTGGTACAGTTTACATGATTTCCGCACAATGGACTGGGTTTCTTGGAAGCAACTTCCGAGCGACGAGCGCGAAAAGGCAATTGCAGAATTTTTACATATCGTAAGCAAGTGGAACGATACAGAAGCAGCTAACGCAGGGAGTCATGCGATTTATTCCATCGTTGGTCAAAAGGCGGACATCATGTTCATGATTTTGCGTCCAACAATGGAAGAATTAAATGAGATTGAAAATGAATTCAATAAAACAAAGCTTGCGGAATACATGGTTCCTGCATACTCCTATGTATCTGTAGTCGAGCTAAGCAACTACCTTCCTGCGGGCGAGAACCCGTATGAAAATCCACAAATTATGGCGCGCTTAAAGCCAATTCTGCCAAAAATGAACCATGTGTGTTTCTATCCAATGGATAAGCGCCGCAACGGTGAAGACAATTGGTACATGCTTTCCATGGAAGACCGTAAAGCAATGATGTACAGTCACGGTAAAATTGGTAGACAATATGCAGGAAAAGTACGCCAAATCATCACAGGCTCTGTTGGTTTTGATGACTATGAGTGGGGCGTAACACTCTTTGCTGATGATGTGCTTCAATTCAAAAAGCTTGTATACGAAATGCGCTTTGATGAAGTAAGCGCGCGCTTCGGCGAGTTCGGCTCTTTCTTTGTCGGCAATATTCTTCCAGTAGAGAAGGTTGCGAAGTTTTTAGAAATATAATTCATAAGGTGTCCAAATGGGCGCCTTTTTTATTTGTCCAATTCTTAGTCATAAGTTGATTTGTTACCTCATAGTTATGAACTATGTGAGTTCATTTCAGTTTGTATTGCCGTGCATGGATTCACTCTGCTTTTTTCTGATAAACATCTAAGAGCGATTTACGCACGTATGAAAAACGGGGTGAAGATATGGGGGTTATCGCTTACAACGAGGAACAAGTTAAGCTTTTGGCACGTCTGATGCGAGCAGAAGCAGAGGGTGAAGGACAGCTCGGCATGCTGATGGTTGGCAATGTCGGTGTGAACCGTGTTTTGGCAAATTGCTTGGACTTTAAAAAGATTCGTAGCTTACAACAAATGGTCTTCCAAACTCCTGGTGGTTTTGAAGCAACACAAAAGGGTTACTTTTACCAAAGGGCGCGAGAAAGCGATATTGAGCTGGCTCGCCGTACAATTAGAGGCGACCGCTTCTGGCCAGCGTCCTTCGGTTTATGGTTTTTTAGACCGGCTGGTGCATGTCCGACGAATTGGTACAATCAAAAGAATTCTGGGCGCTATAAGAAGCACTGCTTCTTCCAGCCATCAGGAAGCGATTGTCCAAAAGTATTCTCTATTTAATAAGGAGGTTTACGTATGAATCAAGGTCCATATTACGGAAATGGTGGCGGTTTTTATCAAGCTGCAGGTTCTCAGCTGCCACCCGCGCAACCGAGTCCTCAGCAAGTACAGGCCGCACAGGCACAATATGCAATGTCACAAGGTATGTTGCCACTTGAGCAATCTTACATCGAAAACATCCTACGTTTAAACAAAGGCAAACAAGCAACTGTTTATATGACGTATGAACGCGGCAGCTCCCTTGGCACACAGGCCTATAAAGGCATCATTGAAGCTGCAGGCCGCGATCACCTCATTATTAGCGAACCGGAAAGCGGCAAACGTTACTTGCTATTGATGATTTACCTCGATTACGTTGAGTTTTCAGAAGAAATCGTTTACTTCCCGCAAGGCACTGCCACATACGCACCAAGATAAAAAGCACGGATTCCCGTGCTTTTTCTTGTTTAGAACAATACCCCTTTGAACTAGCTCCTTCCTAGTGGTCCATTCTTCTCTTCTATTATCGGCCGATTTCCTTCTTCTATCGGCCAAATTCCCTCTTCTATCGGCCGAGTTCCTCCTTCTATCGGCCAAACTTCTCTTCTATCGGCCGAACTCTTCCTTCTATCGGCCAAACTTCTCTTCTATCGGCCGAACTCTTCCTTCTATCGGCCGAAATTCTC
Organism: Ectobacillus antri; assembly: GCF_003852715.1. GTDB lineage: Bacteria > Bacillota > Bacilli > Bacillales > Bacillaceae_G > Ectobacillus > Ectobacillus antri. Next base: position 128,964 of record NZ_RIAV01000005.1, read on the forward strand.
TTCTATCGGCCGAAATTCTCTTCTATCGGCCGATTTCCTTCTTCTATCGGCCAAGTTTCTCTTCTATCGACCGATTTCAAACCACATAAAAAAGATTGGCGAGTACTCGCCAATCTTTTTACATCCCTTTCATAACCGCAATTGCTACTAACACCCATCCAGCTAGGAATGCTAAGCCGCCAATCGGTGTGATTGCCCCTAATACTTTTATACCTGTTAAAGCCATAACATATAGGCTACCAGAGAAAATAAGAATACCTGCAACCATCAGCCAGCCGGCCGCTGTCAGCATGGATGTTTGGCCAAGTTTACCAATTAAAAAAGCGATAACAAACAAACCACCAACATGAAACATTTGGTATGTAACACCTGTTTTCCAGTTTTGTAGCATGCGCTCCGTTACTTTTCCCTCTAATCCATGTGCACCAAACGCACCAAGCGCTACTGCTAAAAATGCAAATACACTACCCAATACGAAAAAAAGCTTCATCTCCTACACCCCTTTTACTCATTAGAAATCCAAAAGAGAACCGCCATTTGCATCATTTTCCTGCAAGTACTTCGGCGTCATTGTCTGCGTTACTACAGGGTTGGACTCCGTTAACGGAGCAGAACGCACCTCCTGCATATTCTCTTCTAATACTAAATCGCATAACGCGCGAACAGCCGTTAAATGCTCTCTTACTTTTTGTGGGTTATGCTTGTGTTGCTCAGTTAACGTCATTTCTTTCATCAACTTGTTTACAATTGCATCAATTGCAATTTGCATCCTATTCACCTCTTATTTTGACATGCTGCTTCTAAACTCTTTAGCCTTTCCGACGGTCCAAACACTATTATCATATCATGTTCTTGCAAAATTTCATCATCGGCAGGGTTATGAATAACAGATTCTCCTCGTAATATCGCTAATACAGTGACATCAAACCGACCGCGCATAGCATTTGCTCGCAGTGTATTCCTCGCTAAAGGAGAGTTTACGCCAATCCGTACTTCCTCAATGCCAAACATTTCTCCCGTCGTTAAAATAGTATCGACATAGTTCACGCTCAATGGCTTCATGATATCCATTGCCATGCGCCTTCCTGCAATACTCGAAGGATTGATTACTTTATTCGCACCTGCCCGACGTAATTTTTCCTCTGATTCTATTCTTTCCGCACGAGCGACGATTTGTACATCATGATTGAGACCGCGCGCCGTTAACGTAATGAAGACATTTTCCGCATCGTTAGGAAGGGCTGCAACTAAGCCAGCCGCTTTCGTAATGCCGGCCTTGTGAAGAACCTCATCTTCGGTCGCATCTCCCTCAATATAAACCAATTCGGATCCGAACTCCATTTTTTTATCAATGACGATAAAAGGAATACCTTTGCTTTGTAACTCCTCTGTAATTTGCGCTCCACCCCTGCCATATCCACAAATAATGACATGCTTCTCTAATGCTGTTATTTTCTTTTCCATCCTTCTCCTCCCAAACATATGAAAAATTTCCCCTTCAATAATTAACGCAGTAGCCGCACCAATCGCGTACGTGACAATTCCAATCCCAAGTGGAATAATGGTGAGGGCAAAGGCTTTGCCTGCCGTTGTTTGCGGAATCGCATCACCATATCCTACTGTTAAAACGGTAATCATTGTCATCCAAAGTGAATCAAAAAAATTGAGAGGCTCCAGAACCATAAAGCCAATTGTTCCAACTACGATTACTGCAGCCATACAAATTGCTGCGATAACCAACTGTTTGTAAGCGTACATAAACATTCTCCCTTTTTCTTTCCTGTAAATCCCTATATACTAGAATAGGTACAATTTGGAACTCTCCTTTACTACAGAAAGAGGTTGATACAAATGAAATTGATACTGGTCGCTCTGCAATGGGCTTTCTTTATTTTAGCAGGTAGCCTTGTTGTCCCCATCAGCATCGCCGCTGGATACGATTTGGAAGGAGCGGAGGCGCTCGCTTTCGTCCAGCGTACGCTATTTGTACTTGGAATCGCCGGGATCTTGCAGGCATGGCTCGGGCATCGCTTGCCCATTCAAGAGGGACCGGCAGGGTTATGGTGGGGCGTGATGTCCCTGTATGCCGGACTTGGCATCGTTTTATTCGGCTCACAAACAGAAACGCTGCGCGTCATGCAGTATGCGTTTATGCTAAGCGGTATACTTTGCATATTACTAAGTGTATTTGGCTTAATTGATAAGCTGGTACGATTTTTTACACCTACAGTTATCGGTACCTATTTATTTTTGCTTGTGGCGCAGCTAAGCGGTTCCTTCTTAAAGGGCATGGCAGGCCTTGGGCAAAATCATGACACGGTACAAGGTGGAATCCTTGCGCTTTCTCTATGTATTATTCTTGCTTCGTTACTCTTTAAAAAAATACCTGTAATTGGTCAATATTCTGTCTTGTTCAGTATGCTGCTTGGATGGGGCTTATTTGCATGGTTCGGCTTCGCTGAGCCTCTCCCGTCCATAACACAAATAATATCGTTGCCCCGTATATTTGTGTTTGGACTTCCTCGCATGGAGACTAATATGATTGTGACGGTGGTGTTTGTTACATTACTACTGCTTACAAATATGCTAGCGAGCATTCGCGTTGTCCAACAAGTACTTGCAGGACAAGATGTTTCTTTTGCAGAAAATCGCTTTAAGCAAGCTGGTATTTTCTCAGGAGTTGGTCAGCTCCTTGGCGGTTTGTTCTCAGCTATAGGGCCTGTAGCAATCTCGGGATCCGCAGGCTTTATTTCTTCCTCCAAAATCAATACGCGCCTGCCCTTCATTCTCGGCTCGGCGTTAATTGTAATCATGAGCGTATTCCCAGGGGTAACCGCTTTGTTCGCTGGCATTCCACCAGCAGTCGGCTACGCCGCTCTATTTCCTGTATTCTCAGGAATGCTAGGGCTCGCCTTTAAAGAGTTTGAGAGTGTAACAGACAAAGAAAGAATGTTTCGGATTGTAGGTTTTTCTTTATTTACAGGCATCGGCGTTATGTTTATCCCGCCTCAAGCCTACACTTCTCTGCCGCCTTTTCTCGCTTCCTTTTTAAGCAACGGCTTAGTTCTAGGTGCTGTTATGGCAATTGTGTTAGATGCTTGGCAACCGCGCAAATGAGTTGGAAAACTTCTCTCATTGCGCTCTTTTTTGTTTGTTGTTAGGATAAAGCTATGGAATCCATTTCAGAAAGGATTTGTATATATGACTTATAAAATGATAGTACTAGATTTAGATGATACACTACTTCGTGATGATCATACGATTTCACCTCGTACCAAAGAAGCTTTGATGAAAGCGCAGGAAGCTGGTGTAAAGGTTGTGCTTGCCTCGGGGCGCCCAACTTATGCGATGCTCGATATCGCCAAGGAGCTTCGTCTAGAAGAGTTCGGCAGCTTTATTCTATCTTTTAATGGCGCTAAAATTATAAACTGCCGCACAAACGAGGAGCTTTTTAGCAGCACACTTTCTCCAGAAATGGTAAACCGTCTATATAACATCAGCCGTCGTGAGGACTTATTTATGCATACGTATGTAGGCGATGCGATTGTAACAGAGGCAAATAATCAGTATACAGAGATTGAAGCGGATATTACAGGCTTACCAATTACCGAGATTTATAGCTTACCAGAAGCTGTTACAGAGCCAGTTGTAAAAGTATTAATGATGGAAGACCCGGAGCGTTTGGCGATTGCTGAGAAAAAACTCCAAGAGGAATTGCAAGATGAGCTAAGTGTTATGCGCTCCAAGCCTTTTTTCCTCGAATTTACAGAAGCTGGTGTGACAAAAGGAACGAGCTTACATCACTTAATTCAGGAGCTAGGCATCACGCGTGAGGAGGTCATCGCTATGGGCGATAGCTATAATGATTTGGCGATGATTGAGTTCGCGGGACTTGGCGTTGCGATGGGCAATGCACCGGATGATATTAAAGAAAGAGCAGATTACGTAACAGATACAAACATGAATGATGGCGTTGCGAAGGTTGTAGAAACATTCGTACTACAGCCAGTACTTGCGTAGAAGAAGAGGCAAACCGCCTCTTCTTTTTATATACACCAATCAATTGGCTTTTCTCCAATTCTTACAAGATGTTCATTTATTCTTGAAAAAGGCTTACTTCCAAAAAAGCCTTTATTTGCGGCAAAAGGGCTTGGATGCGCAGACTCAATAATTGGATGACGTGTGATTAAAGGTATTTTTGCTTGTGCATGTTTGCCCCATAACACAAAAACAACCGGTTTTTCACGTTCATTCAAAAGCTCAATGATGCGATCGGTAAAAACCTCCCAGCCTTTTCCTTTATGAGAATTTGGCTCTCCTTGCCGCACAGTCAATACCGTATTTAAAAGTAGCACACCCTGCTTTGTCCATTTTACTAAGGAACCGTGATTGGGGATAGGGCATCCTATGTCACTATGTAGCTCTTTAAAAATATTTTTTAATGACGGGGGCTGTTTTATGCCTTCATTTACAGAAAAGCTAAGTCCCTGTGCTTGATTGGGACCATGGTATGGGTCTTGCCCTAAAATAACAACAAGGGTGTCGCTGTAACTTGTATAATGCAGCGCATTAAAAATATCTTGCGCAGGCGGATATATGGTTTGTGTCGCATACTCTTCTTTTAAGAATTCCCTGAGCTCCTTATAATACGTTTTTTGAAACTCCTCCTCTAGCAGGTTGTGCCAGTCGTTTTTAAAAATCGGTGCCATCTACATTCATCCCTTCTATGTATTTCTTCCCACCATCGTACACGTTGTGCTTATGAAAAAGCAATGACTGCATGATACAATAACAATAAAGAAAGGGGCGATGAACGTGACCATAGATGTATTAGCTAAGCCGCTTACACTTCCCTGCGGCACCGTAATCAAAAACCGCTTTTTTAAATCTGCGATGAGCGAGGGGCTTGCAACCGTAGACCACCGTCCTACTCCGTTCCTTACCAACCTGTACGGGACATGGGCAGATGGCGGAGCCGGTCTTGTTGTGACAGGCAATGTCATGATAGACGGCCGCGCCTTAGGAGAACCCCGCAACGTCGTGCTGGAGCATGAGCATGATTTAGATCGGTACAAACAATGGGCAAAGGCAGGTACAGCGCATAACACACACCTTTGGATGCAACTAAATCATCCCGGCAAGCAAGCCCTGTCTGTACTAACGAAGGAATCTGTTGCGCCGAGCTCTGTTCCACTTTCTGGTGATATGAAACGCTTTTTTGCGCCTCCACGCGCCCTTACAATAGAAGAAATTTATGATTTAATCGAACGCTTTGGAAATGCCGCGATTATCGCGAAGCGCGCTGGCTTTACAGGTGTACAAATCCATGCCGCTCACGGTTATCTCATTAGCCAGTTCTTGTCGCCTCTTCATAACCAACGGAATGATGAATGGGGGGGATCGCTACAAAATCGAATGAAGTTTTTACTAGAAGTGTATTATAACATCCGCTACAAGGTTGGAAAGAGATTTCCAATCGGTGTAAAGCTCAACTCAGCTGATTTTCAGCGCGGTGGCTTTACAGAAGCAGAGTCCATGCAAGTTGTAAAAGAACTGGCACAGGCTGGAGTTGACTTACTTGAGATTTCAGGAGGCACGTATGAAAACCCAAGCATGACAGGCAGAAATATGAAGGAAAGTACAAGAAAACGCGAAGCATATTTTTTAGACTATGCGGAGCGGGTGCGAAAGCTGGTTGAAACGCCGCTTGTAGTCACCGGAGGGTTCCGCACACCCCAGGGTATGGCTGAGGCCATCGCAAGCGGCGCAACCGATATGATTGGTTTAGCTCGTCCTCTCGCGGTAGAACCGGACTTACCTAAGAAAATACTGGCCGGCGACATGAAAGTACGGCAACTACCGCCTATCCAAACAGGTGTTAAGTTCATTGATAATGCCGCGATGCTTGAGATGATTTGGTATGAACAACAGCTTGAGCGCATGGGAAAAGGAAAAGAGCCAAAGCCATCGTATAGTGCTTGGCTATCTCTTGCGCAGACTATCGTGACGCAAGGTAAGAATGTATTTCAGAAACGAAGAAGTCAATAATTCACATTTTCATTTTCTGATTCACATATGCCATATTCTTATTTGCTAATATAAAAGGTTGTGCCGCAAGGGAGATTCTTATGCGGCCAAACTTACAGCAACCACAGATATCTATACGCAAAAAACGTTCTTTCAAAAAGCGTTGGGTGTTGTTACCTCTACTCGCAACTTATATCGCAACAATTGTTTGGTATACAAACAAGCCATTACCAAAAGGCGTCTCCTATGAAGGCGAGGTACACCGCGTACAAAACGTCGACTTTTTATTTTTCTTGTAAAAAAGGAGCTGACCTCAAAACGCATTCGCGTTTTCGTTCAACTCCTTTTCTCATTTAATTCGATATATCCTGCCTTGTAAACACCACAAATGCAATAATGAGAGAAACAATGCCCCAAATACTTAAATTCATCAGAGAGAAGCCCATGGACAAGCCTTTTAAGGTTGGAAGCTGTCCAGACAGGTAGTCTGTTAGCTGCATGTTCACACTGAAGATATACTTAGCGCCTTCCCATGCTGTGGCAAATCCGCTTAAAATTCCCCCGGCAATAAGCGCCGCCAGCATCACACCCATGCCAGCTGGTGTATTGCGAATCAGTACCGAAACCATAAAGGAGATGGTACCGACAACAATCGCAACGAACCAGGCAAGACCATATGCCATTAAAATATACTTCCACTGTGGGATGAGATGCACATAACTTGTATTTAGACTGCCGTTTTCTACCACAAATCCTGTTAAAATTGGTAAATGCCAACCGCCATAACCAAATACAATCCCAGATAAAGCATAAGCAATGATACCGACAAGCAGAACGATGAAGGAAACGAATAGAAGCATCGTCACATACTTACTAAGCAGAATCTTCCACCTTCTTATCGGCCGTGTCAATAGCATTTTAATCGTACCATCACTGCGGTCACCCGAGACAAGGTCGATGGCAACAATCATTACCAAAAGTGGAATAAACAGTGTAATACCTTGCTCGATAAATACACGAACAAATGTAGGAGCACCTGGTGCATTCGGGTTGATATCATTATCAAGATAGTATTGCTGTTGCTGTACACTTACTTGGAGCCACTGCTTCCACTCTTCTGGCAAACGAGAATTGTTGAGTCTATTTTGCGTATCAACAATCTGCTGCTGCAGCGCTACCTTCCAATCTGATGTTCCAAGACGCTTTATCGTTGTTTCGACCTGCTTAAGCTGCGCGTATACAAAAATGGGAATGAGCACAACTAAAATTAATGTGATTACAAAAATACGTTTTTTACGATAGATTTTTTCTGCTTCATTATATACAAGATTAAAAAACTCACGCATTGCTTCCACCTCCGGTCAACTGCATGAATAAATCTTCGAGTGTTACCGCTACCTCGCGTACACCTTGTACCTCCAAGCCTTTTTCAATAAAGGCTTTATTATAGACGCTGATCATATAGGAAGGCATGCGACATACAATAATATTTTCATCCCTTATAACCTCGCTGATTGCAGGGTCCGCAAGCAACATACTTTCCGCTGTTTCTGTGGGTGTAACAATCCACTCTACTTTATCAGCTGCTTTCTTTATCAAATCGTCAATTGTAGAAACGGTGATCATTTTACCGTGATTGATAATAGCAACACGGTCGCACATCATTTGCACTTCGCTAAGTAAATGACTTGAAATAAATACGCTAATATTGCGCTCCTTCACAAGGCTATGAACAAATTCTCGGAGCTCGCGGATACCAGCTGGGTCGAGTCCATTTGTTGGTTCATCTAGGATTAGTAGCTGGGGATCGCCAAGCAAGGCCTGGGCAATCCCTAGACGCTGCTTCATTCCAAGCGAGTAGGTTTTTACTTTATCGTGAATACGCTGATCTAAATGAACGAGTTTAACAATCTCCTGAATTTTTTCGTCCGTTACATCACCGAGCATGCGCGCAAACTGCTTCAGATTTTCCCACCCAGTTAAGTACGTATATAATTCAGGGTTTTCAACAATGCTGCCAATTTGCTTCATTGCTTGCCGAAAATCCTGCCTCACATCATAGCCACCGATTGCGATACGTCCTTCTGTCGGCTTAATTAGACCGACTAGCATACGGATGGTTGTTGTTTTGCCGGCGCCATTTGGTCCTAAAAAGCCAAATACCTCACCGGACTTTACTTCAAAAGAGATATCTTCAACAATTGTTTTTTTACCGATTACCTTCTTTAATCTATCTACCGCCAACACTGTACTCATTTTGCACCTCCGTTTTCAGCTACATCTAGTTTTGTTGTCATATTGTGCAAGAGACGCTCCGCCATTAATGCATATCCCGCTTCATTCGGATGAAAATGGTCGGAGTATAATAGCTTTGTTCCACTGCTTTGAAATAAATCAAACGTTGGTACTACATACACACGTTCATAATCTAGTGCCGTTTTCTCTAAGGAGCTGTTCCAATCGGCCACAATGCGTGATGTTCCCTTTAATTCTGGAATATCCTCAAATGGGTTATATAAGCCTACCCAAAAGATTGGACTATCTGGGTTTACTTCACGAATTTTCGTCAAAATTGTTTTGGCGTTTGCTTGAAATGTCTCTGTGTCTGGACGATATTGCGTAAAGTCTGTATTCGCCAGCGTTTCCCAGCCAGGGAAGAGGTCGTTTCCTCCAATTGTTAATACAATGACATCCGCCTGCCCAATTGTGTAACGGGCACCCTTGTCAGAAAGCTGCTTAATTAAATCTGGAGCCTTCGCGCCACTTACAGCTAAATTTGTTAAGGTTGTCTTTTGGTCAAATTCCTCTTGTAAGCCCTCCTTCACACGGCCAATATAACCGGTTCCATTTTTATCTCCTACTCCTCTTGTAAGAGAGTCGCCCAAGCTTACAATTTGGAGGATATCATTTCCTTTTTTCTTAATCTTTATTTCCGCCTGCTTCGGCATGTTAGAAACGCGCGGCTGTAGTACATCCTGCACCCCTGTCACGAATCCATAGGCAAACAACATAAAGGATGCTACTGTCATAGCGAGAAGTACTTTTATCACACCTGATCTCATGCATACACCATCTTTCTGTTAACGTAATTGCACACATTATATCAAAACACTTTCACAAAAGAAAAAGTTAGGGTCTTATGAACCCTAACTTTTTTGTAAATATGAAAATTCTATAAATAATCTTACAAAACCTTATGTTTATAAACTCCGAATCGTCTCATCATGCGTAATAACCTTGCTTCCTTCATTCACAACTTGTAGCACCTCTACTATACAGCCTGAGAAGTAGGGGGCAAATTCTGCTTGTACCGAGGCGGCAGCTCCTTTTCTAACATAACAAAGAACTGCAGGTCCAGCGCCGCTCAAGGCATAACCGTATACATCAGGATGCTCAGGCATGGTGCGCAGGGCTCTGAGCTCTGGGATGAACGACTCACGATACGGCTGATGAAATAAATCTCGTTTCATCGCTTCTCCTGCCAGAGACCAATCTTCTTTTAACAGAGCGGCCACTAACAAGTTGCTGACACCGCTGCCTTGGATAGCCTCCGCATAAGAAAGAGTAGGAGGCAGCACGCTTCGGGCATCTGACGTTTTTAGTTCGTATGATGGAATGATAGCTACAAGCTCCAATTGATGAATCTGTTGATGAACAAGCATAGCTCTTTGTCCGTCATATGTTCCAACAACCAGACCACCGTAAAGAGAGGCACCCACATTATCCATATGTCCTTCCATAACAGAACCAATATCTAGCTTCTCTTGCATGGTCATGTGCAAGCCGCAGAGTACATTTGTTAGTTCGATGCCCGCGATAATGGCGGAGGCACTGCTTCCGAGGCCACGCGCAAGCGGAATATCACTTGTCACCTCTAAGTGGCAATACGGCAACGTTACGCCGTACTCTGCGGCGACAGCAAGTGCCGTTTGAAACAGCAAATTGCTTTCATCCTGCGGGATTCCCTCTAGCATCGCTGACTTTGCTTCGCAATGCCAGGAATCAGAAGGATATACATCTATGTGTAGGTATTTACTGATGGCAAGCCCAATTGAATCAAAGCCCGGCCCTAAGTTAGCTGTACTACCAGGCACTTGTATCGTAAACATGGGAAATGTCATTGGAGCACCGCCCCCTGAATATGTGCAAATACAACCTTTTCATCATTTGGAAGTACAACTGGTTGTATGTTTTTCACATCGATTGCGGTATTTGGGTCCTTTAAGCCATTCCCTGTCAAGACAGCAACGACACGAGAGCCCTTTGGAATTTCGCCGCGTTCAACTTGCTTGCGAACCCCCGCGATGGACGCACAGGAGCCTGGCTCGGCAAAAACACCCTCTGCTTGCGCAAGCAACTCATACGCAACAAGGATTTCTTCATCTGTTACTTCATCGATCTTACCTTGTGAATCAACGGCGGCTTTGACAGCCTTATCCCAGCTTGCTGGATTGCCAATACGAATGGCAGTCGCAATCGTTTCTGGTTCTTCAATTTTATAGCCACGCACAATTGGTGCCGCGCCGGATGCCTGAAAGCCGCGCATTTGTGGCAGCCCCGTCCCTTTTTTCTCGTGGTACTCCGTAAACCCCTTCCAGTATGCGCTGATATTCCCGGCATTGCCCACAGGGATTGCTAATACATCTGGGGCCTGCCCTAACGCATCGCAAATTTCAAAGGCAGCCGTTTTCTGCCCTTCCAGACGATACGGGTTAACTGAATTTACAAGTGCTACAGGCGCCTCTTCACTCAGCTTGCGTACCATCTGCAAGGCATGATCAAAGTTGCCATCAATACTGATAATTTCCGCTCCATACATGACAGCTTGAGCTAGCTTCCCGTACGCAATCTTTCCATTTGGAATCATGACGATACATTTCATACCAGCGCGTGCGGCGTAGGCAGCAGCCGAAGCAGAGGTATTACCTGTTGAGGCGCAAATAACTGTCTTGCTTCCCGCTTCTTTGGCTTTCGCAACGGCCATGACCATGCCGCGATCTTTAAAGGATCCGGTTGGATTCGCACCCTCTACTTTTACATATAGCTCTATTTCCCATTCGTTCGAAAGCTTTTCCAGATGAATAAGCGGTGTGTTTCCTTCATGAAGTGTAAGAAGCGGTGTTTCTGGTGTAATCGGTAAATATTGTTTATATTGCCTTAATAATCCCTTCCATGTCATTTGCTTTCACCTTCAATTCGATAGCTTGCCTTCACACATTTTACGGCATCCAGCTCTTCTAGCTTATGTAAAAGAGTTTGATAGTTTTCAAGCGTTGCGCGATGCGTTACAATGACGATTTCAGCTGTTCCTTTTTCTTCAAGCGGCATTTGAATAATTTTCTCAAAGCTGGCATCATAAGAAGAAAATAAAGAGGTAATCTTAGCAAATACACCTACTTCATCCTTTACATGCAAACGAAGAAAATACTTGGCAAATACCTCGTTATCTTCTTTTAATACCTTTTCATATTGCGGTGACACTGCGCTGTTTCCTGTAACACCTAACCTCATATTTTTCATAACTGCTACAAGGTCGGATACGACAGCTGTTGCGGTCGGCAGACTTCCCGCACCTGGACCATAAAACATTGTTTCGCCCACAGCTTCTCCATATACGTATACGGCATTAAACTCATTTTGAACAGAAGCCAAAGGATGCTTATTTGGTAATAGTGTCGGTTCTACACTCACCTCAAGCTTATTACCATCACGTTTTGCAAGTCCGATCAGCTTCATCGTATAACCAAGATCACGGCTATATGATAAATCCTCTTCCGTAATAGATGTAATTCCCTTAACCTTTACATCCGTCAGCTCCACATTTGTTGAAAAACCAAGCGTTGCTAGGATTGTCATCTTTCGTGCTGCATCTAGCCCTTCCACATCTGAACTCGGGTCAGCTTCCGCAAAGCCGAGGTCTTGCGCTTCTTTTAACACATCTTCATATGCTTTTCCTTCATTAGACATCTTTGTTAAAATGAAATTTGTTGTTCCGTTTACAATTCCCATCATTTTTGTAATTCGGTCTGATGAAAAACCATCCACAATGCTTCGTAAAATCGGAATGCCTCCAGCAACACTTGCCTCATAAAATAAATCACATTGATGCTCCTTAGCGATTGCAAGCAGCTCTGTTCCATATAAAGCCATTAAATCTTTATTCGCAGTCACAACATGCTTGCTGTTACGCAGAGCTTGCAATATGTATTGCCTCGCTTGTTCCACCCCGCCCATTACCTCAATAACGACATCAATTTCTTCATTATTTATAACTTCATCTGCATCCGTTGTTAACAGGGTAGGAGAGATAGCGACATCTCTTTCTTTTTCCGGATTTTGTACAAGCACCTTTGTGACTTTCACAGGACAACCGATTTGATGAGCTAAGCGATCTTGATGAGATGCAATAATTTTGACTACTCCGCTACCAACAGTTCCAAGACCTAGTAGTCCTACTTTAATTTCAACCATCTTTCCCCACCCCTTTGTTTATTTATCTGCAATTATATAAGCTGCATATTTTAAAAACAATGTTTTTCGAACATTCAGAATATAAAACGATTACTTTACGTATAGTAACCGTTTTCAAATACATCTTATTTAAATGTCGAAAAAATATATAAAAAGGCAGCATTGACTGCCTTTTTGCAATCTTATATTCAATTCATCACAGGATATAAGGTGTCGTTTGATACACATAATAATTGAGCCAGTTTGAAAAAAGCAGATTCCCATGGCTGCGCCAAGCTACAAACGGCTCTTGATTTGGATCATTATGCGGATAGTAATTTTTAGGTACGTTAATAGGTATACCTTTCGCAACATCGCGCTCATATTCTTTCTTTAACGTATCTCTAGAATACTCACTGTGCCCCAAAATAAAGATATTTTTACCGGCACGATCTGCCACAAGATGGACGCCCGCTTCTTCCGAACGTGCCAACACATGCAGATCAGCAACGCGTTCGATATCTACTGCACGTACCTCTGTATAGCGAGAATGTGGCGCAAAGAAGCGTTCATCAAATCCTCTAAGCAGCGGCAGATTACGCTCTTTTAATTCATGCTCAAACACACCGAACATTTTTTGTGGTAAGTCATACTTGGGCACCCCATAGTGATAATAAAGGCCTGCTTGTGCACCCCAGCAAATATGAAGTGTAGAAGTGACATTCGTTACGGAAAACTCCATAATTTGCTTTAACTCCTCCCAGTAATCCACTTCCTCAAACGGAAGTGTCTCAACGGGTGCACCGGTAATGACCAAGCCATCAAAACGTTGATTTTTTATATCCCGAAATGTTTTATAAAAGCTAGTTAAATGCTCCTGCGATACATTTTTAGAGTGGTGAGATTCCATGTGAAGCAAATGTACGTCTACCTGAAGAGGCGTATTTCCAAGAAGGCGCAATAGTTGCGCCTCTGTTTCTTGTTTGGTGGGCATTAAATTAAGAATGGCAATTTTTAATTCCCGAATGTCTTGCGTTGTTGCTCGCTCTTTTGTCATCACGAAAATATTTTCGCTTTCAAGAATTTGACGAGCTGGCAAATCTTTATCCACGATGATGGGCATATTTCTTACCTCCTGATAATGCTTGATTCAGGTCTGTAATCAAATCCTCCACATCCTCAATTCCCACAGATAACCGAACTAAGTCCGGTGTCACGCCTGCCAGACGTTGCTGCTCCTCTGTTAACTGGCGATGTGTTGTACTTGCGGGATGAATAACCGATGTACGCGCATCTGCAACATGTGTAACCAGTGCAGCGAGTTTTACTTGTTCAATAAACTCCTTCGCTGCGGCAGTACCTCCTTTTACACCAAAGGTCAACACACCGCTAGCACCTTTTTTTAAATACTTTTCTGCCAAACTATGCTGTGTACTGCTTTCAAGACCTGGATAATGAACCCAGCTAATACGCTCATCTTTCTCGAGCCATTTTGCAATCTCCAGCGCATTTTGACTATGACGCTCCATGCGCAGGTGCAACGTCTCTAGACCTATATTGCTGATATACGCATTGAAGGGGCTCATACAGTTTCCATAATCGCGTAGTAACTGCACACGTGCTTTTACAATGTAAGCGGCAGCACCAAAATCTTTTACATACTGTACACCGTGATATGTAGCATCTGGCTCAACTAATTCTGGATATTTTCCATTATCCCAGTTAAAGTTACCACCATCAATTACAATGCCACCAAGAGAGCTAGCGTGACCATCGATGTACTTGGTTGTGGAATGAACGACAATGTTGGCTCCATACACAAACGGTTGACATAAATAAGGAGTTGCAAGTGTATTATCAATAACCAATGGTACATCAAGTTCTTTTGATGCCTTTGCAAACTCCTCAAAATGTAATACATTCATCGCAGGATTACCAAGTGTTTCTCCATATACAAGTTTTGTGTTCAACTTGCCAAGCTTCACAATTTCTTCAGCTGGCAGGTTGGGATCAAAGAACGTAACTTCAATCCCAAGTTTACGTAGACTTACCCCGAATAGATTAAATGTGCCACCATACACTGTCGATGAGCAAAGCAAATGATCTCCTGCATTACAGATATTTAAAATGGCAAGCATAATCGCAGCCTGACCGGATGCTGTTGCTACTGCGCCAACCCCACCTTCGAGTTGACTAAGCTTTTGTTCGAATGCATTGATAGTTGGATTACCAATTCTTGTGTAAATGTAACCTTCCGCCTGCAAATTGAATAACGCTGCTAAATCATCCGGTGTATCGTATTTGTAAGTGGTGCTTTGATATAGCGGTAAAACGCGTGGCTCTCCATTCTTTGGTGTATATCCTCCTTGTACGCAAATTGTTCCTTGTTTCCATTGCTCTCCCATTCCCAACACCCTTTCCTATATAAAATAAAAAACTGCTTCTCTCGCCCAAAGGCAAAAGAAGCAGTCCTATTACACGCTCGACCATACTTCTCTTATCTTTCAGCATTATTCTGCAGGATGTAGCACAATTCCGTTGTCGGCTGTTGCTAAGGTTTCGTAGGGCCTGGTCCCTCCACCTATTCTTGATAAGACGTATGAAATTAGCTTGATTTTATATACAAACAACAAAAAAGTCAAATTATTTTTTGAATTTTTAAAAATTTTATTTTGAGTACCGAAGATTTTTTCACCACGTTTTACACACATCTTGTAGATTACATACTGTTGTTTTATTGAAGTCACTTTTTTAACATAACAATTTTTTACAATCACTCATTCCCTATCTTGAATATAATACGATGACAACAAACAGAATGGACGCATGGCTTATGAGCAATCAATTTAAAGAAATATTCGGAGCCACGATAGCTGCCATAGGGACTATCACCGCAGCTATCGGTAGTACACCACTTCCTTTTCTAGGAGATGGTTTAAAAAGCAATCTTGATTTGTACGGCAATGTTCTCCAGGCAACAGGTAACGCACTAGAAGCTGACGGACAAGATGGTATATCTTTAGAAAAGATAGGAAATGAAATACAAGCCACGGGGAATTCAATTGTTGTTGCCGGTATCCTATTAGATCGGGACGGAGATGCTGGCCAAAGGGCAATTATAACTGGAAATTGGCTACAAGCTCTAGGTGGATTGGCTGCGCTTGGAGATGAATTTGAAGATCCCTCGGCAGCTGGGCAAAACTTTAATATTACAGGAAACTTACTGCAAGCAATTGGAAATTCTCTACAAGCGATTGGAGGTATTCGGCAGCTGCGAGAAGAACGACAGGAGCAAAATCAACCGGATAAAGAAGAAACTTCTTCTGATAAGGAAGCTCCATCTGATAAGGATACGAGGGTAGATATAAAAGAAGAGTCCAAAAAAGAGATTGGACCTAATGGGTTACTGATAATGGATCGTAATGAAACGATTATATTCGTAGGCAGTTGGGTGCAAGCCGTTGGATCTGTCCTATCTCTAATTGGTCAAATCAAAGAAGAATCGCAAGAAATAAGCGAGAAATCAGATATGAGTCAAAAGGGCAAGAAAGAAACAGAAGATGATAAAGAAGAATCATCTGATTGATAAGAGAGTGTCTCCATTTGAGGCACTCTCTATTTTCATGATAATAATAGTTTAAAAACTTGTTGCATCAATAGGTATCCTTCACGTACAGAATTAAAAGACTGTAAGCTTTGCAGCATCGTTAACTTGACCTTCTCTGGTGAAAACGGCGGATATGCCTGCAAAATTAAAGCCGCCATTCCAGAACAAATTCCCGTAGCCATGGATGTGCCCGATAATGTAATATACGTACCACCTACGACAGCTCCTGGATTCTGCAAACCAAGTGTAGAATTGGGTGAATAAGCAGCCGTAATATTATTGCCTGGTACAAATAGATCTGGTTTTAACAAGCCATCTATTGTAGGAGATTTACTTGTGTAAGGAGCTTTTACATCATCAGAAATGTTAGCTGTATTCAAATCATCAATAGCGCCTACAGTTACAACTTTGGGGTGGATGCCAGGGGTATCAATAGAAAGCGCTGCCCCATTGTTTCCTGCAGAGGCTACAACAAAAATACCTGCATCTACAGCCAATGCAGAAGCGCGCGCAAGAGGATCGTCGGAGTACGTTAATGTTGGGGGGCCTCCTAGCGATAGATTCATTATTTTGATATTGAATTGTGCTTTATTTTGAATCACATAGTCAATTCCGGCAATAACGGTAGAAGCTGAGCCGCCTCCACTGCTGTCTAATACTTTTATTCCAATTAATGAAGCATCTGGAGCAACTCCCGTGTATAACCCTCCCGAAATGGATCCATTTCCAGCGGCACAGCCCGCGACATGTGTACCGTGCCCATTATCATCATATGGCGCTGTTGCACCGTTAACAAAGTCCTTAAAGTGGACAATGCGATTGATAGGCGTAACAAAATCAGGATGCGGATAAATACCTGTATCTACAATTGCAATTCCCACATTCAAACCTGTCAAGCCAAACGTGTTTCTAGTATAAGTCGCACCCGCCGCTGCTGTAGCTATATTTAAATTCGTACTTACTTTATAATCGCAGTAAACTTTTTCTATATCCTTTAATCTTGCTAATTGTCTTAAGTTTTTAATAGATAGTTGCGCAGCTATCAACTGCAGATTAATAATATTTAACCCTTCTTTTTCTTCAGGTGCTAACGTAATTAAATCTTGTAATTTTTTCACAGAAGAATCCTTTTTAATCTGTATAATAACTGGAATAATCACAGGCGATGTAGCATCTTTTTTTTCATTTATTTCTCTTATAAGTGTCTTATCAAACTTGTCCTCCAATTCAAAGCTCTCTTTCATTAATATCCTCCCTTGTTCAATCAAATATGTCTTTAGTACAAGGTATGTAAAACAAAGAAAACTGATATGGATATTAGGTTATTTTTTTATATATACAAAGAAAGACCCATGTTATACACAAGGGCCTAATAGTTTTTAGCGATCGTAGCCAAGGAAACTTGCACCGATGATAATCAAAAGAATAAACAATACAACCACTAAAGCAAAGCCGCCATAACCATAGCCGCAGCCACCGTAACCACCGTAACCGTACATAGCTTTGTGCCTCCTTATATATTACTAAGATGTGTGTACAAAGATATAATATGGTTATATGACGCTTTTGCGCACGTCCGAAATAAAATGGGCATTATATCCTGTGTCTTACGTCTTTCCTCTTTGTTTTACAGTATGTGTATCATTGATATAAAGCACTCACTATTGCCGGTTCGGGTACAAGCGGCGGTGCCGGAAAAGAAAAAGTTTATAGCTCATTTATCTACCAGCCATTCCTCCACTTTCTTTGCAAAAAGATGCGTATCCAGAATCCCCCCCATATGTCCATATATACTATGAAACCCAAAAAAGCTCGCTTGCTTTCCAAGCATCTGTAGCTGCTTTACAGTTTCCTCGCTCATATATGCTGGCTGCAAGGTATCTTCATAGCAAGAAATTAATAATACCTTCGCTTGAATACGCTCTAGCGCTTCCTGCATATTTGAAAAACCGTCTGATATATCTTGCAGCATAGTAGCTCGTGATGTATACAACCAATGATTTGCGTCACAATAAATGATGTTCTCTTTTACTTTTTCATAGATTTCTCTTTCATACGCAGCAGCTCGCTCCATACCTTGCACAGCTTGTAATGTTCCTCGGCTACTTTTGAACATATCTTCATACCATTTTGTACTAAATGCATTTGTGTACATCATCTGAGCTGCTAAATGAAGTCCTTCAAAAGGCTCTACTTTTCCGTAATATTGACCTCCATTCCAATTTGGATCTAGCTGAATAGCACGGATGGCGTGCTGTAGCACATTACATGATGTGGCAACTGGATTTCGCGCATTTGTTATTATACCAATACAACGTTCTACCATATTTGGTTCTTGAACAGTCCAATGAAGTGCAATCATTCCTCCGGCAGAAGGACCAATCACCGCATGCAGCTTCTGAATACCTAAAGAAGCAAGTAATGCCTTTTGAATTTTAACCATGTCAGCAAAAGTGAATACAGGAAAATCCATCCCATATGGTTTCCCTGTTGCGATATTTATAGAAGCAGGCCCAGTTGTAATAACATTGGGATTTTTTTGTTGGACATTACATAAATTTTCTGTACAAATTACAAAAAAACGACTCGTATCTATTGCTTTATCCTCTCCAATTAAGTCTCCCCACCAGCTTATTACTTGACTTGTCGCACTAAAATAATGACAGACAAGAATTACATTGTCTTTTTGTTTATTCAAAGTACCATATGTTTGATAACCGATTTGAATGGGGATTTCTTTTCCACAATTAAATCGATAGTTATTTTGCGAAAAAACCGACCTCTTTGCTAGCAAGCTCTCATCTCCCCTCTTGTATCTCAATACGAGGAAAAAATATAATTCCCTTCTTTTATATAAGAACACTATTTTATTGATTGTTTTTCTTATCTTCAGACTCTGTTAAAGTTCTTTGTTGATTGCTGCTGAGCGGTTAGGGGACCGTCTCTACTCTAATCCATATCACAAAAGAATAACCTACCAGTTGATCTATATAAGTACAACTAGAAAAACCGACATTCTTTTTTGGGGTGGGAAAGAAGAACGGGCAATGTATGGTTGCGGTCAGTGTCTAAGAGATACGCGTGTCAAGTAAGAACATACACACCTGAAGCTGTGAATTTCTTGCTGTTTCTATGTCGAACAAATCATGTAAATTTATATATACTGTAAAAGATGTTAGTTGATAGGAGCAGGCAGATAAATTCAAATCATACTGCTCATATAAATAGACGTATGATACAATATAAAAATGGCAGTACATTAGATTTTATATTATAATTATTTTCATATATTTTTGAGTACATGGAAATTGTTGTTTCATGTCTACTACCTTTTTCTTTCATTTCATTCATTAAGCACCTTCACTGACATCAATATGTTCGATTTATTACAAAAACTTAATCGTTATATTTTGTTTTTTAAATTTTAAATTAAAATTAACCTTTTATATCACATAACCTATAAGAGAAGATTCATATCACTTCAAGATAGGAGGTTTATCATATGAGAACTAGCCAGTATCAATCCTCTTTAAAAAGACATTCGTCTAGACCTTCATTACAATTTACACTAAATAAAAAAACTGAAATTTTAGACATAAATGAAGATGGACTTGTCCTACTCGGCTGGGAGCTTCATGATATTTTAGGCTCTTCTTTATTATCTTTTGTACATTCTGAAGATAGAGAATCCGTTGCTTCCTATTTTCAAATGTATGACTCTCATGAATACATTTCATTTCGCATACTAAGTAAACAACAAGACTACGTCCTTGTTCAACAATATGCTCGATTAATAGAAGATAGCGAGGGACACCTTCATTTTTTCGCTACCCTCGCTCAATTTCATAGACAGACGGAAGATTTATTAAGTGGACAGCAAAAGCTTTTAGAGTTAATTGCAAAAGGAATGGCACTTCCGCTTATTTTAGATGAGATTATCTATACTGCAGAACAAATACAGCCTGATATTATAGGATCTATTCTACTGCTTAAAGAAGGTCGCTTATACCATGGCGCCGCACCAAAGTTACCTGATACATACACGCATGCATTGAATGGGGTGCGATTCGGTCCCGGTATTGGCTCTTGCGGTACTGCTGCCTATCTAAAACAATTAATTATTGTAGAGGATATTTCCACAGACCCTTACTGGGAACATTATAAAGATTTAGCATTAACTCATGGTCTTAAATCTTGCTGGTCTCTTCCCATTTTCTCATCTAACAATGAAGTACTCGGTACGTTTGCAATCTATCATACGTACTGCAAGAAGCCCTCACAAGAAGATATTGAATTTTTTTATACCTTCTCTTATTTAGCCGGATTAGCAATCGAGCAGACTGAGATTAAGCAAGCACGAGATGAAAGTGAGCAACGATATAAGTCACTTTTTGATCAAAATATTAATGCTGTTATTTCACTAGATTTGGAAGGGCGCTGTTTAGATGTGAACGAAGCAGCTCTCGCTTTAGGTGATTTTACACGAAAGCAGTTCATCAATACGTATTTTACAGATTGGATTGTCAAAGAAGACCTTGCATCTACGTTGGAATTGTTTGAAAAAACTAAGGACGGCGCATCTCAATCTGCATTTTTAAGGCTATTAAAGGCTGATAAGCAAATTGTTCACCTCAATGTGACTTTTATTCCTATCCTTGTAGATCACAAGGTAACTGGTATATATGTGATGGCTGCCGATATTACAGAACGTATGAAACAAGAAGAAACTATTCGACATATGGCTTACTATGACGCACTCACCTCATTACCTAATCGCAGATTATTTTATAAGCGTATAGAAGAGGCTGTTCTTGCAAATAAACCGTTCTCTATACTGTATATGGATGTAGATCGTTTTAAGTACATCAATGATTCTTTAGGCCATAATATCGGTGACAAATTGCTCGTGCATGTAGGAGATCGTTTACAACAAAGCATCGGTAAAGATGGGAATGTATTTCGATTAGGAGGAGATGAGTTCACAATATTTACAATTGAATCCAATCATCATGATTCTGCCATTTATTTAGCAAAAAAATTGCTGCAAGCGTTTGAACCGGCTTTTGTAGTGGATGACTTTACTCTTCATGTAACCCCTAGCATTGGGATATCACGTTATCCACAGGATGGAACAGATGTAGAAACCTTGCTTAAACATGCTGATATTGCTATGTATAATGCCAAAAAAAGTGGGAAAAATCAATATCGTACGTATCAACCAAGTACACAGTTGCCTGCTCCTAGTCCCTTTTTATTACATGATTTGTATGAAGCAATTAATCATGATAGTTTAACTGTTTTATACCAACCTATCATGAATATCACGACAAATACGGTAACCGCTGCAGAAGCATTAGTGCGCTGGAAGCATCCTAAATTAGGGCTGATTTCCCCTAATTTATTTATACCCCTTGCCGAAGAAATGGGGATGATTACAACCATTGATATTTGGATGATTCGACAAGCTTGTAAACAAATTGACAGGTTGATGAGACTCAAGCTTGCATCTATCCGTATTTCAGTCAATATATCTGTTAAAAGCTTGTATAAGCCCAACTTTGCAAAATGCGTGATAGCTATATTAGAAGAATTTTCGTTACCACCACATTCACTAGTGTTAGAAATTAGAGAAGGCGTATTCATGCAAAAAGAAAGCGTTGTTATATCCAACTTGCAAGAATTACAAGGATATGGCATATCTTTTTCGATTGACGATTTTGGAACAGGCTATTCTTCTCTCGCTTCCTTAGAACGAATTCCAGCACAAACGATAAAAATTGCAAAATCGTTTATTGACTGCCTACCAAGCCCTGGATATGGTACAATTATCACTTCAACTTTGCTTTCATTGGCACAACAATTAAACATGACAGTCATTGCTGAAGGAGTTGAGTCCGTCGATCAGCTTACTTATTTAAAAGAACACGCATGTCAGTATGCACAGGGATTTTTAATTAGTCCACCTGTTATTGCATCACATTTAGAACAAATGCTATCGTATCAATTGCAAAAGACAGACTTTATACTTCCTACAAATACAACATAATCAATACGTTATCGACTAAACTGGAAAAGCTCAGAGCGCTTTACTCTGAGCTTTTCCGTTTTATTAAAATTATCGTTTAACAACAGCGAGAAACATTCCCTGCTTTTGTTTCAAACTTAGCTTTTTGAACATCTGCGAAGAAGGCTTTACGTGATAAGATTGGCTGTGAGGGCTGCTTTTCTTTCATGTATGCTACATACTTTTCATAGCTTGGAACACCAACTAATAAGCTAATAAACTCACGCCATTGTACCATTAACTTACGCATAATTTCTAGTCCCTTCCTCGTTTCGCGCAACATATGGCGATTCTTTCATTTCTACTACCTGATTGCGAAGTACCTTAACCCAAATGCGAGCGGCAGACAGTAACACTGCCAATACAACGATCATAAAGAAGGCACATAACGCGGCATCTACATAATCATTGGTAATAATCTGCTTCATCTGTGCTATATTTTTTGCTGGTGCCAATACCTTTCCTTCGTCCAAAGCAGTTTGGAATACGTTAGCATGAGATAAGAAGCCAATCTTAGGATTTTCATGAAACAACTTTTGATAACCCGCTGTCATCGTTACAATCAGAATCCAGGTTGTCGGAACGAGCGTCACCCATACATAGGCCTTCTTACCCATTTTAAATAGAATCGTTGTACCCACAAGCAGAGCAATACCCGCCAGCATTTGGTTTGCGATTCCAAATAACGGCCATAATGTGTTAATCCCACCAAGTGGATCAATAACACCTTGATAAAGGAAGTAACCCCACCCAAATACACATAGCGCCGTAGCAATAATATTTGATAAGGTTGAATCTGTGCGACCAAGCGGCTTGTATACATTTCCCATAATATCTTGAATCATAAAACGTCCGACACGGGTTCCTGCATCAATTGTTGTTAAAATAAACAACGCTTCAAATAGAATCGCAAAGTGGTACCAGAATGCCATTAAAGCTTTCCCACCAATCACTTTAGAGAAAATAAGTGCCATACCAATCGCTAAGGTTGGTGCACCTCCTGTACGAGAAAGAATGGTTTCTTCTCCTACATCCTTGGCGAGATTTGTTAGATCATCCGGTGTGATTGTAAAGCCCCATGACGTTACTGTTTTTGCAGCTTGTGTCACATCTGTACCAATCAAAGCTGGAGCGCTGTTAATTGCAAAATATGTACCAGGTGTTAGTACACATGCAGCAATGAGAGCCATAATCGCCACGAAAGACTCCATCAACATCGCACCGTATCCAATTGGGCGAGCATGTGATTCACGTTCCATCATCTTCGGTGTTGTACCAGAGGAAACTAGTGCATGGAAACCTGAAACAGCGCCACAGGCAATTGTAATGAACAAGAACGGAAACAAGTTGCCAGCAAATACAGGACCTGTTCCATCAATAAACTTGGATACGGCTGGCATTTCCAAGTTTGGTGCAACAACTAAAATGCCAATTGCTAAACCAACAATGGTACCAATTTTTAAAAAGGTGCTTAAGTAATCACGTGGTGCCAAAAGGAGCCAAACAGGTAAAGCAGATGCGATGAATCCATATGCGATCAGCATAAGTGCAATAGTTTCACCTTTAAATGTAAACAACTTTGCAAGCTCAGGTGTTTCCGCAACGTATTGCCCACCTACAATAGACAACAAAAGCAAGATAACACCAATTATAGAGCCTTCCCCAACGCGTCCTGGTCTCATATAACGCATATAAACTCCCATAAAGAACGCGATAGGAATCGTGGCAGCGATTGTAAACATTCCCCAAGGACTTCCCACCAACGCTTTTACAACGACCAATGCCAGTACCGCTAATAAAATAATCATGATTCCTAAAATACCTATCATTGCAATCAAGCCGGTCACAGGACCAATTTCTTCTTTAATCATTTCCCCAAGAGACTTTCCGTTTCGCCTTGTAGACGCAAAGAGAATAATAAAATCTTGTACAGCACCTGCCAATACCACTCCGACAACAATCCAAAGTGTGCCAGGTAAATAGCCCATCTGCGCTGCCAAAATTGGGCCTACAAGCGGCCCAGCTCCAGCGATTGCTGCAAAGTGATGACCAAACAATACCCATTTATTTGTGGGAACATAATCTTTCCCATCATTCATTAGTTCAGCTGGTGTTGTTCTGTTGTCATCTAATTGAAAAACTTTCTGCGCGATAAACTTACTATAAAAACGGTAGGCAACTGCATAAACAGATACAGCTGCAACAAGTAACCAAATGGCATTAATACTTTCGCCGCGGTTCAGTGCCAATACCGCAAATCCTGCGGCACCAAGTGCAGAAATGAATCCCCATAACACAATAGACTTTATACTTTTCAAATAAATCCCCCCTTGTTACGCCTTCAGAAGGATTATACTAAATTTTCAGAATAATAAAATAAAACATACCTTATAATGAAAATATAGTGAGATAAGATGTCAAAAATTGCCGATAACTTGTTATATCTCTAGTTTATTTCTTAAAATGCGCACATAATTGCGACTGACCGGAATAGGTTCACTACAATATTCCGTATATAAATTGTATGTTCCGTTATAGTAAGGCTTTAACGCCTTTATATAGGGCAAGTTAACTAAATAGCTTTTATGCACCCGCAGAAACTGATGTACATGAAGTTTTTCTTCCAACTCCTGTAGCGTATAAGTAGAAGTAAAATGACCATCTTTTGTATAAATAGAAACTGTCTTATTTTCTTTATTTTTACTTACATAAATGATATTTTGCGGTGATATATAAGCGATGCCATCCTGCTCTTCAATTGGTAGCTTATGACTGAGAGAACGACACCAACGAAGATGTTCTTTACGCATTAAATATACTAGATACTCTAAATCATCATCATGAAATGGTTGCAGCAAATAATAAAATGCCCGAAGTCGAAATGCTTCTATTGCATAATCTACTTTATTGCCCATTAAAATAATATTTGCCTGTAAATTGAGTTGGTGCAGCAACTCAGCAATTTCAAGACCACTTTCATCTGAAACATGGACATCTAAAAAGAGGAAATCAGGTTCATAACGCTTTGCTGCTTTAATAGCTTCTATACCTACTTTCGCCTCCACAAAGCTTGCCTTTACCTCACCGCGTTGAAATGCACGTTCAATCTCCAGCTTATGTTCAGGTACTTCACTCACAACCAAAACTTTCATCCGTCATCCGCCCCTCTTTGCTGTCTCTATAACTACCTTCTGTAAACCGCATTAATTACTTTAGATGTTTCTTGTTATAAATATAATACTTATCTACCTGCTTCTATTCGTCCCAAAATGACAAATTCCTCCCCTAACATACAAAAATTCCGCTTTTTATATAAAAAGCGGAATTTTATAGACCTTCTTTTTTATACGAGCTCTTGTTGTTTTGTTTCCTTCCCTAAAAACAAAACAGATAGTACTCCGATTAAAATCGCGATACAGAAGATCGTAAAGATAAAGGTAATTGATGCGTTTTGGGCAACTAAATAACCGATTAAAAGTGGTCCCAATATTCCACCGATCCGGCCAAACGAAGCCGCCATACCTGCCCCTGTCCCGCGCACAGCTGTAGGATACTGCTCTGGTGTATACGCATATAAAGCGCCCCATGCACCTAAGTTAAAGAAGGACAAAAATACTCCTGCTGTGATAAGCATAGTTAGTGATTCCGCAGCACCGAAAAAATAAGCACTCGCAGCTGTACCCAATAAATAAGAAACTAGTACAAATTTACGACCAGCACGCTCAATGAGCCAAGCGGCCGTAAAATAACCAGGAAGTTGCGCAAGTGTCATAATTAAGACATACTCAAAGCTCTTAATTAAGCTAAATCCTTTTAGTACCATAACACTCGGGAGCCACAAAAACATGCCATAGTAAGAAAACACTACACAAAACCATAAAATCCAAAGCATAATTGTTGGTCTTACATATGTAGATGACCAAACAATTTGTATCTTTTCCCAGGCAGATTGCTTCTGAACTGCACCTTCAAAGCGCGGAGAGTCCGGCAGGTTCAGCCTTAAATATAATGCATAGAAGGCTGGCAACGCACTGATGAGCATAGCTACTTTCCACCCGTAATGTGGAATAATAAAATAAGCAATCAATGCAGCCACTAACCAACCGCCCGCCCAAAAGCTTTCCAAAAGCACTACCACTCTCCCGCGCTCACTTGCTGGTACACTTTCCGAAACCAGTGTAGATGCAACCGGTAATTCTCCGCCGAGTCCCATCCCGATTAGAAATCTTAGCACAAGGAAGACAGATAGTGTTGGCGCTAGTGCTGATAAGCCGCTTCCCAATGAAAAAAGCAACAAGGTAATAATAAAGACCCATTTGCGGCCAATTTTATCTGCCAATAGTCCAAAGATAAGTGCACCAACAGCCATTCCAATTGAATTGATACTCCCAATCCAACCCATCTGTTGCACACTTAAGTCCCACTCCTTTTGCAAAGCCGCAATAACAAAGGAAAGCAGCCCCACATCCATCGCATCAAATAACCAACCGAGCCCTGCTACACCAAGTAGCTTATGCTTGGAAATTTCTATTTGTTTCATTATGTATTCTCCTTATTCATCTAAGTCCAAGTATCTGTTTTACCAGAACAGTAAAAGAGCAAATCTCTTTATATTTATACATGCGTTCTTCTTAAATACCGAACGCAACCACTCTTTATTCCCGGTTCAAAAGAAGCGCTCATTGCGCTCATACGTTTTCCTATAAAACGTCCTCTAAAGCCTTATATTGCAGTTTATTAATTTCGAGCTCGTGCAAACTTGTTTGCAGGTGCTTACGTATTAAATATTGCAGGGCTTCTCCCTCTTTTTGTTCAATAAACGCAACCATTCTTTCATGATCCTGTAAGTTGGTAACCTCATCTAAGCTTACATAGTTAAATACACCATACAAGATGAGATATATATTTATTTTTCTAAGCAATGTATCTAATGTCTCAATGAGAAACTTATTTCCCGTTCTTTTTGCAAGAAACAAATGAAATGCTTTATTGATTTTAATATACGTTAGAATGTCCTTTTCTTTATAAGCTTCTCTTTCTCCTATCATCATTTCCTGTAACTCTACAATATCCTGCTTTGTTACATGTTGCAGGGCAAGCGGTACTGCCATACACTCTAGCTCCGTTCGAAATTCAAACGCTTGCATAATCTCTGCGCGTGTAGGCTGCATAACAAAAGCTCCTCGATTTGGAACCATCGTCACAAGCCCTTCCTCCTGCAGCTTTTTGATTGCATTCCGAATCGGTGTTCGACTTACTTTTAATTTATCGGAAATTGTATTCTCAACCAGTTGTGTACCAGGCGCTATCTCTCGGGCTAAGATGGCCATTTTAATCCTTTCATATACTACTTGCTCCATGGACTTTCGCTTATTCATATTATGTCACGGCACCCCTTCGCACATACTTATTTGTACTATGATATCATAAAGAATTGTTATATCATAAAAATTTACTTTGCCGTACTAATATATCTTTGAAAAAGAATCCTTTAAAGTCTAAAAAAAGAACTGACGCTATGGTCAGTTCTTCTGTGCTGCTTCTTCTAAATAAGCAGCAAGCGCTTGTTGCCATTCTCTAAACGGCGTAAAGCCTTCTTTTGTGATACGTTTCTTGCTGAGCACAGAATATTTCGGACGCTGCGCAGGGCGCGGAAATTGCTCCGTAGTAAGCGCAGATACCTTCACATCCATACCTGCCTGTCTAAAGATTTCTTTTGCAAACTCGTACCAAGAACACACGCCTTCATTCGTTGCATGGTAAATACCATAAGCTTCAGATTGCATAAGTTCAATCATAAAGCGTGCTAAATCAACTGTATATGTGGGAGATCCAACCTGGTCATGAACAACACCTATCTCACCGCGTTCTTTACCTAAGCGGATCATCGTTTTCACAAAGTTATTTCCTTTTGTACCAAATACCCATGCAGTACGTACGATAAAATGCTTGTCCGTAATTTGCTGTACAAAGTTTTCACCGGCAAGCTTGGTTTCACCATATACACCAAGCGGTGCTGTAGGTTCATCTACTTCATATGGCACCGTTGCTGTACCGTTAAAAACATAGTCCGTACTTACATATAGTATTTTAGCATCATGTCTTTTCGCTGCTTCAGCTAAATATTTCGCGCCCAAAGCATTTACACGATACGCGTTCTCTTGATCGCTCTCAGCTTGATCCACATTTGTATACGCGGCACAGTGTAGAATTACATCAGGCTTCACGTCATCTATATACGTTTGCACAGCCTGTTCGTCTGTAATATCAAGAGACTCACGGTCTAATGCATAAATTGTATAATTCCCTTGTTGCAACTGCTCGACTACATCTTGACCGAGTTGACCTTTTGCTCCCGTTACAACTACTCTCATTACTCAGCCTCTAGCTTCTTGCCGTATTGTGTTTCAAAATACTCTTGATACTCACCGGAGATAATCTTTTCCCACCAGTCTTTATTCTCTAAGTACCACTGAATTGTTTGCTCGATTCCTGTATCAAAGTTGTATTTTGGCTCCCAGCCAAGCTCTGTACGCAATTTTGTTGCATCAATTGCATAGCGACGATCGTGACCAAGACGATCTTCCACGAATTTAATAAGAGACTCAGGTTTGTTCAAGTGTGCCAAAATTGTTTTTACAATCTCAATGTTTGTACGCTCATTGTTACCACCTACATTGTATACTTCACCGTTGCGGCCTTTGTGAAGAACCAAGTCAATCGCTTGACAATGATCTTCTACATGTAACCAATCGCGAACATTTAAGCCATCTCCGTAAATTGGAAGCTGCTTGTCATGAAGCGCATTGATAATCATCAACGGAATCAGCTTCTCTGGGAAATGGAACGGACCATAATTGTTAGAGCAACGCGTAATGTTAACCGGCAAGCCGAATGTTTCATGATACGCACGTACTAACAAATCTGCACCAGCTTTACTCGCGCTGTATGGGCTGTTTGCTGCAAGTGGTGTTTCCTCTGTAAAGTAACCTGTTTCACCTAACGTGCCATATACTTCATCAGTAGAAACCTGTAGATATTTCTTTACACCGATATTTTTCGCTGCATCTAACAATACTTGTGTGCCTTGCACGTTTGTGCGCACGAAAATATCTGGATTTGTAATACTTCTATCTACATGAGATTCTGCTGCAAAGTTTAATACATAATCAAATTTATACTCTTCAAACAAAGCGTTGATGAAATCGCGATCTGCGATATCACCTTTAACAAATGTATAGTTTGAAGCATCTTCAATGTCTTTTAAATTCTCTAAGTTACCTGCATATGTTAACGCATCTAGGTTCACGATATGATACTGGGGATATTTGTTTACCATATAGCGTACAAAGTTACTGCCGATAAAGCCTGCGCCGCCTGTTACTAATAATTTCATTGTAATCCTCCTATTTCTCGTATACGAAGTTAATCTCTGCTTCTGCTAATACAGGATGCTTTGTATCTTTTTCCGATAAAATTGGGTTGCTTGCTGGCCAATCAATGCCTAGTGCTGGGTCGTTCCAAAGAATACCCGCATCATGCTCAGGAGAGTAGTATTCATCTACTTTGTAGGCAACTGTTGTGTTTGGTACCAATGTGCAGAAGCCGTGCGCAAAACCTTTTGGTACAACAAGCTGACGCTTGTTATGCTCACTTAAAATTACACCTACCCATTGACCATAAGTAGGAGAGCCTTTGCGAATATCAACTGCCACATCATAAATCGCTCCCGTTACACAGCGTACTACTTTTGTTTGTGCCTTCGGATTTAACTGAAAATGTAAGCCGCGTAACGTGCCAACTGGTACAGAAAGGGATTGATTATCTTGGATAAAATCCTGCGTTAGCCCTAATTGTTCAAACAAGTCTTTGTTATAGCTTTCCATAAAATAACCGCGATGGTCACCAAAAACTTTGGGTTCTAAAATGACTACGTCCTCAATTTTTGTTTTGACAATATTCATATTTTCACCTATCTCGTTTGATTTGCAATCTTAATTAAGTATTGACCGTATTGATTTTTCTTTAATGGCTCCGCCAATTCTAGCAATTTTTCTCTAGAGATATAACCCATTTTATATGCGATTTCTTCTAAGCAAGCAATTTTTAACGTTTGACGCTTTTCAATCGTTTCAATAAATTGAGACGCTTCTAATAAAGATTCATGCGTTCCTGTATCTAACCAAGCATAGCCTCGACCTAATAACTCAACATTTAAAGCCCCAAGCTCTAAATATTTTTGGTTAATGTCTGTAATTTCAAGTTCTCCACGTGCTGAAGGCTTAATGCTTTTTGCAATTTCTACTACGCGATTATCGTAGAAATACAAGCCTGTTACTGCGTAATTTGACTTCGGTTTTTCCGGCTTCTCTTCAATAGAAACAGCTTTACCTTCCGCATCAAATTCAACGACACCAAAGCGCTCTGGATCATTTACATAGTAACCGAATACAGTAGCACCTTCTTCACGATGTGCTGCTTTATGCAATAATTGCGTCAAGCCATGTCCATAGAAAATATTGTCGCCAAGCACAAGGGCAACACTATCATCCCCAATAAATTCTTCGCCGATTAAGAACGCTTGTGCCAAACCACCTGGATGCGGCTGTACAGCATATGTAAGTTGAATGCCGAAATCAGAGCCATCACCTAAAATTTGTTCAAAACGCTCAATATCCTGTGGCGTAGAAATAACAAGAATATCTTTAATGCCTGCTAGCATTAAAACAGAAAGTGGATAGTAAATCATAGGTTTATCGTATACAGGTAACAACTGTTTAGAAACAACCTTTGTAAGCGGATAAAGGCGTGTACCGCTACCGCCTGCTAATATAATTCCCTTCATAATTACATCCCATCTCCTTGCAAATTAATTTACCCTTTTCATGGATAAGAGGTGCTTTATACACCGCACCTCACATTATAATGAAACCACACAAATACGAACAACATATATCTTATATTGTAACCATTTAGTAATAATAACTTAACTTTTTAATGCGTAGCTTTATATTGCATAACTGCTTTAATGGTACCTATCCTTCCTTTGAGCTGTTCATTGAAAGAACGCTTTCGCATACCTGTTACATTTCCACCATGGCGAACATATTTCATCAATGGCTTGCGGATATACGCTATTTTACGCTTACTCATCATACAAACCAACGCGATCCATTGGTCATGCATCTCAATAGACTTTGGAAACGGTATGATGTCGCGAACAATCTCTTTTTTAAAGGCCATGCAACACCCAGTAAAGCTATTTTTCACAATATTACCAATCAAGCCCTTTTCACGATTGTTATTATGGACATTCCAAGATTCGTGAATAATTTCACCGTCTCCATCGGTTACATATGCGTCATGCACAACAACGGATGCATTTGTAGCTCTAAATTCATTTACGACTGTTTCTACCTTATTAGCAAGCCACATATCATCTTGATCGCACAAAAAGATAATATCGCCGCGCGATTTTGAGATTGCTTTTTCAAAGCTTTTAATTACACCAGCATTACGCTCATTCACGTAAACCTCGACTCTATTGCCGTAAGTATCTTTGATTACCTGCACTGTATCATCTTTAGAGCAATCGTCCACCACTACGACCTGATCTTGCTCGCTAAGCTGCGATAGCACAGAATTTAATTGCCGAACGATGAAGCCAGCTCCGTTATATGTTGCTATACATACTGATATCATGGACAGAAATCCTTTCTATACTTTTAATAATGTGCGCAACGTATGCAGAGCGATTTTTTTGTTTTTCACAAACAATAACTGCTTTCCTGCTCGCATCATTAATTGCAATCTATATCGTTTTAAAACATGTCGCTTGTATTTTTTATAAAATTTCAGTTCTGAACCTATGATGCTTTTATATCTGTTCAAGGAAACTGTATCATAGTTCATCACAGACAACTCATGCTCGAGAGTCACAGGAGAGACAAGTACTTTATACCCCTCTTCGTACACCTTATAAAAAAACCAATGATCTAAAAAATCTAGTGGGAATTCTTGTGTGAAGCCGCCAATTTTACTGAGAAACGCCATATTTACAGCCGTTCCGGAATTAATAGCCATAACCGGTTGCTCCTGTTTACCTGCAACCGGTTTTTCACCTCGTAAAGGTTGCAACGTATGGCTGAAAACAGGAGAAATCATCGTTCCTTCACACATTACCATCGGTACAACAGCGGCTATTTCATCTCGATTTATCTCTAATTGAAAAAATGTATCTACATACTCTGGTGTTAACTCTGTATCATGATCTAATAGCAACAGCCATTCACTACCATTTTGTTTTGCCTGCTCCCAAGCATACTGATAGGCCTGTGCAATCCCTAGATTTCGTTCATCATGCACATAGGTTATACCTGCGGTAGCAGGAACTTCCTGCGGCTTTAGACTGTTATCATACACAATCAATTCATATTGCCCAGTAAAGTCTTTGTTATTGAGCAATGTCTGTTCCATTGTGACAAAGGTTTTGCTTTCCTGTAGCTTTTGATTGTAGAGGACCATTACAATTGTTGTTTTCATACAAATACCTTCTTTACCTGCATCTATTATGCAGTAGTTTTGATTGATTCCGCTTTACGTTTAGATAATACTAATACGATTAACAAAAAGCCGATTCCCAATGGATTATTAATGAACGGATTAATATTTGTTAAAAGTCCTAGCGCTGCTATACAAGCAAGCAAAGATACATCATTTGTATCAGGAACCCCTTTTTTCACATAATACATATGGTAGTTGTAATATAAAATAAAGCATACGTACAGCCAGAGTGCTAGTCCAATAATTCCTTGCTCCACTAAAATATCCAAGAAGCTCATTTCTATTCCTGTATCACGACCAGCAATTTCTGTTCCATAGCCACTACCAACGACAAAAGCAGGTACACTTTTAAAAACAAGATCTTTAGACGCCAAAATAAAATCAAGACGTGCATTCACACTGACATCATTAATCTCTTGCTCCGCTTTATCGCCTTTCGATGATTCTGTGCCTTCTTCCGTAGGAGCCGCGACATCCTGCCCAAAGCGCTCAATCGTCATGTATTTGTACATAAATGGCACAGCAGCGACAATCATAAGTGATACAGCGATTTTACGCATCATAACTTTAGATTGTACAACTGTCAAAAACTTATTTTTCAAGCCACGGATTGCATCTGTGAATGTTTTAACATCAAGGAACACGATGAACATAATGCCAAACATAAGCGCTAATAAAAAGCCCCTTGTCTCTGACCATACAATTGATATCAAACCCAATACAACATTTGCGATGTCAAGTTTAGAGTGTTTTCTGCTTAATAATGCATTCAAAGAAAGGAATACACCCATTAACACAAAGAAATGACTTTTATAGAACACACTGTGACTCGGTCTAAAAAATAAGTCATCATTCATTACATCATTTAAAAAGTAGTAATAAGAAGCAAAGTTGCTACTAAATACAGTCTTTCCTAATAGAGAAATAACAATTGTAAAAACAGCAACACCTAAAGAAGAATACTTTAAAATGGTAATAATAGTTTCTTTTTCATACCTATCTTTAGAAATGTAATATGCGAGCGGGAAGTACAATGCAAAGAATGCAACCCGAAGAAAATCCATTACAATCACTGATAAGGCATTTCCATTAATAGCACCTATCACTGCACTGACTACAAACCATCCCATTAACATATAGATTGCGATTGCTGTTCTATCAAATAACAAAAATGTATTTACCTTTTTATCAAAAAAGGCTCTGGTTTTTATAATTCTAAACAAGAAAGTCGCAACAACCAAAAGGAATAATACCTGCCGGATCGATAACACACCAAAGTCAATCAGCCTACCGCCACCGCCGACGAAAAGCTCAATAAAAAACACTGTTAACAGCCATTTTTCAAACTTATTCACTAATCCTCTCACTCCTGAAATAAATGTAGCCGAACTTATATTTTATATTTAAAACAGTTTCCAACCCCACTTATCAAAGAATTTATACATAGATTGCATAAAAATTTTAAATAACTTGGAGTTTTTGTGTGCTCCTCTTTCATAGTAATGAATTACTTCGGAAAACGGAGTATACACAACACGCTCGTCTCGCTGTCTAAGTTTTAAGCATAAGTCATAGTCTTCAAAGTACATGAAATAACGATCATCAAAGCCATTTACGCGTTTAAAAGCTTCTCCCCTAACTAGCATAAAGCAACCTGAACCGATACGAATATCAACATTTCTATCATTAGGTAGGTCTCGGCATTCATATGAATGCAGGCGTTTGCTGAACATTTTCTTTACAAACTGGAAAGGGATAAATCTAAGCGCATAATCAAAAACAGAAACGCGGTTACGTACTAAATGTTGCGTCGTTCCGTCTGCATTTAATACCTTAGGTACTAAAAGAGAAATATCACTTTGCTGCTCCATTATTTCCAACATATTTAATAAATCTTGCTTTTTTAAAATAATGTCTGGATTGAAAACAAGGAAGTACTTCTCATCTGCATGCATTAAATTATAATTGTGACCAAAACCAAAACCATTATTTTCATGATAAAATGTAAGATCGACGAGGTCCTTATAAGTTGCTAAACGCTCTTGATATTCTTTTTCTGAATTATTATCAAAGATAACGAACCGAAAACGTTCGTCACCGCCGAACTCTTCTTTAATATTATCTAATACCTTAAAGATATGTTTACTATTGTATGTTACTATACTGACAGCGACCATTGCACCCATTTTTTCACTCTCCTTATATTGAAGCAGAACCTATGATGCTCCTTTTCAAATCATATCTCATGTAACTGTAACAAACGATTTAAAACTAAAATCCCTTACTTATCTTGTATATCTTCATACAAATTTATCATCATAACCACTATAGAGCAGGCGAGTGTTCACTTTACATCCTACATTATGTGAAATACAAATAGAAAACTGTACCTACCCTTTAACAAATTAACATTATAACACTAACTATACCTAATTTGTACACAATATTGACAACTCGCAATTTAGTGTTAGACTTAGTTTTAGGCGGGTGATGACGCCTTATCTGATTCAGAATTTTTTTATTTTTAAATGTCTAATTTTTCAGAATTAGTATATCGATAGTTTAGTAACTGCTTTTCTAAGTAAGTCATTACAAACAAGCAAAAGGAAGACAATTATATGAACATTTCAAGAGAAAACATAAAGAAAAGTAAAAAGAAAACGATTGCACGTATACTATTATTTACTTTGTTTTTTGTAGGGTTATTAGGAGCAGGGTTTGCATATAAGCTATATTTAGACGTTGCAAAAGCTACGGATAAGATGCATAATTCTATATCAAGAACAAAATCCGAAAAGCGTGAAGAAGAACTTGAATTCAAGGAAAAAGACCCTTTTTCTGTGCTTTTGGTTGGTGTAGATGAACGCGAAGGACAAAATTCAAGAACAGATTCCATTCTTGTATTAACTGTAAATCCTCAAATGAAATCAACTAAATTGGTCAGTATCCCAAGAGATACTCGGGCAACCATTGTAGGCATGAATAAAAAGGATAAAATTAACCACGCTTATGCGTATGGCGGCATTGAAGGATCTATATTGACAATAGAAAACTTCTTAGATATTCCTATTGATTACTATATTAAAGTTAATATGGAAGGGTTTCGTGATATTGTAGACGCGGTAGGAGGAATTGACGTCAACAACAAGTTTGCATTCGAACTAGATGGCGTGTATGTCCCGGAAGGAGCTGTTCATTTAGACGGTGAACAAGCTTTGCAGTATGCGAGAATGCGTAAAGAAGACCCTAACGGTGATTTTGGTCGTCAAAAAAGACAGCGTGAAGTCATTCAAAAAATACTAGATAAAGGCGCTAGCTTCTCTTCTTTAACGAAGTATGACAAAGTTCTTAAGGCTTTAGAGCAAAACATTAAAACAAACTTAACCTTTAAAGAAATGATGGATATCCAATCTCATTATAAATCTGCCGCCTTCAACGTAGAACAGATTGAAATTCCTGGAGAAGGTAAAATCATGAATGATGAACTTTGGTATTACAACGTGGAAGAAAAAGACCGTAAAGCGTTATCTAATAAACTTCTAGAGCATCTGCATCTAAATAAATCTGTAGCAAATCAACAAGAAGTGAATACGGCGCAAAAAGATATCATCACAAATGAAAAACAACCATAAAAAGGAATCGGTTGCCCGATTCCTTTTTATTTTCCTCGCCACTTCCAAACATGAATTCCTTTTTTCCATAAGAAAATTGCCATTAAACTTGTCGCAAACGCCTCTGTCAAAACAGCGGTCCATGCAGTTCCATATTGTTTGAACTGAGGAATTAACAGGAACATTAATACAACACTGAAAATACTCGCTGCAATATAAATACGAGATAGCTCTTTTTTGTAATCAAAATTGATCATTGTTAAAATAGCAAATACATTGGCCCAGCCCAATATGAGTGGGAACGCTGATAAAATTTGCAAGATGGGTATAATTTCCTCATATTTAAATACAAGCTCAACAATTTGTGCTGCAAATACACCAACAAACAAGGATAATGTAGCCATAAGTACTGTAACAAGCCAGAATACTTTACGTAACAACGCAATAGCGGCTGTCCTAGATTCTTGTAGTGCTCGACTTAAATGCGGATATACCGTTTGAACAAGGGGAGTGATAATACTCAAAACAGCTTTGACCACTTTTTCCGCACTAGAATAATATCCGACGATGGTATTGCTTGCGAAGAAACCTAATATAAATACGTTGCTTGTCGTATATAAGCTTGTCATGATGTTTGATACAAAAATATGCCAACCTGATTTTAACTGATACATAATATCTTCTTTAGAAGGTTTTACAAAACGAACACCGTGGTGTGATGTAATTACATAAATAGCAATGATGCCAATTGCAATATACCCTAACGAGTTAAAGATAGGTACGTACATAAACTTTGATTCGTCTGTCACAAATACAAAGATACCTAGAGTGAAAATAACCTTAGAAATTGCATTTAAAATTGAGATTGTTTTCATTTTTTCTATCCCTTGAAAAAACCAAATTGGGAACAGAACATTTCCTAACACCATACCGAAAGTTAATATATAAATCATACTGTCCGCTTTGAACTTAGGTACAGTGTAAA
The DNA here is from genome assembly GCF_003852715.1 of Ectobacillus antri. Taxonomy (GTDB): domain Bacteria; phylum Bacillota; class Bacilli; order Bacillales; family Bacillaceae_G; genus Ectobacillus; species Ectobacillus antri. The sequence continues at coordinate 166,271 of NZ_RIAV01000005.1, forward strand.
GTAACACGATTAATACAATAAAACTGAGCATCATCAATAGCGTTCGCACTAGCATGACTGTAGAAAAGATAACGGAAAGCTTCTTATTATCTTCTCTCGCTAAGGAGATATCTCTTGTTGCTACAAATATGAAGCCATAATCAGTAAATAAGATAAAGTATTGAATAAAAGCTTGGGCAAAATTAATTAACCCCACCCTATCAGGCCCTAATACATGAAGTAAATACGGAATGGTAATAAGAGGTAAAATAAAGTTCAGCCCTTGTACACTTGCTAGGGAAACAAAGTTGGTAACCAATTTCTTTTTAACTGACATTTACTAAACTCCCATATGTAGTTTTGTTACAGGCTATTGTTACGTAATCTAAAAGATAACATATAAAGAATCATTTTCCTAATGGCATGACTTTATTGTGCTATTGATAAAGTTCTTTATCATTGTATAATACGTGCAATAACAAATGCGATAGAAACTTATTGTCCGCTTGGTAATAGATGATCTCTTATCCTAGTTTAATTCATTTTAAGACAATTATCATATTACAACATATTTCAAATTCATATTCTAAAGATTAGAACTTCAGGCTGCAAATCTACTATAATAAACGCTTTCTTATCATCTTTTACACCATTTTTTGCATGTCGCAAAACAACGATTGTCATTTGGAATACTTTATTGTATAGTTTCTCTATTCATTAGCAAATCAAGATATAAAGTATGGAATAGAGAGGGTTACAAGAAATGCTTTTAATTAATATTTTCGTCTTTATCGGCATCATAGCTGCTGCAGTTTCTGGGTCATTGGTAGGAATGAAGAAACGACTAGACTGGTTTGGAGTGATTTGCTTAGCAGTAGCTACAGCTTTAGGCGGTGGTATCATCCGCGATGTAATGATTGGTCATCTCCCTCCTGTCGCATTTATTAAACCGATTTACTTTTTTGTTAGTGTAGGGACGGCTCTTATCACTTGTATTTTTTATGAAAGAATTACGAAATTACAAAATGTTATCATGCTTTCAGATGCAGTAGGTCTTGGTGTGTTCACAGCAGTAGGCGCTAACGCCGCTGTTATGAATCATGTACATGAGCCATTTTTGGTCGTTTCAATGGGCTTAATTACAGGTATTGGTGGCGGTATCTTGCGGGATATTTTCGCAAAAGATATTCCTTATGTATTTCGCAAAGAAGTATATGCAATTGCTTCAATCTTAGGTGCAGTAAGCTTTCTCTTAACATATAATAGTGTATCGCATATATTTGCTCTCTATATATGCTTATTTATCACATTTGTTGTCAGAGTGGTTTCTTTTTATTATAACGTCCATTTTCCTGTACTAAAATCAGACTCTGCTATAGGTGAAGAGGTTAAACATTCGTAGGAACGTGGTGTTGGAGGATACCTTTCTTATTCCATTAACTAAAAAATAATATACACAGTAAAAAATAACGATACTAATCAATTTGATAAATTGAGATCTAAAACTGATTTTTGGAATGTAACCATTGGAAATATTTTAGTATACACATTACTGATTAATTACATCATCCATGTAAATTGAAAATAGCTTAAAACAAAAGAAAATATCCTATCTTTAAAGATAGGATATTTCCTTTTGTTTAATAAAATCTAAAAAAATAAGCGTTTCCTCTTGATTTATGAAAGCCCTTTTATTAGAATAAGATAGTGCAAGCGATTGCACTTATTTGCACAAAAACTTCACGCTATTATTCTAGTTTTTTATTTTTTCTGCATTATGAGAACGTTACCATAAAAGGAGGAACACATATGTCAAAAATGAAACAATTGATTTCATTCGACTTTTGGCAAAAGTTCGGTAAAGCACTGCTTGTTGTAGTCGCTGTTATGCCAGCTGCCGGTCTAATGATTTCTATCGGTAAATTAATTGGAATGTCCGCAGGAGACATTGGTTTTGTACAAACGATTGCACGTATTATGGAGGATATCGGTTGGGGTATTATTGTTAACTTGCATATCCTTTTTGCAGTTGCGATCGGTGGTTCTTGGGCAAAAGATCGTGCGGGCGGTGCATTCGCTGCACTTATCGCATTTGTCTTAACAAACCGTATTACAGGCGCAATTTTCGGTGTATCTGGTGATATGCTAACAAAAGAAGGTGCGACGGTTAAATCTTTATTTGGAACAGAGCTTGTTGTTAAAGATTACTTCACTTCTGTTCTAGGTGCACCTGCTTTAAACATGGGTGTATTCGTTGGTATTATCTCCGGTTTCTTGGGAGCTTCTCTTTATAATAAGTATTACAACTATAGTAAATTACCTAATTCTCTTGCATTCTTTAACGGTAAGCGTTTCGTACCTTTTGTTGTTATCGTAGGTTCTGTTGCGGCAGCACTTATTTTGGCTACTGTATGGCCATTTGTACAAGGTCTATTAAACTCTTTTGGTCGTTGGATCGCAACATCAAAAGATACAGCACCAATTGTCGCACCGTTCGTATATGGAACATTAGAGCGTATTTTACTTCCGTTCGGCTTACACCACATGTTAACGGTACCAATGAACTATACTGAACTTGGTGGTACTTATAAAATTCTAACAGGTGCAAAAGCAGGTCAAATCGTTGCGGGTCAAGACCCACTTTGGTTGGCATGGATTACAGATTTGAACAACCTACTAGATGCAGGTAAAACAGCTGCATACGAGGCTTTGCTTGGCGATGTCCACCCTGCACGTTTTAAAGCGGGACAAGTTATCGGTTCTACTGCAGCACTAATCGGTGCAGCTCTTGCGATGTACATGAACGTTGATAAAGAAAAACGTCACAAATATAAGCCAATGTTCCTTTCTGCAGGTCTTGCCGTATTCTTAACAGGTGTTACAGAGCCAATCGAATTTATGTTCATGTTCGTAGCGCCAGTTCTGTACGTGGTATACGCAATTACAACAGGTTTAGCATTCGCACTTGCCGATATCATTAACCTTCGCGTTCACGCATTCGGTTTCATTGAGTTACTAACAAGAACACCGATGATGGTAAAAGCAGGATTGACAAAAGACTTAATTAACTTTGTCTTCGCATCACTTGCATTCTTTGCATTAAATTTTGGTGTATTCAGCCTATTAATTAAAAAGTTCAATCTTCCTACACCTGGACGTAATGGCAACTACATTGAAGATGAAGCACCTGCTGCATCTGGCAGCAATAATGTAAATGATGGCTCTCTTGCAGCTGACTTAATTCAGTTACTTGGCGGCGCAGACAACATTGAAGATGTAGATGCATGTATGACACGCCTTCGTGTAACCGTAAAAGATCCAAGCGCTGTTGGGTCTGAGAAGGAATGGAAAGATAAAGGCGCATTAGGCCTAATTCTAAAAGACAAAGGTGTACAAGCAATCTACGGTCCAAAAGCAGATGTATTGAAATCTGATATTCAAGACCTTTTAGGAGCATAAAGCGATGAAGCTTTTAACGCTGAATTGTCACTCCTGGCAGGAAGACAAGCAATGGGAAAAGATTCGTGACATTGCGAAAGCAATACATGAAAATCAATACGATGTGATTGCCTTACAAGAAGTAAGTCAATCCATCGACCCTAACATCGAAGCGAAAAATTTCGCTTCGGTTTTGCTTGAAGAATTGCAGCAGCTCGGTACTTCAGAATACGAGTATGTATGGGACTTTGCTCATATCGGCTATGATGTATACGAAGAAGGATTAGCGATTTTAACAAAGCATCCTATCATTGATCAATCTTCTTTCTTTGTTTCAAGAAGCGAAGATACATCCTATTGGAAAACACGTAAGATTGTAGGAGTCACCATCGAATATAAGGGAAAACCGATTTCATTTTATAGCTGCCACCTCGGTTGGTGGGAGGATGAAGAAGAACCTTTCATGTATCAGGCAGACCGTTTGCTTGCACACGTGCAGCAAAACGGAATCTTCTACTTGATGGGCGATTTTAATAACAATGCCTTTATCCGCAGTGAAGGGTACGACTATTTACTCGAAAAAGGCTTATATGATACATTTGCCCTCGCAAAGGAAAAAGACAGCGGGATTACCGTAAAAGGCAAAATTGCCGGCTGGGATGAAAACAAAGCGGACCTTCGCTTGGATTTAATTCTTACAAACAAACCGGTCGCAGTCGAACGTTCAACGGTTATTTTCAATGGGAACAATCGTCCGATTGTGTCAGACCATTACGGAGTTGAAGTGGTCATTACAGATTAAAAGGCGCTGTGCACATTACATGCACAACGCCTTTTTCTTATTTATTAAATTTCAACTTTGCTAATGCATCTGCTAATGCTGTGTTTACTGGTTCATTATCCTGCTGTTTCAAGTACTTAGCTATGTCTTTCTTTGATACGTTCCCTTGCTTAGCTTTATTGCGACGCTCCTGAAATGCACTCATTTTTTCACGATGACCGCAGCTGCAGACAAAGATTTGTCCGTCACCTTGACCACGAAGCTCCATTTTCTTATGACAGTTTGGACATCTTGCGTTGGTCAGCTTAGCAATATTTTTACGGTGACCGCATTCACGATCCTGACACACAAGCATACGACCTTTTTTACCATTTACCTCAAGCATCGGTTTCCCGCAATCTGGACATCTTGTTGCTGTTACATTGTCGTGCTTAAATTTTTGGTCACTATTTTTCACTTCGTGTACGGCCGTTTTTGTATATTCACGAATCTCTTTTAAGAAGGTATCCTTTTTTAAGTTCCCCTTCGCAATTGCCTCAAGCTTTTGTTCCCACTCTGCAGTTAGCGCCGGTGATTTTAAATCATCCGGAACAAGCTCAAGCAACTGTTTGCCTTTAGAAGTAATATGAATATACTTGCCTTTTTTCTCAAGTGAAAAACTGTTGAACAGCTTCTCAATAATATCTGCACGTGTCGCGACAGTACCAAGGCCGCCTGTTTTTCCAATCGTCTGAATTAAATCCTTGCTTTCACCGGACATATATTTTGCCGGGTTTTCCATCGCGGACAAAAGCGTCCCTTCCGTAAAACGCTCTGGTGGTTTTGTTTCACCTTTTGTTTGCAGGACATTTAGAATTTCAATTTCTTCTCCTTGCTCGATAGAAGGAAGAACCTGATCAGATACATCCTCACGTTCCTCATCTTCAAAGTCATTATCATATACTTCCTTCCAGCCCTGCGAAAGAATTGTTTTTCCCTTCGCTACAAAGGATTCTTTTCCGATTGTGGCACGAATCGTTACTTGCTCAAACTCAAAGGCTGGTGATAGTACCGCTAAAAAGCGCTTTACAACAAGATCATAAATCTTTCTCTCTTTGTCACTCAAGGAACTAAGCAATACGGATTCTTCTGTCGGGATTATTGCATGGTGATCGGAAACCTTGCTGTTGTCGACAAAGGATTTACTTACCTTGATAGGCTTTTGCAATAATCTTGAGGCAATTTTTGCATACGGCTTTACATTACAAGCTGCAATGCGGTCCTTCAGTGTATCTACCATATCTGTTGAAAGATAACGGGAATCCGTACGCGGATATGTGACCACCTTATGCTGTTCGTAAAGCTTTTGCATAATGGACAGCGTTTCTTTAGCAGAGTAGCCGAAAATACGGTTCGCATCGCGCTGCAATTCCGTCAAATCATACAACTGTGGTGCGTACGTCTTTTTTAAGGTTTTCTGCACTTCCGTAACCTTCGCCTTTTGATTGCGTACCGCTTTTATAACGGCATCTCCTGTTTCTTTAGAAAATGTTCTTGTTTCCTTCGTCTTCCCATCCTGCCAAACAAACTTTATGCTCTTACCAATCGCAGTTACACCATAAAACGGTTTTGGTTGGAAATTTTTAATCTCTTCTTCACGCTTTGCGATAATTGCGAGCGTTGGTGTTTGCACACGACCACAGGATAGCTGGGCATTATGCTTACATGTTAAAGCGCGCGTCGCATTAATACCAACGAACCAATCTGCTTCAGCGCGTGCGACCGCAGACGCGTATAAATTTTCATACTCTTTACCGTCACGCAACTTACGAAAACCTTCCTGAATTGCTTTATCTGTAACAGATGAAATCCAAAGGCGTTTGATTGGCTTTTTCACCTGCACCTTTTCTAAAATCCAACGTGCAACTAGCTCGCCCTCGCGTCCCGCATCTGTTGCAATCACAATGTCTTTTACATCCTTACGAAGCAACTGCGATTTTACAGCCTGAAACTGCTTACCCGTTTGTTTAATAACAACCAGCTTTAAATGAGCTGGAAGCATTGGCAGATCTTCTATTTTCCATGACTTATATTTATCATCATAAGCCTCAGGATCGGCAAGTGTCACCAAATGACCAAGCGCCCATGTTACGATATATTGCTCTCCTTCTAAATAACCGTTCCCCTTCTTACCGCACTTTAATACACGGGCCAAATCACGGGCAACAGACGGCTTCTCAGCCAATACAACTGTTTTCATACAAACATCCTTTCCGGTTTCTTCTATTCTATATCTTAGACGTTTTACACATAAATGAAAAGCATCCCGGTATTTCATCATTCGTCAGCGCAAGACATAAACTGTGTGACAATACATTCCGGATTCCCTATAGCCATTTATACGCCTCCTTGCCATTACCTAGGAAATAGAATAAAGGAAGAGTGATCATTACTCTTCCTTTTCTTCTGTCTCTAGGTTTTAATATTATTCTTAAATCTATCGGTCAGTCCGCTGTTTTATCATGTATGCTTGCTTCGGATGATTCACCTGATTTGGATATTTCAGCTTAATTTTACCTTTATCTAAAAGCTTCGCTAAATAATTGTTTCTCAGACCATCCGGTGTTCGCTCTAGCAGATAAGCAAACTCCTTAAGTCTCAATGGACGCTTGGCACAAAGCTGCAAAATAATATCTTCCATCACAACAGGAGACAGACGTTTTTTCTTCCTGGCTAGCTCTGCTATTTGCCATAGCTCTGCTTCTATATCATCCTCTAGCACTTCTTCGTGTATATCTTCAATACTAGGCATTTCGACAGAATCGGTCATTCCGTTATTTACGGACCTCATTAACTCACTGTTTCCGACAATATGCTTATTAAAGGAGTTGGTGTTTTTATTATCGGAGTCAATATCTTTATTATAGAAGTCTAACTCTTTATTCAATGAGTTTTCTTCTTTATTAAAGGAGTTTAGAATGTTATTACCGGAGTTATCATCCTTATTAAAGGAGTTGTAATCATTATTACTGGAGTTAACTTCACTATTATAGGAGTCGTCGTTTTTCAGCCACTCTGACGAAAGTGCCTCTTCTATTGGTACGATCATAGGATATATGTTCAAGGTAAGATTCGTTTTATTGCTTTCCGGATCAGATGTAAACCTCATGATCCAATTGAGCTGTTTTGCCGCTATATCCATATTTCGTATACCTGAGCCAGCTCTTTTACATAAATCAATCATAATAAACATTTTAAATAGATTAGGATTTCTTAAATTGCTAATGCCGCCCTCAAGAGCTTTTTCCGTCGTAACACGTGAATAACCAGTGTTGGTGAATATATATGCATCTTGTGTTTTCTCGATGACAATACCGCCTTCTGCATAATAATCTCCATGTACAATCGCATTTATAATCGCTTCATGAAAAATAGTAGCTTGTTCAATTCCAAGATCACCGGACATACTATTCTTCATAGTGTCTAATGTTCGGAAATAGAAGTCATATATATTTCCGGACCATGTTCCGTCTTGTGAAGTAAATCGATGGGACCAAGACAAGTTTTCATTATTTCCCAAACTTTCACGATACTCAAGAAAGTATTGCGGCAAAACTTCTGTAATCATTCGCTCTTCACTAAACATTAATAGACCGGCCAAAGTCAGTCCTTCTTTATTTGTGTTACGAATCTTTCCCCAAGCACCAATTTTATAAAGAAACTCTTTTAGCTCCAGCGCATTCCACGGATGATCTGGCTTTACCGTCGCAAAGCGCTGGCGATAGCTTTTTACCGATTCGAAATTTAGTTCATTTAGTCCATAGTGCTCTAAAATCAAACTATCGGAGGCCTGGCCGGTATGATCTATTGTGTAACTCAATGCATTTCCTCCTCCCATATCCGTTCTTTCACGCAGCATATGATAAAGTCTCCTTTGACTGCTTCATAAAGTTCATTTCTTTATTTTAACACTTTTTAACGATATATCGTGTGACTGCAAAGAAAATATATAACAAAGACCTTCGGGAAATAATGGTACATATATTCATAATTATTGGCTGTTTTCGCAAACTTTGTTGCTATGTAACAAATAGTGGGGAGTGGTTGATTCCCGCAGGAGTCTCGCACCTTCCGCTCCAACCAACCTGAAACAAAGAAACCTATTTAAAAACAACAATCTTTTAGAAAAGAGCCTAATTATTATATAAATATACAAAAATTGAAGAGAAGTATATACATATAGTCTGCCGCTTCTTCGTACCTCTCATAAATAAACTGTATGATATAGTTTGTGTTATCTGTACTACATAATTTGCCCTCTTTAATCCTCTCTGCAACTTCGTTATAATCAATAGAGAAGTTTTAACTACGTCACTATAAAGAAAAGGTGTATGCATAGATGAGTATTTTATCAGTAAGCAATTTAAGTCATGGCTTTGGAGACCGCGCTATCTTTAATAATGTCTCCTTCCGCCTGTTAAAAGGTGAGCATATTGGACTCGTCGGCGCTAACGGAGAAGGTAAGTCTACCTTTATGAATATTGTTACGGGCAAGCTCCAGCCAGATGAAGGGAAAGTTGAATGGTCTAAGCATATGCGCGTAGGCTATTTGGATCAGCATGCTGTTTTGTCACAAGGAATGACAATTCGTGATGTCTTAAAAACTGCTTTTCAATATCTATTTGATATGGAAGCTGAGATGAACGGGCTGTATGAGAAAATGGGAGAAGCAACTCCTGAAGAGCTGGAGAAAATGCTTGAAGATGTTGGGATTATTCAAGATACTTTAACGAACAATGATTTCTATATTATTGACTCTAAAGTAGAAGAAGTAGCGCGTGGACTTGGTTTAGATGATGTCGGCCTAGATCGTGATGTACACGACCTGAGCGGCGGACAGCGCACAAAGGTTCTGCTTGCGAAGCTATTGCTTGAGAAGCCAGATATCTTATTGCTAGATGAGCCTACCAACTACCTAGATGAAAAGCATATTGAGTGGCTGAAACGCTACCTGCAGGAATATGAGAACGCATTTATTTTGATATCCCATGATATTCCGTTCTTAAATAGTGTAGTTAATCTAATCTACCATATGGAAAACCAAGAATTGAATCGCTATGTGGGTGATTATGATAACTTCCTAAAGATTTATGAAGTGAAAAAACAACAACTGGAGTCTGCTTATAAGCGTCAGCAGCAAGAAATTTCCGAGCTAAAAGACTTTGTTGCCCGCAATAAAGCGCGCGTTTCCACGCGCAATATGGCTATGTCCCGTCAGAAAAAGCTTGATAAAATGGAAGTGATTGAGCTAGCGAAGGAAAAACCGAAGCCGGAGTTCCACTTTAAGGAAGGTCGTACATCCGGCAAGCTGATTTTCGAAACGAAGGATCTTGTTATCGGTTATGATAGCCCACTTTCTAGACCTTTAAACTTGAAAATGGAGCGCGGTCAAAAAATTGCCTTAATGGGTGCGAATGGTATTGGTAAAACAACACTTCTAAAGAGTATTTTAGGCGAAATTAAGCCGATTTCCGGCAGCGTTCAGCGCGGTGATTACTTACAAATCGGCTACTTCGAACAAGAAATTAAAACATCCAACTACAATACTTGTATTGAAGAGGTTTGGAACGCGTTCCCTTCCTTTACGCAATATGAAGTGCGCGCTGCATTGGCAAAATGCGGTCTTACAACAAAGCATATTGAAAGCAAGGTAGAAGTCCTGAGCGGGGGAGAAAAGGCGAAGGTACGTCTTTGTAAGCTCGTAAATAGCGAGACAAATCTGCTTGTACTGGACGAGCCTACTAACCACTTGGATGTAGATGCGAAGGAAGAGTTAAAGCGCGCTTTAAAAGCATACAAAGGCAGCATCCTACTTATTAGCCATGAGCCAGAATTCTATCGTGAGGTTGCGACTGAAGTATGGAATTGTGAGAGCTGGACGACGAAGTTGTTCTAACCAACTATAAACACATGATAAACCGTTCAGCCTCCTCTTACTGATAAAGGGGAGGCTGGCTTTTTGTTTGCTTTTGCTCTTATGCTATAATAAGTACTCATCATATACTTTGGAGGCATTATGCTAACTTTTGAAGAAAAACTTGCGATTGTATCATCTTTTTCAGAATTAGAGCGAAAAAACGTGTCGTTAGGACGCGTGAATTTCCATTTTGAAGGCAGCGTGAAGGAAAAAAAAGTGGTTGTTTATCACCTGCATCCGAACGGCAATGGCTTTGTATACGGGGAATACCTGAATGGTTATGAAATGAATGACAAGGGTATGGTCAATATCCGTGATTTCTCAGCGGATGCGCTTCGTACAATCATTGAACAGTCCATTTTGTCTCTATCAGAAAAAGAGGTCGAGGTTTCTGATAAGCCTGCTTTTGAAGAAGAGTGGATTAATGAAGAAGGACATACTCTTATGCTTGTGGAAGAAGACGATTTGTGGAATGTGTATGCTGGTTTAAACCTTGATGGTACATTCAACTCCTATCGAGAAGCGGCTCAATATCTGGATGAGGAAGGTTTCTCTATTAAATAGGCTCTTTTCTAAAAAAATTGTTATTTTTAGATAACTTTCTTTGTTTCAGATTGGTTGGAGCAGAAGGTGCGGGACTCCTGCGGGAGTGGTTGGTTTCCACTCCCCACTATTGTTACATAGCAATAAAGTTTGCGAAAACAGCCATTAAATAAAAGCCCTTGCATCGCAAAGGCTTTAATCTTCATCCTTAATATCAATATCCTCGGGAAGTGGCTCGCTGTTCCATTCAGCAAGTTGCTTTTTTGCTTTTTCTACTTGCTTCATATGATCGGAAAATTGGTCTTTGTAAATAAGATACTGCTCGCCATCATGAACGGTTCTAATTTTCCCTTGCCCAACTAATGCACGAATTGTTGTTTCTGGCAGAGATAAATACTCCGCCGCTTCTGCGATTGTTATGTACATTACTTTCACCCTCTCAGCATTTTCTCCATATTCATTTTATCACTTTTATGACGCTTAATACGAAATAATGTAGCAAGAAATTGATAACTATTATAAAAAGGGTTATACTTTTTAAGATGATTACGGCTATTATGAAGTGTTTTGGGACATAGGAGATTCCTTTATTCGGGATTATGTTATTGTTTTGTGGAATAATATTTCTTATAAATTAATAAAGGTGAGGGTTTGTCATGAACAATCATACATATTGCTCCATGGTTATTTTTGGGGCAACAGGCGACTTAGCGAAACGGAAGCTTTTCCCATCTATATACAATCTGTACAAAAAAGGTACATTAGATAAGAACTTTGCTGTAGTAGGTGTGGCACGTAGAGAGTGGAGCGATGAAGTATTTCGTGAAAATGTCACTGCTTCTTTGCAGGATTCCAATATTTCTATTGAAGGTGACCTAACAGAATTTCTCTCTCATTTCCGTTATCTTGCGTTTGATGTTACCAATGCAGCTTCTTATCAAGATTTACATGAGCTATTAAACAGCTTAGAACAAGAATTTTCTATCCCTGGCAACCGCATGTTTTACATGGCAATGGCACCGGAGTTCTTTGGCACTATCGCTTCTTACTTAAAGTCTGAAGGTGTAACCAATGAACAGGGCTGGAATCGCCTTATTATTGAAAAACCATTCGGTCATGATTTTGCTTCCGCACAGAAGCTGAATGAAGATTTAAGACAAGCGTTTGCGGAGGATGAAATCTATCGTATTGACCATTATCTAGGCAAAGAAATGGTTCAAAATATTGGTGTCATCCGCTTTGCCAATGCGATTTTCGAATCGTTATGGAACAATCGCCACATCTCTAATATTCAAATCACCTCCAGCGAGTCGCTCGGTGTAGAAGACCGCGGTGGTTATTATGATACGTCAGGCGCCTTGCGCGACATGGTACAAAACCATATGATTCAAATGGTAGCTTTGCTTGCGATGGAGCCACCAATTCGCTTAACAACAGAAGAAATACGCAGTGAAAAGATTAAAGCATTACGTGCGCTGCGTCCAATGACAAAGGATGAGGTAAAGCAATATTTCGTTCGCAGTCAGTATGGTCCGGGCTCCATGAATGGAAAAGAAGTGCCTGGCTACCGCAGTGAGCCTAAGGTAAACCCAGAATCTCGCACAGAGACATTTGTCGCAGGTAAGCTGATGATTGACAACTTCCGCTGGGCAGGTGTACCGATTTATATCCGTACAGGCAAGCGTATGCAAGAAAAATCTACAAAGATTGTAGTTGAATTTAAAGAATTGCCAATGAATCTGTACTCTAAATCAGAAAATAACGTTCATCCAAATCTTCTTATTATCCATATCCAGCCAGATGAAGGTATCTCCCTGATTTTAAATGGTAAAAAGATTGGGATGACTGATAAAACAACACCGGCTAAGCTGGATTATTGCAATCATTGCATCGATGGTATTAATACACCGGAAGCATATGAGAAGCTTCTTAACGATGCAATTCATGGTGATGCAACAAACTTTACACACTGGGACGAGGTTGCATTATCTTGGAAGTTTGTTGATGTGATCTCTGAAGCGTGGAAAGAAGATACAAGCAGTGAATTTGAGCTATATCCTGCTGGTTCTATGGGACCTAAGGCCGCTGACGAACTACTTGCACAAGATGGCTTCCACTGGTGGCCAATTGGGGATGACAGCGACTATTCTATATAAAAAAAACCGAGCTGAGGCTCGGTTTTTTTTAGCTTTAGCGGCTAAGCCGCATATGCTGTTTTTACTTCCATTGTGTATGGAATGTTCCTTCTTTATCAATACGCTTATACGTATGCGCACCGAAGTAATCGCGTTGTGCCTGTAGTAGGTTTGCAGGCAACGTTGCTGTGCGGTAGCTGTCATAGTAAGAAACAGCTGCCGAGAACGCTGGTACCGGAATTCCTTGTTGTACCGCAGCTGCAATAATTGTACGTAAACCGCCTTGATAAGCTTCTACGATTTCTTTAAAGTATGGGTCAAGAAGTAGATTTGGCAGGTCTGCTTGACGCTCGTAAGCTTCTTTAATGTTTTGTAAGAATGCTGCACGAATAATGCAGCCGCCTCTCCAAAGCATAGAAATACTTCCGAAATCAAGGTTCCATCCGTACTCTTCAGACGCAGCCTTCAATTGTGTGAAGCCTTGTGCATAGGAACAAATCTTACTCATGTATAACGCTTGACGAACAGCCTCAATCAATTCTTCTTTGCTTAAGCCCAGTGGTAACTTTTCAGGTCCTGCCAATACTGTGCTTGCGTGAACACGCTCTTCTTTTAAAGCGGAGATGCAGCGAGCAAATACAGACTCTGTGATAATTGGTAAGGAAACGCCTAAATCAAGCGCACTTTGACTTGTCCATTTTCCTGTACCTTTTTGACCAGCTTTATCTAAAATCATGTCAACAAGCGGCTTTCCTGTTTCGTCATCAATCTTTGTAAAGATATCTGCTGTAATTTCAATTAAGTAGCTGTTTAACTCACCCTTGTTCCACTCTGCAAAAATCTCATGAAACTCTTGTGCACTCAGGTTAAGTGTTTGTTTTAGGAAAAAATACGCCTCACAGATGAGCTGCATATCACCATATTCAATACCGTTATGCACCATTTTCACATAATGTCCTGCTCCGTCTGGACCAATATAGGAACAGCAAGCCTCGCCATTTACCTTCGCTGCAATGTTCTCCAGCATATCTTTTACTTTTTCATATGCTTCCTTTTGACCACCAGGCATGATGGAAGGACCTTTTAAAGCGCCCTCTTCACCGCCGGATACACCAGCACCGATGAAATTAATACCTTTTTCCGCAAGCTTTTTATTGCGACGAACCGTGTCTTCAAAGTACGTATTACCACCGTCAATAAGAATATCACCAGCATCTAAGTAAGGAAGTAAAGAATCAATTGCTTTATCTGTAATTTCACCTGCATTTACCATCAATAAAATCTTGCGTGGCAATTCTAAAGAATCAATAAAAGCCTGAACTTCACTTGTACCTATCAAATTTTTTCCACTATTTTCAGCGATAATCGCGTCAACTTTCTCTTTTGAGATATCATAAAGGGCTACGGAATAACCTTTGCTTTCAAAGTTAAGGGCTAGGCTTTTTCCCATAACACCTACACCGACAACTCCAATTTGTTGTTTTGGCATAATATTCATTCCTTCCTATGTATGTGTCCCTTATATATTATAGTACCATATAGACTAAAGTGAAATTTAAACTTCGCCACTTACACATTTTCTTCATTTCTTTATTATGTTCTTTCCAATACTTCCTTATCTTGCGATAAAAACTTTTTCATTTCTTTAGAATGTAAAGGCGGACTAAAAAAGTAGCCCTGTCCCATGATACATCCATATTCCATTAAAAACTGAACCTGTTCTTCTTTTTCAATTCCTTCTGCAATGACTTTAAATTGAAGATTGTGTCCCATATCAATAATCGTTTTAACAATTGCCCCTTGATTTTCATGATGGATAATATCATCAACAAATGATTTATCAATCTTAATTTTATCAATTGGAAGGTGCTTGAGATAGTTCAAAGAAGAATAGCCTGTACCAAAATCATCAATAGAGAGCTTAACCCCAAGGTCTTTGAGCTTATGTAAAATAACGGTGGAATTTTCAATATCCTGCACCATACTCTCCGTGATTTCTAAATCTAAAAACTGAGGTTTCAGCTCCGTTTCATGCAGTACTCGTATTATCATATCAATGAAATTTTCTTCCTGCATTTGACGAGCAGATAAGTTAACCGCAACAGGAATACATGCCATTCCCTCTTCCTGCCATTGTTTGTTTTGCTGACATGCTCGCCTTAACACCCATTCGCCTAATGGAACGATTAAACCCGTTTCTTCTGCAATCGGAATAAACTCTAAAGGAGATATGAAGCCATATTTCTCATGTGGCCAACGTAAAAGCGCCTCCATCCCTATGACTACTCCGGTTTGCAAATCGATCTGTGGTTGATAGTATACCTGTAACTCTTGTTTTATCAGAGCTTTACGCAAATCATTTTCTAACTCCATTTTACGTGCAGAGCGCTCCATTAAATGCGCTGTATAGAATTGATATGTATTTTTACCTCTTTCTTTCGCTGCATACATCGCAGTATCCGCATTCTTAATAAGCGTTTCTACATTATCTCCATCCTGCGGGTACATACTAATACCGATGCTAGGAGTGATATAGTATTGTTCATCCTCAACATCAATAGGATGTGCAAATGCATGTAAAATGTCTCCTGCTACTCGCTTTGCTTCTTTTTCATCTGCATATTCTAACAGAACGATAAATTCATCTCCACCTTGTCTTGAAACGATACCGTTTCCGGTAATAGACATATGCAATCGATCTGCCACGCGCTGCAGGAGCTTATCGCCGATAGTATGTCCCTTCGTATCATTGATGATTTTAAAACGATCTAAATCTAAAAACATAATCACAAAGCTTTCTGTTTTATGATCCCGTAACAATTCCCCTAGATACTTTCGAAATTTATAACGATTAGGCAGACCCGTTAAGGAATCATAATATGCTAACATTTCCATAGATTTTTCGGACTGTTTACGATCCGTTATATCTCTACCGATTACTTGTACGGCAGGGCGCCCTTCATAAAACAAATCACTCATAGACATTTCCATTTGAATTTCTTGTCCCTTGAGATTATGCATCACAAACTCTAAACGGTTGACTGGTTCACCTTTTGCACGACGCTCTCTGATTTGTTGTAAGGTTGCTTTATCAAGAAACGCTCCTATTGGAATGCGTCTTAAATCATGCTGCGTTTTGGCTCCGAGCAGCTGACAACCCGCCTCATTCACATAGTCAATTCGTCCACCACTCACGACTGCAATACTATCAGGTGACATTTCTACTAAACTTTGATATAAACTTTCACTTTCTTTTCTGTCTGTGATATCCATCAGTACACTTGTGAAGTGTACCAAATCCCCTTTAGCATCTAATGTCGGAAAGCCCTTATCTTGAATCCAGCGTACCTCACCGTCCGCACGGCGAATACGATATATACTTGTTACCGCATTCCCCTTGAGAAGCTCTTTTTGGCGTTCTAACAAAAGGTGTATATCTTCTTGTATAATAACCTTCTTCCATAGGTTTTTATCTCGGTAAAATTGTTGCAGCGAATAACCATATAATGTTTCTATTTTCGATGTAATTAATAACGCATCTTCCACTAGATCATGTGACCAAACCGCTATATCCAGTGCTTGAAATATGTTACTCATTTTTTCACGTGATTCTTCTAACTCTCGGGCGTAGTCTTGTAGATCCTTATGCATAAAATAAAATGTCAATAGCACTAAAATTAGAATCGTCAAGCCTATAGCAATATCAAAAAATGTACCTATTTGTGTTTCAATACCTTGTAATTTTAAAAACGCTTTTAAAACAATCAGTATTGCTAATAAACAAAACGTATTTGACTTACGTAATTGCGTGAAAATTTTCATATATCTTTCTCCCATTTTTAGAAAATGATATCGTATTTTAAATATTATAATGTAAACAATATCCAAAAAACAGAATATTTTTTTATACTTCTTATTTCCATGAATTAAAAGTAGTAGATAGGTAAAAATTTAAGTGGTAGATATAGAAATACAAGTAGCCAATTGAATTTTTAGATGGTAGAGATGAACAAGGATGTTTGTTTACATTCAGCTTACAGGGTCTTATATACCCAGCGTATAATTTTTCTTAGGTTCAACAATTTTAAAAAAAATATATGCTTTTCCTTTGACAAAGTAATAGGATTTATATAATAATTAATATCGAATTAGAATTATTACAAAGTGCTATTGCACTAAAACTTTTTATTTTAGGAGGATTTTCAAATGGCATTAATCGGTAAAGAAGTAGCACCATTTTCAGCAATGGCTTTTCACAAAGGTGAGTTTATCAATGTTACAGAAGCAAACTTTAAAGGTCAATGGAGCGTTGTTTGCTTCTATCCTGCAGACTTCACGTTTGTATGCCCTACAGAGCTAGAAGACCTTCAAAACCAATATGCAACTCTTAAAGAACTTGGCGTAGAAGTATACTCTGTTTCTACAGATACTCACTTCACGCACAAAGCATGGCACGATACTTCTGAAACAATCGGCAAAATTGAGTATATTATGATTGGTGATCCTTCCCATGTAATTTCTCGTAACTTCGACGTATTAAACGAAGAAGACGGCTTAGCAGAGCGCGGAACATTCATCATTGATCCAGATGGCGTTATTCAAACAGTTGAAATCAACGCAGGTGGTATTGGTCGCGATGCAAGCACACTTGTAAACAAAATTAAAGCAGCACAATACGTGCGCAACAACCCAGGCGAAGTTTGCCCTGCTAAATGGCAAGAGGGTGGCGCTACACTTAAGCCAAGCCTTGACCTTGTAGGTAAAATCTAAGGAGTTTGATACAAATGTTACTAGATGCAGATATAAAGGCACAGTTGGCCCAGTACCTCCAATTATTAGAGAGCGATATACTGCTTAAAGTCAGCGCGGGAACGGATGAAGTATCCCGCGACATGCTGACTCTAGTGGACGAACTGGCCACTATGTCACCTAAAATTAAAGTAGAGCACGCAGAACTATCGCGTACACCAAGTTTTAGCGTTAATCGTATTGGAGAAGATACGGGCGTAACATTTGCCGGTATCCCTCTAGGACATGAGTTTACTTCTCTTATTTTGGCTTTGCTGCAGGTTAGCGGCAGAGCCCCAAAAGTAGAGCAAAGGCTGATTGATCAGATTAAGAATATAAAAGGTGAATACCACTTTGAGTCTTACATTAGCTTAAGCTGCCACAATTGTCCTGATGTGGTACAAGCACTTAATCTAATGAGCATTTTAAATGAAGGCATCACTCATACCATGATTGACGGTGCAGCTTTCAAGCAAGAGGTCGAAAGCAAGGATATCATGGCAGTCCCGACTGTTTTCGTAAACGGTGAATCTTTCGGTAGCGGTCGAATGACGCTTGAAGAAATTCTAGCGAAAATCGGCAATGGCCCAGATGCTTCCGAATTTGCAGATAAAGAGCCTTACGATGTATTGATTATTGGTGGTGGCCCAGCAGGCTCCAGTGCGGCAATCTATGCGGCACGTAAGGGTATTCGTACAGGTCTTGTTGCAGAGCGCTTCGGCGGTCAGGTGATGGACACGATGGCGATTGAAAACTTTATCAGTGTAAAACAAACAGAAGGTCCTAAGCTTGTCGCTGGTCTTGAGGAGCATGTGAAAGAGTATGGCGTTGATGTCATGAACTTACAACGTGCAAAACGCTTGGAAAAGAAAGATCTTATTGAAGTTGAACTTGAGAACGGTGCTGTTCTAAAAAGTAAAACTGTTATTCTGTCTACAGGTGCACGTTGGCGCAATGTTGGCGTTCCTGGCGAAGCAGAATTCAAAAACAAAGGCGTCGCATATTGTCCACACTGCGATGGTCCTCTATTTGAAGGCAAGCGCGTGGCTGTTATCGGTGGTGGTAACTCTGGTATCGAAGCTGCGATTGATCTTGCAGGTATTGTAAAGCATGTAACAGTTCTTGAGTTTATGCCAGAGTTAAAGGCAGATGCAGTACTACAAGAGCGTCTATATAGTCTTCCTAACGTAACAGTACTGAAAAATGTGCAAACAAAAGAAATTACAGGTACTGATAAAGTGAACGGTATTAGCTATATGGATCGCGACACAGAGGAAGTGCACCACATCGAACTGGAAGGCGTATTCGTTCAAATTGGCCTGGTACCAAACACAGAATGGTTAGGCGATACGATTGAACGCACCCGCTTCGGTGAAATCATTGTGGACAAGCACGGTGCTACAAGTATTCCAGGCGTATTCGCAGCCGGTGATTGTACGGACAGCGTCTATAAACAAATTATTATCTCCATGGGTTCAGGTGCCACTGCAGCACTAGGTGCCTTTGACTACCTAATTCGTAATTAATATTCTCTTTAATAGAGAATCATATAAATAAAGAGCTCCCAAATCATTGGGAGCTCTTTATTTATAGATAAGTGACATCCATTGTTTTTATTTTGTATCCTGTAGCTTTAAAATTTCCTGCATTTTTCTCAAATCCTCCAAAGAATCAATTTCAAAGCTATCATCGCTTTGAATACGATGTAGATGTACTTGTAAGGAGGACAAATTCTGCTTCACCACATCATCCCAATATAAATCTGTGAAATTCCCTGCTGCAATGATTTGTTCTAAACTTGCTTGTATCTTTTCTGCGTCTTGTTTCGACCAATAGGAAATACCACAAAGAATATAATCATCATTTCCATCTCGTACTTCAATGTCGTAAATACGATCATTTTCATCGTATCGTAAAACCCATTCGTTTTTAAAATCAGGTTTTTTTGAGCTAAAATATAATGATGTCTGCGGGTTTTTCAGTAAAAAGTTTCGATGTAAGTATACATCCGCATCAATTACATAAGAATCCGTTAAATACTCTCTGACTAAATACATCGTGTAAATATTGTTATACTGATTATATTTATCGTTATGAACGAGTGTAACACCATATTTCTCTGTTAAATAGTTAAACTTCTCATGCAAATAGCCTGTCACCACGATGATTTCTTGTACACCTTTTTCACGAAGAAATTCGATTTGCTTTTCTAGCATCGGTTTCCCGTTTACTTCAACTAACGATTTTGGTGTAGTCAATGTTAACGGTCGTAATCTTGTTCCCATTCCTGCTGCTAGTAATATCGCTCTCATGCTGTTTTCTTTTCTCCATTTCTAAAACTAATACCAATTACCTCTTTTGGGCTTGCTACTGTTAAAATTGAGCCAACAATAATTCCAATACTGCAAAGCAATAGCTTTGGCGAGAAGGCTGTTCCTAGTACAATCATACCAATAATAACTGTCCATGCCGCATATGTGATATTGAGTGCCATTGCCTTTGTAGGTCCGATATGATTGATTGCTTTATAGTAAAATACATAAGATGCTGTACCTGCTAAAGCAATGACTGCAATTAGAGGAAACTCTTTACTCATCAAAACATCCACTGTTAAGAAATGACCGCCAAACACTGGAATAATGATGGCCGCAAAAGTAAGGGCTGATGTAAGCTGTCTGATTTGTAACGCTTGTTCTGGACTTACTTCATCATCCTTCATACCATATGCAATAATAACACACTCTAACCCCCAACCAACAACACACATTGCTGCAAAGAAAAATCCAAGCAAATAACTTTCAGTTGCTATTCCTTCATTAGAGTATCCCAAGAAAAAGATAAAGCCGATACTAATCAACAAACCAAACCAACTTCTAAGACCTAATTTATCTTTTAGGAAGATAAACGCAAACAATGCACCAATAGCTGGGTAAACTGCTGAGATAGAAGCTGTATAAGAGGCGCCGATATATTTTACCGCTAACACATAACCAGTCATACCTACTGGCCCCCCCATTAATGCTGCTAATACAACAAACAGTCCACTTTTCGTTCTTAGCTTAGAAAGTGTTTGTTTGAGCTCCCCGCGGAACAACATATAAATTGCCATCCAGATAGCAGACAGCGTATCATGAAGCAATGTACTTACTAACGGTGCCAAAAAAATAACTTGTTCTGTGGATAAAAATACTGCTCTTGATAAAACAATTCCAATTAATACGGTATCAAGTGCCCACAGTATACCTGAAGATAATCCGAAAAAAATACCTTTTCCTTGCCCCTTGTTCATCATATATCCCCCTCTGTATTAAACGCGCTCAAATAATTGCGTTAAGTTTGCCTTCGCTCTGTTATAACGATCGATTCCATACGTACCAAAATCATCGCCCTGTGCTTCTTTGATCTGAGTCCAGATACTCCATAAAAAGTCTTGAAAAATTTTATTAAGCAATATACGTGTTTTGATTTTCTCTTCTGCCGGCTGACCAAAGTAGAGCTGAAGAAATAATTCTTCTTCTTCAGGAGAGAAATTACATTCTAATGAATGAGCCGCTACGTCCCACATCGGATCATTCATACCGCTGTATTCCCAATCAATCAAATACATTCTACCGCTTCCACTTTTCACAAAGTTTTCAGGTAATGTATCGTTATGACAAGGGGTAAGCGTTACATCTAAAGCTTCATATATATCTTTCATGCGCATAACTGCTGCACGTGTTTCCTTATAGTCCGAAAAGTTTTCACCGTTTGCCTGTTTTAACAACAGCTCATATTCCTCAATCTTTTCAAATACGTCAAATCTATTCTTCATCACAGCCTGAGAAGTATGAAGAGTCCGCAACAATTCTGCAGTTAAATGCATATGCTCTTGACGCTTTGCGCTCTTTGCATTTAAGGTTTCCGCATCCGGAATCATTTCTGCCACCTTCACGCCTGTATGTTCATTAAAATAAAAGATTGGTGTATCAATTCCTAAATCACTTGCGATACGAGCGTTAAACTTTTCTTCATATCGGTTAATCATGTTTTCTGTACAATTTCCGGGAATACGCAACACATATTCCTTATTACGAAGTGTAACTTTATAATTTTTATTCGTCATACCGCCAAACGGCTCAATTGTAAAAGGTTCCTCCTCATTAAGCTGAAGCGCTTCACGTAAAATCTCTTTAATCTGTTGTTTTTGATATTCCGCTTCTTTTCGCTTAAGCCTCGGATAAACAAAGTTCACTACATTATGGTATTGCTGTGGTGTGTCAATCTCCGCCCAAACCGCATCAGGGATCTTTAAATAACCTAGTTTGTAGTGTCTAGCCGCATCTAATAACAAATACTCGTAATTCACATATGGATTGCGATTATCCTTGAATTCTGTTAAGAGCCATTTAAACATATTGTAGGAAATTTTACTAATACCCACCATTTCTCCATCTATCTTGTTTAGCTGATGAATATCTTTTGTAATTTTGTATAAATTTCCGTTTCTAATTTCAACAAATGCTTCATCACCCGAGCCACTTTCATTCGTAATGAGAACGCAATCACGTTCTTCATGATTTAACAGCTTAGAAATCGCGTACTCTTCAATTAAAATATCTGATTCCCATAATAAGAAGTCATCTGTAATATATTTTGCAGCGCACGCTAAAGAAATCATTGTGCCTGTCCATTTATACTGATCGTTTTCTACAATTGTAATAGATTCATCTTCACTGAATCTTGTAAATAGTTCCTTTTTATAGCCTGTAACCATAACAATAGTTTCAATACCATTTCTTTTCAGTATCTCGACATTGCGCTCAAGTAATACTTGTCCATCTAAATCGGCTAAGCCGGCCGGATTTTGTAATTCTTTACGCTGGCCCGCCGCCAAGATGACAGCTTGCTTAATTGGTTTAAATGAACGATGATGAATGTTTACTCGGTTGTCTTGCAGACTGCTAAGACCTTGTTTTAATGATTCAATTCCTTTTTCAGTTAAATAATAGCGCGTGCTTTTTCCAACTCGTTTTCTATTAATATACTTCTGTTCAATTAAAGGATTAATCATATAATTAATCTTACCGACAGATACGCCGCACATCTTAGCTATATCCTTCTGATTTACGTCGGTTTTATTGTTAATTACATTTAAAATACTTAATTCTTCCTGCTTCATCCCATCTTCGCTCCATAGATTCAATTTTTGAATGTAAGATTATCATGACACAGGGCAGTCGATATGTAAATATTTTATTTAGCTTTCTTTAAATTTAAGTAAAGTAATATTTACAAAAACGCTGTTGCTATATAAAAAGCACGCAGCTTATACACTGCGTGCTTCTCATACTTAGGAGCGTTTTAATCTCGCTCGCATTTTATTGATGAATAAGTATAAAACTTCATCTTTTGTTACAAAAAGAATGATTACATATAAACTAGCATTTACAATAACTAACAATCCTATCTCTACAAAAACATTTTCTATGAACACTTTAATTGGATAAGATGCAGGGAGAAATAAGAAGGAGTAGACAAAGTATTTCAACTTGGCCCACTCAAACATTCGATACGCAACTTTTAGCTTTGTTCTTATATACCAGTATTCCACACCTACTAGAACAGCATTAGCAAGCACGGTCGTTAATACAGCATATAATGGCGTCAGATAACCAAATACAACTAAAAAAGTATTTAATATCAGGTTAACTATACCACCAATAAATACGATTCTAACAAGTATATGTTCTTTTTCTTTAATATACATAATTTGATTAGATAAGATAGATTCCATACCTAACGTTATCATGTATAACGCAAAAGCAGCTAATACAGCTCCCGCAGGCGTAAACTCAGCACCACCATATAGAACGACCCCCACATCCGAAATGAGGAACAGACCGAATGCGGCTGGAAACAAGGTTGAAAAATATACTTTAGAAACTTGATTTAATACGCTGATGTATGCTTCTTCGCCTTCATTTTCAGATAGATAGGAAAGCCTTGGAATTGTGACCTGCACAACACTTAACATTAGCATATTAATGATACCCATAATTTGCTGTGAGACTACGTAGTATGAAACATTGCTTGCGCTTGAAAATTCACCAAGCATGAATCGATCCAGCTGTGTGTACAAAATGCTAGCGTTAGAAAAAATAACCATTAAAAATAAAGGCTTAATATGTTTTTTTAAGATAAGATTTGAAAATGAAAATGGAATATGACGTTTTACATACACAAAGCTTACAATATTGTTTAAAAACATAAACAGCACTAATAAAATGGTGTACTGGATGTAATCCTCAGCCTCTTGAATAAAGACAATAATCAGCACAGCATAAATTAAACGTAAGATGACTGTTTTTACTGTTATAAATCCATATCGTTCTAGCGCTTCATTTGCCCACTCTACATAGAATATATTAGAAAGAAAGTTAAATGAAAATAGCAAAAGAATCGGAAATATATCACGCTCTCCATATCCTGTATATACCACTAAAATATATAACCCTAATGAAAGCAAGCTTGTAATTGTACTAATCGTGAATAAACTTGTAAATAGCTGACTAACTTTCTGCGGATTTCCTTTAACCCGGCTCATTTCCCGCATACCATACTGATATACACCAAACGTTGCAAAAATAAAGAAGTACATAAAAATGGTTTCGGAAAACTGTACTTTTCCCATTGAGGTAGCCCCTAAGGTACGAGCTACATACGCTCCTACAAAGATTGGCAATACTAAGTTAAAAGCATTTAGTATGAGTTTATAGATGGTATTTTTAAATAATGATGGATTCATTCATTTCATTCCTTATCTATAATTTACCTAGCAATAAAATAACCTTAATCTATAGATTAAGGTTATTTTTTCTATGCATCATTATAACATATACAACTCTGCTTATTTGTATATAACTGCCTTAGTTACACCTTGATGATTTAAAACTTCAAAATTAGAAACGGATGTTGTCCAATCCCAGTTAGCATTCTTAATCATGTATGTTTCACCGTAATTGTCTGTTAAATACTCATGGTGATTAGCAGGAACAGGGAATGTATGGCCTTTAAAATCAATTGTAGTAGTTCCATTGAAGGATGAGGTAATCTTCTTCACAACTAGATTTGTAATCTCTTCTCGTCCTTCTGGATACGTATACTTTGTATGTTCACCAGCCTCTAAGGAATAGCAACTTACTTTCCCCGGTGCACTACTTTCATAATAAAACAAATCGATATGAACGCCTTCATAAAGATATGTTTCTTCTACAATACGACCATCTAAGTCAAATGTTCGTGACTTAGAAAAACCTTTAGTAAGCAAACATTCACCTAATTGCTTTACTTTTTCGTTGTTTATATATAACACACCAAAATCAATATCAAAGTCATGGCCGATAAAATCTTTTTCACGAATTGCGCCCAATAAAGTTCCATAATCTAACCAAAATTCATGCTCGGTTGCAAGCAAAGCTTCTTTCATAAGAGCTAGAGCTTGTAATCCATGCTCTTGCAGCTTCTTGCTTTTTTCTTGTGTTTGCTTTGCGCGATAGCCTGCATTCACTTTTGCCAATAGCGGATTGGCTTTTAATAGCTCGTACACCTTCATATTGCGTAAGTGCTTTTTTAATTGATTAACAATTGCCTCCATCCAGTTCGTCCCCTTTATATCCATCTATAACTATATTATATCTGTAGTTTGTATAAATTCATAAAAATTTTTTAAGTTAAGCAGCTCTCTTTTGAGATTGAGATTGTTTTTTTACACTAATCCTCCCAAGTATAAAGGGTATATAGCGATTGATCACATGTATACAAGGAACTAGTATACAGAGCGAAGCAATAGTAAAGAAAAGACCTAACATATTAGGATTTTCAATTGAAAATCCAATTATCGGGAAAACCCTCTGTAAAAAGAGCTGATGAACAAGATTGAATCCTACACATATATGCAATGCTAATATGATTAAAGAGTTTTTACCCATGTATGTTATAGGTTTCATAAAAGATAAATAACCCGATGCATATATCCAAAAACTAATCGCACATAGTGTCGTTAATATATCATAAAGGTAAACATTAGCACTATCTGGCAACACACCATATACAGTAATAACGTTCCACATATTAAAAACATCTGTAGAGTTACAGACAATATATATATGCATCACAGCACCACTGATTAATACATAAGACTTTTTTACATTATTTTTCTGTGGAATGGTTGTTTTTATAAAATACCCAATGCCAAAGTAAATAAGATAATATAAAGATTGATCTAAGCTCCATGGTAAAACATGAGTACCCGCTAATGGGTTAAAGATAAGAAATGAATAATAGCTTACTAAAATAGCAACTGTCATTACAACATATCTTCTTTTTACATACTTATCGAATAGATAATATATAACCTCAATTGTAAATAAAGCCGTTAAAAACCATAACGGGTCATTATAGTAAATTTCATTTCTTTTTGACATAACAAATGCTTTTATAAAGCTTGTTACATCTATGCTTTGATGAACTAGTATCTTCAGGGCAATAAGCGCAATAATGGAAAAACTTATATAAGGAATTAATAACGTCTTTGCCTTAGACACTAGAAACTCTTTAAACGTAGCATACTTTTTAGTTGAAAACAAATAACCTGATATGAAAAAGAAAAGCGGCATATGAAATGAATAAATATAACTTCTCGCCGTACCATCAATCATGGTGTGACCCAACACCACCAGGAAAATACCCATTCCTTTACATACATCAATCCACTCAATCCTATTTGAAATGCTCATGTCTATGTTCTCCATCTTACCTATTTTATAGTGAATTCTCACGTAGTGTATACAAGTGTTATATGTATTGTCAACACGCAAAATATAGTAAGTACCTTTATATGGGAAATCCTTATGGATGCCAATTTTCATTTGTCTTTATGGGCGTTATAAATCTAGAGGTTGACTATGCTTGGCATTTTCTAAAACAAGAATAAAATCAACAGGTACTGCCATCACAGACAGTACCTATTTTTAAATGCTCCCCTTTAAGGCGGATTCCTTTTCCATCATGAGCTGTAAGATAAGCTCATCTGTTTGTCTCGTTCCCTCGTTTCCAAGCTTGCAGAAGCTTTCAATACTTTTCTCGACATCATCATTGAATAAAACCATCTGTCGACTGAATCCTCTGCTGATTGATTGCCATAAGAGCGGATTGAACAGCAACATTAGCACAAGTAGACACCTTCATTGCACAACATGCCTTAGCACCATCACAAACCATACCGGAAACATTACCGATTGTATTCTGGATGGATGCCCTCACTTCTTCAAGTCCCCCCCAGCAAATATACGATACCTCCGCTTGCTCCCATTCCTGCAGCAGTTACACCACATAAGGCGGAAAGGCGACCAAACTTAGATTAAATGACTGAGGGCCACAGCGCGTACCATCTTCTCCTTAGAAGCCTAGTCGCTCTGCAACCGCTACAACTGGAAGAGTAACAGCAATCCCTTGATTTCCACTTCCGCTAGCTTCTAAATGAAGAGATTCAATTGCCTCCTCCATCACATAGCTTCTTGCTGTTGCAGCGGCTAACGCGATTGCTACTGGCTCCGTACATCCCAATGCAACTACTAATTCTTCCTTCAAAATAGCTCGTATTTTTTGCTACCTCATATCTGCTGCATCTATCTTATTTTTTTATTTCCTTCAGTGTAACACGTGTTGACTAAAAAAAATTAGGGCTAATTTTAGAAATACTTAGGTGCTCAATCATTTTTTAAGTTTATATTATCGTAGTGTGAGGATGGGACAAAAATCTACTCCAATTATAAAACACGCGCATAAATATATTGAAGCTAGTTAATACAAAGGAGGAATAGAAAATGATGCATCCAGATACAGAAATTCGATATGTAAGTAAAGAGGTAGGGATTGGTATATTTGCAACCAAATTCATTCCAAAAGGGACTATCGTTTGGATTAAAGATGACTTAGATATGATTCTTAGTGAAGAGTATATTGAAAGTCTTGACGCTATTAGAAAAGAGTTTATATATAAATATGCTTACGAAGATCGTGAGGGGGAGTATGTGTTATGTTGGGATCATGCGAGATACATGAATCATAGCTTCAATCCAAATTGCGTAGATACTGCATATGACTTTGAATTAGCTGCGAGGGACATCCAACCTGGCGAACAATTGACAGCTGATTATGGAGCGATGGGAGAAGACGAGACATTTCAATGCATACCGGAAGAAGGTACATCAAGAATAAGAGTGACTGCAAACGATTATTTAACCTATTATACAGTATGGGATGAAATGGCGAGAGAAGCATTTAAATACTTCAACAAGGTAAAACAACCTTTAAAGCATCTAATTGGCGAGAAATATGTCAATAAAGTAAACGTAGTAGCTAACGGAACTGAAGCATTAGATTCCATTCTAACTATATTTATTAATGATGAAGATACAATTTAAACTAGCAAGAAAAAGAGGGGGTGTTTTTAAAAATCCCCCTCTTTTTCTTCTATCTACTTCTCAAATTAACTATAAACCAGTTTTTTTTTGCACAGTCCCAAAGTTTCGGATGTAGAAGCATCAATCTGTTGAAACAATTCTGGTTTTCCAGCTAATGATATCCCATAAGAAGGAACCATTTCTTTTATTTTAGCTTCCCATACATGCATTTGTTCAGGGAAACACTTTTCCAATACTTCAAGCATCACATGAACCGCAGTAGAAGCTCCTGGGGAAGCTCCTAGTAATGCCGCTATAGAACCATCTGCCGCACTGACTACTTCTGTACCAAATTGAAGTGTTCCTTTTCCGCCCGTTTCTGTATCCTTAATAACCTGTACGCGCTGGCCCGCCACAATGATATCCCAATCCTCGCTTTTAGCATTTGGGATGAACTCACGCAATTCTTCCATACGCTTTTCATTAGATAACATGACTTGTTGAATTAAGTATTTTGTTAAGGCCATCTCCTTTATACCTGCCGCTAGCATTGTAAGGACATTGTTTGGCTTTACAGAGCCAATTAAATCAAAATATGAACCTGTTTTTAAAAACTTTGGTGAAAAACCGGCAAATGGTCCAAACAATAATGTTTTTTCACCATTGATATATCTCGTATCAAGATGTGGCACTGACATTGGTGGAGCGCCAACCTTCGCTTTACCATATACCTTTGCATGATGCTTTTCTATAACCTCAGGGTTTTTACATACCATAAACAGACCACTTACTGGGAATCCGCCAATTCGTTTAGACTCAGGAATTCCTGTTTTTTGTAGCAAAGGCAAGCTTCCCCCTCCGCCTCCAATAAATACGAATTTGGCAGCATGATGCTCAACAACACCGCTATCTACATTACGCACTTTCAATTCCCATAAACCATCATTTGCACGTTTAATATTCTCAACACTATGCTTATAGTGAATTTGAACATGTTTACTCTTTAAATGCTCAAACAAAATACGTGTTAAAGCACCAAAGTTTACATCTGTACCGGATTCAATTTTAGTAGCTGCCATTGGTTCATGAGATGTACGTCCTTCCATAATAAGTGGCATCCACTTTTTCAACTTCTCAGGGTCCGTAGAAAATTCCATTCCTTGAAACAACGGATTTTTTGAAAGCGCTTCAAAACGCTTTTTCAAAAAGGCTACATCCTTTTCTCCTTGCACTAAACTCATATGAGGTATGGGCATAATAAAATCCTGTGGATTTTGAATCACGTTTTTATTCACAAGATAAGACCAGAACTGCTTTGAGAGCTGAAACTGCTCATTAATCTTTATTGCTTTGCTAACATCTACCGATCCATCGGATTTTTCAGATGTATAGTTAAGCTCACACAGTGCAGCATGACCCGTTCCCGCATTATTCCATTCATTAGAACTTTCTTCTCCTGCATTGGCAAGCTTCTCAAATACTTTTATTTCCCATTCTGGTGCTAACTCTTTTAGTAATGCGCCTAAAGTTGCACTCATGACCCCGGCACCTATTAAAATAACGTCTGTGCTTGTTTGTCTGTTACTCATTTTCCCCATCCTTATCCCCTAAGATTTGCAGAAAAGATATAGACACTTATGTTTTGGCATTAAAGTAAAGCAAGAGTATGACCTACATACATATCTTCTCTGAATCATCCATAGCCTTATTAATATTATATCAGAAATATTTAAAATATTAAAATATCCTTTTACTATTTATGAGCGAACATACAAACCTGTTTTATATACTATATAAGTTTACATGTTTTTTTCGACATAGAAACAGCAAGAAAATCACGGCTCCAAACCCCCTCGCTATATTATGTATGTTCTTACTTGACACGCGTATCTCTTAGACCCTGATCGCATGCCCCTTTTTCTTTCCCACAAAAAAGAATGTCGGTTTTTCTAGTTGTACTTATATAGAATTAACATCTCCACAGTGTTCATCTATATAAAAAGGCAACTACAAAGCTATTTGATAGCTTTGTAGTTGCCTTTTTATTTTAGCTTATTTACTTGCAGACTTTTTAGATGCAGCATCTGACATCTTTGTAAAAAAAGGTAGACCAGAGATATATCCAATACCACCTGTTTTATTAATTCCAATCTGTTCATCCACGGCCTTCAATAACTCATCTTTATTAACCGCTGTAATTGATCTATCAGCAATCTCATCACCAGGGTGTTGGAAATTGCTAAAGATATAAGCGTAGTTATTTCTGTTATCTATAGCATTCAATCCGGTTGCTTCTGCACCAGCTGGAACAGATAAAATACGCGCTAACTCTTTTGTATCAACATTATAAGCCCAAACATAGTTATTGGTATGGTTTCCGCTATCCTCGCCGATAAAGAGTGTTCTCATTGCTTCAGAATAGCTTAGATTATCTGGGTTAGCTACTTTATCTACATTTGCTGTATTACCATAAGCATCAGCTTTAGGAAGATCTTCACCTACAATTAAGCCATGCATAGAAGGAGCTACATAGGAGCTATGAATCGCTTTTCCTTTGCTATCTGTTTGACCTTTTTTCAACCCTAATTCATACGTTACACCTGATTTAATTTTTGGTAGTTGAATATGGTCGGCCGGATCTTTTCCTGTCGGATCCTTTTCCATACTTTTGCTTTGGTCAGAAATTGCTAGGTATAGCTTTCTATCTTTTTCGTTTAACGTTACACCTTCCATTTTGTTAAACTCTGTTGTTGCGCCAAGCATAGCTGCATAACGACGTGTTTCCAGGAAAGCTGCTGCTTTTTCTTTACCAGGCTTTACTTTTAAATACTCTATCTTACCGTATGAATATTGCTTAATGGCTGTAAAACCTTCAGCAGGGACCTCTGAAGTTTCAAAAATATCATTAAACGTGATGCCGCTCTTAATGATATCTTCTACCTCCTTATCCGTCGCATGCCCTAGATTAATCCACTCTAAATCACCAGAACCACCATTTTCGGAACCTGTTTGCTTAAATTTAGCTGCATATAGTGTACCTGCTGATAAATCTTTTTCTTTATCGGCTACATACATAAATAATCCTGTATTCCCACCATCATCACCAAAATAAACAGTTCTATTATCCGGCATTACCTTAGCTAATTCATGCGAAATACGTCCAGTGCTGTAATGCTTCACGACCGAAGCTTTACCTTTTTTATCTACTGTAATTTCTGGCGTAAAGCCATAGAAGTATGGATTTGCTTTTGACTTATCTCCAAAGTAAAACTGAGCAAACGTTTCTACTTGGCTTCTTGTTTTAGATTGTGTATCTAAAAACTGACGTGCGTCTGGCTCATACTCTTCAGAGCCTAAGTGCGTATTCCATGGGGACATAGAGCCATTACAAGGAATCCAAAGACCGTTTACTGCAGAAAAATCAATTTTTTTAACGGATTTTGCTTTAAGCTCTCCTGTTTTTGAGTTTTGATTCAATTCCGTTAAAGACATAGAAGCAGGAACTAATCCATAAGCTGATTTCCCGGCAGCATCAACCGTTTGATACTCGTAATGCGTAATCATATATAACTTACCGTTAATTGGGTTCAATATTGTATTTGAGTCTGGTGCATCTGAAACAAAGTATTTTTTTTCTGGGCTACTTGGATCAACAATAGGATTTCCATTCACATCAATTGGTGTACCCGCAGGAACTCGTTCTCCCTTTACTGTTGCTACTTTATCTTCTGATTTAAACAAAGTTTTGTATGTTAACGGGAATGTTTTCTCTTTCCCATTTTGATACTTTACTGTAACTGATGCGTTTGTATATGTTTTTACCATTTCGTCAACAGTAGTAGGTGCCTTCATTCCATTAAA
The DNA here is from genome assembly GCF_003852715.1 of Ectobacillus antri. GTDB lineage: Bacteria > Bacillota > Bacilli > Bacillales > Bacillaceae_G > Ectobacillus > Ectobacillus antri. Next base: position 198,197 of record NZ_RIAV01000005.1, read on the forward strand.
CTTAACTGATTCTACTTTAAATTTATTCTGAGCAGCTACTTCTGCAGGTGCTAGTGCTGGAGCTGTAATAGCTAGGGCAAGCGCTAAAGCTGCTCCCTTTTTTACTAGTTTCTTATTAATCATCCTAATAGCCTCCTAGTAATTTATCTTTCACAACTCTATTAAACACGATAGATTTTAAGTACATGTTAATCTTGTTTAATGATTGGGTATATTTTATTACAGTTTGGAAACAAATGTTAGAAATGCTTGCATCTTTATCAATGCGTATCGTTGCTTCTTGCATGAAAAAAGAGAGGATTTGTTATCCTCTCTTTTCTCCTTAACATTCTGAAGCACATACCTTCTATCCCAATCAAATCAGTACAGTTGATATAACATATTTTTTCTCTAGCTATTGAGAGTTACATCCTATCACTTTCCTTGCCGCATCAACATTCCTTTTCAAAGTTATCAAGCAATGCACGCACTTCATCTGTCGATCTCGTGCTCATTAACTTTGTTCTTAACTCAGCAGCACCAGGAAACCCTTTAACGTAGATTTTGAAAAAGCGATGAAGCTTCGTTATTGATCGCGGCACGATTTCCGCATAATGATCCTGCAAATCGAGCTGTAGTCTTAGCAAATCAAGATATTCTTTACTGCTATGCTCTCTCGGCTCTTTTTCAAATGCAAACGGATTTTTAAAAATACCTCGGCCAATCATCACACCATCAATACCATATTGTTCAGCCAGCTGCAGCCCTGTTTGACGGTCAGGAATGTCTCCATTAATCGTCAATAGCGTATCTGGTGCAATACGGTCACGTAATTCTTTAATTTCTGGAATGAGCTCCCAATGTGCAGCTACTTCACTCATTTCTTTTCTTGTACGTAAATGAATAGACAGGTTGGCAATATCCTGTTTTAAAATATGCGTTAACCATGCCTCCCACTCATTTACATCCTCATAGCCAAGTCGTGTTTTTACACTGACAGGCAGTCCGCCTGCTTTTGCTGCTTGAATAAGTTCTGCCGCAACGTCTGGGCGCAGTATAAGACCGCTCCCTTTTCCTCTTGATGCCACATTCGGTACAGGGCAGCCCATATTAATATCAATACCTTTAAAGCCTAGCTCTGCCATACCAATGCTCATTTGACGGAAATATTCGGGATTGTCTCCCCAAATATGTGCCACCATTGGCTGTTCATCCTCTGTAAAAAGCAAACGACCACGCACGCTATCCTTGCCATCTGGATGACAATAGCTATCCGAGTTTGTAAACTCTGTGAAAAACACATCCGGTCGGCCAGCTTTACTTACCACATGACGAAACACAACATCTGTCACATCTTCCATTGGTGCAAGTACAAAAAATGGTCGTGGTAAATCACGCCAAAAGTTATCTATCATTTCAAACTCAAATCCTCTCGTTTCGAATACAATTTCAAACACTTGATCAAAAAACATAAAGCCAAATATTTTACTTCTTTTATCTTATATCATGGTTAACAACTTATTTTCAAATATAAATGCAGAAACACAGTAAACCCGAATTATAAAAATAAGTGCACCTTCACGGTACGCAACACAAATAGCCGTATATCATTCATTTTTCATAAGATATACGGCTATTTTACTTTCCACATGCTGTATAGAAGAAATAACGATAAAATTGCTTTAACATACACCTTTCGATGATTGCGGGATGGCCTTTGGCTGTTGGATGGATAGCCCTTCAAGAAGCCAGCGCAGCTCCTGTTGAGACAAATTGCGAACTTCCTTCTCGTTCTTGGGCCGTTGAAGCTTCCTGCTATCTAGGCGTTTATAAAGCATCGCGAGGCCGTCGCCATCAAAATACAAACATTTATAGCGATCTTTACTCCATCCAGAAAACAGGAAGATGGAATCACCGTACGGATTAAATTTGAAAGAATCTTGAATCAGTGTTGCTAGACCTTCAATTCCTTTTCTCATATCTGTTTTGCCGCAAATAATGTATTATGTTTTTTACCGCTGTGTAATCGTACTTCACAGAAGCTTCAACTGCAAATCAAAGTCCATTGTCCTCTTGCATCACTTCTTTGGCGATCCATCTGGGGAACAATTATCTATAATACCCAAAGGTGAAGAGCATTTGCCTCTTTACCTTCAAAATTTTTTGCCTCTACTTATGATACGGTTCACCGTACATCACCAAAGAACAAAGTTAATTTTGAGCAAAAAATCTTTATAGGAATATAGAATGAAAGCCCTACATCAATAGGGCTTTTTTGCTACAATAATTAACGGTTCGATATTTCGAAAAATTATATCCATTATCCCTTTATTTTTAATAAAGAAAAGCTTTGTATTGCTAAATAGATAAATAATACACTAAAAATTATGCTGAAAATGGAATATAATTTCTTTTTTAATATAAATTGTTCTATCCCCATTAAAAGCCAGAAGACAGCTACAATAACCTGACTAAGTCCTTGATAGAAATAATTTACTTCATGATTTTTTAAAGAATAAAAACTAACAATAAGATAAGCTATTAGTACTATTAGCTGTATAAATACAAAAGGCTTAATTCTATCTTTAACTATTCGCTTACCCAATTTATTTAAGAATAAACTCATAATTTTCTCCCCCACCTCAACCTTTTCTAAATTATACAAAAATCCCTAATTTATAGATATAAATGTTTGTATATCTTTTTCAACAAATTTTGCCCCATAACTTAAATATTAAGTAGAATAAAAAAAATCCCCTATATTAAGAGGATTTTGGATATTATTTATATTTGAATTGTCTTTAAAGTGTGAGGGTGGTTGTGCTTATGTCATTTAGTATTCTGGGTTTGTCCTAATTGGTGAAAAGTATCCCCCCACTATAAAAAAGCCAAAGACACCCTAGGAGGATGCCTAAATTGTTTGTTCATATTCTCCGATGATTTTATAGAATGAGTTCTTTTTTAACTCTAACAAGGTCATAAATTCAACCCCTGTTATCTCTTTTCTTTTCCATTTAGGATAGTTACTATCTAACTTTTGTCTTTGTTCCTTGTTTAATGTACTTAGATTTAATTGTGGTCTACCTAGATGTTTTCCTTGTGCCTTTGCAACTTTTATTCCTTCGGCTTGTCGTTGAAGAATATTATCACGTTCACGCTCACTTACAAAGGCTAAAACTTGTAAAACAAGGTCAGATACAAATGACCCCAATTGGTCTTTATATTGCGTTGTATCAAGTAAGGGCATATCCAATACTTTTATATCAGCTTTGATGTTTTGGGTAATATCTTCCCATTCTTTCTTTATCTCTTTTGAGTTTCTGCCGAATCGGTCAATTGATTTAATATAAAGTAAATCCCCTTCACGTAAACACTGCTTTAACGCTTTGTATTGGCTTCTATTGAAGTCTTTTCCACTTTCCTTATCAATAAATATATCACGTTCATTTATGCCTAATTCTAGGATTTCTTTTAATTGTCTGGCTTCATTTTGGTCTTTGCTTGATACCCTTATGTAAGCAAAAGTCTTTTTACTCATGTTCTTCACCGTTCCTATGGGTTATTTGTTAATTCTATTATAATCCATGTGTTTATAAAGATAAACATATTTTATAAACGTTTGTAAAATATTAGAATAAACTTTATAAACTATAAATAAACCCTGTTTTTGATTTCCTTAAAGGTATACCTTAATAAACTATCAAAAAACAACTTCTGTACTAAACGAGAATTATATTGATTCTTAAAAACATAAAAAAGACCGTCTTTTGACAGTCCTGTTCTTGAATTAAAGCTACCTGTTAGCTTAATACGCCAACAAGGTTAGTGATTTTTAGGTGTTATTAGAAATCTGGATACTAAAAGTACCAATAGAAAGAAAACGCAACTAACACTGGTATTGTTACTCGTTATCGTACTTGATTGGATAACCTGTATTGCAACCAATACATTTAATATGAACGATATAATAAATCCTGCAAATGAAATACTTGTTAGATAATTACCGATTACTAACCTTCTATCTGATTTATTATTCCTTTGAATATTCATAGTAAGTTGAAGTTGTTTAATTAACCCATATGTAGAACCCATAATAAATAATGCAACTATTGCATAACCAATTGTGTCATTCACTTGTACAACCCCCTTTTATACAATACGAATACAGTAAATGAAAAGTTTCACTATTTGTCTTTCCTGCACTAAACTGCTTCGTTAGTAGAATAAGTTACACAATAACTTATACATGATTATATCTCAATTGACAGTTTTTTTGGAATAATTCACGAGATAAAAATATTACAGAGTGGGGGAGTGGAATAATCACCAAAAAATCCTCTATAATGAGGACTTTTTGGTTTGATTCGTTTCAATTCTATGTTTTCGGTAATTGTTAATATTCTTTAGTGTTTTTGGGAGAAAATGTTCGCACGGTAAAAGTATGTTAATTGAGAGGATTTTCTTATGTTTTATACGGGAAATATTTTAACAGGGATTGCGTGGCTACGTCACTATTTTTATGTTCATTATTTATAAAACCGTTCTTTTATGTACTTCAATCCAACGGTATATAAAGTTGTTTTTGCTTATTGCCATCTTGATAGATGTTCTTATTAAACTCATCTATATATAAGTGATTTAATTTTTCGACATACGGCGCTCAGTGAATGCCGAGACGCTGCAGCACAGCTGCCGGCGTAGCTGAGACTTCAGTCAGAAAGCTCGTGACTGCTTCTTCAA
>NZ_RIAV01000050.1 GCF_003852715.1 Ectobacillus antri
AGCAAAAAAATCATATTTTAGTAGGCTTCTTTGTCATGCCTACTTTTCCGTTACTCGCTAGTTTTGAAACAAGGATCATTTCGTATATAGTCATTTACGTTGTTAGCTTGATGGGCATGTGACGGTACCCCTTTAAAGTCAATTAAAGACCAATCGTGTCCATTAGATTTCGCGGACTTATATCGAGCAATAACAGTTTTCATAACAGATTGAGCCATTTGACTTTTTAACGCAAACTGATTTCGTAAATCAGCGTAATACAAACTATTTATGTTGGCTTGATTCAGATTCTTTGTTTTAAATATATGTTTTGACAACCAATTACAAGCCTTACGATAAGCATTGGTTGTTACCTTTAGACTTTCAAATTGATTGTCAGAAGTGTAAATCTGTATTTTTGCAGTAATCGTAGTCATTATTTTCACCACCTTTCACTAACATAATTGTATTATATTTTTAGTGAAAGCAAATGATTTAGACAGAAAAAGGAGGAGGTAAGGCGGAAGTTTCAGATACTTGATATGGTACAAAATCTTACGATTTTATGTACCATACCGTATCTGATCGCAATTCCTCCCCCACCTACTCACTGGCGCTATCGCACCTTCACGTTCCTTGAGGAAGGGGTATCCTTGCCTAAGTACGTTGATGAATATGACCTCCTCAACATTCGCATACTTGTATCATTTCACAACATGCGTATTTTGTTTCTAAATTAGATACACAAACACTGTAGGAGAATGTAACGATATATAGAGAATGCGATAATAATACTTCTAAAAAGAAGGCTGTTTTCGTAACTATTGTTGCTATTTAACACATCGCGGGGCGTGGTTGATTTCCACTCAAGAGAACATCCAGGCATCCCAGTTTTACGGGCTTGATTGAACAAAGCAAATGCAATCGATTGACCTTGTGAAAAAAGTACAAAAGTATAGATATTCAACTGGACAAAGAACCGGAATTGATATACGAGCTTATAACGTTATTTTTATATAGGGACCTGAAGTCCAATTACCAGCTAATATCATGCTCTCTTTTGTCATCAATTTATAAATAAACTTATTGCCTTTAAATAACATGGAATTCAATATATTGGAACAGTACAATTGAATTCAATGCCCCTTAGCTAGTATACGTCCAATAAATATTAAAGTAAATTTAACTAAACTTAATTTACGTTAAGTTTAATTTAATACAATATATTAGATTCCTGTAAATGCTTATTTCTTTTTTATAACCTATCGGTGCGTATAATACGGAAGTTTTCCTGCTCCTTTTGTGAACAGCTCTTGACCTTTCTTTCTCCAGCAAGCTAAAATCATCATGAAAAAACTTGAACAGCACACAGCCATTCAAGTCAGCAAACATATTAATAGGAAACAAACCGCCCGCATTCCTTTAAAAACCGTACTCTGATTTTGCCGACAGAGCCGTTTCGGTGCTTGGCGATGTTGAGTTCCACAACACCGTCACCGTCGTTTTCGTAATAATCCTCCCGGTACATCAGCATAATGAGGTCGGCATCCTGTTCAATCTGACCGCTTTCGCGTAAGTCGGACAGCAGCGGACGCTTGTCCTGGCGCGCCTCCACTGCACGAGACAGCTGTGACAATGCGACCACGCACACGTTCAAATCGCGCGCCATGAGCTTGAGCTTACGAGATATTTCGCTAATTTCCTGAAATCGGTTGCCCTTATGCTTGGCATCTCCCGCAATGAGCTGCAGGTAATCCACTATCACCAGGATTTTTTGATCGGGGTAGCGGCGCTTTAGCTTGCGCACCTGTACCCACATTTGCTGAAGCTGCACACCTGCCTTTTCAAAAATGGCAATCGGTAAGCCCGTGAGATCAGCGCTCGCATCGATCATCTTATCCCAATCGGGAATCGCAAACCGGCGCCGCGGATTTTTCAGCTTATCACCCTCGATATTCTGTACACATGACATTAATCGCTTCACCAGCTGCTCCTTACTCATTTCTAAGGAAAAGATGCCAACACCAGCTCCCGTTTTCGCCGCGTGAAGCGCCAGGTTTAGCGCAAATGCAGTTTTCCCCATTGATGGCCGCGCGCCGATAATCACAAGATCGCCCTCCTGCAGGCCACATGTCATCCGGTTAAGTGCCCAAAACCCTGTATCAATACCAGTCAAGTCACCCTTATCCTCTTGAAATTTCTGAAATAACGCCGTAACTGTTGTCGCAATCGCTTCATCATCCTCGTACTCTGCTTCCTCTAGCTCGCAAAGCGTTGTAATCATCTCCCCAATCGCACCTTCATCCCGCTCCGTTACTAGCTTCTCCTGCATCTGTTGTGCCGCCAGCATCGCCTGATTCATCTTCCAGCCTCCCTGTAGAATCCGTTCATAATGTCCAAAGTTTGCCGTCGTTGGTACACTTTCTGCCAAATGTGTCAAATACGAAAGACCGCCGATTTGTTCTAAAAAGGAGGGATCCATCACAGACACGAGCGCAACCAAATCAATCGGCTTTCCGTCATCCTCCAGCTGCCGAAGCAACCTAAAAATGCCCCGATGCACCGGATCCGAAAAATGAACCTCTGACAAGCGGCACTCCTTCATCAGCTGTCCTTCTAGTAAAAGTGCTCCTAGCACACTTTTTTCCGCCTCTTTATTCTCCAGCTTCATCATGAGCTCTCCCTCCATCAGTTATATTCTTTTCCTCTAAAAAGCGCCGCAGCTCCTCATCGCTTGGTGCATCCCAGTTACCCTCCTCTGACACATACGTTGTTTGCTCCGCAGAAGCAGGTACCTTTTGCCGAAAACGTGTTAATGCCTCCTCCACCTCCTGCAGTTTCGTGTACCCTTGCTGGTGCCAATCGCGCAAAATCGCCTTTACATATGCAAGCTTGCGCTGATTCTGCTCGAACGCCAGCTGCAGCGCCTTTAGAACCAATTCAGAAGACAAATCCGTCATCCACGCCTGCAACTCTTCTGCCGCATACGACGACAAACTGCCAAAATGCTCCTCATAAAACCGGAACACCGCACCCGTGTCCTCTTCCTCCGGCACCGATACACCTGGGCAAAAATGCGCGAATACAAGCGACATCTTACAGCCCTCCTCCCGGCATTTTTCCAAAAACATCTGCACCAGCGCCTTGCTTTTTACCAGCTTCAATTCACGCAGTACACACTTTTCCACATTCACATTGTTCACCGGGTTATAGCGAATCCAATTCACCACACACACTTCCTTCGTCTCGGCATCATACAGCACCTTGCCATACGCCACAAACCGATCAAGCAGCTTGTCCACCGTCTCCCGGTTATACCCCGTCTCCATCTCCGCCACGCGCTTGGGAAACGAATAAATCCCGCACTGCGTCGTCTTCGAGCACGTCAGCAAATACAAATAAAAGTACCGCTCCTCCGGCGTAAGCTCCAGCACAAAGTCATCCTGCCAAAAACTCACCTGCACCAACCGATACACCGCCATACCCGCTCCTCCTTCTCCCTCATCCGTTATCTATATATAAGGCAAGCAGGCAAAAGGGGCACAGCTTATAAAAAATTTTTCATTACAGCATCGAAAAAAATTGTAGTTGTTTTGTTTTTGAAATGATTTTGTACTTACAAGGGGCTTATAAGCCGTTTGTATGTGCATTGAATTGTCTTGTAAAAAAGGACTAGGCGGGGAGAGCTCATGCTCGTGAAAAATTAGAAAAAGGCCGCAAAGAAGAAAGACTGCAGCTTGTTCGGAGAATGTATAAAAATGGATTGTACATGGAAGACATCACAAAATTTACAGGTCTTAGTCTGGCGGAGATAACGAAATTACTAACATGATAGAAAGACTTTACCACTTTCATTTTTGAAACAGCTCTAACACCAAACTCGCGGGTCACTAGAAAGAGTATGTCTTAGATCAGGTGCCCCGCAAGCGCGTCTCCTGGGACACCTGCGCTCGCAAATCTTGACTCTCGTGCTCCGCAAGCGCTTCTCCTGGATCACCTAAGCGCACAAATCTTGACTCTCGTGCTCCGCAACAGCTTCTCCCGGATCACCTGCACGTGCAAAACTGGGCTCTCGTGCTCCGCAAGAGCGTCTCCTGGGACACCTGCGCTCGCAAATCTTGACTCTCGTGCTCCGCAAGATCGTCTCCTGGGACACCTGAACGTGCAAAACTGGGCTCTCGTGCCCCGCAAGCGCTTCTCCTGGGACACCTGCGCTCGGAAATCTTGACTCTCGTGCTCCGCAAGCGCTTCTCCTGGATCACCTGCACGTGCAAACCTTGACTCTCGTGCTCCGCAAGCGCTTCTACCGGATCACCTACGCGTGCAAACCTTACCTCTCGTGC
>NZ_RIAV01000051.1 GCF_003852715.1 Ectobacillus antri
GGGCAATGTGCTGACAAGCAGTGCAGAAGGTTTCGCAGCAGATAATCCGTTTGGATATGCGGGATACATGTATGATAAAGAAATCGGCATGTATTACCTCATGGCGCGGTATTACCATCTGGTGCATGGTGTGTTTATTTCGGTAGACCCAGATCCAGGTGATGCAGATGATCCGATTACGCAGAATGGGTATACGTATGTAAATAATAATCCGGTTATGTTTATCGATCCAGATGGTAAATATCTCAGAATAATAGACTATATATACTCAATACCTAGGAGAGTGGACAGAACTCTAGTAGGATGGAGTAGACCTGGCCATGTAGGTAGGACTATAGCTAGTAAAGCATTTAGTGGAGCTGCTTACGGAGGAGTTACAGCTGCAATATATTTTGGACATATGCAATTACCAACTGCACCTAAAGGATTAAGGATACCTCAGCAGGAAGTTAGGATAGGAGTTACTGGCGGCATAGTATTAGGTGCTCATTTTGGCGCAGTTAGAGGAGCAACTTCTGGATATTTACAGTATAAAACTGGTAAAACATATGTTAGATATAGACAGCCAATTAAGAAAAAGTATAGTGAATTTAAAACATACTTGAGAAAAAGGTTTAGAAGATAAGTGTCTAATTACCGAATTGTTTCTTTATTTAAAGTATAATAGTAATATTTTTAATATCAGATATCCATTTCGAGTTAGGAATATAAGTATGTTGGGTCGAGGAAAAGCGTTTTATGACTTGTAAGACGCATGGCTCTCCTGAAGGAGTGAAGAAATGTTAATTAAAACTATGCAGTTATACAACATAACTTTTCTAAATCAATCTCCAATGGTTATATCAATTTCTTTATTTGTCATTGGTATTTTCTTGATAGGTTTAGGAGTGAGTGATTTATTAAGTGATATGAAAGGACAATCTTTGCGTAGAAAATGGCAAGCTTTTTTAGAATTTTTAATGGATTTATTTATTGGCTTCGGCTTTTCTTTTACAGTTTTAATGGTACTCTTCGGTTTCCTTTTAATGGTGATAGGTTTAATTATTTTTATTGCTTATATATAACTAAATCAATCTTATGATTGATATTAGGTAAAGAAAGTAGAAACAGGATGTGTATCGGAGTAATTAAGCACCAATAGCGCAGGCTATTGGTGTTTGTTATATTCTCTCATCAGCATCACGGAAACAGGCAAAACAACACCGTTTGCGACGTACAAGTATGACGACGACGGTCGCCGCATTGAAAAAACAGTAAATGGCATCACAACCCGTTATCATTATGACGGCGACAGCATCAACGTATTGTATGAAACAAATACAAGCGGTGCGGTACTGCGGCAGTACGTGTACAACACAAGCGGCGTACGTCTCGCGATGAAAACGCAAGGCCAAACATTCTACTATCACTACAACCCACATGGTGATGTCATCGCGATGACAGACAGCACAGGCAAAGTCGTGGCGCAATATACGTACGACGCGTGGGGCAATGTGCTGACAAGTAGTGCAGAAGGCTTCGCAGCAGATAATCCGTTTGGATATGCGGGATACATGTATGATAAAGAAATCGGCATGTATTACCTCATGGCGCGGTATTATCATCCGGTGCACGGTGTGTTTATTTCGGTAGACCCAGATCCAGGTGACGCGGATGATCCGATTACGCAGAATGGGTATACGTATGCGGATAATAACCCGGTGATGTTAGCTGATTTAGATGGTGAACGCCCACAACGTATTCGAGGAGAAAGAGGAGAAGCTGCTTTTGAATTTGGTAGCACTCTTTATAGAATACTAAAAAAAGATCCAGCATATATGCCTTCCAAGGTACATGGAAACAGTAAAAGTAGTAAAAAAAGGCAACATGGTTATGAAATATATAACATAAAAACTGGCGATGTAGTTAAAGTTGGAATTAGCGGAAGGAGATTGAATAAGAATGGTACTTCACCAAGGGCAAATCAACAAGTGAGAAAGTGGAATAAAGGAAGAAAAGTACCCTTATATGGGGCGAGGATAGTTATTAAAAATATTCCAAATAGAAAATTGGCATTAAATTGGGAGAGGAATTGGACTTATAAAAGAGATAGAGAAGGTAATAGTCTAAGATTGCACACAAATCCAGTTCCAAAAAGTCGTAGAAGATAAAATCAGGAGGTTACGAAGTGCTCTTAAAAGATATTGATTTAGACATGCCCTATGTTGAATACAAAGAAAAAATTAACGAGATTATTAAAAGTAAAAAATTCACAATAGAAGAAGCAGTACGTTTCGATTATGAAGAAAATTGGAAAAAAAAGCGCATGAAATTTCGAGACGAAGTTCAATGTATTACTGAGCTGTATAAGTATCATTTGGGTAAATATAAGACAAAGGAAACAACAAAGTTAATTATTAACTGTGTTGAGATGGGACAATGTACGAATATAGAAAATGTGGATGGTTTCACAGAAGTATATGTTCCTTTCAATTACAATCATTATACATCGTTGTCTAATCATGAAAAAAAGGTACTAATTCTAGAATGTATATGGAAAGGAATATGCTTAGTTTCTCAAGAGTTAAATTGGGATGTAAAACCATTTGATTATGCATATAAAAAAGTTGTAGAAGTTAACTATACAAATGAATATGTATGGGAGCAAAAAGCGAATCGTACTAAACAGCTAATTGCTGAGATATGGTGTAAACATGATATTGAAACATATGACATCTATATGGTTGTTAAACAGTATGGTAGTAATGAAGAGGTAAAAAGAGTTCTTTTACAAACTGAGAGACCCAATGGTTTTGCTTTTACAAGGCATTTAGGAAAGCTAAGATGGCGTTCTAATAATGAGGTAGTATTAATAAGCAAATCTAACGCTCAGGAGTGGTCGGTTGCTATTGATTTCATTTGAAAGTAGTTTCTGTTATGAAAAGGAAGGTATCATTTAAAAACTGGTACCTTCTTTACACTCCCATGATACCAATTTTGAGGTAATTAATTAGAAGCAGAAAATCTAATCATCAGTCCTTGGTAATTAGATATATTGAATGAAACGTATACATATAAAATTTAAAGGGAATACTAATAAGTCACGGGTATATCCTGGCTCGCTGTACCAATATAACCGTCACTCAACGCTCATGTCTGCCTACAAAAATATCCACGACGAAAATTTCCGGTATTATATCCTAAAACAAAAAGCCGACGTCTTCCACGCGATGAAGAGCTTCTTCAAGAAGGAAGCAGCGGAGGCGAAGAGGTAAGACCCCGCGTAGGCGGGGTTTTTGTTTTGTGTGAAATAGGAATCTAGTGAAAATAGATATACATATCAAGTACAATAGAATCATAAGCATGACCGACAGAGGCGGTAGCATATCACCCTGGGTCGCATAAGTTGAAAACACAAAGTATCCAGCGCGGTGCGTATACAAATACCGCCAACTACGAATACAACGCATTGAATCAAAATACAAAGGTTATTGACCAAGGGACATCGTACTATTTTGATTATGACGAATTTGGCAATGTAGGTCTATCTATCGCAGGCAATGGGACGGGTGCAACGTTCCAATACGATCCGGCCCAACAACTTGAAGCACTGAGTATCGCAACTGCCAATGCGACGCCGATTCTCACAGAGCGTTACGAGTACGATGCGAACGGTAACCGGACAAAAATCACCCGCCGTGTCGGCTCGTCCGCTACGGAAGAAGAAGTACGTTACACGTACGATACTATCAACCAATTGACGAGCGAAACATTGCCGGGTAACATCGTTAAAACATACACTTATGATGGTCTCGGAAATCGTACAAGCGTGAAGGTAGGCAGCACCACCACAACTGCGACATTTAACAGTGGAAACCAGTTAACGAAATACGGTACAGAAACACTTACCTATGATGCGAATGGCAATCGCAAATCTGACGGCAAATATACGTATACCTGGGACGG
>NZ_RIAV01000052.1 GCF_003852715.1 Ectobacillus antri
TGAATCGACTGCACGATATACATACATCCATTGACCTTTTACTTTGATATACGTTTCATCGACTCTCCAGGAATCATTGGTTGACTTAAGGTGACGTCGTACTCTTTCATCTAATTCAGACCCATATTGATGAACCCAACGCATAATCGTTGTATGAGCCATGAATAAGCCCCGTTCCTCCATCATTTCCACCAAATCACGAAAGCTGAGACTGTACCGTAGGTACCACCTCACTGCTAACAAAATAATGTCAGGCTGATAATGTTTCCACTTGAACAGATTTTGCTTTTCCATACTGATCACGCCCTTTTTTTAGAGTAATAGTATCAGTATGTCCAAGCTTTAGAGATTAATTGCGACTGTTTTGAGATTTTTGCACCAGAACCCCGTTGACATGCCCCCAATTTTACTCTTCTTTCTTAAATATCTACTATCTTTAATTTTGATTTATAAAACTATTAAAAAACATTATTTATTTCATAATATAACGATGATATACTTTAAAGGTACAAGAAAAATATAGAAAATGAGTTAATAAAATGAAACTGAAAACTGTTTTATTAGCAACAATTTTATCAACAACACTATTTGGAGGATTTGGCTTAAGCGCAGCAGGGGCAGCCGAGAGTCTCTCATCAATTCAAAAAAAGGAAGTTGTAGAACTTAAGCAACACGGATTAACAGATAAGCAAATTCAAGAATACATAAAAATAGCGGAAAACGATAAAAAATTCTTTGCAACAGAAGCAAAACAAAAAGCTGCTAACGATATTACAAAACTAAAAGGCTTAAAAAAATCCCAACAAAATTTCACAGCTAGCACAAAAACAAACGGAAATACAAATACAGAATATGTAAAGATTAATGATCCAGAATATAAAAATATCTTATCTGATTCCAATTCTACAATTTCTGCATATGCAAGATCTCCACTTGGCACAAAAGGAGATGTATTAGTAAGCTATGAGATTAACTCTGGAAGCTCTTCTATAGGGGTAGGACATGCTGCTATTGTATCTAGAGATTACACTCGTACCGTAGAATCTTTTGCAAAATCTTGGAGCCCTATTAACAAAGATGGTGTACAATATTATCCAAATACGTGGAAAGGAAGATCCAACGTATTTGGTCTTTGGGTAAAAAAGGCTTCCGATACAGATTATGCTAACGCTGCAAGCTATGCACAAGGTAAAATTGGTAAGGCTTATAACTGGAACTTTGCCAACAAATTTTCTACTTCTTCTTTCTATTGCTCTCAACTAGCTTGGCGTTCTTGGGAACAACAAGGAATCAATATCGATTACGTAAAATTTGATACAGTTGTTACACCAGCTGAACTGGTTAAATCAGAAAATACAACGATTTTCTATTCTAATTAATTAGATATAGAAAAATCTAAAAAAGCGACCATCAACGGTTTGTTAATGGTCGCTTTAGTATTATATTAGTATTTATTATATTAGCATATAAATAAAGGTAGGTTAAAAACATATGAGGTATCGTTTTTTATCTAGTATTTCTATCTTATGTTGTACAATTTTCTTAACGTCCTGTTCTAATGAAAGCAGCATCTCTTTATCCTCCAAAAGTAGTGAGAGGGCATTAAAACAAATCAGTAATGCAGAATATTTAGTATCCTATACGAATGGATTAAAACCGGGAGGATATCTAACAACATACGATAAAGAAGGGAATGTTTTAGAAAAGGCTTCTATTGAAGGACAAAGCATTATCACAAATGCAAAAGACGAAGATACATACTATTTTTCTTCTAGTCGAAATGACAAACATTACAGTGTTACAAAGCAAGGGCAGGTTGAAGCTATATCTAAACCAAAGAATTTACAAAATACAAATTCAGGCGCCTATTTTATTCACGCAGAACAAGGTTATGTCTTTTATGATATGAATATTGGCATACTAAATGAAAAAGATGGTTACATAAGTGAATTAGTATATAAAAAAAAGGGGGAGACACAACAGCATATTAAATTAAAAGGCACTATACAGGGTGCTCATATTATAAATAATACTCTATACGCTTTTTCTCAAACAGATCAAAAAGTATATATATCTTACATCGATCTTTCTACCGATAAATTATTAAAAGAAGTAGAAATTCCAAATCAAGATGTATTATTTGCTTCTTCTTTTCATAAATCCATGTTTCAAATTTGGAATGACAAGATTGTATTGTCACTTAGCGATAATGTAGATCAAAAATTGCCAACAAGACTTGTTATAATTAATCCGAACAACGGAAGTATTGAAAAGGAAATTTTATTAAACTCGACACAATCCATACCAATACACTTAGAAGTCATAAACAATGAATTATACATATTTGAACAGACTGGGAACATCCAAGCATTAAATACAAACTATAAAACGATTAAAACTTACTCTATACAAGAAACATCAGCCTTTTTTAATAAATTAGATCAAAAAGGTGGCGGTATTGCAGATATTCAAATTGAGAAAAAGAAAATATATATCCTTTATCAATACACAGATAAATCTGCAAGAAAAGAGAAAGTACGAGGAGAAATTCATAGTTATTCTCTAGAAGATGGAAAAAAGTTAGACGAGACAACCTTAATGTTTAATAAACATTGGGAAGATATAACATTTCTTGTAATAGATTCGGACAAATAAAAATCTCATTTATATTTACGAATTAAACATTTTATCCAATTATGAAAGGAGAATTTATATGGAATTATTATTTGCTATATTTTTTTATCCAATCCTCGTTATTATTCTAAGTATCATTGGATATAATCTAACAAAGAGTTTATTTATTATGCCAACTTTAACATTTCTAGTATTTAGTGTTCTAACCTTAACTATATTGAACTCAACTTTCTTTTTTTGGGTAGTTATTTTTACAATAATCTCTTTTATTACTAGTTTAATCACAAAACATATAAAAAATAAAAAGAAAACTGCAATATACTAAGTTACTACTCTTGTAACTTAGTTTTTTTATCTATTGTGAGCGTGTCGCAAAACGGTTCTGGTACAAAAATCTCAAAACAGTCGCAATTAATCTCTAAAGCTTGGACATACTGATACTATTACTCTAAAAAAAGGGCGTGATCAGTATGGAAAAGCAAAATCTGTTCAAGTGGAAACATTATCAGCCTGACATTATTTTGTTAACAGTGAGGTGGTACCTACGGTACAGTCTCAGCTTTCGTGATTTGGTGGAAATGATGGAGGAACGGGGCTTATTCATGGCTCATACAACGATTATGCGTTGGGTTCATTAATATGGGCCTGAATTAGATGAAAGAGTACGACGTCACCTTAAGTCAACCAATGATTCCTGGAGAGTCGATGAAACGTATATCAAAGTAAAAGGTTAATGGATGGGTTCTGGTGCAAATACTTGAAGAAAATATAAAAAAGCGAAAGATCTCTAATGACTGTTGGTCTTAAGTAATATAAATGTCAACTAGATTATGTACAAAAACGCTCACTTAATGATGTATAAAATTACTCAGGTTCTTTCGGAAAATGATCTTTTAGACGATATGACTTTCCTACAATTGTCACTACCGTTGCGTGATGTAAAATACGATCAAGAATGGCATTTGCTAACTTAGGCTCTTGAAACACTTCATTCCAGGATTTGAAATTGACGTTAGTTGTAAAAATTGTGCTGCGCTTTTCGTAACGCTTATCAATCAGCTGAAAAAACAATTTGGCATCCTCCGGATCAATAGGCAAATATCCGATTTCGTCGATAATTAAGAGCTTATACTTTGTATAATGCTTTAAGCGACTTTCCAAACGGTTTTCTAGGTACGCTTTCTTTAAATTTTGAATGAGGTCATGACATTTTATAAAATACGTACTTGTTCTTTTTTTCGCAGCTGCGATACCAATTCCTGTCGCTAAATGAGTTTTGCCCACACCACTTGGACCA
>NZ_RIAV01000053.1 GCF_003852715.1 Ectobacillus antri
ATAATGGTGGTGTGAGCGATAGACAAACCTCGTTCCTCCATCATTTCCACCAAATCACGAAAACTTAGGTTGTACCGTAGGTACCATCTTACCGTTAATAAAATCATATCAGGCTGATAGTGCTTCCATTTGAACAAATTTTCCTTTTTCATACCGATCACACACCTTTTTTAGAGTAATAGTATCAGTATGTCCAAGATTTAGAGATTACTTGCAATTGTCTTGAAATTTTCGCACCAGAACCTAAAGAAGAATGGTAAAATATAGATTATTAGATATGTATTTTAGTATTTGAATTGATTTTGTTGGGATAGAGGGGAGAATTATGGATATAAATAAATATAAAGGAAAGCTTAGGTATATAACAACATTACCGGCTTTACCGAAGTTTAGAGATGACGCAGAATGTGTGGCAGAATGTAAACACTTACTTGATGAGCTTTTTAATACCATGCTAAATGAAAATCAGGATTATGGAATTAGATGGATGTTTGGTTTAGATAGATATATCAAAGATAAGAAGAAGGCTATAAAACGTCCATTTAGGGCTAATTTAGATAGAGGACATATTGTAGAGGTTGAGCTTTTTGGACACTTTAATAAGGAACTAACTTTTCTGCATCCTGCTGTTGTTCTGTACGACAATCATAGAGGCCAGTTATTGGTAGCACCTATCTCTAGTTCTAAATATGGAAGTAGTGATTCTCTACATATCGATGTAGATGAAGCAGACGGTTTGAAACATCCTTCAGGAGTATGTCTGGATTCAATTAGAATAATAGACAAACGGAGAGTTGCGTATCAACATAAAGCCGAAGGAAACAATTGTAAGTTACGATCGGAAAAGTTAAATGAAATTGATGAAGTAATCCTAAAGAATTTTCTCCCAATAACGTATCAAAGGATGTTGAAGAGTGAAGAAATCTTAAAGAATGAAATTAGAGAGCACAACATTCTTAAAGAAAAGTATGATAATCTAAGAAAAGAATACGATGCATTAAAGGTCGGATTTAAAAATGATGAAGTAGCAGCTTCGAAAGAGGATTAATTCTTGAGTTTTTGACATATACTGTAGTATACTGAATTTAGAATATGTTTGGGTCTTCGCGCCCCGCGCAACTGAGCGCACTTTCCGGCCCTCTCCAGTTTTAGGAGAGGGCTTTTTATTTAGATACTTTTATATGAGGGGGGTAGGAAATGTCGAAACAGAAATGGAATTCGAGAGAGAGAGTTATTGACTTTCTTGAAGATTACTCAGCTAATATTAAGGAACAGATAGATTCTAGAAAAACAAAAAATACTCTCTTAAAATCTTATATTTTTGAGACGTTCGATGAAAGTATATATGAACTGAAGCGATTTAATAAAGAGGAGATTACCATACCCAATCTATTTCCAGAGCAAAGCCAGTGTATGGGACAAGTTGATGAAAGAATGTACTATTTATCTGCAGGAGATGAGACAATAGGATTCTTTGAACAAGTCAATGATAGGTTTTTAATATTTTATTCGTTGGAAAGCTCAGATGCATCTGATAAATTCACGCGGGATGCTGTTCGTAATTCTCCTGTATTAGACTCTTTATGGATTTCGGGCAAAATGTTCAATCAAATTTTAAAGAAGATGAGTAAGGAACATCACCCCAATCGTTACACTAAGATTAAATTTGAATTTAACAGCTTCTTTGAGGGAGAGAAATACATAAAAGGTATTGGTAATTCTAAGAAAGATATTTCTGGTTTGGAAGAGCATAAGGCATCTTCAGTATCCTTGACTGAAGAGCTAGGTGATATTTCATATAAAATTGAAGGGGTAAGAAAGTATTTTTCATCTTTTCATGCGATTGGACAATTAAGATTTCCAAGTAATATCGGAAGAGGTGGTCATGATTTTTATCAAAATGGGAAAGTGACTAATCGCTCAGATAGTTTTAAAGACCATCGTTTCCAAGTGAAAAAGATGATAAATAGTTATCAGAATATAACAGAAATTTTAGAGAGTAAGACGTGGATTGATTTAGAGAAGGTAAAGAGTCCTAATCAGCAGTTTCTATATAATTATGAAGGAAGTCCAGTCACTATAGTATTTAAAGAGCCTTTAAAAGAGCATATTTTTGAAAATTTTATTAATTATACCTTTCAAAAGGGTAAAGAGCCATTTAGAATTTTTGGTGAAATTATTCGAGTAAGCAACAATAGGGCACACATATATGGTATAGATCTTCATCTATGGCAAAAAGTTATGATGGATTTGAGTAGAGAGCAGTTTACAATATTCTTGCCTAAAGGAACATGTGGAAATACTATACACCGTCTAATAACCAATATTCAAAGATATCTTAATCCAGAATTAACGGTTTATATAGGTAATGATAACTATGAAGAGATAATACAACGGGTTATAGAGAGCGGAGTGTGAAAAATCATGATCGAATTAACCCCTTTGCTACAGTTGAACTTATTCGTACATATGAGTTTGGAATATCCGGAACAATCGGGCTTTTATCCTTATCTTAGGGAGAAAGGATATGTTATTAAAGCAATAGAAGCAAGCATTCCAGTCAATCCAAAGAATTATAATGCACTCAGTAAACATGTTAAGGTTAACCAAATTGTAACTCCAGAGATGATATTAGAGCATAATAGAACTGGTGAATTGATGTTACTAGAGTGCAAAGTGAATAGTTTCGATGTTGATTTTGAGCATACCGCTTCAAAACAAGCGATAGGATATTTAAGTCTAGAACCTGACTATTTAGCTGAGTTTATGGGAACAAATCAAAATAGAGAAGCTAAAGCTCATTTAATTTATGCAACAGATGAGGAATATGCAGATCAACTTCGAGAGACCCTTGGAACTCTTCAAGAAAAAACGATTAATATTATCGGTGATTCTTTAGACTACGAAGTCTTGGGGATGGAAATTAGTGAAGAAGGATGTTTTATTGTAAAAACCTCTTCCAAAGGTTTAGAGAAAATTAAGATTACTAATTATTCAGCATTACAAAAGGGTGCAGTATTATACATTGTTCCTTTTGAGCCTAACTCAAAAATCGACGAGTATGGAAAAGTTGTACTTGAAAGGCAAGTTCGTAATTCATTGAGAGTTTTTATAGGCAAATACATTGGATATCAAGAATTTTCTTTTAACAGTACTACTATTTGTGAAGATATTAATCCTGTTTGGAGCAAATTACCTTCCTATTTTAAAAAGAAGATTAGAAGATTAGTACATAATTACATACTTGATGTTGCAAGAGAGCTAAATCATCTAGGTTTAAAAATTTTAGCAGAAAATCAGGTGTATCGAGTTCCTATGGTGGATAGGAAAATTGCGAGTAGAGTAAGGAGATTTTTACTATCTGAGAAGTTCGTTGGAGTCGGAGAAGAAAACTTCAACGAACTTGAACAGTTAACGATAGATGATTTTTTAGCAGAGAACACTGAGATTGAAGCATCTTAAAACAGGGCCTTAAGTGGTACAAAAGGGACTTTTTAGAAAATGATTTTTTGTATTTTATGTATATGCATTTTCATTCATTTGAAAAGATGCTTCTTTCTTAAGAAGAGCAGTATCTGATTATCTCAGAAATTTCTCTTTTTTACTTCTATCCAATTGTTTTTCATTCTGAATCAAGGATCCCGCTGCATGTCCATCAAGTTACAGTTTTATAGCTTCCCAGGATCGGGATTCTGAGGTTTTCTTATAACAAAGAAGGTCATTAATAAATTCATTTAAAAAACATAATGGTTCTGGTGCAAAAATCTCAAAACAGTCGCAATTAATCTCTAAAGCTTGGACATACTGATACTATTACTCTAAAAAAGGGCGTGATCAGTATGGAAAAGCAAAATCTGTTCAAGTGGA
>NZ_RIAV01000054.1 GCF_003852715.1 Ectobacillus antri
CCACTTGAACAGATTTTGCTTTTCCATACTGATCACGCCCTTTTTTAGAGTAATAGTATCAGTATGTCCAAGCTTTAGAGATTAATTGCGACTGTTTTGAGATTTTTGCACCAGAACCCACAACCTCAGCTTGAATTGATGGTGTTTTGTGCATAACAAATACATTCTCTCTTTAGTTGGGTTGGTGTGAGAAAGTCCTTCAAACTTTGGTCGGGGAGAAGGGCTTTCTTTTTATTTTGTTTAATTAAGCGTATGGATCTTCTTCAATATTTTCTAAGCCAGACCAAGCTGGACTTTTAGGTTCTTGTTTGGCCGGCGCAGGCTGTATAACCTGCACCGGTGTTACTTGAATACCATCTAAATTAAAGTCGTACTTGCGGGGCAAAATCTCAGCAATATCTACATTGCCGGTCTTTTCGTATAGCTGCTGTGCAGCGTACAGGAAAAATGTGGTCAAATCAGATTGTTTGTTAATCCAATTTAACATGTTTTCTGATACGTTCTGCTTTAGATAGACGTTAAGTCTATCTCCAGCACCATAAACTTTGGTTCTTTTCATATTACACAACTCCTAGTTGCTTAAGCTTCATCTCCTCAAAACGAGCAGAGCATGTATACACCAGTAATCCTCTTGCATTGACGAAGATTGGGTCTTTCAAGAAAACCACGTTAGTCAATCGTTTCTTTTCTTTTAATATTTTTAACATACTATCTTTTAATAGCGCAGCACCGCCACCATATACGAAAGCGTACGGATCATCTTTTAATTCGTCAATTTTGTTTAACAAAGCTGTAACCAAACGGTTAGCCAACTGGTAGAATGCATTTTCAGCAGCATCTCTCAAACGATTATGGCGCGGATGTTCACTATTAAAGTAAATTTCGTTGAATTCTGTGATATTATCAATTGTTTGTCTTGGATTGTTTCGATTCCAAATTTTAATGACATTCAAAATGCTCTCTTTTACTCCGTAATGCAGCCCTTCGCTTAAGCGTGGATTGAATACAACCCCTTTGCTTACAACTGATTCTGTCGTTCCCGCCCCGATGTCGAAGGATAAAAACATCTTATTAACGAAATCTACATCAACAATATTGTCATTTAGCTCTACCTTGTGTTTAACAACTTGCCCTTTTTCGTCATACACAATTCCCCAAGAGCCCGATCCACCTTCCACTAAACACTTGCAATACTCGATTTTAATTGTAACAACCACGTTTCTTCCTGATGGATGATGGAATGTGACTGTATGAGTACCCATAAAGCGTTCAGCGTTATGTTTAGCATTTTCTGGTGTAATAGTTAATACAGGAAGTGCAACGCTCAAATCAAAGTTCGCATCAATACGATCCAGCTCAGGATTTTCTTTCATCGCACTTATCGCCAATCCCGTCAGTGTCATGATAACAGGCAACTCATCTGTTGATTTGTCGCTTTTACTTTCCATTTCAGAGCCACTTAATTTGTCTGTTATTACTTTTTCTCCAATTATGTATCTTCTTTTTTCGTTTAATGCCACAGATGAAATTGTCACATCAATGTTTTTTTCTAGTTCGCTTGGGGCAATATCAGCCTCCTCGAAAAAAGAAGGAGTTAGACCTGGAACAATGGAGTAAATAGAAGGGATGAGGATAGGCTCTTGCCCCTTTACACATAACTTTAAGGAATTATTGCCAGCATCTGCACCAGCTTTTCTTGTTTTGCTCATTTAAAAGCCCCCCATTGATTTATTTTTGGTAAATGTTTCATGTTTTCATTCTAATTCTAACAAAGAATAAAGTCAATACATTATATTGACTTTTAATATTTTTGATTACAAGTCAATACAAAATGGGTAAAAAAAGAGCTCTTTTATTGCAAATATTTAAGTTTTTGACCTAAAATTATATTGAGTTGTATTTTCTTGTATTGAGTTTTATTCTTTAATTTTTATCGTTTTACAATGAAAAATATAAAATTAGTTATATTTTTTCACATAATCGTAAGTTTTTTATTGAAAATGCGTATATTTTTTGTTATATTGAATATGTTACTAATGGGAGTACGAACCGATCGTATTCGCTCACACGGGTAGCTGTGGGTTCTCCTCGGCGGGGACGTTAAACATTTGCCGCACTGTGCTTTAACTGCTACCTTATAATTTAATAATTATAAAACAGCCCTGATGTTTTTAACTGGCGAAGGGCCTAGCTAAGTGACCATTCTGAAACACCGGTTCTGGTGCAAATACTTGAAGAAAATATAAAAAAGCGAAAGATCTCTAATGACTGTTGGTCTTAAGTAACTAGTCCAAACAGTTGATGGATGAATTCTTTTTGATTTTGGACAGAC
>NZ_RIAV01000055.1 GCF_003852715.1 Ectobacillus antri
TTGAAGAAGCAGTCACGAGCTTTCTGACTGAAGTCTCAGCTACGCCGGCAGCTGTGCTGCAGCGTCTCGGCATTCACTGAGCGCCGTATGTCGAAAAATTAAATCACTTATATATAATATTTAGACACCTCAAAAATAAAATGGACACCTATGAAAGGTATCCATTTATTTCAAGAATTATTGAATTGCATTTAAGAAACTATTCAAACATATAAATTACAATTACTTAATTTTACCAATGTCTTTTTGAAGATAACTATAATCAATGTCAATTTAATTTGGTTGTACCTTTATTACATAGTCAAAATAAGAAGTCCATTTAATCCAGTAATCTACAGGAGTGCTGCTCCATGTATCATGTAAGATTACTTGGCGATACCAAGTAAAATCGCTAGTATTGTAATATTCTTCATAGCCAACGCCAGTCATTGCATGATCACCCCAAACTGGATGATTGGCAGTTGTAACCCAATCAGGTCTACCTGCATTAATTTCGTTTATATGAGTACTAAAAGAACCCGAATAAGTAGTTACTGTTACTCCGTATCCCCTTGCTCCCCAAAAATTTATCATTCCAGTTCTCATGTTAGAAACAGAGGTTCCCCCGGTACTACGATTTGTGTTCATACTTGTAGCTAATTGGTCAATCAAACTGTGAGTAGTTTGAGATGTACCAACAAGGTTGGGATATCCTCGGCTATCCCAATATTTTACGATATTTGCTCCTGAAGTTGGCGCACAACCGATATCCCATGTATAATCCGGTACACCAGAAATAAGCTTATATTTGTAGTTAGTGACTGCTTGTGTACCAATTTGCTCGGGTTCTACAGTTGAGGTAGCATCTGCATATTTTTCAATATTTTCATAGCTTAATGGTGCATTTGATTTTAGTTTTGATTTTTTTTCAACTTTTTTATTACTTAAACTCATAGCATACTCGTTATCTACTTTGCTAAAGTGCAGTACGGGTCCAACATAAATGCTGTCACTTTCTTTTACATCAACATAGGGATTAGAACCTTCCCTAGTAGACTCTAAAACACCAGGAATCTCAGGAATAGCACTAATAATAATATAGCCTTGATCTTTACCTTGATTTTTTACTTGAAATAAATAAGAGGTTAGATTTCCATCAAAGTCATATAGTTTTTTACCTTTTTCTAAACTTGCATTTTTCCACCCGTCAAAAGAATTTTGAGAAACAGTTATTAAGTAGTCCATTGCAAAATGTTCGGCATTTTTTAAAGTGACATTATCAACTTTACTAGATGCGCTTGAAATAATACCATTTGACATTATAATGCTGAACAATAAAAGCAACGTACCTAAAAATACAAATAAACGTTTCACACACGACACTCCTTATAAATTATTTTTCTGCATTTATATATTTAGATATGAATTGAATAATTTCCTTTTTCTTCAAAATAATATTTTGATTATTTTTAATTTTCTGTTTTATAGCATATAATTAATATGGACTAGGAGGAGGGATTAGTGTTGAAAGTATTTTCATTTTTACTAATAGCTATCGTATTATCGGTTATTACAGCTTGTGAATTCACTACAAATGAAACAAAGTGGGATAGTTTTAATAATTTTATTACTAAAGGAGAAAAGAATATTATTGAACTTAGGGATGGTAAAACTGGAAAGACTGTTGAAATAGTCGAAGAAGAAAAGGTGAAAGAGTTTCTATTATTATTTGAAAAAATAAATTTATTAAAAGTCTCAGATGAAGAAATTAAAGGATACCAGTATCTTGCTAACATTGGATCTGACCAAATTCTTTTTTTTAATAAAATGATAAAGATAAATGATCAATATTATGAAACAGATAAAGAAGTTCCGGTAGAAAAAATAAAAAAATATTTCGAATAGTTTTAGGACTAGAATGTAGGTATAAGCCAATCTCTTTTTACAATGAGATTGGCTATTTACTTTTGATATACTTAACGTTGTAAATCCGCATTTTCCTGACGGTACCCCATGCCCATCAAGCTAACGAAACAAGTTTCCCCTAAAATGAAAAAAACGTTATTCTTTCAGGAAAATACTCGAAAAGGATGACGTTTTTTTATGGACCTCTCGCTTTCTGAAGAATTAC
>NZ_RIAV01000056.1 GCF_003852715.1 Ectobacillus antri
AACGGGGACGATCTTTAATTTTTGTTGCGGCATAGAAAAAGCACCTCCTTATATTGATACGTTTATAGTACAGGAGGTGCAGATATTTTTATAGGCGTCGTTTGAATACGGGCTTACTGTATTACATTCCTTTCCCTTTACGACTTATACCATTTGGAAGGGGGATATCATTCGTTACAAACGAATCTGGAAAGCCCTTTTTCTTACATTAAATTTTCTAAGCGCTCTCTAGGGGCTTTGTCCCTCTACATGTAGGAAAGTTTGTACAACCGTAAAAAAGACCAGATGGGCCTTTCCGGATTTTCATTTCGCTGCCACATTTATCACATACAACCTCGTTATTTGCAGTAGTACGGATAACATGTTCTTGTGTCGCTTGTATGTACGGATTCATAATTGCCGCCATTTGAATAAGTTCCTTCCTGTCAATGAGCCGAACATGATTATAAGTTGCAAGTTCCATGGCCGAATTTGTAAAAAAGCTGTTTGTAATAATCCAAGCTTCTTCTGCGTTATAATATGATTTTGATGCAACTACCTCTTGTACAGCTTTAATCCCGACTTTCCCTTTATATCGTTTGACTTGCACCACTATCCTGTTTCTATCCTTCTGTAAAATCAAATCTGCTCCAAAATCCCCTTGTGCCTTTGTTACTTTAGCCTCGTACCCATTTGCTTGGCATAATTCCCTTACATAGTATTCGAATTGAAAACCATTCATCTTATCTATATCATTTACTCCGGACAAACGTAAAATCCTTCGCTCTTTGTATCGCTTATATATTTTAAAGCTAAAACTCGCCCCTAATAGTAACACGAAGTAAAAAACGAGCTGTGGATATTGAGTAACAATCTGGCTACCTAATGTGACCATATAAGAAGCTGCAATAAGTAGTACAGGAATGGAGAAGCCTGGTATATTTCTTCTCCTTCTCCTCCTCATTCTTCTCGCTTTTTTCACTTTACCTATCTCCTTTCCTATTACGAAGGAAGGGGATGCATTGCTACCAGCCCCTTCCTTCATATCTTTAGATACTTTGCGCTATTGCATCTTGCTTCGCTTCCACATATTTTTTGGTAACTTTCAATTCATCGTTCCAATCCTTTTCACGGATCGGAAGATCCACTCCAAACATTTTCGGATTGATTACTTTCTGAAGTTTAGCTACAAACTCTTTTCCGGCAGAATCATTATCAACGGCCAATACAATCTGTTTAATCACATGACCCTGTTTCTTTGCTTCCGCATATGAATGTAAGACAGTCTTGTCTTTTAGGCCATTCATACTTATAAGCCGCGCATTTGTAAGCTTTTCTTTCTTAATGCTCCAATACGATAGGAGATCTATTGGACTCTCAAAATAGTAAATTTTATCCAGTTTTCTGATATCAACTGTAAATCCAACATGCTTTTTACTGTTAGAGAGGATCTGCTTAAATGATCCTCTCTTGTTTTCTACCCTAACGGTTCCTTGACGATCCGCGCCCACAATCTGTCCTTTACCACCGTTTTCTCTCCACTTGAAAACGACATTATTTCTCTTATCCTGGGCAATCAAATCTTTACGAATGAGCCAATCAACAATACGGGAATCAATTTTCCTCTCATGAACTAAATATTTCTTTATGGCTGCATGGCCCTTCACTTCAAGAAAATCATAATATTGAAATTCTTTGGTTTGTTTTGATTCTTGTTGTTTTTCCTTATTGATGGTTTGATAGTTTCCTGAATTCAATTCCTGAACGGCTTCAACAAATGATAATCCGTAGAAGTCTTTGACGAAGCTAATAGCGCCATACCCTTTTAGGCCCTTACTGTTCCAGGCATACATGTTATCGCGAATGATGAGGCTGTCATGCTCCATATGACGATAGTAATTCCCTTCCTTTTTGGGGTCCCGTCACATGCCCATCAAGCTAACGAAACAAGTTTCCCCCAAAATGAAAAAAACGTTATTCTTTCAGGAAAATACTCAAAAAGGATGACGTTTTTTTATGGACCTCTCGCTTTCTGAAGAATTACATCTATTCTCACAAGAATTACAACGCTTTCTATCTCCAGTAGTCCTACAAGACATCGCCAAACAAGTTGGCT
>NZ_RIAV01000057.1 GCF_003852715.1 Ectobacillus antri
ATGACAGACAGCACAGGCAAAGTCGTGGCGCAATATACGTACGATGCATGGGGCAATGTGCTGACAAGCAGTGCAGAAGGTTTCGCAGCAGATAATCCGTTTGGATATGCGGGATACATATACGATAAAGAAATCGGCATGTATTACCTCATGGCACGGTATTACCATCCGGTGCATGGTGTGTTTATTTCGGTAGACCCAGATCCAGGTGACGCGGATGATCCGATTACGCAGAATGGGTATACGTATGTAAATAATAATCCGGTTATAGGTGTTGATCCAGATGGGCACTTTTTCTGGCTAGCTGTGAATGCGGGGTTTGCAGCATATGATGGATATAAGGCTTATCGTGCAGGAGCTACTGTTGGAGGTATAGTAGGTGCGGCTGCGTTAGGTGGGCTAGGTTTAGGAAGAATTAAGGTTACAGGGAAAATTGTTTCAGTTGCAAAAAAATACATGGAAATAGTATTTTTAGTAAAAAAGCAAACCATGGATATGAGATATATAAGATGGCGAATGGGAGAAAAGAAGTTGTTAAAGTAGGTATTAGTGGTGGGAAAATATCACGAGCAGGTAAGTCTTATAGAGCAACTAAACAGGCAACCAGTTGGTCTAATAAATTTGGTGAAAAGTATTATACACGAGTTGTAAAGAAGAATATGACTAGACAAAAAGCGTTAAGGTGGGAACAAGGTCATGTAAATAGGGTTGCTAGAGGGGGTGGAACTTTCAACTCAAGGTATCACAAGAGACCACTTCCTTGGTGGTAATTCATAAAATAAGTAAAGAGAGGAGGATATCTTATGGATATTCATTTTAAAGATTGGGGAAAGAAGCGTCCCAAAAAACATTATAATAGGTTACATGAGATGCGAATTTTCGAGTTGATTTTTATGAAAAAATTGCGTGATTTAGGTGTAGATTTAGGTGGATTTGAACAAATTATAGTTTATTGTTTGGCTAATCCAAATAAATCAGTTTCTTATGATGAAAATCATGCTTTAAATCAGATCACATTATCAATCCCGTATGATTATATGTCATTTTTGGAACTAAATTCAATACAAGAAAAGTATCAAGAATTTTCAAATCTGATTCGGTTTTATGTGGTTCCAGTATTTGAAAGATATTCAGGACTATCATCAGCAAGCATTTTGCAATATGTAGAAGCAGGATTGAGTGAAATTGTTAGACAAAACTTTGAAGCAGTTTTTTTGGTAGATAAAACGCCTAAAAAAAGTCCGAGTCGTAAACGAATCGCCCTTTTAAAAGGAATACATCGATCAGATGGATTTCAACTACGTTGCGAAGTCTATAATGAAAGAGGCTATAAGATGATTGATCAATTGCTAGTTGAAGAAGTAGGTAATGAAATTGTTTATGCGAGATTTCTTGGCACGTTAAAATGGGAAAATGAAAACTTGATTGTAGTAAAATCAAAGTCAAGTAGTTGGTCTGAGAAAGTATATGTAAACCTTTAAATATTTTAATGGCTAATAAACTTGTACAATCTAGGACGTAGCCGATGTTTCTGTGCTATAAAGAGCTTTTTCAAGAAGAAATGGTGTAGATAAAGAGGCAAGAGAGAAACCCTGCTTTAGGCGGGGTTTTTATTTTGTATAAAATAGGAATCTAGTGAAAGTTGATATACATATCAAGTAAAATAGAATAAGAAAAACCTACCACAACTGCGACATTTAACAGTGGAAACCAGTTAACGAAATACGGTACAGAAACACTTACCTATGATGCGAATGGCAATCGCAAATCTGACGGCAAATATACGTATACCTGGGACGG
>NZ_RIAV01000058.1 GCF_003852715.1 Ectobacillus antri
CCGTTTGAATATCCAACATGATGTACATACGAATCACCTCATGATTAGTATGAAGAAGTGAAGCTATTCTGTACATCTTTAAGTGAGCTTAGTTGTACATTTTTAGGTTAGCATTTCTAAACACCAAGACTGTGAAGCAACGTTTGAAACCATCATACGTATATTTTTAAAAACCGAACTGCAAATTCCCAATATCCTAACAGAAGCATTTTCCGAAAAAGACCTTAACGATAATTGGAGAAGTTATTCGTCCGTTTTTGCTATGGCTATATGGAACGGTAGTTGTAAAAATTAAAATCAAAATAAAGAAAGCCACTAAAGCAGACTTATGCCTGTTCCTAGTGGTTTTCTTTATTTTGATCCCTTTTTCTTATTTCTTCAAAAAACTTATCTAACCGTTTAAGAGCTAAGTTATATACTTCTTCCCGATCTTTTGGTCCTATTGCTATCAATTGCATTTCAACTATTTTTTGACCATTTATAACCTTTTCAACCGGTCTATAGACAATCCTCATACTCATTGCTCTAGGTTTGATTTTAGCAAATTGATGAAGTGGAGGATTTAGTTGTTTTCCGTTACCTTTTGGTTGAAACATCGCACCCTTCATCGCTTGTTTAAGTATCAAAGCTAAGATTACCTTTCTAGAACCATTAGGATATCGCTTATAATCACGTAGAGAGTTATGAGAGAAAAAAACCTGAGTATTGCATTTCATTAATTCTGCATTAAGCTTTTCAATTTCATCCATTATCGTTTCTAATCCTCGTCTATTTCAACTTCTGCAGCTAAAGCTAAAATTTCATCAAAACTAAATTCTTCTCCCTCAAGAGCCTTTGTAAACTCTATATCAGCAACATCATTTTGTCTCTCCATTGTAACTTGCTCCATATAAGCATCAACTAATCCCTCGAAAATACGTTGAGTCTCCAATAGGTTCTTAAAGTACTCTACATCAGCTAATACTCCAGCTGCATCCTTATTTTTGGCATTCTGGATCACATAAATTTCGCTTGTTTCTTTTCCAGAAAACTGATTTAAAATTTCAGACAACTTGTTTTTTCGCGTAATATCAGTTATGCCAAAAACATGCTCCTTTAAAAATTCCAAATGGCTTAACGTACCATTTTTTTTAATATCCATAAGATTCACGCTCACTTTCATTACCCCTTCCCTTATAGTATGACGGTGAATACAAATCGTATACACATATAATAGCACATTTTTAGTGTGTTTTAAACAACACACTTGATTTGATTCAATGGCACAAACAAAAACATCGACATAGATATCTGCATCTACATCTACATTTGTGTAAAATGCATGTGTTAAACCCTTTTATGATGGTTAATTTCATTTCCGTTGTAAATTTGGTCATACAAAAACTGCACCTCCAATTGTTAGACTGCGTCTAACAATTGGGGTGCAGTTCAGCATGAGATGGCTTTTTGTTGTTCTTTGATTGAAACCATTCTAATGGTAAGGGAATTATGATTTTATATTCCAGTAAATCCCTTAGCGTATAATATATGCGTTTTGCGGTTCTGGTGCAAATACTTGAAGAAAATATAAAAAAGCGAAAGATCTCTAATGACTGTTGGTCTTAAGTAACTAGTCCAAACAGTTGATGGATGAATTCTTTTTGATTTTGGACAGAC
>NZ_RIAV01000059.1 GCF_003852715.1 Ectobacillus antri
AAAAAATCATATTTTAGTAGGCTTCTTTGTCATGCCTACTTTTCCGTTACTCGCTAGTTTTGAAACAAGGATCATTTCGTATATAGTCATTTACGTTGTTAGCTTGATGGGCATGGGGTCCCGTCAGGAAAATGCGGATTTACAACGTTAAGCCTATTTTCCTGACGATTCCCCCATTTTTAACAACGTTAAGAAAGTTTTAGTGGTCTTAAAGAATCTAATGAGATCACTTTCTTCGAATTAAAATGATATTCTCCTAGCAAATTAATATGTTCCCAACTGTTTTGTGCAATGAAAAAGTGCAGAGTTGTGCAGTATATTAAATTCATTTTGTTGATTAAATATTCATTTATGGTCGCTGAGGGTGGGCTTGACATGGAGCCTCTACAGGCATGATCCTCCTGCCAAGAATCCAGCCATTAAAGGGATTGGCAGAACCGACACAAGTCTATCATGCCTGCCACTCCACGTAAAGCCCTGGTGCATACCAATGAATAGGAATTCTGCAACATTCTGCACTTTTATTCTGCAATAAACAGACGATCAAACGCAAACGCGTTTGAAAAATCAAGCAATACGTGAGAAGAAAAAGGGTATTGTCATGAAGGATAAAAGTAAGCGTTTGATGGGCATGAATGTATATATCACGAACACATCGCCAGAAGAAGTGCCGACTAACTACGTGCATGCCTTGTATTCACTACGTTGGCAAATAGAGATTTTGTTTAAAACATGGAAGTCGTTCTTTGAAATTGATGAGTGTAAGAACATCAAAAAAGAACGTCTTGAATGCCATTTGTATGGCCAACTCATTGGCATTCTCATCTGTTCCTCTACGATGTTTCACATGCGGCAGTTTCTACTCGAAAAGCAGAAGCAAGAACTGAGCGAATACAAAGCAATTTATATGATTAAGGATTACTTTCCGTTACTGTTCCAAGCAATGGCAGTTGACACAGATGAACTCTTGGCGATTCTGGATCGCCTCTATCAATTGCTTAAAAAGAATGGTCGTAAATGTCATCGTTACAAAAAAATGACTGTCTTCGATATTCTTGGTGTTGTCTATGAAACGACGGTGAATAAAAAACAAGCTGCCTAGCGAAAAAATCACATTTTCATAGGTTTATTTGGCATGTTTACTTTTCCAAAACGCATTAGTTACAGTACAAAAATCAAGGTGTAGCTAAAGTTTCTCACCGTTGGCTTGATGGAGATGTGACGCTACCCCAAAAGGACTGTATTTTCGTCTAAGGCGTTTTTTTTATCCAATCCAACTGGCGTCGAAACGCTTTTTGTTTCTTTGGATCTGCTTTTTTGAGCACATAAGTTGGGCGTGTATAGGAAAGCGAAAGGCGCCAAAGCATACGCAATACACCTGTTCTCGTCAGCTCCACGTTATACACGCGTTGGATGTGCTCACGAATGAGTGGAAC
>NZ_RIAV01000006.1 GCF_003852715.1 Ectobacillus antri
CTCCGCGAAACGCTCTTGCGGGACACCTAAACTCCAATCTACGCTCTCTCGTACTCCGCGAAACGCTCTTGCGGGGCACCTAAACTTCAATCTACGCTCTCTAGTGGTTCGCGAGCCTAGCATTATACCCGTATTAAGAATAAAACGCATATTTGTTCCAAGGTTGCCAAGTCAACTTCCTACTTAAGACATTCCGATTGAATTTCTTTGCGTTTATACCATCTTTAATCGAAAAATCATCGGTTACAGCGCAGGTGCGCAAAAGGATGCAAACTTAGAGAAAATTACGAAATTACGTTCGTTAGTTTAATCATATCAGAATTCATAGAACATAAGACTATATGAGTCCGATGGAATATAAGAGGGCGCACCTTAATAAAACTGTCTAGTTTAGTGTTGACAATCCAGCTTTCTTTTCGAAGCTGGATTAGCTCATTTTCTTCCGCTGACCGGTGGCCCTCCGCTTTGAACGAACCTGTTTTCTGATGGTTTAAAATCCAACGATCTAAGGCAGATGGGGTAATGTCATACTCTCTGGCAATGTCAGCTCTTGACTTGCCATTCTCATATAGCTTCACCATTTGCAGCTTGCATGCGGCTGTATACGTTCGACGCTCTCGTTTCATGGACTACACGCTCCTAAGGTTAGTAAGTATAGTGTACTAGCCCTTATAAGAGTTGTCTAACCAAGTGTAGACCATCCACACGGCCTCATTGTGAATTAGAGGTAAACAGCTATTTACTCAATGAACCGACCTATAGCGCAACAACTCCGATACACGCACAAATTCATATCCTTGCTTTTGCAGAATAGGCAAAATAATCTTTAAGGCTTCAACGGTTTGTGTCCGATTCCCTCCCCCGTCATGCAGCAGCACAATATCTCCATTTCTGGCATGGGAAATAATATGATTGGCAATTACCTGGACACCTGGAGAAGACCAGTCCCTTGTATCTTGATGATAAGACCATAATACAACTGTATAACCATAACTATTGACTTCTGCGAGAAGTGCATCATCAATATAACCTCCTGGTGGACGAAATAACTTAGGTTGGTTTGGCTGATATTGTTGTAATACATGATGGGCATTCAAAAACTCTGTGCGCAAGCGGTCAAATCCGTTTCGATTTTCATAAGGATGTGTCATCGTATGATTTCCAATATCATGACCAGCCTGAATTACTTGCTGCGTGATGTGTGGATAGCGATTGACCCGACTACCAATGGTAAAAAATGTTGCATGAGCATTGTATTGACGTAAAAGCGCCAAAATTTGAGGCGTATAAATAGGACTTGGCCCATCATCGAATGTCAGTGCAATAACCTTGTTTTGTGTCGGCACCTCCCAAACCACTTTTCCGGTCGGTTCTACCTCCCTTCTTTTAATCATTTCTGCTGAGACATTTACATTCATTAGCAATAGGCTTATCAAAAGAATACGCAAATATAGATATTTCATGGTAGTAAGTACCTTTCTGCCTGATGTCTTATCCATACTGTTCCTGAAAACTTATAATGAAATACTGTAATATGATTACCCTATTTGGGATTTAAAGGAACTTCATTGTATTGTCGCAGAAAGAATAATTATAAAGGTTAAGCGGACATTAGTAGTAATCAACTATAGACAGGAAGATTAAATTGAAACGAATAGTTTCTTTATTTGTTATTATATGCGCCATCTTGTCGATATGGACAGGCCAAGCTTTTGCAGTCGCATAAGCTGACATTCAACGTTACCATTACCAAAAAACAAAAAATTTCTAATCGAGCTTTTGTTCAACATAGCGGTCCACAAAGCGCAGCAAGAATTGCGTATGTAACGCCAACGAATATGGCAGTAGTGGAAGAAGATTACATTGCAAAATAAAAATAATGTAAGTAAACAACAATGCATACAGCATGGGAAAGTTTAAGTTCTCCGTGTTCTTAAGAGTTTGGATAGGACCAATAATAAATTGTTGAATCATCTCAGTATTTGAAATACCATCAATATGAATCAAAGCCACCTGATTTTCTTCTACATCAAATCTGCGTAAAATTAAATCAGAACAATTCCCTAAATAAGATTAAATCTCTTTAAGGTTTTGCTCTAGATTACTTGAAAGCGTTCGTTGCTCATGTTGTAACCCTTTCATATATCAACCTCTTCACCAAATAGTTAGGACTTATAATATGATATTGCCAATATATTTATTATTCGTGAAAATGGGCTGAACTATGTAAACCAGTACATAACTGAATCATGTAACTCTAAAGTCAAAAGAATAGAGAGTAACGAACACTCATAAAGGAAAAATCCGAACTAAATCGAATTCTGTGTAGAGAATTCCGACTAATAGTTCGGATTTTTCTTTGGCTGAAAACCTTTTGTCCCAGCTTCTTTATAAATAGTTCTAGAGAATTGGTCCCATCGTCTCTTTTAATACATTTACAGAATGAGCAATTTTGAATTTACGAGGTGTTACGGAGTCAGCCTCTATTTTGGCATATCCTGTATATCTTTTTGTGTTGGCTCTATTTATACTAATTGGTGCCGGTCTATATCATATTGCTACCGGTACAGTTTCTCCTGACTTACATACACCGGTTGGAACGCCAGTAGCCGGTATGACACATGTTGTTGCCAACTCCTTAAATTATGCAAAATCGCTATCACCAGACCAAATTATTGCGGTTTATGTTTCCTTTGAAAGAGAAGATGAAAAAAAGTTTGAAGAAAAATGGAAGATGTGGGAACCTGATGTACGATTGGTTACTCTTCATTCTTATTATCGAAGTATTATCCAACCGCTCACAAAATTCATTGATACGGTTCAGTACAAAGCAAGCGAATCAAACTATCGAGTAACTGTCATTATTCCTCAGTTTATTCCTAAAAAAGGCTGGCATAACATTCTTCATAATCAGTCTAGCTTACTAATTCGGGCATTTTTGCTTTATAAACGAAATGTAGTTATTACAACCGTACCCTATCATTTAAAAAAGTAAAATGAGAACACATTAATACCTAGATAACCCCAACTATATAAACACCGAACTTCAGATATAAGAAGTTCGGTGTTTTCATTTATAAATCAAATTTCTTTTTTATTTTTTTAAATTTAATCCTTATATAGGTTTAAAAATTACCTCTTCGGGTTATCCTATGCAAGTAAGATTGACTTACAGCTTTATTTTTCTACATATTTAGGAGGCAATAAAATGGAACGTGGTAAAGTAAAATGGTTTAACAGTGAAAAAGGCTTTGGATTTATCGAGCGTGAAGACGGAGATGACGTGTTCGTACATTTCTCCGCAATTCACAGTGAGGGCTACAAGTCACTGGATGAAGGACAAGAAGTGACTTTCGAAATCGAGCACGGTCAACGCGGACCACAAGCGACGAATGTCCAAAAAGTGTAATAGAGCATAAAAACAAAGCGAACCTAAATAGGTTCGCTTTGTTTTTATATAGCAATGTAAATACCAAGACCGGCTAACAACACAACTGCAAGCGCAACATAAATCAACGTCAATCGAACTGTATTTCCACGCATTTCCTTGTCATAATGTTCGTCACCTTTTCCGCCAATTTTCACCGTAGCAACAAATCCAAACAATAGAAAAACAATAATCAAGATATATGATAGGAACATGTTCTCTCTATTATCGCAGACTATTATAGCCCTGCTGCTCCTTTCCTTGTATAATCTGGCCCTTACACTCCCCTATTTTCCCTACACTTCACTATATTAACAACCGCTACAAGCATACAATACGAATGAAGCATAGCATCTAAGCATATGGTTGTAAATAACAGGACAAACAGATTTGAGGTGGATATTATGTTTCATCGGATAAAAAGCATTTTATTTTTCATGCTACTTAGCGGTGCACTAACCTTTTCAGTTGTATATTGGGGAGAGGTTTTACTTGGTGAAAATACGACCCAAACCGTTACAACCGAGTCATCAGAACAATTGGAACACGATATACTCTTTTTCTTAGAAAGCAAACTCGTCAAAAAAGAAACTATAAAAGGCTATGTAATTGAAACATATCAAGAATATGAGATATATAAAGACGCTTTAGGGAATGTAGTCAAAAGTATTCCTACTTCAAACTATCAGTATTTGCGCTATAAGAACTGACTAAAAGAGGCTGGGACAAAAGGTTTTTAGCCAAAGAAAAATCCGAACTATTAGTCGGCATTCTCTACACAGAATTCGATTTAGTTCGGATCTTTCCTTTATGAGTGTTCGTTATTCTCTATTCTTTTGGCTTTAGAGTTACATGATGCAGTTATGTCCCGGCCTCGTTTATAGTAAGTACACTTTGGTTACAATCTCTTTAGTGATATTGGTACCAAACAATCCATTCATTATTTTGCTTTTTCGCAAGAAATATTTCACTGAATGAGTATGCATTTTGCATCTTTGGAAACCGTATACGCACAAACCAAGAACGATTAGCAATATCGCGACCACAATTTTGAATTGCCATGTAATAGTATGATTTCTCTACCCCTTGCAAATTTTGCATAGGCATAATTACTTCTGCCTGATAGTCTAGATACTTTGGATTTTTACCGTACAATTTTGGAATAATGGAGCGTGGCAACTCTCGTAGTAATTCTTGCTTATCTTGCTCTGTTAATACGGACAAAATCTCAGTCTTTGGACAAACGGTTTTTACTACCTGTTCTGCTTGCACAGATGTTGCTGTCAGCAATAAAACAAAGCATATCATCACAATTTTCATCTCTTCACCTCTGCGATAGTATGCCCGTTTTCTCGCTCCTACAACAATTATATCTATATTGTAAATATATAGTAAATTCAAAATAAAGGTAGTTGATTTTTCAAACACTGTAATTGGATTTCTTTTCAAAATCTTATATGATAGAAACATAAGGAAAATTTACTGCATGCGAGAGGAATACGGTCATGATAAAGTCCAAAACATCTTATTTCACCTATGGTGTGTATATTATCAAGTCTGTACATGAACAATGGCTTGAATCATTTATCATCGGTCATAGCGGTGCCGATGTTTTTATGGAATCCAATATCTTGATTGAAAAGGATATTATGACTGAAAACGTAGAACATGGTATAGAAAAGCATGGATGCTTTGAAGTTATATCAAGAGATCCGTACCGCCTTCGCCTTGTGCGCGAAATGACAGAAACAGAGAAAAATGCTTGGAATGAATGGCATCGACTATACCGGGACTTAAAATGGAAAATTAAGTCCATTCTTTCTTACCAAGCCAATCCTCTTGATGATTGCGGTGCATTATTTTCAGATTTACAGGAACAAGCACAGCATATCTTATATACCTACCCTGTAACAAGCGATGAGCATACTGCACTACAAGAAATGTTAGACGATTTAGAAGCCTCTATACTTAATCTTGGTATTGAAGTTCCTAAAATATCATTGACTCCTGCAATGGAAATCCAAGAAGTGCAGCTTGATGCCGATAACTCGGCATTCATAGTCTCAAATACGACCGACTATATAGCAGAATATCTGCAACGCTTCAGCCGCTTATCTCATACACTTTCACTTATCGAGGATTCTGACAACCCTACTATTGTCCATATTCAAAATGAGCTAAAAGTAGAGTGCGCTTGGCTTCAAGTAAAAATTTTACGTGAACTTGGTCTAGAAGCGGAGCATGATGAGCAACAACCTGGACATCTTCTGTATCTGCGTATAGGTAATCGTGACCTTCATCCGTTTCAAACAGAGAGTGTGCGATGTTTATTTCATAACTTTAGTAAAATAAACATACATGACCCGAGGTTTACAGAATATACAAATATCATGCTATGTACATTACAAGCTTTATTTGGAAAATAAAAGACGCGGCATTTTGCTGCGTCTTTTATGCTTGCGCTGTTTCTTTGTTACGGTTAAAGAATACTTTCATCATTGGTGGTGTTACAACGGTTGTAACTAATACGACGGCTACCATAACGGCAAACAGATCTTGCTTTAGCAAGTCTGCTTCTAATCCGATAGCTGCGATAATAAGCGCTACTTCTCCTCGCGATACCATGGCGGCTCCTATACCTAGGGAACTATTCCCATTAAATCCGGTTATCTTTGCACCAAACGCACAACCTACAAGTTTCGTTATAATAGCGAGTACACTCAGTCCTAAAATAAGTAACCAGTTCTCACCGACCCCACTAAACTCAGCAGTAACCCCAATAGAAGTGAAGAACACAGGAACAAAAATAGAGTATCCAATTGTTTCTACCTTCTCAAAGATTTCATGCTTATAGTCCGTTACACTAATGGCAACTCCGGCGATATATGCACCAATAATAGCAGCAACTCCTGTATATTCAGCAAAATAGGCAAATGTAAAACAAACAATTAAACCGGCTGATATGAGTGATTCTGTTACACGTAGCGGCGCGAACTTACGCAAGATAATCGGAACCACTTTCCATCCAACAATAATGGAAACAATAAAGAATAACGCTTTCTTTAGAATAACCATTGTTAAGTTTACATCACCACCAGCAAGGCTCATAACAAATGCTAATGCAACGATGACAAGAACATCATCAATTACAGCTGCCCCTAAAATTACCGATCCTTCTCGAGACTGCAATTTCCCCATTTCCTTCAACGCCTGTACTGAAATGCTTACACTTGTTGCAGACAGCAAAAGGCCTAAAAAAACCGCTTCAAAATTAGACATACCTAGAACAATCCCGGCACCGTAACCGAGTGAAAGCGGAACAGCAACACCAGCCGCTCCCACAATACTAGATGCTTTTCCTGTCCGTTTAAACTCATCTAAGTCAGTTTCTAAACCAGCAATAAACATCAATAAAATAACACCAATTTGGCTTAATTCACCCAGAATTTCTGTGTCATTTACAAGGCCTAATACCGATGGGCCAAGAACG
The DNA here is from genome assembly GCF_003852715.1 of Ectobacillus antri. Classification (GTDB taxonomy): domain Bacteria; phylum Bacillota; class Bacilli; order Bacillales; family Bacillaceae_G; genus Ectobacillus; species Ectobacillus antri. The sequence continues at coordinate 6,918 of NZ_RIAV01000006.1, forward strand.
ATACCAATTAACAGCTTTCCAAGTACAGAAGGTTGCCCCAATCTGACACTAATATCTCCTGCAAGCTTTGAAGCCAGTAAGATAATAGCAAGTTGCGTAATCAACATGTTAATTCTCCGCCTTTCTTACGTCATATAGCCTACCCCTGCAGAAACCGTGCTATACTTTACCTAAAAAAGACAAAAAGGAGCCTGCAGTGGCAGGCTCCTCCAAAAACGATGTATTTTCAATATATTATATATCCTACATGAATAGAGGGAAAATGTAAACCATTTTTGCTTACGGCTGCTTTGTAAGAGGTAAGATTAATACTTCCACCCTACGATTTTTTGCTCGGTTTTCAGCAGAATCATTTGGTGCAACTGGCCGATATTCACCATATCCAATTGCACTGAATTTCTCAGGTTGTAAGTTTGTGTTCTCAAGTAATACTTGCATAAAGTTTACTGCTCTTCCCGTACTTAAATCCCAGTTTGATTTAAACTCTGCGTTAGTAATAGGTACATTGTCTGTATGACCGGACACCATTACTTCACGGGGAGAAGCTGCAACAAGAAGCTGTGAAATTTCTTTTGCAGTTGCGACAGATTCCAATTTTACGAATGCCTTACCCGAATCGAATAAAGCATTGTCCATGATGGTGATCATTAAACCGCGCTCAGTCAAAGTCGTTTTTAAAGAAAGGGACAGTTTATTAGCTGCAATATATGCATCAATCTTTTCCTGTAATTGCTTAAGCTCTTCCATCTCATGTTTGGCTTTAATTTCTTCAGCAGATTTTTCTTCTTTCAATGGCACATCTTGGGCAGGTGGCACTTCGTTTAAAAATTCTTTGTTACCTGTACCACCTTTTAACTCCTTATTAAAAGCAATTGCCATCTGCCTAAATTTTTCTGTATCGAGGCTACTCATCGCAAATAATACAATAAATAAAGCTAACAGCAAAGTAAGCATATCCGCATATGGAATTAGCCATGTTTCGTCAATATGCTCCTCATGCTTTTTCTTTTTGCGCGCCATCTGTACCATCTCCAGCTTCTAGTTTCTTTCTCTCTGTTTCAGAGAGCGCTACAAGAATGCGGTTTTTAATTAAAAATGGATAAGTTCCTGCTTGAAGCATTAGCATGCATTCTAAAATAAGACGTTTTTTCTCTAACTCTTCTGCTGACTTTTGCTTTAATTTATTAGCAAATGGATGCCACAATACATATCCGCTAAAAATACCGAAAATAGTGGCAATAAAGGCGCCTGAAATCGCATGACCAAGCTTATTAATATCAGATAAATTGCCAAGGGCGGCAACAAGACCGATAACAGCTCCCAATACTCCAAGAGTTGGTGCATATGTACCTGCTTGCGTAAACATTCGTGCGCCGGAAGCATGTCTCTCTTCAATAGCCTCAATTTCTGCTTCCATCATGTTTTTCAGATCTTCCGGTGAGATACCATCAATTACAAACTTCATGCCTCTTTGAATAAAGTCATCATCGACCTCATTGACTTGTTGTTCTAATGATAAAATACCATGCTTTCTACTTTCGCCTGCCCAACGTACAAACAGTTCTAATAATTCCTGATACGATAATTGCTTTTTATTGGTTGTGAATAACAACTTAAAAAGCTTTGGGAGACGCTTCAGTTGCTTTCCTGGGAAAGCAATCGTCACAGCACCTGCAGTGCCGACAAAGATAATCATAAGTGCCGCCGGATTTAATAGTGCTTGTACATCTGCTCCCTTGAGGAACATACCGAATACAACGGCAATTATCGCTAGAAGGATTCCCACTATTGTTGCCAAATCCATATCTGCATCCCTCCATATATTACTTACACACAATGTGCAATTATTTATTTTTTTAATTAAATATAGAATTATCTATATACATAACTACATTATAACTTGTTATTTCATATTAAAATAGATGTTTTCATATAAAAAACCTTCACGAAATATAAAAATTTCGTGAAGGTTTTTTTAATCATTACGAAACCAACCCTTTTTCAAAAACCATATTGCCATCATACCACCTGTCCCTAACATCATACCTAGTATAATAAAATAGCCATATTTCCATCGCAGCTCAGGCATATGGTCAAAATTCATCCCATAAATACCAGCAATAAACGTAAGAGGCATAAAGATCGTGGTGATAACGGTCAGCTTTTTCATAATACTGTTCATATAATAGGAGTTTAATGAAATGTAATTGTCTCGCATTTCAGAGGTAATTTCGCGATTTGACATGACCATTTGACTCAGCTTTAACAAGTGGTCATAAATATCCTGAAAATAGGCCTTCTTATCATCCTGTAATAAAAACCGTTTGGATTCCAGCATCCTGTACAATAAATCTCGCATCGGTCCAATTACATAATGAAGCTGCAGTAGTTGACTTCGCACACGGAAGGTTTCATTAATTAGGGAAGGCATCGTTCCTTTTTGATAATCTACTTCCATTTGTCTCATTCGATCTTCGATATCATGCACAATCGGAAAATATGTATCCACAAGCTTATCTATAATTTTATGAAGCACTTCAACAGGCATCTGGTCACAGGTATGTTTTGAACTACAGAAATGGTTCCAAGCAGATATAATTTCCGGAACTTCTTCTAAGTGAAACGAAACAATAAAGTTTTCACCTAAAAATATATCGACTTCTTGAATATCCAATGTATCCTTATGAATGGCATGCATGACTAAAAAGCTGTGATTATTATAATACTCCAGCTTAGGGCGTTGTAAAAAATGCAAACAATCTTCTATTGCTAAAGGATGGAATTTAAAATAAGATGATAACAATAAAATTTCTTCGTTAGTTGGTTTTGAAAAATCTACCCAATACCAAGCAATGTGCTCTTTTTTGACATCAAGGACCGGTATATCTCGCAATACTTCATGTTCCTTTGTTACTGCTAGAATTCGAAGCATAACCCTCTCCTCTGCTATCTAAAATATGCTGGTTACTTACCCGATAATGACTTCACAAATTTTATCATCTGGACATCCTATAAGCAATATAAAGAAAATAGATATTCATTATTGAATATCAGAAACATGATGGGCTTTATTTCCAGACTTTTTTATTAACAAAAGCATAGTTAATATGAATGGAATAATAAATTGCAATGGAACATGCAGATAGATAGGAACCACTTTCAGTCCTATATATAGATGTTCGATCAAATTCCCAGATAAAATTAAAGAACATGCATAGGTTAAACAACATACTAAAATGATTGATTGATTTTTTTTATTCTTAATCCTAATTTTAGAAATTCCCACTAAAGCTGCATATGCAAAAACAAAAATTTTAATACATCCACCTATTAAGTTGATCAATACCGCAAATAGCTCAAAATGTTCTAAAAAACCTAAAAAGTCAAGACCTTCCAAAGCTTTTATGAACGGAAATACATATATTTCCGCAAGTTTAGGATGTAAAATCCCCACTATCATTTCAGCCGCCGCAATCAATAAACCTCCTACAACTAAAATAACCAACCAACCATATGTTTTCAGTTTGCTCTTATGATCAGCCAAAGGAAACAAAATTGTCAAAGCAATCAACTCCCCGTAAGGGAATGTAATTCCTGTAGGAAAAACAGTATTCACAATTGCGGAACCACTGTGTTGGAATAGTGGTCCCAAATTTTTTACTAAGAAAGCGTTACTAAAATAACCTGTCAGCAGCAACATGAGAATTTGAGTTATAACTACAAACAGCAAAATTTGCGTTCCTCTAGCAAAAGACTCGATACCCAAGTAAAGTATATAACCTATGGTGCTGATAAAACTAAAAGAGATAATCCAAGGGGATATATCTTCAAATAACATCTTGCTGGTAAAGAAAGCGAAGTCTTTCAAGACCCGACCGCCTATATAGCAAAAGTATAATGTATATACAATTTGTAATGACTTTCCTACAATCTTGCCGAAACCGTCTTCCAACAGCTCGTACAAATTTCCCCAATTACCAATTGAGAGCATGATAAAATAAAAATATAAAACTCCAACGCCTAAAAATGAAGTTATTAGTAGCCCAATCCAAGTATCTTGTTGCAGATTAAAATTTAAACCGACGACAATCGTGCTCCCTAATAAAAACAATAACATGATGGAGAAGATTTGTAAGAATGATAATTTTACCTGTGCCATGATTCTTTTCTCCTTATTAGAATCCATAGTCCTATTTTACAATTCGAATGATGTCACCTGTATTAATGAGTTTAATTTCAAATTTCCCTTCGATTTTCGCGTCTGGATACAGTCTGCTCCATTGTTTGCTTATTCGCCCCCATAAAGAAGGATTTTGATGGTACATGGCGTCACTGAAACCAATGAAATCCGTATTGTAGGTTTGACTTTTTCTAATTAAGTCTTGTAACTTCACTTGTAAATCTTTGCTTGATTTTTTTTCCAACTCCTTTATATATATTGGGTCTGCCAAATTTCCTTTGCAAGTAATGTCATATATATTTGCTTTAGCTTGAACCCCTAGACGAAAAGTATACGGCCGACGTTCTGAAATCACACTTATGACTGATTTTGTACTGCTTAATTTCCACGATACTCTACCCTTGGAATGAGGACATCCCGTAGTAACGCTCGCCCTATTTAGTTGACCTTGTACAATCCGATACATAATGCTTTCCTCGAATGAAAGCATACGATATAATCTATCACCTCGAAATACAGTGACACCTTCCAGTGAAATCAATACTCCGGGAGTACTCTGTTCGATGTTTGTTTTTTTAAAACCTTCCTTCGGATTTCCGACAACACTTATGTACGGGACAGTTAGTTGGGTTGTACGTGCCGTAAGAATTTCTTTCGCGTTCTCTAATGTTGCGAACCCCCTATATCCCATATGTCTCATTCCCCTTTCAAGCACTTCTTTAAAGCGGGAACTGGAAACTTTTGAAACAGGAGTGAATATACGAAACAGGTCATATGGAGAAATATCTTTGCATATCATAAATTTAATATCCGAGTATACATTCGGTTCTCGAATCAAGTAATTCAAAACATCACTTAATCCATCTCTTGCAAGGCGTTCACTAAACACCACAATTTGCGCCGATTGCAAAAACATGCGGCGGGACGTTATTTTGTACATATTTTGAATAGCTTCCTGGACGGTTTCTCCTTCTTGCTTATATGTATAAGCTGCTACTTCGTCTGAGGCATCTTTTCGATTGGCTGCAGGATTATAAAGTTGCAATGTAACAATATACTTACCCTCGCTTTTATCTACTCCTATACCTGAAACGACAGCTATGCTGTTTACTGTATTTTCTTGAATATTTCTTCCAGTGAATGTAGCTATTATAACCCCGATAAGTAAGACGCTGCGCAATTTAGATGTATTGCCCATTCAAAACTCCTCAATTCTTGTTATCGTCTTCGGTTTGTTGCAATGTTTCCTCTTTTGAAAAAACAGGAAAATTGTTCGCTACATCTTCAATTGATGATCTCAGTAGTCCGTCTTTTTGATCTCTTACTCGAAAAGGAGCAAATGGCGCCAAATATGGAACACCAAACGAACGCAGATTACATAAATGAAACAGTACAATTAAAGTAGCTAAAAAAATGCCGTATAATCCAAATGTAGCGCCTGCAATAATAAATATAAGTACTAAATATCTCGCTACATTACGCATCACCCAAATCGGAACGACACTGGTCATGATGTAAGAAGCGCTCATTACCACTAAAGTAGCTGGCTGTATGAGTTGGGATTCAACAGCTGATTGTCCCAAAACAATCGCACCGAACACTGAGATTGTAAGAACGACATTTTGTGGTACCCGATTGGAAGCTTCATAAATCGCTTCAATCATCGCCCCCAATAAAATTATCTCTACTACGGTTGGAAATGGTACGACTTCCCGCTGTGAAACGAAGCTAATTAACAACTGAATAGGTAATAGATTGGGATGATGTGTGGTGAAAGCAACATATAAACCCGGAACAACTATGGATACAGCATAGAGAATCATTTTAAATAAACGTAACCATTTGTTGTTTTCTAACTGGATATAATAATCTTCAGGCGTTTGAAAAAATTGGATGAATACGGCTGGAGCCACTAATACGAAAGGAGAACCATCCACAATAATACCAATTTTCCCTTCCAAAATTTCTGCAGCCACCACATCTGGACGATCGGTATTCAACATGAGTGGAAATATGGATTTAGATTCTTCTGTTAAGCCTTCTTCTATATAATTGGACTCTAGCACAACTTCCAACTCAATCTTATCTAGACGTTTTTTGATTTCTGTTAAGATTTCATTCTGAACACTCGTGTCCAAATAGACAATAGAAACATCAGTAGATGTTTTTTTTCCATAGGACTTTGTTTCTATGCGCAAGTCCGGATTTTTTATAACTTTTCTTAATAAAGATATATTTGTTGTTCGATTTTCCGTGAATGCGATATCCGGTCCTTTAGTCACCCTTTGTGCTTTTGGGTTTGTTAAACCTTTTTCATTCCACTTAACTATATCCGCGGATATAAATAATGGCATATCATCTACAACAAGCAATGTTTTTCCATTCACTATTTCATGAATCGCATCTTCCATGCTTTCTACTATCCGCACTGCCTTCACTTGAATGACATGCTGGATAAGAAAATTTAACAGCCCCTGCTCTTCATATTTCAAAGGCATCTCAAACGTCATCAACGGTTCGATAATATGAGTTTCTAAAGAGTGGGCGTCTATAGAGCCTTCAAAAAATATGATACTCACACGTAAACCAATTCCTTTTAGTGTGAATGTTCTTATCATAAGATCAGAACTCCAACCTAACTTTTCACTTATTTCATTTATGTTGGCTTGAAGGTTATTCTGTATTTTTGAATTTCTTGTAACCATATATCCCCCAAATTTTAAAAGTTAGTATTGGTATTATAAACCATCTAAAGAAAAATTATGTATACATCTGCAGCAGCTAAAAATTGTAACAAAGATGTAACCAATTATTTCACAAAAGATATTTCTTTTAAATTCACAATATTGTATATTTTCAATACAATCTTTATACACTAGGAGGAGTTTTATGAGAGTGAAAGGCAATTACGTACCAAAGCAAGATGTTGTGTTTTGTAGCGAACAAGATTCATTAGAAAGTGTACTGCAACTTTTGAATGAAACTGGCTATAGATGTATTCCCGTTTTGGATGAGACAAAAACGAAGTTTGTGGGCAATGTATATAAGGTTGATATTTTAGAATACGCTGCAGCCCTTAGTGATACTGTACGCCATGTTGTGAGAGATACAAGTGCTTTTGTATATGAAGAATCCTCATTTTTTAAAGTGTTCTTTACTATTAAACGCTTACCATTTCTTGCTGTTATCGGCGAGAGCGGTAACTTTCTTGGCATTTTAACTCATTCTAAGGTATTTGCTTTACTAGAAGACGCGTGGGGCGTAAATTCTGGTGTGTATTCAGTAACTATCGGTACACAGGATTATAACGGAGCCATTCAAAAGCTTGCTAAGGTATTGAAAAAATATACAGGAATTCAAAGCTTGCTCACACTAGATAATAATGCTTTATATGTAAGACGCATGGTATTTACATTAGGTAAAGAGTTTGATACGTCGGAATTACAGCCTCTTTTAAAAGAACTTGAGGAAAACGGATTTCGAATTGTTCATATCGAAGAACTATAAGAGGCGGAATGCCTCTTTGTTTTTGTATCTAGCACATGTATACTTATTGCCGTATAATACAGATGGGTTCTATCATTTAGAAAGGATATATCTATGGCTCTATGAAAAAAATGACTATGGTCCTCCTACTTTTTACAGGTATATTTATGATAACGATTGCTATTTTAAAGACGGAGCCGATGTTCCAATCGTCTAAAGCAGAGACTTCCGCAGTACAGGTGGATACTGAAAAGAAAGAAAGAATTCCGGAGTTTCCTTCCTACGAAGACACTTTACACGAACATACTGTAACAAATACAGAGTCACTTTTAGTGTTAGTAAACAAAGAGCGTTTATTGCCGCCTTCCTATGTGCCACGAGACCTAGTTGTACCGAACGTTCCAAGAAGTCCGGAAACATCTGCTAAAAATGTTTATATGCGAAAAGAAGCAGCACAGGCATTAGAACAATTATTTACAGCTGCACAAGCAGAGAATTTGCAGCTGCTTGCGGTATCTGGATATCGCTCTTATGAATATCAACAAAAATTATATCAGCGTAATATAAAAACTCAAGGTGAAGAGAAAACACAGGCATACAGCGCTCCCCCCGGAGCAAGCGAGCATCAAACTGGTCTCGCGATGGATATTACATCAAAAGCCGCACAATATCAGTTAAATGAAGCATTCGGCAATACAGCCGAGGGTCAATGGCTTATTAAACACGCTCACGAATTTGGCTTTATTATTCGATACAATGCCAGTAAGCAGAGTATAACCGGCTACGCTTACGAACCCTGGCATATCCGTTATATCGGCAACCCCTACGCCTCGTATTTACAAAGCAATAACTTAACTTTAGAAGAAGCAACAAAACAAGTTGTTGCGAAATGAAAAAATAGGGACTGCAATATACAGCCCCTATTTTTTCATTTTCTGTTTCCACTCTTCCGGCCACGGTAAGCTTTTTCCTGTCTTTTTGGATGCCTGCACCATAGTACTACGTCCTACAAGACAAACCTCATCTCTATCATTTTTCACCATATAATGCAGATCAGCGGATGACGCGCCAATGCTTTGTACTTTCACATACACCTTCAAAGGTTCATCAAAAAAGACTTGCTTTAAATAATCACATTGTAAATTCGCAACTACAATCATCGCTTCGGCATCTTTTTTCGTCCATTCCTGCATGAATCGCAATTCTTTAAAAAATTCAATACGTGCTTCTTCAAAGTAAGTAAATGGTACTTTATTATTTAAGTGCCCAAACATGTCTGTTTCTGAAAAGCGCACCTTCGTCGGCATAAAGAAAACGAACTCTCTCTCCCACGTTGAAAAATCTTCAATATAATCAATTTTTCGCATCTACATATCCCCCTTAATACTATCGCCTCTTCCTATGGAAGAGGCGATAGATGTATCAGTAATTATTGTCGCTGCCGAAGAAGTCTTTAAATGCTTGAATTGTTGTATCACGGTTTAGTGCCGCGATAGATGTTGTAAGCGGAATCTCTTTCGGGCAAGATTGCACGCAGTTTTGTGAGTTACCGCAGTTCGCAAGTCCGCCGTCTCCCATTATGGCATGCAGACGTTCTGCTTTATGCATAGCTCCCGTTGGATGCGCATTGAACAAGCGCGCTTGTGAAAGCGGCGCAGGTCCAATAAAGTCCGATTTGCTGTTTACGTTTGGACATGCCTCTAAGCATACACCGCATGTCATACATTTAGACAATTCATATGCCCATTGACGCTTTTTCTCTGGCATTCTTGGTCCCGGACCTAAATCGTACGTACCATCAATTGGAACCCATGCTTTTACGCGTTTTAGCGCATTGAACATTCTGCTTCGGTCGATTTGCAGGTCGCGAACAACAGGAAAAGTCTTCATTGGTTGCAGGCGAATTGGTTGCTCTAGCTTATCAACAAGCGCTGTACAAGATTGGCGCGGTTTCCCGTTTATTACCATAGAACAAGCACCACAAACCTCTTCCAAACAGTTCATATCCCAAGAAATAGGTGTTGTCGGGTTGCCTTTTGCATCTACCGGGTTACGACGAATTTCCATTAAAGCGGAAATTACGTTCATATTCGGACGATATGGAATTTCAAATTCCTGATCGTACGGCTGTGAATCAGGTGCATCTTGTCTTGTAATAATGAGGCGGATTGTTTTTTCAGACATGTTGCTTATCCCCCTTTTGCTCTGTTGCAGTATCCTTTTTCTTTTTATCTGTCGTGTAATCACGTTTACGCGGTGCGATTAGTGATACATCGACATCTTTGTAAGAGAAGGAAGGTGCCATGCCTGCGCCTTTAAACTTCGCCATTGTATGCTTCATGAAGTTTTCATCATCGCGTTCAGGGAATTCCGGTTTGTAATGGGCACCGCGGCTTTCATTACGGTTGTAAGCCCCCAATGTGATAACACGTGCTAATTCTAGCATGTTGTCAAGTTGGCGTGTAAAGGATGCACCTTGGTTGCTCCATTTTGCCGTATCGTTAATATTGATACGCTTATAACGCTCCATCAACTCTTGAATTTTATCATCTGTCTCTAGCAACTTTTTGTTGTGACGAACAACCGTTACGTTGTCTGTCATCCACTCACCAAGCTCTTTGTGGATAACATACGCATTTTCTGTACCATCCATCAACATAATGTTATTAAAGCGCTCTGTTTCCTCAAGCTCATGACCTTCAAATACAGAAGAAGCAACAGCCTCAGCTGATTTTTCTAAGCCCTTCATGTATTCAATTGCCTTTGGTCCTGCTACCATACCGCCATAAATTGCAGATAACAATGAGTTTGCGCCAAGTCGATTCGCACCGTGCATGGAATAATCACACTCACCAGCTGCGAATAAACCTGGGATATTTGTCATTTGGTCATAATCCACCCATAGACCACCCATAGAGTAATGAACAGCAGGGAAGATTTTCATTGGTACTTTACGAGGGTCATCCCCCATAAATTTCTCATAAATTTCAATGATTCCACCAAGCTTAATATCAAGCTCTTTTGGATCTTTATGAGAAAGGTCCAAATACACCATATTTTCGCCGTTGATACCAAGCTTCAAGTCTACGCACACATGGAAGATTTCACGCGTTGCAATATCACGAGGAACAAGGTTTCCATATGCCGGATATTTCTCTTCCAAGAAATACCAAGGTTTACCATCTTTATACGTCCAAACACGTCCGCCTTCACCACGTGCAGATTCACTCATCAAACGCAATTTGTCATCCCCTGGAATAGCTGTTGGATGAATTTGAATAAATTCGCCGTTTGCATAAATTGCACCTTGCTTATAAACAGCTGCAGCTGCAGTACCTGTGTTAATGATAGAGTTTGTTGATTTTCCGAAGATGATCCCAGGTCCGCCCGTTGCCATAATAACTGCATCGCCTGCAAAGCTCTTAATTTCCATAGAAGTTAAGTTTTGTGCAACGATACCGCGGCATATACCTTCATCATCAACTACGGCACGTAAGAATTCCCAACCTTCGTACTTCGTAACAAGCCCTGCTACTTCGTGACGGCGCACTTGTTCATCTAACGCATATAATAGTTGCTGACCTGTTGTAGCACCCGCAAATGCCGTACGATGATGCTTTGTACCACCAAAGCGGCGGAAATCAAGCAATCCTTCTGGCGTACGGTTAAACATAACACCCATGCGGTCCATCAAGTGGATAATGCCAGGTGCTGCTTCTGTCATTGCTTTTACAGGAGGCTGATCTGCTAAGAAATCGCCGCCGTATACTGTATCATCAAAGTGCTCCCATGGGGAGTCTCCTTCACCCTTTGTGTTGACGGCGCCGTTAATACCGCCTTGTGCGCAAACTGAGTGAGAACGCTTTACTGGCACTAATGAAAACAGATCTACTTTCACGCCTGCTTCTGCTGCCTTAATCGTTGCCATTAAGCCGGCTAAGCCGCCGCCGACTACAATCAGTTTTCCTTTCATATTCTCCCACTCCTTACATATTTGCTAGCTGTGGATCTACGAATGCCAACAATGAACGAATTCCAACAAAGGAAAGTGCTAAGAATAAAATCATTGTTACGTACGTAGAGATGCGCTGTGAGCGAGGTGATACCGTAATGCCCCAGCTAATAAAGAACGACCATAATCCATTTGCAAAGTGGAAGATTGCCGAAACAACACCTACCACATAAAAAGCAAACATAAATGGATTATCAAGAATATTTTGCATCATGTCAAAGTTCACTTTTTGTCCAAGTGCTGCTTGTACGCGTGTTTCCCATACATGCCAAGACACGAAAACTAAAGTGAACACACCTGTAAAGCGCTGCAACATAAACATCCAGTTACGGAAGTATCCGTAAGAGGAGACATTGTTTTTTGCAGTAAATGCGATATAAAGCCCGTATACCGCGTGATACAACAATGGTAAAAAAATCACAAACGTTTCCAAAACAATTCTAAACGGCAGCGATTCCATAAAATGCGCGGCCTTGTTAAATGATGCGGCTCCATTTGTCGCAAAGTGGTTAACCACCAAGTGCTGCATCAAAAAGATACCTACCGGGATTACGCCCAGTAAAGAGTGCCATTTGCGAAATGCAAACTCACGGCCTTTCATCTCCCATTCCCCCCTCGAATGTGTAACTAGAATCATAGATTATTACTTTACAACAATAGCAATTTATAAACAACTACTGTTGACTTCAAAAGTAAGTAAATGATTCAAAATATTTAAGCATAATTTCTGACAAGTTCATTTTACTCCTATTGTCATAAAAGCGTCAAGAAAACGGATACATAATCTAACGATAAAATTTGTAAACAGATGACAATACTACTTCCAATCCGGTAATGTTTTTGTAAACTTACCAAGAAGTAGCTGTGTTTCCGCGCAAAAAATGTTATATAATATGGGCAGAGAAGAAAGAGGGGAACCGTATTGACAAAATTAATGATTACTGATGACCTTATAAAAATACCTGTAAATGCCTTTGCATATGAATTAATTCGTGAAGAACTTCTTCCAGACTTAATGGGAAAAGAAGCAAGTCGCATCTTATATTGGGCCGGGAAAAATTTAGCAAGAAAATATCCGGTCGAAACCGTTGAAGATATCCTTGCCTTTTTTGAAAAGGCAGGTTGGGGCACATTAACCATTGTGGAACAAAAACGTCGTGAGATGCAACTAGAGTTAACTGGACCATTAGTGACCGAACGTTACCGCAACAAGCGAGAGACTACATATCAAATGGAAGCTGGTTTTATTGCTCAGCAGCTGCAGCAACAGCGCAAAGTAATCACCGAAGCCTATGAGGAGCAAAAAAAACGCTCCAATAAAGTCCTGTTTATTGTGCAGTGGGATGCAAAGGATACAATTGAAGAATAAAAAACGCCGTATTCACGGCGTTTTTTGCTGTAGTCGGTCAATAATCAGCTCCCCAACGGCGCGGGGAATACCTGCTTCTATAATTTGTTCAATCGAAGCCTCGCGTAGCTTCTTAACAGAACCAAAATATTTGAGCAGCATTTTACGTCGCTTCTCACCGATACCCGGAATATCGTCTAAAACAGATTGAATAGCTGATTTCCCATGCAATTGCCTGTGGAACGTAATCGCAAAACGATGCACCTCATCTTGAATGCGCTGCAACAAATAAAATTCCTGACTGTTTCGTTCCAGTAGAATTGGCTCTGGTGGGTCTCCGATTATTAAATGTGATGTGCGGTGTTTGTCATCTTTTACAAGACCTGCGATTGGAATAGCTAAGCCAAGCTCATTCTCTAGTACATCAGAGGCAGCTGCTAGGTGTCCTTTTCCTCCGTCAATGATAATTAAATCTGGAAGCGGCAAACCTTCCTTCAGTACACGTGAATAACGACGTCTTACTACTTCACGCATTGACTCATAATCATCAGGCCCTTGTACCGTTTTAATTTTATACTTCCGATATTCCTTTTTTTCTGCTTTTCCGTCAATAAACACAATCATGGCCGAGACAGGATTGGTTCCTTGAATATTGGAGTTATCAAACGCTTCAATACGATGCGGCGTTGGAATGCCTGCTTTTATCCCCAGATTTTCTACAGCCTTGATTGTGCGCTCTTCATCTCTTTCAATGAGATGAAATTTCTCCTGCAACGCAATCGTTGCGTTTTGTCCTGCTAAATCAACTAACTCTTTTTTCTTGCCTCGTTTTGGTTGAATTACAGGTACTTCCAAAAATTTCTCTACAATTTCTTGATCAATTGTATCTGGCAGTGCAATTTCTTTTGGTTTGAAATGATTGTCCTGCGCATAAAATTGACCGATAAATGTTAGAAACTCTTCCTCAGGCTCATCATAAATAGGAAACATAGATACATCGCGTTCAATTAACTTTCCTTGCCGCACAAAAAAGACTTGTACACACATCCATCCTTTATCGACCGCATAGCCAAATATATCTCGATTCACTAAATCAGCCATGATCATTTTTTGCTTTTCCATAAGTGCATCTATATGCGCAATTTGATCGCGTAGCTCCTTTGCTCGCTCAAATTCTAGCTTATCCGCAGCTTCAAACATTTTTTTCTCAAGCTCTGTACGAATGTCTGAGTGGCCCCCGTTTAAAAAGCGTGTAATTTGTTCAATAATTTCTTTATTTTGTTCATCTGTCACTGTCTTTACACAAGGAGCTAAGCACTGCCCCATGTGATAATATAAACAAACCTTATCAGGCATATTTGTACACTTTCGGAGCGGATACATACGGTCAAGCAATTTTTTAGTTTCATTCGCAGCTTGTGCGTTTGGATATGGACCAAAATATTTACCTTTATCTTTTTTTACACTTCGTGTAATAATAAGACGCGGCTGTTCCTCCCCAGTAATTTTAATAAACGGATAGCTCTTATCGTCCTTTAGCATAATGTTATATTTAGGGTCGTACTTTTTAATTAAATTCATCTCTAAAATAAGCGCTTCTAAATTGGAGGACGTTACAATATATTCAAAATCCACAATTTCATTTACAAGCCGATATGTTTTACCGTCATGCGTGCCCGTAAAATACGAGCGCACACGATTTTTTAATATCTTCGCTTTCCCAACATAAATAACCGTACCATTTTTATCTTTCATTAGATAACAACCTGGGCGGTCCGGTAAAATAGCTAGTTTTTCACGCAATTGACTCATAACTTCCTCCTCTATGACATTATTTTCAGGAGATTGAGCTATTTTTAGTGCACATGTACACTGTATCGCCATTCACTTCTCATCCAACCGATACAGCGTAATATCACTGTAGATAGGGTCAAATAACGGATTGGAGCGGAATGTTTTTACTCTCTCTACCTGCGGCTGAATGCCTTGCGTTTGAAAGCCGCTCAGCAGATGATTCGTAACATATATTGTATCATGTTCGCGATACTTTTTATCTTGTAAAAAGTAGGCATACTGTTGCACGCGTTTATGTGTATACGGCACTTGTAGATATTCCATAACCCGCGTCTCCTCCCAAGTATACACAGTTGCTTCTCCTTGTATATACAGAGCTAGCTGATAGGTGGCCGGCAAGCTTGTTGCTTGTTCCCGAACTAGCATACCACCTACAGATGTTTGCAATAAAGCAATTACAATGAGCGGAACAACTGTAACGCGCGGCGAAGCTCTCAATATAAGCAACAATAATAATAAAACAAGTGGATAAGAGTGCCTTGGTTTATCAATATTTTGTGCAAGCAAATTCCATATGAAGTATGCGGAGAATAGAAGAAAAATTAATGCTTCTTGTTTAAAGTGTAGGCTTTGCCATTTCCATATGACTACAAGCAACAACAAAATAAATGCGCCTGCTACTAGAAAAGAGTGTGCAAATAGTCCTGTCCAAACAATATTTGTCCATACAAGATTTGCTATTCGGTGGAATATAGGATCATTCGTCGCTGTAGCAGCACCACCCCACTCTGTAAAGTGACCGCTCACAAAACCAAATGCAAGCTTTAGAAATCCATCTAAACCTCCCGTATTCCAAACGAGCGCACCAATCCAGATAAACTGCATTAAACCTGCTAGTACAACAAGGAATAAAACCTTAGCACCTCTTCTTTTCCAATCCGTATGCCAGAGCCAAAATAGTCCTGCTCCAAACGGTATGTACGATACTCGTATCCCCATTAATATCGCAAACAAAAACAGTGGTATAACTTGACACCAAAATGCTGCTTTTGCCCTTGCAATGTACAAGCTCCAAATATACCACCAAAGTATCGCAAGCGCCGTCCCCTCTGACATGGCTTGCGTGGCTAACACCGAAAGATAGCTGCCTGTTTGTAACACAACTGTAATCCATATCGCCAACTCTTTTGATACTCGTTGTCTGCAAATCAGATAGATAGGTACAGTAGCAGTAATAAGTAATATTGTATTTCCAATTGCCAGCGCTTCAGACGGGTTGTCGATCCATGTATGAATCAGCATCCCCATAAAGATAAAAAATGGATAACCAGGAAAGTGGGGTTGCATCATCGCTAAATCATAACGATCTAAGGCAAGGCTAAAATCCACCTCGTCCCAAGTCGCCGCAAACGGGCTAGCATACAACAAACGCAGCGTAAATGTTATCGCTAGCAACCCAACAGCCAACATAAATGATATCTTCTTCATTATTCTTTTTCCTCCCATGCCTAATATGAAAAAAGTACAAGGCGCGCCTTGTACTTTAGCTAACAGATCGATTTACTTGTGCTTTTTTCTCTTCAACCGGAGGCTTTTTTCCTGTCACAAGCATGTAGATCACAACAAAATATCCGAGATATACGATTACTTCTTCTATAGATGGCATAGAGGAGTAGCCAAGAAATGCCTTTAAGAAAATACCAATATCACCCGATAAAAGCGGTGCTACACCGTTATCTCGTAAATAATGCTCATAGTCGATTGGATGTTCTGGTAAGAACCAAGTGATATCATATACATGTGGCATCACGCTACCAAGCAACTTGATATCCTGTAGCATAGATACACCTTGCACCAAAAGTCCCGCCGCAATCATTACGATAAAAACACCAGTTACTTTAAAGAAGGTTTTTAGTGATACACGCATTGTTCCTTTAAAGAACATGTAAGCAACAACACTGGCAACAAGCAAACCGGAAACAGCACCCCAGCCTTGAAACGCAGCTCCAATATTTCCTCCAGTAATAGCGGCAAAAAAGAATACCGTTTCAACACCTTCACGAAGTACAACTAGAAAAGAGTGCACCACCATCCCGATTACGTTACCGGTGGTGATATAGTGACTCATTTTTCCTTCTACATTGGCTTTTATATTCTTACTGTGCTCAGCCATCCAAAATACCATTTGTGTCAATAATACCGCGGAAACAAAAATGATGCCAATCTTCAAATACATCTCGCTTCCCATCGCTGCAAAGCCCGTAAAGACAACTTGAAACAACAGCGCGACAAGAAAGCTGGCTAACACTGCCATACCGGCGCCAAGCCATACGTATTTCACAAACTTTTTATTATCTGTTCTTTTAAGGTATGTGGTAATAATTCCTACGATAAGCAATGCTTCGAGTACTTCACGGAATGTAATGAGAAACGCTTGAAGTTGCATCATTCTTCCTCCTTACTGTTATCTTCTTCTGCGAATCGCATATGTAATTAAAGCCACTAACAGCGCTACAATTACAATGATTGGTAGCCAGTTTTTTACACTTGATAAATCTGTCCATTCTGTTTTTTCGGCTGCTTCTGTACTTTCCGACTTTTCGTCAAAATGACCGACTTTATAGTCCTTTATATGAAACTCTTTCTTTAGTTCATCTAAAATAATCTTTTTACTCGCAACAAAAGCGTCTTTATTTGCTTCTTTTTGTCCAACTCCAAACAGTCCGGGATTCCCCATCGCTTCCAATGCTTTATTGAATTCATCACGCATTTTTGTATCCAGAGCTTTATCTTTGGCTGCTACAAGGGGCGAAAGTGCTTCATATGTCGCAAAAGCCTTTGCCAACAAACGCTTGCTCGTATCGTAATCTGTAAACTTTTGCTCGACATTTTCAAGACGTCGACCAATATTAAGCGCTAGAATACTTTGCATATCTGTAAGAAGTAGCTCTTTATCTTCTTTTTCAAAAGCCTTTTCAATTGCTTTTGAAGGAGCCGACCCCATGTGCTGATCGATTTCTTCTTGTACAGTACTATAAATCTCTTTTGCCGCCTTATAATTTGGCGGGTTTTCATCAAGCTTAATTGCCATCTCCTTATAAGCTTCCGCAATTTTTTCTTCATTCGGGTTGCCGTAAGAATAAGCAAATGTACTTGTATGTATAGAAAATAGTGATAAGAAAGTCAAAATTCCGACTATTATTTTTTTCATTTTTGCATCTCCCTTCACTGAAAATGATAATAATTATCACTAAAAAAGTCAAGATGAGAAACCTCATCTTGCATTCTTTTCTTCTATGCTACGCTCTCCCCACGCCGTATACGGAACTGGCCTGCGCATCTCCTTCCAAATGCCTGGCAAAACAGAAGTCATATACTTACCAAATTTAATAAATGATTGTCCCGCTGTTCTTACTTTATAGGTAATTGGCACCTCTTTCATCCGAAAGCCTTTTCGTACAAGATTTAGTGTCAGAACTTGCGCATAATTATAATCATGAATAATTTCTGCATGCTCCATGGCCTCTCTGGAAAAAGCACGCATGCCGGATTGTCCATCATAAATCCATCTACCAAGCAAGATTGACTGCAATAACGTAAAGCAATAGTTACCGAGACGGCGATGTAGTTTCATACCAGTAATAGTGCCTAAAAAGCGAGACCCCATTACATAATCCGCTTCGCCTCGTAGAATGGGTCGTACAATATTTGGAATCTCTTCGGCAGGATATTCATTATCCGCATCTATCATAACGCCCACTGTGGCATCCAATAGACAGCAATGTGCTAAACCAGCACGGACAGCTGCACCTAGTCCTTGATTCACTGGGAATGAAACGATATGATCTGCCCCTGCCGCTTTTGCCACCGAAACTGTTTGGTCAGTAGAACCGTCATCAATAACTAGAATCTCCACTACCACTTTATCATCAAAATGTCTAGGGATACGGTAAATTACCTCGGCAATAGAGGCTTCCTCGTTATGCGCCGGCAAAAAAACAATAACCCGTTGTGTCATTTTCTTACAACTCCTTCTGCTAAAACAGGACCACGACTGTGAGAAGGATACGGAGCACCTAGCATATATGCAATCGTAGGAGCCACAGACACCAAACTATGTCGCTCCTCTACTCGTATACCCCCTTTTACATTGGCACCATACATAAAGAATGGCACAATACGCTCTCCTTCATCGAGATGACCATGCCCACCAATGCCGTCAGCTTGTCCATGGTCGGCACAAATAATAAAGGTTGTATTCTCAGCTTTTCCTGTTTGCTCTAAATGTTCAATAAAGTCCTTCACATGTTGATCTGCTTCGTGTATCTTTTGCAAATATTCATCATACAATACACCTCGGCTATGTCCTGTTTGATCTGTAGAGATAAGCTGCACAATAAACAAGTCCGGATCTTGCTCATCCATAATTTGTTTTGCTTTTTTCATAATTTGTGCATCTACGATATCATTTTTCATCACCGCTGTATAGGTTTCTACGTCTGTGCCAAACGCATCCACTAAATGAGCAACTGCCAGCATCTTGCCTCGTTTTCCAATCTTTCGCAATGAATCAAAAATACTTTCCACTTTCACACCTAAGCTCCAAACCATATTGGATTTGATTCCATGCTCAAAGGAATAAGTGCCCGTGAACATGGAGGAAAAGCATACGACTGTGCGTGCTGGATACACAGTTTCCATATTTGTATATTCCGTACCATTTTTACGTAAATAATCTAAGTATGGTGTGTCCGCTGCTTCAAAGCGGTCTTTTCGCATACCGTCAATTACAATAACAACAACCTTCTCACTAAGAGCTTCTCCAATCGCCATATTGCTTGTATAGGTGTCAATTGGTTTTGGTTTCCAGTCAAATAAATAACGATGTAAGACAACTGTATATACGATTACACACCCGTAGAATAAAACGAGCTGTTGCCACTGCAATTCCATATTGCCACTTGCAAAACGTTCGAAATAATAATACCACACGGACAAAAGTAACAAAAATTTTGGCATCTGCTCCTGTGCGTTTCCACTTGTTGAATCACTATTTTTCAGCACTAGCTTCCAGAAACGCGTAAAGTTTAACCAAGATGTACCTATTCGTAAGTGATAATAAAATGTGCCCCAAAAGAAAATGGTAAAGAAAAAGTATAATCCCATTGCAAATAATAAAAGTGGTATATTTACTGTTTTAAACATAATGACATATGCAACAAATGGCAACCATAGATAATTTCGTAAGAACAAAGGAAAATCGTATATATAATACAATACAAATAATGGTATAACGAGCAGTAAGCTGCTAAACAAGGCGGTCCAATCGCTCATTGTATATAAAATAAATGTCCCAATGACAAATATGGGTGTAAACGGCTTTCCCTCATTTAATAAATTCCAGCAGCGTGCTGCTGTTTTTTCAAATTTTGATGCCTTTTTTACTTGCTCCACCTTTTTTCTCCTCTCTGTAGCCAATACTTTGTAAATTGTATTGGAAATACAACCAACACAATGACTCCTGTTACATATGAAAAGATGAACTTAAACCCATGGCTCAGCAAAGCCCACTCATAGCCGTCACGAGCCGCTACTCCAATTATGCCGAGCGCAAATGTCATCACAGTTTCATAGGTACCGATGCCACCCGGTGTAAATTGGAATACCTGCCCGGCAATTGTTATACTATTAACCCAAATCGCTTCCCAAATTGTAAGAGATGCAAGTGTATAGATAATAGCAGCTTCCGCTACCCAGCTACCTATTGTTAACAAGAGTATAAATACACCCGTTTGGCTAAATAATACTTCCTTTATATTCATGACATGGCTGGCAACAAAACGGGGTGACCGCCAAAGCATTACCCCTGCCGTCATGCCCATTAGAACCAATACAATTCCTGCTGTTATACTTATTTGCTCGTTCCATAGAAAGATTGCCCCCATGCCTGCAATGACAACCAAAACCAATAAATCAAGCGTACGAAGTACAATCACAGATTGCAATGCCACTGCCCAAGAAACACGGCCCTTCTTTGTCACGGCAGCAACACGTACCATATCACCCGCCTTCACAGGCGATAAATGATTAAAAAGCAAGCTGTAGCATAAGCCAGCCAACGCTTCTCCCAACGTAATGGTATTGCGTAAGTATAAACGCCAGGCATAAGCTCGCAGGACAAATGCAAACGCATAACCAATTGTCATCCAAAATAATGCCTCCATGCTCAGCAGTTGCTGGAGTTTGTTCGTAAGAGACTGCATATCAAATAGCATCATTGACATCCATAAAAAAATGCATACGAGGAGAAATCCAATTATTCTAAAGAAGGTACGCATGTTCACGAGCCCATGCGACGGTTCGTCGCAGTCCTTCTGCAAAAGATATGCGCGGTTCGTATCCGAGTTGTTGGCGAGCGTTTGTTAAATCCGCCCATGTCGAAGTGACATCACCCATTCGTTCTTGTTCATATATCACGTTCATTTCGGGAAAATATTTCTTCAATTCAATCAATACATCTTTCATAAGTACAGGCGCATCTGAACCAATATTAAAAGTGCCGCTCTTGTTTACGTATAATGTGCGGCATATTCCTTCCACAATATCATCAATATACGTATAGTCCCGGCCCGTTCCTGCCCCAAATATATGCAAAGGTTCTCCCTTTTGAAGCTTACGTAAAAAACTTCCGATAGCCATATCAGGTCTACCCCACGGCCCATACACTGTAAAAAAGCGCAAAATATTAAGCTGAAAACCGTACATATGCTGATATGCATAGCACATTGCTTCCCCGCTGTATTTAGATGCAGCATACGGTGATAGCAATCGTCCGTCTGCCATATCCTCTCGAAGTGGCACACCTGCTTTTTCACCGTACACAGAGGATGACGATGCAAAGACGACTTGTTTTACCTTATGCTTTCCTGCAGCACTTAAAATATTGATTGTTCCCTTTACATTAATGTCTACATAATGATGCGGATCTTGAAGTGAAAGTTGCACACCTGGCAGTCCCGCCAAATGAACAATTACATCCGGCTTTTCTTTACCGATAAGTGCCTCCAAATATAAAGCATCTAAAATGTCACACTCATAAAAGTCTACATTTTTGTATTGCAAGGCACGAGAGAGTTGTTCTTGCTTTCGCTGTCTTGAATAATAGGGGTGGAAATTATCTAGTACTATGATTTCCGCATGTTCTTTTGCAAGACCGATCGCTAGATGACTTCCAATAAAACCTGCCCCACCTGTTATCATGATTTTCATAAATATCCCTCCGCCATTACCGTAACAAAAAGAAGAAACCTTGTCCAAAACAAGGTTTGCTTCTTTTTGTTATTTCGCTGTCTGTACTACTTTATTTAACACAGGCTCCAATGTAGCCATTGCTTGATCAGCTTTTGTTTTATCTTTCGCTTTTATTGCATCAATATATGCTTGTGCTGCAGCACGAAGACTTGTTGCCTCGGACTCTCCCAGCAATGTTTTCAAATCTTTCTCAATTACATTGATAAACAATGCACCTTCTAGTCCTGTAATTACACCTTTATCTTGACCGAAGTTTTCCTTGCTTTCTTTATACTCGGCAAGAGCAATCTTTGCAAACCCACGTACAAATGCTTTATTTACTGCATTTGCATCAATCGTTTTTACATCTGTTTGCAAATCAAACTGCTTTGCAATTACATCAGCTTCTTCGCTCGCATGTTTTTTTACGTATGGATACACTGCTTGATAAAATGCCCATCCCTCAGCTTGCTGCACTTTTGCTTCTTTTTCATCTTGTTTCGCTGTTTGAGCAGCTTTCGTTGCATAGCCGTTTTGCAGATCTCCTGCAGCTAGATAGAATGTTTTCATCAACGTTTTATCAACAAGCTGTTTACCAAGCGCAAATGCTAACTTATCACCTTTTTCAATTGCATTCTTCATCTCTGTAAAGCCTGCATCAATGGTTTCTTTCATATTTGTACCGTTTGCCGTATCACGTTTTACAACTGTTCCTTCAATTGCTTTATAGAAATTAACAGCTTCGTTATACTCTTCGTTTACTTCCTCTTTGTTACCCCAGTTTTCATCAATCTCTTTGAATTCATGACGCATTGTTTGGAAGAACTCTTTTTGCAATAACTTATCAAATATTTGCTTTACAACCATACCTTCCATCTGCTTATTTTTACCAGCTTCTAATGCAGCTGTAATTGTTTGATCAATTTTTTCATCAAACTCCGCATCACGCTTTTGTACTAAGATTTGTAATTTTTCTTTATATAATGTCATTACTTTATCAAAATCAACCGGTTGACCTGCTTTTGCTTTTTCTAGCTCTGCAGCACCGTCTTTATATGCTTGAATTATTTCTGCTTCTGTTAAAGAAGGCGTAGCTTTCTCTTCTGCTTTTTTCTCTGTTTTTGCCGCCTGCTTTGGCTCTGCTTTTTGCGCTGCTTCTTCTTTTCCGCAGCCCGCAAATAATAATGATGCTACTGCCGCTGCAGATAATACCTTCCACTTGACTGACATATTGTACGTCCCCCTGTTACATAAGTGATAATGATTTTCATTTCAACTGTTTACATTATAAAAGAGAAGGATTCTCATTGTCAACGACATTTTTGAAAATAGTTTCATCATTAGTGCTCCCTTAATTGAAGCAGGGGTTGCTAAGAACACAATGCCTTCTCTCGTACCGATAGCTCTAATTCAAACAATGCGCTCGGCATGTCGATACAAAGTAATAGTTCCTTTTAATAACTAAGCGTCATCAAGGTTTCTGTCATGAGGAACCGAATTTCAAAAAAAACAGCGGCCAATAGGCCGCCTTGTATTACAGATGTTTAGACACCAATTCAACTAAAGCTTCTTTTGGTTTGAAGCCCAACGTTTTATCAACAACTTTGCCGTCTTTCATTACAAATAATGAAGGAATGCTCATTACCTCAAATTTTCCAGCTGTTTCTTGATTTTCATCCACATCTACTTTTACAATCTTCACTTTTTCGCCCATTTCAGCAGCAAGCTCTTCTAGAACAGGAGCAATCATTTTACAAGGTCCGCACCATGGTGCCCAAAAGTCTACCAGTACTACACCGTTTTCTGTTTCTGCTGTGAATGTTTGATCAGTTGCATTTACAATTGCCATTGTTTGTTCCTCCTTTAAGGTTATTCTATAGAAGAGTATAACATTCTCTTCTTGCTGTGGCGAATATTATGTATTGTCCCTCATAAAACCACTCTTATACGAAGCGAAAGCGAGAAGCAGGGGACTTCTCGCTTTCATATGATTAGGGGTAATGCACAAATTAAGAATGTACTTTTAGCTTTTTAAATTCTTCTGTTAGTAGCGGTACAACTTCAAATAAGTCGCCTACGATACCATAATCTGCTACCTTGAAGATGTTTGCTTCCGGGTCTTTGTTGATTGCAACAATCACTTTGGAGTTGGACATACCAGCTAAGTGCTGAATTGCCCCGGAGATACCGCAAGCAATGTATAAATCTGGTGTAACTACTTTACCCGTTTGCCCAATTTGTAGAGAGTAATCGCAATATTCAGCATCACACGCACCGCG
Source organism: Ectobacillus antri (assembly GCF_003852715.1). GTDB lineage: Bacteria > Bacillota > Bacilli > Bacillales > Bacillaceae_G > Ectobacillus > Ectobacillus antri. The sequence goes on from NZ_RIAV01000006.1 coordinate 31,307, forward strand.
TGAAGCACCTACTGCAGCACCCAATACGTTCGCCAATTCCTGAAGTGGCTTGAACCCTTCTGCACTTTTCACGCCGCGACCACCAGCAATAACAACCTTAGCCTCAGATAAGTCAACGCCTTCTGCAGCTTTACGAACCACTTCTTTGATAATTGTTCGCAAATCTTTAATATCCACAGATAAAGAGGTTACCTCACCTGTACGAGACAGATCTTGTGCCAATGGCTGGATATTATTTGGACGAATTGTCGCAAACACAATGCCCTCTGTAATAATTTTTTTCTCAAAGGCTTTACCTGAATAGATTGGACGCGTGAACACTACATTACCGCCAACTACTTCAAGTGCGGTTACATCAGAAACAAGACCTGCATCAAGCTTTGCTGCTAATTTTGGCGAAAGATCTTTTCCTAAAGCCGTGTGACCAAATACGATCCCGCCAGGTTGTTCAGCTTCTACTGCCGCCAATACCGCTTGTGCATAGCCGTCTGATGTATATGCTTTTAATTTTGCATCTTCAATCGTAATAACGCGGTCTGCACCATATGTAATTAAACTTTGTGCCAAAGGTGCAATTCCTTCTCCTACTAAAAGTCCTACTACTTCGCCGCCCTCTGCAATTGTTTTGGCAGCTGCAACTGCTTCAAAAGACACGTTTCTTAAAGAACCGTCGCGTACTTCACCCATTACTAATACTTTGCGCATGTGTTTCGCCTCCTGTTAATTAAATGACTTTCGCTTCTGTGTGCAACAATGCAACCAGCTCTTTTACTTGATCTTGCAAATCTCCTTGCAATACTTTACCTGCATCCTTTTGCGGTGGAAGATATACTTCAATCGTTTTTGTTTTGGCTTCAACATCGGCTTCTTCCAGATCTAAATCATCAAGCTCAACTTCAGCAAGCGGCTTTTTCTTTGCCTTCATAATGCCTGGTAAAGATGGATAACGCGGCTCATTCAATCCCTGCTGTGCAGTCACTAAAATAGGAAGAGAAGATTCAATTATTTCCGTATCACCCTCTACATCTCGCTCAATTGTTACTTTCGTTCCTTCAATTGTAAGTTTGGTAATTGTTGTTACATACGGAATACCTAGGGCTTCTGCTACACGAGGTCCTACCTGTCCAGATGCACCGTCGATGGCAACGTTACCTCCTAGGATTAAATCGGCATTTTTATCCTTTAAGAACTCAGCTAATACTTTTGCTGTTGTATATTGATCACGGTTTTCCACGTCATCTTCCACATTGATTAAAACGGCTTTATCACAGCCCATTGCCAATGCTGTGCGTAGCTCTTTTTCCGCATCTTCGCCGCCTACCGTAACAACCGTTACCTCGCCGCCTTGTGCGTCTCGTACTTGAATCGCTTCTTCAATGGCATATTCGTCGTACGGGTTAATAATGAATTCTGCTTCTCCCTCATAGATCTCACCGTTTTTAATCACAATCTTTTCTTCTGTATCAAACGTTCTTTTCATCAGTACGTAGATATTCATGATATATCCCCCTTAATATTTAAACATTGTATCAATTTTAATTTTTCAGTCTTTTTTGACTAAAAAAAGAACCCCTTATTTGCCGCTGAATACAGGTTTACGTTTTTCCAAAAAGGCTGCCACACCCTCTTTACCATCTTCTGTGGTAAACACTTCGCCGAACATGCCCGCTTCTTGCACTACACCTTCGTAATACTCAGATGTTTTCGTCGTTTGCAACAAAGCAAGTGTTGCACTCACAGAAGCTGGGCTTTTGGTTGCTATTTTTCTAGCTAATTGTAAGGCTTCGTCCATCACATGCTCTGCAGGGTGCGCACTGTTTGCCAATCCCCATTTCACAGCTTCAGCGCCCGTAATGGGTTCCCCTGTAAGCATCATTTCTAGAGCCTTTGCTCTGCCCACATAACGCGGCAGACGCTGCGTACCTGCGAATCCTGGAATTAAACCTAAGTTTAATTCTGGCAACCCAATTTTTGCATCTTCCGCTACAATTCGCATATGGCAAGACATCGCAAATTCTAGTCCGCCGCCAAGAGCAGCACCGTGAATCGCAGCGATAACAGGTTTTGAAAAGCGCTCAATGCGTTCAAATACATCCTGTCCCTGCTTCGCTAGCGCAGCAGCTTGCTCTGCATCGCCAATTGAAACGAATTCACGAATGTCCGCGCCAGCAGAAAAGAACCTACCTTCTCCATGTACAAGAACCACACGTACAGCATCATTTTTTTCTAATGCATTAAATACTTCCGTAAGTTCTTTAAAGACTTGTGTAGACATGGCATTTGCAGGCTGATGATTAATTTTCACCACCGCTACGTGCTTTTCAACAACCGTTGACAGAAAGTCCATATACGTTCCTCCTTTAATTTCGGTTTTCAAAAGCTCGTACTAAAAGCTCATGAACCGTTGTAGAAAGAGCGACAAGATTATATTTATGATCGCTCATCACCCAGTTGGTCACCACTTCATCGATTGAACCGAACACCATTTGTCTTGCAACACGAATATTTAAATCCTCGCGAAACTCTTGCTTTTCCACTCCAATTCGCAAAATTTCATCAATGACTTGTAAATATCCTTTAAGTACTTCATTGATTTTTAGACGCAAATCCTTATTAGACTGACGGAGTTCAAGCTGTGTTACAATAGCCAAATGAAGATTTTCCGAAAGCAAAGTGAAGTGTGTTTCTACCAACATTAATAACTTCTCTACAGCGCTTTCAATTCCTGCCGTTTTGAGTCGAATGGTATCGATAAACTCGCCCATTTTTTCTTGAAAAAGAGATATTAAAATATCTTCTTTATTTTTAAAGTATAAGTAAATGGTACCGTCAGCTACACCAGCTTGCTTCGCAATCTTAGAAACTTGTGCCTGATGGTAGCCATTTTCTGCAACTACAATAACAGCTGCATCAATAATTTGATTATATTTTGGTTTATTTTTTTTCACTTTTACTGTCTCCTTTTAGAACATGAATGAATCATCATTCATAACTTAATGATACTGACAATTTTATATATTGTCAATCATATATTAATAGAAAAAGGGGCTTTATCAGCCCAGTTTCTCATCCTTATTTTTTTGAATTTCCTCTTCAATGAGAGCTCTTCTTAAAATTTTTCCAATCATCGTTTTAGGTAGCTCTGTACGAAACTCATATACTTTTGGCACTTTGTAGGCAGCTAGGTATTTACGGGCATATTGATCAATTTCCTCTATTGTGCACGTTACACCTTCTTTTAATACAACGTAAGCTTTTACCGTTTCACCACGATACGGATCTGGAATGCCAACAACAACAACTTCACGAACTTTTTCATGTTCGTATAATACTTCTTCAACCTCGCGAGGATAAATATTAAACCCACTTGCTACAATCATATCTTTTTTCCTGTCTACCACATAGAAGAATCCTTCTTCATCCATATAACCGACATCACCTGTATGCAGCCAGCCATCGCGTAGCGTTTCGGCTGTGGCCTCCGGTCGATTCCAGTATCCTTTCATGATTTGCGGTCCTTTTACAACAATTTCTCCAATTTCATGCACAGAAAGAGGCTCACCGGTTTCTAATGAAATTACTTTGGCATCAGTATTAGGCCAAGGTACACCGATGCTACCTGGTACTCGTTTTGCCCATAGAAAGTTGCTGTGTGTCACTGGCGAAGACTCTGTTAAACCATAGCCTTCTACCAGCTTTCCGCCCGTGATCTTCTCAAACTGCTCTTGTACCTCTACAGGCAATGCCGCAGAACCGCTAATACAAGCACGTACGGAAGATATATCATATTGTTGTAATTTAGGATGATTTAACAAGGCAATGTACATTGTAGGCGCACCAGGGAATAACGTAACCTTATGCTTTTTAATTGCCTTCAACATAGCTTCTACATCAAATTTAGGAATAAGAATCATTTGATACGCCTGCATGATAGAAATATTCATCACTGCCGTCATACCATACACATGGAAAAATGGTAAAGCACCAAGAACAACTTCCTCTCCGGGCACACAATTATATAGCCAATAAATCCCCATAACTGTATTTGATACTAAGTTTTGATGAGTTAACATAACACCCTTAGGAAATCCTGTTGTCCCCCCTGTATATTGTAACAGGGCTAAGTCTTCTGCAGGGTTACATGGCACCTCCTGGAGTTTTCCTGGCGTCATCGCGGATTTCCACAAATGAATATCATCTGTTTCTACAATATTCACTACGATTTTTGTTTGTTTTTTCTGGATGAAAGGATAGAGAAGATTTTTTGGGAAGGGTAAAAAATCAGCAATGCTGGTAAAGATGAGATGTTCTAACGCTGTATGACTCTTGACATTTGTAACTTTTGGATACAACAGATCTAAACATAAGATAGCCTTAGCTCCTGCATCCTTTAATTGATATTCAAGCTCGCGCTCTGTATACAAAGGATTGGTTTGCACCACAATGGCACCCGCCAAAAGCGCACCGTAATATCCAATTATACCTTGTGGACAGTTTGGAAGCATGATTGCAACACGATCACCTTTTTGTATACCAAGCATTTGTAAATATGCTGCGAATCGTTCAGCCTTTTCCAAAACCTCTTGAAATGTTAAACTCTTACCCATGAAATGAAGCGCTTTCTTTTTAGGATACTTTAACGCCGTATCACGCAAATATTGATGCAATGGCTTTAAATCATACGAGATTGTATGAGGAATTTCCTTAGGATAGCTACTAAGCCATGGTTTTTCCATATATACTTCCCTCCTATATCTGTTTACTCGGTAATAGTATATCATATGAAACAGATATTTATCATAACATTCCGAATAAAAAGATATTTTCATGAAGGTGCCTAACAGGAAGTTTGATCCAGTTTTCAAACCAGCAAGCTCACAGCCTACATTTCAATTGTTGATCAAAAAATTTCTTGCATCAATAAACAAAAATTATTTTCACATGATTTATACAGACACACAAAAAAAAAGCACATCATGTGCTTTTTTAAATGAGAACTATAGTTATCTTTTCTATAGAGACGACTATAATGTTAAACTTGTCTCATATTAGAAAAATCCTGAACAGGTAAGATAAAAAAACAGAAATAAATAAGAAAATAAGATAATGTTACATTCTCAATTTAACATGATATTTTCATATTTTCAATGGTATTATTTTCACAAACTGTATCAGTCTATATTCTCATTACATTACTTTCCTCATAACCCTAGCCTACTATTTCCTAAAAATGAAAAGAGCTTGCCAAAGCAAGCTACTTTTCTTATTCTACAATCTCAAACATCCCAAAACCTTGTGAATTTCTCCCCCCAATGCCAGTGTCATATGCAAATGCAAGCTGCTCCGGCGATGATTCAATCTCGAATTTACCAAGCCATCCTGTAATGATATGTCCTTTAAAGGTTGTAACCACTTTATATTTATCCAATATTTGTAAAGGTTTAATAACAAAAGGATGCTCCGGACGTTTGCCGTGATAAGCTTCATATTTATTTTCAAAATTGGATTCAATAAGTACAGGAAACACTGGGTCTAGCGGCTGAAAGTAATGTGTTTTTTTTCGATCCTCTTTTTCATATGTGCTATAAACAGTAACTGGTGAAAGCATTTCAATTTTATATGTGTTCTTTTCAAGTTTCGTGCGCTGAATTTCAAGCTTTTCTACCGTCAACACTTGCCCGTGCAATTGAATCGTTTCTGAAAACATAAGGTATTCCGCCAATTGCTGAATTAGAGTCTCTAATACACTGCTTACGTGCCATGTAATAGTATCCGTAAACTCTATTTTCTTTTGTTTAATTAAGATACGATGCATACCTGATAAACGACTAAATGTAAATAACTTAAACGTTCGATTTCCTTTTTGAAATCCTACTTCATGCAAAAAATCAGCAAAGTGAGGCGATGTTAGAGAACGATATAAAAAGCCTTGTAGCACATATTGATAATTTAAAGGTAAGTGCAAAGTTTTTTGTGGCTTAAACGTAACGGATAGTCTCATAAAAGTTATTTCCCCTCTTAAACCATTCATCCAAAGTGAATATCGCATATATAGAGAATAGATATTCTTAAAAAAGAACTAAATCATTTAAAATAATCGAATGAACATGGTTTATATCGCTATGTAGTATTCTGAGGTTCCCCATAAAGAACAAAAAGATAAAATATGTAACACATTTGATGTTAGCAAATATATCTTAATTTGTAAATACAAATTATATAATGAAGAGGTATTAAAATAACAAAAAGGACACCTCATTCCGGTGTCCCTTCCCATACTTGACACTATAGCGCCAAGTATACAATCCCCCATACTACGAAAATGCCGCACAGAATCATAAGCACCTTCGCTAATTTGTCCATAAACATCCCAATTTCCCCTTTTGATTATTTCAGTTCAACGACGGTCACTCCGAGGCCACCTTCGCCCATATCACCGTAACGAAATCCTTTTACACCGCGATGTGTTTTTAAAGCAGCCTGTACTCCTTGTCGCAATGCACCTGTTCCTTTCCCGTGAATGATGGAAACACGTGGATATCCCGCAAGCATTGCATCATCTAAGTATTTTTCTACACGATGCATCGCGTCTTCGTAACGTTCACCACGAAGATCGAGCTCTAAGCTGACATGATAATCCTTTCCTTTAACAGTCGCAAGCGGCTTTTTCTCTACTTGCTTCGGACTGCTCATATATTCCATATCACTCTCTTTTACTTTCATTTTTAAAATGCCAATTTGTACATTCCACTCTGAATCGTTGACACGCTCCAACAGCTGACCTTTTTGACCAAATGTTAGTACTTTCACTTCATCACCTTCCCGAAGAACACGCTTAGAAGGTGTCTTAGCTGGTTTTACTTCTTTCTTAACAAGGGTTGGCGCGGCAGCATCTAAACGACTTTTCGCCTCAATTAACTCATGTTCTTTCAAATTAGCAAGCTGCGCTTTTTGCAACTGGCGAAGTTCGCGAATAACTTCCTCTGCTTCTTTTTTGGCCTCTTCAACCTTCGCTTCCGCTTCTTGTTGTGCTTTCAATAGCATTTTGTCACGTTCTTCATTAAATTCAATAATTTGCTGCTGCAGTTGTTTATGAAGTTTTTCTGATTGCTTACGCAGCTCTTCGGCTTCCTTCCATTCTTCTTCTGCGCTGCGCTTACTTTCTTCTAGCTTCGCAATCATATTTTCTACTTTGTTTGTATCTGTTCCGATATATCCGCGCGCTCTAGTAATAATACGATCAGCAAGTCCCAAGCGTTTAGAAATTTCAAAGGCATTGCTTCGACCAGGCACACCCAGCAATAATTTATATGTCGGACTCAATGTATTTACATCAAATTCTACACTCGCATTTACAACCTTTTCACGGTTATATCCGTACGCTTTCAACTCTGGATAGTGCGTGGTTGCGATGACACGCGCACCGCGGTTATGAACTTCATCTAAGATAGAGATTGCTAAAGCCGCTCCCTCTTGCGGGTCAGTTCCAGCGCCCAGTTCGTCAAATAACACAAGGCTTTGAAAATCCGCTTGTTCTAAAATATCAACAATATTGACCATATGAGAAGAGAAAGTACTTAAGCTCTGCTCAATGGACTGCTCATCACCAATATCAGCAAACACATGCTGAAACACACAAATCTCCGAGCCATCGAGCGCCGGTATTTGTAAACCAGATTGCGCCATTAATACACTTAAACCAATTGTTTTAAGAGTGACTGTTTTACCACCCGTATTTGGTCCTGTAATAACGATTGTCGTAAAATCACCGCCAAGCTCCACATCGTTCGCGACAACAACGTCCATTGGGATAAGAGGATGACGCGCCTTAAACAGCTTGAGGTAGCGATTATTATTAAGTTTGGGCTTAGATGCCTTTAGTCGCTTGGCATACGCGGCTTTTGCAAACAAGAAGTCCAATTCAGCAAGTACTTCTACATTTTCTAAAATGATTTCACTGTCATTGGCAACTTCCGCCGTCAGCATAAGCAAAATGCGTTCAATTTCTTGCTTTTCCTTAACTCGTGCTTCTTGCAGCGTGTTATTTAAATCTACTACTACCTGTGGCTCAATAAATAGGGTTTGACCAGAAGCCGACTGATCATGAATAATGCCGCCATATACATTGCGATACTCCTGCTTAACAGGAATAACATAGCGGTCATTACGAATCGTAACGATGGCATCGGATAACATTTTGGAAGCATTTGAAGAACGCACCATGTTTTCTAGCTTTTCCCGAATACGTCCTTCCGCACCACGAATTTGGCCGCGAATCACACGCAGCTTTTCACTTGCACTATCAAGCACTTCTCCACCATCGCCAATACAAGCGTTAATACTTTTCTCCAATGCTTGCAATGAAATTAATCGATCTGCATAAGTGGACAAAATCGGCAAATCCTCACCATTTTCCACTAAATCCTCAATAAATTGCTTCATTTGACGGCTGCCGTACAACGTTGTGGATATATCGAGCAGTTCATTTGGATGCAACATACTGCCAATCACAGCTCGCTTTACCTGCGCCCTTATATCGGAAACGCCACCGAGCGGAGCATGCCCTTTTAAGCGTAGCACAGTTGCTCCTTCGTCTGTCGCATTCTGTAGCCATACGACTTCTTCATAATCGGTGCTTGGCAATAATTCTCTTACTTTCTCTCTTCCTAACGATGACGCAACGTGCTCCATCAGCTGTTCTTTTACTTTGTCATATTCTAAAACGCGTAACGTTCGTTGCAACATTCGTATACTCCTCCCTACTTGTGCCGGCGAAGAAATGTCATTAATTTCTCTGTATCCCATGTATTAATTACAGTGTCTTTCCGGATCCAACCTTTTTTAGCGGCAGCTACACCAATCTCTAAATCTTCTAGCATGTCAAGTGTATGCGCATCTGTGTTAATGGCAATTTTAACGCCGGCTTCTTGCGCTTTCCATAATAACTCTGCACTTAAGTCCAAGCGCTGCGGATTTGCATTCAATTCCAATACAGTATCCGTTTCTTTCGCTAGTTGTATAAGCAACTCCGTGTCTACATCATACCCCTCACGTCTTCCAATTAGACGACCAGTCGGATGTGCAATCATAGTAACATGTGCATTTTCAACAGCAGCTCGTAATCTTTTCATAATCGTTTCACGGTCTTGCGAGAAGGATGAATGAATAGCACCAATGACAAAATCAAGCTCCTGCAATACTTCGTCATCAAAATCCAATGTTCCATCTGGTAAAATATCCATTTCAACACCACGAAAAATGGTGATATCCGGATATTTTTCATTAATACGACGAATTTCTTCACCTTGCTCACGCAAGCGTTCTTTCGTAAGACCATTTGCCACTTTTAAATATTGTGAGTGATCGGTAATTGCCATGTATCGATACCCCCGCGCCAAACAGGCTTGTACCATTTCTTCAATAGAAAAGGCACCGTCACTCCAAGCTGTGTGCATATGCAAATCGCCTTTTATATCTTCAAGTTCTACTAGGTCATTGTAATCTTGTATACGTTCAATTTCTTTTCCATCTTCACGCACCTCAGGCGGAATGAACGGCAAGCCAAAGTGTGCAAAAAAGGCTTCTTCTGACTCAAAAGTTAGTACTTCACCAGTATGTAAGTTTTCCACACCATACTCGCTGATTTTTTCGTCTTTAGTCTTTGCAATTTGTCTCATACGAACATTATGATCTTTTGAACCAGTGAAATGATGTAGTGTGGTAATAAATTCTTTTGGTTGTACTAAGCGAAAGTCGACCGAAATATCGTATTCATACTGCAAACGAACAGACACCTTAGTATCACCGCTTGCAATTACCTCTACAATATGATTCAACTGCAATAAACAATCCCGAACTACCCCTGGTGCTTCTGTAGCAATAATAAAATCTAAATCTTTTACTGTTTCACGGACGCGACGTAAACTACCAGCACGTGAGAAGCGCTGAATTTCGGGAATTTCTGACAACTTTCGTTCTATTTCCTCGGCAATAGGTAGTACAAACGCAATCGGCAAACGTTCTGGTCTTGTGCCAAACTGCGCAATTGCTTCCAAAATCTTTTCCTCTGTTTTCTTTCCAAATCCCGCTAACTCTTGTACCTTCTGTGCCTCACACACCTCTTTCAAGGTAGCAATATCCACTACACCTAATTCTTTATATAATTTAGCCAGCTTTTTACCCCCAAGTCCTGGAAGCTTTAAAAGAGGAACCAGTCCTGCTGGTACTTCCTCTTTTAGTTCATTCAAAATCGCAGAAGTACCACTTTCCATAAACTCAACGATTACAGCGGCAGTTCCTTTACCAATACCGCTTATCTTTGTAAAATCTTCAATCGCTGACAAACTACGCTCATCATTTTCCAGTGCAGCAGCAGCTTTGCGGAACGCTGCAATTTTAAATGGATTTTCACCCTTTAATTCCATATATAAAGCTATTGTTTCGAGAAGCCCGATAACTTCTTTTTTATTTGTAAACATTGCGCTCACCCCTTTTTATCATAGAAAAAACTTCCCTTTATGAAAAAGAGAAGCTACACTCTATCTCCGTACGCCCACAATTCTTTTACTTTATCAGAGAGCACAGGTGTATTATCTGCAATGATTTGGCAAAGAGCCGATTGCTGAATTGAGGCTTGTACTTCTTGAATGGGCAATAATGTGCCAATTAAAATTAGTACAAATAACACAATATAAATCTCGACTACACCTAAAACGGCGCCTCCCAATGCATTCGCTTGCTTAAGAACTGGAATTTGTGCAAACATATTTAGTAAGTGCCCAATTAGAGACAAAGAGATTTTTGTTACGAAAAATAAAATTACAAAAGCTATACCACGATAAAATACTTCTTCTACGCCTCCCTCTTCTAACCATATAGGAGCAGCAGTTGTTAAGGGATACGGAATAACTTCTCGAAGCATAGGCGCTACATCATCACAATACATATAGGCCACAAAATAGGCGGCGATAAAGCCAATCAGCCTTACTGCTTGCAAAATTAAACCTCGTTTTAATCCAACGATGAAACCAAGTAACAGCAAGGCTATGATAAGTAAATCAATCATATATTATCCATTCCTTTTTGCGCGCTCTTTCAATCGTTCATTTTCTTCTTTGAGTTTTATGTAATCGTGCACCACATTTACTGCAGTGAGCACTGCCAATCTGTTTATGTCAAGAGAAGGATTTTTGGCGTTTATTTCGCGCATTTTGTCATCGACAATTGCAGCGACCATTCGTATATGGCTTGTGCTTTCATCGCCAACTATGGCATATTGTTGGCCGTAAATTTCCACATTAATTTTAGTACGGTTTTGGTTTTGCTGTGACAACTCACTGTCCTCCAATCAACATACGGAATCCTAACTTCTATCATAACATGATTTGGCGACAGATGGAAATAGAAAGAGAACGCGGTTTTTTATGAACTTACCCTCCATTATCACCGTTTCTAAGGGAGTTAAACATACTAAGGCAGTATTTCCAAACTGTTTATTTGAAGCTATATAAAGACCCTATCACAAGTATAGTGACAGGGTCAAAGAAAGTTATTATTTACGCAATTGCGCGCTGTATGTTTCTTCTAACACACGCAATACATTTGCATGTGCTTCTGTTACTTCTTCATCCGTTAGTGTACGCTCAGGATCAAAGTAACGGAGTGAGAATGCCAATGATTTTTTACCTGCTTCCATTTTCTCACCTTCGTATAAGTCAAATAGTAATACATCTTTTAATAAAGGACCGCCAGCTTCCTGAATAGTACGGTATAAATCTCCTGCAGCGATGGATTTATCCACTACAAGAGCCATATCACGTGTCATGAATGGGAAGCGAGGGATGCTTTCATAAGCCACCTCATCCACATCCGCGCTGAATAGAGCTGTCAAAGATACTTCAAAGACATATGTATCCTTGAGATCGAGCTCTTTTTGTGCTGTTGGATGAATTTGACCAATATAGCCAATTTCTTCTCCATCTACTTCAATTACAGCTGTTCTTCCTGGATGCATGCCATCACGCTTCGCCGCTTTATAGGTACAAGTAACACCCAATACCTCAAACAAACCGTCTACAATGCCTTTTACCACATAAAAGTCTACAGCCTTTTTCTCGCCTTGCCATGCATGATGTACATGTAATCCTGTGAGTACACCGGCTACGTGCTGTTCTTCTTTTGGCAATTCTTCTGTACCTGGAAGGAATACAGAACCCATTTCATATAGTGCCACATTCTCTGCTTTTCTGGCATTGTTATATGCTACTGCTTCAAGTAAGTGAGGCACTAAACTTAAACGTAGACGACTGCGCTCTTCACTCATCGGCAAAGCCAAACGAATTGGTTCACTATCAATTGCTTTGATAGCATATTGCTTTGATTTTTCTGCGCTCGTTAAGCCGTACGTAATTGCTTCGTATAAACCTGCACCTTCTAAAAAGCGGCGCACTTTACGACGTTTTAGTTGATTTGCCGTTAGCTTACCACCTGTTGTTTCTGCTATTGGTAATGTTGCAGGAATGTGATCATAGCCGTATAAACGTCCTACTTCCTCCACTAAATCTTCCGCGATTGTGATATCCGGACGTCTAGAAGGGACATTTACATGGAATGCGCCTTCTACCTCAGAGAACGGGAATTTCAAGTTCGTGAAAATAGCGGCCACTTCTTGCGGAGAAATAGATGTACCAAGTACACTATTAATTTTTTCCACCGTAACAGATACATTGTTTTCAGGTCGCTCTAAGCGGTCTACTTCTACAACACCTTCTAACGCTTCGCCGCCTGCATATTTCACCATTAATGCAGCTGCATGTTGCGCTGCTTCAAACGTACGTGCAGGGTCAATACCTTTTTCAAAACGAGCACTGGATTCACTGCGAAGACCTAGATCTTTAGATGCTTTTCGTACCGTAACTCCTGTAAAATACGCAGATTCAATTAGTACATTTGTCGTTGTCTCATCTACTTCTGTGTTTGCACCGCCCATTACTCCGGCAACTGCCACAGCCTTTTGACCGTTTGTGATGACAAGATGATCAGCCTGCAGTTTGCGCTCTGTTCCGTCCAGTGTTTCAATGACTTCACCTTCTGCCGCGAGACGCACGATAATTTCTTTAGAGCCAAGCTTATCATAATCAAATGCATGAAGAGGCTGTCCATACTCCATTAAAATATAGTTAGTAATATCCACAACATTGTTAATTGGACGAACACCAGCAGCCATCAGACGCGTTTGCATCCAAAGCGGAGATGGACCAATTTTTACGTTTTTTACCATCTTTGCGATATATAACGGATTTTCAGCAGGGGCATCTACTTGAACGCGAATGTAATCAGATGTTTTTTCGTTACTTTCATGCAGCTCTACCTTTGGAAGCTTAACTTCTTTTCCTAAAATCGCTGCAACCTCATACGCGACACCTAGCATGTTTAAGCAGTCGGCACGATTTGGCGTTAAACCAAGTTCTAATATTTCATCATTCAAGTTTAGTGCTTCTAACGCATCCGTTCCCACCTCAGCATCGCTTGGGAATACAAAAATACCTTCTGCATATTCCTTAGGTACAAGCTTTGTATTTACCCCTAGTTCTTGCAGAGAGCAAATCATACCATGAGAAACTTCGCCGCGCAGCTTTGCTTTTTTGATTTTTAAGCCCCCTGGTAGCTTCGCACCAACCTTCGCAACTGCAACTTTTTGTCCTTGCGCTACGTTTTTCGCACCGCAAATAATTTGAACAGGCTCTTCTTCTCCTACATCCACTAAGCACTTGCTGAGTTTATCAGCTTCTGGATGCTTTTCTCTCTCCATTACATAGCCAACCACCACATTGCTAATGCCTTTGTTTAAAATCTCTACACCTTCTACTTCAATACCACTTTTTGTGATTTTATCCGCAAGTTCAGACGCTGTTATGCCGTCTAAATCCACGTACTCTGCTAACCATCGATAAGATACGAACATGCTGTTCCCCTCCTTAAGCTCGTTTGAATTGTTGTAAGAATCGCATATCGTTTGTATAGAAATGACGAATATCATCAATACCATACTTTAACATCGCAATACGTTCAGGCCCCATACCGAAGGCAAAACCTTGATATTCTGTAGGATCATAGCCTGCCATGCGCAACACATTTGGATGTACCATGCCGCCTCCTAAAATCTCAATCCAGCCTGTTCCCTTACAAGTTCCGCAGCCTTTTCCACCGCACATCATACAAGAAATATCCATTTCTACAGACGGCTCTGTAAACGGGAAGAAGCTTGGGCGCAAACGAATTTCACGATCAGAACCGAACATCTTTTTCGCAAATACTTGTAATGTGCCTTTTAAATCACTCATGCGAATGTTTTTATCAATAACAAGACCTTCAATTTGCATGAATTGATGAGAGTGCGTCGCATCATCATCATCACGACGATACACTTTACCTGGGCAAATAATTTTAATTGGACCTTTTCCTTCATTTTTCTCCATTGTTCTCGCTTGTACCGGTGATGTATGTGTACGAAGCAATACTTCTTCTGTAATATAGAAGGAATCCTGCATATCGCGTGCTGGGTGTCCTTTTGGCAAATTCAATGCCTCAAAGTTATAGTAATCCTTCTCTACTTCAGGGCCTTCCGCCACTTCATACCCCATACCAATAAATAAATCTTCAATTTCCTCAATAACGGCCGTCAGTGGGTGATGAGCGCCAGTCGCGACGGGGCGTCCTGGTAAAGTTACATCAATGGTCTCTGTAGCCAATTGCGCTTCGATTGCAGCTTTTTCAATTTCAGCAGCTTTTTCTTCTAAACGAGATTGAATCGCTTCTCGTACTTCATTGACCAAGGCACCCATACGAGGACGCTCTTCTGCTGAAAGCTTACCCATGCCGCGAAGAACTTCCGTAATCGGACCCTTTTTCCCTAAATACGCTACGCGCACATCGTTTAATTCTTTTAACTCGCCTGCAGCTGCAATTTTGGCAAGCGCTTCTGCTTGCAATTCTTTCAAACGTGCTTCCATAACATAACCTCCTAAATAATAAGTATAAAACACAAAAAACCTCTTCCCAAGAAAGGGACGAGGTTTGATCGCGGTACCACCCTAATTAACGACAGATTGTCGTTCGCTTCATTGTCATAACGGTTAAACCGGTACGCCTTTATATGTAAATCATAGTCCCGGCGCCAACTCCAGAGGTGAATTCACTTGCTTCTACCATAAAAATGCTTGCAGTCTAAGGCATTTTCTCCCTGTGTGGTGAGCGACAAGCTACTCTTCTCTATCAACGTTTTTGTGTTATTCAGCTTCTAACTATTATAGAAAGTTTTTCACCAATTATCAACCCCGCAAATAGTACGTTAACACACCTGTTGCTACTGCAACGTTTAAAGATTCCGCTCGGCCATGAATGGGGATATACAAATTATGATCGCATAGTGCTAGCAGCTCTTCTCGTACACCGCTACCTTCATTTCCGACAATCAAAGCAAACGTTCCCTGTGGCTTTACTTCCTGATAGGGCACTGCATGTTCTAAAGCTGTACCGTATACAGGCACATTTTGCTTTTTTAATTCAGTAATCCACCCCTTCAAGTTTCCTTTTATAATGGGTAAATGAAAGATGGATCCTTGTGTAGAACGAAGCGTTTTGCTATTGTAAACATCGGCTGTTCCTTCTCCTAAAATAACTGCGTCTAGTCCTGCGGCATCTGCTGTACGAATAATCGTGCCAAGATTTCCTGGATCTTGCACACCATCAAGAAGAAGAAACTTGCCATTAGTAAGAGGCACATCGTAGGTTATTTTTTCGCACACAGCTATTACGCCCTGCGGTGTTTCTGTTTCACTCAGCGTCCTCATAATCGCTTCTGATACCGTATATAACTCAATATCACCGATGTTCCATTTCTGCGGCAAATCAATATTTTCACTTATAATAAGCGTGCGGACCGCGTCTTGTGATTTCAGAGCTTCTTCAACAAGATGAAACCCTTCTATTAAAAATAAGCCTGTTTTTTCGCGCTCTTTCTTTGTTTGCAGCTTTTTCCATTGTTTCACGCGCGAATTTTGAATCGAATCAATTTTTTTCATATGCTTTCCCTCTCTTTACACCTTTTCATTATAGCCTATTTTTCATACATAATTACACCTAAAACATCTAAAACTATCTTCATCCTGAGGAAAGAGGTGTTTGTAATGAGCTTCAATTTGCGCGGTGCTGTGCTAGCAAACGTAAGCGGCAACTCTCAACAAGAATTGAAAGCAACAATTGTAGATGCAATTTCAAGCGGTGAGGAAAAGATGTTGCCTGGTCTTGGCGTATTATTTGAAGTGATTTGGCAGCATGCGGATGCTACCGAAAAGCAAGAAATGTTGTCTACATTAGAAAACGGTTTGAAAAAGGGATAAACAGAAAAAAAGATGTACGGCACTTCCGTACATCTTTTTGGGCTAAGAATGAAAAAGTATTCTTTTTCAAGAGAATATCTTTACATTAATCAAATGTAATATTATGTACTGTTTCCTTATCCAAACGCTTAATAACAGATACAATGAGTTTTACAGTATTTTCGTAATCGTCACGATGAAGCATTGCAGCATGAGAGTGGATATAACGCGTTGCAATTGTGATTGACATAGCAGGGACACCGTTCATAGAAATATGAATAGCACCTGCATCTGTACCGCCACCTGCGATGGAATCGTACTGATACGGAATATTTAATTCGTCTGCCACGCTTACTACAAAATCACGCAAACCTTTATGAGAAACAATAGATGCATCATATAGAATAATTTGTGGACCTTTGCCCATTTTGCATGCCGCTTCTTTTTCAGAAATACCAGGTGTGTCCCCTGCAATACCGACATCTACTGCAAATGCGATATCAGGTTGAATAAAGTTCGCCGACGTTTTTGCGCCGCGTAAGCCAACTTCTTCTTGCACCGTACCTACACCGTACACAATATTTGGATGCGCTTCATCTTTTAATTGCTTTAGAACGTCAATTGCAATTGCACAACCGATACGGTTGTCCCAAGCCTTTGCAAGGAGCATCTTCTCGTTTTTCATTACTTGGAATTCAAAATACGGTACAACTTGATCCCCTGGTCTTACGCCCCACTCCATCGCTTCTTCCTTGCTAGAAGCACCAATATCAATAAACATATCCTTAATATCAACCGGTTTTTTACGCGCTTCCACCGGCAAGATATGAGGCGGTTTAGAACCAATAATACCTGTGATATCGCCATTGCGTGTGGAAATTGTTACGCGCTGTGCGAGCATAACCTGTGACCACCAGCCACCTACAGTTTGAAAGCGTAGGAAACCTTTATTATCAATCGATGTAATCATAAAGCCGACTTCATCTAAATGACCCGCAACCATGATTTTTGGTCCATTCACATCTCCAACTTTTTTGGCTACTAAGCTTCCTAGGTTATCTGTTGTGATTTCATCAGCGTAAGGTGCGATATATGTGCGCATAACCTCGCGCGGCTCACGTTCATTGCCGGCGATACCTTTTGCATCTGTCAGCGCTTTTAACATATTCAATGTAGCATCCAAAAATACCCCTCCTTTTGTATGTATCTCTTCTATTATACAAAAGGAGGGGCTAATATTCCAAATAGTCTTTAATATCCTTGTGTTTGACGTTCGTGATTTACCTCATTTTTTTCTAAATAGGCTCTTTCAATATCTTCCTCATCAAATTCCAGAGCCTGTCCCAAACGTAGATAGCTTGTAAACAATTCAATGTAATTTGTGATGGAAGGCTGATCGTGAAAGCGAATGACCTTGCTATAAACATCTAAGAAAATTTGTACAACCGTTTTGTTGGATTGACAGCATTTATAAAATAAGAAATTTTTATCTACACCGAGGTCGATACCAATGGATAAGATAAAATGCAAGCCATCTACATACTCCTCCAAAATGACGCTACGCTCAGAAGCTGGCTTATTGCTCCAATATTTAAAGCAGCGCGTCTCATTTGCAAGCTCTCCCACCTCTACCAGAAGGGCTAGCATTTTTTCTTTTAATAATGTTTTAGGCTCTAGATTATGCTCTTGTAGAATACGCTCATCTAGTTCTTTTTGTAGTTTAAAGAGATGCAGTAAATCCATACACGGTTCCTCCTCCATCGTTCCTTTGCAAACACAATTCTTTTTATCTATACCTTATGTATTGTATATGTTAAACGAAAAAAAACAAAGGAAAATTCCTCTATCCCTTTCAATCTATTCTTCAATTGTCACCATGTACAATAAAAAGCCTTGGCTATGCGCCAAGGCTTACGCTATTACTTGTTTAGGCTGTTTTTTGCAGCAGTTGCTAATTGAGCGAATGCGTTCGCATCAGTGATAGCAAGGTCTGCAAGCATTTTGCGGTTCACTTCGATACCAGCAAGCTTCAAACCGTGCATTAAACGGCTGTAAGAAAGACCGTTCATACGTGCAGCTGCGTTGATACGAGTGATCCATAATTTACGGAAGTCACGTTTCTTTTGACGACGGTCACGGAATGCGTACATTAGGGACTTCATTACTTGTTGGTTAGCAACTTTGTATAATGTATGTTTAGAACCGTAGAAACCTTTAGCTAATTTTAAAACCTTTTTACGACGTTTACGAGTAACTGTACCGCCTTTTACTCTTGGCATATTCCTTACCTCCTAGATAATCTATAATAAACCGAAATTAGATGCTGTAAAGCATTTGACGAATGCGTTTGAAGTCGCCTGTGCTTACTACGCCAGCTTTGCGAAGTTTACGCTTAGCTTTTGTAGATTTGTTAGCGAATAAATGGCTTGTATAAGCGTGAGAACGCTTAAGCTTACCAGATCCTGTTCTTTTGAAACGCTTTGCAGCGCCGCGGTGTGTTTTTTGTTTAGGCATGAAGGTATCCTCCTCTATTGATTATTTATCGTTTTTTGGTGCTAAAACTAAGAACATGCTTCTTCCTTCCATTTTCGGAGAGGATTCCACTGTACTTACTTCTTTACAAGCTTCAGAGAAGCGATCCAATACGCGCTGTCCGATTTCTTTATGCGTGATGGCACGACCTTTGAAACGAATAGACGCTTTAACTTTGTCGCCTTTTTCCAAAAACTTAATGGCATTACGAAGCTTTGTGTTGAAGTCATGTTCATCAATTGTAGGGCTAAGACGAACTTCTTTCATCGTAATTACCTTTTGGTTTTTACGCATTTCTTTTTCTTTTTTCTGTTGCTCAAAGCGGAACTTGCCGTAGTCCATAATGCGGCACACAGGCGGTTTCGCAGTTGGTGCAACCATTACAAGATCAAGATTTACGTTACCGGCTATTTCCAACGCTTCTTGACGGGATTTAATTCCAAGCTGATCACCGTTTGGTCCAACGAGACGAACTTCGCGAGCGCGAATTTGCTCATTAATCATCATGTCCTTGCTAATAATAAGCCACCTCCAAGGTTTAATGGGAATACGTTTGTGAGGGCCCCGAGCACAATAAAAAAGTGCCGATGTACATAATACACCCGCACTGTAACTGTTGTGGTTACGTTAATCATCAAACCCAGTAACTACCAAAGCGGCGTCGTTTGGGTGAGAAGCGGGGTGCTCCTTCTTTCACAAGTTCGTATTTCATTTGTCCTTGAAAACTATATCATAAGTCATGATGATATGTCAAGAAAGCATAATATGCAAGTGACACAAAAAACATTGTAACAGACAACGTAAGAGATAGCAATAGTTTTTTTAAAACGCTATACATACAAGTACCATTCAGGTGAATGACATGTACACATTAGAGCAGACATTTGCTTTCTCGTTTTATAAAAACAAGCCGCAGAACACCTGCGGCTCTATTTCTTACCGTTTGATTTCTGCTGCAATTCGCTCTGCAAAAGCAGTAAACGCCATTGTTTCAGATTTTTGCTCACCATATTTGCGAACATTTACGCCATTTTCAGCAACCTCGTTGTCACCTACCACTAGCATGTATGGAATCTTTTGCATTTGCGCTTCACGAATTTTGTAGCCAATTTTCTCGTCGCGTGTATCTACTTCCACCCGAACACCAACACGCTGCAAGTCTTCTTGGACCTTTTTCGCATACTCTAAATGAACTTGTGGTGAAACTGGGATAACCTGTACTTGTACAGGCGCCAACCATGTTGGGAATGCACCTTTGTACTCTTCAATTAGGAATGCAATAAAACGCTCCATTGTTGATACAACACCACGATGAATAACAACCGGACGATGCGGTTTGCCGTCTTCACCGATATATGTTAAATCAAAACGCTCTGGCAATAAGAAATCAAGCTGAACAGTAGACAGCGTTTCATCCTTGCCAAGCGCTGTACGAACCTGTACGTCAAGTTTTGGACCATAGAATGCAGCTTCACCTTCTGCCTCATAATATTCCAGCTCCATGTCATCCATTGCTTCCTTCAGCATGCTTTGCGCTTTGTTCCACATCGCATCATCATCATAGTACTTCTCTTTATCTTCTGGGTCGCGGTAAGAAAGACGGAAGGAGTAATTTTCCAAACCAAAATCTTTGTATACTTCCTGCACCAAACGCACCACGCGGATAAATTCTTCTTTAATTTGATCCGGGCGTACAAAGATGTGTGCATCATTCAGTGTCATCCCGCGCACACGCTGCAAACCAGAAAGCGCGCCTGACATTTCATAGCGATGCATTGTACCAAGCTCGGCAATACGAATTGGCAATTCACGGTAACTGTGGATATCATGCTTGTACACCATCATATGATGCGGGCAGTTCATCGGGCGAAGCACAAGTTGTTCGTTATCCATTTCCATCGGCGGGAACATACCATCGCGATAATGATCCCAGTGGCCAGATGTTTTATAGAGATCCACACTTCCAAGTACCGGCGTATATACATGATCGTAGCCAAGGCTTGCTTCTTTATCGACAATATAACGTTCAATAATGCGGCGGATTGTAGAACCCTTTGGCAACCATAACGGTAACCCTTGTCCAACTTTTTGAGAGTTGGTAAATAACTTCAATTCTTTACCAAGTTTACGGTGATCACGCTCTTTTGCTTCCTGTAGCAAACGTAGATGCTCATCAAGCTCTTCTTTTTTTGCAAAAGCTGTACCGTAGATACGCTGTAGCATTTTGTTGTCACTGTCACCGCGCCAGTAAGCACCCGCAACACTCAATAGTTTAAAGGCTTTAATTTTACCTGTAGACGGCAAATGCACACCGCGGCATAGGTCGAAGAATTCACCTTGTTCATAAATTGTGATGATTTCATCTGCAGGTAATTCGTTAATTAACTCAAGCTTTAATTCATCGCCAATTTCTTCGTAACGCGCAAGCGCTTCTTCCCGGCTTACTTCTTTGCGTACAATCTCAATGTTTTCCTTTACAATACGTTCCATTTCTTTTTCAATTTTAGGAAGGTCTTCTGCTGTGATGGATTCTTCCATATCTACGTCATAGTAAAAGCCGTTTTCGATCACTGGACCAATTCCCAGCTTTACCCCAGGATAAAGGCGTTTTAACGCTTGTGCCAATACATGAGCAGTAGAGTGGCGCATAATATCTGCACCCTCTTTGGAATCTAAAGTAATGATTGAAATAGCACCATCTTGTTGAATCGGTGTTTTTAAATCTAAAAATGTATCATTAATTTTACCAGCGATTGCTTTTTTCTTTAGACCAGGGCTGATGGATGCAGCAATGTCTTCTGTTGTTGTGCCAGGCGCGAATTCCTTTATTGCACCATCCGGGAAAGTAATTTTCAACATGTTGTTCACTCCTTTAAAATGTAGGCTTTATGAGATTCACGATTACTTAACCGTAAAAACTCAAAATAAAAACACTCCTCCCCAAAAAGGGACGAGTGTTGTATTCGTGGTTCCACCCTTGTTCCAAAAGATATAAAACATCCTTTGCTCAAGACGTCATAACGGTGTTTGCCGTCAGCAATTACTGCATTGTTCACTGCTGAAGTTCAGAGGGGGTAAACAACTTTTTCGTATTAGGAAGCTCCCAGCCCAAGGCTTCCCTCTCTGCGAATCGTAAAAAGAAGTTCATGTCCTCATCAGTACTTGTTCCTGTATTATGTACGTAATTATATGTCGAACATGAAAGAAATGCAAGATACCATTTATAAATTCTGTCGCATCTTTTCAAACTCTCCCACTGTATATAGCTTGACCCGCTCCTGAAACACATTCCGAATCGTAACAACCATGTTGTGATCAGTGTGCGCTGTATACAAATGAATGATTTTAGGCGCAATAGAC
The DNA here is from genome assembly GCF_003852715.1 of Ectobacillus antri. GTDB lineage: Bacteria > Bacillota > Bacilli > Bacillales > Bacillaceae_G > Ectobacillus > Ectobacillus antri. The sequence goes on from NZ_RIAV01000006.1 coordinate 53,578, forward strand.
AAAAGAGGTGCGATAACATTTGTATCTACGTACAAATCTTGGTCTTTAAGTATATTGCTATCTATATACTTGACCAATCGCTCCTGATTTAAACGGTGGCCTTTATCGTCATAAAAAACAAAGCTGTCATGAAACACAAGATGCAAACAAGACAAACGAGATTTACGCGATCCTAACTGTTGTCTCAATGCTTCTACAAAGGATTGATATTCTTGTTCCAGCTTATACTCATCAATTGCCATCTCCACGAAACGATGGAGCTCAGCAAAATAAACACGCAGACGAAAGCGGACATACGACGCAAACGAAAAAGAAAGATCAGCCTGAATAATATCCTGTAGTGACGCATGAAGTAGCTGATAACAATCATGCTTTGGTTTGTGAGACCACACTGTATTGCTTTCTCGTATGAGTTCATCCGCAATATGTAAAATGTGGTTTCGCTCCTCTTCATCGCTGTAAAAAAAAGATTGCGCTAAAATTTCATCCATCCATTTCATTTCCTTTGTTTTGACAATGAATTCTACGAGTTCACGTACAAGAAAATCTTGCGTGTCCGCCGCCAAAGATACAATTATGGATTGTTCCCGCAAAACCATATCTATGTAGAAGCTTTTCGCTTTCATCTGCTCGTACAATATTTTTGCATCACTTGTTTCTTCAAAGCGGATTTCAATCAAATTTCTCCCCCCTTATCCCCCTATCCTATGTATATGGAAGGTTTATCGAAAAAATGATAAGGGAGGGATGATAAAAAACAAAAGGAGAACAAAAATATGTTCTCCTCATACACGACGATTGCCACCTAACACTTCCACAGGCTTTGCCAGATATTTAATGCGTTCCATAATACGTGCCGCTTTCATTTTCTCTTCTTCACCGCGCTGGGTGTACGTTAAATGATGCTCCAAGCCTTTGAAATCAAAATTAGATGTAAAAAAGGTTGGTAAGTTTTCTAGCATGCGAAACTGTAGGATGGTACCTAAAATATCATCACGTACAAAGCTAGACATCCCTTCTGCGCCTATATCATCAATCATTAAAACAGGCACACGCTTGACTGCATCCAGTTTATCACCGATGGAATTATCCTGGATGGACCCTTTCATCTCTCGTAAAAACTCTGGTAAATATATTAACATCGAAGAAACCTGACGTTCTGCCAAAGCGTTTGCAATGGCACCCAAAATATACGTTTTCCCTACGCCAAAGGCACCATAAAAATAAATGCCCTGTACACGTTTACCAGGCTCATATTCTTCTAAAAAATGTTCTGCTGCCAAAATCGCTGGAAAACGCTGCGGATCTCCTAAATCCACAGTCGCCATATTCGCCTCTAAAATCTCTCTTGGTATATACACACTTTGAATTAAAGACTGTTGCTTCTTCCGCTCATCATAAGCAACCTTTCGTGGACAACGATCATACTGGATATCAATCGTTTTTCCCTGTATAACCAAATGCGGATGATAACCTTGAATCATATTTTTACAACCATCCAAGTTAGGACAATCTTCACATGAAACACTCTGCCCAATATATTCATACAGCTTCATCAAACTGCGCTCCATCATAGAAGAAGTAACCTCTTCATGTGTATTTACAAACTCTTGTACACGCGGATGAGACATAACCTCTTGCTTTAACGCTTCGTATCGCTCTTTAAATCCCTCTCGCTGAATCAACTGTCCAAATGCGTTTTGAATTCGTTCCATTATCTCACCTCCAACACTGTTTACTCTTTCTTATACTTTTGCAATGCTGCTTCAAGTTGCTTTCTTTGTTCTTCCACGTTTAGGTCTACTGTTGGCGAAGACGCCTCTGTTGTTTGCTCCATCCAAGTAGGAAGCATTTCTTTTCTAGTTGTACGCTTGCTTTGTTTCTTCCCCTCAGCCCATTGCTGATATTGGCGATGTTCCTCTTTCGCAAGTTCCATTGCATCTTTTACAGTTTTCACCTTTTTGCGTGCCCAATGCCCTGCAATTCTTTCTACATAAGATTTCGTAAGCTTCATATCCGTTCGCAACATCACATAATGAATCAAAACGTTCACAACTCCCGGCAAAAGCTTTTGCTTCGTCATTACCTCTTCTATCACCTTCAAATCAGCGACAGTTGGCTGTGCGCCCCCTGCAATTTCCACAAGCAGCTGACGGGGAGAAAGCTCTTCCAAATGTTTGATAAGCAATTCTTCCTGACCTACGGGCTCTTTTGTATGCATCGTGCGTTGCTGCAAGGGCTGGGTTCTTTCTATTAATGTTGGCAAAGCGCTTCCTTGCTCAAATTGATACCAATCACGTGCATTTTTCCGAAGAGTTTCTAACTCAATTATGTTCTGCTCCGTTACTGCCCCAAGTACTAAATTTTGCATTGAAATCGGATCAATACCATATATGTAGGCTAACGTAACAATACAATCCTTTACTTTTGCGGTAAGTGCTTTCTTGGGAATAAGGGGAGACAGACCTTCGACAAATAATTTGTAATCAAAGAAATCATTGCTGATGGAAATGGCATTCCCTTCTATAGCTCCTGCCACACGATATCCCTCTGGCGTAGCAAGTTCTTCCTGGAGTTGCGCCATTTGTGCGGAGGCAATTGGTTGAAAAACATCGTTGAACGCATATGTGACCTCTTTATAGGAGGAAAGATCTTCTTCTTCTTCACTAAAGTATTGCTTGACTTGATTATACTTACTTTTTCCTAAACGGTTATATAAAAATATGTTTAATACAATTTCCGCAAAAAACTGACGCGGCGTAAGAGGCGGATACAATTCATACACAAATCGTCTCACATCATCTTCTCGTTTTACGTATACCTTTAACAACCCCAGAGCCTCAAGCTTAGTGCGCTCTTGATAGATATCTGGAAGCTGCATGCCTGTACTCACCATTAGCATATGATGTCCTGCCTCTTTTGTTCCTTGCTCTACTTCGCACCATAATGTCATATATAGACTAAACGCACGAGCACCAATGAGTGGCTGATACAACATTGTTAAAACTTTTCGGTCATACGCATGCAACAGTCCGGCTGCACATACCTTATATCGGTCAACAGGCAATAATTCCATCCATGATTGTCGCTCCATAGTTACATTCCTTCCGTCTCTCGGATTGTACAAAAAAGAGCCGACAGCCTAAGCCTCAAGCTCCTCTACTTCCGCTCTTTTTGTAAAATATCCTTAAGCTCATCAATAAATACTTGTAAGTCCTTAAACTGCCTGTATACAGATGCAAAGCGTACATAGGCTACTTCATCAATTTCACGAAGTTGTTCCATAACCATTTCGCCCACAATTTCACTTTTTACTTCAGGCGTTCCTAAATTACGCAGTTCCCGTTCAATTGACTGCGTTACTTCTTCCAATTGCTTCAGTGCAACAGGACGCTTTTCACATGCTCTAATCAATCCACGCAAAATTTTATCCTTGCTAAATTCTTCCCGTATGCCTTCCTTTTTAACAATAATAAGTGGAGTTTCCTCAACTCGCTCAAATGTTGTAAATCGATGCAAACAGCTCTCACACTCTCTTCGTCTTCGAATAGAACGGCTGTCATCCACAGGACGAGAGTCTAATACCCTTGTACCACTATGAAAACAAGACGGACAACGCAAATCCCTCACTCCTTATCTCATATATTACAACTTTTGTGCCAAACTTGTCCCAGCAAAAATGAGCTTTTTATCCAATTGTTTGTAAAGTTCTTCTATTGTACGTCTACTAAAGCCAAAATCACTTGGTAATACCGTTTCCGTATATACCATAAAGTCCACAGCTGTTTCAAATGGTCGTATCGTTACAATTGTAGCAACAACATGTGCCTTTACTTTTCCCTTCAGTACTGCACTAACTTCGCCTCGCTCCGTTTGTACAGACGTCACATTACAATGCGGTACAGTCTTCAACAGCTCTTCAACTGCTTTTACAGCAGCTATAGTATTCGTTTTATAATAGCGAGTACGCAATCCCTCTATACGGTGCGTATCTGCCGTTTCTGCTTGTGTTGTGAAAAATTGTTTAATATTTGCGATAAGGCTCATACAAGTCTCCTTACTCTCTTAAAAATAAATGAAAAGAGGTGTATATACACCTCTTTTCATTTTAAAGCAAATATCTATTTTTTTAAAGTGCTTTTGCGTCACGCTTCTTAATTTCGAAGCTGCCTGTTCCGCGTGGTAATTCAATACTTTCTCTTGTTTTTGCATTTAAACCCTCAGCAATATAGTCAGCAGCTACATTTGGGTCAATACGATCTCCGCAAGTATATACATCAATGCTCGCATAACCGTGCTCAGGGAAACTGTGAATTGTTAAGTGAGACTCAGAGATAATAACAACTCCACTCACACCCTGCGGTGCAAATTTGTGAAACGCAACCTCACGAACTTCCGCTCCTGATTTTAGCGCAGCATCTACAAATAGTTGTTCAATAAAAGGCATATCGTTCAGTTTGTCAAAATCGCAGCCCCATAGTTCAGCAATAACATGGCGGCCCATAGTGTCCATAGTGTGCATTTTATTTCCCCCTTAGAATTCGGTTTTACTTAAACGAACACACCATTGATACGTTTGGCTACCACGGGGGAAAGTTAGTCCAAAGAGGTCCTAACCCTTTAAGTAAGCTACTTTATCGGCATGTTTTGTTTACGAAAGATAGTATACTTTGTTTAATTTCATTTTGCAACAAGTCTTTTTATTTTTTTCAAAATGTCAATAAATATTTACGGTCACTAATCGTGATCAACGCTGTACAAGAGATACTTTATATAATGAATCATTTGAAATTTTCACTCTTTCAGGTTGTCAAATCTGACTTAAAGCAAAAAGCCTGCACCTTACGTGCAGGCTTTTTATGACGTAGCATATTAAATATGCTGTACATTTTGCTTTGCCAATTCTTTTGAAACAAGAGCTGTCAATTCTACAACACGACGAGAGTAACCCCACTCATTGTCGTACCAAGCCAATACTTTAATTTTACGAGAGCCGATGACCATTGTGGATAAGCTATCAATAATGGCAGAATGCGTATTTGTATTAAAATCTACAGAGACAAGCGGCTCATCGCAATATGCGACAATCCCCTTCATCGATCCTTGTGCAGCGATAGCAAAAGCTGCATTTACCTCTTCTAATGTCACATCTCTTTTTACATCCACAACAAGATCTACTAAAGAAACATTTGGCGTTGGAACACGTAGCGCCATACCATGCAACTTACCTGCCAGGTGCGGAAGTACTTTAGAAAGCGCTTTCGCAGCTCCCGTTGTAGTAGGAATAATGGATTGCGCACATGCTCTTGCACGGCGTAAATCTTTATGCGGATTATCTATATTTTTTTGATCATTTGTATACGCGTGAACAGTCGTCATTAAACCATTATCAATGCCAAATCTTTCGTCAAGTACCTTTACAACCGGCGCTAGACAGTTTGTTGTACAAGATGCGTTAGAAATTACATCATGCTTTGTAATATCCAATTGTGCATCATTTACCCCCATTACAATGGTTACATCTTCATTTTTACCTGGCGCTGTTAAAATGACTTTCTTGGCCCCAGCTTCTAGGTGTAGCATAGCTTTATCCTTGGAGTTGAATTTCCCTGTTGCTTCAATTACAACATCGACACCCATTGTATTCCAAGGCAATTCTTGCGGATTGCGATTGTTCAGAAGACGAATCATTTTTCCGTCTACAAGCAGATAATCTTCAAACGCTTCGACAGTTCCTTCAAATTTACCGTGAACTGTGTCGTATTTAATCAGATGAGCCAATGTTTCCGATGGATAGCTCGCGTTGATTGCCACAATTTCGAATTCGTTTTCTTTTATCGCCTGACGAAACACCATTCTTCCAATACGTCCAAATCCGTTAATTGCCACTCGAGTCATATAAGTTAATCCCCCTTGATTACGTTATACTATTTCTCTCCATCCCCACTAATAGTATAGCACAAAAAGAGGATAAATCACTAAACAATTTCATCAATTTCAAAAATTTATTATTTTACAAGCCCCATTCTTGTAAAATGCATCTTATTTGGGCTTCTGTATCCTCAATCGAACCTGTATTATCAATAATATAATCCGCCATTTCCTTCTTCTTTTCCAAAGACATTTGCGAATGAATTCGAGCTCGTGCTTCTTCTTGCAAAAAATTATTTCGCTTCATTAATCGCTGTAATTGTGTCTGCTGATCCACCCAAACAACAAGTACTTTTTCAACTAAATACATTAAATTACTTTCATATAAAAGGGGAATATCCAAAACTACTGCACTTACTCCCTCTTTTATGTATTGATCTCGCTGCATGAGCATTTCCTTTCGCACGACAGGATGCACAATCTGATTCAATGTATTTCGCTGCTGTTCATCGTTAAAAATAATAGCACCAAGCTTTGCACGGTCTATGTCTCCATCTTCTTGCAGCACCTGTTTGCCGAACGCTTGTACAATGTTCTTATATGTAGATGTTCCTTGCACTACCACAGCCTTAGCAATTTCATCCGCATCAATCACTGGAATGCTGTGTGCCCGAAACATCTTAGCAACCGTACTCTTTCCGCTAGCAATTCCTCCTGTCAAACCGATTACGACCGTCATTGTAATCCTTCCTTTTCGTTTATTATTGGCTGTGTTAAAGCTCTATGTGAAATTCTGCTGCAGCGGTTCACTTTCCGTAGAATTTTTCCCCTTCTCACTCCTACCTACAAGCCCATTATCAACATTACGCTTTAACACAACCTTATTATAACTAAGAAAAGAGGACTACGCTTGTATAGACGGCCCATAAATAAAATGAGTACAAAAAATCTGTATTTGTTAATAAAATGATTTCTACTTCTTACATAGTATGATGTAACGTGTTATCAATTTCTTTTCCGCCTCTCTCTATACCTGTAAAAAGTGCGAAGCCCACGCTCCGCACTTTTTACATTTTCCATATTCCCATAATAATGAGCAAAACACCTGGAAGAAAAGTCAACTTCTGCATCCATTGTAATGCAGAAAACCATTGCCCCATTTTTAAGCCAAGAGACAAAAACACGAAACTCATAATTGCTACTAAAGCGGCCATAATGAGTGGTGGGTAGCCTAGTAATGACGCACCGATGCCAGCTCCAAATGAGTCTAACGACAGCGCAAGTCCAAGCATAACAGCTTCAATACCCGAAATGGTACCGGAATTATCAAAATCTGCGACAATTGGCTTTCGTAAAATTTGAATCACGATGCCGAGAGATTGGATCTCTAGATTCCATAAAGTTTTCTCATCTAACTTCTCTTCTTTTTTATCCTCTGCAAAAAACTGATAGAGCACCCATGCGCCAATTCCAATCAATACTAGACCACCAATTCGCTTTGCCACTTCAGCCGAAAAAATAGTTTGAACAAATTGTCCAATTCCCATAGACACAAACATTACTGCAGCAGAGCAAATAGAAATAACGATGATGGATTTTAGCGAGATGCGCACTTTTCTAAGTCCATAAGTCATACCGACGCTACAACTATCTAGACTTAGTGCGAAGGCTAACATCATCAGTGCAACATATTGATACACGAAATAGACCCTCCTTTCTATTCATCTTTTGTATGTATATGAAGAGGGCCCGCCCAATGTTATTGTCAGTAGTCTCAAAAAAGATGGGCGCAATTTACATCTCATAAAAACTTCCTACTTACCCGATAGCATACATTCAATTAGTATAAAAGAAATAAGTCATTTTCTGATTAGGAGGATTTCATTGGAAACAAAAATAGAATTTAGAATAGCGACTAGATGCATTAAGGTTTTACGAGCGATTAGGGTTTCAAGAAACACATGAGGGATTAAAGTTGAAGCTATAGCAAGAAAAACACCAGGACATAATTCTGGTGTTTTTCTGATACTGTTCAATTTTGTTTATAATATCTGAAACATGCAGCTGTTATTTTTGACATATTGGGCAATAATGGGTGCCACGACCGCCCACTACGGTCTTTACAATCGGTGTGCCACACACGCAGCATGGCTCTCCCTTACGTCCGTATACAAATAAACTTTGCTGAAAGGTACCGATTTGCCCCTGCGAATTGATATACGTTCGTATAGTACTGCCACCTTTTTCAACTGCCTCATTTAGCGTTTTTACCGTTTCCTCTCGAATCTTTTCAATCTCGGTCTCCTGAAGGGAAGAACCAGGGCGTTCTGGATGGATTCCCGACCGATACAATACCTCATCTACATAAATATTACCGAGCCCAACAAGCACAGTTTGATCCAGCAAAACGACTTTTACTTTGCGATTTGTTTTACCTAAATGCATCTGTAAATGCGCCGCAGTCACATCTGACGGTTCCGGTCCGAGTCCTGAAAGCGGAAGATGAAGTGCAGCCTCCTCTTTCGGAAACAAATGAAATGTGCCGAACTTACGCACATCGTTGTAACGAAGCTCTGAGCCATCGGTGAACCGAAAGCGTACATGCGTATGCTTATCAACTGGATCACCAGCATCATGCAGTCGGTATTTTCCCTCCATCCGCAAATGCGACACGATGGCATATTGATTTGTATATATAAGTAAAAACTTCCCTCGTCTCCCTACACCGACAATACATTCACCTTGCAAAAGTCTTCGGAATATCTCCGCATCATCCGGCTCTTTTACAAGTTTTGGGTACGTAACAATTACCTCTTCAATGGTTTTGCCTGTAATCAGTGTCTCGAGCGTTCGTTTGACAGTTTCTACTTCTGGTAATTCAGGCATACTTCCACTCCTTACTTTGCATCATACCAAGTTGCACCGTGATTATAGTCTACTTTTAACGGTACTTCCAGTTGCACCGCATGTTCCATAATTTCCGGGACTAATCTTTGCATCTTCTCAATCTCTTCTTCTGGTACTTCGAAAATAAGCTCATCGTGTACCTGAAGTAACAGCCGAGCTCTCATCTTCTCGCGCTTTAGTGTATCAAACATCACAACCATTGCCTTTTTAATAATATCAGCTGCACTTCCTTGAATTGGAGTGTTCATAGCTGTTCGTTCTGCAAAACTGCGCAAGTTAAAGTTGCGACTTGTCAATTCCGGTATATAACGACGTCGTTTTAATAAAGTCGTTACATATCCTTTGTCCTTCGCATCTTGTACGCTGTCACTCATATACGCTTTTACACCCGGGAAGCTTTCCAAATACTTCTCAATAAACTCAGCTGCCGCTTTGCGTGTAATTCCTAGATTTTGTGATAAACCATAATCGCTAATGCCGTATACAATCCCGAAGTTAACAGCTTTTGCTTGTCTTCTCATATTAGAAGTCACATCTTCTTGCGCCACACCGAACACATCCATAGCTGTCTTTGTATGAATATCTAGATCGTTGCGGAACGCTGTGATCAACCCTTCATCTCCTGCGATATGCGCAAGTACACGAAGTTCAATTTGCGAGTAGTCAGCTGCAAATATGACCCATCCCGGCTTAGAAGGAACAAAAGCCTGACGAATTTTCCTCCCTTCCTCAAGACGAATGGGAATGTTCTGCAGATTAGGTTCTGTTGAACTCAGACGTCCTGTTTGTGTTAATACTTGATTAAAGCGGGTATGAATTTTAGACGTATCATCCCGTACCACCTTCAATAGACCTTCAATATAAGTAGAATATAGCTTACCGAGCTGACGATACAATAAAATCTTTTCTACAATTTCATGTTGGTCTACCAACTTCTCTAGCACATCAGCTGATGTAGAATAACCGGTTTTCGTTTTTTTCACCGGTGGAAGCTGTAGCTTCTCAAATAAAATCACACCGAGTTGCTTAGGTGAATTAATATTGAAGGTTTCACCTGCACATGCATGAATATCTTTTTCTATTTCACGAAGTCGTGTAGAAAGCTCTGCTCCCATTGCTTCTAGACGAGTTTTATCAACTGTAATACCTGTATATTCCATATGACCAAGCACGCGGGCAAGCGGCAACTCTAACTCTGTTAATAGTTCATATTGCTCATTCGCACGCAGCTCATCAATAAAAGATTGTTGTACGCTGTACAATACGCTTGCTTTGCGAGCAATATGTTCAGCCAAAACGTCTTCACTAGGTACAGCACGCTTCGCACCTTTTCCATAAACTTCTTCATCTGATTGAACTGTATGCGTACCCTTCATCTTCGCCACAGAACGAAAATCTTTATCTGTATCGGCAGGATCAAGTAGATATGCTGCTATTAAAAGATCAAAGTTTACGCCGCGTAGCGATAACCCTTTCCACAGCAATGCAACCAATGCTCGTTTAAAATCAAATACAGACTTTTCAATTGTTTCATCACCGAGCCATGCGATAAACTCTTCAGATTGCAAGCCTAGCTCAGCCGACACATAATAACAACCTGTGTCATTAGCAATACCAAACCCCTGTATCGCCGCACCATGGTAATTGTCCTCCTGCACTTCTACAATTAAAGCACCTGGGCGTAACACATCATTATTAAAGGTTTCTACTCGTTCAAAAGAAAGCGCATCTAGGTCTGTTTGTTCTTCCGGTATATCTAACTTTCCCAGCAACGAATTGAAGCCAAGATTTTGGAACAAGGGGGCAATATGCTCTGCTTCATATCCATCATAAACCAAGTCTTCGATGCGTATGGAAATGGGAGCTTCTGTATAAATCGTTGCCAACTCCTTGCTCATAAAGGCTTGTTCTTTATTTGCTTCTAGTTTTTCTTTTAGCTTTTTCCCGCTCACTTGATCTAAATGCTCATATAGCTTTTCAACGGTTTCATATTCCTTCAAAAGTTTAATCGCCGTCTTTTCTCCGACACCAGGAACACCGGGAATATTGTCTGATGCATCCCCCATTAAGCCCTTCATATCAATAATTTGCGAAGGAGTAAGCTCATATTTCTCAAACAAAGTCTGCGGTGTGTATTCATCTACCTCAGTGATACCTTTGCGGGTAATCGCAACCTTAGTCGTTGCAGAAACGAGCTGCAATAAATCACGGTCTCCTGAAATGATTTTTACTTCCGCACCTTCACGCTCCGCCTCTTTTGCAAGTGTTCCGATAATATCATCTGCTTCATAATTCTCAAGCTCATAACGCTGAATATGAAACGCATCCAATAATTCGTGAATAAATGGGAATTGTTCCGAGAGCTCCGGCGGTGTTTTTTGTCTACCACCTTTATATTCTCCGAATGTAGTATGACGAAATGTCGTTTTACCAGCATCAAAAGCCACTAACATATGGGTTGGTTTTTCTTCTTCTAAAATACGCATTAGCATCATGGTAAAACCATAAATTGCATTTGTATGTATACCTTTATCATTATTCAGTAGCGGTAATGCAAAAAAAGCACGATACGCAATGCTATTCCCGTCAATTAAAACAACCTTTTTTTGACTCATCTTCCCCGTTCCTTTCTATTATAGATTTGACCTGTTTTTATTTACACAAAAAACCGTTACCTGCCTCTATATCATAGCATGACCTGATAATAGAAGGAAAATAACGGTTTTGATTATAAATCATAAAGAAAAAACTATATACCCCATCATATAAGTGCAAATGGAGAGATAACATTTTTAGAGAAGCAATAAAAAGGAGCGGCGTGCAATTTTAATCGGGTGCTAAAAACAGTACGCGCCTAGTAAGGGCGAGTACATGTAACAATTGATTCTTGCGTTTCCGTCTCCTGTTGTTGTTACGTTAGACGAGTTAATTTGTATACAAAAAAGGGAAGTGACGAGGATAGAAGAGATCTATCCTCGTCCAAAACTACTCCTTGGATGAAGGGGTTTTCGATAAATAGAATAACAGGGTTATGTTAATGACACATGGATATAGTGTTAATGTAACGTAAATGTTTGTAAAAAAGTAACCTCCTATTTATTGTGAGGTTACTTTTTTCTGTTCTGCTATTTTTTTAAGATGATGGTAAACATTGTTCCTTTTCCAGGTGTACTTTGAACCGTGATCTCTCCATTATGTGCTTCCACCAAATGTTTTACAATAGATAGACCTAGGCCTGTTCCTCCTGTATTACGGCTACGTGCCTTATCAATTCGATAAAACCGCTCAAAAATGCGAGGAATTTCCTCTTCACTAATTCCAATTCCTGTATCAGACACACATATACGTACTCTGTTTTTCTCTTCAGTTGCAGACACCTCTATGGTTCCACCAGAAGGTGTATATAGAATTGCATTGTTAATAAGATTGATGAAGATTTGCTTTAAGCGATGCGCATCTCCCATTACTGTAATAGACGTTGGAATCATCACACGTAAATTCATCTCTTTATCTACAGCCTTGGCTTGTAAAATGACTGCTATCTCTTCAATTAGCTGCTTTACATCAACCTTTGCCATATTCATCTGAAAGCCTTGTTGTTCAATTCTTGATAAATCTAACAAATCTTCAATTAGACTCTGCATTCGATCACTTTCTTTTAAGATGATGGAAAGAAAATGTTCGCGGAATTTTCGGTCCTCCATCGCTCCGTCAAGCAAAGTCTCTGTAAATCCCTTAATAGAAGTAATGGGCGTTCTCAGTTCATGCGATACATTTGCCAGAAAATCTTTCCGCATTTGCTCAAGTTTTTTAAGCTCTGTGATATCATGAAATACAAGAATAATTCCTTTCCACTCATGATTGGTTCCGATAATAGGTGCACCATATACTTCAAAATGCTTACGTTCAATCCCAATAGGAAGGAGCATTTGTTTGCGAACCTTCACTTCCGTCATAAAAATCTCTTCAACTAATCCAATAACTTCCTTGTGATCAAACGCTTCATAGTATAAGCTGTTTAAATACTCTTCATCTGTCACACGGAAGATTTCCCTATAAGAACGATTCACCAAATTAATGTGACCACGACTATCTATTAAAATCATGCCGCTTCCCATATTTTCAATTAAAGTATGTAGCCTGTCTTGTTGCATTTCTTGGGCAGATGTCATTTCTTGCAAATTACGTGCTAACACATTAATTGCTTTGCTGAGTATCTCTGTTTCATCAACGTTACTTCCATAAGCACGGGCTTTATAATTGCCTTTCGCTAATTCAATCGCAACCTTTGCCACATTTTCAATAGGACGCGTATATTGCGTGGTGATTTTAATTCCTAAAAAGATAATAACAATAAACGCAATTAGAAAATTTGTAATAAGAAGTCCCCATATTTTCTTTTCCACTTCCGCAATGGAACTGACAGATAAATTCAAGATTAAATAAGCGCGATCATCGTGTTTATCTCGAAGTAAAATGCCGTAGTAATAGCTTTGCTTATCTCCACTCTTCGCTTCTACCACGTCGGGAGTCTTATCTAGTTTATTAATAATCCCTTTAATTGCATGTATGTTTTGTAATTCTATGCGATTTTTCGAATCATATAAAACATCGCCAGATTCATCTAGCAAACTTAGATTGACTTGTAACTTATCTTCAATACGCTTCAACGTTTCCGGATAAAACAAAGAGTAACGTATCCCTTCCCATTCCATCACAGAAGCTACATATTGTAACTCTTTTTCCATCCGCTTATTAAAATTATCTAAATAGAAACCTTTAAAGAGTTGCCCTAGTAGAACTCCTAGACCAACTAATACTGTAACAATTAAAGAGATTAATGCAAAAAGCAGTTTGGAGCGAAACTTACTCATTGATTTTCGGGTCCTCCAGCTTATAACCTAACCCACGAATGGTTTTGATATATATTGGTTTTTTGGTGTTTGTTTCAATCTTATCGCGTAAATGACTGATATGAACGTCTACAATACGTGTATCGCCCGCAAAGTCATAGTTCCAAACAGCACTTAAGAGTTGGTCTCTTGTTAACACACGCCCTTTATGCTTGGCCAAATAAATTAATAATTCAAACTCCTTTGGTGTTAATTCCAGCTTTTCTTCACCAAAATAGGCTTCAAAGTACTCAGGCAATACCTTTAATTCTCCAATTACAATTCGTCCCTCTTCTTTATTATCAATGCTCGTTCCTTCATGAAGTTTTGTTCTTCGCAAAATCGCTTTCACACGTGCCGTAACTTCTCGTGGACTGAATGGCTTTGTCATATAATCGTCTGCACCAAGTTCTAACCCCAAAACCTTATCAAACTCATCACCTTTTGCAGTAAGCATCAAAATTGGAGTCATAACGCGTTGCAAGCGCAGCTCTTTGCAAACTTCCATTCCATCCATTTTAGGAAGCATTAAATCTAGAATGATTAAATCTGGTCTCTCTGCTAAAGCAACTTTTAAAGCTGCCTCGCCATCCATGGCAGTTACAACCTCAAATCCAGCTTGCTGCAGATTAAACTCAATTAAGGTTAAAATGGATTCTTCGTCATCTACTACTAAAATGCGATTGCTCATTGTATTCCTCCAGGTTATAAAGTAAAACCGTGCTTCATCCATATAGTGTTTGTTTAACTTGTCCATTTTATGATACTAGAAAATACCAGGATGCTCAATTTAAATTGCACGTAATTATGGAGTAAATGTAGAGAACCTCGCTTTGCAAGCGAGGTTCTCTACATCAGAAATTTTCTAACGCACTTTCCCACATTACATTGTGGTGATAAGGTGGCGCAACTGTTATTAATCCTCGTATTACCAATTCTTTATTTGCATTTTGACCATGCACTCGTACTTCAATGGTATGGTTTTGCACATCAACAGCAACGACTTCGAATTGGAAGATTAATGTTTCATAGTGATACACTGGTTGAATAAACTCTAATTCTTGCCTTAAAATATGACTGCCCGGTCCTGGCAAGTATTTCGTCATAGCAGTTAGCATAATACCTGTGAGCATCACACTCGGCACTATGGGTCTCTTATAAGGGGTTTGCGAAGCATAATCATGTTGAATATATAATGGGTTTGCATCGTCTGTTAATCCTAAGTATAGTAATAAATCTTTATCTTCAATTTTTTCCGTAACAGTTAACGTCTCTCCGACTGAAATTTCATCAATTTTTCGGCCCAGCTTGCATTTCTTCCTTAACATTTCCGTCCACCCCCAACTTTTGATAACGTTTTCAAATTATTGCAAGAAAATAATCCCGTAATAAGGGAAAAAGATTCGGACACGTCCGAATCTTTTTCTTTATATTGAGCTTTATTAAAAGTCTTTGCTTATTATCCACATCAAATTATAATAAAACCCTATATTATACTAACACTTTCATAACACTACGCACAGATTCTACAGAACGATCTAACGCTACTTTCTCTTCTTCAAGCAATTCAAGCTCTATAATTTTCTCAATCCCGTTTTTGCCCAATATAACTGGCACACCAAGATATAAGTCCTTATAGCCATACTCACCTTCTAAGTATGCAATTGCCGGAAGCACACGACGTTGATCTTTTAAAATAGCTTCTGTCATCTCGACTAGCGACGCTGCTGGTGCATAGTAAGCACTGCCGTTGCCCAGCAGGTTCACAATTTCACCGCCGCCTTTACGTGTACGCTCAACAATGGCATCTAAGCGGTCTTTTGGGAGCAATGTTTCAAGCGGAATACCACCTGCATAAGAATAGCGCACAAGCGGCACCATGTCATCACCATGCCCCCCTAGCACAAACCCAGTCACATCTTTTACAGATAACTGCAATTCTTGCGCTACGAACGTACGGAAACGAGCTGTATCTAGAACCCCAGACTGCCCGATTACACGTTCTTTCGGAAAGCCTGACTCCTGAAATACTGTATATGTCATTGCGTCAACTGGATTGGTTAATACGATAATCACACTGTTTGGAGAATATTTGACGACTTCTTTTGTGACACTTTTCATGATGTTCGCATTTGTTGCCACTAAATCATCGCGACTCATTCCAGGCTTGCGGGCAATCCCCGCTGTGATGATGACAACATCTGAATCTGCTGTGTCTGCGTAATCTGATGTACCGATAATATTCGCATCAAATCCTTGCACAGGGCTTGCCTCTAACATGTCTAGCGCTTTCCCTTTTGTTGGGTTTTCAAGTTGTGGAATATCAATTAATACAATATCCCCCAGTTCTTTTTGTGCAGCTAAAAATGCTGTTGTTGCTCCTGTGAATCCTGCGCCGACTACAGTAATTTTTTTACGTTTGATCGTCATGATTTCTCCTCCTGTACGATTACGCGTTTTCTACTACCTGCTTTGCATCCATATTCTTAATTAGTTCATTAGCAAACTCAGAGCACTTCACTTCTGTAGCGCCTTCCATCAAACGTGCAAAGTCATATGTTACAACTTTAGAAGAAATTGTTTTCTCCATAGAGTCCATTACTAACTTCGCTGCTTCATTCCAGCCCATATGCTCAAGCATTAACACGCCGGAAAGAATAACAGAAGAAGGATTCACTTTGTCAAGACCTGCGTATTTAGGAGCTGTACCGTGTGTTGCTTCAAAAATAGCGTGTCCCGTTACATAGTTAATATTCGCTCCAGGCGCGATACCGATGCCACCTACTTGCGCTGCCAACGCATCGGAAATATAGTCACCGTTTAGGTTCATTGTAGCCACAACATCAAACTCACGAGGACGCGTCAAAATTTGTTGTAAGAAGATATCAGCAATGGAATCTTTCACGATGATTTTACCTGCAGCTTCCGCCTCAGCTTGTGCTTTGTTTGCAGCATCCTTGCCTTGCTTCTCAACAATGCGATCATATTCTGCCCATGTGAACACTTTATCGCCAAACTCTTGCTCAGCTACTTCATAACCCCAGTTTTTAAATGCACCTTCGGTAAACTTCATGATATTACCTTTATGAACCAGTGTTACAGATTTACGGTTTTCCGTAATTGCATACTGAATTGCAGCGCGAACCAAACGTTTTGTTCCTTCCTCAGAAACAGGCTTAATACCAAGACCAGATGTCTCAGGGAAGCGAATTTTCTTTACACCCATTTCATTTTGTAAGAAAGCCAATAATTTTTGTGCAGCTTCGCTTCCTTTTTCATACTCGATACCTGCATAGATATCTTCTGTATTTTCACGGAAAATAACCATATCCGTATCTTGCGGGCGTTTTACCGGAGAAGGTACACCTTCAAAGTAACGCACTGGGCGCAAGCATACATACAAATCTAGCTCTTGGCGAAGCGCTACGTTTAAAGAACGAATACCGCCACCAACAGGTGTTGTTAAAGGTCCTTTGATAGCAAGTAGATATTCATCAATTACATTCAAAGTTTCTTGCGGTAACCATTCGCCTGTTTGGTTGAATGCTTTTTCACCAGCAAGTACTTCTTTCCAAACAATTTTCTTTTCGCCGTCATATGCCTTTTCTACTGCTGCATCTAATACACGAGAAGCCGCAGCCCAAATGTCAGGACCAATGCCGTCTCCTTCAATAAATGGAATGATTGGATTGTTTGGTACGTTTAAAACGCTATCTGTTACTGTGATTTTTTGTCCTGTAGTCAATGTCATTACCCCCATTTGAAAATATGTATGATACAAAAGAAGTTCTGAAATCCCCTGCAAAACTTCTTTTGTTTCCAATACATTTCGATTTTTGTTACGATTCCCTTTTTGGTGAATAATCAGAATTCAGAGTGTGAATTATGCTCTGTCTTCGATTGCTACGTACTTTTGACCTGTAGGGCCTGTATAATCAGCACGCGGACGAATTAAGCGATTGTTTTCATATTGCTCTAGAATATGAGCTAACCAACCGGATGTACGGCTTACTGCAAAGATTGGCGTAAATAAATCGTGCTCAATTCCTAAGCAGTGGTACATAGAAGCAGAGTAGAAATCCACATTTGGCGGAAGGTCTTTTGAAGATGTAACAATCTCTTCAATCTTCACAGACATATCATACCATTTTCTTTCACCAGATATAATACCTAATTGTTCGGACATCGCTTTTAAATGCTTCGCGCGTGGATCTCCATTTCGGTATACACGATGGCCAAATCCCATAATCTTCACTTTATTGTTTAATGCATTTTGAATATAAGCGTCCACATGCTCTACTTCACCGATTTCCATAAGCATCTTCATTACATTTTCATTAGCACCGCCATGCAACGGACCTTTTAAAGCACCGATTGCAGCTGTAATACCGGAGTACACATCAGAAAGTGTAGCAACGCATACACGTGCAGTGAATGTGGAAGCATTCAATTCATGATCTGCATGTAACACAAGCGCTTTGTCAAATGCTTCAATTTCTATCTCATTTGGCTTTCTATCGTTCAACATGTATAAGAAATTAGCTGCATATCCAAGCTCTTTGTCAGGTGCTACCGGCGTTAATCCTTTACGGATACGTGCATAAGCAGCGACTAGTGTAGAAATCTTCGCCTGTAATTTAACCGCTTTCAAATAGTTGGACTTCTCATCCATTACTTCAGCATCTTCATCATACAGAGCCAACATAGAAACTGCTGTACGCAATACAGACATTGGATGTGATGTAGTGAGATTCGTAGTTTGTAAGTATGTTAAGATTCCGGCTGGCACGTCGGCATGCTCTGACAACTGTGTTTTTAATTCTGTAAGTTGAGCAGCATTTGGCAATTGGCGATGCCATAACAAATACACAACTTCTTCAAATGATGCGTTTTCCGCTAAGTCATCGATTTCATAGCCTACGTATGTTAAAGTATCGTCAATGATGGAACTAACAGACGACGTTGTTGCTACTACCCCTTCAAGCCCTTTAATAACCGTCATGATCATCTCTCCCTTATTTAAAGATTCCCCAATCCCTGCGGCAGTGCCTGAGGAAAAATAACAAAACATAAAACAATACGCAGACATTATTTTATGTAGTTGTTACTTTTCCTTCAACAGTAAAACTTATACATATTGGACACTTGCCTATAGTTATTATAACTAATTATCAGACTTTTGTGAATGAAAAGAATTGATTAAATTTATATTACTATAAAATTGTCTTATTTTATGAGTTGGATTACATGCATAACAGCATATGCGATTCCAGCCCCGATTAACGGACCAACAGCAACTCCATTAAACAATGCAACTGCTAAAATGGTACCAAATACAAGCGCAGCTGTAATATGAGGATCATTGGCAAGTAAAACGACGCCCCCTTTTGCCAATAAAGCAACCGCGATACCCGAAGCAAGAGCAATCCAAGCATAATATGATTTCATCGCATCAAGAAGTTGCTTAAAGCCAATTTCTCCTGTTGCGATTGGAACAAGCACTGCAATTGTAATAATTGTAACTCCGAGATTAATTCCCTTATGCTGTAAATAAGGCAATATTTTATCTCCCCAAAATGTCCACTTCAGCAATACAAGTACTCCTACAGCAACCATAAGTGATTGATTTTTAGCGAGATAACCAACTGCTAATAAAATGAATAAAAATAAAGTTGATTGACTAATCATTGCTTCTCCTTTCTTTCACACAAAAGTAATTACATCCTCAATTCTCCAGTCTCCATTTAAAAACTCTATAAAAAAGTGTTAATCTTTTCTATGTCCATAAAAACCCTTCTTTAGAGTGCGGAATATGCTTTCATTTCCTCTTTCTAGGCTGTACAATATATGGTAAATACAAATATAGGGAGGAGAGCTATTGACCAAGAATACGTTATACGCAGGACTTCGTCTGCTATTTGTTTTGAGCGCAATATATGCCATTATTCACCTACTGTTTTACTCATCCGGGCTCATTTATCCCTTTATTATTGCATTCATCATCGCGTACCTCATTAATCCCATTGTCAACTTTTTAAACAAAAAGTCTCACATTCCGCGCGCACTAGCAGTATTTCTGACTCTTGTGCTTATTTTTGGAGCTCTAGTTGGTATCGTAACACTGCTTATCATCGAAACTATCGCTGCTTTAAATTATTTGTTAGCTATTCTTCCGGAACAATTTCCTCGCCTTGCAGCGTACATCCAAGATGTATTTGTCCACAATATTATGCCGCTGTACAATGATTTAAACATGAGATTCAACCGCCTTGGTGAATCTCAACAACAAACCATTACAGAGAACATCCAGAACTTAGGAATTGATTTAACAAATAAAGCAAAGTTACTTTTAACAGGAATTATCACCGGACTAACAAGCTTTTTAGGTGCACTTCCCAACATTGTTACCGTGCTCATTTTTATTTTACTTGCTACGTTTTTTATCAGCAACGATTGGTACAGGATGGCATATGGTTTAGAACGAGCCCTCCCCGGAAAACTGCAAGGATACGGACAAACTATTTTTGAAGACTTACGAAAAGCATTATTTGGGTTTATTCGCGCTCAATTTACCCTTATTTCTATGACTACTATTATTGTATTAGTTGGCTTGCTTCTGCTCCGCGTCCCTTACGCCATTACCATCGCATTGATTACCGGCATGGTAGATCTACTTCCCTACCTAGGTACTGGCGCGGTATTTGTGCCATGGATTTTATATGTATGGTTTACAGGTGATACCGCCTTTGCCATCGGTTTGCTCATTTTGTATGTTGTTGTTATTATTCAAAGACAACTTATGGAACCAAAAGTACTTTCTTCCAATATAGGTCTTGAACCACTTCCTACTTTAATTGCACTTTTCGTAGGTTTTAAGCTATACGGACTGCTTGGTCTTATTATTGGTCCTGTTGTGCTGGTCGTATTAAAAACACTGTACGATGCACGTGTGTTTCACGATTTGTGGGTATTCATAAAGGGGAAAACGCAATAAGAATACGCAAACAATTGACCTCTAGAACTAAGCAACAGCTAGACATTTCATGCTTTCTTCCTATTAAAAAGAGGCTGAAACAAAAGGTTTTTGACCAAAGAAAAGTCCGAACTATTAGTCAGAATTCTCTACTCAGAATTCCATTTAGTTCGGACTTTTTATTTATTCTCTATTCTTTCGATTTTAGAGTTACATGATTTAGTTATGTCCTAGCCTCTTTTTGTTCTACACCTTCTGTGCACACTAATAAAACCTGTTAAAAGACTTGCTTACGCCTTATTTGCGCTTCCATTTTCTTTAAAATAAGCTGTTTAACCGGCACTCTCGTTGCAGAAAGCAACAAGATAACTCCTGCTATGTCGGTTACGTATCCGGGTGTCATAAGTAATATACCACCCACTAAAATACAAATACCATCCAATACAGCATCACCTGGTAGTTCTCCGCGCTCCATACGCGTGCGTATGTCCTGCAATAACGATGTACTTTGTCGTTTCGCTAAAAATGCTCCGATTACCGCCGTTACAATCATAATGGCGAATGTAGGTATCGCTCCGATCCATTGTACTGATGTCAACAATACGAACACTTCCGTCGCCGGTATTAGAATCAATAATAAGACCAATAGCTTCATCTTCATCCCCCTATGAAAAAGAGAAGGATATGTATCCTTCTCTTTTATATTATAATACTACTGCGTGACCGTTATATACGATACCGCGTGCAGCATCAACTGTAATTTCTTGACCGTCTTTTAAGATTGATGTTGCATTTTGCACGCCAACCATTACAGGAATACCAATAGATACTCCCACAACTGCAGCATGGCTTGTTAAGCCGCCTTCTTCTACTACAAGAGCTGCTGCCTTTTCAATTGCTGGCATCATGTCTTTATCAGTGCTTGTCGCAACAAGAATATCGCCTTCTGTCATTTTTGCAAGCGCCTCATCTGCATTTTTAGCGATAACAGCTTTTCCCTTTGCAGATTTACGCCCAAGACCTTGACCTTTCACTAGTTGCTCGCCCACAACATGAATTTTCATTAAGTTTGTTGTACCTGTTTCGCCAATTGGTACACCTGCTGTAATGACAACCGTATCACCAAATCCGATAATGCCTGCTTCCATACCTGTATGAATTGCAGTATCAAGCATCTCATCTGTAGACGTTGCTTTCTCATTCGCCAAGTATGCTTGCACGCCCCATACAAGTGCAAGCTTGCGGCATACATGCTCATCTGATGTCACTGCTACAATTGGAGATTTTGGACGATATTTAGAAATCATTTTTGCTGTATATCCACTCTCTGTAGGCGCTACAATTGCTGCCACATCAAGCGTCATCGCTGCATGTGCAACAGATTGACTAATCGCATCTGTAATAGACGCTTTTGCCTCTTTCATGCGCTTGCGGAAAATATCTTGGTATTGTAAAGAACGTTCTACACGAGAAGCAATTGTTGCCATCATTTTTACAGACTCAACCGGATACAAACCAGCTGCTGTTTCTCCAGACAACATAATAGCATCTGTACCATCAAAAATCGCATTTGCTACATCACTTGCTTCAGCACGCGTTGGACGTGGATTACGTTGCATGGAATCCAACATTTGTGTTGCTGTGATAACCGGTTTACCAAGCAAATTGCACTTTTTGATAAGACGTTTTTGTACAAGAGGTACTTCTTCAGGTGGAATTTCAACACCCATATCCCCGCGCGCTACCATTAAACCGTCAGAAACCTCAAGAATTGCATCAATGTTGTCAATTCCTTCTTGGTTTTCAATCTTTGGAATGATTTGAATGTGCGAAGCTTTATGTTCAGCCAAAAGTTCACGAATTTCAAGTACGTCAGACGCTTTACGAACGAAAGATGCCGCAATAAAGTCTACACCCTGTTCAATACCGAATACGATATCTTGTACATCTTTTTCTGTAATACCTGGCAACTTGATGCTTACGTTTGGTACGTTTACACCTTTTTTGTTTTTTACAATCCCGCTATTCAACACTTTTGTGCGAATCTCACCGTTTGCTTTTTCTAATACTTCTAATTCAATTAGACCATCGTCAATTAAAATACGTGAACCTGTTTCTACATCATCATATAAACCAGCGTAAGTAACAGAGAACTTCTCAGCTGTTCCTAGTACCTGCTCTGTTGAAATCGTTACCTCTGCACCTGTTTTTAATTCTGCTTGTCCGTTCTCAAAATCGTGCGTACGAATTTCTGGACCTTTTGTGTCAAGCAAAATTGCAACTGTTTTTCCTGCTTGCTTCGCTGCTTCACGAATGTTTTGAATACGAGCCGCGTGCTCTTCATGACTACCGTGAGAGAAATTTAAACGTGCTACGTTCATGCCTGCTTCCATCAATTGTGTTAGCTTCTCAATGCTTTCACTTGCAGGCCCTATCGTACATACAATCTTTGTTTTACGCATAACATACCTCCGCCTTTATTGGAAACGTTCCCAAATTACTTGCAATATCTGTATTAAATAGACAGCTCTTTAGATAGCTGGTACATATCCATCTCAATTGTGTGCTTTTGTGCCAACGCTTCAATGATATCATGGTCAACAATTTTATTGTTTTGGATACCCACGCAACGTCCGCCTCTACCTTCCATTAACAGTTCAACAGCCCTTGCTCCTAAACGGCTTGCTAACACACGGTCTGTCGCACTTGGAGAACCACCGCGCTGTACGTGTCCCAATACTGTTACACGTGTTTCTAAATCTGTCGCAGCTTCAAGTTTCTTACTGAAATCTACCGCACTACCTACACCTTCAGCTACAATAATGATACTATGTTTTTTACCGCGCTCATGACCGCGTTTTAAACGTGCAATAACATCTTCCATATCATAATTCGCTTCCGGTACTAAAATTGTTTCTGCACCGCCTGCCAATCCTGCCCATAGAGCAATATCACCAGCATGACGCCCCATTACTTCAATTACATATGTACGCTCATGAGAAGTAGCTGTATCACGAATTTTATCGATTGCATCGATTACTGTATTTAACGCTGTATCAAAACCAATTGTAAAATCTGTTCCCGGAATATCGTTGTCAATTGTACCAGGCACCCCTACACATGGAAAACCATGTTCTGTGAGTTTTTTCGCACCTTGATAAGATCCGTCTCCACCAATTACAACAAGACCTTCAATACCAAACTTTTTCAACTGTTCAATACCTTTCATTTGACCTTCTAAGGTTTTAAACTCAGGACATCTTGCTGAATAAAGCTTCGTACCGCCACGATGAATAATATCACCTACAGAACCCAGTTCTAACTTCTCGATTTGACCAGCAATTAAACCAGAATAGCCATGATAAATTCCATATACTTCCAAGTCATGGTAAATTGCCTTTCGAACAACAGCTCGAATAGCAGCATTCATTCCAGGTGAATCGCCACCGCTTGTTAACACACCTATCCGTTTCATCCGCACTCACCTCAATACATTATTTGCCTTTCACGAACTACCTACAGTTTTTCCAAAATTAAAATACTTTAATAGCCTAATTCATGTAAAGGACACTTTTTCCTCATCATATTTTATCACTACATTTCCTACTTATGCAATTTATCTTCTGCTTCTTCTTAAACAAACAGGTAAGACTTCATGCCACATCGTTAAAATACACGAAAACAATGAAAAATACAATGGAAAATATGTGGCTATTTATAAAAATGAAACCGTTTTATAATAAGCAGCAATGAAAAACGCGCGATCATGAGAACGCACGTTATACTGTAGACTGTATAGAAAAGGTACTTTCACCCATTTTCATATATTTATGATAGCGCTGTTCAATGAGTTGATTCGGCTTCATCTTCAATAATGTTTCTAGTGCTTTTGTTAACACTTCATCAATATACAACGCTTGCTGCGAAATATCACGATGTGCACCGCCACGCACTTCAGGAATAATTTCATCGATTACATCCAATCGCTTTAAATCTGATGCGGTTATCCCCATCGCTTCCGCCGCTTCCTTCGCCTTAGATGCATCCTTCCACAAAATGGCGGCTGCTCCTTCTGGAGAAATAACGGAATACGTCGAATTTTCAAGCATATAAACGTAATTTCCTACCCCAAGACCAAGCGCACCCCCGCTACCACCTTCACCGATAACGATGCAAACAACAGGTACTGTTAATCCCGCCATTTCGAACAAATTACGCGCAATTGCTTCACTTTGTCCACGCTCTTCCCCAGCCTTACCAGGATACGCACCTTTCGTATCAATAAAACAAATAATAGGTCGTTTAAATTTCTCTGCCTGCTTCATCAAACGCAATGCTTTACGGTATCCCTCAGGATGAGGCATTCCAAAGTTGCGGCGGATATTTTCTTTAGTATCTTTACCACGCTGATGACCAATAACGGTCACTGGCAGCCCTTTATACTTTGCGATACCGCCAACGATGGCCGCATCATCGCCATACAAGCGGTCACCATGACACTCAAAGAAGTCTGTGAACAGTCGTTCAATATAATCCAATGTAGTCGGTCGTTCCGGATGGCGAGCAATTTGGACTCTATCCCAAACGCCCATGTTGCTGTAAATCTCATTTTCCAAGTTTTCAAGTTTGGCTTCTAATATACGAATTTCTCCGCTAAAGTCCATACTGCTGTTTTTCGTATATTCTTTTAACTCCTGAATTTTGTTCCGTAGCTGTGATATAGGTTTTTCAAACTCTAGCTCTGCCATATCGTCGTTTCCTCCCCTTGATGAAGTTCCACAACTTTGCGCAATGTCTCCCGCATTTCCAAACGATTGATAACTGCATCCAACTGCCCATGATCCAATAAAAATTCTGCCGTTTGAAAATCTTCCGGTAGCTCTTCGCGTACAGTTTGCTCGATTACACGGCGACCAGCAAAGCCAATCAGTGCACCTGGTTCTGCAAAATTATAATCACCGAGTGAAGCAAAGCTCGCTGACACCCCTCCAGTGGTTGGATGTGTCATAACCGAGATAATAAGACCGCCTTCTTCGCTATATTGTTTTAATGCTACGCTCGTTTTCGCCATTTGCATTAAGCTCAAAATACCTTCCTGCATGCGAGCTCCGCCTGAAGCAGTAAAAATAATGAAAGGAACACGAAGCTCTCTCGCTTTTTCCACTGCCCTTGCGATTTTTTCCCCTACAACAGAACCCATACTTCCCATACGGAAACGAGCATCCATAACAGCTACGACAACTAACATATCGTCAATGGTACCTTCACCTGTAACAATAGCTTCATTTAAATTGGTTTTCTTTCGGTCGCCTTCTAGCTTTTCCTCGTAACCAGGAAAATGAAGAGGATTTACTGAAATCATCTCTTTGTCATATTCGCGAAACGTACCTTCATCAAGCAAGCTTTCTAAACGCTCATACGCATTCATTTGATGGTGATGTCCACAGTTGATACAAACCTTTAAATTTTTTAAAAGCTCTTTTGTATACATAATTTTTTTACAGCTTGGACATTTTGTCATCACGCCGTCTGGCACGTCTTTTCTCATTTGCTCTGAAGGAACAGCCGCGTATTTCTTTTTCTTTAAGAATAGATCTCTTAGCATATTAACCCCCTCCTTTAGGAACGCCGCCTGCATCGGAATAACCCGTGTCAAGCTAACTTTTATCTATACTTTACTCGTAGTGTGATACGATATTTGTCATAACGTGTCACAATTGTCTCGACAAATTTAGAGCATCATGTAAGCGCAATGCCTCCGCTTCGTCGCGCTTTCCGATTGCTTCCTGCAATTGCGTATACAATTCACGCGTAGATTCCTTTTCTAGGTCAGCTGCATACTCACTAACAATAAACCAAATTCGATATAACAAATGATTATCCGTACGCTTAAAAACATCCTTCCAAAAGGCATGCTCATTTTCGAAATCTGGATTGCTCCATACACTCTCTTTTGTACACAACAATCGAATAGCGTCCCGTTCAATTAAACTCTTTACTTGAAGCAGGTCACCCTTTGTTTTTTCATCCTGCAAGACAAAGCCCGCAATCAATTGAACGATTCCGTGCTCGTAGTTTCTAATAAATGTTCCTTCGCCACGCCGCGTTTCAATGAGTCCAACAAGTTCAAGAGCTCGAAGTGCTTCTCTTACAGATGACCTGCCGACATTCAACCGAACGCTTAGATCTCTTTCAGAAGGAAGGCGGTCACCAGCCGCCAATCCATCTTCCTTCATAATCATACGAATTTGTTGAACAATCTCAAGATACACCTTAGACTGCGCTGTCAATACACATTCCTCACTTATTTGCCAATCATGGCTAAGTCTTTTGTTTTTTGGGCCACTTCTTGTGGATCCACTTTGCGTCTTGCAACTCCAGTTTCCATTGCTGCTTTTGCAACATAGGCGGCTACTTGCGGTGCAACACGTGGATCGAACGGTCTTGGAATGATATAATCCGCTGTCAACTCTTCATCAGAGACAAGCTCTGCGATAGCTTGTACAGCAGCGATTTTCATATCTTCGTTAATTTGTGTTGCGTGCGTATCAAGTGCACCCCGGAAGATTCCAGGAAATGCCAATACATTGTTTACTTGGTTCGGGAAATCGGAACGTCCTGTTCCAACTACCGCAGCCCCTGCCGCTTTCGCTTCTGCTGGCATAATTTCTGGATTTGGATTTGCCATAGCAAAAATGATTGCATTTTCGTTCATTGTACGAATCATTTCCTGCGTTAACGCACCTTCTACAGACACACCGATAAATACATCCGCACCTTTGATTACATCTTCTAACGTACCTTGCAGACGATCACGGTTTGTATATTTTGCTATCTCATCTTTTACCGCGTTCATGCCTTGCGTACGTCCTTCATAGATAGCACCCTTTGTATCACACATAATAATGTCGCGTACACCATAGTGGTATAAAAGTTTCATAATCGCAATTCCTGCTGCACCCGCACCGTTTGCAACAACTTTAATATTCTTCATTTGTTTGCCTACAAGTTTTAATGCATTTACAAGACCCGCTACTGTTACGATTGCAGTACCGTGCTGATCATCGTGGAAGATTGGAATATTTGTTTCTTTTTTCAAACGCTCTTCAATGATAAAGCAATTTGGTGCTGCGATATCTTCTAAATTCACACCGCCAAATGTTGGCTCGAGTAACTTCACGGTTTCAACAATTTTATCCACATCGTTTGTATTTAGTGCTAGCGGAAATGCGTCTACACCTGCAAAGCTTTTAAACAGTACAGCTTTTCCTTCCATAACAGGCAGTGATGCTTCTGGACCGATGTTCCCTAGACCCAGCACAGCTGTGCCATCAGTTACTACCGCTACCATATTGCCCTTCATTGTATATTCATATACTTTTGTTTTGTCATCGTAAATTGCTTTACATGGCTCTGCTACGCCAGGAGAGTACGCAAGACTTAAATCTTTTGCGTTTTCTACTTTTACTTTTGATACTGTTTCTAGTTTTCCTTGATGCACTCTATGCATGTGAAGTGCTTCTTCACGAAGTGTTGACAAACCATCCACTCTCCTCAATATCTTTTATTGCCTCGATTGTTCTTTAGTGGTCTGACCACAAGTGCTACTTTTTACTATACGAGATATTCGAAAAAAAATCCATCATTATTTACAAACAACATTTTTTTCACCCGCGATTTTCTTAAGCGCTTGTAAACATTCTTCACTTGGTTGAACAAAAAGCATACGTGATAATTGTATCATTTTATGTTCTTTTTCATAATAAATTAAAGTTTTCGCATAGCCAGGATAGTGATAAGCATTGGTCATGACTTCCTGTTGTATACGTTTATCAGCTTCAGATGGCAGTTTAATATACACAACACTTTCCCTATGTCGTTCATACGCATCAGGCTCATCTAATTTATACAACCCTGTAACTACCCATTGCTTTTTACCATTCCTCACCCCAAACGTTCCCTCTATTAGCATTAATTGATTTTCCATAATTTGATGACCAAACATCAAATACGTGTCTGGAAACATCACTGCTTCTACTTCTGTTTCATCACCTAATGTTAAAAAAGCCATCTTCTGAAGATTCTTTGTTCGGATAATGTTACTTCTTGTAATGAACGCTATGACGCGAACAGATTTCTTTGTCTCTTCTGACGCTTTTTGCAGAGAAGGCAGACCAAGCTCTTCGATTAACTTCTTGTAGGGCGTAATAGGAGATGCGGATACATAAAAACCAATTACCTCTTTTTCTCGCTGCAGCATTTCCATAACATCAGGCTCTATCGCCTCTTTATACATTGGTTTCGGAATCAATTCTTCGTCTAAAAATATACTCTCTTCAGCAGGTCTCACAAGTTCCCGGTATTCAAGAGCTGTATCCAAACTCGCAAGTAAGGTACTGCGAGATGCAAATTCATCAAAGCACCCGGCATAAATGAGCGTCTCCAAGTTGCGGCGTGCCACAACGCGTGACGGTAGCCGTACACAAAAATCAAAGAAATCTCTATATTCCCCTTTCTGTCGCTCTTCTATTATTTCTTTGACCGTCGCAGCCCCTATATTTCGAATTGCAAGCAAACTGTATCTGATACTCCCTTGTTCTGGTTCGAATCGATACCCACTGCTTTGAATGGACGGGGATAAAATTGTAATTCCTTTGCGCTTAGCTTCATTCACATACTGCGACAGCTTTTCCTCATTACCGATTGCACTTGACAATAGAGCTGCCATAAAAGCGAGTGGATAGTTAGCTTTTAAGTACGCAAGCTGGTAAGAAATCATACTATATGCGGCAGCATGGCTACGATTGAATCCATAATCCGCAAAGCGGACAATCAAATCATACATTTCATTGGCTGCTTGTTCCTCATAACCATTTTGTAAGCATCCATGTACAAAATGGCGACGCTCTTCGTCTAGAATATCACGTTTCTTTTTACTGACCGCACGGCGCAATAAATCGGCTTCTCCGAGAGAAAATCCCGCAATTTGCGAAGCAATTTGCATAATCTGCTCCTGATATACAATCACGCCATATGTTCGCTTTAAAATTGGTTCTAAATGGGGATGTATATAATGAATCTCATGCCGGCCGTGCTTAGCTTCAATAAAATTTGGAATTTGCTCCATAGGTCCTGGCCGGTACAACGCATTGACAGCTACAAGGTCTTCAAATGTATTTGGTTGTAAGTTCTTTAATACATTTCGCATGCCTTGTGACTCAAGCTGAAATACGCCTGTCGTGTCTCCTTCTCCAAGTAAACGAAATGTGTTTTCATCATCAAGCGGTAGTTCCTGGAGATCAATATCCTTTTTTTCTGTACGTTTTATGTAGCGAATGACATTCTCAAGCACAGTAAGGTTACGAAGCCCTAAAAAATCCATTTTCAGCATACCGATTTCTTCAAGCGCTTCCGCTGGATACTGCGTAATATACACTTCATGTCCTTCTTGAATAGCTACATGTTCAGTTAACGGTTCATCACTTACAATCACACCTGCTGCGTGTACAGATGTATGACGTGGCAATCCCTCAGCCTGCCGGGCAAGTTCAAAGATACGTTCATGTAAAGGTGTACTGTGAACGTATTCTCGTAATCTTTCGGATTGGTGATAAGCCGACTCCAAATTCGTACCTGGCTTTGATGGGATGGCTTTTGAAAATCGATCAATTTCTTTTGGATCCAGCCCGTGTGCTCTGGCAATATCACGTACAGCCGCCTTAGCTGCCAATGTCCCGAACGTAACGATTTGAGCAACATGGAGTGCTCCGTATTTATTTGCCACGTAGCGGATAATTTCATCTCGACGAATATCTGGAAAGTCAATATCAATGTCCGGCAATGTGATACGCTCTGGATTTAAAAAACGCTCAAACAGCAGATCATACGCAATGGGGTCAATATCGGTAATCTGTAGCACATACGAGACAAGAGAACCTGCTGCAGAACCTCGTCCCGGTCCCGTCAAAATGTTTTGTTTATGGGCATATTGCATAAAATCCCATACGATTAAGAAATAATCGCTAAAGCCCATGCGTGCAATGACTTCTAATTCATGATGCAAACGTTCATGATAACGTGCATCCGCATGGGGACAGCGCGTTTTCAACGCCTGTTCACACAGACTGCGTAAATAGTGATCTGCTGTTTCTGCGACTGGTACAGGAAACTTCGGTAAACGCTGCACACCAAGTTCAATTTCCACTTCACACTTTGCAGCAATTTCCGTTGTATTTACAAGCGCTTCAGGAACATCACGAAACAGCCTTTCCATTTCTTGTGGTGATTTTAACCAATATTCTTCCGACTCCATCCGTGTGCGCTTTTCATCCGTAACAAGTACACCTTCCTCAATACAAAGCAAACAATCGTGTAACGAAGCCTCTGATTTATGAACATAACGTACATCATTTAATGCCACTAATGGAACGCCGGTTTCTAAATGCAATTGATATAATCTTGCTTGCAACCACTGTTCCTGCATCAAATCATGATTTTGGATGCTCAGGTAAAAAGATGAAAACATAGATTTATACTGCTGGATCGTCTCAAGCGCTTCTTGTTCTTGACGATTTAATAGTTTTTGTTCAATCTCCCCTTGTTGGCCTGGGGAAATCGCAATAATTCCTTCAGCATAGCGAGACAACCACTGTTTTGGAATACCTGCTTTTGCTTTTGTCATAATACTGCTGGAAATTTTAATTAAATTTCGATAGCCGATTTCATTCTCTGCCAGTAGTACCAGTGGATATGAAGTATCTTCCCCCAAAACAGAAGCAGTTAAGCCAATAATGGGCTTGATGCCCTCTTTCTTACAAGTTTGATAAAATGGAATAACGCCGTACATGACATTTTCATCTGTAATGGCCAGCGCCTCCATACCTAGTTCTTTTGCACGCTTTACTACCTGTTCAATCGCGCATGTACTTTTTAATAAACTGTATACGGTTTGACACTGTAAATGTACAAAATTCACTCGTACGCCCTCACTTTTTATTCTTTGTTTTCATTATAAGAGTCGACTTCAGGTAAATCAAAACATACTCCTTGTCCCTTGGCCATATATATGAATAGGATGGCTGTGCTAAAGCTCGATGTTGCCAATCAAAAACAAACTTTCAAGAGCAAAAAAAATACTATCCTTTTAGACTGGAGTGAAGAACGAACATATCATTGCGGTCATTACTGAAAAAGCATATGCCTAGTAAACCATGGTGATTTGCGTGCACTTTGTTATTTACATATGCTATTCACGCTTACATAAGTAAGGGAGGACAAATATGGAGGTTAAACAAACATTTTTATCACTGCTAATTACTAGTTATTTTATTGCATTTGGTGTGATGCTGGGTGGTTCTTTGATTGGCGGGCTAGGTTCATTTCTTATGGGGCAGCCTCCTTTGACAATGATTGCACGCTTTGCAGATACATTGCGAATTTGGGCGCTGATAGCCGCTATTGGTGGTACCTTTGATACCTTTTACAGCTTAGAACGCGGCTTGTTTCAAGGTGAAATTCAACATGTATTTCGCCAAGGTTTATTAATTTTATTTGCTGCAGGTGGCATGCAAACTGGCTTAACGGTCATTAAATGGTTAACGGATGAGCATGTATGAGAATACCACCTCTCTATCGCTTCCCCTTATGGCGCGTAGCTTTTGCGAGTATGGTAATCGGTGGCATCATTAGCTGGGGGATTTTTTTATTTGTGTACGGCGAACTGCAAGAGAAGCAACAGCGCCTTTTATTAATGCAGCAAAATGAAATTAATCAATTAGAAAAAGCATATCACCATCTAATGGAAGATAAGCAAAGAAGCAATGAGGAAATAAGAAAAACGCTAACAGTACAAGATATACAGATTGAAATTATCAATCATGATGAGCTGCGTTTAGATAGCTTGGCTGTTCACAGCTTAACAACCGATATTAAGGGAGAACTCCAAAATTTATTAAACAAGAGCGTTTCCACGGTTGCTGATCATAAAGAGCTGTTATGTAAAGCAATTGAAAATAAAATATACAAACGCGATGAATTTTTATATCGCTTTGAGGTCCGTACGATTTACTTTGATACAACACTGAATATCTCTTTAAAAATAGGGCGAGCTTGATGCACAAGCTCGCCTTATTTTTAGTATCCTTCACAAAGAGCTGTGAGTTCAGCTACTACACGGTCTGCTTCGTCCCATGAATATACTGTCGCACCGGAAGCTAGCGGATGTCCACCGCCATTGTATTTCATAGCTAACGTATTAATTACAATTCCTTTTGAACGCAAGCGTACACGAATGGAATCTTCCTCTTCCAAAAACAATACCCACGCTTTTAACCCTTCGATATTTCCTAATATACTTACTACACCTGAAGCTTCTGAAGGCTTTACATCAAATTTTCGTAATACATCACGTGTAATTTTGACAAAGGCTGCACCTTGTTCGTTCATCTCGAAATTTTGTAAAATATATCCGTTCAATTTAGCCAAACGAGGGCTTGTCCTATACATTTCTTCATACAGGGTTGGAAACGAAACACCCATCTCCGTTAACTCAGATGCATAACGAAGCGTTTTCGCTGATGTGCTTGGATAAATAAATCGGCCCGTATCTCCTACAATACCAGCAAAAATAAGACGAGCTGCCTCTATGCCCATGCGAAGCCCTGACTCTTTACCATGAAGGTAGAGCTCATAAATCATCTCACTACAAGAACTTGCCGATGTTTCCACCCACAGCATATCGCCGTATGGATCTTCGTTTGGATGATGATCAATTTTAATCACATAAGCTCCTGTTTTGTAACGTTGATCGCACACACGCTCTTGATTTGCCGTATCACATACAATTACAAGTGCTTCTTCATATGTACGGTCATCTATTTGATCCATCACACGCATATAAGATAGTGTTTCTTCATCCGCACCGACCATATAAACACGCTTATCTGGAAACGAATCTTGAAGCATAACACCAAGACCACATTGCGAGCCAAGTGCATCAGGATCTGGGCGAACATGACGATGAATGATAATGGTGTCATACTGTCTAATTTTTTCTAAAATTTGCTCTTTCATTTCCTTCCCTCCTTTTTATATCTATCATTATATACGAAAAGACTTCATCTATCAGAATATTTTCGCTAAAATAAGAAGTAATGAACGAAGAACTGTTTTTAGATTGGAGAGAAGAATGGGCGCTATGCTGTTGTCATTGGGGATTATAAGATGTTCGTGTTAGGTATTCGCTGTATATCCCATTCCCTTAGGCAAGGACTAATGCTGCAAGTAATCCAATTTTCTTTCTCGTTCAAGAAGAATATTTGTTTTCCATTAACCACAAATGGGGGATTATGCATGCTTATTTTCGTATTTTTAATCATCGTTTCATTTGTACTTTATTTATTCTACAAAACAAGATATTTTCGAACGCAGCGCCCAATGGAAAAACGTTGGTTGTCCGGAAAATCAGGAATTGCACTAGGGCTCTTTGTCGCATTCTTTGGTGTGAATCAGTTTTTTGTATGGGACACGACCACAAGCCGTGTTGTAGGCGCAATTTTCCTTATATACGGAGGATTAGTTGCTTATAATGGATTTCGTCAGTATAAACATTTTCTTCCGCTCGCTATTAAGGAAGCTGAAGAGTTGAAATAAGAAAACACAAAGAGGCTGGGACATAACTGAAGTAACTTTAAAGACGAGAGAATAGGGAATAACTGATACTAATAAAGGAAAAATCCGAACTAAATCGAGTTCTGTGTGAAGAATTCCGACTAATAGTTCGGATTTTTCTTTGGTTGAAAACCTTTTGTCCTATCCTCTTTTCATATGGCATTAACGATCAATAAGCTGTACCATTAACAATGCTTTACCAACCACATCACCCTCTTGATATACCTCGACATCAACCTTTCCAAATTTGCGACCAATCTCCATGACATTCGGTGTAACTTCAATCACTGTATCAATTTGAATGGGTTTAACAAAGTAGATGGTTAAGTTTTCAACAATCAGATCTCCTTTTTTATAAGAACGAAGTATCCGGTTTGTTGCTTCGGTAACAATTGTTGTAAATACACCATATGACAGTGTCCCGATTGAGTTTGTCATTTGCGGTGTTACAGAGAAACGATATACATTTTCAGTTTTTGCTTCTTTTGTATTTATGAATTGATTGGTTACAATATCTTCAATCGTTTCTCCAACCTGTGGCTGGCGTTGAATCATCTGAAGTGCTTGCAATACATCCTGCCTGCTGATAATACCTTGTAAACGATTGCCCTCATCAACAACCGGCAACAATTCAATTCCTTCCCAAACCATCATACGCGCCGCAGATGCCACAGAAATTTTTCCACTGACTGTAATCGGACTTTTAGTCATTACCTTTTCAATCAGTGTATGAACCGGCACCCCAATTACATCTTTAGATGTAATCATACCAATTACTTTCATGCTGTCATCAACAATCGGATAGCGTCCATGCATCGTTTGCTCATTATGACGATGCCACTGCTCGACTGTATCCTGCGGCTTTAGAAAAATCGTTTCTTCAAGGGGCGTTAAAATGTCCTCTACTAGTACAATTTCTTTTTTTATGAGTTGATCATAAATGGCACGATTGATTAATGTTGCCACTGTAAATGTATCATAGCTACTTGAAATAATCGGCAACTTCAATTCGTCTGCAAGGCGCTTTACATGTTCTTCTGTATCAAAGCCACCTGTGATTAAAACTGCCGCACCGGCTTCAAGTGCCAATTGATGCGCCTGTGTACGATTCCCAATAATCAGTAGATTTCCTGCTCCTGTATACCGCATCATAGCTTCGAGCTTCATGGCACCGATAACAAATTTGTTCAGCGTTTTATGTAAACCCTCTCTTCCACCAAGCACCTGACCGTCAACAATGTTGACAACTTCTGCATAGGTGAGCTTTTCAATGTTTTCTTTCTTTTTCTTTTCAATGCGAATGGTACCCACACGTTCAATCGTACTTACATAGCCTTTATTTTCCGCATCTTTAATCGCTCTGTAGGCAGTTCCCTCGCTGACATTCAAATCCTTTGCGATTTGCCGGACCGAAATCTTGTGTCCTACCGGCAAGCTGTTGATATGTTCTAATATTTGATTATGTTTCGTAGCCAAGTAGCTTCACCAATCTTTCTTTCCGCATTATTGTGTGTATTGCCAGTATACTATAATTCCCAAACTGTTACACTGCAAACTCGTGAAACTGTATTATTTTTTTAATAACAACATCCTCTTTCCTAAAGGAAACAGTATGATAAAAGTAGAATATAACGGAATTAAAACGTTAGGAGGACTCCCGTTGAAGCCACAACCTGTTATATTCCTATGCTTCTTTAGCTTACTACTTATCTGTATACAAACGAATCTTATACTGTTTTCCTGTGTGCTTGGTTTGTATGTCATCTACTCTTATGCGACCAAGCAACCACGTACTTGATATTGGACAATGGTTTTATTCAGCATAGGATTTCTTGTCTACACCTCTTCACATATACAAGCAAAAATAACACAGCTATGTTACAAAAAGGCAGCGAATTTCGCTGCCTTTTCTCTCTTATAATTCAATGGCTTCTCCGACTGTAAGTACACGCCCTTTATCTTTCGGTAAACGTTGCACAAACGCATGGGGATCTTGTTCGATGACCGGAAATGTATTGTAATGCATCGGCACTGTCACTTTTGCTTGTAACCACTCCGCCGCAAGTGCCGCATCATCCGGCCCCATCGTAAAGTTATCTCCTATTGGTAAAAACGCCACATCAATTTCATGATGAGAGCTAATCAGCTTCATATCAGAAAACAATGCTGTATCCCCTGCATGATATACTGTTTTTCCTTCTGCAGTGACTAAAATACCAGCCGGCATACCTGTATATGTAATGGTCTTTGTTTCTTCATCTGTATACGAAGAGCCATGAAACGCTTGTGTTAATTTAACTGTACCAAAGTCAAACGTATGCGCTCCTCCGATATGCATCGGATGTACTTTGACACCCTTCCAACCCAAAAATGTTGCTAGTTCAAATGGTGCCACAACTAGTGCATTATTTTCCTTTGCGAGCGCAACTGTATCTCCTACATGGTCATTATGGCCGTGTGTCAATAAGATTACATCTACTTTCACATCTGCAGCACGCAAATCAGTTGTAGGGTTTCCCGTTAAAAATGGATCAATTAAAATGACTTTGTCCTTCACTTCAATTTTCACTACTGAATGACCATGATACGAAACTTTCATCAACTTCTCCTCACCTTCGGGCAAATGTTATAACCGCTCATGTTCATGATACACAAAACAGTAACACTGTGCCAATCATACAATCTCATCTCCTTGCTTGTCATAAAACCGGTAAACAGGTAAAGTTAAAGAAAAGCAAATGGAGGCGACAGAAATGGAACATCGTTTACATAATTTGATGAGTTGGTTACAAGAGCAAGATATTGAGGCGGCGTTTATTACATCCACTTCCAACGTATTTTACTTAACAGGTTTTCATTGTGAACCGCATGAGCGTTTACTCGGTGTATTTGTATTTCAAGAAAAAGAACCGATTTTAATTTGTCCAAAAATGGAAGAGGGACAAGCAAGAAGCGCAGGCTGGCCGCATGAGATTATTGGCTTTAGTGACACAGATAACCCTTGGGCATTTATCGGGCAAGCCATTCAAAAACGTGATATTTCAGTAAAAACAATTGCGGTTGAGAAGGAACATTTAAACGTGGAGCGCTACGAAGAATTGTTAGCATTATTTTCGGGTGCAGCTTTCGTTGCAGCGGAAGCTAAGCTTCATGAACTCCGCCTGATTAAAGATGAAAAGGAATTAGCCATTTTACGACAAGCTGCATATATGGCTGACTGGGCTGTTGAGCTTGGCGTCAGTCAAATTACGGAAGGTAAGTCTGAAATGGAAATCCTAGGAACAATTGAATATGAACTCAAGAAAAAAGGCATCAGCAAGATGTCGTTTGACACAATGGTTCTTGCTGGTGCCAACTCGGCACTTCCACATGGAGAGCCAGGTACAAACCAAATTAAACGCGGTGATTTTGTATTATTTGATTTAGGTGTAGTAATCGATGGCTATTGCTCTGACATTACACGCACTGTCGCTTTTGGAGATATTTCTGAAGAACAGCGAAACATTTATGACACCGTGTTAACGGCACAGCTAAAAGCAATCGAAGTAAGTAAGCCAGGCGCTGCCATTGATACAGTAGACCGAGCAGCTCGTTCTTATATTGAAAATGCCGGCTATGGTGCTTATTTCCCACATCGACTTGGACATGGTCTCGGCATTAGCGTTCATGAATATCCGTCTTTAACAGATGCAAATCCATCACCGCTTCGTACCGGTATGGTGTTTACTATTGAGCCAGGTATATATGTACCAAATGTGGGGGGCGTGCGCATTGAAGATGATATTTATGTCACGGCTGATGGGGTAGAAATTTTAACGAAGTACCCGAAAGAACTGCAAATAATAAAATAATCTTACTTCGTCTATACAACAAGAGGGTGTTTCGTATATTCCGAAACACCCTCTTTGTATTTATTATTGTACCAAAGTCAAAGCAGATACCGCATCCGCATACTCGAAGCCATGCGCTTGTGCAACGGCTTCGTATGTAACATAGCCGTTCAATGTATTAATGCCTTTCAATAATGCAGAATTGTCTAAGCAGGCCTGCTTATAGCCTTTGTTTGCAATCTGTACAGCGTAAGGTACCGTCACATTCGTCAAAGCAATGGTTGATGTACGTGGTACGGCTCCCGGCATATTCGCAACGGCATAATGCACCACACCTTCTTTTACATAGGTAGGCTCATCATGTGTTGTGATGCGATCTGTTGTTTCAAAAATACCTCCCTGGTCAATTGCGATGTCGACCACAACAGAACCCGGCTCCATGGACTGAATCATTTCTTTTGTAACAAGCTTAGGCGCTTTTGCTCCTGGAATTAAGACAGCACCTATTACAAGATCAGATTCTTTTACAGCTTCTGCAATATTATACGGATTAGAAATTAACGTAGTGACCTGATGACCAAAAATATCATCTAGTTGACGTAAACGATCTGGATTTAAATCAATAATAGTAACATCTGCGCCCAATCCGACTGCCACCTTAGCGGCATTTGTGCCTGCAACACCGCCGCCGATAATGGTCACCTTACCACGTTTTACACCTGGCACACCGCCCAATAAGATTCCTTTACCACCCTCAGGCTTTTCCAAAAATTGTGCACCAATTTGTGCTGACATACGACCTGCCACCTCGCTCATTGGCGTTAATAGAGGCAACGATTGATTTGGAAGCTGAACCGTCTCGTAAGCAATACCTACTACTTTATTATCAATTAATGCTTTTGTTAGCGCCGGTTCTGGTGCTAAATGCAAGTATGTAAACAAAATCAGACCTTCACGAAAATAACCGTATTCGCTTGGAATTGGCTCTTTCACTTTCATCACCATTTCCATAGACCACGCTTCGGCAGCTGTATCTACAATTGATGCCCCTGCTTCTACATACTGCTCGTCTGGAAATCCAGAACCGATACCCGCACCTTTTTCAATATATACTTCGTGGCCGCTTCGCACCAAATGTACAACGCCAGCCGGCGTCATAGCGACGCGGTTTTCATTATTTTTAATTTCCTTCGGTACTCCAATACGCAATGTAATTCCTCCTCGTATACGAAACTGAAAACACAAGCTGTATTATAAGAATATCCTGTCTGTACTATATTGTAACACGCCGATACATACAATAACACGCTTTGAGGTATTTTTCTCTATTAGCGGTGACGGTGAATAACATCCATGCCCCCTGTGACTTCTAGGCACGTACCTGTAATCATGTCTGCATTTTCATCACAGAAAAACAATACAGCACGTGCAATATCTTCTCCTGTACCAGATCGACCGATTGGCGTCCGAAAATCAGATTGTATACGAGCCGCTACAATTGACGCTTCTTTCATACCACCAGCAATATCTCCTGGACATACCATATTAGACGTAATACCATATTCGGCTTCTTCATAAGCAATCGTTTTTGTTAAAGAAACCAATCCTACTTTGGCAGCGGCAAATGCAGAACGATAAATCCATCCTGCAGCACTGTCAGCTCCCTGAAATCCATAATTTACAATACGTCCAAATCGCTGTTCACGCATAATAGGAATAACACGTTTTAACAAATAAAATACAGCACTTAAGTTACCATTAATAAGCGTTTCCCATTCTTCTTCTGTATATTCAGCCATTTTTTTGCGCTCAAATATATAGGGTCCTGCATTATTGATTAAGCAATCAATTCTACCGAATTTTTTCATTGTTTCATCAACAATACGGTATAAATCTTCTTTTTTGGTTACATCAGCTTGAATAAATTGTGTATACTCATTTTCATAGGTATCACGTAACTTTGCCATCGCTTCATCGTCACTTCGATACGTGACTGTGACAGTATAGTCTTTTCGCAAAAACTCCTCCATCACCCTTTTACCGAGACCTTTTGAGCCAGCGGTAATCAATGCGTGTCTCATACGATTCCTCCTTTGAAACCCTTCTATCACATATGTAACAATTTATAAGCAAAATTACAAGCAAGACATCTTTTTATCTGTCTGAATTTTGTAACATTCGACTCGATTAAAGTATATTGATTTTATATATAATAAGGGTATAGAAAGTTACTTTGCATGTAGGAGGGGTTTTATTATGACAGCTTACCGAAATATTCTCGTAGCAGTGGACGGCTCGAAAGAAGCTGAAAAAGCCTTTAAAAAAGCCATACATGTTGCAAAGCGCAATCAAGCTAAACTCACAATTACACATATTGTAGACATTAAGGCCTATTCCGCTGTGGAGGCTTATAGCAACGTGATTGCAGAGCGTGCCAATTCCTTTGCAGAGGATTTACTAGAAGGTTATAAAAAAACTGCCTTAGACGAAGGACTGCAAGTAGAAGCGGTGCTGGAATTCGGGAACCCTAAATCGAAAATTTCTAAAGATGTTGCACCTAAGCACAATGTTGACCTTATTGTGTGCGGAGCAACTGGTTTAAATGCAGTTGAACGCTTTTTAATCGGTAGCGTTTCTGAACACATTATTCGTTACGCTACTTGCGATGTATTAGTGGTACGAGGCGAAGAAGAGCAAGGTAAACTTTGAAAAGCTGCCGGTTTCCCGGCAGCTTTCTTATTGACAACTATATAATTTTTGCTTTGCCTTATCCAAAGCCGCATATACCTG
Organism: Ectobacillus antri; assembly: GCF_003852715.1. Lineage (GTDB taxonomy): Bacteria > Bacillota > Bacilli > Bacillales > Bacillaceae_G > Ectobacillus > Ectobacillus antri. Next base: position 94,509 of record NZ_RIAV01000006.1, read on the forward strand.
ATCAAATCCAGTTCCGCCCGCGCTGTTACGGCGGCGTACCGCTGCTTGTGGCGACAGTACTTCGTATAAGTCCTCCTCAAATAATGGACAAGCCTTCTTATACGCGGTCAGCGGCAAATCCAATAAATAAATTCCTTGCCGAATACATTGCAACACAAGGCGCCCAACAACTTCATGTGCTTGTCGAAACGGCAAACCTTTAGCAGCTAAATAATCGGCAATTTCCGTTGCGTTTGAAAAATCCTGTTGTACAGCTTTTCCCATTTTATCTCGATTGACCTTCATGGTTTCAATCATACCCGTCATCACGAGGAGACTTGTACCAATGGTTTTCACCGTATCAAACATACCTTCCTTATCTTCTTGCAAATCTTTGTTATAAGCAAGTGGCAGACCTTTCATAACCGTCAATAAACCAAATAAGTTGCCATACACACGTCCTGTTTTACCACGAATGAGTTCGGCCATATCCGGATTCTTTTTTTGCGGCATAATGCTGCTTCCCGTCGCATACGCATCACTCATTTCAATAAATTGAAACTCTTGACTGCTCCATAAAATCAATTCCTCACAAAAACGTGACAGATGCATCATAAGGATAGAAGAATGACTTAAAAATTCCAAAATAAAATCGCGATCGCTCACCGCATCCATGCTGTTTTCATACATGCCGTCAAATTGAAGTAGAGATGCCGTATAGGCACGATCAATTGGAAACGTAGTGCCGGCAAGCGCACCTGCTCCTAAAGGCGAGATATTAATGCGCTTTAGTGCATCTTCGTAACGCTCTATATCTCTTTGTAGCATCCAATAGTATGCAAGTAAATGATGCGCGAAGGAAACAGGCTGCGCGCGTTGCAGATGTGTATAGCCTGGCATAACCGTTTCCACATGCTGCTCTGCCTGTATCACTAATGCCTCTTGCAATCCTTTAACCTTTTCAATAATGTTCTTTACTTCTTTGCGAAGATATAAGTGCATATCTGTCGCAACTTGATCGTTGCGGCTACGTGCCGTATGCAGCTTACCGCCCACTTCTCCGATTTCATCAATTAGCATTTTCTCAAGGTTTAAATGGATATCTTCATTCGCAACAGTAAATACCAGCTCTTCTTTTTTGGCTTTTTCAAGCAATGTGTACAGCCCTTTTTTAATTACGTTCACATCTTGCTCCTCTAAAATACCGCAATGTCCAAGCATCGTGACATGGGCAAGACTTCCTTCCAAATCCTCTATGACTAGCTTTTGATCAAAGGCGATAGAGGCACCAAACTCCTCTACCCACCCTTCTGCCTCTGCCGTAAAACGACCTCCCCACAGCTTCATACGTTCACCTTTTCTCTGCCGTTCACTTCACTGTATACCTTTGTCGGCAAACCGAATAATTCAATAAATCCAACAGCTGCACCATGATTGAACTGATCTTCCTGTGTGTATGTCGCAAGCTTTTCATTATAAAGAGAATGAGGCGATTTTCTTCCTTCTATGATGGCATGCCCCTTAAATAACTTCACGCGCACTTCTCCTGTAACTTGCTTTTGCGTTTCTTGCAAAAACGCTAGTAGTGCTGTTTTTAAAGGAGAGAACCATAATCCATTGTAAATGAGCTCCGTCAATTTATGCGCAATAATCGGCTTAAAGTGAGCAACATCTTTTGTTAGGGTTAAATCTTCTAGCTCTTTATGCGCTTTGATAAGCGTCACTGCAGCTGGACATTCATACACCTCACGAGATTTAATTCCAACAAGGCGATTCTCTACATGGTCAATACGGCCAATACCGTGCTTTCCAGCAAGAGTATTCAGCTCTAAAATCAGCTCATGCAGCGGATATACTTTTCCATTTAAGGAAACTGGAACACCTTCTACAAAAGCAATTTCAACGATATCAGCCATATCAGGTGTTGCTTCAATTGGTGTTGTTAAATCATAAGCACCTTCTGGCGGCGCAGCCCAAGGGTCTTCCAGCACCCCACATTCACATGCTCTTCCCCATAAATTCGCATCAATTGAATATGGGTTATCTAAATCAATTGGAATAGGAATGTTGTGCTTCATCGCGTAAGCAATTTCTTCTTCACGGGACCAGCTCCATTCACGTACAGGTGCAATAACCTGTAAATCAGGGTTTAATGCTTTAAATGAAACTTCAAAGCGGACTTGGTCATTGCCTTTTCCCGTACAGCCGTGCGCAACAACAGAAGCCCCTGTTTTTTCAGCAATCTCAACAAGTTTCTTTGAAATTAATGGACGTGATAACGCTGATACAAGTGGATATTTACCTTCATACAGTGCATGACTTTGCAAAACCGGTAATACATATTGCTCTGCAAATTCTTGTTTTGCGTCAATTGAATACGATTCAATCGCACCTACTTGCAACGCTTTTTGTTTAATAAATTCAACATCTTTTCCTTCACCTACATCAAGCCCTACCGCAACAACATCATACCCTTGCTGCTGTAACCATTTAATAGCCACCGATGTATCCAATCCTCCTGAATATGCTAAAACAACCTTTTGCTTTGTCATATATATCCCCCTCTATTTAAGTATATTTATTCAATAAATTTAATTTATATTCATAAATATACTTTAACAGCTTTACAAAACTCACGCAACTATTATTTTTCCTTTTCTAGATTTCATTCGAGATTTACAGGTATTTGCTATACAATATAAAGAACAATACAAGGAGCGGGAGGAGACCGAAAGTGTATACATATTTCAAGAAAGATAAACGACTTGGAATTCTCATTCCACATGTTGAAACAGAGTGGTCACAATTAGATAACAACATACAACAAGACATCTTACTGCAATGGGAACAAATACGAGGTAGTATTCCAGATCGTATTAAAGAGTTGGAGCAGATCATTAATCAAAAACAGCATGCTCTGAATCATGAGGAAAACTTTTCCGTATGTTGCCGGTTAAACAGTGAAATTGCTGATACAGCTTCTGTGATTAACGATTTATGGCTATGGTATCGTGCTAATCAAGAGCTGTCTGCTGAAAGAAGTCATACTTAAAGAGGGGTAGTTACTGAAGTTTTATGTGAAGTATTACATAAAAAGCCTGAGGGATGTGAAATTCCCTCAAGCTTTTACTTTTAAAGTATTCTGTTTATTGAGATTGTTTTTCTAGCATATAGCGCATTTGATAAAAACGATGGGTAAACTCTGTTACATTTCGTGTCATGCGATAGTTAACGGTGGATCCTACCGCAATACCCATTATTGGAATCCCTTGCATTACCTTGCGTCGCAGTGCATGAACGGCGAACACCTTCAAGATTTGAGTCAGAACCACTTGTACTGTACCGCTATCTATAATGTCCTCCGCACCTTCATAAAAGAAAAGACCATATTCATCCTGCTCCAATTCCTCCAATAGCTCTCGCCATGCATATTGCTGTAAACGAGACGGCAATATGGCTGCATGAAATACTTTTAAAGCAAGCATCATTTCATATGGTTTATTCACATCATAGCCGTATGTTGTGGCGATAAGCTGTACAGCCTTTAAATTAATAGCGATCATTAGCGGTAAATCTGCCGCCAAAAGCAGCATCCCCCCTGCACCCGTAGCAGCTCCCTGAACAAAAGAATAGAGTCTGTGGCGAGCCACTTGCTGTTCCGTTATATAAATGAGTTGATCAATCGTTAACTGTCGCAAATCTTCAATATGTTCAATCTCTTCCTTAAATAGCCTAGCATTGGAAAGAATACGGTTTCTTGCATCTAACTGCGACTGCGAGCTTTGAATAAGAGCATGAAGATGAAATAACCATTGATCCGCTTTTGCAAAAAACTCTGTTTTTTTACTTCCAGGCAATTTAGCAAACGAGCTGTTTAACCATTTATCATACGTTCTCTGAAAATCAGTAGAATCTTGTTGAGATAGCTGATATTGCCAACTTTCGATATCATTCCATATCTTTTGCTCACGTTGGGAAAGATTCATCCAGCACACTCCTTTACAAACACGCTTTTCCTTTATCATACCATATGTTTCCTGTTTTTATCACCTCAGTCAAGGCTAAGGGAGGACTTTAGCTGATATTTATTACAGTAAAAAGGACGGAGCTACAGCTCCGTCCTTTTTATACATGCGCCAAACGTGTTACGTCACGCGCAATCATGACTTCTTCGTTTGTCGGAATGACAATCACTTTCACAGGAGAGTGCGGATAGTTAATAAACGCTTCTTCACCACGCACTTTATTACGTTTTGGATCCCAGTATACGCCCATGAACTCTAATCCTTCTAGAACACGCTCACGAATTAGCGTACTGTTTTCACCGATACCTGCTGTAAAGATAATTGCATCTACACCTTTCATGCGCGCAGCGTAAGAACCGATGTATTTGTGAATGCGACTTACGAAAATATCCATTGCTACTTTCGCACGCTCGTTTCCTTCTTCTTCTGCTTGCTCAATATCGCGTAAGTCACTTGAAAAACCAGTGATACCGAGCATACCACTCTTTTTGTTTAGCACATTTACTACTTCTTCAACTGTCTGACCTGTTTTCTCCATAATGTATGGGATTAAAGCAGGATCTAGGTTACCTGAACGAGTACCCATTGTTACACCAGCAAGTGGTGTAAAGCCCATGGAGGTATCAATGGATTTTCCGCCTTCTACAGCTGCAATACTTGCTCCATTACCTAAATGACAAGATAACAGACGTAATTGCTCGATTGGACGACCTAATAACTGTGCAGCACGCTCTGTTACATATTTATGAGAGGTACCGTGGAAACCATATTTACGGATACCAAATTTTTCATAGTACTCATACGGTAAACTGTATAGGAAAGACTCTTCCGGCATCGTTTGATGGAACGCTGTATCGAATACCGCTACTGCTGGTACGTTTGGTAAAGCTTCTTGAAATGCTTTAATACCAACGATATTAGCCGGATTATGAAGAGGTGCCAAATCATTTAAGTCTTCAATCGCTGCTAATACTTCATCTGTAATCAATACAGAGTCCGCAAACTTTTCACCACCGTGAACAACCCGATGACCTACACCGCTGATTTCATCTAGTGAAGAAATAATGCCTGTGCTTGTTAATTTATCAAGAAGCATCTTTACTGCTATATCGTGATTCGGGATATCTAATACTTCTGTTTGCTTTTCATCATTCACTGTAATTGTAAATATACTGTCGTTCAAACCAATTCGTTCTACTAAACCTTTTGTTAATACCTTTTCGCTCGGCATTTCAAATAGCTGAAATTTCAAAGAAGAACTTCCGGCGTTGATTGCAATAACCTTTGACATGTCGTCTTTCGCTCCTTTTTCACTCATGTTAGCTATGCGGCAGACCGCAAACCGTGTCGAAGTTTCATAATTCACTTTACTAATTTAAACACTGTATGCTATATATTTCAAGAAAAAAGAGTGAAACACACAAAAAAATATTATAATACAGATTTACAAAAACCTAACATTTTTGTTATTTCCATAAGATATTTCAACAATCTGTATTACATCAAATAAAATCACTGTTATACATTTCACTTATTTTGTTGGAACCATTCCTCAATTTGTTTCACCATGGATTCCATAGCTTGTACTTTAGAGAAAGATGGAAGCTCTGCAAGCATCGCCTGCTTTGGTGCTTTTGCATCAGCCCCTTTTTTCTGCAGAACAAATATACTTTTTGCGTTTTTCTCGTTTTTAAACATCGACACAGGCAGCTGTAGCAAACCTTGTATATACGTGTGCTCCTTTAAAAAGGTATGCAGCTTTGCGGCTTGTTCACTGTCAAATAAAAAGTTTGGAATCAAGAAGAATACATATCCGCCTTCTTTTGTGTGCTTAATGCTTTGTTCGATTAAAAGATGGTGCGTATAGGAAAGACCCGTATCCGCACATAATTGATACTGAGCAGCGCGTAATTCATTCGGATAATACCCAACAGGTAAATCGCAGATAACAGCATCAACGGGATCAATATAAAGAGCTCCTAATCCATCTTGATGAAAAAACTCTATACCTAGTCTCTGTAAATTTGCATTTACAAACGCAAGTCGAAGCAATAATTCATCTACTTCCACACCGTAACCTTGCATTGTTGTTCCCTTCGGCGCTGTATTGAATACTGTTGTCAGTAAATTCGCTGTGCCAACCGCTGGATCTAATACCGTAATGTGCTGCTTATCTTTTAAAAACTTATGAAATAGGTAGCCAGTAAACAAGCCAACTGCATCCGGCGTCATCTCATGATTAGCTTGTACCCCTTCTTTCATTCCTTTTAATAAACAAAGTTGAAAGGCTTTGCGCATTTCCTCTCCCTTATATTGTTCTTCGGAGAGCTTTTGGTATTCCCGGTTTAATCTCTCAATTGCAGACGTTGGTAAATTTGATTGTAAAACATTTCCTTCAAATACATTATCACCCGTTTCTACCAGCGCTTCTAAGTACGTAATATCTAATTCCTTTTTTAGCACCGCACATGATGTATCAAGTACAGAAAAAATGGTTTCAACTTTATTCATTGTATATACCTCCTCATTACACATAAGCTTCATCATATCATATATATCACTTGCTATACATTCCATTGAAAAAGCACCCTCATGATAGAGGATGCTTTTGTTTTACTTTGCTGCTTTTACTGCTGCAATTGCCGCTTCGTAATCCGGATGACTTGTCCCTTCCGCCACATATTCTACATACGTTACGTTATCTTCACTGTCAAGTACAAAGACTGCGCGAGCAAGCAAGCGAAGCTCTTTCATCACAACACCGTATGCTTCTCCAAACGAAAGGTCTCGATGGTCCGAAAGTGTTACCACATTTTCTAAACCATTAGACGCACACCAGCGCTTTTGTGCGAACGGAAGATCTGCGCTAATCGTCAACACTTTCACATTTTCTACTTGAGAAGCTTCTTCGTTGAAACGGCGCGTTTGTGCATCGCACACACCCGTGTCGATAGATGGGACGACACTAATTAGTTTCACAGCGCCTTTATATGTGTCCAGTGTCACTGGTGATAAATCATTTGCAAGTACTGTAAAGCTTGGCGCCTTGTCTCCTACCTTCACTTCATTACCAATCAGAGTTACTGGATTGCCTTTAAATGTAACGTTTGCCATTTCAACATCCTCCTCAATTTATGTAATATGTACATTTTTATAATAGAGGGAAGCGGCACTGATTGCAAACAAAACACAGCACCAAGCGATAATTTCTCTTCGCTTGGTGCTACTTTACTTACATCAAAACAGGCGGTTTTTCGTTCTTTTTCATCATATCTTGTACTTTTTCTATCGCCTGCGGTGTAAGCTCAATGATTTTATCAAGCAGATGCGTATGCTTTTCTAGATGAAGTACCTTTACACCAGATGCATTCACAAGTAAAAATGCAACCGGTGTAATGGAAACACCGCCTCCACTTCCCCCGCCGAACGGATAGTTGCCTTCTCGTTTCCCAAACTCACTGCCTCCAGCAGCAAATCCAAACCCTACTTTTGAAACCGTTAAAATAACGCTGCCATCCGGGGCCTGAATTGGATCGCCAATAATGGTGTTTACATCTATCATCGTTTTCAAATTTTCCATAGCGGTTGTCATCAACCCTTGGATAGGATGTGTCATTGTATTACCCCCTTACATCCGCATCATGACCTGTAACAACAGGTTTCTTTTTTCGTATATAGCGAAATAATTTTATTGCTGTTAGTACTGCCTTTCCAATCCGGAACGTAATGGTGCATTCTAGTTGAGATGTTGTAATTTCACCTTGAAACACAGGAGTAACCTCAAGCTCTGGTGCTTTAGCGATCTTCATATACGTGCTGAGGATACCCAATATTATTCCCTTAACAGACCAAAGACCACCAGCAGTAATACCAGTATAGGCTGCATCACCTGTTCCAATATAAGAACGCCATAAAAACTTCTTAATACGAACAGAGCGAAGAAAGCCCTTAATTATAGTATGGATGTCACCTGCGCTTTTTATCAACTCAGGCAACCTTTCTAACCAGGTGGAAAAAGAAGGCGAATCATCATCAGATTGTGTTGGTTCTTGATCACCTGTAGTTTTTTTTTTCTCTATTAACTCTAAAACATTAACGGTATAGCGAAAAAACCAGATACGAACTCTTACAAACACTCGCTGTTCTTGTGGGGTATAGCCAGCCATAATTGTAATTGAAATTTTCGTTACCAAAACAAGTAAAAACAGCAGCAACAGCACTGCCGGTACGATTACAAACCATTGCATACTCGTTCATCCTTTCATTCCTTATCCATTATCGACGCATTTAAGGGCAAATAAACACGAATCAACCATAAAAACAAAACGATGTGAAAACACATCATCTTAATCACCAATATCTATTCATTGAATTAAAAATCGACAAGTAATGGTAATGCAACCAAAAAAACAAAAGGAATGATGAAGAGAGAAAAGAGGGAATTCTCATTTAATATGGAAATATAGTATATGAGTACAACTTTATGACAGCAGTGGAGGGATTAACATGGAAGATCGTCGCAAACTGTATTTCTTTTACGATGAAAAAGATGAAACAGTATTTAGTAAAATGCAACCGATTTATACGATGCTAGAGGAAAAAGGATTTACAATCATGTCGCAGCCAAACGAAGCGAATGCCATTATTAGTGTTGGAGAAGACGGTACATTTTTGCAAGCCCTTCGCAAAACAGGCTTTCGTAATGATTGCTTATATGCAGGTGTCTCTGTAACAGATGAAACATCTTTTTACTGCGATTTTCATATTGATCATGCAGATAAAGCGCTCGCTGAAATTACACATACAGAAATTGAAGTACGAAAATACCCAACGATTCACGTAACGATTGATGATGAAACGTCTTTTTACTGTTTGAATGAATTCTCTTTACGTTCAAGTATTATTAAAACGTTTGCCGTAGATGTATTTATTGACGATTTATATTTTGAAACATTCCGCGGTGACGGTCTTGTCGTTTCCACACCGACAGGAAGCACAGCTTATAATAAATCACTGCGCGGCGCAGTTGTAGATCCAATGTTACCTTGTTATCAAGTAAGTGAGTTAGCATCGTTAAATAATAACAGCTACCGCACCCTTGGCTCACCTTTTATCCTCAGCGGCAATCGTACATTAACACTTCGTATTGCACCAGGTGACAGCAGTTATCCTGTCATGGGTATGGATAATGAAGCGCTTAGCATTCAGCACGTTGAGCGCGTACAAATTCAGCTAAGCGACAAACCCATCAAAACAGTTAAACTAAAAAACAATTCGTTCTGGGAAAAAGTACAACGTACATTTTTATAAGAAAAGCGGAAGCGGCTCGTTCAGCTCCATAAGGCAGAGGTTCCCGGCACATAAAGGCGCTTTTTGCCTTAATGGGCTGGGGTTCTCTGACCGGAGGAGCTAGCCGCTGCAGCTCGACACTAGAAAAGCGGAAGCGGACAAACAAATAACGAGACATTTGCCTCGTTATTTGTTATAGACAATTTTCCCATCCACGACTGTCATGCACGCCTTTATATGAAGTAATTCATCTGCTTCAATTGTAAATGGGTCTCTATCTATAATCGTAAAATCTGCGTCGTATCCAGGGACAATCTTGCCACGCTCATTTTCTTTGTAAATGGCTAATGCACTTCCTATAGTAAATAACTGTAGTGCTTCAAACACACTTAACCTTTCTTCGGGCATGTACACCATTCCGTCAAATAAGCTTTTTCTTGTTACTGCACCATATATGCCCAAAAACGGATTTACATCTTCAATTGGTGCATCCGAGCCACCAGCACACATAAACCCCTCCTGCAACAACGTCTTCCATGCATACGCATATTGCAGGCGGTCAGGACCCAGTTTTTCAATTACGGAAGGAAAATCAGATGTCACAAATACAGGTTGTAAATCTAGCACAACTGGTAATAACTTAGCTCTTTCAATCAAATCTTTTCGCAATACCTGACAATGGATAATTCGATCTCGTTGTCCTGGGTACGGTGGATGCTTTTCAATCGCTTCTACAATATACTCAAATGATAAATCACCAATCGTATGAACCGCCACCGTCAATCCCATTTCTCTTGCCTTTTTGACCAGTTGCGCGAGTTCTTCTCTTTCAAACACCGCAACACCCTTGGTATCTTCATCTGCATAGGGCTCACTCAGCAAAGCTGTTCGCCCACCTAGCGAGCCATCTGCAAAAATCTTCATTGCTCCAAACTCAATGTAGCGTGTGCTTTCATATTGTGGTAGTTCATCCACTACTTCATGATGGACAAGTAAATGTGCTTTAAAAGGTTTATCACTTAGCCCCTTCACAAACGCGTGGTATGTTTGGGCAAAGCCACCGTAGTAATTCAAATCCTCTGTGTGGCAACCCACAAGCCCTTTGCTGTAGCAATCTGCAACAGCTGTTTCCAAGGCCTTTTGTAAATAAGCGTCGCTTTGCGTTGGCATCATATCGTCTAGCAGTTCTTGTGCACGTTCATATAGTAAACCATTTGGTTCACCTGTTATATCTCGGCCAATTTTCCCACCTTTTGGATTATCTTTAGGCAATTGTAACTGATCCAAAACGTAGGAATTGACCAGTACCACATGACGGCACATGCGCTTTAATACAATAGGGTGTTCACTTGTAATCCGATCCAAGTCTTTTTTATGGATTGTTTTACAATCTGTAAAAGCATTCTCATTCCAGCCCTCACCGATAATCCATTCACCACTTGGTGTATTTGCGGCCTTGTCAGCTATCAACCCTAACATCTCCTCATATGACGTGCAATAACTGAGGTCCAAGCGCATAAGACGCTCTCCGTGTCCGATAAGATGCATATGACTGTCTGTTAACCCAGGTAGCATAACCTGTCCTTGTAAGTCATGATAAGTATCGACTTGATAAGTACGAGAAAGCGCTTCTGCTGTTCCCGTTTCTACAATCTTACCATTAGCGACATACACTGCTTCTACGGTTTCTCCTTCTTGTTCCATTGTATAAATACGTCCACCATACCAAAGTTCTCCCATATATCCTCCTTTATGTACACTGCATGAGCAAAATGTGACCTAATTTCATTATATAAGGAGACGGAATATTCCGTCTCCTAAAACTATCATTTATACACAGACTCTTGCTCGCGTTGCCGTAGCTCTATTCGTCTAATCTTACCAGATGTTGTTTTCGGTAGTTCGCTGACAAACTCCACTTTACGAGGATATTTGTAAGGAGCTGTTAAGCTTTTTACATGCTGCTGCAAATCAGCAATTAAAGCATCATCTCCCAATACACCCTCTTGCAATACAACAAAAGCTTTTACGACATTACCACGTATTTCATCGGGACTTGCTACTACAGCACACTCTTTTACCAGAGGATGTTTAACTAACGCATCCTCTACTTCAAACGGGCCGATGGTATAACCAGAGCTGATGATAATATCATCACCGCGGCCCTCAAACCAAAAATAGCCGTCTTCATCCATCTTTGCTTTATCACCTGTAATATAATACTCTCCGCGAAACTGCATCGCTGTTCGCTCCGGATCCTTATAATAATGCTTAAATAAAGCAGGTGTACTAATATGCACCGCAATATCTCCTACTTCACCTACGCCTAGTGGATTTCCATATTCATCTACAATAGCCACTTGATTTCCTGGTGTTGGTTTGCCCATAGAGCCAGGTCTTAGCTCCATTCCATCCATAACGCCCACTAGAAGTGTATTTTCAGTTTGTCCGTAACCATCACGTACACTAATGTTAAAATAACGACGAAACGTATCAATGACTCCTCGGTTTAGCGGTTCTCCTGCCGAAACAGCGCTACGCAAATGAGGTAACTCATACGTATGTAAATTATCAACCTTTGCCATCAATCGATATTCCGTTGGTGTGCAGCACAGCACATTAATGTTATACGTGCTGAGCATATCCAAATAACGCTTTGGCTCAAATTTGCCGTGATATACAAACCCCGTTGCCCCAGAACCGAGTGTTGCCAAAAACGGACTCCAAATCCACTTTTGCCACCCCGGGCTTGCAGTGGCCCATACAAGGTCATCCTCTTTAATTCCAAGCCAGTTTGGACCGGTTGTACGCAAATGGGCGTATGCCCATCCGTGTGTATGAACAACACCTTTTGGATTGCCTGTTGTGCCTGATGTATACGACAAAAATACCATATCATCCCGATTGGTATCCGCCGCTTCTAATACATCGCTTTCTTGTTCAAGTGCTTCTGAAAGACTTGTCCAATTCTCAACATGTTCACCAGTTACAAATTTTTGTAAATATTGTATAGCATGAATGCCTTGAAATTGAGAGATATAAGGTGCATGACTGACAATCGCTTTTACTTCTCCATGTGCAATGCGATATTCAATATCCTTTTGACGCAACATTTCAGAGCTTGGTATAACAACTAACCCAGCTTTAATTGCACCTATATAAACCATATAAGATTCAATTAAACGTGGCATCATGACCAGAACCTTGTCACCTTTTCGTAAACCACTTTTTATAAAAGCGTTTCCAATTTTATTCGAGCCCTCTATTAATTGTCGATACGTAATGAGCTTCGTTTCATCTTCTTCACTTCTCCAGAGGAGGGCAACTTTCTGTGAATCTTGCGCATACTTTTCAAATTCCGATACCAAATTGTACTGTTCTGGTGCTATTAATTGATTATGGTTCATAGAAATCCCCCTTTTATATCATGCCTCCCTTTAATCGTAATGAATTTTCATTATATTTTGAATAATATTATTTTGACAAATACTGTATGATTTCTACAAAAGAAAACATAAATATTTATTTTACGACAAAACAGTATAATTTTTTGATCAATGTATGTATTACACTTAATGTAACTAATTTACATTTGTTGCTTGGCACCGAGAGGGAAGCTTAGCAGGTTGTAGCACTAAGCAGACCGCTTCCGCAACAAAAGGTAGCATCAAAAAAAGAGGGGAGTATCTACTCCACTCTCTTATCCATATATATGCAATTACTTTTGGTATCCACCTAGTTGTTGCTCAGCCATTGCTACAAGGCGCTTTGTAATTTCGCCGCCTACAGAACCGTTAGCACGAGCAGTTGCTTCAGGACCAAGGTTTACACCGAACTCAGAAGCGATTTCGTATTTCATTTGGTCGATAGCTGCTTGTGAACCAGGAGCTACTAATTTGTTTGTTCTTGTCATGTGTATTCACCTCCTTGTGAATATAGAGTGTGAAAAAACACATGTTTTCATCCTTAAAAAAATTGGTAATTTATTCTAGAACAATTCTTCAAATTCTTCTTTTTCTTCTACTTCCGCATGCAATATCATTTTCTCAATATTTTCCACAGCATCTTGGATGAGTGGTTCAAAGTCATAAAATTGCTCGAAGCGATTTGCTTTTTCACGCTTTGGTTTTGTAGAAGGATTTGGTGGTGTAAAAATGGTACAGCAATCTTCATAAGGCAAAATGGATAAGTCATACGTATCAATCTCGCGCGCAATTTTCATAATCTCTACTTTATCTGTTGTAATTAAAGGACGCAAGATGGGGTAATTAGTCGCTTCATTAATTGTATGCATACTATCGAGCGTTTGGCTAGCTACCTGCCCAAGACTTTCTCCTGTCGCCAAAGCTAGTACACCGCGCTCAGCCGCAACACGCTCTGCGATGCGAAGCATCATACGGCGCATGACTGTCATTGTATAGCTATCCGGTACTTGCTTATGAATTGCTTTTTGCACCTCTGTAAACGGCACAATATGAAGCGTAATTCGCTTACAATACTTTGTCAGGCGTTGCGCCAAATCAATAACCTTTTGCTTAGCACGCTCGCTCGTAAAAGGCGGACTGTGAAAATGAATAGCTTCTAATGTCACACCGCGCTTCATCACTAAGTATCCTGCAACAGGACTGTCGATACCACCAGAAAGCAGAAGCATCGCTTTTCCTCCTACACCTACAGGTAAACCTCCCGCTCCCTGTAAATCCTCACACATAATATACGTGAATTCCTCACGTACTTCTACACGTACATTTACATCCGGCTTACGAACATCTACAGTAATGTTTTCTGTATTTCGTAAAATATGCGCACCAAGTTCGTGGTTCAATTCATTCGTTTCCATTGGAAAGTGCTTGTACGTACGATGAACAGATATTTTAAAGGTTTTTACACCCTCGCTTACCTGTAAAAACGCCTCCAATGCGCCGCGCTTCATCTCTTCCAAATCTGTTGTTACTTTCATTGCTAAACTAAACGTATGAATACCAAAAATATGACGGATTTTTTCAATAACTGCTTCGTGATCTTCCCCGTTTAGCTTAATATACATGCGATCTCTTGTTACTTCCAATTCAAGCGCAGAAAACTTTTTAAGACGATGTTTGACATTGTCTTTTAATACACTCACAAATTTAGCGCGATTTTTCCCTTTTGTTGTCATTTCGCCGTAGCGAATCAAGATGTGATCATAATTCATACTGTTTCCCTCATTACTTCGTATAATTTTGCCACAGTGCGGCGAAGCACCGTAATAAATTGTTGCATCTCTTCCATGGTATTCTGACCAGATAAACTAATCCGAACGGCGCTTTGTGCTGTTTTTTCTGCAACTCCCATCGCCAGTAGTACATAGCTAATATCCTTTGCCTTAGAAGAACATGCTGACTTTGTAGAGATGTAAATATCATGTTCTTCAAGAGCATGCACGAGCACCTCTGGCTTTAATCCCGGAAAAGAAACGTTTATAATGTGTGGTGCGGCGTGTACCGGTGTATTAATAACAGCTGATGGCATAGCTTGTAATTCATCAAGTGCAAATGCTTTAATTTGTTCTAGCTGTTTTATATGCGCATCTTGCTTTTCTATGCTCATACGGAGTGCTTTAGTCATCGCCACAATACCTGGGACGTTTTCTGTACCAGAGCGATAATATTGCTCCTGCTGCCCACCTGAAAGAATAGAATCAATTGTAACTCCTTCTCGTACATATAAAATCCCAGTTCCCTTTACACCATGAAACTTATGTCCCGACATTGTACAAAGATCTATGTTCGCGCGTTTTAAATGAAGCGGCACTTTTCCAACTCCTTGGACATTATCCACATGAAAAATGACCTTTGGATGGTTTTGTAACAGTCTTCCGATTTCTTCAATTGGTTGAATAGCTCCCGTTTCATTATTGACATGCATAACAGAAACCAAAATGGTATCTGAACGGATTGACTCGGCAAGCACGCGAACATCTACACTTCCCGCTGGATTTACTGGTAAGTATGTTACTTCAAAACCAAGTGCTTCTAGCTGATTAAAGGCTCCTTTCACTGACGCGTGTTCGATTGCAGTGGTAATGACATGTCGACCGCGTGAGCGATGACGAATAGCTGTACCTTTGATTGCCAAATTATTTCCTTCGGTTCCTCCGGACGTAAAGACAATTTCGTTTGGTTTTACGCCCAGCAATTTTGCCGTCATACTTCTAGATTGTGAAAGCAATCTCTCTGCTGCTGCACCTAAACCATTAATAGAAGATGGATTCCCAAAATATTTCTCCGCAGCCGTTACATAAGACTGTAATACTTCCGGATGCGGCTTTGTTGTTGCACTATTATCAAAATAAATCATTGCATCCTCCTTATGACTTTTTCTTAGCTTCCCCTTGGGTTATACCTCATACGCAGGAAAGTAAAGGCGTTTCTATTCTTACTAGATAACAATTTACTTCCCTCTCTTTTATAACATCTTTGAAGGTTTGATACAGTTACTTCCTGTCAAGCTGAGGTCTCATTGACTTGTTTAACATAGCCTTATCAATTAGCAGATATTTGGCCGCACCCATAGCAAAACCCCTTATTGCTAAGGGGTCTACTCAGTCCTAACAAACTCCTCAATCTTTCCTGTTACACCAGGCTCAACCTGCTCGAGTGTGGCAGAAACTTGTTCTAAAGCGGCTTTGTATTGATACTGTCTGAACAACACTTCGGCATGTGCCAAATGATCCGCTACCTTTCTGCTTTGACTTCGATAACGATTGCCATATTGAATCATTTTTTCCACTAAGGCGGCTTGCTCAATTAATTCCTTAACCGAACTGCTCATACCTAAGACAAGACCTTGCGCTTCTTTCAGTACTTTATGTACTTCGTTCATATTCAAGGGCTTGTACTCTAATTGCTCGTACACCTTTCGTACAGCCACTTGCGCATAAGCTAGGCTCTCTAACATGTCCTGAGGCACTCCTGGTATATTTGACTTCTGTAAAAGGCGTTTTACTTCTAGAATATCACTTCTCATTTGCTGTAATGTTTCACGCGCTTGCAGTTCTTCTTTCCGAAGTGTTGCAAGCATATCTGTGTATTCTGCATGAAGACGACTCGTCTCTTCAATCTGTTTCCTAACATCACTTAACTCTTCTCCAATGACAGAAAAAGCAACATCTTGTTCTGCAATCCGTATTTGTAAGGCTTCAAATCGTTTCATGAGAAAAACAACTTGCTTCTCCACATATTTTTGCGCCTCCACATCCTCATCACTTAACTCGTAGCTTTGCTTCACAAATTGCGTTTCTTCTTTTGTTTGGTTAGATTTTTCTCTCAATTGAATCAGAGCCATACCAATTTCTCTTTGTTCTTTTTCCGCATGGTACTTGGCGGTAACTTCATTTTCTAGTACATCATACAGAGAATCCAATTTATTTTTTACTGATTCTGTTCGCGCCTTCGCTTCATGCACACGCAATGTTTTAATATCATCTAATGCAAGCTGAATTTGATGTTGCATATCTTGCACTTCTTTATCAATTTGCAAATGGTGAAGAATATAACCCTGTTCTTCCATCTCCTGATATCCCAGCAATAGATCCGAAATTTGCCCAGGCAAATTAGCTTGGCAGTCTAGCTGTAAATCCGGTATATCTTCCAACAATGTTTGTAAGTGTGCAACACCTTGCTCTAAGCTGCGGACAATATCACGGGCTTCTAAGTAATTCCCATTCACCGTAGCTTCTTCAAATTGCTGAAATTTCTGATGCTCCTGATCCAACAGTTCCTCTAGCTTCTTTTCCGCCAAACTTACTGTATGACGGTATGCTAACATATTTTTCTTCACTTCTCGATAGGCACTACGTACAACTTCAATCTCAGCATTGTTTTTGGTATGACTTTCCAATAAATTATGAAGCTCTTTTACAATACCTTCAATTTTTTCTTCTGCCTCTACAAGCAAACCACCCGCTTGCTCCATGAACAACCTAGATTTACGTGATAAAAAGCCGCTAAGCGAACTCTCTGCTTCCTGCAAATCCTTTTCAATTTGAGGAATGGAAACGGTTAACACCTCATCCCATTCATTGCGCCACTTTTCGAATAATGCTTCCGTTTGTCCGGTCATATTCAGGTCTTTTACCTTTTTTAATTCATCAGCAACCGGTTTATCCTTTAATGCCTGTTTCCAAGCTTTTAATTCCTGCAGTTCTCTATCCGCACGATTTTTAATTATAAGACCGGTTAATAGGTATATCAGTATAATACTTATGATTACAATAATAAAAGTTAACAATGAGCCCATCAAGCAGCCTCCTCTTTTCGTTTTTTCCCGTTCCGCTCTAATCTGGAAGGCATATATGTATATATAATTACTGTTGATTAATTTTATCATTACGACAGCAGTTTCCACACTACACCAAGCAGTGCTTTGCACTCTATATACAAGCAATGTCAATGTCTTTATAATATCATGTAATGCCCTGTTTTTGGCTCAAATTTTAAGATTTTTTTACAATTCGTTTTACATCAAAAAAAACGTGCTGATGCTCGCACGTTTGATAAGTCTTTTTATCTCAAATTAGATGTGCATGCCTTTACAAATGAAGAACTTGTGTAACAGGAGAGGGGTTCCCTTCCATCATCATACTTAGCCACTTTTCTACTTCTTTTCCGTACATTTTTGTAAAATATTCATCTGAAGGACGTTCATACAGCACTTCTGATATATATTGCGGATACAAATACGGAGCACTGAGCATTCCCTTTAACTGCGACATAAACACAGAAAAGGGGGTACGGATAAATACACCTTGCTCACGTCCTGTCTCTATAATATGTTTTAAATAATATTTTTCACGCTGCAAATATGTGGTCATAATCTCTCGAATAAGAATGCTATCTAAAGACAATTCTCTGTATACAAAGCGTGTAAGTGATCGATGAGACGATTGGTAATGTAAAATATCGCGGACAATGAGAAACACAACTTCTTTAGGAGACAAAACATGACGCATTTCAAAAGCTTCTGCCATTGTGCTAATATATCCTTCTAAAAAGCCAGTAACCAAATGTTCTAACAGCCCTTTCTTTCCGGAAAAATAATAAGAAATATTAGCCACATTGACCCCTGCTTCAGAAGCAATATCACGGACAGACGTACCATGATAACCCTTTGTATTAAACAAACATATGGCGGCTTCAATAATCTTCTGCTTGGTGCACGTCATTCTTTTACGCCCCCTTCATGGGATATACAATCATGTCCTCAATTTCATTTTCATACAGATCTTCCAATGTATAGTCAACTCAAACATATAAAGAGAGACACGTACGCAAATCACACTCTCATTGTCTATCGCTCATCCTTCTCTCCCTTGAAAAACAACTCTTTTTACTTAATTTCTTGACTTTTAAGACAAATTCCTTTAAGTTTCTATCGACAAAGTCATTGTTAATCTTTTGTTTTCCGATACTATTTTACAAAAGGAGGCGGTATTTATGTTTGCAACATCCACTTATAACGGTAACCGCGAAGAGAATTATGAAGTTGTGATCAAACAACTCGATGCGCTACTTGCTGGTGAAACAAATACCATTGCTAATCTAGCCAATGCATCTGCGCTTTTAAATCAATTTCTTAATGATATTAATTGGGTCGGTTTCTATCTCACAGAGGGAACGCAGCTGGTACTTGGGCCATTTCAAGGCTTACCTGCATGCGTACGTATTCCGTTTGGAAGAGGTGTATGCGGAACTGCTGCAGCGACAAAACAGACTCAACTTGTTGCGGATGTTCATCAATTCCCAGGTCACATTGCATGTGATGCAGCCTCCAACTCAGAAATTGTTGTACCTATGATTAAGAATGACCAAGTAATTGGAGTACTTGATATTGATAGCCCTAGCAAAGCACGCTTTGATGAAACAGATCAGTTGTATCTAGAAAAATTTGTGTCTGTATTGATGAAATATGTAAATTAAAGAAAGAGGCGCTCATACGCGCCTCTTTCTTTTATCCTAACGCTTTTTCTAAATCTTTCACAATATCTTCACAGGCCTCTAAGCCTACTGATAAACGCAATAGATTATCATGAATCCCCATTTGTTCACGTATAGTTTTTGGTACAACTGCATGTGTCATCGTTGCTGGATGTTGGATTAATGTTTCTGCATCTCCTAAGCTTACCGCAATTGAGATAAGTTCTAGTCGATCCATAACCGCTTGCGCTTTCTCCATGTCGCCGTGAATGGTAAAAGATATAACACCTGCCCCCTGCTTCATTTGTTTGGTTGCAATATGATAATCCGGATGATCTGTGGAAAATGGATAATACACGTTCTCTACCGCAGGGTGCTCTTTAAGAAACGTTGCTACCTTTATGGCATTTGCCGAGTGACGGTCCATACGCACAGCCAATGTCTTTAATCCGCGTAACAAAAGCCAAGCATCAAATGGTGACATAATACCGCCCGTATCTTTACGCATCGGCCGCATACATTCCGCCAGAGCCGCTGTTTTACATACAGCAATGCCTGCTACAACATCTCCATGACCGCAGATGTACTTCGTAGCACTATGGAGCACCACATCACATCCTAAGGCAAGAGGATTTTGCAGATATGGAGAACAAAAGGTATTATCAACAACTGTTATCCAGCCTTGCTTCTTTGCAGCACTAACTACTATTTGCAAATCAATAATCTGCATAGTTGGATTAATTGGCGTTTCTACAAACACGACTTTTGTATTTAACTTAGAGGCGTGTAATAAATCGTTCTCGCTTTTCATATCGCATAATGTATGGGTAATGCCAAAACGCTCCTGCAACATTTCCAGCAAACCGTACGTACATCCATATAACCCTTTTGAACAAACAATATGATCACCTGTTTTAAGCAACGAAAGAAGTACTGTGGATACAGCGGCCATACCCGAACCAAATGCAAGCGCGTCCGCTCCACCTTCCAATACTGCCATTCTTTCCTCTAAAAGCTGAACAGTCGGATTTCCTAAACGTGAGTATATATATTGATTACTTTCACCACGAAAACTCAGCTCGCCCTGCTTTGCTGTTTCAAACGTATACGTTGACGTTTGAAACAATGGGGGTGTCAAGCTCCCCCCGTACTCCTTCGCTTCATATCCATGATGAATTAATAACGTTTCTAAATTTGGTCGCTTCATCGTTGTACTCCTTTCCATACAAAAGCCCTCCATTCAATTTATGTAAGCGTTTTCTTTTCGTTCTTCATCACATTCCACATACATATATAAAAATCCTTCTATTATACAGTCAGGAACTTAAAACGTGGGTACGTCTCAAACCGGCTGGGTTCTTTTCCAGTATTTACCTAGCATGAATAGCAAGGAAATATACTTGACTCTCACCTACCAGCGAGATATAATAGCATTTGTGTAAAATATGCAGCCTTTGAGAAGGTGCTTTTGTTTGTATTTTGTTCCTCATCAGAGGTGCATCGCGTAACTCCTTGCTGCTGGGGCGAGGATGCATGAAAACAAAATACGCATCAGCAAACGTCTCACGTCTGTTTTTATTTTACGTAAAATAAAAACATGGAGGAATGTAACATGTCACGTTATACAGGTCCATCTTGGAAACTTTCTCGCCGCCTTGGTATTTCTCTAAGCGGTACAGGTAAAGAATTAGAAAAACGCCCTTACGCACCAGGTCCACACGGTCCAGGTCAACGTAAAAAACTTTCTGAATACGGCTTGCAATTGCAAGAGAAACAAAAGCTTCGTCACATGTACGGTGTGAATGAGCGTCAATTCCGTCGTACATTCGATCTTGCTGGCAAAATGGCTGGTAAGCACGGTGAAAACTTCATGATTCTTCTTGAGTCTCGTCTTGACAACTTGGTATACCGTATGGGTCTTGCTCGCACTCGTCGCGGCGCACGCCAATTGGTAAACCACGGTCACGTTACTGTTGACGGTAACCGCGTAGATATCCCATCTTTCCGCGTTAAGCCAGGTCAAACAATCAGCCTTCGTGAAAAGTCTCTTAACCTTGCAGTGGTTAAAGAAGCAGTAGAAGTTAACAACTTCGTACCTGAGTACCTTTCTTTCGATGCTGACAAGCTTTCTGCTACATTCACTCGCCTTCCTGAGCGTTCTGAATTGCCAGCTGAAATCAACGAAGCTCTAATCGTAGAGTTCTACTCTCGTTAATCTGTTTAGATTACTGAGTAGTGTACAAAACCCCTTTAAAATTTATTTTAAAGGGGTTTTGTTTTTTTATAAAATATCCAATAGGTTTTGACAGAAGTTGCGATACTCAGCTCTTCGAGTTATTTAGCTGCATCGTTTGTGTTTTCAACTTATGTAATACACTACCTATACTTATCATTCTATTCTACTTTATATGTATATCCGTTTTCACTAGATTTTTATTTTACACAAGACAAAAACCCCACCTAAGCGGGGGCTCTACCTATTCTCTTCCTTCTTACTTAAGATGATGACTCTGGCACTGGAATTTCTGTTTTTCCGCCAAGCGTATAATTCGCAACCTTCGTAATCGCACTGTTTGCAAAGAAAAACACTTCGCCATCTGGTGCTTTCAGCTTCGTGATACGAAGACCGACTTCCTCTACTGTACCAGCCGTATCATTGATTTTCACTAGATCTCCGACTGAGAATTGATCTTCAAAAATAATGAAAAAACCTGTCACAATATCCTTCACTAGGTTTTGCGCGCCAAAGCCGACTGCCAATCCGACGATACTAACACCAGCAAGCAAAGCCTTTATATCAATTCCCATCGCTTCCAACGCGGTTAACGCTGCAATAAAGTAAATGATATATACCGCAATATTTTGACAGAGCTTCGTAAGCGTTGCTTCTCTTCGTTCACTATGACGCATCATCGGTGTTCGTGAACGAATCCGAAACATCTTTTCAATTGCAACACGCACAAAATGAATCACAATTCGCGCCACAATAAAAATAAAGATTACCTTTAACAGCGCACCTCCCAAACTCACCAGCTTATCTGGACTCATCACATATGTATTAAACCATTTCACAACATCCATTTGTATATCTCCTTTCTAAGTAATAAAGGAAAAAGCGTAAGATTCACTTACGCCTTTTTATTAGTATTTAATCAAAAAGTATTTTTTCTTTCCACGTCGAATAATCGTAAATTTATCTTCGATGCGATTGTCCTTGTTTAGAACTGCGTCCGTGCTTTGTACACGCTCGCCGTTTACAGAAATTGCACCGCTTGTAATATCTTCGCGCGCCTGACGCTTAGACGGAGAGATTTTGCTGTTAACGAGCAAATCAACAAGCGTAATATCTTCACCCGTATGTGTGTAAGAAGGTACATCTTTAAAGCCCTGCTCAATTTCAGCAGCTGTTAGCTCTGCTACTGCACCGTTAAATAAAGCCTGTGAAATTTTAATTGCTTGTTCTAGTGCTTTTTCACCATGTACAAGCTTTGTCATCTCTTCTCCAAGTGCTTTTTGGGCCGCACGCTTTTCAGGAGCTTCTTGTGTTTGTTTTTCAAGCGCCAAAATCTCCTCATGAGACAAGAATGTAAAGTATTTCAAGTATTTAATTACATCGCGGTCATCTGTATTAATCCAGAATTGGTAAAACTCATATGGTGTTGTTTTCTCTGGATCAAGCCATACTGCGCCGCCCTCTGTTTTACCAAACTTCGTACCATCGGATTTTGTTACAAGTGGAATTGTTAGACCAAATACCTTTGCGTCTTCTTCTGTTTTCCGAATCAATTCCATACCAGCCGTAATATTGCCCCATTGGTCACTACCGCCTACCTGCAGTCGGCAACCTTCTGTTTGATACAACTTTAAGAAGTCGTATGATTGCAAGATCATGTAGCTGAACTCTGTAAAGGAAATACCTGTTTCTAAACGAGAAGCAACCGAATCCTTTGCTAACATATAATTTAACCCGAAGTTTTTACCAATATCACGAAGGAACGTAATTAAATCTAAAGATCCAATCCAATCATAGTTGTTCGCGATTGTTGCCGGATTACCTGTTTTCTCAAAATCAAGAAAACGAGATAGCTGCTCTTTAATGCGCTGACTAAACATCGCAACTGTATCTTGTTCATTCAATTGACGCTCCGCCTTTTTACCGCTCGGATCTCCAATTAAACCCGTACCGCCGCCTACTAGTGCGATTGGCTGATGACCTGCTAATTGAAAACGACGCAAAATTAAAATGGGAAGCATATGCCCAATATGCAAGCTATCTGCAGTCGGATCAAATCCGCAGTACAACTTGACACTTTCTTTTGCAAGCAACTCTCGCAGGCCTTCCGCGTCTGTTTGTTGATTAATAAGACCTCTAAACTCTAAATCCTGTAAAATATCCATTCTGTTCACTCCTTTAAAATAAAAAAATCGCCCCTAAAAAGGGACGATTTTATAATCGCGGTACCACCCTAGTTGTGACATGTATGTCACCACTTGATTTCCATAACGGCTTTAACCGTTCTTTTCCTCCTAAGCACATGCTCATTCGAAAAAGAATGCTCCAGGATGTAATTCATGTTTGACTTTGTACCGATTCACACCAACCACCGGCTCTCTTATAACAGTGAGTCAACCACTACTGTAGCCTTTCAACGCTTATTTATTGACTTGATATATAACCTTTTATATCATTATTTCCCCAACACTGTCAATCCCATACACACCTTACTTCTTGACTGTCACTTGTCCAATGAAGCGAGAACTATGATGCTCCTTTTCCAGCCAATTTGTAAATTCTTTCAAAAACTCTTCCTGCTCCAAATGTGTATACAATGTTCCTTCAATTTTCAATTCCATTCGTCTTGCCGGCGGTGTGCGATGAATGGAAATTCGCTTCATAATTTTATCGTATTTATCCATTGTTTCCACAAGAGACTCTTTATCTTCATTACGCATAGCCTTCACTCCTTTATCCTATTCTAACAGAACTTATACGTGCACTATGTATCATTCTCTTATCATTTTAAAAAACAGCTTTTTTCACACTCTTTTATCTTAGCATAAAAAAGAAGCTTGAACACCGCGGTTCAAGCTTCTTTCTTATTAATCTTCCATTGTCGAAAGATCTCCTGTCGGCAAATCAAGTTCCCACGCCTTTAGAACGCGGCGCATAATTTTACCACTTCTTGTTTTAGGCAATTTATCTCGAAATTCAATTTGACGAGGTGCCGCATGTGCAGCCAAGCCTTTCTTAACAAACAGACGAATATCTTCAATTAATTCATCAGATGGCTCATAACCGGTACGCAATGCGATAAATGCCTTAATAATTTCACCGCGAACAGGGTCTGGTACACCGATAACACCTGCTTCTGCGACCGCAGGGTGTTCAACAAGCTTGCTTTCTACTTCAAATGGACCTACACGCTCTCCTGCCGTCATGATTACATCATCAATTCGTCCTTGGAACCAAAAGTAACCGTCTTCGTCCATATAAGCAGAATCTCCTGATACGTACCAGTCTCCTGGCATAAAATAAGACTCATATTTTGCTTGATTATTCCAAACCGTACGCATCATAGATGGCCATCCTTTTTTGATAGCGAGATTTCCCATTGTGTAAGGAGGTACTTCTTTGCCTTCGTTATCCACAATGGCTGCTTGAATACCTGGAAGTGGCTTGCCCATAGAACCTGGACGAATTTCCATGCAAGGATAGTTACAAATAACTTGTCCGCCTGTTTCCGTCATCCACCACGTATCATGTATGCGTAAATGGAATACCTTCATACCCCAGCGAACCACTTCTGGGTTTAAAGGCTCTCCCACACTCATAATATGACGAAGCGATGATAGATCATACTTCTTCAGTACATCATCTCCCGCTCCCATTAACATACGAAATGCCGTTGGTGCACTATACCAAATTGTAACACCATATTCTTGCAGCGCCTCATACCATGCGTCTGGACTAAAACGCCCACCCAGCACAACGTTGGAGGTACCGGTTAACCATGGTGCAAAAATACCATAAGACGTACCTGTTACCCAGCCTGGGTCTGCTGTGCACCAATATACATCATTTTCTTGAACATCCAATACCCACTTTGCCGTCTGATAATGCTGAATCATCGCATTATGAACATGTAAAATTCCTTTTGGCTTTCCTGTAGAACCGGATGTATAGTGAAGGATGAGACCGTCTTCACGACTGACCCATTCAATGTCTAATTTTTTAGATGCGGCTTTGAACAATGGATTAAACGCTACTGTTTTGCCGCCTTCTTCCACGTTTTCACCAACAAGAAAAACTGTTTTTAAAGCTGGTAAATCGTTAAAGGGAACACGTGAAAGCAACTCTGGTGTCGTAACAAGCACCTTCGCTTCGCTATCCTCTAAGCGATCGCGCACAGCTCCTTCCATAAAAGCTTCAAACAAAGGTCCCACAATCGCACCAAGCTTTACTGCGCCAAGTAAAGTAAAGTACAACTCCGGCGAGCGCGGCATAAAGATGAAAACACGGTCTCCTTTTTCTACATCACCATATGTTTTCAGCACATTTCCTGCTTTATTGGAGTTTTCCATCATTTCTTTAAAGGTATATTTCTCACGACGTTCACTATCTTGATAATATAGCGCCACCTTATTTTTAAGCGGTGATGCCGCATGTCTATCAATTGCTTCATACGCAATGTTTACACGACCTGTAGTATACCAGGAAAAGTTTTGCTCTGTTTCTTTCCAATCAAAATTTGCATATGTTTCATCATAACTTACTAGATTATTAGCTCCTTTAATAACCGGAAGCGCTTCCACTTTCATTGTAACTTCCCCCTCCTTTAGCAACTCTACTATTTATTATAATAATACTTTTCTTAATTTTCAGTATAATTCATCATTTTTATGTAAATTTTTACTGACAAATTTCGATTCACATCGCGTAACTTATACGCTACTATGAAAGGAAACAACTAGCATTAAGGGGGTGAAATCGATTGATTCATAATAAGGTATACCATGCTAAAACATTAAAAACCCCAAAAGGAACCTTAATTATTGAAGGCCCTGTTTCTCCTCGCAATTTGGAACTCTATCAGTTTCACGAGGACCTTACTGCATTTAGACCGGCACAACAGCAATATAAAGCTGTTTTAGAAATTTCTAAGCTTCCAGAAGCTCGCATTATTATAGCACGCCATCAAGATGTAATTGTCGGTTATATTACATATCTTCATCCAGATCCGCTAGAACGTTGGTCAGAAGCAAATATGGAAAACTTAATTGAACTTGGTGCTGTTGAAGTTGTGCCTGCCTTCAGGGGCTTCTCTGTAGGTAAAAATATGCTGCAGGTATCTATGCTAGACGACTATATGGAAGATTATATCATCATTACAACCGAATACTATTGGCACTGGGATTTAAAAGGAACAGGATTAAATGTTTGGGAATATCGAAAAGTCATGGAAAAAATGATGAATGCAGGCGGGCTGGAGTGGATGGCCACAGATGAACCGGAAATTTGCTCACATCCTGCAAACTGTCTTATGGTTCGGATTGGTAAACGCGTTAACCAAGACTCTATTGAAGCATTTGATAAGCTACGTTTTAAAAATAGGTTTATGTATTGAGGGGGCGCACGAATGATTGTAGAAGAAATCATGAATAAGCACGTCATCACATTAAGCCCTGCGGACACGATTGAAACAGCACTGCGCACACTTACCGCTAAAGGCATTCGGCACATTCCCATTGTGACCGCAAATCAGGAGGTCGTTGGCATTATATCCGACCGGGATGTAAGAGATGCTTGTCCTTCTATTCTTGATGAGCACATTTGTAATGATACGCTAAAACAACCGATCCAGCGCATTATGACACAGCCGGTTATCACTTGCCACCCACTTGATTTTGTTGAAGAAATCGCTACGTTTTTTTATGATAATAAAATTGGCTGCTTACCTGTCACACAAGCTGGCAGCCTTGTCGGTATCATTACTGAGACAAATGTTCTGCATACACTCGTTGAGTTAACAGGCGCTCATCAGCCCGGATCACAGATTGAAGTACAAGTAGAAAATATACCAGGTATATTAAGTAGAGTCGTAGCGGTATTTGCCAAAGAACATGTAAATATCGTAAGCGTTCTTGTATATCCAGCTAAAGATGAAACGCAAAAAATCTTAGTATTTCGTATTCAGACTATGAATCCCCTAAAAATTATTAATCAATTGCGCGGAGAAGGCTACCACGTATTGTGGCCGAACACAACTTTCTAATGGACAGCGTATTTATCTACTCAGAAGCTTTTCAAAGCTATCGCTTCAGTGATGAGCATCCGTTCAACCAACTTCGTGTCAGACTCGTATACGATTTGTTGCAAAAAGGGGGATTCATTCACGAATCGCAAATCGTATCTCCGCGTATGGCAACAGATGAGGAAATCGCACTTATTCATGATAGCGCATACATTGAAGCTGTAAAAAAAGCTGGAAAAGGACTACTTGATAAACAAAGCGCTTTGCCTTATGGACTAGGTACAGAGGATACACCTATTTTTCCAGATATGCATGAAGCCAGCGCTTGGCTTGTTGGAGGCACTTTAACTGCTGTGGACTATGTCTTAGAAGGTAAAGTAAAGCATGCTTTAAACCTTGGTGGTGGATTACATCACGGCTTTAAAGGAAAAGCGTCCGGCTTTTGCATTTATAATGACAGTTCCATTGCTATTGAATACATCCGGCGTAAATATGGTCTGCGCGTTTTATATGTTGATACTGATGCCCATCATGGCGATGGCGTTCAGTGGTCTTTCTATGATACGCCGGATGTTTGTACCTTCTCTATGCATGAAACAGGACGCTATTTGTTTCCAGGCACAGGAGCTGTAACCGAAAGAGGACATGGTCCCGGTTACGGTTATTCCTTTAATGTACCGCTCGATGCATTTACCGAAGACGATTCTTTCTTAGAAACGTATCGTACGATGATGCATGAAGTAGCTGCGTATTTTAAGCCAGATGTTATTCTTACACAAAATGGTGCTGATGCGCACTATTACGATCCGCTAACGCATCTGTGCTCTACCATGCGTATCTATAAAGATATTCCGAAGATTGCACATGAAATAGCTCATCAGTACTGCAACGGTCGCTGGATTGCAGTTGGTGGAGGCGGCTATGACATGTGGCGAGTAGTACCGAGAGCTTGGTCCTTAATCTGGCTTGAAATGCAGGAGCAAGCCGTGTCAGGACTGCTTCCTCCTGCATGGATTGAAACTTGGAAGCCTCATGCCAAAACCCCTATTTGCCTGAATTGGGAAGATTCAGAAAATATGTATACACCCATTCCAAGAAAAAGTGAAATTGAAGAAAAAAATCGTTTAACAATGCTTAAATCCTTGGAAATTATACGATCCAATATGAAAAATAGCATGTTGTAGATGGAGGCCGGGACATAACTGCATTATGTCACTCTAAAGCCGACAGAATAGAGAATAACGAACACTCATAAAGGAAAAATCCGAACTCAATCGAATTCTGTGTAGAGAATTGCGACTAATAGTTCGGATTTTTCTTTGGCTGAAAACCTTTTGTCCCAGCCTCTTTCTTTTTGCTCTGTTAAAGTTCATTGTTGATTTCTGTTACGGAGCCTCCCTTTGACTTGCTTTTCCCGCAGGAGTCTCATCCCTTCACGCCAATCAACACGTGCCAATTAGCAACATCAGGATTTAAAATAGCCTATATTTTAAACCTACCAATCATATTCTGTAGCTCTTCTGCCATTTCGGATAAAGCAATCGATGCATCGTTCATTTCTTTAATCGAAGCAGATTGCTCTTCAGAAGCACTAGCGATGCGCTGCGTACCAGAGGCATTTTCATTTGCCGCAGCTGCAATTTCATTAACAGCTGCTTCTAAATTGATAGAGTCCATAGTCATACGCTGCACCGTAATCACCATGCCTTCCACCTGCGTTGCGATTGTTTCGGTAGACTTTAGAATTTCTTCGAAGCTTTGTTCAGTTTGCAGCGCAATCTGCAATCCTGACTGCACCTCATTATTAACTTGCTTCATTGTGGAGACCGTCAAGTGAACATCTTGTTGAATCTCATTAATAAGCTTTCCAATTTCATTTGAGGAACTTGCAGATTGTTCTGCCAGTTTTCGCACTTCATCGGCAACAATAGCAAATCCCCTGCCATGTTCTCCTGCTCTTGCTGCTTCTATCGCTGCATTCAAGGCAAGTAAATTGGTTTGATCCGCAATTCCTTTAATCGCTTCTAGGATTGCTCCGATTTGTTTAGACTTCTCGTTCAACAACCCAATTACGGCATCGGATTCATGAACGGAACGATGGATGGATTGCATTTGCGTAACCGTTTCTTTCACCATCGTACCACCGCTTTGCGCCTTTTGTTTTGTGTATACAGACGACTCTGAAATAACTGCAGATCCTTCCGATACACGCTGGATGCCGTTTGTTACTTCTTGAAGTAACTCCATACCTGCCGCAACACTCTTTGTTTGATGCTCTACGCCGCTTGAAACTTGCTCCATTGCATGTGTGATTTGTTGCGTTGTTTCATTAGCTTGTATGACGCTTGCTGTTAGCTCTTCAGAAGATGCAGCTACCATCCCTGCTGATGCATTAATTTGTGAGATTAAAGTTCGCAAAGACTGTGCCATTTCATTAAAACTTGTTGCAAGCTGTCCAACCTCATCGCTAGATCTTACAACAATTGTTTCAGTAAGATCACCTTCACTAATCTTCTGAGAAGAAGCTAATAAACGTTTCAATGGTCTTGTAACTGTCATGATTAGAAGATAAATACCAACACCGCCAATTACAACAGAAGCCCCAATCACTATTAAAATTTTAAATAGTGTCGGTCCGGCAGCATCAGAAACCTCCTTATCATACATAGTACCGATAATTTTCCACCCCGTATTTTCGTCTGTTTGGAATGTCATTTTACGCTCTTGACCTTGATACGTATAAGATAATATCCCTTCCGTTTTCTTATATACCGTGTTCATAAAATCTTCGTCAACTACAGTACCCGGCTTTAACGTAGGATGTACAATAACCTTTTTATCTCCTGTAAAAATAGATACATAGCCTTCCTTACCAACCTTAACTTGAGAAGCTAATTTTTTAATACTCTTCACATTAAAATCTATCGCAACCACTCCGCTACCATCAGTCGTTTTCTTAGCTAAAGTGATAACCGTATCTCCGGTAACTGCATCCTTATACGGATCTGTAATAATAATCTCTCCTGGTTTTTCCATTGCTTGTTTATACCAAGGGCGCTCCTTATGATTATAACCGGAAGGAAGTTGTTGCATCGGCATCATGGCAAATGTACCATTTTCTCCCCCTGTATATACAGATTGTATTTCTGAGTGAAGCTTAATGTATTTATTAAAGTCCACTTTAATTGCTAACATA
The DNA here is from genome assembly GCF_003852715.1 of Ectobacillus antri. Lineage (GTDB taxonomy): Bacteria > Bacillota > Bacilli > Bacillales > Bacillaceae_G > Ectobacillus > Ectobacillus antri. The sequence continues at coordinate 125,206 of NZ_RIAV01000006.1, forward strand.
CCTTCCTCTGTTTCATAAGTAGACTTACCAATCGTTGCCGTCATGATGTTCAAATCATTAAACTTATTCTCGATATCTCTACTAATAACGTTCTCGAGCACATCTACATTCACTTTCGCATTTCTTAAAATCTCTTTCTCAAGACTATCTTTTGTTTCAGTATAAGAAATACCACCTATTGCGACACCAGCTATGATAAAAATTGCAAAAAACGGAAATAAGAGTTTTTTTCCAATAGTCTGTTTGGCAAATAGGTTCCTTATAATATTCATAAAACTCACACCCTTCTATATTTCTTTTCTCGACATATCCATGTAGATTGTGCAGTGTACTCACTTTCTTGTGAAATTAGTTTCATCAGCAGGTTATTTGAAAGTATCTTTATCACAAATAATGATTCCTCTATTACACTTTTTGAAATAAAGATATTGTCGCGCGCCATTACTCTAAGTAACAAGTCCACTCTATTGTGAATTCTATATAATACAATTTTATTTGTCTATATTATTTTAAAAATAATTAAAAAAACAACATTTCTTCTTTTTAACAATAAAAAAACGCACAGAAATCTGTGCGCTTTGCTTATTTTGTTGATTTACGGAATTGAATGCGGTGTGGTAGGATAACTGTGTGGTTCTCTACTGTTTCTTTGTTCATATATTTTGTTAACAAACGCATCGCAACCGCACCAATATCATACATTGGCTGTACCACAGTTGTTAGTTGAGGACGTACCATTGTTGCCAAACGTGTATTATCGTAACCAATTACTTCTACGTCATTCGGAATGTGTACACCTTGGTCTTGTGCACCATGAATGACACCAAGTGCCATTTCATCGGATGCTACAAAAATAGCCGTTGGCTTTTCAGCTAACTCCCATAGCTTATCAAAAGCTTCTAGTCCAGAGTCGTATGTGAACTCACCTTCTACAACAAGCTCTTCTCGATAAGGAAGACCTGCTTCTTCCAACGCTCTTCGATACCCATTTAGCTTTTTGCTTTCCGCCGCAGCATGCTCAGCTTGACCAGATACAAACGCAATATGTGTATGGCCCTTATCCGCCAAATATTGTACTGCATCAAATGCACCTTGCTCATAGTCAATATTAACAGAAGGTGTTGTGCTGCCCTCATCAAAAGAAGCAGCCAATACGATGGGAACAGGTGATTTAGAAAACTCTTCCACATGCTCTTGTGTAATTTTTTCACTCATGAATACGATACCATCTACTTGCTTGCCAAGCATCGTATTTAATAAGTGCATTTCTTTTTCTTTGTTTTGATCAGAGTTGCTTAAAATAATATTGTACTTGTACATGGTTGCGATATCCTCAATACCGCGTGCCAGCTCCGCATAAAAGATACTGGATATATCAGGGATAATCACCCCTACTGTTGTTGTCTTTTTACTTGCCAAACCGCGTGCAACCGCATTCGGACGATATCCTAATCGCTCAATAGCTTCAGATACTTTTTTACGTGTTGTCGGCTTCACATTGGGATTGCCGTTGACTACACGAGAAACCGTTGCCATGGACACATTCGCTTCTCGTGCCACATCATATATTGTTACGTTCATGCTTGTTCGCTCCTTTGTTATATTTCTATATAAGTTACTTTTCAACTGTTGTTCATTGCTTCGCACAACATGAAAACTCTCACTCGCTTGTATGCCTATTATGCACCAAATTCGCGCATCTTGAAAAAGATATTCTTCACTTATATATGTACGAGTAAGTGAGCGGCTAACAAAAAGCTTGCTCATCCGTATGTTCATGAATGTACATACTTCTTTTATCATACGATATAATTGCTTATTCAGACAATATTTTCCCTCAAAAGCGCTGAAAAAATTCCTGCGCTTTTTTATTGCAATTCAAAACAGCAAAAACCGGACAAAAGTCCGGTTTTTTACTCAATATGCTCCTTTAGAGATGCTTTTGTAATGTTCCAATGAGAGGCATGCCACGTTACTTCATGATTTCGCACATATAAAACTTGAGGCGATTCATGACGTATGGCAAACTGCTCGGCGATGTAGTTAGATAGCGCTCTTGCTTCTTGCACGTAGAGATACGCTGCCGGTACATGCGCGTCTGCCATGTATGCCTGAAACTCTTGAAATGCCGCATGACTCACAGGACAAGTTAAGCTATGCTTAAATAAAATGAGCGTATGATGTTTCGTTAAAAGAGTATGTAACTGCTCTTGCGTTTCAATCCTCTCCATCTTATTCACCTCTAGAGCGCACCGGAATACGAACCGCATCCGCTTCAATTTCTCGCTCTACTTCTGTTCGCTTTCGCTTGCGAAGGCGGTCGTACACCTCCATCGCAGCAGTTCCCCACTGCATGACTTGTGCTACTTTATCCGCATTTTGTTCTGCTTGTGTTGTAACAGTATTTGTAATACCGCGCAGCTTTGTGTTCATCGTACTAATTGTTGTCCCTATACCTTCTACTGATTTTACAACAGAATTCAAAGATTGAGATTTCTGTTGAATATCTTCTGCAAGCGCATTCGTTTTATGTAGTAATTGTTCCGTTTCTGCAGTAATTCCCTGTAGCTGCTTTTCCAATGAAGCTGTCGTACTTGCCAAATTTTCTAGCGTTTTACGAAGCGCCATCAGTGTTACGCATAAATAAGCGACCAATACTGCAAACGCCAATGCCGCCAGCGCTATACTTCCTGTTACAATCATATCCATATGTTTCAGCTCCCTCACATGTGATTTGTTATTATTATACAACGATTTGTGCCTACATACTATTTTTCACGGAATACGTAAAGGAAATGTAACCGTCTGATTTATTTTCTCATCATAATGATACACAGATACAAAAATACACAAATTAAAAAAAGTCGGTTACAATAAAAATATATAAGTGCAACTGTCTGTACTTATATTATGAAAAAAGGAGGGTACATAGGTATGAAAGATTCTCGTATTGAAACATTAGCACATAATTTAATTAATTACTCCGTGAAACTGCAACAGGGTGAAAAAGTTCTCATTGAAAATTTTGGTCTGCAACGCGAACTTGTAACTGCTTTGGTAAAAGAAGCTTATAAAGTGGGGGGACAACCGTTCGTATCTTTAAAGGATCATCAAGTGGATCGTGCTTTATTGATGGGTGCAACTGAAGAGCACTTTTCTTTATTAGCGGACTTTGAAGCAAATGTTATGAAAAACATGGATGCTTATATAGGGTTACGCTCTGGTGATAATATTAACGAACTTGCCGATGTACCAAGCGACAAAATGAAAATTCACGGTCAAACAGTAGGACAAAAGGTACATCGTGATATTCGTGTTCCAAAAACACGTTGGGTTGTATTGCGTTATCCGAACTCTTCTATGGCACAGCTTGCAAAAATGAGCACAGAAGCATTTGAAGACTTTTATTTCAATGTATGTAACTTAGATTACGGCAAAATGAGCAATGCAATGGATAGCCTTGTGGAATTAATGAACAAAACGGACAAGGTTCGTATCACAGGACCAGGTACCGATTTAACATTCTCTATTAAAGATATTCCTGCGGTAAAGTGTGCAGGTGAAATGAATATCCCAGATGGTGAAGTGTTCACAGCACCAGTAAAGGATTCTGTTAACGGTACCATTACCTACAACACACCTTCTCCATACAATGGTTACACGTTTGAAAATGTTAAACTTACATTCCGTAATGGTAAAATTGTAGAAGCAACAGCAAATGATACGGAGCGAATTAACAAAATTTTCGATACAGACGAAGGTGCACGTTTTATCGGCGAATTTGCGATTGGTGTGAACCCTTACATTTTACATCCAATGGGCGATATATTGTTTGACGAAAAAATTGACGGCAGCTTCCACTTTACGCCGGGACAAGCTTATGACGAAGCTTATAACGGCAATAACTCTAACATTCATTGGGATTTGGTATCCATTCAACGTCCAGACTACGGCGGCGGCGAAATCTACTTTGATGATGTACTCATTCGTAAGGACGGCGTGTTCGTTATCCCTGAATTAAAAGGACTAAACCCTGAGAATTTAAAATAAGAGCTTGTATGAGCATCTCTTTTTCCGGAAAAACTAGTGTTGTATTCCTTATGGATACTACTACCATAAAAGGGGGCTCTCATATGGCACAGGATGTATTATGTGAAGTCAATAACTGCGTACATTGGAAACAAGGTAACAATTGCGGCGCAACGCAAATCTACGTAGTGAGCCATACTGGTAAACAAGCTGATAATTCCAAAGAAACAGATTGCAAAACGTTTGAACCAGCTATTTAAGGTAAAATAAAAGATGCGAGCAATGCTCGCATCTTTTATTTTACCTCTACTTCTTTCTCATATGCTTGCTGGAATTTTTGAATATCGCCTGCTCCCATAAAAATGAGAACACCATTCGTGTAGCGTTTTAACACTTCTGTTGTCATTACAGTAATTAACTCTGCACCGTCGATGCGCTGCTGTAGATCACGAATAGACAATTCCCCTTGGTCTTCACGAGCTGAGCCGAAAATATCACATAGATACACTTGGTCCGCTTTTTCTAAACTTTGTGCAAATTCATCTAAAAATGTTTTTGTTCGTGAAAATGTATGTGGTTGGAAAATAGCAATAATTTCACGATTCGGGTACTTTTGGCGTGCTGCTTCAATCGTTGCTGTAATTTCTGTTGGATGGTGTGCATAATCATCAATAATAATTTGTTCACCCAACCTTTTTTGACTAAAACGACGCTTTACGCCTCTAAATGTCATAAGTTGTTGTTTTACAATGTCAACATCAATATTTTCGTAATGACACAATGCAATAACAGCAAGCGCGTTCATCACACTGTGATTGCCGTACCCTGTAATACGAAACGTGCTGTAAAACGTATTTCGTACAAACACGTCAAATGTCGTGCCATCTGTATCTTTTTGAATATTACGTGCTTGAAAATCATTGTCCTCGCCAAGACCATAGAAAATAACCGGTACTTTTGCTTGGATTTTTTGCAATTGCTCATCATCGCCACATGCGATAATCCCTTTCTTTACCTGCAAAGCCATTTCCTGAAATGCACTAAATACATCATCAATATCCCTAAAGTAATCAGGGTGATCAAAATCAATATTTGTCATAATTGCGTAGTCAGGATGATAAGAAAGAAAGTGTCTACGATATTCACATGACTCAAATACAAAATACTTACTATCTGATGCACCGCTTCCTGTTCCGTCGCCAATTAAATACGACGTAGGATGTGCGCCTCTCATCACATGAGCTAATAGCCCTGTTGTCGATGTTTTACCGTGAGCCCCGGAAACAGCTATGCTCGTATAACGCCCCATCAATTCCCCTAAAAAATGATGATAACGATGAACTGGCACATTCATTTCTTTTGCTGCCACAATCTCTTCATGCGTATCCGGAAATGCATTGCCCGCGATTACAGTCTGGCCTTCTTCAATATTCCCAGCGTCAAATGGAAAGATAGAGATGTTTCTTTTTTCCAATTCTGCTTGCGTAAAGAAATATTTCTCCACATCCGAACCTTGCACTTTGTTGTTCATGTCATGCAGGATTTGTGCCAGTGCGCTCATACCCGTACCTTTAATCCCTACAAAATGGTAAACTGTCATTTTAAAGAACCTCCAACATCAATAACTGATCCAGCAGTCTATCTGTTAGACAGTATATGATGGTTTTTCTAATTTGGGAATATCCCAATCCATACGTACACATGTATCCATATCTTTAGTCACAACAAACTCATTATACCAAAAATCCCATTATGGTACGAGACAGAAAAACATGACAGGAAACATCCCATCATGTTTTTGCTCATTGGTCTTTTTTTCTTAAGATAACGCGCTCAAGACGTGGGTTCGGGCGATACTTACGCCCCGCTTTGGCCGCAGGTTCACCATCTAATTCCACATTGTCACCTGTAAAGCCAATATTGATTTTTAATAAACTGCCGCCTACACCATACATATCCACAGGTACATGTTGCGCTTCAAACTCACGAATACGCTTTTCATCAAAGCCACCGCTTACCACAATTTTTACATGGTGAAAACCTTCTGCATCTAGCGCTTGTCGCAACGCAAAAATAAGAGGTGGATTAACACCGCGTGGGTCAAATGTACCAAGCAATTCCGGATGACGGATAAAATGCTGATCAATCATGGTCCTTGATGTATCCACTCGTACCCCTTTCAAAACTGTACCAAATTCACGTGCAACTTTTAGAGCATCGGTAATAACATCATTGTTGTAATCAATCAATACAATTAAATCGTCGGTTGGAAACTTCTTATGATATGCTTTTGCCGCTTGTACAACATCGCCATTAAACATTTGAATGAGGGCATGCGGCATAGTTCCCATGCCGCTTTTACCCCACCATTCATTCATAGCATGTGTAGCTTGGGCGCTCGTACCACCAATATGCGCCGCATATCCGTCACCAGCTTGTTGTGTAAAATGGTCATCTCTATCTCCCATAAAGATAATCGGCTTTTGTTTACCGGCGCTTCGAGCTGCTTGTACGACGTTGTATACATTCGTTGCGACGGACGTTCTGCGTGCTAAAATACCGTCAATCACACCTTCTAAATACCCAAAGTCCTCATAACGACCTCGAATCGTTAAAACCGTTTCAAATGGTGCAATCATATCACCATCTTTCAATGCATAAACCTCTAATTGTTCAGGATGATCAGCGAATGTTTCTAAAAGCGCTAACACTTCATCAGTCCCACATAGTACTGCATGCTCTTTTTGGAAAAACTGCATGGTTACAGTTGTTCCTGGACGAAACTCCTTAATGATATCTCGCGTTTTTAAGAAGTACACTGCAGAAAACCAACCTTCCCCCACGCGCTCATCAAACTTGAATGTATGATTTGTTAAACGGCTTATATGCCCCTGTAATTTTAACTCAATCTCTTTCATATCATAAAAACTCCCTGTTGTACTCTTGTCCTTTATAGTATAAAGTATCTCCTGTCACTTTATCACATATGAATAGGCGAGCCTATTCACCTGCACATTCATACACACAAAGGACAGTATATTATTACATGTTTTATAGGTTACATAGAATCTTGCATAGCTACAAGCTCTTCCTCTGTAACAAGAACATCGCGCGGCTTCGTTCCACGCGCCTCAGAGATAATACCTTGCTGCTCCATTTCCTCAATTAAGCGCGCTGCTCGGTTATAACCGACGCGAAAACGACGTTGCAAGGAAGATGTAGATGCGCCGCCCTGTTGTAGTACGTAATGACATGCTTCAAAAAATAATTCATCTTCCGCTTCATGATGTTCCGCCTTAGCGAGCAGGTCCTCTTGCTGAAACAAGTAATTGGGTTTCATTTCTTGCTTCACATGATATACCGTACGCTCAATCTCTTCATCAGATACATATACACCTTGTATACGAACTGGCTTACTTGTGCCATTCTCTAAAAAGAGCATATCACCTCGTCCAAGTAGCTTCTCGGCTCCGCTTATATCAATAATCGTTCTTGAGTCTACTTGTGATGATACGGTAAACGCGATACGCGTTGGGATATTCGCTTTGATCAACCCTGTAATAACATCCACAGAAGGTCTTTGTGTAGCTACAAGTAAATGAATACCGCATGCGCGCGCTTTTTGTGCAATGCGACAGATTGCCTCTTCGACATCAGCAGGAGAAACCATCATTAAGTCCGCCAGCTCATCAATGACAATTACAATGTATGGCAGAGCTTTTCCTTTATCATGTTGAGCGGCTAAATCATTATAACGAGTCAAATCACGTACACCTGCATGAGCAAACAGCTCATAGCGACGTTCCATCTCATCAACAGCCCATTTTAATGCTGCTGTCGCTGCTTTTACATCTGTAATAACCGGAGCAACCAGGTGCGGAACAGCATTATAAGGCGCGAGCTCTACCATTTTTGGATCGATGAGAAGCAGCTTTACTTCATGTGGCATCGCTTTGTATAAAATACTTGTTAAAATAGCATTGATGCACACACTTTTTCCAGATCCTGTGGAGCCAGCAATGAGACCGTGCGGCATTTTACGAAGATCCGTTACAATAGGCGCACCTGAAATGTCAAGACCAAGAGCCACAGTCAGCGGTGAGGTTTGTTCTGTAAATACAGAGCTACTTAGTACCTCTCGCAAAAACACAGGCTTACTCGTTGGATTTGGTACTTCAATTCCGACCGCATTTTTTCCTGGTATAGGCGCCTCAATGCGAATATCGCGCGCTGCTAGATTGAGCTTAATGTCGTCAGATAAATTTGTAATTTTATTTACTTTGACACCCGGCTCTGGTTGGACTTCAAATCGCGTTACCGCAGGCCCTTGTGTTACATGAATAACACGGGCACCAACATGGAAGTTTTCAAAGGTCTTGTCTAGTAACTTGGCTTGTTCGTCTAGCCACATATCATCATTGGCTTGTATCTCTGGAGGCGCCTCAAGTAAATCAAGAGACGGCAATGCATATACAGGTAATGCTTCGTCCTGGCTAGACTCAATATTCTCAGGTGCTATATATTCTTGTATCTCTTTCTCAGGAACCCTTTCTACTTCCAACTTCTCTTCTACAAATTGCACAGGCGGCTGTGTCTGTTGTTTTGCCGCAAGCTTACGCTTATCCTGCTGCAGCATAAAAACATTGTATGGTACAAAACGCTTTTTCTCACGTTTTGGCTCTTCTTTATTGTGTAAAGAAACAGACTGCTGTTGTACGCTCGCTGCTTCGTTCATATCCAGCTGGTTTTCAGCAATTTGCTGCTCCTGAGCCATGCTACTTTCTGTTTGCATATGAGCAACCTCACCTTTTAAAGCGGACTCTTCTTGCGAGGGCTCCGCAATTGCTGCGACACGTTCTTCTGCTTTTGTAGGTTCTTCAATGGATTCCTGTGTTAAAATGCCTTTCATAGTTTCTTCTTGAGGTTCTACATTTTCTTTACGCCCTAGCTCTTTAGGCGACAAAGAATCAACGATTTGCTGCTCGAGTACCGCATCTTCATTCAAATCATACGAAGATGTTGGTTCTCCAAATGGATGTTTCTGTTGCACTTCTCGGTGATCTTCGTCCACGTATGCTTGTCCAAAATTCACTTCTTTTTCGTCTATGAATCCATTTTTAATCAGCCACGCATCGACCACAGATACCTGTTGCTCTGATAAATTGAATTCTGGCTCTGCCGGTTTCTTTAAAATATTTTCTTCCGGCCGCTGATAGCCAAACACCGGTGAAATCACTTCTGTTGGTTGAAATGGTTTGTTATCAGGTACAGTCTCCTTTACCACTATTCGCGGTGCAGTTGGTACCACTCGTACTTTAGCAACCTGTGGAGACACCTTAACTTCAGGCTCCTTTACTGATACCGGCTGAGAAATTTGACGATGTCCCACCTTGCGAGGTGCTTCATCCGGAATGACAGGAAAACGAAACTTCCCTGCTACTTCCGTTTGTTTTTTTTCATATGTTACGGGGGCTTTCATATCGGCGATCTCTGTAACTTGTTCCTCTTTGTTTAGAAGTTTTTTCATCCAATCTAACATACATGACCACTCTTTCTTCCAATCATAACATCCTTTATTGTAACAGCATTCATCAAAAAGTGCAGGAAAACTTGCACATCTCTTTATATATGACAGATTTGCACTCTCTATCGGTCAATTTACACCTTCTATCGGCCGTTTCAACCTCTCTATCGGCCGATTTACACCTTCTATCGGCCAATTCACACTCTCTATCGGCCGTTTCACACCTTCTATCGGCCAATTCACACCTTCTATCGGCCAATTCACACCTTCTATCGGCCAATTCACACTCTCTATCGGCCGATTTCTTAATGCAACTACCTTACATATTCTAGAGAAAAAACACCGATACAAGATTTGCATCGGTGTCTCATCGTTATTCTACGTTAGGTTTTACAGGTGGTACAACACGATTTTTTCCTAAAATAAAAATTGGCTCTAGCTCGTCTTCATATACAAACGACAGGGAAGTAATCGGAACGCGGCCTTCTGCAAAAAACTTCATGGTCAGATGTGCTATTATATCGTAACCCACTTCATTGCGTACATCAGCAATAATGAGTACATCTTGATGTGGAACGGCTACAGCCATGTCACCTGTTACTTGTTGTTTCATATCGTTAAGTAAAGATTCATCTAAAATCCGGCTTGCATCATATCCATCGTTGGCACGAAAAAAGTAGAAGATATTTCCTGCAACTTCATCTTGCTTTACCTTTTTTGGCAAAGACCGTACATTAAACCGAGCCATTTCTCTTACTTGCTCCGTTGTCCAGCCTAGCTTTTGTAAGAGAGCCTGATCGATTAAACGGTAGGTTTTTTCCGAGTCTAAAGCATAATAAATACGGGTTTCAGCGGTATGCTCCGTTGTTACAAATGGATTGCCTTCCTGGGCTTCGAGCGGAAACGATGTGGAACGAATTACAGGCAACACTTTTGCTTCTGTGTCTTCGCGGTGCATGGCCAGCAATGCTTGTTCTACATAGTAGACCACTTCTTCAATGGCTTCTTCCTTCTTCATTTCCCACTTTGCAATGATGCCACCCAGTGTAACTGTAATTCCTTTTTGTGTGTGCTTATCTTCAATGCGAAGCGTTTCTTTCTCCTTATCATAATGAAACACCCACTCGTCGCGCTGCAATCTTCGAATAAGCTCTTCTTTCATTTTCTTACTGGTCATTTTCATAAAGCTTGACTCCTCTTACAAACCGCTCAAAAACGCCTCGATTTGCTCTTGTGTTTTACGATCTTTATTTACATAGCGACCTACCTCTTGTCCATCACGGAATGCCACAAAGCTTGGAATACCAAACACATCCATTTCAATACATACATCAATAAATTGATCGCGGTCTACATAATAAAACACATATTCATTGTACTTTTCCTCTACTTCCGGCATAAAAGGCTCGATAAAGCGACAGTCCGGGCACCAATCTGCAGAAAACAAAAGAATTGTATTTCCTGCACTTTTCACCGTTTGTAATTCTTCAAGCGTTTCAATTTTTTTCATATAAAAATCCTCCTCTGTAGGAATGTCTTTGGTTTATTCTTATTGTATTATACCAGCCTTATACTGATACTGTCCCACCAACAGCTTCGCAACATGCGTGAACATCGCTTCACGATCCACCTGTCCCGCAGTAAAAATGCCGATTGCTCCTTCATTCGTACGGATATCCTTTCGCTTTGTATAAGCATTCATCACTTCACTAAGCTCAGCACCTGCCTGCAGCGGCTCTAAAAATTCATCAGGCAACGGAATGCGGGCGCCCCCGGCAATATATGTTTCCCCTTGTTTTGTATAAAGTGCGCCCCAATTGCATAGGAATAAACCTCTATTTGTTTCCACAACACCGCCCTCAAGACCAATTGCATAATCAGCACCTGTTTCTGTCAGTGCATATCGTGCACGATTGACAGCACCCTCTATTGTTTCTTCGTCCGAAAAAGGCTGCGCCGCTACACCCGACGGAGCATCTACCATCATAACTTCTTCTGTCTGTACAGCATTTTTTACAGCTTGTACCTTTGTTTTGTTACAAGATCCAATTGCGATTTTCACTCTGTTCCCTCCTCATAACAAGAAAAGGCCGCATGGGCCTTTTCTTGTTATGCGTTATTTTTAATCGTTTCTAGCGTTGTACGATCTGTTGCTTTCACAAGTTTTACGATGAGCTCTTTTGCAGCTGCGTAATCGTCTACATGCATGATAGAAGCATGTGTATGAATATAGCGTGCACATACACCGATTACCGCAGAAGGCACACCGGAGTTACTTGTATGGACACGACCTGCATCTGTTCCGCCTTGTGATACAAAATACTGATATGGAATATTATGCGTTTCTGCCATATCTAAAATGAATTCACGCATACCTCTATGCGTAACCATAGAGCGATCTAAAATACGAAGCAACGTACCTTTACCAAGTTGTCCAAATTCATTTTTATCACCGCTCGCATCGTTAGCCGGACTTGCATCCAATGCATAAAAAATATCCGGATTAATCATGTTAGCAGCGGTTTGTGCACCGCGAAGCCCTACTTCCTCTTGTACTGTTGCACCGGAATAGAGCATATTTGGAAGCATCTCATTCTTGAGCTCTTTCAGCAATTCAATTGCTAGCCCGCAACCGTATCGATTGTCCCAAGCCTTTGCCATAATTTTCTTTTGATTAGCCATTGGTGTAAATGGACAAATCGGTAGAATTTGTTGACCTGGTTTCACACCAAACGACAATGCTTGTTCACGGGAATCTGCACCAATATCAATCAACATATTTTTTATATCCATCGGTTTTGCTCGTAACTCTTCACTTAAAATATGAGGCGGGATAGACGCAATCACACCCGTTACAGGTCCTTTTTCCGTAATAATCTGCACACGCTGTGCTAATAGTACTTGACTCCACCAACCACCAAGCGGCTGAAAGCGAAGCATACCGTTATCTGTAATTTGTGTGATCATGAAACCAACTTCATCCATATGACCTGCCACCATGACACGCGGTCCATTTTCATCACCTTTTTTCACACCGAAAACGCTTCCTAAACGATCCTGGATGATTTCATCACTATACTTTGCTAGTTCTTGTTTCATAAAGCGGCGTACTTCATGCTCAAACCCTGCAGCACCTGGTAGTTCCGTTAATGTACGAAACAGTTCCAACGTTTGTTCGTTCATACTTCACACTCCTCTGTATGTATCCACCATATTTTTATTGTATCGAAATTTTGTAAATGTCGCTAGTTTCTTCTTTTTTCTTGCAAATTCGATTATACTGAGAGTGCTAGGGAATTTTTCGCAATTGAGGTGGAGAATTTATGAAGTGGAAAAGTTTACTTATCGGTACAGGTCTCGGATTAGTAGCTGGATATGCGCTTGCACATACATTAAAATCAGAACATGTGACTGCAGAAAAGGCTCTCAAAGCAGCCAAGCGTATATTTGCAAACAAAGGAGAAGTGACTGGCTCCTGGATTCATATGGTCCCAGAAGTGATGGAACGATTCGACTTAACGTATGAAGTATATAGGGGTGGCATTACAATCAATATAGGCGAAGAACAAGAACGCTTCGAATTCCTTCTCGATGCGAAAACAGGTGCGATCTTAGAAGTTCATCCGTCGTGAAAAACGAAGCTACTGTTTTTATGTGGCGAGAAAAGATTGCGCCACAACAGGATAGTCGTTTTAAACAGGGTGCCCCTAAGGACACCCTGTTTCTTATACACACTCAACTTTATGCGTAATATTTCCATACTCATCCCACTTTACCGCTCGTACGTATGCATCGTGGTAAAATGTAAACCACGCTCCGTTTTGCATGCCCCACTGTAGCCAATGCTGCTTTTGATGAATAGATGTAATCGGATAATCATCGTATGCCATCACCCAAAGCGGATTTTGATGTGCATGTGTCGGAAGCAAATCCCCCATATGTAGCATGATGTCATCATGGTGCTTGACAATTACAATCGCATGACCGTCACTATGCCCGCCTGTATGAATGACACGTATCGCTTCGGTCACATATACCTCTTTTTCAAATGTTACCACCTGCTGTTGCACTGGCTCCCAGTTCTCCTTCCAGTACGTATGTCTGGAACGCATATTCGGACGTCTCATTTCATTCCATTCTATTTCTGAAACATATATTTTAGCATTTGGAAATGAAGACACCAATTTCTCATCATACCATTTGGTAAGGCCGCTGGCGTGGTCAAAATGCAGATGAGTCATTACGACTATATCAATATCTTCAGGTGTTAAGCCCAGCTCCTTTAGAGAACTCTCTACTTGTGATTCTTCTGTTACTCCTTGGTTGCGCTTCATCTTTTCATCCATTTTGTTGTTGCCGATTCCCGTATCAATGAGAATATTTTGTTCACCCTGCAATAGCAGTGGATCTGTGCGTAAATGAATTCTGTTCATTTCATTATGCTCATACTTGCGCGACCATAATGCTTTTGGTACAACGCCAAACATTGCACCGCCATCCAAATGTGTATTGCCTCCCACTAGCCATGTTACTTGTATATCCCCAATTTGCAACGTATTCATACTATCTCCCCTTTCCTATACAAGTGTACCACAGAAAATCAAAAATGATGATTGGGTGCAGTAGCAGCGTGTTTACTGTACATAACCAAGTAGGTTTATCGGCTCATTCTCGCCAGTTAACTGTAGGTTCTCTGCTAAAATAGACAATAAAAAAAGCCTACGCATTACTGCGCAGGCTCATTTTGAAATTTGGCTTCTAGTCGATAAATCCGGTTGCCTTTTTGAGAAAACTTTTCTTCATATTCTGTCATAACATTGCCTTCAAACTCACTATTATGCAAATCAAGGCTGATATACTTCAACAGCATACCGTATGCCGAGATGCTGCATAAAGAGTACTCAAATAACCCTTGGTTATCAGTTTTAAAGTGAATTTCTCCACCTTTGACTAAGACCTGCTCATAATTTTGCAAAAAGGAGTGATAAGTAAGACGGCGTTTTTCATGACGTGTTTTCGGCCAAGGATCTGAGAAATTCAGGTAAACGCGATCTACTTCACCGTCGGCAAAGAACAATGTTAAATCTTTAGCATCTTTATTAATTAACTTTAAATTTGGCAACTCTTCTTCTAATTGCTTGTCCAATACGTCAACAATCACGCTAGAAAACTTCTCAATGCCAATGTAATTGATATGTGGATTTGCCTTTGCCATACCATAAATAAAGCGACCACGGCCTGTTCCTATTTCAATATGAATCGGTTGTTCATTTCTAAATACATCCTTCCATACGCCGCGATAAGCTTGCGGATTGGAAATAACGATGTTTGGATTGTCATTTAATTTATCGATTGCATATGGCTTATGTCTTAATCTCATGATGGTTCTCCCTTCTATGACAACAAAAAACCAAGTACCTCGCGCAGCACTCGGCTCAAGAATAAAATAAACAAAACTCACGGACACTATAAGATGAGTACAGGAAAGGATGTGATATTCGATGCCTCTTACACACGAACACCAGGTAGGTATCTTAAAGGATATTTTAACAAATCATCAAAGCGATTGCTGCGGTACAGTTTCCGAGTGTGAACAGGTCGAACGATTGGTTGAATCGCTAATGAATAATCATGCTGTAGATGATGAACTAAAAGCGATGCTAGGTGATGTATACCATTATAGTCAAACCGGTAAATCATCAAGCGATCTCGGACAACATATCTCAAATCATCAAGAACAGATTACCGGATGGATTTCAGGAATGGACAGCTTTTCATAACAAATTTTCTAGATAGCGAAGCCAATATTCTGTTTCAAAGGATTTGCCTTTGCTTTTGTACCACTGCACGGAAATAATGGATTGTGCGACAACATACCATTCCATTCTTCTTAATAAGGAATCGTCTAATGGCATACCATAATTTAAAAGCCACGCTTCCCATTCTTCACGCGGAATGTACCAATGAAGAAGCATTCCAATGTCAAGAGCAGGATCTGCAACAACGGCACCATCCCAATCAATCAAATATAATTGGTCGCTATCAGACATCAACCAATTATTATGGTTTACATCACAGTGACATACAACCGGCTGGTCGTACCTCACTTCATGCAGCGCTTCCTCTAAGTAGCGAAGCGCTTTTTGGATAATTGGGATATGGATGACTTCTTCATCTAATGTCTCCATCATTTGCTCCAAAATGTCCGCTGCCCCAATTGGCTCCTTACCCAGCTTTTGAATCATTTGCAAAAGCGCATCGGACGTATGAATTTTCTTTAGTAAAAATGCCACTCGTTCCGAGCGCATATCTTCCGGCTCTAGCTTATGACCGTTCAGCCAAGCTTGTGCAGAAATCACATCGCCACTTGCAATCCGTTTTGTCCACAGCAATTTCGGGACAATTCCTTCGGCGGAAAGCACAGCTAAAAAGGGGGAAGAATTCCGTTTTAAAAACAGCCGCCTCTCCCCTTGCTCTGCGAAGTATGCCTCACCCGTGGCGCCACCGGCAGGAATTATATTCCACTCTTCTCCTAATAATTGCTCCAACCATTCCATCCTGTTAACAATTCCTTTTGTTGTTTTTATTGAAAACATCGTTCGTACACAATGCCTCTATATTTACATGTAGAACAAATTTTACGATGATATGACTTTTTTACAAAAAAGAGAGCTATCGCGGCAATAATACCATAATAGCTACCTTTGTCAATTCTACCTTTATTCGATTCTTATAGTCAAGTATAGAATCATCCGCTTTTGGCGATAATCCATAAACTAATTGGACTTACAACAAGTGTGTTTCCAATTAATGCGGAGGATGCGGCTATGTCTACTGTTTTACCATCAACCAATATGTGCCAATCGGCTATACTTGGTAATCGTACTTGTTGTGCGGCCTCAGTTGGATTGAAAATAACACATATCTCACTCCAATCATTAAAAGAGCCTATGTCATGCAGCTGATAAATAGTTACCCCGTCCGGTGCAGGTGGAAATGATACGTGACGGCGCACTGCCTCGGCATCAGGAAGACGAAAAGCAGCATTCATCCTGCGGATAGCGATTAACCCTTTTATAAATGCTATATATTTCTCATGTGCATCCTTTCTTGCCCAGTCCAATTGATTAATATAATCAGGAGCATTATAGCTGTTTTCTATACCTTGCTTTGTGCGAAAGAATTCCTGTCCCGCGTGTATAAACGGAATTCCTTGTGCCAAAATAACCATTCCAGTTGCCAACATATGCCTTCTTTTACGAACTTCCTCTGTGTCATCTTTATTGCTTGCCCATAATTTATCCCACATGGTAGCATTGTCGTGACATTCTACATAATTCACACTTTGAGATGGACTAGCAAACAAAGCATGATCTCCATCTTTCAATCCTACACTACCTGTTAACAAATATTGAATCGTTTCTCTGTTATATGAACCCCCAAAAGCATATCCTCGATTTGTGCTATGAAAAGCACTTCCTTTAATGGTATCACGAAACACATCATTAAACTGGGCAATATTAGGCATGCGATGCGCATTACGAAGCGTTGCTTTTTGCTCCTGCGGCAAAGGAGTATTTAAATCCCACCCTTCACCGAGCAGAAGTATATTTGGGTTGATTGTATGCACAGCTTGTTCTATCGCATTCATAGTGTCCCAATCTAAAATACCCATTAAATCAAACCGAAAGCCATCGACCTTATATTCACATAGCCAATATAAAATAGAATCAATAATAAATTTTCGTACCATACGGCGTTCTGATGCAATATCGTTTCCTACTCCTGTACCATTAGAAGGCATGCCGTTTTGATCATGTCTGAAATAATAACCGGGCACAAGCTTTTCAAACGATGAAGTTTCCCGTACATACACGTGGTTGTATACAACATCTAAGATAACCCGCAACCCTTGTTCGTGGATAGTCGCAATCATTTGCTTCAGCTCTCGAATTCTGCTGTACGGGTCACAGGGATTGCTTGCATAACTGCCCTCAGGCGCATTAAAATGAAGTGGATTATAGCCCCAATTATAGGCCGTAGGGTTTGCTTCATCAATGCCGTAAAAGTCATGAAGCGGCAACAATTCAATATGCGTAATTCCTAAATTACGAAGATACGTCAAACCTGTGTCTCGATTATGTGTTGCTGTTTCCATAACGCCCCTATACGTTCCTTTATGCACGATACCGCTATTGGGATGCATCGTTAAATCTCGAATATGTGCCTCATAAATAATTGCGTCTGTGTAACTTTGCAACGGCGCAACTGGTGGACTTCCTACTTTTGTTTGTTCCAAATCAACTATCACACCATATTCTCCATTTAAAGATACGCTCTTTGCATAAGGATCTACAGCCTCGTGCCAAACAAGATTGATGCATACTAATATCGTATATCGTACACCATCTTGATCTCCCTCAGCGATTGCTTTCCATATTCCGTTTTCCTCTCGCTTCATTGGAATATCTGTATACTTGCTTTCTTCATACAAACGCAATTTTGCCGCTGTTGCTGTAGGCGCCCATACTTTACAAACACTTGCCTGCTTGCTATAAGTGATTCCTAAATCATTGCCATCATAGCTATATAACATATCAAATTCGCTCGTCCGAATAATAGCTCCTACCTGCAAGTCTGTTGTTTCATTTTGCTCATTTTGCACCGTATACATCACACCCAATATAGGAGCATGAGGTGTACTACATTCATATTTAATAAACTCTGACATTTGTATACGGTTTGTGACCGTCATATCCCATTCTTGTGCGCCGCATTGCAACTTAAAGTGGCCGGGGCCTTTATACATTGTAGGCATCAGTATTGTTACTTGATTGATTCCGTCCAAATACGCTTCGAATGCGCGCTCAATTTTCAGCATGCTGTTCACCATCCTCTAGGTCGCATTGGCTTATTCCAACTGTTCCTAATAGTATATTCGCCATAACAGAAAACGTTTTCAACAAAATCATACTGCCTTTTATACGTGCAATAACATTTGATGCGTACAAAGATTGTTATGATGGTTTTTAGACTTCTTTATAAATGATAGACAAACAGCTCTTCGTATTTAGGAATGCGCATCATATGCGTTTCATACAATACATCCCTTGTAGCTTCAAATGACAAAGGCTCTATACTCCAACCTTTTTATGCAAGGGCCAAACCAGCAAGGCAATCCCTACACATGTTAATATAAAGAAGAAAATATATACATTTTCTACACCGAAGCGGTCCATCAGAACACCTCCAGTAAACGTACAAAACCAAGTGCCAAACCCGCCCCCTGCCGTTGCATACAATGCCACTGCCGTTGATTGCATCGGGAGCGGTGCAAGTTGTCTCACATATTGCAGAGCCGCAGGAATAAATAAACCAATCGATAGCCCTTGTGAAATAGTTGTTGCGTACACAAAAAGCAACGGTGGTTCAAAGAAGTAAAACAGCCAGCGCAGTGCAGAAATACAGGCAGAAAACAAAAGAATATAGGTAACGCCCCATTTTTGAATCCAGCCCTCCGCCCATTTCATAAATGGTGCCTCACTGCCTGCTGCCAATAAAAAAGCAAGGCCTACTCCTGTCAGTGTACCCCCTAAATCTGTGATGAATAACCCGAAATATGTATTATTTGCATAAATCGGACCAAATATCAAAAACGTGCACAATAGAAACAAAGCGAATTGCTTATCCCGAAGCAAGTGCTTACTTCCTTCTCTAATATTGCCGCGTGTCGCAGCGTTATCCCTAGGAAGCTGTGTGATAAGTAATGCAGCAGTAAATAAAGCACCAGCAAATAAATAAAAAATGGCATACATACTAAAATATTCAGAAGTTTTACCCGCAACCAACACCGCTACCGCAAAGCCAACGGCACCGTACAACCGAATGCTTCCATAAGCGCCTCCACGCTTTTGTACGTGTGTTAATGTGATGCTATCTGAAATAGGGACAATCGCACTTTGCGCAAACGCCAATAAAACTGCAATGAGTAACAATACACCATAGTTCTGCGTAGTTGTATAAATATATCCCATGATGCCTGTAAGCAGTAACGCAAAAAATAAAATATGACGCGGTTTCTGTGTATAATCTGAGAAAATCCCCCACATAGGCTGTATTAAAATCATCACGACCGGTCCAACAGACATAATATTGCCAATTTGCATACCTGAGAGCTTTACTTGCTCTTTTAAATATACGCCAAGAAGCGGAAATAACGCTCCAATCCCGAAAAAGATTAAAAAATAAAGTATACGAAATGTAATAGATGCTTTTGCTTCTCGTTGTACAGATAGATCCATTTTATTCTCTCCCTCATGGTTGAACCGCCCTTTTAAGAAGGGCGGTTCAACCATAGCTATATTTATCTTATTTCGCTAATTCATAAATAGCTTGTGCATAAATTGCTGTTGCTTTTACTAAGTCCTCAATTTCAATATATTCATCTTTTTGATGAGCTAAATCTTCTTTGCCAGGGAAGAGTGGACCGAATGCAACACCTGCTTGCAAAGACCTCGCATACGTGCCTCCTCCGATTGCCAGCAATTCTGCCCGCTCTCCTGTTTGTTCTTCATATACACGCTGCAGCGTCTGGATGAGCACATGCTCTTTCGCTACGTGATGTGGACTAGAATTAGATATTTGCTTTGCTTCAAAGCCTCGTTGCTTTGCATACTGTACCATCTTGCTTACCATTTCATCAACATCCGTTGTTACAGGATAACGAATATTAAGTCCAAATGTCCCGCCTTCTTCGGCTTGATAGGACATCGTCCCTACATTGATGGTTAAATCCCCAGTAATATCATCAGTATACGCTACTCCAAGGCGCGTTCCTCTCGTATCATCTTGAAATGCTTCCATTGCAAATGAAACAAATGCAGCACCACCTGTATCAAGCTCTTGCTGTTGTAAAAAGGCGGCCAACAGCACACCTGCATTTTCTCCTTTTTCAGGTGTAGAACCGTGCGCCGAAACACCCCTCATTTCGAGTGTTACTTGTGATCCTTGCACAACTGCGTTTCCATACGAAGCAAATTGCTCAGCGATTTCCCCTGCTCGTTCAGACATCAACACAGCTTTGGCATAATCAGGGACCATGTTTAAACGTCTTCCTGATGTGAATTCTTGTAAAACAGTACTTCCCTTGCTTATATTTGGCTTCATGGTAATATGTACAGTGCTGATTCCTTTTTCCGCGTTGATAATTGGGAAATCCGCATCAGGTGCAAATCCCATGGTCGGCATTTCTTCTTTCTTAAAATAATGATCTACACAGCGCCATTCGCTTTCTTCGTCTGCACCTAAAATCATACGAACCCGTTTTTGCAAAGGCAATCCGAGTTCTTTGACAATCTTCATTGCATAATAAGCAGCCATGGTCGGACCTTTGTCATCGATGGCACCTCGCGCGTAAATGTTACCATCTCGAATATCAGCTCCATACGGATCGCTCGTCCACCCATCGCCTTCTGGAACCACATCAACATGACATAAAATACCAATCAATTCTTGTCCTTGTCCCATTTCTAAATGTCCGGCATAACCATCCACATTTTTAGCCACAAATCCATCAGCTTCACCTTTGTTCAGCATAAAGGATAATGCCTCTGCTACTCCTGTTCCGAACGGTGCACCGACTGCAGCCTCCTCCATATTCAATACACTTTTAATGCGTAGAAAGTTTTGTGTATCTGCAAGTAGCGCATCCTTTCTTTTCTCTACTTCTTCCATCCAATTGATTTTCATAGTTTCACCTGCTTTATATCTATTTGTTATACGCTAATTTCTTCCATCATATCAAAACGCTCTTCACTGTGCCAACTGCAACAATTTAGGAATAACGAACATTTATAAACTTAACTACTAAAAAAATATGTTTTTAAATAAAAAAATTCGACAAAAAAAAGGATTTTGTTATTTCTTGTAGAAGAATATACGTGATTGTACCTATGCAGCTTATGCCATTTCAATTATTTTATACTTGTTAATTTTCTGTTAAAAATAATTAAAAAAAAGCATGAAAATGGCCTTGTAGAGTACAATGGAAGTGAAAAGACCTTCTTTTCCTGTTGGGTCAACAAAAAACTCTTGAAGGAGTGGTTTTTTGAAAATGACAACTTCTCGTATGCTTACACGGATTAAGTCGATTTATATGTTCATCAACGAAAAAGGCACAGTAACAACGCAGGACCTTGTCGAAGAATTTGGAATCACATCCCGGACCATACAGCGAGATTTGAACGTGCTTCAATTCAACGAGCTCGTTTGCAGTCCAAGTCGCGGCAAGTGGACAACAACAGGAAAAAAGGTGCGGCTCACATCGTAATACGTTTTCTACATATAACCCCTTTCTGGTATCAGAAAGGGGTTTCTCGGGTTTATTCTTCTTTTAACAGGGCAACTTCTTCTTCCGTCAATTCACGGTATTGGCCTAATTCTAATTCCTCATCCAATTTAAGCGACCCCATCTCCGTTCGCTTTAAATACACAACTTTCTTCCCAACCGCTTCAAACATGCGCTTTACCTGATGAAACTTTCCTTCGGTGATGACAAGCTCAATTTCAGATAACGGGCCGCTGTGCAAAATGGTTAATACTCCCGGCTTTGTTTCATAGCCGTCATCTAATATCACACCTTTTTGAAACGCCTCTACATCCTCTTCTGTCACTTGTCCTTCTACTTTAGCAAAGTATTTCTTAGGTACATGCTTTTTAGGAGACAGTAGTTGATGTGCGAGCTGACCGTCATTTGTTAGCAGCAAAAAGCCTTCTGTATCCTTATCCAATCTTCCGACAGGAAATGGCTCAAACACCAGGTCCTCTTCTTCAAGCAAATCAATCACCGTTTTATGCATATTATCCTCTGTTGCAGAAATAACGCCCTGTGGCTTGTTCATCATTAAATAGATAAACTCTTTATATTCCACCACTTCACCATAAACTGTTACCTCATCTTCTGTAACATTCACATGAAATTTCGCATCTTTTACAGGCATACCGTCAATTTTTACAGCGCCATCTTTTAGTAATTTTTTTACTTCTTTGCGGCTACCAAATCCCATATTGGCCAATAACTTATCTATCCGCATACCTATTCACCTTCTTTGCTAAAATATCGCCCTATTACGCACCTTTTGTACCAATTTTTAACTTTCGTCCAAATTTCGCTTTAAATTTTGCTAAAAACTCTTCTCCAAATATCCGTTTCATAACACCTGTTTGAATTGCCAACGTCATATAAACGGCTGCACCCACAATTGCCGTGAGTCCCACTGTTGCAATTGCCAGCCAACGACTTTCAACATCCCACACAAGCGCTAATACGGAAAGAGTGCCTTTTGCCGCTACGGCCATCACAAGCGTTAATATTGCCACTTGAAACGTACGCTTGTATACAAGCGTGAAACTAAAGTTTGCATGCTTACGAATTTGCATGTTGGTATACCATACCGATGCCAAGAAGCCGATACCAGTCGCAAGTACTCCTCCAATTGCACCAAAGTAACGAATCAGTACTAGATTTCCTATCAGCTTTAGTACAATTCCAATTCCCAATCCGATAATGGCTTGTCTTTGTTGATTGATTCCTTGTAAGATCGCGCCTGTAATCGAGAATAAAGCAAAAAATAAGGCAACAGGTGCATACCACATCAAAATTTCTCCACCAAGCTTGTCCGCCCCGTAAAAAGCGGCATATAACGGATAAGACAGAACGGAAATACCTACTACTGCTGGAAGTGTTAAAAAGATATTTAACTGAAATGTTTGCCCAATTTGACGATGCAAAACAGTTTGATTTTGTTCTGTAAATGACTTTGTAATCGCAGGTACAAGCGTTAAGCTGAATGCTGTTGCTAAGGACACCGGAATCATAATCAGCTTATGTGTCCACATCGTAAAAATGCCCAGCGCAGATTCAGCGATTTTTGACTGACCTGCGGCAGCCATCGCTTTATTAAAGGTAAGTGTATCAATTTGTTGATAGAGCGGAATGGTAAGCCCGACAACAACATAAGGCAGAGCATAAGCAAATAGCTCTTTAAATAACTGCGGCGTGCTCACATTTGCCGGCTGCACAGTTTGATTAACAAGCAAAGTATCAAGATGATGCTTGCGTTTTACCCAATACCAAATTAAAACAGCCAGCGCCCCAAGTGCCGATATAAAAGCAGCGAAGGTCGACACCCCGATTGCCATGGCAACTGTTCCATCCAATACCTTAATGACAACATAACTTCCGCCTAATAATACAGCAATGCGGATAATTTGTTCGATAATTTGTGAAATCGTAGTGGGTCCCATCGATTGATGACCTTGAAAAAAACCGCGAATCAAACTTGCGGCTGGTACAACTAAAAGCGCAAAGCTAACAAGGCGAATGATTGTCGCAACCTCTTCCACGCTGTTTGGTCCTTCCGCTTTGCTGAGCATGGTTTTTGCAAAGAGCGGCGCTGTGGTATATAGCGTCACAAACGACAATACGCCCATCACAATCATTAACTTCATACCAGAGCGAAACATACGCCGACTTGTTTCGTAATCACCAAGTGCATTATACTTTGAGACAAATTTGGAGACCGCAAGCGGTACGCCGGCAGTTGCGATGCTTAAAAAGATAGTGTAAGGCACATAACCGTACGTATATAAAGTTCCTCCATTTGTCCCAACCAACTGATAAAACGGAAACACATAAATCATGCCTAGGAATTTAATGAAAAATGTTCCCAACGTCACGATGAGTGTGCCGCGTATAAATTTAGAATCAGACATATATAATCCTCCAAACACTGGGAATCTAACCTTTGTATTGTATCACAAAATGCGATGAAGAAGGAAAAGCTTGTTGATTTATGTGGAAGAGTTCTCGTACAAGCAACAAGCTTTGTCATATATCTATTTTCTTAGCTACTTATCGCACTGTGATCGGTATTCATTTGTTTATGCATTTCTTCTATCAGATTTTTCAATATTCACATAAGCGATTCCAAAAATTAATTGTATCCTAGTCGTTTTCCTTTTTGCCGCATTCGTGCTATTCTGTTGTACAGTACAAAAACAAGGGTGATAGTATGCTTTATGATGTAATTGTAATTGGAGGGGGACCTTCAGGGTTGATGGCCGCTATTGGAGCTGCAGAAGGCGGAGCAAAGGTTCTTCTATTAGATAAAGGAAATAAATTAGGGAGAAAGCTCGCAATATCTGGGGGAGGAAGGTGTAATGTCACCAATCGACTACCTCTAGATGAAATTGTGAAACATATCCCAGGGAATGGCCGCTTTTTATACAGTGCATTTTCCATTTTTAACAATGAAGATATCATTCGTTTTTTTGAAGGACTAGGTGTCGCATTGAAAGAAGAAGACCATGGACGTATGTTTCCTGTATCCGACAAAGCGCAATCTGTAGTTGATGCGCTACTGCGCCGTTTACAAGAGCTTGGCGTTCACACACGTACAGATACACCAGTTCAAACCATTGAATATACGGACGGACAAACCTCAGCAGTGGTTTTACAAAACGGAGAAGTGATTCCAACGCAGCACGTTATTATTGCGGTTGGAGGTAAATCCGTTCCGCATACAGGTTCAACAGGAGACGGTTATGCATGGGCTGAGAAAGCTGGGCATACCATTACAGAATTGTTTCCGACAGAAGTTCCTATTACGTCATCTGAGTCATTTATTAAGAAGAAAACACTACAGGGTCTTGCACTTCGCAACGTAGCATTAAGCGTATTGAATCCAAAGGGGAAGACAGTTAAAACACACCGTATGGATATGTTATTTACACACTTTGGCATATCAGGTCCTGCCGCACTCCGCTGTAGTCAATATGTAGTTCAAACCATGAAAAAATTTAACACACAATCCGTAACCATGCATATTGACGCGCTTCCTGATTGGAAAGAACAGTCGTTATTGCAAGACATTATACAACAAATGAAAAATGAACCTAAAAAATCTCTCAAGAATTTGCTGAAGGGGATTGTACCAGAGCGCTATTTTCTATTTTTACTTGAGAAAAATGGAATAGATGGTGCACAAGCTGCTGCTCATGTCAGCAATGAACTGATTCGCGCCCTTGTAAAAGATATGAAAGGTTTTACGTTTTCTGTAAATGGTACACAATCCATTGAAAAAGCGTTCGTTACTGGTGGAGGGGTTTCTGTTAAAGAAATTCATCCGAAGGAAATGTCTTCAAAATTGATGAAGGGCTTATACTTTTGCGGAGAAATTCTCGATATTCATGGCTATACAGGTGGCTATAACATCACATCTGCTCTTGTGACCGGACGAGTTGCAGGAATGACAGCTGCTCAGCATGCCTTAGCGCCTTCTTATTAATGATAGGCTGTGCTAATGATGTGACGGGGAGAGGCTCGTGACTGTCTGCAGACGCCCCTGTAACAAATCTACACCAAACTTTAACAGATCCTAATAATAAGAGCCTAACTCTGTTAGGTTAGGCTCTGTATATAATCATCGCTGAAAAGCAATATATTTGATTTTCATCATTATTGTTTGCAATGGCTACTTGATACTTCACATCTACAATTTGCGTATCATCGATCTTCTTTAAAAATGCATTCACACGTTCTTCTAAATCCTTTTCATGCATTTCATCAAATATTTTTACACGCATATTAGCACCACCCTGAATCACACCCGGAAACTGATGGATCATTGTCGCGACGCATTTGAATTAAGCGATAAAAACGACCATCTTCATAAATATACCCATCTTCTAGTTCATACTTTTGTTCCGCCTTATACATATACAGCTTTCCAATCATAAATTTATTCGAATATAATTCCAAATACTTTTCCTTAAACTTCGCTGTTACTTTTTCTGTAATATCAATTTTTAAAGTTTTCCCCATTCATGCCCCCTCCCTTCATGAATGTCATTACCTACTCCATTTTATTTCCAGTTTGGTTTACTTATGATTAAAATTATAGATTCATTGTACTTGTATCTTGTACAGTTGATTGCGATATGGCTTCGGTCGTATTGGTTTCTTCGTTTGTTGTCCGCAGTACACGGCGCCCATTAATAAAATCCGCACCTGTTACTCCCGTCGCACCATTTATGCTTTTAGATGCCGTCATTGTAATTTCACTGATATTATTACCGCATTGAATCGTACCGTAGTTATTCACTACGATAAACTTCTTGATCATACACATCTCCTGTCTCTCCTTCTATTAAAATGTTTCCTCTTCCACAGCTACATCAATAGCAGGTTCTCTCTCGCTTATAAAACGTCCCTCAAATTCGTTGTTGGCTCGAACACCGTTTAATAGAAATGCCGTACTGTTCCCACCTGCACCATTGCTCACTTTAGAGACCATTAAAGGAGATATATTATAGCAGTTCCCTATATTCACATGACCGTTGTTATTGATAATCTTCACGTTTTGAATAAACGCCATCTCTGTCCTTCTCTCATTTTTTATTATTGTATGCAAACAGCAAAAAAGCGGAAGCGCCCTGCTTAGGCACTAGAGATAGAAAATATCTATAATTTTTATACTTTCTGATCTATACCAACATTCTTGTTTGGTGGCTGTCGTTCGCCTATACCATTCAAAAGTCGCAAAAAGAACAAACCGTAAACCAATGGTGACGAAAACCAAGCACCAAATCGAAAACAAGACTGCAAGACCATGCGAATTTCGTATCAACCGTAGGGACTACGGGGGTAGCTAACCAAAGGATACTTTGGTGTTCGTAGGAATCTCGGTATTTCAATGCTGAGTAGTTCAAATAGTAAAAAACGCGGAACATCTTGTTCCGCGTTTACTCTGTCTTACCCGTATAATACAACATGCCACCAATCATATTGATTGCTTTGTATCCCTGCTCCTGCATGTACATGCACACATGCTCGCTTCGCACACCTGCTTTACAAATAAAGATGTACGTATCCTCTTTATTAAAATAACTTAATTTATTAGGTATATCTCCCATTTTAATATGAATGGCCTCAGGAATCTTACCGTAACATGCAATTTCTTCATCTTCCCTTACATCAACTAGATGCAGTGTTTCTCCTTGCTCTAACCTTGCTTGCACTTCCTCAGGTGTAATGGTTTGAACCTCGTGCATTTTTTCAGCCCCTTTCCGTACTGTTATTATTCTAGCAACGCATCGAATTGAAAGCAAAGTATATACATACACATGTTGTTATTTTAACAAGTAGCTTGTAGTTGCGGTCAGGACGCACCTGCCCACTAAGCTTGAATGTATATCACATGTGTTTCTATCTCTAATACAATCTCCTTTTGAAAAACATACTAAATTCACACAGAAAACACAAAAAAAGGGCAAACTGTTTACAGCAACACCATCTTATCAGTTTAGGAGTGATGATATGAAGTGGAAATTGGCACTTGCTTCGTTGGTAACAACCGCTGTTGTCGGGGGGACAATGGTATCTGCTGCTACACCTGAACAACAAGACACATTGCAAAAGCTAGAAGTGCAGGAAAAAGCACTGCACAAGCAGTTGCATGAGCAGCGCGACGCGAAACGCAAACAATGGATTGAGCAATCCAATTTAACAACAGAAGAAAAAACAAAACTAAATGCTTTGCATGAAAAAATGCAAGCACTGCATGATAAAAAGCATGCTTTGCGTGAACAGATTGACAGCACAACGGACGAGGCAAAAAAAGCGGAGTTACAAACACAGCTACAATCTTTGCATAATGAGATGAAAGCGCAGCATGATGAAATGCGTACCATTATTAAGCCATTGAAAGAAAAAATAAAAGACGAGAAACAAAAGGTGCGCGAGCAAGACAAGTTTGGTGCGCACCACGAACTACGTGATTTATATCGGCAGAAAAAAGAGCTACAGCAGTCTGCTACAGAAGAAGATGCTGCGAAGTTAATTGAAATTGAAAAGCAAATTATTGCGAAGCAGCAAGAGCTGTTAGAAAAAATGAAAGAAAATACTAACTGAAGAAGAGAGACCGAGACATAACTGCATCATATAACTCTAAAGCCGAAAGAATCCAGAATAGATAACAATAATAAAAGAAAAATCCGAACTAAATCGAATTCTGTGTAGAGAATTCCGACTAATAGTTCGGATTTTTCGTTGGTTGAAATCCTTTTGTTCCAGCCTCTTTTTCTTATTGCTCTTTGTTTTTCTTTTGACCTTGACGCTGCTTCCCTTCAGAAGCTTCATTAAAATTTGGTTGTTTTTGCCCTGCGTTGTTGCTTCTTCCTTTGCTCATCATCATCCCTCCTTATTTGTAATGTTATCTTATTTTGCACCAAGCAAAAGAAAAAAATCGGCTCTAAGGCCGATTTTTAGTTTGCTACGATATTAACAAGCTTACCAGGTACAGCAACAATTTTCCGTACTGTTTTCCCTTCAATTTGTGCATTCACTTGTGCATCAGCTAACGCCAATTGCTCCATTTGCTCTTTTGTTGCGTCTTTTGCGACCAACAATTTTGCTTTCACTTTACCGTTGATTTGGACAACAATTTCAATCTCATCTTCCACAAGCTTAGACTCATCAAATGTCGGCCATGCTTCATACGTAATGGTCTCACTATGCCCAAGCTTGCTCCATAATTCTTCCGCGAGGTGCGGTGCAATTGGAGACAATAGCTTTACAAATCCTTCTACATATTCAACTGGAAGAACTTCTGCCTTATAGGCATCATTGATGAATACCATCATTTGTGAAATAGCTGTATTAAAACGAATGCCTTCATAATCTTCCGTTACCTTTTTCACCGTTTGATGATATACCTTATCTAAGGCTTTATTAGATTCTTGTTTAATTTTGTCGCTTAATTCGCCATTTTCCTGTACAAATAGGCGCCATACACGGTCTAAGAAACGACGCGCTCCATCAAGACCTGTTTCAGACCAAGCGATAGATGCTTCAAGCGGCCCCATGAACATTTCATATAAACGAAGCGTATCCGCACCGTGGCTTGCCACAATATCGTCAGGATTTACAACATTTCCTTTGGATTTACTCATTTTCTCATTATTAGAACCTAAAATCATACCTTGGTTGAACAATTTTTGGAATGGTTCCTTCGTCGGTACCACACCTAAGTCATACAAAAATTTATGCCAGAAGCGCGCGTACAATAAGTGAAGTACCGCATGCTCAGCGCCGCCGATATAAATATCAACCGGTAGCCACTGCTTCAATTTTTCAGGATCAGCAAGCTTTTCATTGTTATGCGGGTCAATATAACGTAAGTAATACCAGCAACTTCCGCCCCATTGCGGCATGGTATTCGTTTCACGGCGACCCTTTTTGCCTGTTACCGGATCTACTACATTCACCCATTCTGCCACGTTCGCAAGTGGAGATTCACCTGTACCGGAAGGACGAATATCATCTGTTTGCGGCAATACTAGCGGAAGCTCCTCTTCCGGTACAGCAGTCATCGTGCCGTCTTCCCAATGAATAACAGGGATCGGTTCACCCCAGTAACGCTGACGGCTGAACAACCAGTCGCGCAAACGATACGTTACCTTCTTCTCACCCATTTTATTTGTTTCCAACCAAGCAATCATGGTTGTGATGGCTTCTTCTTTATTTAAGCCATTTAAGAAATCAGAGTTTACATGTTCACCATCACCTGTGTAAGCTTCTTTTGTAATGTCGCCACCTGCAACAACCTCTTGAATTGGCAAATCGAACTTTTTCGCAAACTCATAATCGCGCTCATCATGTGCTGGTACTGCCATAATGGCACCCGTTCCGTAGCTCGCAAGTACATAATCCGCAATCCAAATTGGCATTCTTGCGCCGTTCACTGGATTAATGGCATATGCACCTGTAAATACCCCTGTTTTATCCTTTGCCAAGTCTGTACGCTCTAAATCGCTTTTCATTTTTACTTGATCTAAGTAGGCTTCAACAGCCGCCTTTTGCTCTGGTGTTGTAATTTTCTCAACAAGCGCGTGCTCAGGTGCCAATACAGAATACGTTGCGCCAAACAAGGTATCAGGACGTGTTGTAAACACTGTATACTTCTCATCTGTGCCATCTACTTGGAAGTGGATCTCAGCACCTTCTGAACGACCAATCCAATTACGCTGCATTTCCTTCAAGCTTTCCGGCCAATCCAGTTCTTCCAAATCTTCCAATAAACGATCCGCGTACGCTGTGATCTTTAATACCCACTGCTTCATCGGACGGCGCTCTACCGGGTGACCGCCGCGCTCACTCTTGCCATCAATAACTTCTTCGTTCGCCAATACAGTACCAAGTGCTGGACACCAGTTTACCGCTACCTCATCAACGTAAGCTAAGCCTTTTTCGTATAATTTCAAGAAAATCCATTGCGTCCACTTATAATAATTTGGATCTGTGGTATTTACTTCACGATCCCAGTCATAGGAAAATCCAAGTGCTTTAATTTGATTGCGGAATGTATTGATGTTTTTCTCTGTAAATTCCGCAGGGTCGTTTCCTGTATCAAGTGCATATTGTTCTGCTGGAAGACCAAATGCGTCCCATCCCATTGGATGAAGCACATTATAGCCTTGCATACGTTTCATACGAGATAGAATATCAGTAGCCGTATATCCTTCCGGGTGCCCTACATGAAGACCAGCGCCGGACGGATATGGGAACATATCCAACGCGTAAAACTTAGGTTTGTCAGTATCTTCAGTCGTACGGAAGGTTTTATTCTCTTCCCAATACGCCTGCCATTTCTTTTCAATTTCCTTATGATTGTAGCTCACAAAATACCCTCCAATTCATCTATGTCTCCGCAAAAATACAAAAAACCCCTCATCCCTAAAAGGGACGAGAGGTTATAAATTCCCGCGGTACCACCCTAGTTAGTGCCCGTAGACACTCGCTCAAATCCGTAACGTGGATGAAACGGCAACCGCTACTGTTGTTCACGATTGCAACTCTAAGGCGAGTTCACAACGATATCCGGATTGACTTTCACCACACGTCAACTCTCTGAGCCGGTTCTATTTGCTACTACTCCTTGTCACTGTTATTGCTTATTTGCTTACAGTCTATTCTAAAACATGTTGTTCGCTACGTCAAACCGCTATTTTTTCTTTTGTTTGCTTTTCTTTTAGCTTATAATCATATAGACTTGTCGCAACCATTGCTATCAACAGCATTGCCATTAGCACCATAAACAATACTTGAATATTGTATAAATCGACAATTAAGCCACCCATCCACGGACCAAGCATCCGTCCCCCCGTTGCCGCACTGTTTACGACACCTTGATAAAAGCCAATTTTCCCTTCAGGCGCTAATTCATTGGCAATCGTCGGAACAGCCGGCCATACAAACATTTCACCAATCGTTAAAATGAGCATACCTGTCATAAACATGCTAAATTGTTCTGCCTGTCCAACAACGAGAAATGAAACAATAAAAATAGACGTACCAATTAAAATTTGTTGTTTTAAAGAACGATTAAATCTTCGGATAAATGCTGTGACAACTGGTTGTGCTAATACAATTAGTGCTCCGTTCACCGTCCACAATAAACTGTATGCACGTAAACTAATATCTAAATCCTGCATATGAGCAGAAATTGTAACCTGCCATTGTACATACGCAATCCAGCAAATCGCATATGCAATGCACATCACCAATAGCGCCTGCAAGGAAGGCGTCAGCTTCCAGGATGCTTTTTCTACTTTTGTCTCAACCTTATCTACGTTGATCTGCATATCTTTAAAACTGATCAAAGCAATCATAAAGAATACAAAATACAGTGTTAGATTGGCTAAAAAGATATAGTCAATGCGGAAGGAAGCAACTAAGCCTCCTAATGCAGACCCAACCGCAACACCCACGTTTTGCCCGATATACATCGCATTAAATGCTCTTCGGCCACCTTCTGGCCAAACAGCACCCACCATCGCATACATCGATGGAAACACCATGCCGGCCCCTAATCCAATAATACCGAGCCATACCACATACAGCGGCCAATCGTGGAAAAAAACAAGACCCGTCACTGCTGATAAAGTAATTAGAATACCGCTCAAAATTGATGTATAGCCGCCCATTTTATCAAACATAATGCCGCCAACAAGGTTCCCGACCACACCTGCAAGCGAGTTAATCAACAAGGCCATTCCCGCCACTGATAAAGATTTACCAAGGTGATTGTGAATATAGATGGTGTTAAAAGGCCATAAAAAAGAAGCCCCTGTCACATTAATAACCATAGCAATGACCAATAGCCATACTTTTCGAGGCATGCTTCTCCCTCCTTTTTCATAGAATCGTCCGAATGCAACATTACGATTGTATGCCTTTTACAGAAGGTTGACAACAGATTTGCCCTTTAAAAAACAATTGTGAATTTCAGTATATTGCGGGCTTTTAATTCCTTTAAAACCTATGTAATTACAGCGTTTTATACTCTTTGTTAGCCAATTCCACTCTTCTATCGGCCAATTCTTCTCTTCTATCGGCCGAAGCTGTTTTCCAAGCAATAAAAAAACTCGCATACGCGAGTTTTTTATTGCTTGGATTTTTGTGGTTGTCCTTTTTTACGGTTTTTTTGCTTTGCTTGTACAACCGGATCTAATTCGTTAGAGAATTCCTGGTTATGACCATTTTGTGTTTTTTGCTCGGGATTATTCATATCAGAACGCTTTGCCATAGTATCAGCTCCTTAGTGTGGTGTTGTAATCATTTGATGCTGTAAATGACGCATTTGCGCAAGTGTGCGGTCAATGCGTTCACGCTGCTCCGCGTTAGCATTGTCCATCATTTTTTCCAGCGCAATTACAGCTTGCTCAAGCTGAAGCTGCGCGTCAGAATACTCCATGTCATTGTAATGCTCTTGTCTCATACCGAGCTCTAACTGCTCGTGTCCGTATTTCATAGCTTCCTCAGCCTCATGGATACATTGGTCTAATGAGTATCGATCTGTCATCTTTCACCCTCCTCACTATTGTTGCTTCACTTTATTTTCCCCAACAATGCAAACTCTATGAGCGAATGCTATAATGAAATGTATTTTTGCTTTCCATACAGAATAGGGAGGGAAACCAATGGAAAATCCATTTCCGTTTTCGACCGACAATAAGCGTTATCATACATGGAATTATCATCTGCGCAAGCAGTTCGGCACAAAGGTGTTTAAGGTCTCTCTCGATGCAGGGTTTGATTGTCCGAATCGCGACGGCACGGTGGCATTTGGTGGCTGTACCTTTTGCAGCGCCGCTGGATCTGGGGACTTTGCGGGAAGCCGGACGGAGGACGTTATCACACAATTTCATAACATTAAAACAAAAATGCATACCAAATGGAAAAATGGCAAGTACATGGCGTACTTTCAAGCATTCACCAACACCCATGCGCCTGTTGAAGTATTAAAACAAACCTTTGAACCCGTTTTAACGCAAGAAGGCGTTGTTGGTATTTCTATCGCGACCCGTCCTGATTGCTTGCCTGACGATGTGGTGGAATACTTGGCCGATTTAAACAAACGAACATACTTGTGGGTAGAGCTCGGATTACAAACTGTTCATGAACGCACCGCACTTTTAGTTAATCGTGCTCATGACTACCAAACATATATAGCAGGTGTAGATAAGCTCCGCAAACACAACATTCGCATATGCTCTCACATTATCAACGGTCTTCCGCTTGAGACATATGACATGATGATGGAAACAGCACGTGAAGTTGCAAAGCTGGATATTCAAGGAATTAAAATTCATCTGTTACACCTACTAAAAGGAACACCGATGGTAAAGCAGTATGAAAAAGGCTTGCTTAGCTTTTTATCGCTAGAAGAGTATGTTTCTCTTGTTGTAGATCAGCTTGAAGTCATGCCGCCTGATGTGATTGTACATCGCATTACTGGTGACGGCCCACCCGAGTTAATGATTGGTCCCATGTGGAGCATGAACAAATGGCATGTATTAAACAGCATTGATGCGGAGTTTGCGCGCCGCAATAGCTGGCAAGGTAAGTTTGTAGAAGAGGTGATGAAGAAATGAAGCTAGATCGTGTTTTGCCGTTCGCGCGACTACTGCTTGAAAAAGCGGTGCGCCCAGGTGATTATGCAGTGGATGCCACAATGGGAAACGGCCATGACACCTGTTTTTTAGCAAGTATAGTAGGACCTACCGGAAAAGTATTTGCATTTGATATTCAAGAAGAGGCATTAAAACAAACAAAAAAGCGCTTATCAGAGCAGAATATGATGGATCGTGCCGTTTTATTTCACAGCAGTCATGATCAGTTGCTTGATGCATTACCTGCCGATGCGAACGGTCATGTAACTGGTGCCGTTTTTAATCTTGGCTACTTGCCAGGCGGCGATAAACGTATTGTAACAAAGCCGAATTCTACAATCGCTGCCATTCAACAATTACTACAAGTAATGGCGCCGGAAGGAATCATTGTTCTTGTCATTTATCACGGCCATCCGGAAGGACAAATTGAACGAGATGAAGTGATTCAATTTGCAATGTCTCTTGACCAAAAAGAAGCGCATGTGCTTCGTTACGAATTTATTAACCAGGCAAACAATCCACCTTTTATCATTGCTATAGAAAAACGATAAGGTCCGGAATATCCGGACCTTATGCGCGTTTTCGATACATTTTTCCGTTCATGTAAAAGAAATACGAAGTAAGACCACCATATTTTACAATTTGCTTTGCCATTCTCTTCATATCCTTTTGTTCATGTACCTTTTGATCGGAGAGATATACACCAAGAAGACCGCGGGCAATGAGGCGATGAAACTTCGCATGCGGCAATTGCTTCGTACTGCGATCGGTCTCCGTTACAAAATGCTTAAGCCTCTTCAATAGCTCTTCCCTATTCTCATAATAGCTACAAAAATTTAGATCTCCGCCCTGTTTGTCTTCTTCTTGATCGATAAAGTAGTCAAGCAAGATATGCAGCCCTTGCAGATACGGAAAATATCCTTTTTTAATTGCACAGATATCTTCATCACTTAAGTGTTCATGAAACGCATACGCCACTAGACAAAAAATACCAAGTGTAGATCCGGCGCAAGCTGAAAATTCGTACCACTGCATGTCAGGTAATTGCTCCTTATACAAAGCAAACCAATTCTGAAGCCGTTCCTCCCGTTCATGCACTGCCACATGCTTATGTACCTGCAAATCACAATAATAAGAAGCAAGCTCCTGCAAATCTGTTGCAATCCTATCATAATGCTTCGTCTTTTGCAGGATACGTTGACACGTAATAACTAAATCATGCAAATATTCTCCATCATTTTGATCCTCACGGTAACGATAATAATTGCTTTTTGGAGCTGAAGGGGTTAGCGCATGCGCCATAGATTCATGTAACGCGGCAAAATCATCCGGATCTAGAGATGTACTCCTATCACATAAATTATCCAAATAATCGCTAATTGTTTGATATGCCACCACAAACGTAATTACATCACGGCGATGGGGTCCGGCCAAGAGCGCTAGAATACCACCTCCCTCACAGTGAAAGGTTTTGTGCTGGATACTCGCGAGCGCTTGCTTACGAAGTTCCGAATTTGGAATAGCCTGCGCACGTTCACGCCAATATGATAGTTCCTCATGCACGGCAGGCATCACTCGTTTATAAATACGAGCCATTAACGTCACAGAATTTTGTGGTACTTTCACCTTTATCACTTCTCCTTAATATGCGCTTCTGTAAAGCGATAAGCCATCGCAAAAATTTCGTCTCGCTCATACTCATTAAATAATTCATGATAACACTTATCCCATTCTTTATACGTTTTTTCATTGATTTTCAATGTGTCAAACCAAGTGCGTACTGTAGATTTATCTACAATTTTATCTTCACATGCTTGCATTAAAAGAAGCGGTACATTTGGAAAACGGTGCTGTTTTGTATGAGCCAAAGCGATTCCTTTTACAAGCTCACTATACCAGCGTACAGACACTTTTCGTAAATATAAAGAATCGTTCTCCATTTGATCGCGGATTTCTTTATTTCTTGTTGCCATTTCAACTGTTAGATTAGAAGCAACACGCAGACGTGGCATCACACGGTTTAAAATACGGGAAGCGGCGCGTAAATAAGCGGGTGGCTGCGCAACAACTCCTAAACAAGGAGAGCTTAAAATAACCCCGGCCACCGGTATGTGAGTCTCTTGCAATGTTCGAATAACAATTAATCCACCCATGCTATGTCCAAGAAGAAAAACCGGCAGCCTCTCTCTTTGCGCTTCTTCTATCCAATGCAAAACCTCATCTATATATTCTTGAAAGCTGTCAATATGTCCTCTGTTGCGCGAACTTGTTCCGTGTCCAGGCAAATCTCCCATAACAACATGATAGCCATTCGCAGTCCACTTATCTCCAAGCTCCGCATATCGACCATGATGCTCCATCGCACCATGTACTATTACAACGACTGCCTTCGGCTGCTCTGCACGCCATTTCCACATAATCATTCCCCCGTTCTCTCGTATGTGCTACACTAGCATCAAGTATTGTTTTCGCTTTCATTTATCTCAATAGAAAAGGTGGTTTCTCTATGATTTATCCGTATAAAGATAAACAACCCCGCATTGCCAAGAGTGCTTTCATCGCTGATTTTGTGACCATTACCGGCGATGTAAAAATTGGCGAAGAGTCGAGCATTTGGTTTAACACTGTCATCCGCGGCGACGTGTCTCCCACTATGATCGGAAATCGTGTAAATATTCAAGATCAATGCACATTGCACCAAAGCCCCAAATATCCACTGATTTTAGAAGATGACGTTACGGTCGGACATCAGGTTATTTTACATAGCTGCACCATCCGAAAAGATGCGCTTATTGGCATGGGATCGATTGTCCTTGATGGAGCTGAAATTGGCGAAGGGGCATTTATCGGTGCTGGAAGTTTAGTACCACAAGGCAAGAAAATTCCGCCAAACACATTGGCATTTGGGCGTCCAGCTAAAGTCGTACGTGAATTAACAGAAGAAGACCGACTTGATATGGCTCGTATTCGCCGTGAATATGTAGAAAAAGGACAATTTTATAAGAGCCTGCAAAACGGTAGGTGAGACGGGGAGAAAATCTCTGTTTCTCTGCCGTTTTTACATTTTCAAAAGCTCTCTTTACAATTTCTTAGCACCGGCTCAACAAACTCTTATTAAAATAAAATCATGAAAGAAAATATATTTCTAATAGGAGGTGTCGCGCATGATGTCCAAATCTATCCATACCTTATATGAGATAGAATGTTACATTTTAAAAGCAATTAACCGTCATTTCGATCGAAAAGCGTTAAATGCCTATTTTAACAGCATCACTCATCTTGGCGGTGCAACACTTACCATCTCTTTCGTTCTTGTTTTGCTGCTTTTCTTTCAAGGTAGCGTGCGAGAAACGGCCATAATTGCTGGTGTTTCTCTTGCCGTCAGTCACCTCCCTGTGCAAATTTGTAAAAAACTCTATCCTCGAAAACGACCGTATTTGCGCGTGCACGGAACAAGATATCATACAAATCCATTACAAGATCATTCTTTTCCTTCCGGTCATACAACTGCCATTTTTTCTGTTATCATCCCTTTCATCATATATATGCCAATTCTTTCTGTTTTTTTATTACCCATCGGCTTATCCGTTGGTATATCTCGTATCTATCTTGGTCTTCACTACCCGTCTGATGTGCTTGTCGGCTTATGTTTAGGAACGCTTACAGGTGTAATATCGTCTTATCTCATCTCGTTTTAAAGGGAGGCTTCCGGATGAAGATTGCCATCTTTACCGATACGTTTACACCGCAGGTCAATGGTGTTGCTAAAACGCTTGAACGCTTTACCCGCTACTTAGCGCAACAAAACATAGAATATTACGTGTTCGCACCAGAAAATCCTGCGGAAGAACACGTGATGACGAACGTAAAAAAGCTAAAAAGCATTCCTCTAGCCTTGTATCCAGAATGCCGGCTTGCCATCCCGAATCCTATACGTTTAAAACGTGAATTATTGCAATTTAAGCCGGATATTATTCATGTGGCAACACCCTTTAACATGGGCCTTTGTGGTATGTATTACGCGAAAAAATTAAATATTCCTCTTGTCGGCTCATATCATACTGATTTTGACGCTTACTTACAGTATTATAAAATGGAGTTTTTCTCAAATATGTTGTGGAACTATCTAAAGTGGTTTCATAGTTCACTTCAAAAAACATTTGTCCCTTCTTTAGAGACATTAAAACAACTGAAACGAAAAGGGTTTTGTGACCTTCATATTTGGAGTCGCGGTGTGGACTGTAACCTATATCATCCACATTACGATTCAAATATTGTACGTGAGCGCTATGATATTAAAGAAGAACATATCATATGTTGGGTTGGACGAATCGCACCAGAAAAAGATATCGAGACACTTACGCATATTATAAATAAACTGCACATAAAACGAGCTAACTCGATTCATTGGTTACTCGTAGGAGATGGTCCTGCATCAGCTGATTTAAAAGAAGCTTGTACGGAAAATGTCACTTTTACTGGCTATCTAAAAGGAGAAGACCTCGCTGCCATATATGCCACCTCTTCATTAATGGTCTTTCCATCTTCTACAGAAACATTTGGAAACGTTGTACTAGAATCGTTAGCCTGCGGCACTCCGGTGATCGGTGCAGATGCAGGTGGTGTGAAAAATATTATTACACATGGAAAAAACGGCATGCTATGCTTTCCTAAGCAAGCTGACTTATTTATAAACGCGATAGAAACCCTACTAGATGATTACAATTTACGACAGGAAATGAGACAGCATGCGCAAGAATACGCACTCTCTCAAAGCTGGGATTCTATATTTGCAAACCTTCTTAAGCATTATGAAGATGCCATTGAAGCTCCGCAAGAAGAGCTATTGGCATAAGTATGCCCCGTTCAAACGAACGGGGATTTTTACTTGACAAAGGGGTTTATTATTTTGCGAAAAAAGGCGGAAAGATTATCTATACAAATAGTTTGATTAGACTATAATAAATACATATGGTTTAATTAAACTATATACACCTATATAAAGAAAGGAGCTTAACCATGGTTTCAAAAGAAAGTAATATTCGCCTTGTTATAATAGGTTTGTTACTGGGAATCTTGATGGCGGCTATGGATAACACGATTGTAGCAACAGCTATCGGAACAATTGTTTCCGATTTAGGCGGACTCGATAAGTTTGTGTGGGTCACATCAGCGTACATGGTCGCTGTAATGGCTGGTATGCCCATTTTCGGGAAGTTATCCGATATGTATGGCAGAAAACGATTTTATATATTTGGCTTATTAGTATTTCTACTTGGTTCTGTGCTATGCGGAATGGCCCAAAACATCGTGCAGCTCAGTATTTTTCGTGCTATTCAAGGCATCGGTGGCGGGGCGTTAATGCCGATCGCCTTTACAATTGTTTTTGATATTTTTCCTGTTGAAAAGCGCGGCAAAATGACTGGCTTGCTAGGAGCCGTATTCGGGATGTCTAGTGTATTTGGTCCCCTTCTGGGTGCCTATATTACAGAAAATATTAGTTGGCACTGGGTTTTCTATGTAAACATTCCAATTGGTTTAATCTCTTTATTCTGTATCGTCAAAGCTTATAAGGAAACAGCTCCTACCACCAAGCAGTATATTGATTGGGGCGGTGCTATTACTTTAATTGTAGCCGTGGTCAGCATTATGTTTGCGCTAGAGCTTGGCGGAAAAGAATACGCATGGAGCTCTGCACAAATTCTTGGCTTGTTCAGCGTGTTTGTTATTTTCTTTATTTCCTTCTTAGTTATTGAAACAAAGGCGAAGGATCCTATTATTTCATTTTGGATGTTTAAACAACGCGTGTTTGCAACTTCACAAATTATCGCATTCTTGTATGGTGCAACGTTTGTCATTTCAACAGTGTTTATTCCCATCTTCGTGCAGGCTGTTTACGGTGGTTCTGCGACAAGCGCAGGCTTTGTATTAATGCCGATGATGCTCGGTTCTGTTGCAGGTAGCGCGATTGCGGGTATTTTTCAAACGAAAACCACCTATCGCAATCTCATGTTATTATCCATTGCCTCCTTCCTGGTGGGCACAATCTTTTTAAGTACGATGACACCAGAAACAACACGCATGATGGTAACTTTATATATGATATTGGTAGGGTTTGGTGTAGGATTCTCCTTCTCACTGTTACCAACATCATCTGTTCATAATATAGATCCGCGTTTTCGTGGTTCTGCAACTTCAACGAATTCCTTTTTCCGTTCACTCGGTATGACGTTAGGTGTTACCATCTTTGGAACCATCCAAAACACTGCATTTACAGAGAATTTAAAGAATGCTTTTGCTGGAATGAATGAGGGGGCAAATGCACTAGGCAATATGGGGGATTTAAAGTCCATTTTTGAACCTGCCACACGTGCAAAGATTCCGGCTCCCATTTTAGATAAAATTGTAGATGCTATGTCATCTTCTATCACACATATCTTTGCCCTTTCCCTAATCCCACTTGTACTATCAGCTATTGCGATTGTATGGATGGGAAATGCACGGGTTTCCGTGAAGAAAGATGAAAATGTAAATATTGAGGCATAGCCGATGAATGTAAAACTAGTGGTACTCGGTCTTCTTATGGAAAAGAATAGACACCCTTATGAAATTCAGCAAATCCTACAGCAAAGTCATATGAAATACTATATGAAAATCACAAAGGGTTCTTTATATTACAACTTTGAGAAGCTAGAGGAACAGGGTTTCATAGCCGTCACAGATATTATTTCGGATACACCAAGACCTGAAAAAACAGTGTATGGGGTAACGGAGAATGGCGTGAAAGAATTTAATCAATTGTTATTAGAACAAATCGGAAAACAGGAAAATATGCAGCGCGCTATCCATGAAGCATTGTTATTCGCTCAATATGGAGATATTGAGCCGATGATTGCCAAGCTTGAAGAAAAGGTTGCTGAAACGAAATTGTATTTGACAACAATGGAAACGGTATACGAGAAGAAATACCGACAGGAAAATCTAGCCATTGGTTATATTCTCACCAGCGTCATTTTACACTTACGCACTGAATTGCTTGTTCTTACGAATTTGTGTCATGATATGAAAACGAAAAAATTGCCTGAAAAAGGCATAGATGTATTACGAATAATTGACCCTTCCCAGTAAGGCGAAGACTATTTTAGTCCTCGCCTTTTTTCAAGCTTAAATTACAGAATAGCACCCCTGCCCATGCGCCGATAAAATTCAGCAAGATATCATCCACATCAAAGCTACCAATCGTATAATGTTTTTGTGCCATTTCAATTCCGATGGTTGTAAGTAATGATAAACATGATGCAGCATAACGGTTGCGTACGACATAACATAAAAATACCCCAACAGGAATGAATAAAATAATATTGCCTAGCAAGTTGGTTGCGATATAAATTGATGCAACATTGTTATTGAGGTATAAATCAATTGTATGAAACGGAATATAATTGTCTTTTACGTTTCCTGCCTCTGGTTCTCGAGCGAACAACATGAATCCAAGCAACAGCAAATATAACAAACTAAAATACACCTTAAACCATCTAAACAAGCGAATTCGTCGGTATCGCATAATGGAATACATGCATACATAAACAAAATATAACAAAGACGCTCCTATAAAACGAATGAGCAGAAATACTGCAATTGATGCATAAGGAATCATTTTACTTATTGCATCATCCACATAACGTTCCATTATAATAAACGATGTTAATACACATATGAAAAACACCACCATGTGATGTATTACTCTACGAAATGAAAACTTCATACCACACCTGCTTTTATGTAATATCATGACTTATACATATGCATAAGCCAGTACCATATTACCATGATTGTCACAGAAGTCAGGCGAATTTTGTACATTTGTCACATGAACGTTTTACTATTGTAATGAGATGTCATTAGACTTCAAAGTAGCCGATTTATTTTGTATCTGGCTAAAAGTGACCGATTTATTTTAAATCTGACCGATATCTGGCTAAAAGTGACCGATTTATCTTGCATATCATAAAAGAGCATGGAAAAACCGCTGATTATATCAGCGGCCATCATCCCGTCATACCTTTTCCAGAGAATCCTTGAATAAGCTTTTGTAAGTTTTTATGACCTTCTCTAAGCTTTAACGCCTCCTGTAAGATTTTTTGCAGTTCCTCCAATTCCTTATCAGAAGCATGAATAATACCGTCGGGAATATCCTGTACAATTTGATGCAATGTATCTCGATTCATATACTAACGCCCCCTTTCCCTTTTGTGTGATGAAGGTTATATTGGCTTTTCTTGTTGTACATATTATCCCGATTCCTCTCTGTTTCCTGCATGCCGTCAAAGGTTCTTATAAAACGACAAGAAAAGCGAAAGCGGCTTGTTCAGCTCCATAGGGCTGGGATTCTCAGACCTGAGAAGCTAGCCGCTGTAGCTCGATCAAAGAAAAGCAAAGACAGTAGAATGCAAATATCTCTGCTTGACAAAAAAGAAAGCCAATAATGCTTCCTTTTTATTAGACGTCAGCTTGTTCTCGATGCTGGATAATCTTATCCGTATTTTCAACGCCCCACTTCAACATAAGGTGAATAATAGGTGTAAGCGTTTGGCCAAATTCTGTTAGCCAATATTCTACTTTCGGTGGAACTTCCTTATATACTTCACGATGAACAATGCCGTCTCTTTCTAATTCCCGTAGCTGCAACGTTAACATCCGCTGCGTAATATCAGGAATAAGCCGTTTTAGCTCATTAAAGCGCAATGTTTGATCTGATAAATGATATAGAATCACACTTTTCCATTTACCACCGATAATGTCGAGCGTTGCTTCAACAGGGCATGCATATCCGTGAGATTCCCAATTAGAAATATCAATTTTGGCTGTCATATTAACATCCCCTTTAGTATAAAAAATGATACTATAACACAAAAATGTGCGTACTTTTATTTTAATTGGTTACTTTTATAATAGAGCTTGCAGGAGCAAAAAACCAATATTTCACTTTATAGAAACACCCTTAAAGGAGAGAGCCATATGAATAAAGAAGCCAAAAAACAAGAGATTTTAGAGGCATATCAATTCAGACATGCCACAAAAGAATTTGATCCAGAGAAAAAAATTTCTGAAGAAGATTTTGCATTTATTTTAGAAACCGCGCGATTATCTCCAAGCTCATTTGGATTTGAGCCTTGGCGCTTTGTCGTTATCCAAAATCCAGCGCTTCGCGAACAATTACGATCCGTTTCATGGGGAGCGCAAAAACAGCTGCCAACTGCAAGTCACTTTGTTGTACTACTGGCACGCACAGCAGAAGATATGATATATAACTCTGATTACATTGCGCATATGAAAAAAGATATCAAACAGCTGCCAAAAGAAGCATACGATGCGATTAGCGGCTTCTACAAAACATTTTTAGAATCTGATTTTAAGCTTCTTGGGAATGACCGTGCGATGTTTGACTGGGCTGCAAAGCAAGTATATATTGCACTAGGCAATATGATGACAGCTGCTGCTCAGATCGGCATTGATTCCTGCCCAATTGAAGGATTTGATCAAGAAAAAGTGCACGATATTTTAGAAAAAGCAGGTGCTCTAGAGGGTGGAAGCTTTGATGTAGCAGTTATGGTTGCATTCGGTTATCGCGTTCGCGATCCACGCCCCAAAATACGTCAAGATATGAACGATGTCGTAAAATGGATTAGCTAATTCCGTGAATAACTTTATGCAAGCAAACACAATGGTATGTAAAAAATACTTTTGTAGAAGCCACGCTCAAAGATTAAAAGGTAGTTAAGAAAATTTTATCAACAACAAAAAAACCCGCACATGTGCGGGTT
This sequence comes from Ectobacillus antri, assembly GCF_003852715.1. Classification (GTDB taxonomy): domain Bacteria; phylum Bacillota; class Bacilli; order Bacillales; family Bacillaceae_G; genus Ectobacillus; species Ectobacillus antri. Next base: position 169,594 of record NZ_RIAV01000006.1, read on the forward strand.
TTTTCTTATAGACCAGCTTGCTCTTTCAAAGTCGCAGCTTTGTCAGTACGCTCCCAAGTCAAATCAAGGTCGTTGCGACCGAAGTGACCGTAAGCAGCCGTTTTCTTGTAGATTGGGCGACGAAGGTCTAGCATTTTGATGATGCCTGCAGGGCGAAGGTCGAAGTTTTTACGTACTAGTTCAACCAATACATCTTCAGATACAGCGCCTGTTCCGAATGTGTCAACAGCGATAGATACTGGCTGTGCTACACCGATTGCGTATGCAAGTTGTACTTCCGCTTTGTCAGCAAGACCAGCAGCTACGATGTTTTTCGCAACGTAACGCGCTGCATATGCCGCAGAGCGGTCAACCTTTGTAGGATCTTTACCAGAGAATGCACCGCCGCCGTGACGAGCGTAACCACCGTACGTATCAACAATGATCTTACGTCCAGTCAAACCAGCATCACCTTGTGGTCCGCCGATTACGAAACGACCTGTTGGGTTGATGAAGTATTTTGTGTTTTCATCAATCAATTCAGCAGGAACGATTGGATTGATTACATGCTCTTTCAAGTCGCGCTCGATTTGCTCGTGCGTCACTTCTGGTGCATGTTGTGTAGAGATAACGATTGTGTCGATGCGTACAGGTTGATTATTCTCATCGTACTCAACTGTTACTTGCGTTTTTCCGTCCGGACGCAAATACTCTAATGTATCGTTTTTGCGCACTTCTGCCAAGCGGCGAGATAATTTATGCGCAAGAGAGATTGGAAGAGGCATTAACTCTTCTGTTTCGTTACATGCATAACCGAACATTAAGCCTTGGTCACCAGCACCAATTGCTTCAATTTCAGCATCCGTCATAGAACCTTCACGTGCTTCCAATGCTTGGTCAACACCCATAGCGATGTCAGCAGATTGCTCGTCAATGGATGTTAATACAGCACAAGTCTCTGCATCAAATCCGTATTTCGCACGTGTATAGCCAATTTCACGAACTGTTTCACGAACGATTTTTGGGATATCTACATACGTAGAAGTTGTAATCTCTCCCGCTACTAATACCAAACCTGTTGTTACTGTTGTTTCACAAGCTACACGTGCATTTGGATCATTTTCCAAAATTGCATCTAGAATGGAATCGGAAATCTGATCTGAAATCTTATCTGGATGTCCTTCAGTTACGGACTCAGACGTAAATAAACGACGCTTCGTTGTCATTGGTAAACCTCCCTGTTCATTTATGTACGGAACTCATCTCTCTGGATGTCATACGACATTTTTAAAATTCCCAATATGTCAAAATAAAAAACCTTCCCTTTTGAGGAAAGGTTGAATTTGCTCTTAATTGCCTTTCACTCTTATCGTTCAAGGCTTGAGCGCCTTGCACAGGTTGAGCACCTTTCACGTATGTGAGGTTGCTGGGCTTCATAGGGCCTGTCCCTCCGCCAGCTCGGGATAAGAGAGTATCCGTCCAACAGATATACTATCGAAATACTATGGTTTTGTCAACGGATAATCCTTACCATACCTGCTGTTTTTTTACTTTCTTTAAATGTTACAACTTTCTTTTCTTATCATGTATAATCACTATAGTATTGTTTACCTGTACAAATAATGCAAATATAAAAAAGAAAGCCTATTCATTACAATGACACAAACAATTCATAACAATTAGTATACATTATTTATATGAATGTGTTATACTTTTATTGGGTATATGAGAAATTTTCATAAAATAAACAAAGGATGGTATGTATATGAGTACTGTGAATGTCCAAATCGAATTAGATGAGCTATTGAACGGAAGCAATGCACACGTGCAATTAAGCGTTCCACAGCTAGTTGAGAGAGTGCTGATGCGCGGCGAAGGCACGCTAACCTCAACAGGAGCAGTTTCTGTTTCAACAGGTAAATATACAGGACGTTCCCCTAAAGATAAATTTATTGTAAAAGAAGCATCGGTTGCAGATAAGATTGATTGGGGTTCTGTCAATCGCCCGATTTCTGAAGAACATTTTAATCATTTATATACAAAAGTGTTAGAGCACCTAAAAGAAAAAGAAGAACTTTTTGTATTCAAGGGGTTTGCAGGAGCTGATCATAGCTATCGCCTACCGCTTCAAGTTGTTAACGAATATGCATGGCACAATCTATTTGCGCACCAGTTGTTCATTCGTCCAACTCAAGCCGATCTTGCTAATCATGAGGCACAGTTTACGATTGTATCGGCTCCAACATTTAAAGCAGATCCAGCGATAGATGGCACAAACTCCGAAACATTTATTATTATTTCTTTTGAAAAACGCATTGTCCTTATTGGTGGTACAGAGTATGCCGGGGAAATGAAGAAATCAATTTTCTCTATTATGAACTTCTTGTTGCCAGAACAAGATATTTTATCTATGCATTGCTCTGCAAATGTGGGAGAAGAGGGCGATGTAGCTTTATTCTTCGGTTTGTCCGGTACAGGCAAAACAACATTGTCCGCAGACCCAACTCGTAAATTAATTGGCGATGACGAGCACGGCTGGTCTGAAAATGGTGTATTTAATATTGAAGGTGGTTGCTACGCAAAATGTGTAAGCCTTTCTCGTGAGAAAGAACCACAAATTTTTGACGCAATTACATTTGGTGCTGTTTTAGAAAATGTTGTAGTAAACGAAAATACGAGAATTGCAGACTATAACGATGTCTCTTTAACGGAGAATACAAGGGCCGCTTATCCTATAGAAGCAATTGACAACATTATTCTTCCAAGTGTTGCTGGTCATCCTAATACAATTATCTTTTTAACGGCTGATGCATTTGGTGTATTACCTCCTATCAGCAAGCTATCAAAAGAGCAAGCAATGTACCATTTCCTAAGCGGCTATACAAGTAAACTGGCTGGTACAGAGCGCGGTATTACATCACCGCAAGCAACATTCTCTACATGCTTCGGATCGCCGTTTCTGCCTCTACACGCATCTCGCTATGCAGAAATGCTCGGTGAAAAAATTGATAAGTACAATGCACAAGTATTCCTTGTCAACACCGGTTGGACGGGTGGTGAATATGGCGTTGGAAAACGTATGAATCTCGCCTATACACGTGCAATGGTGCAAGCTGCCTTGAACGGCGAGCTAAAGCTTACAGAAACAGTGAAAGATGATATTTTCGGCTTGGAAATTCCTCTTCATGTGCCTGGTGTCCCTGACGAAGTGCTAACACCGATAAAAACATGGGCAGATCAAGATGCTTATAAAGAAAAAGCATTAGAGCTAGCAAATCAATTTAAAGAAAACTTTAAGAAATTTGACGGTATCGCAGACAGTATTATTAAATACGGCGGTCCGACTGTTTAAAAAAGCACCAAAAAACCTTGTACCGACTGGTACAAGGTTTTTTAGGGATTAAAAAGGCAGTCATATCCACCGCCAATCTTATCGGATATTCAGTTTTATTTGCGCTTTCATTTCTATATAGAGGGGTTACGTAAAAACTTTCGGACTTCTTCTGCAGAAATTCCCATATCAATCGCCTCTATTATCAAATCCAGCCATTCCTGATCTAAATTGTTTTCTTGTTGTACCGCAGTTGGTTGTGCTTGCTTCATAGTTAGCTACCTCCGTTAGCGGCAGCCCAGCCATCATAGTATTTCTACCTTAGACCCGTGACTTTGCGTCCTTGCTTTTCAACAAGTTTGCCTTTCACAATTTCCGATTTTTTATTTGATAAAATAATCCCATGAATAGATTACCATATTTCTAGTCCCTTAGATATATACATAAAAATAAATATTCCGACATTTTTCTACAATTTAGCGCATTCGACTTCTTTAATCTAGGCATTCACACTATATAGGATTATCACATATAGTATACCAAATCATTTTTGGAGGTGGGAGCTTTGCGTAAAAGTCTTATTTTACTAACTATTTTCTTAATTGCATTTTTCTCTTTTGCAGGTTGTACACAAAAAGAAAAATTGGAGAAAGTGCGCGTTGGTGAAGTAACACATTCTTTATTCTATGCCCCTCTATATGTGGCCATTGGAAAAGGCTATTTTAAAGAAGCTGGTTTAGATGTTGATTTACAAACGACTGCCGGCGGTGACAAAACGATGACCGCTCTATTGTCAAACGGGATTGATATTGCACTGGTTGGCTCTGAGACAACAATTTACGTACACAGTCAAGGTGCTAAAGACCCTGTTATCAACTTTGCACAGCTTACGCAAACAGACGGTACATTCTTAGTCTCTCGTAAAAAGGTTGATTCTTTCAGTTGGCGCGACCTTGAGGGTACTACGTTTTTAGGGCAGCGTAAAGGCGGTATGCCGCAGATGGCAGGCGAGTTTGTATTAAAAAAGCACGGGATTGATCCGCAGAAGGATTTAAATTTAATTCAGAGCATTGAGTTTGCCAATATCGCTAACGCCTTCGCATCCGGAACAGGCGATTATGTACAACTATTCGAGCCAACTGCCAGCATCTTTGAGAAAGAAGGAAGAGGGCACATTGTTGCTTCCTTCGGTGCCGAACTAGGTAAAGTACCATACACAACATTTATGGCAAAAGAAAGCTTCTTAAAGAAAGACGCAAAAACGGCAGAGGCTTTTACAAAAGCGATTTATAAAGCGCAGCAATGGGTTGACACACACAGTCCCGCAGAGATTGCCAAGGTCACTGCCCCGTTTTTTAAGGATACGCCATCCGATATTATGGTAAAAGTCATCGAGCGCTATAAAAATCAAAACTCCTATGCGACAAACCCGATTTTAGATGAAGAAGAGTGGAATAACTTGCAAAGCATTATGAAGGAAGCTGGGGAGTTGCCAAAGCAAGTGCCACATGCTGAGCTCGTTAACACCAAAATTGCTGAAAAAGCCATTGGACAGTAAATCATGGGGACTGGATTTTTAACCATTCAGGAAGTTTCTCATTGTTTTTTTTCGGCACAAGAAGCATCTCTTGTGCTCTCTGATATTGATTTGGAGGTACAAGAAGGAGAATTTATTTCGTTTCTTGGACCGAGCGGCTGCGGAAAGACTACGTTGCTGTCTATCATTTCCGGTATTTTAACGCCGCTGCAAGGTAAGGTATTGCTTGCTGGCAAACCACCAAGTCGCGACATTGGCTATATGCTGCAGCAAGATTATCTGTTTCCCTGGAAAACAATTGAAGAAAATATTATGACAGGACTCCGCATCACAAACACGTATGATGCAGCTACGCGCAGCAATGCACTGCATCTTTTATCACAGGTAGGACTTGAGGGAACTGAATCCTTATATCCAAGACAGCTGTCAGGTGGCATGCGGCAACGTGCCGCGCTCGTTCGTACATTGGCTGCAAATCCAAAGCTTTTACTGCTGGATGAGCCATTCTCTGCGCTTGATTATCAAACGAAACTAAAGCTCGAGGAACTTGTATTTTCGCTGTTGCAGGAATTTGGAAAAACATCCGTCCTCGTCACACATGATATAGAGGAAGCAATTGCAATGAGCGATCGAATTGTGCTGCTGCGGGCAAAGCCAGGGCGGATTGCTAAGGTTGTACATGTACCAGAGGAAATACGGCGCTTATCACCGTTTGCAGCGCGCCGTCACCCCGCTTTTACTGCACTATTTCAATCTGTATGGAAGGAGCTGGAGCAGCTTGAGCAGTCTTGATTTGAAGCACTTGCATGATGTTCATAAGCAACAAGAGCGGCGAAACAAGCAAACTGTACGCTTGCTGCAGACTTTTATTTTAATAAGCTTCTTCGGCCTTTGGGAAGTTGCGAGTCGCTTTCTTTGGATTGATCCATTGTTGTTTAGTGCTCCTTCTTCTATCTTTCAGCTCTTGTTTACAAAGGTAAGTGACGGAAGTTTATTTCCACATCTATCTGTTACCGTATTTGAAACATTTCTCGGGTTCTTACTAGGCACCTTGCTTGGTACGCTAATTGCCACGCTGCTGTGGTGGATACCTGTTCTTGCAAGAACACTTGACCCCTATCTAGTTGTACTAAACGCGATGCCAAAAGTAGCGCTCGGGCCCATTATCATTGTTATTTTTGGACCAAATATTACATCTTCTATTGCAATGGGTGTGATTATTTCTGTTATCATTACCATCTTGGTCATTTACGCAGCCTTTTTAGAAACAGACCCAAATTATCTCAAGGTAATGCAAACCTTTGGAGCAACGAAATGGCAAAGCTATAAAGAGGTGATTTTGCCCGCTTCCCTGCCGGCTATTGTCTCCACACTAAAGGTCAACGTAGGATTGGCATGGGTTGGGGTTATTTTTGGAGAGCTGCTCGTTTCCAAGCAAGGCCTTGGCTATTTGATTAGCTACGGCTTTCAAGTATTTAATTTTACCCTGGTACTAATGAGTGTGTTGCTCACTTGCATATGCGCTACGGTGATGTACGTGTTTGTCGAATGGTTTGAACGATTTGTCACACGCAAACGCGTTTAACGCATAGAGCAAGTTTAGACTATATCTGTTTTTTCCTTTCAAAAAAATACAAATAAAACCAAACCGTCGACGGTTTGGTTTTATTTGATATCCTGCAAGCTTCGCACCTGTGCCAAGCTGTGCACGAGCACATCATCGCGCATAATGAAGCTGAACTTGCGATTTTCTTTTATATTCTCCGGAAGCTCCTCAAGCAGCACATGCCCTTTTGTTTCATCAGGATGCGTATGCTCGTGCACATCGCTAATTTCGGCGAAGTAAATATTTTTAATAATAATCTTATCCTTACCTGACACTTTATACTGTCCAATATATTGTAAAGAAGAAACAATGCCTCCTGTTTCCTCCTTTACTTCGCGGACTGCCGCTTCGTCAGGTGTTTCCCCGTCCTCTACTTTACCTCCTGGAAATTCAAGACCGCGTCGTAGATGATGAGTCAACAACCACTGATTTTGATAGCGACAGATTACCCAAACATGCTTAGGTGTGGGTGAGAAAGGATGATTATCAAATGACAACTCCACCTTATTTTGATAGTAATCTGTAAATGTGTACATGAACCTGCTCCCAACTGACCATTTCTTACTCCAAATTGTAGCATATTCTGCGAAAGCTTGCCTACTTTTACAGACCGTCAATAATCCCCATTTGTGCAATTAACTCCTTTGCCTCACCGTCACCAAGCTCATAAATCATGCGATAGGCCTCCTGCAGACGCGCATCATATTTATCATTCGCATGATCATGGTGATACTCTAAAAATGGAATATGCGAACGCCAAAACGAGCGAATATCTTCTACATATGCACTATCGAATAATTGACGAAGTCTAATAATTTCTTCATCCGTTGCTTGAATTTCAAAGCTGTACGTATTGGCAGTTTTACTTCTTGAAATACTGCCTTCTCCTACTGAAATGTAGTATGTTTGCTTTTCCATGATAAATCCCCCTTAACGCATTCTTTATGTTCATTTTGCGCCGGAAGGTTAGAAATATACCAAACGATGTGATACGATGCCGATAGGAGGGACAAATATGATAATTATATTGATTGTAGCTGTACTAGTGGTACTTGTCGTTTTATTACTTTCTGTATTTACAGTAAATAAGGGCTACTCTTACAAGCACACCATAGATCGTGCCGAAGATAGCCCTTATCAACAACCTAAAGATTAGCCGAACACTTTTTCAAGCTCTGCATGGTCTTGAGACAACCAAAAATTCATCAAGCGCTTCGCACCTTCAAGATCATGTAACTTCGCTTGTCCGCACTGCGTTTCGTTCGCAGCTGGCACCTCTGTAATCTGTACAGCGTCTCTCATTGTATCATCTAATAGCTCAATGATCTCACGAACAGTTGGTGTACCGCTCACAACAAGATAAAAGCCTGTTTGGCAACCCATAGGGGAAATATCAATAATATCAAAATGACTGTGCTTTTCTACATATTTACGTAAATTAAACGCAAGCAAATGCTCTAACGTATGAATTACATCCGGCTTCATCGCTTGCTTGTTTGGCTGACAAAAACGGATATCGTATTTATTTACAACACCGTCGCTACCTACTTTATGAACACCGCAATGTCTTACATACGGAGCTTTTACAATATTATGATCAAGTTCAAAACTTTCTACTGATGGCATGTTCATCTCTCCCTTTGCCCTTAATAAGGGGTAATTCCGATATATTTAATATGATATACCGAACCATTCCAATAGTAAAGCAATATGTTACGTGATTTTGCACACCAAATTATGTTAGGATAGAGGCACTATTACTATTCATATGTGAGCGAGGATATCATTCATGAAAAAAATCTTAATGCTTCTCATTATCTTTTATCAGCGTTTTCTTTCGCCGCTTAAGCCACCTTCCTGCCGCTTTCATCCCACATGCTCTCATTATGGCTTAGAAGCGATACGTGTGCACGGTGCATGGAAGGGAACGTATTTGACGGTTATGCGCATTTTAAAATGCCACCCGTTTCACCCGGGTGGCTTTGATCCTGTGCCTGAAAAGAAAAATCAGTCTTCATAGCCATCCACAACTACATCTAAGCGACCCGTTTTCGGATCAATAACCAGACCATGTACCGGCACTTCCGGTAGCATGAGCGGATGATTGCGGATAATATTAACACTGTGCTTCACACTTTCTTCTACGCTTGAAAAGCCACGCAAAAACTTTTCAAGATCCAGCCCAGAATACTTGAGCGTGTCCAGCTTTTCTTCAGAAATGCCGCGCTCTTTCATTTTTTCAATCGTGCTTGTCGCCTGTAAACTTGCCATGCCGCAATCATAGTGACCGATTACACAAACCTCATCTGCCCCCAGTTCATAAATGGCTACTAGAACACTTCTCATGATACTACCAAAAGGATGAGCAATAACCGCACCAGCTACCTTAATGATTTTTACATCACCGTTGCGAATATCCATTGCCTTTGGCAGCAACTCTACAAGACGTGTATCCATACAAGAAACAATAACCAAACGCTTGTCTGGAAACTTATTTGTCGCAAACAATTCATACTCTTTCTTTTCTACAAACTGCTTGTTATACGTTAAAATTTCATCCATAATACGCATGCTTCGCTTCCCCCTATACATGTTTACATATGTTCTGATTGAATCGTTATATAATTAAGATACTCTCTATCAATCTGAAAACCGAGGCCGATTTGCTTTGGAACTTGAATCTTACCATGGTGCAGACGTACGGACGGGATAATTACATCCCTTTCCCAATGTCGCTCTGACGCCGAAATGTCGCCTGGAATGGTAAAGTGATTGAGTGAAGCAAGTGCGATATTTTGCGCTCTTGATATACCTGTTTCAATCATGCCTCCGCACCATACTGCAATGTTATGTTGTTTGCAGTAATCATGAATGCGAACAGATTCTGTTAGTCCCCCAACACGGCCAGCTTTAATATTCACAATACGGCAGCTGCCAAGCGTCACAGCAACACGAGCATCCTCTAGCGAATGAATGCTTTCATCTAAACAAATTGGCGTTTTCAGCTCATTTTGCAAACGTGCATGGTCCAAAAAGTCATGATCGGCAAGAGGCTGTTCAATCATCATAAGATCGAGATCATCCAATCGCTGCAGCAACTTTATATCCTGCAGGGTATATGCAGAGTTTGCGTCCGCCATAAGAGGGATATCCGGAAAGACATCACGAATTGACACCAACATATCATAATCTTGACCGGGTTTTATTTTTACTTTAAAGCGTGCATAGCCCTGCTCCCGATAAGCTGCAATTTGTTCTAGCATATAAGGAAGAGGATTGATGCCAATGACAACCCCCACTTCAATCTCACTGCGTGTACCGCCTAGGGCTTTCGCAAGCGATATGCCGCACTGCTGCGCATATAAATCCCAAACTGCACCCTCAAGCCCCGCCTTTGCCATATGATTGCGTTTAACATGCGCAAAAAGCGCTGGCACTTCACTCGGATGTGTAAGTTCTTGATCTTTGAGCGCAGGAATAAGGAAATCTTTTAGGATATGCCATGCCGTTTGAATGGTTTCTTCTGTATACCACGGCTCTGAGAAAGCTACTACCTCTCCCCATCCTGTGCGGCCGTCATCATCTTGTACTTCTAGCAAAATACTTTGCCGCTTTTCATACGTACCATAGCTGGTCGCAAACGGATAACGCAGCTTCATTTCTGTTATATACAAGTATACGTGCTTTATTCGCATAGCTTCTTTAGTTCCCTTCGCAGTAGCTTATTGGAGGCACCGCGCGGTAAGCTGTCTTGAAAAATAATGCGACGCGGCACTTTATAGCGCGCAAGCTTATTTGCGCAAAACTGAAGCAATTCGGTCTCTGTTACTGCATGAGCTTTTACAAATGCAACAGGAACTTGCCCCCAATTTTCATCTATCTGTCCGACCACACCCGCTTCTAAAACAGCGGGATGAGACAATAACACTTCTTCAATTTGCGCCGGATAAATATTTTCACCACCTGAAATAATTAAATCACTGCGGCGATCGAGCACATACAAAAAGCCATCATCATCTAAATAACCAATATCACCGGTACGCAGCCAGCCGTCTTTTAAAGTGTGCGGCCGCTTATAATAACCAGCTGCCACGTTAGGACCCTTAACTAAAATCTCACCCTCGCTATCTCCATCAATGCGAAGCTGACAAGGATATAACGGTTTTCCTGCTGACCCGATCTTTTCAAGCATATAATCCTTTGTGAGCGTACAAATTTGCGAACTTGTTTCTGTCATACCGTACGTTTGATACACTGGAATTTGCTTTTGCACGCATTGCTCAAGCAATGGCCTTGGCGCCGGTCCACCTCCAAGCAACACACAGCGTAGTGTATCTGGATAGATGCTATCTCCTAGCTCACGCACCATATCAGCCAGCACCTTCGTAACAACAGAAATTATCGTCACTTCATGCCTACGGATTGCTTCATTGAGCTGCGTAGCATTTGCATTTTCTTGTAATACCACTTTCATGCCATATATCACACTTTTCATTAATGTCGACAACCCACCCACGTGAAAAAAAGGCAAACAAACAAGCCAGCAATCCTGTTCCTGCAAACCTAAGTTCAAAGCAGAACCTACGGCACTCCACCAATGGTTCCCATATGTTAAAAGCACCCCTTTTGGGTTTCCTGTCGTACCGGATGTATAAATGATTGTCATTGTCTCATTCAACGAGAATTCCGTTCGCGACACATACAATTCTGAAGGCGCTTGTTTCACTTGCTCCAGTGTATATGTGGGGATATTTGTAAGGAATGGTATATCAGCAATTAAAAGCCGCACATCCGCATCTTGTAGCTGCCACTCCAATTCTTCAACTGCCAATCTCGTATTAAGCAATACTGCTACAGCACCGATGTCAGCCAAGGCATGAATCACTCGAACCATATCGGGACTATTTTTCATCAGTACACCAATATGATCTCCGTGTTTTACACCCAGCGCTGTTAGCTTAGAAGCTATATCTACAACCTGCTCATACAACTGCAAAAATGACAAAGAATTATCTCCCCATGCGAGAGCAGTACGATTTGGCGTTAGGAAAGCGCGTTGACGAAGCCAGTTTGGCATGCTATTCATTGGTTTTTTCTCCTTCCATTACCTGAACATACACCAAAACCGGCACCCTCATGAGTGCCGGTCGAAACATATATTAAGGGAAACGCGGGAATTGACCGAAGTCAGGCGTGCGCTTCTCTTTAAATGCATCGCGACCTTCTTTCGCCTCATCCGTTGTATAGTATAGAAGTGTAGCGTCTCCGGCCAATTGTTGAATACCAGCAAGGCCGTCTGTATCCGCATTAAATGCTGCTTTCAAGAAACGAATTGCCATCGGGCTCTTCTCCAAAATTTCTTCTGCCCATTTCACAGCTTCGTCTTCAAGTTGCTCAAGCGGTACCACTGTGTTAACTAATCCCATATCAAGCGCTTCTTGGGCACCGTACTGACGACATAGATACCAAATTTCGCGCGCTTTTTTATGGCCAATAATGCGCGATAAATAACCAGCACCATACCCGCCATCAAAGCTTCCTACTTTCGGACCTGTTTGGCCGAACACTGCGTTTTCCGCTGCAATTGTTAAGTCACATACAACATGCAATACGTGACCGCCGCCAATTGCATAGCCTGCTACAGCTGCAATAACCGGCTTTGGAATAACGCGAATTAAACGCTGTAAATCCAATACGTTTAAGCGAGGCACTTCATCTTCACCCACATAGCCACCGTGGCCGCGAACCTTTTGGTCGCCGCCAGAGCAGAATGCACGGCCGCCTTCACCTGTTAAAATAATAACACCAATATCTTTGTCGTCGCGCGCACGCGCAAATGCATCAATCAACTCCATAACTGTTTTCGGACGGAACGCATTATGTACTTCCGGACGATTGATGGAGATTTTCGCAATGCCGTTGTATGTAGAATATAAAATATCTTCGTAGTTTCCTACTTGAACCCATTCTCTTGTCATGATATACCCTCCTTATGTGATTGTAGAAACTCCCTTACTATTGTATCAAACTTTTCCGGTTGTTCCACATGAATTGCATGACCAGCATCAGAAATTTGTACAAATTGTGCATCAGGTAGCTTTTCTTTCATACGAGATAGGATGTGAAAAAACTTTTCATCGTATGCGCCGCTCAACAACAGCACCGGCATGCACAGGTGTTTTAGTTCTTCCCAAAAAGAAGGCTGCGCGCCTGTTCCCATTCCGCGCAGACTACCCGCAAGACCAACGGGGCTGTTGCGCAAGCGCTGCTGCCGCAGTTGCTCCTTGCGCTCTTTTGGTAGAGAATCTTGCGAGGCAAATAACGGTATGCGTTCCCACTTTTCAATAAACGTCGCTACACCATCTTGTAACAGCGTTTTGGCCAGCTCTTCATCTTGTCGTATACGCGCTTCTCGCTCAACTTCTGTTTCCAGACCGGCCGTACAATTTTCAAGTACAAGTGTACGGACGCGTTCTGGATACAAACATGCAAAGGCAATTGCCAGCCGCCCCCCCATGGAATATCCGAGCACATGCGCTTTATCAACATTGAGAATTGTTAAAAGTTCCGCAAGATCAGCTGCAACTTGTTCCATCTTGTACCGCTCTTTATAGGAAGGCGCGTCTGTTTCGCCGTGCCCTGGTAAATCCACGGCGATGATGTGGTAATCTGTTTGCCAAGAAAACGGACGCCACGATTCTTTACATCCAGTAAATCCGTGCAGAACGAGAAGAGGCTCTCCTTCACCGTACGTTTCATATGCATAGACGAGCCCATTTATTTCAATTTTCATGGCCATACTCCGCTTCAATTGCTTCTGAAATCGTGTGCCACAGTGAACGGTGCATACGCAGGTTCTCCTCACGATCCGTTCGTACCTCTACAATATGAAGACCTTCATTCGCCAAACCTTTGTGTATGGCTGCAGCAAATTCCTTCCATGAAGATGGTCGTTCAAATGTGGCGCCGTACATTGCTGCCGCATGCGCATAATCAAGACCAATCGGTGTTCCAAACAAAGCTTCAAAATGCTTTTTCTCTCCGTATTGCGGCAAGAAAGAGAAAATACCGCCGCCATCATTATTCACAACAACAATTATCGCATGAAGACCGTACAGCTTGGCCGCAAGCAAACCATTCATATCATGATAGAATGCCAAATCTCCTGTGATAAGGACAAGCGGCTTTTGTACAGTACTCATACCAAGCGCAGTTGAAATAATTCCATCTATGCCGTTAATTCCTCTGTTGGCAGCAATGGTGATGTTCTTTTCATTTGTAAATGCAAACGTATCTGCATCACGCACTGGCATACTGTTGCTAACGAACAGAGTGGCATGCTCTGGCAATACTTTCATCATGTCGGTAATCACACGACCTTCAAACATCTCGTCATACGTCTGTACGGTTTGCAGATGTTTTTTCGTAAAAGCATTAATATGACGCCATGTTTGCATCCATACCGTTTCTGTTCTTTTCGTTTCCGTGAGCGCACGGCAGAATGCTACTTCGTCCATATACACCATTTGAGCTGCTGTGAGCACTGGGTCACGCCAGCCGGCACCAGGATCAACAACGATTTGCCAAGCATCATCATGCTTCTTTAAATATTGTGTTAACGCCTTAGAAACTGGCATCGCACCTAAACGAATGACCACATCAGGCTTTTTCCCCCATGTGCGTAAAAACGTGTCATAACAATCCAATACATAGGATGTATCATGAGAACCACTGCGCAGACCAGATAATGGATCGGCGAGCACAGGATACTGTAACCTCTCAGCAAGCATCGTTACAGCCCACGCAAGCTCATCATTGTTGTTATCTCCAACAACAATGAGCCCCTTTTCTGTTTCAAGCAATTTTCCATACAGCCGTGCCAATGCAATTTCATCAGCATGACGTACGCCTTCCTCAACAATTGTATAGGCAAACGAACGACTTCCCCTGTCCCACAAGTCCGACAACGTTAAGTCCGGCAACAGTGGTTCACGAAGCGGAAAGTTTACATGTACAGGTCCGGCAGGCGCATGTGCGGCGGCAGCGATGGCTCTTGTCGCCGTAGCGCGCGCATAAGAGCAAAGCGTTTCCTCTGGCAAAGCCATTTCAATGAACGTTTTTGCAAACGAGCCAAACAAGTTCATTTGATTCATGGCCTGCGGCGCCCCCACATCTCGTAGCTCATGCGGGCGGTCTGCCGTTAATACAAGCAACGGCACACGAGAATGATAAGCTTCGGTCACAGCCGGAAAATAGTTGGCTGCTGCAGTACCAGATGTACATAATAAAGCAACGGGGCGCTTCTTTGCCTTTGCAATGCCTAGCGCAAAAAAAGCTGCTGATCGCTCATCCACATGTAAATAGCTTTGAATACTCGTATGCTCCGCAAACAACAAAGCTAGCGGTGTGGAACGAGAACCAGGGCTGATGACAACATCTTGCACACCGCCGCGTGCAAGCTCGTCAACAAATGCCCCTAAATAGTAAGACATTGCATGTATATGGCTCATAATTTGTATCCTCCCAATGCTGTTAGCATAGGTTTAAACTTCATCTTCGTTTCTTCGTATTCTAGGCTTGGATCGGATTCACTTACAATTCCGCAACCGGCAAATAAGGAAACGTCCGCACCTTTAATGAGACCTGAGCGCAATCCAACCGCAAATTCCCCATTTCCTTCATAATCAAGCCAACCAATAGGCGCGCCGTAAAAGCCGCGATCAAGCACCTCATGCTCTCGAATCAGCGCCAATGCCTCATCACGTGGTGTACCCCCAAGTGCTGGTGTAGGATGCAAACGCTCTACCATTTCAAGCAAATGTGTGTCTCCTTTTCCTTGCACAGGTGTATGCAAATGAATTAAATGCTTTGTTTTCATAAGTCCCGGCTCATACGGAATCTGCACTTCATCACATAATGCATTCATTACACTCCGAATCATATCAACGACATACGCGTGCTCCGTACGATTTTTTTCATCATGAAGCAGTGCTTCTTCGTTTTCATAATCTTCCTGTTCCGTTTTCCCTCTGCCAATAGAACCCGCTAGGCACATAGAAGTGAATACATCGGCTTCCTTACGAATCAATCGCTCCGGCGTTGCACCAAGGAAACAAGAACCCTTATAATCCAAGGCAAAGATATAACAGTCCGGTTGTCCGATGCGCAGCGCCTGTAAGACAGCCGCGGAATCAATGTGATTCTTGGCACGTAGCCGCATTTCACGTGCTAACACCACTTTGCTAACATCTCGGACGTTCATTGCTTCCTGCACAATCGGAATGGACTGTATCCATTCTTGTGGCTTCACTTCTTCCTCCCAGACAAAGGAAAGACCTGCGTCCACAAGAGGGTGCTTACTTTGCTGTAATAATTTTCTTTCCATTTCTTCCGTTTTTTCTTGCAAATCGATTGCATTTTCAGTAGTATGAACGACATAATTAGTTGTTAGCCACACTTCTCCATCTTTCAATGTGACCATGTATGACGGCACCCACATTACACCATCGTCATACTCTGCCCACAGCTGTGTACGAGGCTTTAACGGATCAAACGCAAAGCCACCGAACAATAATGGTCCTGTTCCAAATTCGTAGCTAGAACGATGGACAATCATATTTTGTAAACATTTATCCCAAACGGCACGAATATTTTGAAAGCGCTGTTTTGATGAGTCAGCTATAGTAAAAGCGGTACCTACCCCCGCAATTGTCACACGCTGTGTTGTGTCCGACCAATAAAAGCGCTCTGTAAAGCCGAGCCTTTTTCCAGCTGCATAAAAAAACAACGGATCGATCCACTCCACTTTTTTTACAACACTTATAATGGTTTCCATGCGAGCTTCCAAAGCCGTAAGGAGCGATTGATGTAAGCCTTGTTGTTCTGTTCGAATCATCGGTATCTCCCCCTTACTTAGGCGAAAATAGTCAAAATTACCCTTGAGTTTAAGATACACCCCAAATGAAAGCTGTGTCAATCTTTAGCATTTCTGAGAAAATCGCTGTAAAACTTCTAGAAAATAAGCATTGACACTAAACCATGCTTTTTCTACACTTAGTTGTGTACGTTATGTGAACAGGAGGATTACAATGGAAGTTAAAATAGAGCACGCTCCTTCTGCCAGTCCTAAAAAACAGCCTGGTTGGCGCGTCTGGTGGAATCTACTTCGACCACATACGCTTACGGCTGCCTTTGTGCCTGTCTTTATCGGGACAGCTTACGCAATGCAAACCGAAGGCGCCAAAAATATAGATCTTCCCCTTTTCTTTATCATGCTTCTTGCCTGCATTCTCATACAAGCAGCCACGAACATGTTTAACGAATACTTTGATTATAAGCGCGGCCTGGATCATGAAGGTTCCGTTGGTATCGGCGGTACCATTGTGCGCGAAGGCGTCGCACCAAAAACAGTGCTTCACATCGGCTACAGCTTCTTTGTCGTGGCCATGTTACTTGGTGTGTACATTTGTATGAACTCCAGCTGGTGGATTGCCTTAATTGGTATCATTTCTATGACAGCTGGCTATTTGTACACAGGTGGTCCTGTTCCAATTGCCTATACACCATTTGGGGAATTGACAGCCGGCTTTTTTATGGGATATGTGATTATCGCTATTTCGTACTTTATTCAAACCGGATATGTGTCAGCAGATATCGCCTACTTATCTGTGCCCGCTTCTCTTCTTATCGGTGCCATTTTGCTTGCCAATAACATCCGGGACTTGGATGGTGACAAAGAAAATGGCCGCAAAACCTTAGCCATCTTAGTTGGAAAACGTGGTGCAGTAGGCGTATTAGCTGCTATGTTCTTCCTCGCTTACGTGTGGACCATTGCTTTAATTTGGACAGACATTGCCTCCATTTGGATGCTCGTTGTACTCGTCAGCCTACCAAAACCGATTAGCGCCTTAAAAGGTTTTTTGCAAAACAACACACCATTAACCATGATGCCTTCTATGGTCGCAACAGCAAAAACCAACACCATCTTCGGCTTCCTATTCGCAATCGGCTTACTGCTGAATTATTTCCTATAAAAAAGAAGCCCCTGCGCAAACAAAATGCAGCAGGGGTTTTTCTTCACATATCTACCTTCTGTCTGATTAGGCCGCTACCACTCACCCAACTCTCTAAGCGTAGCAACACAACGCCTGAACCTTCCTTTCCTTTTATAACCTACATCCATCAGAACACGTGTCACGCTCCGACCACTCTCTATCCAGTTTAGACCACTACACCCATCTCTCTAAGCGTAGCGACACAACGCCTCAACCTCTCTCCATCTATAACATACATCAATAAGAACACGTGTCACGCTCCGACCGCTCTCTATCCGGTTTAAACCGCTACTCCGCACCGCACGACCACCTCTCCCCTACAAAATAAAAAGGTTTTCGGTTTTCGGTTTTCCCTTCTCCCCTCTTCCATCTTATAATTTCACCCAACTTGCTCATACTACAAAAGATAAACTTCAAAACAAGAGGTGAACAACATGCTTACCCCACAGCAAACCGCAAAATTTAAAGAGCTTCTCTTACAACAAAAACAAGAGCTGGAAGAAACCCTGTCCAACCGTGAAGAATATGAACGCGCATCACAGCGTGAAGCATCTGGCGAGCTTTCGTTATACGATAACCATCCGGGCGATATGGCGACTGAGCTGTATGAGCGTGAAAAAGATTTAGGTTTAATGGAATTTTGGCACAAACAATTGGATGACGTGAATCACGCTCTTGAAAAAATAGAAAATGGTCAGTACGGTATTTGTGAAGTATCTGGAGAAGAAATTCCGCTAGAGCGATTAGAAGCAATGCCAACGGCGACAACATGTATAGAGCATACGCACAACAAGTTAATGATGGGTGCGCGCCCCATTGAAGAGGAGTTACTTGACCCGCCGTTTGGTAAATACGATATAGACAGTGCAGTTGGGTACGACGCCGAAGATTCTTGGCAAGACGCTGCTTGGTACGGTTCGTCCATGACACCATCCGATTTGGAGCGCCGTGATGCCAAGGACTTTGATCATATGTATGACGAAGGTGACGAACCACGCGGCTATGTGGAGGAGTTTGAAAATTTCATCGGTACCGATATGTACGGTAAAAACCCACAGGTTTATGCCACACAATCACATGAAGAATATGAAGACATGCTAGACTACTACGAAGCTCAGACTTTTTCCGGTGAGCTAGGACCAGACGAATATAGCCCAAGGCCGTAATAATAGGCTAACTCGTCACTTTTATATCAATTAAAAAAAGAGCGTTTTCCTAGGGAAACGCTCTGTATCTGCTTACTTCTTAACTACGTTAGCAGCTTGAGGTCCGCGGTTGCCTTCAACGATTTCGAAAGACACTTCTTGACCTTCTTCTAAAGTTTTGAATCCTTCACCTTGGATTGCAGAGAAGTGTACGAATACTTCTTTACCGTCTTCAGCTTGGATAAATCCGTAACCTTTTTCACTGTTAAACCATTTTACTTTACCAAGTTGCATTGTCTTACCTCCTAATAATAGAGAAAAATGAAACTAACTATTCTACATACGAAGAAGGAGATAAAAGGGTGGTTCTGGACGAGCATGTGTGCAACACGAGAGACCTGCCTTATTTCCGTTCACTCTCTATGCAGTTCATTAGTTACTTAACTATATCATGAAAAATCTGAAAACGTCAAACGAAAAATGCTTTATTCAAAACATTTTAAAAATGGATATTCCTTCTTTTTCCTATCTTCTGTACAATGAAAAAGTACCCCATATTTTATAAAATTGCGAGGTGGCCCCAATGAAGGCACATGAAATTGACTACAAATTACATGGTGATGATATGCAATTTGTAGAGATCGAATTAGATCCACAAGAAAGCGTAATGGCTGAGGCTGGCGCAATGATGATGATGGAAGATGGAATCGCTATGGAGACCATCTTTGGCGACGGCAGCGAGCAAAAAGGACTATTTGGCAAATTGATTGGCGCCGGAAAGCGTATGGTCACAGGAGAAAGTTTGTTTATGACCGTATTTACAAACACAAGTCACACAAAACGACGCGTTTCCTTTGCTGCTTCTTATCCTGGGAAAATTATTCCTGTAGACTTACGACAATATAATGAGAAAATTATTTGTCAAAAAGATGCATTTCTTTGCGCAGCCAAAGGTGTAGGTGTGGGTATTGAATTCACAAAAAAACTTGGCTCCGGTTTCTTTGGAGGCGAAGGCTTCATCATGCAAAAGCTAGAAGGTGACGGCTTAGCATTTATCCACGCAGGCGGTACCGTCTATCAGCGAGAATTACAGCCAGGTGAAAAACTGCGTATCGACACAGGTTGCCTTGTCGCTATGACAAAAAACGTTCATTATGACATTCAATTTGTTGGCAATGTAAAAACAGCCTTGTTCGGCGGTGAAGGCCTGTTCTTCGCAACATTGGAAGGACCGGGAACTGTTTGGATTCAGTCGATGACACTGAGCCGTTTAGCACAGCGCATCGTCGGCGCCGGTGGTGTAAAGACAGACGAAGGCAGTGTTCTTGGCGGTATTGGAAGGCTACTTGACTGAGAAAAAGGAAGGAGAATTCTCCTTCCTTTTTCTATAGGCACATTCCTCTCCCCCTTCTCATACAGTATGTTATCAAGAAAAAGGGGCTGAGCTGCCATGAAGAAAGAAGCTGCCGCGCTGTCTGCGACATGCTGTGCGCTGGCGTATGAGCAATTTAATCAAAATGGTGTATTTCAGGTTCCGGAGGGCTTTACCTGTGTGAAAAGCTTTCAAGCAAACTCTATGGGACAACAGGAATGGTTTGGGTTTATTTTAGAATCTGAAAACAAGATTATTGTCTCGTTTCGCGGCACCCAGTCCGATCCGAACTGGGTATCAGATTCTCTTGTCAATCAGCGTACCTTTTCATACGGTACAAAAAGTGGTCTTGTTCATCATGGCTTTCTGTCCATTTATGAGACATGCCGCGATACCATTATGGATACACTGCTAACCTTGCCAAATAAATCTCTTCTGGTAACCGGTCATAGCCTTGGCGGTGCACTGGCAACGCTTCACATTCTCGATGCACGTTTAAACACATCTCTTTCTGATGTAACGTTGTACACATTCGGCGCTCCAAAGGTCGGGGACCTTGCTTTTCGAAATTTTTATCAACTGCATATCCCCAATAGCTTCCGCTTTGTAAACTTATTTGATGTTGTCCCTCTTCTGCCGCCGCGTAAAGTAAAGCTGAAGAAGATTGCACAAAAGGAGTGGGAATATACACACGTTCCCAACAGCCTCACCTTTGCTTCTAACCTTGGTTCTGTCGTTAAAAACCACCATATCTCCACGTACCTAAATGCTGTCACCACATGGTAAAAAGGTGCCACGATAACGTGACACCTTTTTTATCGCAGCACACCGGCAGGCTCAATGCGCCAAATATCCTGTGCATATTGGGCGATGGTCCGGTCACTCGTAAAGAAACCGGAACTTGCAACATTGCTGATGCTCATAGAGAGCCAACGCCGTTTATCACTATACGCTTTGCCAACCTGCTCCTGTATATCAGCATAAGGTGCAAAGTCGCGAAGCACAAAATATTCATCATTTTGAATAAGCAACGAATCATAAATCGCCTCAAATTCCGCACCTACATCCGCGAAGAATCCACTGACGAGCTGATTCACCACCTTGCGGATGCGCCAATCATGATGATAATAATCCGTAGAACGATAACCGCCATTTTTGTAGTAGTTGAGCACCTCATCGGCAGTAAGACCAAAAATAAAAATATTTTCATCTCCTACTTCCTGACGAATCTCTACATTAGCACCATCCATCGTCCCAACCGTTATCGCACCATTCATCATAAACTTCATATTTCCTGTCCCAGAAGCTTCCTTACTTGCTGTAGAAATTTGCTCACTTACATCAGCTGCTGGAAAAATTTCTTCCGCCAATGATACACGATAGTTTTCAAGAAAAATCACACGAAGGACATCTTTTGTTTGTGGATCATGATTGACCTTAGCTGCCAGTTCATTAATAAGTTTAATAATCTTTTTCGCATAATAATAGCCTGGAGATGCCTTGGCGCCAAAAATAAAAGTACGTGGTTGCATCACAAAGCCAGTATCTTCTTTTAAGCGATTGTACAAATACATAATATGGAGCACATTCAACAACTGACGTTTGTAGGCATGCAACCGTTTGACTTGTACATCAAATAGGGAATGTGTATCAACCGAGATGCCGGTTTGCTGGTAAATGCGGCTTGCAAGCCGCTCTTTATTACCTTGCTTCACGCGGTAAAACTCCTCTTGAAACGCCGGATCATCTTTCACAGTAAGCAATGCGCGCAATTCGTTTGGTTGCTTCATCCAATCTGTGCCGATTGTACGACAGATTAAATTAGTTAACTGCGGATTTGCTTTAAAAAGCCAGCGTCTATGTGCGATACCGTTTGTTTTGTTATTAAATTTTTCAGGGTAAAATTCATGAAACAAATGCATTTCACGTTGCTTTAAAATCTCGGTGTGAATATGCGCCACACCATTTACACTATGGCTGCCGACAATCGCCAGATGTGCCATTTTGACAAGGCCATGCGCAATAATCGCCATTTCTTCGATTCGCTTCCAGTCGTACGGGTACGTATCCCACAAATTCTTACAAAAGCGCTCATTAATTTCATCTACAATCATAAAAATACGCGGCAAAAGCGGTTGAAAAATATGAATCGGCCACTTTTCAAGTGCTTCTGACAGTGTGGTATGATTTGTGTATGAAATCGTGTGAACCGTAATATGCCAAGCTTCTTCCCAGTCCATTTTTTCTTCATCCAGCAAAATCCGCATCAGTTCTGGAATTGCTAAGACCGGGTGCGTATCGTTGATATGAATTGCAATCTTTTCATGTAAGTTATGCAAATTTCCGTTGCGTTCTTTATGCAACCTGATGATATTGCGCAAGCTCGCAGACACAAGAAAATATTGCTGTTTTAAACGCAAAATTTTTCCCTCGTCGTGTGTATCATCCGGATATAAAAATTCAGAAACCGCCTCTGTTTCTCGCTTATACACAAGCACATTTTTATTATTTGGCGGAAACGGAACTGGCTCGGCATTCCACAGCCGCAGCGTATTGACAGTGTCAGTTTGATAGCCAACGACAGGCATATCATACGGAACTGCCATAATTGTTTCAGCATTTACATGTCGAAACTCTAAACGACCATTCACGTTGACTGCTTCTACCTGTCCCCAAAATCCTACTTCAACCGCTTGATCATGACGGCGAAGTTCCCACACATTATCATGACGCAACCACTGCTCTGGCAATTCAACCTGATAGCCGTCGACAATCTTTTGATCGAACAAGCCATGCTTATAGCGAATTCCGCAGCCGTGTCCTGGCAAATTAAGTGAAGCCAGTGAGTCCAAAAAACAAGCGGCCAAACGACCCAAACCGCCGTTACCAAGACCCGCATCCGCTTCACTCTCCTCGAGTTCATCGAGGTTAATACCAAGCTCCTCTAGTCCATCCTTACAAACCTGTAATAAATCTAAATTTAGCAAATTACTGCCTAGTAAGCGTCCCAATAAAAATTCAATCGACAAATAATACGTTTGCTTTGTATTCTCTGTTCGATTTCTCTCATTAGTTGCAATCCAACGAGAGCTAATATATTCGCGCACCATATGTCCGAGCGTGTTGTATTGATCGCGCACAGTGGAATCCTTGAAGCTTTTGCCATACATCATTTCCAATTTTTCTAAAAAAGCTGCTTTAAAGCTTTCTTTACTTGAAAACATGTTACTCACTCCTGTCGGTCAATTCCTCATACAACTCCTGATACTGCAGTGCCGATTGCTTCCAGCTATAATCTTGTGTCATCGCGCGTTTTACTAAGGTGTGCCATATATCCTTTTGTTTGTAATAATGAAGCGCACGGCGCATCGTATATAACAAGTCATGTGCATTAAAGTGCGCAAAGCTAAACCCATTTCCGTCACCTGTTTCTTCCTGATACGACTGCACCGTATCGTTCAAGCCACCCGTCTCTCGGACGATTGGAAGCGCACCGTAACGCAAGGCAATCAATTGCCCTAATCCACATGGTTCAAATAAAGACGGCATTAAAAACAAATCTGCTCCTGCATATACATGGTGCGCTAGTGCTTCGTTAAATCCTATGTATGCCTTTACTTTATCAGGATATAGATGAGACATATAGGAGAAGAACTCCTCGTATTCCTTATCCCCAGAGCCAACGACAATAAACTGTACATCACTTTCTAGTACCTCATGCAGCACGTGACGAATTAAATCAATTCCTTTTTGCTGTGTAAGACGCGTAACCATTGCAATAATAGGCGTGTCTGCTTTCTCAGGCAGTCCAAACCGGCGCTGCAAGGCAGCTTTGTTTTTCGCTTTTCTTTCAATAGAATCCGCATCGTATGTTGCTGTAATATCACGGTCAGTAGCTGGATTATAAAACACATCATCAATACCATTCACAATCCCGACCAACTTATGTTCATACCATCTAAGTAAACCGTCGAGTTTTTCCCCAAAAAACGGGTACTGTATTTCGTCCTTGTACGTCGGACTTACCGTTGTAATCTTGTCGGCCGATACAATGCCGCCCTTCATAAAATTAACGCAATCGTAAAACGCAAGGCGGTCTTCCGTCACATACTCAGGTCCCAATCCAAGCATATCGTGCACCATTTCACGTGGATATACCCCTTGAAATTGGAGATTATGAATGGTATATACACTCTTTATATCACGATACATCGGCTGATGTGCATATTGCTCCTTCAACAAAAAGCTAGCCATTGCCGTATGCCAATCATGACAATGAAGCACGTCCGGCTTAAAGTCAAGATGCGGAATACATTCTAGAATCGCTTTTGAGAAAAAGGAAAAGCGCTCGCCATCGTCATAGTGACCATACAGCGAGTCTCTTTTAAAATAGTATTCATTGTCAATGAGATAATACGTAATTCCATTATGTTCGGTTTCTAAAATGCCGCAATATTGATTGCGCCAGCCGAGCTGTACAGAAATCACTTGTTTCAGCTTGCTTTTGTCGCGAAGTGCCGCCGGAATTAAACTGTAATTCGGCAACATAACACGCACATCGTTACCTAGCTTTTTTAGTTCTTTAGGAAGTGCGCCCGCCACATCAGCAAGCCCTCCAGATTTAATAAACGGGACGCACTCAGATACTGCAAACAAAATATTCACGAATTCATCAACGCTCCTTGTATCGTACCTTTTTCCACCACGTAAGGTGAATCACTCGCTGTCAGAACTGTGCCAGCTTCAATTTTTACATCCTTATCAAGAATAACACCATCAATGATACAGTTTTCGCCGATGTGCGTTTTCTGCATAATGATACTGTTGCGAATGACCGATCCTTTTCCTACTTTTACAGAGCGGAAGATGATGCTGTTATCCACTTCTCCTTCAATGATACTGCCGTTTGCGACAACAGAATGACTCACCTTTGCTCCTTTCACATAACGCGTCGGCGGTTCATCCTTAACCTTTGTGTAAAATGGCTCATTTACACTGAACAACTGCTTCCACACCTCAGGCTTTAAAATATCTAAACTATGTTTATAATAACTCTCTGTAGAATTAATCATTGCCACATAGCCCGTATGCTCATACGTATGAATGTGAAGAGATTGATAGTTATCCTTTACCACATCAATGATGCTGTAGTAGCCTTTGTCTTTGTATTGTTCAAATAAAGAAAGTAATAAGTCCTTTGCTAAAATATACGTCTGTAAGGAACGTCCTGCATGACGAACCTCTGTAATGTCTGCACCAACTTCCACATGACGATTCAATATCGGCTGAAATTGAATGGATGCCACAATATGGGACATTGTAATAACTACATACTTTTGCTTACTGCGCAAGAAATAATCAATGTTTTTCGCAAAGTGATGAAAAGACCCAAAATCATTGCTTTCTCCCTGCGCATTTGGAGTAAACACGAATAATCCGTCGCGCTTGCGATGTAAATCCCACTGCTTACCAGAACCTAAATGGTCCATTAACGATCTGTTTTCATGACCGGTGAAGATAGCAACGCTATTGATGCCGGAATTGACCATGTTAGACAGCATAAAATCAATGAGACGATATCTTCCACCGAACGGAAGAGCCGCCAAACAGCGATGATTTGTTAATTCTTTTAAAGAAGAAAATTCCTTCGTTGCATTAATAATGCCCAACATCGATTCTTTCATCTCACTCAGTCTCCCTCTATTATTGATTGTCAGCTACTAATACAACATCTTCCATGTTTTTAAGTGGTTTAATTACGCTGCCATCTTCAATGACCATACCAGGTGCCACAATTGCACGTTCGATTGTTACATACTTACCGATGCTCGCTCCCGGCATAATAACGGAATCAGTAATACGGCTGTTTTGTCCGACTGTTACGCCTTGAAATAGAACGGAATGCTTCACTTCGCCTTCTACAACGCAGCCTTCATTCAGTAGGGACTCTTCTACATTTGCGGTCGGTGCAATATATTGCGGCGGATGATTTGGATTTACCGAGTAGATGCGCCAGTCGCGGTCATACAGATTCAATGTAGACTCCTCGTCCAATAAATCCATATTTGCTTCCCACAGACTCTTTACTGTGCCCACATCCTTCCAGTAGCCAGAGAACGGATACGCAACAACTTTTTTGTTTTCCTCAAGAAGCAATGGAATGACATCTTTACCAAAGTCATTGCTGGATTCCGGATTTCTAGCATCCATCTCCAAAAACTCCTTCAGAACGCTCCACTTAAAGATATAAATTCCCATGGAAGCAAGGTTGCTTTTTGGAAACTGTGGCTTTTCTTCAAACTCTACAATATCCATGTCTTCATTCGTGTTCATGATGCCAAAGCGACTTGCTTCATCCCAAGGCACTTCAATAACGGAGATGGACACATCCGCATCCTTTTCCATATGATAATCGAGCATTTTAGAGTAATCCATTTTATAAATATGGTCGCCGGACAAAATCAGAACATATTCCGGTTCATATTGCTTTAAATAATTTAAGTTTTGATAAATCGCGCTCGCTGTGCCTTTATACCATTTGACACCAGAGGATTCTGCGTATGGAGGAAGCACCGTCACACCGCCGTTGTTACGGTCCAGGTCCCAAGCACTGCCGATACCGATATAAGAATGTAGGAAAAGAGGCTGATACTGCGTAAGCACACCAACTGTTTCAATGCCGGAGTTGGTACAATTGCTTAGTGTAAAATCGATGATTCGATATTTACCGCCAAAGGAAACAGCGGGCTTGGCTAAATTTTGGGTAAGGGCGCTTAAGCGACTACCTTTTCCCCCTGCTAACAACATTGCTACGCACTTCTTTTTTTGTACCATTGCTTTTGTTCCCCTTTCTTGTTTTCACCGGTCGTAAAATAGACACCCCAAACGGTGGAATCGTCATCTCGACATAGGCTTCTTGATTGTGATAAGGACGTAATACAGTTTTTAGCTTTTTATTGACTTGGCCGGAACCTCCGTACTCTACGCTATCGCTATTTAAGATTTCATTATAATTTGCGTGTGGCGGTACTCCGATTTTATAGTCGTGGTATACATGCTCCGTAAAGTTACATACAATCACAAGCATATCTTCTTCCTTTTTTCCTTTGCGAATAAATGAGAAGATACTTTGTTCTCGGTTGTCCGCATCAATCCAAGAGAAGCCCTCCATATCATGGTCCAGCTCCCAAAGCGCCTTAGAACGTTTATAAATACTCATTAAATCCTTAAAGTATACCTGCATAAGTCGATGTGACTCAAACTCCTGCAGCATCCAATCTAAGTCCTCAAGATCCTTCCATTCATCAAACTGGCCAAATTCACCGCCCATAAATAACAGTTTCTTACCAGGATGACCGATTAAATAGCCATACAACAAGCGCAGCTGCGCAAACTTGCGCCAATAATCACCTGGCATCTTATTTAGCAATGATTTCTTACCGTGTACCACTTCATCATGCGATAAAGGTAAAATGAAATTTTCCGAGTAGGCATATAGTAGTGAAAATGTCACTTTATCATGGATATGTTTCCGGTGCTCTGGCTCACATTCCATGTACGTTAGCATATCGTTCATCCAGCCCATATTCCATTTATAATTAAACCCGAGTCCGCCCTCATGAACAGGCGCTGTCACAAGCGGCCAATCTGTCGAGTCCTCCGCCATCATCAACACATGCGGATCTGCCGCGAATACAGCTGTATTTAGCTTCTGTAAAAATGCCACCGCAAGCTCATTTTTCTCATGGCGGCCCTCTTTGTTCCAGTACAGCATATTAGCGACTGCATCGACGCGGAATCCATCAATGTGATACGTCTTCATCCAATACAGTGCATTGGAAATGAGAAAACTCTGTACCTCGGGCTTGCCTAAATCAAAGTTGGCTGTCCCCCATATTGCGTTTTCCCTAACTTGCTCATCTGCATATTCAAACGTTGGCTCGCCATCGAACATATAGAGACCGTGTGCATCCTTGCAATAATGACCAGGCACCCAATCAAGCAGGACACCAAGACCGTTTTGGTGACATTGGTCAATAAAATACATAAGGTCTTCAGGCTTACCATAACGGCTTGTCGGCGCATAATAGCCGGTGCCCTGATAGCCCCAAGAACGATCATACGGATGTTCAATGAGCGGCATAATCTCAATGTGAGTAAATTGATGACTCAGCACATACGGAATTAATTCATCCGCCATTTCACGGTACGTGTAAAACGAGCCATCTTCTTTCTTTTTCCAGGAACCAAAATGAAGCTCATATATAGTTACAGGCTCCTCATAGATGGACTTTCTTTTCTTGCTGCGGATCCATTTTTGATCATTCCAAGCATAAGGTGTGCTTTTATAGACAATAGAAGCAGTCTGCGGCCGAACCTCTGCATAACGCGCGTACGGATCTGCCTTCAAAATTATATCGCCCCGTCTTGTCTCGATTGCGTATTTGTATAATGTCATATGACCAATGGCAGGAATAAACAACGACCATACACCTTCGTCATTCAATTTCTCCATCGCATACTCATCCCCACTCCAATCGTTAAAATCACCAACGACTGAAACAGATACTGCGTTCGGAGCCCACACTGTAAAGCGTGTTCCCACCGTGCCGTTCTCCTCCGTTACATGAGCACCGAATGTCTCTTCAGACGCATACAAACTTCCCTCATGAAACAAATGTAAATCATACTCTGTTGGATGTGTCACAATCACCACTCTCACCTCACAAAACAAACATAATTATGTAACTCATTATTATCATTCTACAAAAATATTAAGAATCCTTCTAAAAAACAAAAAAATATACGGTTTTTCGTGAAAAATTTACTAGAAACAATAACTTTTCGACAATAAACATCAAAATTTGACGAATATTAAAATGTAAACGCTTTATTCTGAAATAGTGTTATATTATTGGGATTAATCAGAAAATAAATAATCCTCGACACTCATTCATGACATACTTTTTCGTGCAAAAATGTTTAAAAGATAAATTCAATAAATTTTCTAAAGTCCAAGTATAGAATCAGCAAAAAGTTTGTATAAAAAAAACACTTCAAATGAAGTGTTTTTTCTAATTTATTTACAGAACAGGTGCCATTGTCTCTTTTAATACTTTCACAGAATGCTCAAATTTTATTTGTTCTTCTTCGTTCAATTCCAGTTCCATAATTTCACGAATACCGCTTCGATTAATGATAGCCGGAACGCCGATATACACATCTTGCTGACCGTATTCTCCTTCAAGATATGCCGATACTGTCAAAATACAATTTTCATTACTTAAAATTGCTTTTGTCACACGAGCGAGAGACATCCCAATTCCGTAGTATGTGGAGCCTTTACGATTAATGATATGATACGCCGCATCGCGCACATTTACAAAGATATTATCCAATTCGTCTTGTTTGTAATCTGGATCTTCTAAAAACTTTTCTAGTTTACGTACACCAATGGAAGCATGGCTCCATACAGGTAGCTCTGTGTCACCGTGTTCGCCAATGATATAGGCATGAACATTTCGAGCGTCTACATCAAAGTATTCGCTCAGCATATAGCGGAAGCGCGCTGTATCTAAAGTTGTACCTGAACCAATAACACGTTCTTTTGGTAAACCGGATTCTTTCCAAGTTACATATGTTAAAATATCAACAGGGTTTGTCGCGACTAAGAAGATACCATCAAAGCCACTGTCCATAACGCCGCGTACAATTTGCTTGAAAATTTTTGTATTTTTTTCAACGAGATCTAATCGAGTTTCACCTGGTTTTTGTGGAAGACCTGCGGTAATTACAACAAGGTCCGCATCTTTACAATCTGCATAGCTGCCGTCCCAAATTTTTGTTGGAGATGGTGCGAACGGAATACCGTGGTTTAAGTCCATCGCTTCCCCTTCAGCTTTTGCTTCGTTAACATCCACTAACACCAATTCTTCGGCAATGCCTTGGTTTAACATCGCATACGCATAACTGCAGCCTACTGCTCCTGTACCAATTAACACTACACGATTAATGTTTTCTCTCATTGTTATTCGCTCTCCTTTGTTTGGTGCGTATTTGTACTAAGTATATGTGTATTGTTGCTGTTTACATTTATATTGTAGCACAAAAAGTATGTGAATAAATTCACATATATGATTAATTTGTGAACTTTTTCACATATAATTATGAAGGGAAAAGTATAAAGAAAATATCACACGGCTCCTTCGTGGGCTCTAGCTACAGCTACACACAGTCTGTTATCTAAGAAGAATAAAACAAAAACGCCAGCAATTATACTCGCTGACGTTTACAGTATGACCCGTACGGGATTCGAACCCGTGTTACCGCCGTGAAAGGGCGGTGTCTTAACCACTTGACCAACGGGCCATGGCAGAGAAGAAGGGATTCGAACCCTCGCACCGCTATCGCGATCTACTCCCTTAGCAGGGGAGCCCCTTGAGCCACTTGGGTACTTCTCTATATGGCTCCGCAAGTAGGATTCGAACCTACGACCTATCGGTTAACAGCCGATTGCTCTACCGCTGAGCTATTGCGGAATAATCAATTAGATATGCAACATTACTTCTTGTAACAGCCGATCGTCCTGACCTCAGGAAGTCGAAGCAAGAAGCAGCTCGGTCAGTACGCTGATGAATATACAAGGAAGCATATTCGTTCGTGCTCTACCGCTGAGCTATTGCGGAATATTAAAAATGGGCCTAAATGGACTCGAACCATCGACCTCACGCTTATCAGGCGTGCGCTCTAACCAGCTGAGCTATAGGCCCTTGGAGCGGGTGATGAGAATCGAACTCACGACCAGAGCTTGGAAGGCTCTTGTTTTACCACTAAACTACACCCGCATGAAATGTGAGCCATGAAGGACTCGAACCTTCGACCCTCTGATTAAAAGTCAGATGCTCTACCGACTGAGCTAATGGCTCATAACAATAAAAGAATTTATACAAGGTTTATACCTTTGTAAATGACGTCCTCATCTCAGTAAGCTTATTCAAGTCGCAGCTCGATGAGTACGCTGTAGTCTATGCTACGAAGCTTATTCGGTCGTGCTCTACCGACTGAGCTAATGGCTCATAATGATGAAAACTACTTTAAAAACCAATGGTGCCGGCTAGAGGACTTGAACCCCCAACCTACTGATTACAAGTCAGTTGCTCTGCCAATTGAGCTAAGCCGGCATATGAAAAGACATGTATTTATCATTTTTAAAAGTGGCTCGGGACGGAATCGAACCGCCGACACGAGGATTTTCAGTCCTCTGCTCTACCGACTGAGCTACCGAGCCAAAATGGCGGTCCCGACCGGGATCGAA
>NZ_RIAV01000060.1 GCF_003852715.1 Ectobacillus antri
CCACTTGAACAGATTTTGCTTTTCCATACTGATCACGCCCTTTTTTAGAGTAATAGTATCAGTATGTCCAAGCTTTAGAGATTAATTGCGACTGTTTTGAGATTTTTGCACCAGAACCCGCCAAGGGGTATTAAATCAAAATCTATCTTTTTATCTATTTCCCCAGATTGCAACACCATTGATTTAACCGTTACCCTCGTCTTACCCTTATTGGACAATAGTAGCGTTATACCAGCTTTTGTTGCATAGGGTATCACGTCAAGCCTCAGCATATAGTACTGATATTTTTTTACCGATATTTTTAGTTTTGACTTATTGACATACGGCAACAGCCACTTGTGTAGGATAAACTGTGATAACATCCCTAACAAAAACGTAAGTATAGGCAAAACAAAGTTAATTGTACCCATAAAAATACCCCTGTCTGTTAGTCTCTATTTCCAAAACTCGTACCAGCGTTTTTCTCTAACACTCGCAATTTGCTTTTTTGTATCTTGCATCTCTCGTATAGCAATCATAAGTTGCTTGTCTCTACCCTCGTCACGTTGTTTTATAAATTCACGTTGCTTTTGTAATTCCTGTATCAAGGCTTGATTAAACTCCTCTTGTCGGCGATTATACTCACGCACCTCTGCCAATTCCTCACGCAACGCCTTCAACTCTTCAGCAATTTCATGCCCTATTTCTTTTTTTGGAGGTACAACAAACTCTTTCCCTCCAGTCGCAAAGTAGTATTCTACTTGTTTGATAGCCATGCCCTGTTCTCGATGTAGTTGCTTGATTTCTTTCACCTTTTCGAGTGCCTCATTATCAAAAACATTGTAACCAGCCTGATTTTTTGTAACTGGAATGTAGTGTTTTAACTCCTTTAACCAGTTCCGTATCGTGTGTGGCGATTCCTCAACGATTCCAGCAACCTCTTTAACCGTGAAAACCTTATCTGTTTTACTTAGGTTTTTATCTACTTGATTATCACTTTTACTCATGTTTTTACTCACCCTCTTTACTTAGGTTTTTACTCAGGTTTTTGAATAATCACTCCTGATTATCGCTTTTACTCAGCTTTTTACCCTTAGTAAAAACCTAGATTTTAATCTACTAAGCTATGTATTCTTTGCTAAGGTTAGTATAACCTTTTACTCAAGTTTTTACAGCCATGCCTTAGCCATTACCTATCTATATATAAGTGATTTAATTTTTCGACATACGGCGCTCAGTGAATGCCGAGACGCTGCAGCACAGCTGCCGGCGTAGCTGAGACTTCAGTCAGAAAGCTCGTGACTGCTTCTTCAA
>NZ_RIAV01000061.1 GCF_003852715.1 Ectobacillus antri
CCGTTTGAATATCCAACATGATGTACATACGAATCACCTCATGATTAGTATGAAGAAGTGAAGCTATTCTGTACATCTTTAAGTGAGCTTAGTTGTACATTTTTAGGTTAGCATTTCTAGCGTACTCTTGCCAAAAGCCCTTACAGGGCGTAATCCTTCATACGGATCTAGGCTCACAATACACCAGCAGTGAGTTTATCCAGTATGTTCAAATGTATGGAATGAAGCATTCCTTTAGTCAAAAAGGCTGTCCGTACGATAATGCCTGTATTGAATCTTTTCATGCCATATTAAAGAAAGAAGAAATCTATCAAACACGGTACTACGACTTCAAAGAAGCGCAACTAGCCCTGTTTCAATTTATTGAAGGATGGTATAACCGAAGAAGAATTCATAGCAGTCTCGGCTATCAAACCCCTCAAGCTATTGAAGATCGGGAAAGAAAAGCAGCCTAGAACTCAATTTTTTTGTGTCCAAATTATTGACTCAAATCCAAGGAAAGATTTTGCTTGTAGAGCAATTTAATGACAGATTAAGGAGATTAGTAGAAATATTTAATGAACAAGATGAAAAACAAGCAAATGAAATAGTAATAACCCCTGAAAGTAGGAAACTTTATAAAAAGTGGAAACTTATTAGGTTTACTACATTATTAGTAAGCATTATGTTTTTGTTTAGTCCTATATTAAAGTATTATTCAGATGGGCTTAATATTTTTGACAAGTTGGGGCTTGGAGTATTTTGGGCTATTGTAATTAGTATCTTTTTTTTATTTAAGATTAGCGACAAAAAATTTAAAAAAATTGAGCAGGATGAGATTCAAGAATATAGTAGAAATAGTAACAAAGCACAAAATAAATTTCTAAAAGTAATGGTAGTAGATAAAGTAGAATTTACTAGTGGGAATAGAAAGGTTTATCGAGAAATTATTTTACATAATTTATACCAAAAGAAAATTGATTTCATACAAGGGGACGTATATTTTTATAACGGTACTACTAGAATGTACATCCAAGATTTTTCAGCCTATAATATAAATCCAAATGATACTATTAATATTTATGCTGATTATTTATATATAAGTGAATAATTTTTTCAGCCTCTGATGCCTAAAACCTTCCCTTCCTGTCTACACTGTTTACTAGAAAAGGCAGGGACAGGAGCTGGTAAAATGAAGCGGTTAAACATTACA
>NZ_RIAV01000062.1 GCF_003852715.1 Ectobacillus antri
CCACCCCGCGACGATAATAACTTGGATTTACTTCATAAAATAAATGGCGGAGGAAGAGGGATTCGAACCCCCGCGCGGCTCTCACCGCCTGTCGGTTTTCAAGACCGATCCCTTCAGCCAGACTTGGGTATTCCTCCGTGATATGAAGCTTTGGTGGACCTTGTAGGACTCGAACCTACGACCGGACGGTTATGAGCCGTCTGCTCTAACCAGCTGAGCTAAAGGTCCTTTTATGGTAGCGGCGGAGGGAATCGAACCCCCGACCTTACGGGTATGAACCGTACGCTCTAGCCAGCTGAGCTACACCGCCATTATAGTAAAAGTGGAGCCTAGCGGGATCGAACCGCTGACCTCCTGCGTGCAAGGCAGGCGCTCTCCCAGCTGAGCTAAGGCCCCATGAAATCGGGAAGACAGGATTTGAACCTGCGACCCCCTGGTCCCAAACCAGGTGCTCTACCAAGCTGAGCCACTTCCCGTATAACGCGCCCGAAAGGATTCGAACCCATAACCTTCTGATCCGTAGTCAGATGCTCTATCCAATTGAGCTACGGGCGCATATTTAAGTGCCGAGGACCGGAATCGAACCGGTACGGTAGTCACCTACCGCAGGATTTTAAGTCCTGTGCGTCTGCCAGTTCCGCCACCCCGGCATAAGCGGAAGACGGGATTCGAACCCGCGACCCCAACCTTGGCAAGGTTGTATTCTACCACTGAACTACTTCCGCATATTATGGTGCGGGTGGAGGGACTCGAACCCCCACGCCAAAGGCGCCAGATCCTAAGTCTGGTGCGTCTGCCAATTCCGCCACACCCGCAATATTTTAAAAGGGCGATCGATGGGAATCGAACCCACGAATGTCGGAGCCACAATCCGATGCGTTAACCACTTCGCCACGACCGCCATAAATCTGGTGCCGGCTAGAGGACTTGAACCCCCAACCTACTGATTACAAGTCAGTTGCTCTGCCAATTGAGCTAAGCCGGCATATGGTGGAGGATGACGGGATCGAACCGCCGACCCCCTGCTTGTAAGGCAGGTGCTCTCCCAGCTGAGCTAATCCTCCATTGCCTAGCGACGTCCTACTCTCACAGGGACAAGGTCCCAACTACCATCGGCGCAAAAGAGCTTAACTTCCGTGTTCGGTATGGGAACGGGTGTGACCTCTTTGCCATCATCACTAGACT
>NZ_RIAV01000063.1 GCF_003852715.1 Ectobacillus antri
CCACCCCGCGACGATAATAACTTGGATTTACTTCATAAAATAAATGGCGGAGGAAGAGGGATTCGAACCCCCGCGCGGCTCTCACCGCCTGTCGGTTTTCAAGACCGATCCCTTCAGCCGGACTTGGGTATTCCTCCGTATGGAGCCTAGCGGGATCGAACCGCTGACCTCCTGCGTGCAAGGCAGGCGCTCTCCCAGCTGAGCTAAGGCCCCATAAAATCGGGAAGACAGGATTTGAACCTGCGACCCCCTGGTCCCAAACCAGGTGCTCTACCAAGCTGAGCCACTTCCCGTATAACGCGCCCGAAAGGATTCGAACCCATAACCTTCTGATCCGTAGTCAGATGCTCTATCCAATTGAGCTACGGGCGCATAAACAACTGTATATACTTTATAATATAAAATACAGTATAAGCGGAAGACGGGATTCGAACCCGCGACCCCAACCTTGGCAAGGTTGTATTCTACCACTGAACTACTTCCGCATGTAATGGTGCGGGTGAAGGGACTCGAACCCCCACGCCAAAGGCGCCAGATCCTAAGTCTGGTGCGTCTGCCAATTCCGCCACACCCGCAGAATGTGAGCCATGAAGGACTCGAACCTTCGACCCTCTGATTAAAAGTCAGATGCTCTACCAACTGAGCTAATGGCTCATAATTATGGCTGGGCTAGCTGGATTCGAACCAACGAATGACGGAGTCAAAGTCCGTTGCCTTACCGCTTGGCGATAGCCCATCAAAAATGGTGGAGGGGGACGGATTCGAACCGCCGAACCCTGAGGGAGCGGATTTACAGTCCGCCGCGTTTAGCCACTTCGCTACCCCTCCGATATATGGTGGAGGATGACGGGCTCGAACCGCCGACCCCCTGCTTGTAAGGCAGGTGCTCTCCCAGCTGAGCTAATCCTCCGTAAAAAAAGCCCAATTAGGGCTGTGCCTAGCAACGTCCTACTCTCACAGGGACAAGGTCCCAACTACCATCGGCGCAAAAGAGCTTAACTTCCGTGTTCGGTATGGGAACGGGTGTGACCTCTTTGCCATCATCACTAGACATTTGAAGGC
>NZ_RIAV01000064.1 GCF_003852715.1 Ectobacillus antri
ATGGATCAAAGACAGAAAAAGCAAAATATAACACGCTCGATGGACAAGGGTCTTTATTTGACGATGACCCGTCTTTTAACCAACCTGAGCACACAGAAGAACAAAGCCAACAGATGATCCCCTATACTGTTGTACGAAGCATTTCAAAAAAGAAACGAAACGATTCATTACGTGAGGATATAGAAGTAGAAGCGGTTCATCACTATCCAGAACATACACAGTGTGATTGTTGCCAAGGACAAATGATTGAAATTGGGAGCACAATGGTGCGCGAGGAAGCAACATTTATCCCTGCGAAAATGTTGAAAGTGCAGCATATTGAACATGCGTATGAATGTAAGGCATGTAAAAACAATCCCTTACAAACCGCACAGATCAAACGTGGAAAAGCACCGCAACCGCCCATTCAACGGAGTATGGCAAGTCCTAGCGTACTTGCCAAAGTGATGTATGATAAATTTGTGCAATACTTACCTCTTTACCGTCAGGTAAAGGAATGGGAGCGATCTGGTCTACATACAAACGACAAAAACCTTTCCAATTGGGTGATTCGCGCATCACATGACTGGTTACTGCCTGTTTACGAACGGATGAAATCTTTTATGATGGCTAAGTCCATTTTACATATTGATGAAACATACGCACAAATCATCAACCGTTCTGATGGGAAATCCGGACAAGCGAGTGCATATAATTGGGTGTATCGCAGTGTACCCAGCCAGGGGCCAACAATTGTTTTGTTTCAAAGCTCATTATCACGCGCACGGTCTGTACTGGAGAGCTTTATTGAGACGTATTCCGGGACGGTTATTTGTGACGGGTATTCAGCTTATGATAAAATCGCAGGCATTACCTTTGCGAATTGTTGGGCGCATGTACGTAGGTATTGGCTAAAAGCAGATAGTAAGAATGGGCGAATCGGTGTGAAATACTGTGATGAGTTATATCGGTTAGAGCGGCAATTCAAACATCTATCTCCAAGCAAGCGCAGAAAGAAACGGCTGAAATACGC
>NZ_RIAV01000065.1 GCF_003852715.1 Ectobacillus antri
AAGTATTCTATTATCGTCGGGTTTTATGGCAATATTTAAAGGAGCATCATGGGCTCAAATGTGGTGCATCGACGTTTAGAAGATACATTGCTCAAGTACCAGAATTCGCAAGGTACTTTACTGATAAAGTACGTATTCCTTCACCAAAAGGGACGGTGCGATATGAAACAGAGCCAGGTCAACAAGCACAATTTGATTGGAAAGAAAGTATTCCATTTGAAACGAAAAATGGTGAAAAAATAGAAGTCAATGTGGCAGCACTTGTATTAGGACATTCTCGTTTTCGAGTCTTTCATCTCGCCTTGAAAAAGTCACAAGATATTTTATTCTCCTTTTTAACAGAAACATTTGAGAAAATTGGTGGAGTACCACGAGAACTTGTGACAGATAATGCGAAGACCATAATGGATGAGCCACGTACAGAGTACAGTAGTGGTAAAGTAAACAAGCGGTTTGCAGAATTTGCGAAGGATTTTGGCTTTATGGTGCGCCCTTGCATCGCTGGTCGACCAAGGACAAAAGGAAAAGTGGAAACACAAATGAAATTTTTAGATGAGATTCATGCATACCAAGGTCAATTGACTTTAGAAGAATTGTATTTGTTTATTGAAAGGCTAGCAAATCGTATAAACCAATCATTTCATCAAGGGACAGGGAAAATACCGCTATTTGCCCTAGAAAAAGAAAAGAGTTCCTTATCTCCCCTACCACCTGAAAGAATTCGGAACTCTTATCGAATGAAGCACCATACGGTGCTTGTCAATGCATCAAGTATGATATCCTACAAAGCCAACCTGTATTCAGTCCCCACTAAGTACATTGGCAAAAAGGTAGAGATACAAATACTCGATGAGCATATTTGGGTTTATTATAACATGGAGTGTATCGCCAAACACCCTTTATCTCTAAAGAAATTAAATTATCGAGAAACAGATTACAAAGAAAGCTTAGAGATCTCAGCGCCGAACTAT
>NZ_RIAV01000066.1 GCF_003852715.1 Ectobacillus antri
AACATCCAAACAACATGCGGAAAATAAAATAGCCGTATATCTCATAAAAAAATGAATGATATATGGCTATTTGTGATACGTACCGTGAAGGTGCGCTTATTTTTATAATTCGGGCTTACGTAATACAGAGCATTCTGTAGCTTATTTTAAAGTTCTTCCATTCTTTTTCACATATCTTCAAATGGAAAAACTGATGTGAGAAAATAATAGCAGGCTATTAGGAAACGATTTAGAAATACCAAATGAAGGAATACTTATCGGTATTAAAGGAGGTGGTTCCGCCTCTTGAAGTTCATAATGTCATTGAGTATTTAGCACAGAGA
Source organism: Ectobacillus antri (assembly GCF_003852715.1). GTDB lineage: Bacteria > Bacillota > Bacilli > Bacillales > Bacillaceae_G > Ectobacillus > Ectobacillus antri. The sequence continues at coordinate 324 of NZ_RIAV01000066.1, forward strand.
AGTAGTGGAGAAGTGGCCGTGACTGCTGAGAGGCCACAGCCCGAAGCAAAATCGATACAGGTTCGGGATACCCCAGCTTTTAAGCAAGCGGTTCAAGAGGCAAAAGCGGCTGAGGCAAGAAAGACGATAAAAAAGTCAAAGTGTAACTGGTTACTCGCCAAAGAAAACAGCTTATGGTGAAGCGGACGGAGTATACTCAGGCGTGATTTACTAATAAACTAAAAGTGGAGAAAAAGCGACAACTGTTGAGGCGGTTGTCGTTTTTTTATTTGTGGGGTTTTATGTCAAAATGCCGGTGGTACATCTGTCTATAAATTAATATTAGATGAACCAACATCAGCTTTAGACCCAATTGCTGAAGCTAATTTATTTAAAAAGTTTCGGGAAATCTCTACTGGAAAGACAGCTATATTTATATCACATAGGGTTCTGGTGCAAATACTTGAAGAAAATATAAAAAAGCGAAAGATCTCTAATGACTGTTGGTCTTAAGTAACTAGTCCAAACAGTTGATGGATGAATTCTTTTTGATTTTGGACAGACT
>NZ_RIAV01000067.1 GCF_003852715.1 Ectobacillus antri
TGAAGGTGCGCCAGCACCAGTGAAAGTGGGAGATGAATTTCGGTTAGGCGTAGCCTAAAGTTGTCTCTTTTTTTGTACTATGATATAATCAGTCTTAGATAAAAGAAAGGTTGTTATATAAATGGAATTAGACAATAATAATCATTCAGTGTTCTTGTTGTGTTATCATCTCGTTCTGGTCGTAAAATATCGCAGAAAAGTGATTGACGATGCCATATCTGACTACGCGAAAGATATGTTTGTACGATTAGGTGAAAATTACAATATTTCCTTAGTCGAATGGAATCACGATATTGACCATGTGCATATTTTGTTCAAAGCACATCCGAATACTGAAATGTCAAAGTTCATCAACGCTTATAAAAGCGCAAGTTCTCGACTTATCAAAAAGAATTTTCCACAAGTGAAAAGAAAACTTTGGAAAGAGTATTTTTGGTCAAGAAGTTTTTGCTTACTTACAACAGGCAGTTCGCCTATTGAAGTGATAAAGAAATATATAGAAAATCAAGGTATGAAATGAGGTGATTCGATATGGCAAATAAAGCATATAAGTTCCGTCTGTACCCAACGCAAGAACAAGAGCAATTTCTTGCAAAAACCTTCGGTTGTGTCCGTTTCGTCTACAACAAAATGCTTTCGGAGCGAAAGGAAACATATGAACAATTCAAGGACGACAAAAAAACGCTAAAGAAGCAAAAATTCCCGACTCCTGCTAAGTACAAGGAAGAGTTTGCGTGGCTCAAAGAAGTAGATAGTCTGGCATTAGCGAATGCCCAATTGAATTTGCAGAAGGCGTAC
>NZ_RIAV01000068.1 GCF_003852715.1 Ectobacillus antri
AATATGAGGATAATTTGTTTGTATTTTCATATTCACATGATAGAATCATACTTGTTGATGTTAATTTTTAACATTAAATCATTTTTTTGGAGGGATTTCATTGAAGAACAAATTTTTAAAGGAGGTGAAATGACATGAAAACTTTCGTTCATAACTATATTTTATTCTTTACATGTTTGTTAATTTTTAATCTTGTAGGTTGCTCTGAAAAAAACAATCAGACCAAAGAATATACTTTTGCTGTGTCAAAAGAAAAAGGTGATGTAATCGAAAAAGGTGGGAAAGTGTACAACATAGAGGAGTTAGATAAATTTATTGAAAAATATAATACTAACAAAGGTGGCTCAGTTAGAGTTACCAAATTCAATGATAAAGAAGAACCTACCATTATTGATTTAACAGTAAAAAAAGATGTAGATAGTACGTCTATTTATTATGATGTAGATTATACAAGAACAAGCGATAAAGATGGACAGGATAAAAATTTACAGTATTCTAATACCACATGTAAGAAAATAAAAAAAGAAATACATAGTGATACAACTCTATACCAGTTAGAATGTCCAGAGATTATAACATTAATTAAGATACCTAAAGAATAATAACTCACTAAATTAACTACGAATAATCTTGATTATGTAAAGAAGTCTGTAAGCCCGTATTCAAACGACGCCTATAAAAATATCTGCACCTCCTGTACTATAAACGTATCAATATAAGGAGGTGCTTTTTCTATGCCGCAACAAAAATTAAAGATCGTCCCCGTTAT
>NZ_RIAV01000069.1 GCF_003852715.1 Ectobacillus antri
ATGCTTTATAAACGCTTGGATAGCGGGAAACTTCAATGGCCTAAGAACGAGAAAGAAGTTCGCAATTTGTCTCAACAGGAGCTGCGCTGGCTTCTTGAAGGGTTATCCATCCAACAGCCAAAGGCCATTCCACAATCACCGAAAGGTGTATTTTAAATCGGCCTCATCTTTATTTCTTCTTTCTTCTATTAAATGAACTAAGTATAATAGAAGGAACGAAACTGAACGGAAGATGGTGCACTTTATGGTTAAGGCTTCCTCGAATAACGAAAATGCATATGAGAAGTTAATTCGACTTCTTGAAGAACAGTTAGCTCATTCCAATCGACAAAACAAGGACCTAGCAAAAAAACTAGATCAATCAACAAAACAGATTGAAGCATTGACCGAGCAAGTACGCCAGTTAACGAAGCTTTTATATGGATCAAAGACAGAAAAAGCAAAATATAACGCACCGGATGGACAAGGATCTTTATTCGATGATGACCCGTCTTTTAACCAACCTGAGCACACAGAAGAACAAAGCCAACAGACAATCTCTTATACTGTTGTACGAAGCATTTCAAAAAAGAAACGAAACGATTCATTACGTGATGACATAGAGGTGGAAGAGATTCATCACTATCCAGAACATACACAGTGTGATTGTTGCCAAGGACAAATGATTGAAATTGGGAGCACAATGGTGCGCGAGGAAGCAACATTTATCCCTGCGAAAATGTTGAAAGTGCAG
>NZ_RIAV01000007.1 GCF_003852715.1 Ectobacillus antri
AGCATAATCATATATAGAGCATGGAATAGGCTCGATAGCTAAGTCAATTTCGTACCGTGAGGTACGATTACCTTAGAAGCCCCCACCTCTAAGCGAAGCGTAGGTGGCGGGTAGTTCACCGACTGTGCAAGCTTTCTCTGTTATAGTGATACTAACTACTATTTCGTTAAGGAGTGACTTATATGTCAGAGCGCTTTTTTTTATACGATGAAACCGTAACAACACAAACTCGGTTTGTCAGCTTCGTCGGGGAGAATCAACGCCACGATCTGGCCTTGGTGTTTTCAGACCGTTATTATGGCAAAGTACTTGTTCTGGATATTTTGCGCAACCTGTTTGCAATTATTGGCCGCGATGATTTAGACGAGCCGGGTTATCTCGAATATGCCTACAAAATGGACGAAGAAACAGCTGAAGAGCTTCGGCAATTTCTATATGAAATCATGTGAAAATAAGCGTGCCGCAACTGCGCAGCACGCTTATTTTTTTACTTTCCTCAACACAAAGTAGGCACAGCCAAAGTTACAAAATTCATATAAATATTCGGACAATGTACTGATACGGGTATCGTACGTAGAACGCTGGTTTTGATCTTCAAAAAAACCGCGCAAGCGCAACTGGCTGTAACCCCAATCTCCTACGATGTAATCATATTTATTTAAAATCTCCGCATATCGCCCCTTAAATGCTTCTTCATTAAAGCCATTGCGGTAATCCTGAATAAGTTCATACGTCATGTTATTTATTAAGATAGTCTGTTTCACCTCATGCTTTTCCATATCCAAAAGATCCTCTCTGCACAGTATTATCCTAATCCTACCACAAACGAAGGCAACCAACAATTTCTAAGTTGAAAAAACCTCAGTTAACAAATGATAAGGATAAGGAGGTGGAATCATTGCAAAAATACTTGTTTCCAGCGCTCACCGGTTTATTATTGCTCAGCGCTTGTCAAATAAACAATGCTGCTGAAATGAAGCCGCAAAATGCAATTCCCGAAGATCAGGGTGGTAGCGTATTGCTATCCAATAAAAAGGATATTTATGAGCAACGCTCTATGAATGGAAAGCTGGATTACAATACAACAAAGCTTGGCTATTCTCGTCAGCAAAAAAACAATCTAACAAGCGCTAACGATACAAGCCGAGTCGCTTACGTCAACCGTGAAAATTTGGCCAATATCATTACAGATATGGAAGTAAAATTACCAGATGTCACAGACGCCGCTACGCTGGTAACAGATGACGAGATATTTGTTTCGTATCGCGCCAATACGACGGATCCAAAGTTGGTCGCAGATCAAGTGAAAAAAACAGCGCTCTCGGTTGTGCCCAGCTACTATCATGTCTACGTTTCCGATGATACAAAAATTATGTCTCAAATGGAAGGCTTGAAGTCAGGACATTTAACAGATAAAGAATACGCAGGAACTGTTGATATGTTAATTCGCGAAATGCAAAAGAATCCCCATATCAACAACCAACAGGACGATACTATGCACACCAAGATGAAATAGTAATAAAGAGGATGTTCCGTTACGGAACATCCTCTTGTTTAGTTTGCTTTAGCGTTTTCTTGCGCAGATTTTACTTGTTCATCCGCATGATAGGAAGAACGTACTAACGGACCTGCTTCACAGTGACTGAAGCCTTTGCTTAATGCAATTTCCTTCAATTCGGCAAATTCGGCCGGAGACCAATACTTCACAACCGGTAGATGCTTTTTAGACGGCTGTAAATATTGTCCGAGTGTTAAGATATCTACATGATTTGCGCGAAGGTCATCCATCGCTTCAATAATTTCTTCTTTTGTTTCCCCAAGACCAATCATAATGCTTGATTTTGTAGGAATGTCTGGTTGCATTTCTTTGGCACGGCGCAAAAATTCAAGTGAGCGTTCGTACTTCGCTCTTGCGCGAACACGGTCGGAAAGGCGACGAACCGTCTCGATATTATGGTTTAAAATATCAGGACGTGCATCCATCAATATTTTTAAGTTTTCATATACCCCGCCCATATCCGATGGCAAGACTTCAATAGATGTGAATGGGTTTTTACGGCGTACGGCACGTACTGTCTCAGCAAACACACCTGCACCGCCATCTTTTAAGTCATCACGTGCCACTGCTGTAATAACAACATGCTTTAAGTTCATATCTACAACAGAGTCTGCAACGCGCTCCGGCTCTTGTAGGTCAAGTTCCGTCGGTAAGCCTGTTTTAACCGCACAGAAGCGGCAGGCACGCGTACAAATATCACCTAAAATCATAAATGTCGCAGTACGTCTAACCGCCCAGCATTCGTGAATGTTTGGGCACTTTGCTTCTTCACACACCGTGTGTAGCTTCTTAGAACGCATCATGCGCTTTAAGTCATTGTAGTTTTCGTTCGTGTTCAACTTAATTTTTAACCACTCTGGTTTGCGTATATGCTCGGTTGTTTTTGTCATGTTAATCACTCCGCACTTTAAAATAAGCTCGTTCCACTTTCTTCACTTTACCATATCTCCCGAAATGAAACAAAAGGAAATGCTCAAATGTGGTTTTTTACCATTGATTTACTATTATGAAACGGCGTGTAAATCCCACACTATATATAGTAGCATGGAAAGGAGACAATTTCGTGTGTAAATATTTCATATCATTTCTAATTGTTAGTTTGCTTCTTCCGCTCGGAAAAGTATACGGGGAATTCGAGGAACACATAGCCGAGCTTGATCAAAACTTACAGGCTGTCTCTGGTGCTTCGGAACTTGAAGAAATTTATAAGGAACGCATGACACTTTATAAACAAATGGAAGCTCTCTCTCTTATTCCGTGGGAATATTATGCGGCGATTGATCAGTACGAACGTAATGTTCGGAGTGTGCGCCGTGATATCCCTAAAAAGGAAACCGGGGTGATTTCCATTTATTTTACACCGGAATGGTGGGGTGGCTATATCAATCCGAATCAGGATGATAAAAATCCCTATACCATAGGCTTGTACGGTGGTATGGGCCGAGATGGTGACGGTGATGGGTATGCAGATCGCAACAACGACAAAGACATTTTATATACAATGTCCACTGTTCTTGGACAATTCGGCAATGACCGTGAACATATCAAAATTATGCTGTGGGAGCATTACAAGCGCTCCAAAACAGTTGATATGATTATAGGATATGCCAAGATGTTTAAACATTATAAACGTCTTGATGTAATTGGAAATGCATTTCCCATGCCTGTTCGTAGCAACCATAGCTACCGCAGTACATTTGGTGACCGCCGCAGCTTTGGCGGACGACGTATGCATGAAGGAACGGATATTTTTGCGGGCTATGGTGTACCGGTTCGTGCAACCTGCTATGGTATTGTCGAGCTAAAGGGATGGAACCGACTTGGCGGCTGGCGTATCGGTATTCGCGATTTACAAAATAACTATCACTACTACGCTCATCTCGGCGGATTCTCAAAGGATGTACAGATAGGGAAAATTGTTGAACCTGGAAAAGTCATTGGCTTTGTCGGCAGCTCAGGCTATGGACCGCCGGGCACTTCTGGCAAATTCCCACCTCATTTGCATTACGGTATGTATAAAGATAATGGACGTATCGAGTGGGCATTTGATCCTTATATTCATCTTGCCAATTGGGAACGGAAAGAATGGGCAAAATTAAAACGCTAAAGAGACCCACTCTTTAGCGTTCTTTTTTAGCGGGAGGCAAAGCTGGTACAGCTCCATTTTGACCACCATTGTAATAATCAGGTACCTCACCTTGAATGGCACTTAACGCAATTGGGATGTCTGTTTTCACAACTGTTTCCTTTGTCTCAAATGGGATGATGACTTGCATGCTGACTTCTACCTCTACCACAACCTCCACAAGTGCATTATTAATACCGTACGTTTTAGCTTCTCGCTTAATACTTGTTTTTACATCACCTATTGTGGTAAATGTAACCGGTATTTTAGGACCTAAGTTTCCTAGAAGCGCATTTTTTGTCACCTGTCCAAGTGGGACCGCAAATAGAATTCCTTCGTCCTCCAAGCTCTTAGCCAAGTTGATTTTTGGCTCCCCACGAATGCCTAATTTGTCTATTTCACCGCGTTCTGCCATATGCAGATATCGTTCCACTGCTTTTGTAATCGCATTTTGCGTACGGTTTACTGCATCGGCACTAAATTCAATGGTCGATACCTTGCCTTGATTGTCCATTCGCGTCGTAAACATAGGTGCGTTGCTGCTTCCCACTTCCATCTGCTCGTTAATCGCTTTTGTAATAATAACATTGGCTAAGCGCTTCGTTTGTGTTTGGGCATAGGTCATGAGTGTCGGTTCAATGCTTTTGTTGACGAGCCATATACCTTGTAGCGCCAACACCACGAAAATAACAGCAGAGATGAGCAAAACGTGCCGAAACGGGAGGGGCCCTCGTCGAAAACGTGTTGTCTTAAATTTGCGCAAAAAAATCCCCCTTTCTTACTTTCATATGTATGCAAGAAAGGAGGACAATATCTAAATCATTTTTAGCAGTGCGTCCTTGCCGATTGTGCCAGCTGTAATACCTAATCGTTCTGCTTCATGGGTAACAGACTCAAGCGGCGCATTGAGCAGCTGCTCAATCGTCCGAACGCCAACAGCTCTCCCAGCAATAATCCCGCGGTCCTTTAGTTTTTCATTTAACAATCCAACATCAAGCGCACCGCACATAATATAGCCTTTATCACTCATCACAGCAAGCAAATTCGTTTTCGGCAGCTGCACACTTACAGCGATAAACGTATATGTTTCAATTACAATAGGTTCTACATGCATCATACTGCTTCCCTCCTCTTCTTTATCTGTATGAAGGTAAGGAAACGATGGTTACGAATTTACAGAGGAACGTACAAGCGTGTCTTCTAGCACATCGCGCAGAAGCTCTGGCATATAATATCGTTTTTCCGGCGCTAAGGCCAGTTCTGGATAAATATAGCCAAAAGTAAACATATCTATTGTTCCTACCGCATACATGCGCTGTAGGTCAAGCGGCTCGCTATTTACAAGAATTTCCTCCAGCAACTTTTTATTACCAGGTATATTGTCTCGAATGATTTGCACGCCATCAAAAATCATTTTTCCCATAATTTTTCCACGAAAGCCAAGGCCCTTGATCTCCATTTGCTCTGTTTGCGGACGAATTGCTTTTATAATTACATCGCGTAGCGTTTTTCCCGTAATAAGCAAACGGCAGGGGTTAATTGGATGCGGACAAATGCGGTGGATATCTCCTTTGGTGACCGTTCCTGCAGGTAGCGACTCTAGCAGAACACCGGCGTTGACCATTCCGATTTCTGCATCGCACCATTTTTTTAAAGACGATGCAAGCAGGCTTGTAAATTCTGTTTCAGCAAACCAATCAACAGGTAGCGCATGTGGTAAAACGGTGACTTTTTCTTGTAAAATGAGCCGGCTTTGCTCTTGTAGAACGTCTAAGCGAGTATCTGCATGATAGCCACCGAGTTGATTGACAGATAGCGTAGAAGCCCGCTTTTGCAGTATTTCCTTGGACTCTACATCAATCTCAAGCTGCACATGTCCCACATATTGTCCCCATTTTCCTGTGCAGCAGAGTAGCGTATCATTTACTAGCATGCCCTTTTCAAAAAAGTGATGGGTATGCGCACCTAGTATGACATCAATATCATAATGCGTGGCAATGTATTCATCTTCATTGCGACCTAAATGCGACAAAAGTACTACTACATCGGCTTTTTGTCGTACTTCTTGCAAGCATTTCTCCAGCGCTACAATTGGGTCGGTAATGGACCACCCCAGCTTTGCATAAAAGTCTGGATAAGCCACAGTTACACCAATAAACGCAATGGTAAGGCCTGCTGTTTCTTCTATGTGATACGGGCGCACCCAATGCGGTCTTGTACCATCTTGATGAAACAAATTGGCGACTAGCACTGGAAATTCAGCTTTTGTATACAAACGTTCTAGCTCTTCTTTTGGCAATGTAATGCCTTCATTATTGCCGATAGTGACAAAATCATAGCCAGCCTCATTTAGAAGTTCAACATTTCCTCTACCTGCAGTTGCTTCTGAAATCGTATGATAACGATCCACATGATCGCCAATGTCCAATATAAATACAGGGCTACCACTGACACGATGGCGTTCCTTCTCCTGCTGCATAAATCCAGCAATCGGGTTCCAACTTTCAAAATGACTATGTAAATCGTTTGTGTGATACAAATGAATGGTTACCAAAGTAATCCGCTCCTCTCGCGCAACATCGGTAGCTTGTACACATATTGCGGCAACAGCTTGTATGTGTTATTTCTAGCCTATGCGCAATAGGTGCACTTCATTATAGGCGTTTTCTTTATTGTACAAAAAAACGCCCGCTATCGCAGGCGTTTTTTCATTAACCGATAGAACCTTCCATCTCGAACTTGATTAGACGGTTCATTTCAACCGCGTACTCCATCGGCAATTCACGTGTGAATGGCTCGATAAAGCCCATTACGATCATTTCTGTTGCTTCTTGCTCAGAAATACCGCGGCTCATGAGGTAGAACAATTGCTCTTCAGATACTTTAGACACTTTCGCTTCGTGCTCTAAAGAGATATTGTCGTTCATGATTTCGTTATATGGAATTGTATCAGATGTAGACTCATTATCCATCAGCAATGTATCACATTCGATGTTGGAGCGAGAGCCCTCTGCTTTACGACCGAAATGAACGATACCGCGGTATGTTACCTTACCGCCTTGTTTTGCGATTGATTTAGATACAATTGTAGAAGACGTGTTTGGTGCAAGATGAATCATTTTCGCCCCTGCATCCTGATGCTGCCCTTTACCTGCAATCGCAATAGATAATGTCAAACCGCGCGCGCCTTCTCCTTTTAGAATAACTGCCGGATATTTCATCGTTAGCTTAGAACCGATGTTACCGTCAATCCATTCCATTGTCGCATTCGCTTCACATACTGTACGTTTCGTAACAAGGTTGTATACGTTATTCGCCCAGTTTTGAATCGTTGTATAACGGCAGTAGCCGCCTTTTTTCACGATGATTTCAACAACCGCACTATGAAGTGAGTTTGTTGTATACACAGGCGCTGTACAACCCTCTACGTAGTGAACATGTGCATCTTCATCAACGATAATAAGCGTACGCTCGAATTGTCCCATGTTTTCAGAGTTGATACGGAAGTACGCTTGTAGCGGCGTATCAACCTTAACGCCTTTTGGTACGTAGATGAAAGAACCACCGGACCAAACAGCGGAATTCAGCGCTGCAAATTTGTTGTCTGTTGGCGGTACCACTTTACCGAAATGCTCGCGGAAAATATCTTCGTTTTCTTTCAAAGCGCTGTCTGTATCTTTAAAGACAATGCCTAGCTCTTCTAAGTCTTCCTTCATGTTGTGGTACACAACCTCAGACTCATACTGCGCAGATACACCCGCCAAGTATTTTTGTTCTGCTTCCGGAATACCAAGCTTATCAAACGTTGCTTTGATTTCATCCGGTACTTCATCCCAAGAACGCTCAGACTTTTCAGAAGGCTTTACGTAGTATGTGATTTCGTCAAAGTTTAAGTCGGATAAGTCTCCGCCCCACTGCGGCATAGGCAGCTTGTAGAAATGATCCAAAGATTTCAAACGGAAATCAAGCATCCATTGCGGCTCACCCTTCATGCGGGAGATTTCTTCTACGATTTCCTTTGTCAAACCGCGTTTTGCACGGAAAATGGACACGTCCTTGTCCTTAAAGCCGTATTTATAATCGCCAATATCAGGCATTTGTTTCGCCATGTCGTTTTCCCTCCTTCTAAAGCATTACTGCTGTTCGTTCAAACCCTTTTCCATCGCTTTCCACGCCAATGTCGCACATTTGATGCGCGCCGGGAACTTAGATACGCCCTGCAATGCTTCAATATCGCCTAAATCTACGCTTTCATCGTACTCTTTGCCCTGCATCATATCGGAGAAAATTTTCGCAAGCTTTAATGCTTCTTCAATTTTCTTTCCTTTAATGGCCTGTGTCATCATGGAAGCGGAGGACATAGAGATGGAACAACCTTCTCCTTCAAACTTTGTATCCTGTACAATGCCGTTTTCCACCTTCATCGTTAGCTGAATGCGGTCTCCGCATGTCGGATTGTTTAAGTTTACTGTCACGCTGTCATTTTCCAAAACGCCGCGATTGCGAGGTTTTTTATAATGATCCATGATTACCTGGCGATATAATGCATCTAGATTATTAGAAGACATTTGTGAAATACTCCTTTGTTTTGACTAGTGCTTCAACAAATGTGTCGACTTCGTCTTTTGTATTATAAATGTAGAAGCTCGCACGCGCCGTTGCCGAAGCCTTCAGCCAGCGCATAAGCGGCTGCGCGCAGTGGTGACCCGCACGAACTGCAATCCCTTCTACATCAAGCACTGTCGCCACATCGTGTGGATGCACATCATCAATATTAAACGTCACAAGACCAGCGCGATGCTTTGGTCCATAAATCGTAATGCCCTCAATTGTTGACATCCGTTCCATCGCATATTGCGCAAGCTCTTGCTCATGTCTTTCAATGTTATCCATGCCAATTTGTTCAAGGAAATCAATTGCCGCGCCCAAACCGATGGCACCACCGATAATCGGTGTACCCGCTTCAAACTTCCAAGGCAATTCCTTCCATGTAGATTCATACAAATCCACAAAATCAATCATTTCGCCGCCAAACTCAGCTGGCTCCATATTTTCTAGAATGTCTTTTTTACCATACATTACACCAACACCCGTAGGTCCACACATTTTATGGCTGGAGAACACATAAAAGTCGCAGTCCAAATCTTGTACATCAACTTTCATATGCGGTGCACTTTGCGCACCATCCACTACCATAATTGCACCGTTTTTATGAGCGATTTGCGCTAGCTCCTTGATTGGGTTGATTGTTCCTAGTACGTTGGACACATACATAATGGAAACAATTTTCGTGCTTGGTGTAATCGTTTGTTCTGCATCCGCTAGAGAAATGGTGCCGTCTGGCTGAAGAGGAATATATTTTAATGTCGCACCCGTTTTCTTTGCGACTTGCTGCCAAGGAATAATATTGGCATGGTGCTCCATATGAGAGATGACGATTTCATCGCCCTCGGTTAGGTTATCCATACCGTAGCTACTAGCAATCATATTCAGCGCCGTTGTTGTACCGCGCGTAAATACAACTTCCTCAATTGAGCTCGCATTAATAAACTTGCGAACCTTTTCACGCGCACCTTCATACGCATCGGTCGCTTTCGTACCGAGCGTATGAACACCGCGGTGCACATTGGAGTTATAACCTTTATAGTATTGATCTAAAGCCTCAATCACTTGAATGGGCTTCTGAGATGTCGCAGCGTTATCCAAATATACAAGCTGTTTGCCGTTTACTTGCTGATGCAAAATCGGAAACTGTTTGCGTATTTCTTGAATATCCATTAGCGAACTTTCCTTTCAATAATCTCTACTAACTGTGCTTTAACGCCTTCAATTGGAAGTTCATTTACAACAGGTGCCAAGAAGCCATGAATCACAAGACGCTCCGCTTCTCTTTTCGGAATACCGCGGCTCATCAAGTAATAAAGCTGTGTAGGATCTACGCGTCCAACAGAAGCAGCGTGGCCTGCCATTACATCATCTTCGTCAATTAAAAGAATCGGGTTCGCGTCACCGCGTGCTTTTTCATTCAGCATCAATACACGAGATGTTTGCTGCGCGTTAGATTTAGAAGCGCCGTGCTCGATTTTACCCACACCATTGAAAATAGATGTTGCGCTGTCTTTTTGTACACCATGCTTTAAGATAAAGCCTTCGGAGTGCTTACCGAAGTGAACAACCTTTGTTGTGAAGTTTTGTGTTTGCTCGCCGCGTCCGATTGTTACTGTTTTTGTATCTGCAAAAGAACCGTCACCGATTAAGTTTGTAATGTTTTCAGAGATTGTGTTTCCTTCGTTCATCAAGCCAAGCGCCCACTCTACACGCGCGTCACGGCCAATGAAACCGCGGCGGTTCACATATGTTGTCATGCCTTTGGCAAGCAAGTCAACCGCACCAAATTTCACCTGTGCACCCGGCTCTAAGATAACTTCTGCTACGATGTTAGCAATACCTGAAGCATTTTCATCCGCCACGTAGTTTTCTACATAAGTAAAGGAGCTGTTTGCATCTCCTACCACCAATACGTGGTTGTATGCGTTCACTTCGCCGTCCATTACATAGATTGCTTGCAGAGGTGTTTCCAATACAACGTTTTTCGGTACATATACAAATGCACCACCGTTGATAAGTGCTGCATGAAGTGCAGTAAGACGATGCTCGTCAACTTTTACGCCATCTTTCATTAAGTACTTTTGTACAAGGTCCGCATGCTCGCTTGCAGCTGTAATGATGTCTGTAAAAATAACACCTTTGTCCTGCGCTTCTTGTGAAAGCTCTGTGTATGCGCGTGTACCACTGCGCTGTACAAGAACATTCTTCGTTTCTTCCGTCAACAGCTTTTGAATGCTTTCCGGAAGCTCTTCTAGAGAGCGAACAGGCTCTTGCGTCGCTGTGCGACCTGTACCAACGAAATCCCACTTGTCAATTTTTGTTTTGTCAGGAGTCGGCATTGGCAGCGCCTCAGCTTGCGCAAGTGCTTGTAAGCGGAATTCTGTCAACCATGCCGCTTCATTGCCGGCCAATTGACGAATGTAATCTTGGTCGAATGGTAGTGTACCGATTGTCATTTATATCCCCCTCGCTTACGCTTCTTGCTCTGCTTCGTCTTCGATGCCCAATTCTTTTTTAATCCAGTCATATCCTTCTGCTTCTAGGCGTTGTGCCAACTCAGGACCACCGGATTTTACAACGCGACCGTTCATCATTACGTGTACATAATCAGGTGTGATATAGTTAAGCAGGCGTTGGTAGTGCGTGATGATTAAGCAACCAAACTCTTCGCCGCGCATTTCGTTTACACCTTTAGAAACAACTTTCAACGCATCGATATCCAAACCAGAATCAATTTCATCAAGAATGGCAATCTTCGGCTGAATCATCATCATTTGTAAAATTTCGTTACGCTTTTTCTCACCACCGGAGAAGCCTTCGTTTAAATAACGCTGTGCCATTTCCGGATTCATTTCTAAGTATTCCATATTTTTATCAAGCGTACGGATGAACTTCATCAAAGAAATTTCATCGCCTTCCTCACGACGTGCATTCATTGCAGAGCGCAAGAAGTCAGCATTTGTTACACCGCTGATTTCGCTTGGATACTGCATTGCTAAGAAAAGACCTGCGCGTGCACGCTCATCTACTTCCATTTCCAATACATCTTCACCATCAAGCGTGATGCTTCCAGATGTTACCTCATATTTAGGATGCCCCATGATTGCAGAAGATAGTGTGGATTTACCTGTTCCGTTCGGTCCCATGATTGCATGGATTTCGCCGCCCTTTACTTCCAGGTTAACTCCTTTTAAAATCTCTTTGTCGTCGATGGATACATGTAAGTCCTTGATTACTAAAGTAGAACCAGCCATTCTTATACCTCCAGTTTTCTCTATATAAATTTGAATTTCTCCTGAAAACTTATCATTCTCATTTTATTCTCATTCTTATTTTATATCAAATAAAATGATATATCAAACGGCTTTAAAATGTAACAATTTTTTCACATTTACTAGCTTTTGCATTTGTTGTTATTTATAAGCAAGGAAAGCTTCTTCTTTATGAATTCGGCCACTTTTGGCAACAATTCAGCTACTTTCTACAATAGGTGTGCAATAAAGACAAAAAGAAGCGGACAGTGCCGCCTCTTCTAGATTATTCGCTTACAGGTACAACCGCACCTTTATATTCTTTCTTAATGTAATCTTGAATTTCTTTAGAGTGTAGTACTTCAACTAGCTCTTTGATGCCTTTTTTGTCTTTGTCACCTTCGCGTACTGCGATGATGTTTACGTAAGGAGACTCAGAACCTTCTAACGCGATTGCATCTTTTTGTGGGTTTAAGCCTGCATCAATTGCATAGTTTGTGTTAATAAGAACAATGTCGCCCTCTTTGTTTTCATATACCTTCGGGAGCAAACCTGCTTCTACATCTGTTTTAAACTTTAAGTTCTTTTTGTTTTCTGCGATGTCTTTTACAGTTGCTTTTGTTTTATCAACACCATCTTTGATTTTAATCAAGCCTTCTTCTTGTAGTAGAGATAACGCACGACCATGATCCGCAACAGAGCTACTCATAATAACCTCTGCATTTTCAGGCAAATCTTTTAAGTTTTTATACTTTTTAGAGTAAATACCGATTGGCTCAATGTGAATTTTTCCTGCTACTTCGAATTTGTAGCCTTTTTCCTTCATTTGTTGCTCTAAGTAAGGAATGTGCTGGAAATAGTTTGCATCGATATCCTTGTCAGCTAGCGCTTTGTTTGGCAAGATATAATCTTGAAACTTTTTGATTTCAAGATCAATGCCCTTCTCCTCAAGAATCGGCTTTGCTTGTTCCAAAATTTCTGCGTGTGGTACGTTAGATGCACCGATTACCAGTTTATCTTCTTTTCCTCCGCAAGCAGCCAGTGAAAATGCGAATACAGCAGTAAGAGCTGTGAATAGTACTTTTTTCATGTCTCTTTATCTCCTTTTTAAAAATTTTGAATTTTGTTTTTATAAGAAACTTCGGCGCAGAGCACCAAAGTATTCTATCGTTTGTCAAGGCGTGCTGTAATTCGATCGCCAATGAATTGTAAAATAAACACAATAACCAAAATCAACACAGTGGCAACCAAGGTCACATCATTATTTGAACGCTGAAAACCTTCTAGATATGCTAAATTGCCAAGTCCTCCTGCCCCTACTACACCAGCCATCGCTGTATACCCGACAAGTGCAATTGTTGTAACGGTAATACCGGATACAAGTGCGGGCATAGATTCTGGAATCAATACTTTAAAAATAATCGTGCTTGTACTCGCCCCCATTGCGCGTGACGCTTCAATTACACCTTTATCAATTTCACGAAGCGCAATTTCCACCATACGACCATAAAACGGTGCTGCACCGATGATTAACGCAGGAAGCGCAGCATTTGCACCTAAGATTGTACCAACTATAAACTTAGTAAATGGTAACAATAAAATAATTAAAATGATGAACGGAATAGAGCGGAAAATATTCACAAAGGCGCCAATAATCGTATTGAGCGACTTGTTCTCCCAAAGGTTTCCCTTGCCCGTCATAAACAGTAGCAAACCTAGCACAAGACCAAGAATACATGTGGCAAACGCTGCAATGAGCGTCATATATATCGTTTCCCAAGAAGCAAGAGCCATTTCCGCCCAATCTACATTTGGAAATAACTTATCCATTTGTAATTACCTCCATATCTACAAGTCTTTCCTTCATGAAGGCAATTGCCTTATCAATCTCCTCTTGCGAACCATTTAATTGTACGACTAAATTGCCGTAGGAGCCGTTCGACATTTGCGAGATTTTCCCTTGCAAAATGTTCACTTCTAGATTATTGTTGCGAATCATCTCATACAAGAATGGCTGCTCAATAGACTCGCCTGTAAACTTCAGACGAACAATTCGACCGCTAGGATGTTTCTCTGTTAGGTGTTCAATTGCTTCCTTTGTATCAGCAACATCTGTTACCTGCTTAACAAAGCGCTTGGTAATTTCTTGCTGTGGATTGCGGAACACCTCAAGAACCTCACCCATCTCAACAATACGCCCCTGTTCCATCACAGCAACGCGACCGCAAAGCTTTTGGATAACATGCATTTCATGTGTGATTAAAACAATTGTTAGTCCTAAACGTTTATTAATATCCAAAAGTAAATCTAAAATTTGATCTGTTGTTTCCGGGTCTAGTGCCGAAGTAGCTTCATCGCAAAGCAATACTTTCGGATTATTGGCAAGAGCGCGTGCAATCCCCACTCGTTGCTTTTGTCCGCCGCTCAATTGTGACGGATATGCATTCTCTCTACCTTCTAGACCAACAAGACGAATCAGTTCCTCTACACGCTTTTGACGCTCCTCTTTAGCAACACCTGCAATTTCTAATGGAAATGCAATATTTTCACGAACTGTGCGCGACCATAATAGGTTAAAATGCTGAAAGATCATCCCAATTTCCTGACGCGCCTCGCGCAACTCTTTTCCTTTAATCGCAGAAATCACACGATTGCCGATTGAAATACGTCCCGATGTTGGCTTCTCAAGCTGATTCAGCATACGGATTAAAGAACTCTTACCAGCACCGCTGTAACCAATAATCCCAAAGATTTCACCGCTTTTAATCGTAAAACTCACATCCTGCACAGCCGTTACATCGCCATGCTTGGCACGATATATTTTTTGTACCTGTTCAAGTACAATCATGTTTTCACCCCATTTTCTTTATACGTATATAATCTAACCCGCAACGTCCTTCTTACAGTTGGCTTTCAGCGGCCTGTTTACATAAAAAAACCTTTCCGCGCATGAGCAGAAAGGTTTTGAGCATTCGTCAATAAGCCTTTCTCTCATCTCTCAAAGCATGCGCTTTGCAGGAATTGGCACCATTTCAACACGATTGTTGACGGTTGCCGGGCTTCACAGGGCTCAGTCCCTCCACCTCTCTTGATAAGAGAAATCAGACATAGTTGTCTGATTTATTGTATAAAAATAATATTGTTGCATGACATGATTTGAATTTTATCAATGTCTGATTATATTGTCAATACGGAAATAGTTATTTTTTCTGAGTTTTTGCATATATTGCTTCAATTACTCTACATAACTATAACGCCAAGAGTACATCTTCTGTAGTAACAATCGTTGCAAACTCTTCATGAAGGTTTACCATTGTCATATTATGAATGTCTTGTGCTTTATAAAGTCGCCCATCTGGTCCAATTCGATCAAATGTTGCAGTAGCATCAGAAACAAGAAACGGCGAAAAGCCCATATTGCCCGCCATACGTGTTGTCGTTTCTACGCAATGATTTGTCGTTAAGCCAACAATTACTACATTTTGTGCCGCTAATTCACGTAAGAGTGCTTCTAAATTCGTGTCAATGAAAGAACTATTCACTGTTTTTGTAACAACATATTCATGAGGAAGCGGCTCAAAGCCGACTTGAAACTCTCTTAATTCTCTTTCACGCACAGACCAAGTTTCAGGAGGCGTGGGTGAAATATGTTGAATAAAAATAACAGGTCTTTGAGAGTTCCGCCATCCTTCTAAAAGACGTAGCATATTCCTTTCAGCATCTAGATTGTTACGCTTTCCCCAGTGGGGCTGTAAAAAAAACTTTTGAACATCAATAATAATTAAAGGCACATTTTTGAAAAGAGTGTTCATATATCTTCCCCCATTATGTGTAATATCTTTATTTTAGTATTGATATACATCTAGTTAAACGAGATAATGAAAGTAATTCCTGGTAATCACCTAGTATTTATTAATAAATAAGCATAAAAAACTAAAATAAAAAGGAGATACTATGATTGATGAAATCGATGAACTCATTATAGAGGGCCTGCGTGAAAATGCACGTATATCTATTACAGAGTTAAGTAAACAAATTAGATTATCAGCACCATCGGTTACGGAAAGAATCAAAAAACTTGAAGATAGAGGTGTAATTGAGGGATATACAGTTAAAATTAACCACAAAAAGCTCGGTAAGCATATTACAGCATATATTTTATTCGATACACATAGATGTCAGCAGTTTGTTCAATTTTGTCAATCATATACGGACGTAACGGAATGTCATCGTCTTGCTGGTCAATACAGCTACTTAGTAAAAATCGTGACCGAGGATATAACAACTCTAGAGTCTTTTATTGATAAAGCTATGTACTACGGCAAATCTTCTACTCTCATTGTTTTATCCTCACCAATTACCCATAGGGAAACCATTAGATAAGCATAAAATCCGGCGCTACGGCCGGATTTTATGCTGCGGGACGATACAGATAAAAGAGGGATTCAAGCAGTAATAATGTACGATATGTCCCTTTATACGTTGCTCCTTTCATTCTTACGAGCATCTGCAGACGTATACCTGTTGTAAGCGATCGTAAATCATCTTCATGTGAAAATTGAAGACAATCGCTCACATCGGATGCTTCTGAAATATGCAGTCCTGTCTTAGAAATATGCAACGTACAAGCTTCGTTTCCCATATCCACACGCACCTTGATTTCCTGAAGCGGTAACAAAGGCCCTACATAATCCTGTGCATTGACGTATTCAATAAATGACAGCAATCGCTCCTTCACTTGTATCACTCCCGCACGATTTTTTATACTTATTCCCTATTCGTGCGGCTTGTTCCTTGTCTAATCACTCGACAAATTCCCTTGTATTTCCCAAGAAATATGTCGAGCTGTCATTTTAGCTCATCATACAAATAATTCACTGATTGAAACGCATAAATTTGCTTGTCCACTTTTCCTTCGTGAAGCACCAATAAGCAAGGTACGCTTGCGATTTCATATGTACGCGCCAAATCTGGCGCATAGTTGAGATCTACCATACCAATTTCTAATTCAGGCAAAGCCGCTTCCACAACCGTCAGCATTTTTTTCGCAAGCTGACATGTTCCGCAAAGCGGCGTATGCGCATATAACACTGTCTTACCAGGCTCAATCGCCCGTTTCATTGCTTCTTGTTCCGTCCACTCTATCATGCTATCCATCCTTATAAATACTCGGTATAAATATCAATGTCCGCTCCTAACAGAACACTGGCAAGATGCTGCACAGGCGCTGTTGCCACCTCACGATACGAGCGGTCAATATACAGATGCTCCGCATGTGGAAATTCACGTTTAAATTGCTTGCGAAGCTTCTCTCCAGCTTCATCGGCATCGACAAGGACGTACACTTCTTTATCAAAAAACTGTTCAATCATATCATCTAGCTTGGACAAACTGATGGTGCCGTTTGTACACACAATTTCTACAGGCTCTTTAATAAGTGTCGCAATCTTTTTCTTATCTGATTTTCCTTCCACAATTATTACTTTTTCCACTTCTATCACTCGGCATCACCTGACTCATTTAGACTATGATACAACTTTAGTATATAGTATATTCTGTACTTTCGTCTTGTTTCCTGTCTGTTGTGGAATGCGACACTTTTCTGTAGCTTTCCCGCTTTTCTACAAAAGCAAATATCCACTTTTTGTGCGAAAAATGGACATTCTTTATGCAAGTTGTGCTTATTCCGGTCAGTTTCATGCTTATTCCGGTCAGTTTCATGCTTATTCCGGTCAGTTTAAAAAGGCCCTTACCGCGATGCGGTAGGGCCTGTAGGCGTTAGCCTTGATTTGTCATTTCTTCGTATTGCTCTGCATTCATCAAACTTTCTACTTCACTCATGTCAGATACTTCTAGAACAATCATCCAAGCGTCTCCATACGGTGATTCATTTACAAGCTCAGGGCTATCTCCAAGTGCGTCGTTGACTTGTACCACTTTGCCGCTTACAGGTGCATACAGCTCAGATACGGTTTTAACTGATTCAACGCTGCCGAACGGCTCGTTTACTTTCACTTCTGCACCAACTTCTGGAAGCTCTACGAATACAATATCGCCAAGCTCATGTTGTGCAAAATCAGTAATACCAACAATTACCTTGCCGTCTTCAATTTTAACCCACTCGTGTTCTTCTGAATAACGTAATTCTTTAGGAATGCTCATGTAAGTCCCCTCCATGTGAGTGTTATTATTATGTAAATACCAAATCGGTATTTCTCCCTTATAACCACATTTTCTCGAATTGCTCTTCGTTAAATCCAACAGTTACTTTTTTACCATCAGACACAATCGGTCGCTTAATGAGCATACCGTCAGAAGCTAAAAGAGCAAGCATCTCTTCTTCGCTCATATCCTTTAAACGATCCTTTAGTCCAAGCTCGCGATATTTCATACCGCTTGTATTAAAAAATTTCTTCAGCTCCAAGCCGCTTGTTGCGTACAACACCGCAAGTGTTTCTTTTGTTGGCGGATTTTCTACCAGATGAACCGCTTCATACGCAACATCCTTTTCATCTAGCCATTTCTTTGCTTTTTGGCATGTTCCGCATTTGGGATATGTATAAAATGTTACTACCATCTCTTCACCCACTTCTTCTTTATGCCCTATTTTAACACAGAGCTATACATTTTTCATATCCTACGTTCAAACTTTATATATTCGTCACACTCATCATGCATCCTGCAATGATTATATTTTACACAATGCGTTTTGAGATGAACAATGTATGGTGATGGTACAACATTCATTCCGGCGCACTTGATGTTATCGCACACGAATTAACACATGCTGTAACAGAAAATCATTCAACCTAATCTATCAAAATGAATCGCGCACCTTGAATAAAGCAACTTCTGATATTTTCGGAGCAATTGTAGAGTATTACGATAACAATAATCCAAATTATAAAATCGGCGAAGGAGGAACTGATGATTATTTCAATAATCTAGAAGGCGCACCTGGCTCTATCATCGAGATTATGTGTCACGCTGCTTATGTAAATTAATTGTCATCTTACTGCGATAAACGTATGGATGAGACAGAACTTTTAATCCATAGCTCCGCCACCTCGATTTGTGTTAGTCTGACAATAATGTAAAAGCCCCCTCGACCAAGGGGGCTTTATTATTATAGAACGTATTTCTCTTCTGCTAGCAATTTCGCTGCGATTTCGCGTTTTTTCGCGATTACGTTTACTGGTGTATAACGTGTAAATTTACGTAATGCTGATAGCATCATGCGAAGTGTATCGCCGTTTTCTGTCGCAATTAGCGTTTCCTTTGCATGCGCTTCAATTTCATTGAACGCTTCTTGACAGAATACTTGTGTATAAAGCAGCTTTTGATTACTCTTTTCCAAACCTGTTGTTTTAATCGCTTTTTCTGTACGAAGGACTGCGGACTCCATGGCATACAGGTTATTGACGATATCAGCAATATTCACAAGTACTTCTTGCTCTTTATCAAGCGCTTTGCCATACTTTTGTACTGCAAGACCAGCAATCATCAAGCCAATTTTCTTCGCATTGCGCACTAAATACTTTTCTTGTGCTAATGGCTCATCGCCCACTTCTTCTGGCATCAGCATCATAAGCTCTTCCTGCAACTGCTGTGCTTTTTGAAGCAATGGCAACTCTCCCTTCATTGCCTTGCGAAGGAATGTACCAGGTACAATCAAACGATTGATTTCATTTGTTCCTTCAAAAATACGGTTAATACGGGAATCACGGTACATTCTTTCAATCTCGTATTCTGCCATAAAGCCGTAGCCACCGTGAATTTGTACACCTTCATCCACCACATAATCAAGAACCTCAGAACCGAATACTTTATTCAAAGAGCACTCAATCGCATACTCTGCGATAGAATCCGCTACTGCTTTCCCATTTTTCACTTCTTCATCTGTTAATGTGCTCATACGAGCTTCGAATAAACCAACTGTACGATATACAGAGCTCTCTGCTGCATAAATTTTCGCAGCCATATTTGCCAACTTTTCTTGAATAAGCGGGAAGCGGCCAATCGGTTGCTTAAATTGCTGACGTTGATTTGCATATTGTACAGAGATTTCAAGTGCACGCTTGGAAGATCCCACCGTACCTACACCTAATTTGTAACGACCGATATTCAAAATATTGAATGCAATTACGTGACCTTTGCCAATTTCTCCGAGTACGTTTTCTTTTGGTACAAGTGCATCTTCTAAGATTAATGTACGTGTAGAAGAACATTTGATACCCATTTTCTTTTCCTCAGGGCTTGTGGATACACCTGGGAAATCACGCTCTACGATAAATGCTGTGAAATGTTCGCCATCCACTTTTGCATATACAACAAATACGTCTGCGAATGCGGAGTTTGTAATCCATTGCTTTTCGCCGTTTAGTACGTAATGTGTACCTTCTGCGTTCAAGCGAGCTGTTGTTTTTGCACCTAACGCGTCAGAACCAGAACCTGGCTCAGTTAATGCATATGCTGCCAGCTTCTCACCTGTTGCAAGAGCAGGAAGATATTGCTGCTTTTGCGCTTCGTTACCAAACAATACGATTGGAAGTGAACCGATACCAACGTGCGCCCCGTGCGTAATCGCAAAGCCGCCTGCACGAGAAAACTTTTCAGAGATTAATGCGGAGCTAATTTTATCAAGACCGATACCACCGTATTCCTCTGGAACGTCAGCACCTAAAAGACCCAGCTCGCCCGCTTCCTTCAACAAACGTACAGAGCGATCAAACTCATGCTTTTCAAGATACTCAAGTTCTGGCAATACTTCGTTTACCACAAAGTCTTCTGTTGTTTTTGCAATTAATTTATGCTCATCTGTGTAATCTTCCGGTGTGAACACTTGCTCAAATGTAATGTCATCAACTAAAAAGCTACCGCCCTTTACTGCGCTACTGATTGTTGTTTTTTCCATTTGGAATGCCTCCTGTTTTCATTATGTGGATAATACCCTCCGAGGAGGGCTCAGATAATTACAATAATTCGAATACGCCCGCTGCGCCCATACCGCCGCCAATACACATTGTGACGATACCAAACTGCTCATTTCTGCGTTTCATTTCGTGTACAAGAGATAAGGTCAGCTTCGCACCGGTACAGCCAAGAGGATGACCAAGTGCAATGGCGCCGCCGTTTACATTTACCTTTTCTTCATCAAGACCAAGCTCACGAATAACTTGAAGAGATTGCGAAGCAAACGCTTCGTTTAGTTCAAACAAACCAATATCAGAAAGTTCAAGACCTGCGAGCTTCAATGCTTTAGGTATCGCTGCTACTGGTCCAATCCCCATTACTTCTGGCGGCACACCCGCTACTGCGAAAGAACGGAACCTTGCAAGTGGCTTCAAACCATCACTTTCCGCTTTTTCACGGTCCATGAGTAATACCGCTGCGGCACCGTCGCTCATTTGCGAAGAATTACCCGCTGTTACAGAACCGCGCACATTGAACGCCGGACGTAATTTACCAAGCACTGCTGCCGTTGTATCAGCACGAACACCTTCATCCTGAGAGAATGTGAAGGATTTTTCGTATGGCTTGTTATCGCTGCCCACGCCGCGTAGCGTTACATCCACTGGGACCGTCTCATCCGCAAAACGACCTGCCTGCAAAGCAGCTGCCGCGCGCTGATGACTGCGCACTGCAAAAGCGTCTTGCTCTTCACGGCTGATACCATATTTCACAGCTACTTGTTCTGCTGTATGTCCCATGCCCATATAGTATTCAGGCGCAGCTTCAACAAGGCGGCTGTTTGGACGAACCACATGCCCCATCATCGGTACAAGACTCATAGATTCTGCACCGCCGGCGATTACTGCATCAGAGTGACCAAGCATAATGCGCTCTGCTCCGTATGCAATACTTTGCAAGCCGGAAGAGCAATAGCGATTAATTGTGATCGCAGGCACCATATGGGACAATCCTGCTAGCGCGCCAATGTTGCGAGCCATATTTAAACCTTGCTCCGCTTCTGGCATCGCACACCCGATAATTAAGTCATCTATGTTGCCTTCATAGTTGTTTGCACGCTTTAATGTTTCCTTTACTACCAATGCACCTAAGTCGTCAGGACGAACAGTCGCCAAGGAACCTTTTTTCGCTTTGCCGACCGGTGTTCTTGCTCCTGCTACAATTACGGCCTCTCTCATGTTCTTTCCTCCTCTTAGTTTCGTAACGGTTTTCCTTTTACAAGCATGTGCTGCATTCTTGCCTGTGATTTCATTTCTTGTACAAGGCTTAAAAACGCTTTGCGCTCCAGGTCAAGCAAGTATTGCTCATCCACCTCTGTTCCGTACGGTACTTTACCTCCAGCGATAACGTAAGCAAGTTTTTTTGCAATCGTTAAATCGTACTCAGAGATATAGCCGGACAAATGCATTGCTTGTGCACCAAGAACAAGCGTGGCGTATCCTGTTTCACCGACAACCGGTACCTTTTTGCGAATTGGCGCTTTATAGCCTGCTTCAAACAATTCAATAACCTTTTGTTTTGCATCATATAATAGATGGTCGCCGTTGATGCTGATGCCATCTTTATCGCCAAGGAAATTGTTTTCAAATGCTTCCTGCGCAGAAGTAGACACCTTCGCCATCGCAATGGTTTCAAATACTTTATTGGCAACCTTTTGCAGGTCGAACTCCACACCTTTTGCCATTTTGTTTAGGTGTTTAATATACAGCTCTTTGTTTCCGCCACCGCCTGGAATTAAGCCAACCCCAACTTCCACAAGACCAAGATACGTTTCGCTAGATGCTTGAATGCTTGCAGCCGGTAAACAGATCTCCGCTCCGCCGCCAAGCGTCATTCCATAAGGCGCCACAACGACTGGTTTAGCGCTATATTTAATTTTCATCATTGCATCTTGGAATTGTTTCACAACCCACTCAATTTCAAAGTAGTTATCGTCCTGCGCTTCCATTAAAATCATCGCTAGGTTCGCACCAACACAGAAATTTTTAGATTGGTTACCAATAACAAGACCCTTATAACCCTTTTCCACTTCGTCAATCGCATAGTTAATCATTTGCGTGATATCCATGCCGATCGCATTGTTTGGAGAGTGGAACTCCAGGCAAAGCACACCGTCTCCTAAGTCAACAAGGCTCGCTCCGCTGTTTTTCTTTAACACACCGTTCTTTTCCTTTAATTGCTTTAAGCTAATCGCTTTTTTATTTCGCTGAAGTAGCTTGTATTCACCGTTATCGTAATACAATACATCGCCGTTTTCGTGCTTATAGAATGTTTCAAAGCCTGCATCTAGCATCTCTTCTACCCATGCCGGAATAGCTTTGCCTTGCTCCTTCAGTCTTGCAACAGACTTGCGAACACCGATTGCATCCCATGTTTCAAACGGGCCGTATTGCCAACCAAAGCCCCATTTCATGGCGTTGTCAATCGCAACGATATCATCTGCAATTTCCTTGTTCAGTTTTGCTGCATATAAAAGAGTTGGTGTTAAAATATTCCAAAGTAATGCACCGGCACGGTCCTTTGCATATACAAGCGTTTTTAATTTATTATTAAGACCCTTCTCCTGTTTACTCAGTTCTACAGACGGTGCCTTTAGTTTTTTACGTGCTTCATATTGCAAGTTCTCCGGATTCAATTCCAGAATCTCTTTTCCTTGCTTTAAGAAAAAGCCTTGCCCCGTTTTGCTTCCGAGCCATTTGTTTTCAAGCATCACATGCATGAATGCTGGTACTTTAAATACCTCGCGCTCTTCTTCTTGTACATTTTCATATACGTTGTTCGCAACGTGAACAAATGTATCAAGTCCTACCACATCAAGCGTGCGAAAGGTTGCGCTTTTCGGGCGACCAATTAGCGGGCCCGTCACAGAATCTACTTCCCCGACGCTGTAACCGCCGTTTAGCATTTCCTGCAGTGTGACAAGTAAGCCATATGTGCCGATGCGGTTGCCAATAAAATTCGGTGTATCCTTCGCGACAACAACACCTTTACCGAGTACATCTTCACCGAAGGTTTTCATAAAGCTTAGTACTTCTGTGGACGTGTCTTGCGTTGGAATGACTTCAAGTAACTTTAAGTAGCGCGGGGGATTGAAGAAATGCGTGCCTAGGAAGTGCTTGCGGAAATCTTCGGAACGCCCCTCTGCCATTTTTTCTACCGAAATACCAGATGTATTGGAACTAACAATCGTACCTGACTTACGAATTTCATCTATACGAGCAAAAACTTGTTTTTTAACTT
Source organism: Ectobacillus antri (assembly GCF_003852715.1). Classification (GTDB taxonomy): domain Bacteria; phylum Bacillota; class Bacilli; order Bacillales; family Bacillaceae_G; genus Ectobacillus; species Ectobacillus antri. The sequence continues at coordinate 23,753 of NZ_RIAV01000007.1, forward strand.
CAAGATTCTCAACCACCACTTCAATAATCCAATCCACATCTGCAAGACGAGAGAAATCGTCATCAAAGTTACCAGGTTGAATTAAAGCTGCATTTTCTTTAGAAGTAAGAGGTGCCGGCTTTTGCTTAAACAGCTTTTGCACGGCTGTGTTGCTGAATCGATTGCGGACTTCTTTGCTTTCTAGCGTAAGGCCCTTTGCTTCCTCTTCTACTGTAAGCGTTTTCGGTACGATGTCTAGTAATAGTGTTGGAATTCCAATGTTAGCCAAATGTGCAGCAATTCCTGACCCCATGACGCCGGATCCGAGAACGGCTGCTTTTTTAATTTGAAACATTCCATTCTCCCCCTTAATTCTTGAATGAATACTCATTCAATTTTTGCGCAAACTTCTCCCAACGGCTGAATGAGCTTCCTACTATTAAATATATGATATTGAATGAATTTTCGCAATAAATTTAAAAATAAAAATTTACACTGCTATCATTTTGTCATATTGCATCATTGCCTTTCATATAGACAGCGGAAACTACCGTGTCGGTGGCTTTCTTTAAAACAGAACAAATGTTCTTGTTTTTTTGCATGTGCATCTTTTATAATAGATATGAACCAACTACATAACGATGGGAGAGATTGGGATGAAGCATCAAGCAACACCGTATTTAACATTTGGGGGCAACGCGCGCGAAGCATTGACGTATTACAAGGAAGTATTTGAAGGAGAAATTATCGGCATGCAAACGTTTGGAGAAGCACAGTTTCCGACACCTCCAGAGATGGATAACAAAATCATGCACGCGCAATTTAAAAAAGATGATTTATTTTTCATGGTGTCCGATGCGTTTTTAAATCAATCTGTTCATCAAGGTAACAATATTTCCTTAGCTCTGGAATTGGAAAGTGAAGAAGAGATTCAAACGCTCTACAAACGTCTCAGCGCAAATGGCATTGTATTTATGGAGCTTCAAGATACATTTTGGGGAGCTAAATTTGCCAAGGTACAGGACGCGTTTGGCGTGATTTGGGATTTAAACTATACATTTGCAAAATAAGCTTTGTTAATTGATAATCTGTACTTGTTGGTTGGCATAGAGGATTGAAAGAACTGGAAATCAACAACCACTGTATACAGAGCAAAAAAGAATCGCTAAGGTGATTCTTTTTTTATTTGCACTTACATGACTTCTTTAAATTTGGAAAAGCTAGGAAACGGAGGTGATAAACATGGGCAAGCAAAAGAAAAATCCTTCTAAAGGTGCTGTGAGTGCAGCTAGCGCAAGGGGTAATGCCGACAGCAATCAACTGCCGCAAAAGGGCCGCCATGGCAACAATGAGCAATACGGCAAACAAAATATGAGCGAAGGCTGAATATGTATGATGAAAGAGCGCGCTGAACATGGCATGATATAAGAAGAGCCATGAGTAGCGCTCTTTTATTCTAGCAAGGAGATGTTTATATTGAAACGATGGATACATGTACTCTCAATCACATTTCTAATTACTGGTATCACCTATATAACAAACTCTGTAAAACTTTCTGCACTATCACAAAAGAGTGCGCCGCTTATTAAAGGAAGATATGCAGTCGTATTAGATGCTACTACAGGTGAGGTATTGTATGAAAAAGATGCGAATGTTCCAGCTGCCCCGGCCAGCCTTGCCAAACTAATGACTGCATTGCTTGTTATGGAAAAAGTGAGGCCGAATGAAGAGATTGCCATTACACAGCATGCACGTAATACAGAAGACGGCTCCGCCAAAATTTCATTACGTGTTGGCGAAACGTTAAAACGAGACGAGGCAATCAAGCTATTGCTCACAATTAGTGTCGACTACGTAGCAGAGTCAATCGCTGAGCACATTTCCGGTTCAGGAAAAGGCTTCGCCGCTTTGATGAACGAGCGCGCAAGAGAGCTTGGAATACAAGCAACTTTTCATAATGCAAGCGGTGCAGATGGCAAACATCATCATGCTTCAGCGCATGATCTTGCAGTGATTGCAAAAGAGGTCATTCGCTATCCAGCTGTTCTTTCTGCTATGCATTCTGTTTCGACAACCGTCCAAACATCTGCGCAGTACATAGAAATACATAATAATGGTCGAAAAGAGCTATACCAAGACCCGCACGCTATTGCCAGCAAAAGTGGCCATACAAAGCGTGCTGGCTACACCTTAGTAACTGTGGATGAGAAAAATGGACGCCGCATTATCACCGTTGTTTTGCAAAGCAATAAAGAGAATGCTTATAAAGATGCCCAGAAGATTACAACCTATGTGCTTGACTAAATTGTAGCCAATTTCTCACTCCTATCAGCCAATTTCTCACTCCTATCGGCCGATTTTACCTTCTATCGGCCGATTTCTCACTTCTATCGGCCAATTTTACCTCCTATCGGCCGATTTCTCACTTCTATCGGCCAATTTTACCTCCTATCGGCCGATTTCTCACTTCTATCGGCCAATTTTACCTCCTATCGGCCGATTTCTCACTCCTATCGGCCGATTTCTCCTTCTATCGGCCGATTTCTCACTTCTATCGGCCAATTTTACCTCCTATCGGCCGATTTCTCACTCCTATCGGCCGATTTCTCACTTCTATCGGCCGATTTCTCACTCCTATCGGCCGATTTTACCTTCTATCGGACAAATAGATTTACAATCTAAAAATCCTGTTGTCTACTGACAACAGGATTTTGTGTTGTTTATTTTTTAAAAATACCTTTTAGGACGAATGCCACGTTTGCTGGTCGTTCTGCTAAGCGGCGCATGAAGTAACCATACCAGTCATTGCCGTATGGTACGTATACGCGCATTGTGTAACCTTCTTTTGCAAGTTCCAATTGACGCTCAGGGCGAATGCCGTATAGCATTTGGAATTCAAATTGCGTGCGCGGAATGTTGTATTCCTTCGCTAAGTTTTTCGTATATTCTATAATGGCTTCATCATGAGATGCGACTGCTGTGTAGTTGCCATTTAACATATGAGTCTTGATGATCTTTTTGAAATTTTCGTCCACATCCGCTTTATTTGGAAAAGCAACTGTTTCTGGCTCTTTATACGCACCTTTTACAAGACGTAAATTCGGCTTATATCGATTCAAATCGTCAATATCCTTTTCCGTACGGTATAAATACGCTTGAATTACTGTACCGACATTGTCATACTCTTCACGAAGCAACTTGAAAATTTCAATCGTCTTCTCGCAACGTGTGTAGTCTTCCATATCAATCGTAACGAATACACCATTCTCCTTTGCAGCATTTAAAATGCGACGCATATTATTCATTACCAGATTTTCCGATATATCAAGACCCATAGATGTCATCTTCAAAGAAAGCTGTGAATTTAATCCTTCACGACCAATTGCTCTAATTGCCTCTATCGACTCGTCCGCCATTTGATTCGCTTCGCGCTCATTGTCCACAAACTCGCCTAAATAGTCAATTGTAACAACGAGACCTTTTTTATTTAAATCTTTAATTGCTTCCGTTGCTAAACCAATGGTTTCTCCCGCGACAAAGCGGCCAGCACCAAAACGTAAACCATAGCGCTTCGCCAATTTTGTTAGCGCTTTATTTTTTGATAAAAATAAAAATGCGTTACGCATAAGTTGTTCCATTGTACTCCACCCCTACGTAAATATTGTTTCTCTGCTTCTTCCTTATCAATTATATCACTTTTAAAAATTATTTGACACAAATAATTTTTAAAATAATTTAGAATACATACATTTTAGAAGATATCAAAAAGACCTCGCTACTGCAAGGTCTTTTATGACTTTATTTTTTGGTACGATGTGCATCATTTAATTGTTTAATACTTTGAATAACGTGCATCATATCCGCCTTAGCCTCTGGATACGTTTCATTCCAGTGCTTCGCCAGTGCTGGCATTGACTTTGCAATTTGCGAATACAATGCCCACAATTTTACCTGCTCTTGCAATTCAGGTGTACTTTCTCCTAACAGCAGCTCTGTATATTTTGCAAGCAGTGCATCAAATTGCTTTGGAAAATTTTCATTCACTACGCTTCTCTCCTTTTCTAATTATAGCTTAGAACGCACAGAAGCCAGCTTTTTTTCCATCGTACTTTCCTTGTCACGACGATCATCAATGCGAATATTAGTTGCGACGCGCATTGCCCCTTTCGTAAAAGGAACTTCATGCATGTCTTGAATCACCTCCAGCAAAACGGGAAGCTCTCCTTCGATAATGGTATTCATCGGGGTTAACGTGTATTTTACACGTCCTTCATGCCGCTGTAACACTTTATGTATATCTGCTACGTATGAGCTTACGCTCGGTGTACCTGTTCCAATTGGGATGATACTAACATCAACTATCGCCATCGTATGTGCCTCCTTTTCATTTCCATCTTATTCTACCTCATTTTGCAAATTTTCCACACCAAAAAAGCGCACCTCATCAGATGCGCTTATATAATATATGTTTTCATAATATGACGAAAGTTCGAAGCTTTGTGATACATGCCCTTCTTAGGCATTGACCGTTCTTATCCTAGAAAGCTTGCAAACATTAAGATGATTGCTGATAATGTTGCTGCCGCACCGCCGAATCCTACTACATCTGCTTTTGTCATTTTTACTGTTTGGTTTTCCATCTTACTCCGTCTCCTTTAGCTCGATCATCTATATGTAACATAAGTTATTTTGTAACCTTTGTAACATTAATGTAACATAACTGTTTTTTACCTGCAATATATTTTATAAAATTTTATGCTAAATCCTCATGTAATAAATATTCCTCTTCATTTTCTGTTCGTAACAGTAATGTAATAAAAGCATTTAATATTTACATATAATTTTTCCACATTTTTACTATATCTATAAATATTTCCCTTTTTCGTTACCGCCTAAAAATTTTTTCCATTGACATTTCTAGTAAAACGCTATAAAGTAGTCTAGTCTTTGTTTAGAAATATAATAATCCACTTATCCAGAGAGGCGGAGGGACTGGCCCGTTGATACCTCGGCAGCGGACTCTTACAGAGTGCTGTGCCAAATCCAGCAAGCATTTTGCTTGAGAGATAAGAGGAGTGTTTCGTATAGATGAAACCTCTTCTTATTCATAAGAAGAGGTTTTTTATTATTTTAGAAAGAGGTGCAAAGATTGGAAAATTCGAAAGGAAGTGCTTTGGCTTTATTGCCACTTGGTTCATTTTTAATTTTATTTGTAGGTTCAGGTGTAATTACAGGAGACTTTTATAAAATGCCGGTACTTGTTGCCATTACCATTGCAGCAGCTATCGCTATTATGATGAATAAAAAAGAAACACTAGTTACAAAAGTGGAACGATTTGCAAAGGGTGCCGGACATACAGATATCATGATTATGGTGCTTATTTTTATTTTAGCTGGTGCCTTCTCACAAACTGCAAAAGGGATGGGAGCTGTTGATTCCACAGTTAACTTAGCTTTATCTGTTTTACCGCAAAACTTTTTAATCGCAGGCTTATTTATTATCGGGGTTTTTCTATCATTAGCAATGGGGACATCCATGGGAACGATTGCAGCACTTGCACCAATCGGTGTGGGCATTAGTACACAAGCAGATATATCTATGGCTCTTTCCATGGCCACTATTATTGGCGGTGCGATGTTCGGTGATAATCTTTCCTTTATCTCGGATACCACGATTGCGGCAGTCCGCTCGCAGCAAACCGAGATGAAAGATAAATTCAAAACAAATTTCTTCATTGTATTGCCAGCAGCGATTGTTACAATTATTATTTTAGTTCTTATCACATCTGGCAATCAAAGTAGTGTAGCGGCTAAGGACTTTAATTGGATTAAGATTCTTCCTTATGTAGGTGTATTAGTTACAGCACTGCTTGGCGTAAACGTACTTGCTGTACTGGTGGGCGGAACTGTATTTGCTGGTGTAGTTGGATTGCTTGACGGTAGCTATACCATCACAAAGCTGTTCAAAGCTGTTGCGGATGGCATGAATGGCATGATGGAAATGGCGCTTCTTGCAATGCTAATTGGCGGTATGGTCGAACTGATTAAATACAACGGCGGCATTCAATTTATTCTAAATATCATGACGCGTAACATTCGCTCGAAAAAAGGAGCAGAATTCAGTATCGCCGGTCTTGTAAGTGCAACAAACTTGGCGACTGCCAACAATACGATTTCTATTATTTTTGCTGGTCCGCTTGCAAAGAACATCGCAGATCAATACAGCATTGATAAACGTAAATCAGCAAGCATTTTGGATATCTTCTCTTGCTGTGTGCAAGGTCTCGTACCGTACGGGGCCCAAATGCTGACGGCAGCGGCATTTGCATCAATTTCTCCGCTTAGTATTTTACCGTTTTGCTTTTATCCAATGCTAATTGCCATTTGCGGTGCATTAGCAATTGTCTTTAATTTCCCGCGTCTTTCTACAAAAGCAGAAGAGAAAAAAGCAGCTTAATAAAAGAGCACGCGGCGGCGTGCTCTTTTGTTATAGGTGACGAAGCTTTCTGCTCATCCATATACTGGCGAACGCTAAACCAATTAGAATGATACTCAGCATGCGCATATGACTCGCTGTCACCTCTTGACCGAATAAACTCCCGAGCAAGACTGATGCGAAGATTGCACCAATGTACCTCGCTGTTTGAAATAATCCAGATGCCACACCCGTTTGTTCAGGAGGTGCCGCTTTTAGCATAGCAGATTGCAAACTGATATTTTGAAAGCCATACCCCATACCGAGCAAAAGCAACACAGGGATGGTACCGTAAACAGGCAATTTTGTAAATACAAAGGCGAGTAGCACTGCACCGGTAAGCATAAAACCTGCCCCCAACATCAGCGCAGGTGCCGCCCCCACCTTATCCGTCCATCTTCCTGTAATAGGTGTGACCACAATGCCGGAGCCAGCGATAAATAGCATCAGCAAGCCACTCATAGATAAGCTGAGATGCAAATGATCCTGAAGATATACTGGTACACCAAACAATAGCACATAGTTATATATGTTTAACAAAACAAAAGTAAAGTTTACATACGTAAGCAATCGATTTTCATAAAACATACGAAGCGGAATAAACGCTGCTTCTGTCTTCCACTCGTGTCTTATAAATAGAAGTAATGTAACTACACCAACAAGTCCCATAACATACTGCGGCTCTGCTTTTAAGGAAAGAACAAATATAAGTAATGTAATGAGCGTAGCCGCAAACAACAGAATACCCGGTATATCTAAGAAATGAGCAACTTCTCGTAAGGAATGACGTTCATGCGTTTCTTTAGGAAACATAAACCAAGCCAATAAAAAACTGACAAGCAGAAATGGAATGTTAATCATGAAAATTGCAGGCCAATCCCCTAGTGCTATCACGAAGCCTCCCACTGTGGGGCCAAGGGCAACTGTGACGGAAGAAAATATGGAAATGACAGCAAGTGCATATCCTTGTTTATAGTGAATGTGTGCACGTACAAGTCCCATGCCTGAAGGATAAATCGCACTCGTGCCAATGGCTTGTATAATACGCAGTATAACCAATGCAGCAAATGATGAAATGATGGGCGCTGTAATCGCTGGAATAAAGGCAATAAGAAGACCCGTTAGAAATACTGCTTTTCTGCCGAACACATCTCCTAATCGTCCCATCACGGGCTGTCCAATCGCACTGGCGAGATAAAACGCCGAAATGACCCATGATGCGGCGGCAAATGTTAGATGAAATGTCTCCTGTATACCGTGCAGCGCCATAGAAATCATGGACGAATTTAACGGATTCAGAAGCGTCCCAGACGATACCGCAATTAAAAACAAGCGCCGCTCGCGCCGAAAGATTTGTCGATCACGCTCTGACAAAAATGGATTTATCGCAAACGCCACGGCATTCACCTCCTTTTGAGGTATTGTGCCCCAAATCGGTGCGTTTTTGTCAAGGTGAGGTATATTCCCCATTTATAATAAGGCTGTGTTAAAGCCTAATTTTGATAACGGACACTTGTTCGCGAGAGTGAGGCTCCTGCGGGAAAAGCGAGTCAAGAGAGACCCAGCGGAAAGCGAACTCCCGTAACGGAAAGCAACAACGAACTTTAACAGAGCCTATAATAAAAAAGAGGACCGAGGTCCTCTTTTTTATACCGACTCACTCCGCTTTATCTCCGTTGGCCTCTTAGAGAAGCGCTGTTTGATAGACGTCATGATATGATATGTGGTTGGTACGATGACAAGTGTCAATAGTGTAGATGTGAGCAGACCTGAGATAACGACAATAGCAAGCGAACGGGAAATGAGACCGCCTTCGGTTGACAGTGCAAGCGGCAATAAAGCACCAATTGTTGCAAGAGCTGTCATTAAAATTGGTCGAAGGCGTGTAGCGCCTGCCTCTAATAGAGAGGTACGCAATTCCATTCCTTTTTTCTCGTTTTGCATCACACGATCCATGAGTACGATGGCATTTGTTACCACAATCCCAATGAGCATCAGAAATCCGACAAGAGCCGGCATGCCGAGCGATTGCTTTGTCAGGTACAATCCGAGCAAGCCGCCGCTAAATAGAAACGGAAGTGAAGATAGAATCGCTACCGGCATCAGCATGTTTCCGAATGTCACAAGCATCACAATGAACACAAGTACAATTGCAACCACCATCGCAATGGCCATGTTTTGGAATCCTTCGCTCATCGCTTTCGCTTGCCCTTCGGAGCGATATGTCACACCTTCTGGAAGTTCGATATCCTTTAACTTTTTATTGACCGCTTCTTGTACGCCGGAAACGTTATCTGTTGTAAAACGTGCTGTTACCTGTACGTATTCCTGTTGATTTAAACGATACAATGCAGTCGGACCTGGCTTTTCTGAGAGCGTCGCCACTTCTGATAGCTTCACCGGTTGCCCCATTGTATTCATCATTGTTTGTGCCGCAATGGCATCAATGGATTGTAATCCCTCGTTTTTAAAGCCCAGATTTACAGCGGTTGTTTTACCTTCAATTTGAACATTTGTTACACTTTCACCGGAAATCAAACCGCGCACAAAACCTGCGACCATAATTGGATTTAAGCCCTTTTCAGCAGCCTTTTCTCCATTAATCTCTAGACTAAGCTGCGGTTTTACGCCAGATAAGTTTGTGCTTACGTTACCGAGTCCTTCCGTATGCTGTAATTTTTCAACAATTGTTTCTCCGGCTTTTTGCAAATCGTCCTTGTTGCTTCCTTCTACAATCAACATAAACTGACCACCGCCTGTCATCCCCATAGGCGTCCACGCAATTTCAATGTCATCAGAAATTTCTTTCAGTTCCTTTCGTACATTGTCTTCAAATGTCGTACTTTGTTCCTTTGTCACACTTTCTTTCAAATTCACCGAAATACGAATTTTTTCACCTTCTACAATGGTTTGGTAATTCTCTACATGATTCTCGTTCTTGATAATTGCCTCTAGGTCCTGTGCTGTTTCATTGGCTGCGGCAAGAGATGTACCAACCGGTAGATCTGCCGTTAAATTAAACATAACTGCCTTTTCTTCCGGTAAAAAGTTTTTTGGAATGAGCGGTACAAGAGCAAGTGAACCGATAAACACAACTACTGCCAGTAAAACCGTTATCACGCGGCGCTGCAGAGTCCAAGCAATTGCTCTCTTATATATTCGTTCTAATACTCCTTCTTTCGGCTCTTTATGAGGAATGTTCAGCAAGAACAGCTTTGCCAACAATGGTACAACTGTTAAAGAAACGATGAGTGAAAATGCCAGCGCAACAATGACAGTGATTCCGAACGGCGCGAAAAATTTACCGATGATGCCCGGCACAAAAGACAATGGTCCGAATACAGCCATTGTAGTTAGTGTAGAGGATGTAACCGCTCCTCCCACTTCTTTTGCGGCTGTCAAAATCATATGCTCGTCACGCTTTGTTGCTGTTAACGTACGACGATAAATATTTTCGATTACCACAATGGAGTCATCAATGACACGGCCGACCGCTACCGCAATACCAGCTAGTGTCATCATATTTAATGTATAATTCAAATATTTCATCGTAATCATCGCTGCTAAAATGGACAGTGGAATGGATAGTACCGCTACGATCGTAGCACGAACGTTTCGCAAGAATACAAACGTTACAATGACTGCAAACAGCGTACCCAGTAACACTTCACGAAGCATGCTATTAACCGATTGCTCCACATATTCCGAGCTATCATACAGCATTGTAAACGCATAGCCATTTGGTAAATCGAGATCCTTCAGCTTTTCCTTTGCTTGCCGAACAACCTCTACCGCATTTTCTCCTGCTTGCGCTTTCAGCTCAAGCAAAACAGCCGCCTCTTCATTTAAGCGTGTATACACCGTTTCTTTTTTATCGCTATAGGTAACCGTCGCCACCTCAGACAATTTTACCTTTTGTAAGCCGTTTGAGGTCTGTGTGAGGATTTCAATGTTTTCCGCATCGCGAACCGATTTCAACTTAAAGTCCGCCTGCACATTTAATGTTTTATCGTTTACATTCACCTGACCGGCTGGAAATGAGAAGTTATGCGAGAGAAATGCCTGTTTTACAAGCTCATACGTAACGCCCTTTTCCTTCATTTTATCTTGATCTAATGTAACCGCAAGCTGCTTCTCCGCTTCACCGGAGATATCAACCTTAGATACACCCTCAACTGTTGCAAGCGCTGGCCTTACACGATCGTTTACATACTGCGTTAAGTCGGATTGATTGGCTCCTTTCGCAGCCAGTGCAAACATCAGCACCGGTGCAGACGCAGGACCGTCCTTTAGAATGACCGGCTTTCCTGTTCCTTCTGGCAGTTTGACAGCTGCAACCGCAGTGGTTACATCTTTTTCGGCATCATCCATTTTTTGATTCATATTGAACTCTAAAATAGCCATTACAAAGTTACTATGGGACTCGATATATAAATTTTCTACTTTGTTCAGTCCTGACAGCGCCGCTTCAAGCGGCTTACCGACATCTTCCAAACCTTGCTCAGGCGTTGCTCCCACGTATGGAATTTGTACAAGCATATACGGAATATCAACATTTGGCATTGCTTCTTTCTTCATTGTTTGTACCGAATACAATCCCCCTGCCAATATCATAAGAATGGCAATAAAGATCACACCGGCATTTTTTAACGAAAATTGAATCCATTTCGTCAACCTATTCACTCCCTCTCGTTTGATTTACATTTTGCATCTATAGTTAAGTATAGACGGAGATAAAATCCTTCCGTAGTGAGTTTAGTCACATTTTTCCATTATAAAAAGTCAGAAAAAGTTCCTGACTTTTGTGACTTACTGTCATTTTGTTTACTGACTCGCTTCCTGCTCCCATGTAAAAATAAGTTCATTTGCCATACACTTACTTGTTTCATATGTATATCTACAATCCTGCCATTTTGTAGCGCAGAGGTATTGGAATAGCCTACTAAAATAGCTGTATACTTCCACATGTAAAGTCCCCCATTCTGAACTGCTGCTTCACAAAGATGCTATATAAGTACTACTAGAAAAACCGACATTCTTTTTTTGGATGGGAAAGAAGAACAGGCAATGTATGGTTGCAGTAGGGGCCTAAGAGACGGGTGTCAAGTAAGAACATACGTAGAGAGGCGGTTCTGGCGCTGTGATTTTCTCGCTGTTTATCTGTCGAAAAAATCATGTAGACTTATATAGGTGCCTAGCAATATCTATTTACATGATGCAAAACATAGGTTACAAAATCTTCAAAAAACCTTAAGACTTTTCTTACAATTCCTTTAGTTTTCTTCTTTATAATATGGTCTGAAACGATAAATTTGGGCGCTGGAGGAAGACATATGAGGACGCAACCAAAGGTATTACTGTTTACTGCAAGTTTTGGCAATGGGCATAATCAAGTTTCTCATGCCTTAAAACATACGTTTCAAGAGTTTGGTATTGGAACTGTCGATATTTATGATTTGTATGCGGAAGCATATCCGTATTGGAACGAAGCAGCAAAATTTTTATATAAACAATCTTTTTCCGTTGGTTCTTCTCTCTACAAAATGTTCTTTTATGGCATGGATCGCATTTACAGTACAAAAGCGGGAAAATTATATTGCCGCATCGGAGAGAAAAAGCTAGAGGCAATTATTGAAGAGAAGCAACCGGATATTGTAATTACAACTTTTCCTGTCAGCACCGTTCCAGAATGGCGCAGACGCTCGGGGCGGAGCTTTAAGATTTACACTGTCATTACGGATTATTGTCTGCACAGCACATGGGTGCATCCTGAAATTGATCGCTACTATGCGGCAACGGAGGATGTGAAGCAAAAAATTATGTCAAGCGGTGTGCCTTGTGACAAAGTATATGTAAGCGGCATCCCTATACGCAAGGCATTTGAAACAGAACAAAGCAAATCGCAGTTGTTACGTAAGTACAACCTCAATCCACAGGCAAAGCGATTGCTCATTATGGCCGGCGCACAAGGCGTTGTAAAAAACATCAAATGGATTGCTGCACAGCTGTTAGAGCAAAGCGATATAGAGCTCGTAATTGTATGCGGTAAAAACAAGCAGCTCTATAACCAACTTCATAAGCTACAACTACGTTATCACAATCAACTTAAGCTATTTGGCTACATGGAAGATGTGCACGAATTATATGAGCTCGCCGACATTATGATTACCAAACCCGGTGGTATTACCCTGTCAGAAACCATTGCGACAAAGCTACCGACCATTCTGTACCGCCCGGTGCCGGGACAGGAAAAAGAAAACTCTTTATATTTTTGCAAAATTGGAGCCTCTATTACGGTTCGGGATAAAGAGAGTATTGTCACGGAAGCTCTTCATTTGTTACAGCACGGTGATAGACTGTCAGAGATGCGTCTGGCGCTCAGTCAAGTCCACCGGCAAGAAAGTGCACGGCAGATTGTGGACGATATTTTACAACAATCTTTACATCTTGCCTAAAAAAATCACAAGCACTTCATTTAGATGTGAAAATGGAGATTTCTTCTCTTGCTTTGCAGGAGAAGGGATCTCGGCTAATTGCAAAGGGATTTAAATATTAGGCTGTGTTAAAGCCTAATGTTGATAATTGCACTTGTTGATTGGAGTGATCCTGCGGGAAAAGCGATTCAAAAGGAGAACCCCGCAGGCGCATAGCACTGAGGAGGCTCCCTACTTGCTCGCAGAAAGCGCCCACCCGTAACGGAAATCAACAATGAACTTTAACAGGTCCAAATATTAAACAACAGAGTCAATAAATGACCAAACTTACAACAAGTTTGACGTTGCTTCCATTCCATTTGATTTTAAAACAAAATATATTGACATATGAATAAAAATATGATATTTTAATTATTTTTACAAAAAATTCTATATATGATAAACTTAAAAAGGTTACCATATACGGAGGTGAATTATATGTTTCATGTTGGCGATAATATTGTGTATCCAATGCACGGAGCAGGTATAATTGAAGCTATAGAAGAAAAAGAATTTTCAGGAGAAAAACAACAGTATTATGTCATAAAAATGTCAATCAATAATATGCAAGTGATGATTCCAACAAGTAAAATGTTGAGTTCAAGTATACGACCAGTTACGGATCTACTTGCATTAAAGCAAATCATACACATTTTCCACCATGGAGAATCAGATCGGTTGTTAACTTGGAAACAAAGGTATAAATTGAACACAGATAAAATTAAAACCGGTGAAATACAAGAAGGTGCTGAGGTTGTACGTGATTTAATGCGTATGCAGAAAGAAAAGGCACTTAATGCAAGTGAAAAAAAGATGTTGGACAATGCATATGAATTTTTGATTAGTGAACTGGAATTAATTAAAGGCATCACTGAAGTTCAAATAAAAAGTTTTTGTTAAGACTAGTTATAAACGTGTCACAGGTTTATTTCACCATTAAGAACATGTGTACGTAAAGCTTTTGGGCTATAGCTCAACAGAAATTCATCTCCCCCTTATCGTTGGGCTTCTCCCTTCACACGCTTGAAGAGGATACTTCTTTTGGAATTATGTTAAAAAATCATTTCTAAGACATCTAATTTCTTCAACTACTTTTAGTAGCATCAACCTCTTTTGTAATTTCTACAATCTACTCTAATTTCGTCAGCTAAATTTCTCTTATTGATATTTAAAGATTCTTCAAATAGCTTATTTGATTTTTGCAACCTTAATTCACACTGGCGCGGACAAGGAGCCGTAAAGATGAAAGAGAGGTAGGGCTTTCATTGTTTTAGGTACGTATCTAAATCATTATTTCTAGAAGAAAAATCATTTATCTCTTTACGTAAATTTGATAAACAAATCGGTAACACCATATGGTTAACTACAAAAATGGTTTCCAGACTAGGAAACCATTTTTAATGTAATTTACATGAATTATCTACTATTCATTCATCATATCTATCCTCCCTAATTTCATTACTTACCAGGCTAGCCCTGCTTCCTGCAGCATCTATATTTGAGTATGCCCAAATGAATGGCTATAGACTGCGTACGATTCCCTTTTAAAATGCTGTCACGCAAAGTGGCTTTTGCTGTATAGTAAACAATTGCTACAACTTACCTACATACGATTCATCAAAAAGCCGCACCAATTCGTAGCGCCACAACGCATGAAAATCCACACTTTCCATCCAAAAGGAAGAAAAATCACTAATATCAATGGCAAGCCCGACATGCGGATGTTCTTCTATTATTTCGGGATATCCACCGCGGAAATAAACAGTAAATGCTGCACTGTTGCTTAGTAAAAAAGTGTCTTTCACCACAAACTTTCCCCTACATTTCTTTTCTCATCTGTACCTGTGAAACGTACACCATAAAGCCCGCTTCCTGTAACAATGCAGCTGCGGTACTTTCTTCTGGTAGATTGATAGCCATTCTTGCACATTCTACATTCGACCGTAGAACATGATAAAGCAGTGAAGCTACAATTTCTCTTTCCTGTGCTCCCATGCCTACACATTGATACAACAAAATATGCGTTAGCTCTCCTTGTTCGTTGTACATATGTTTATATAATGCATAACCGACTGCTTCATTCCCTTCATATGCAATGGCAGCTTCGGCGTCTCGTACGTTTAACGCCTGTGTTTGCCACGGGGCATGCTGTACGTAAAAGGAGAGCGGCACAATTTGTGCAGGGTGCACAGTTTGGATAGTAAAATTCTGTGCTTCCGGCAATTGTAGTTTGCCGTTTTGCTTCAAATGTACCAATCTATCAAATATTCGATAGCCCTTTTGTTCATATAAAGCAATTGCTTTTTCGTTTTCACGAATTGCCTCTAACGTAGCGACCGTCACACCATTTTCTGCATACACATCCAAAACAAAGTCCATCATCACTTTGCCAACGCCCTGCTTCCGATAAGCCGGGGCCACAGCAGTACCACCATTCCACCCCACCTTTTCTCCCTTTATCTCTTTTATGCCGTTTACAATCATACCAACCGGTATATCGCCGTCAAATGCAATTACAGACAGCGCAGGTGACAATCCCTCCATGCCAAAACGATCTGTAAAGCGCTCCATTGTCATCGTCATATCGGCAAAATAGCCTTGAAATCCTTCATTCCATGCTTGCATCGCTTCATTCCATGTACAATCACTCATTCGTTTCAATGTAATCATTTTCATATCCCCCTACATTTCCAGCGTAGAAACGTTTTCTTGTTCATATTCACCTGTTTTTTAATTAAAAATGACTGTTGAGTTTATTTAATTAAATCATCTTTCGGCCGCTACTTCAATCTTATTTATAGAATTTTCAGTCTGTTTTTTCGTCAAACTTCGCATGGCGCTCTTTTGAACATATGCAAGAGCTGTTCGCCCCATCCTTTTGTTACTAGTACGTCACTCGTTCTTTTCTACATAAAAAAACATAAGCCCCTAGGCTTATGCCTTCCTTCGCTTGTACGCTCTCATCTTTTCTCTCGCAAACTCACGCGCGTCTTTTTCAATCCAACGCTCCTCATATGGCAAATGTCTTTCCGCATGAAATACATGACGAATTAAACTTTGCTGAAATTGCATATCATGTCGGATTTCATGTAGAATCGTTTCCAGCATGCGCTCATAGTCCTCCCACATAAAAATAAAAATGGTTTTGCTGCGCTGATGATAGTAACCATGCAGTGGAAACAAAAACTCCTCTTCTTCTTCACCCATATGAAGTAAAATATTGTTTGCTTCGCAGGTATCACAAAACAGAACGGCTACGTCAGTTTGTCCTACCAATCCAAACACATCTTCTCTCACCTGATAAAGATCCCAAGAAAAATCCTCATCAAATACACACCAATTTCCTGCCTGCTGAAGCGCCTTCGGCAACGGAAACTCCATTTCATGTCCCCTTTCTCTCTCTCTTACTATAAGTACTACGCTATCACTTATTACAGTTATGTCTGTTTTTTTGTAAAGATAAACTAAAAAAGCTGTACTCATCTTGAGCGCAGCTTTACATCATCTGTTGTGTATCTGTATGTACTTCTTGTTTTAGTTCTGACCAAATCATCACAATCCCTATGCCATATACCACTGCAATAGCCGGAGCGACTAGCTGATACGACATTTCTAAAAAGAAAATGCTCAAAAAAAGGGAGGATACACCCGTTGCAATAGTAATAAACAAATAGGCTTTACTGCGGTACACCCACATGTAGATCAAAAAATGAGAACCACCTAGCAAGCCGACCGCGGCAGGAAGCCAATTGGGGTCCAGTTTGGCGATAATAATGAAGACCGGAATATAAAAGACTTGAACACCACCTGCCAACCCCCCCAGTGTCGCCAAGGGATTATCGGTTATGATAATCTCAGCTTGCAATATACGTGCTAGTAACAACCCTAACGGAAAGATACTTCCCATTCCTAAAATCCATACATATGGTAACATGTCACTTGAAACGATATAAGGCATGATGGTTACAAGAATAAAAAACAACGCGCCCGCCAGTAGGATGGGATATCCCTTTTTTGCTCTTCTGCTTACATTCTCTTGCAGTTGCATGAACAATCCATTGTTATTCATGATTTTGCCACCTCTCCTATTTCTCTCTCTTATCTATTCTCCTCATGTAAAAAAATTCCTTTCACAAAAAAAACAGTCCGGTTAATTGGACTGTTTTCTCTTATTGCTTATATTGAACAGAATACACATCGTGCCGGACTGACGTTGCCTCCGTAAAATTTCGAGGTCTACGTCGCCAATAACAACCATTTCAATATTTGGATTACACTCGCCCACAATGCCGTCGCGCGCAAACTCGAAATCAGACGGTGCAAAAATGGCGGACTGCGCGTATTGAATATCCATATTTTCTGTTTGCGGTAAATTACCGACTGTTCCAGCAATAACTGTATAAATTTGATTCTCCACAGCACGTGCCTGCGCACAATATCTTACACGCAAATAACCTTGACGGTCTTCTGTACAAAATGGCGTAAAAATAATTTTAGCACCATTTTCAGTGGCAATGCGTGCCATCTCTGGAAACTCAATGTCATAGCAAATTTGAATTGCAATTTTGCCGCAATCTGTATCAAATACTTTAATATAATCTCCGGCACTTTTTTATAATAGTTGGAGCAATGGTTGCACGTCGTCAACGCTTGTATCTTCTTCTTTAAACTGCTCCAGTTCATCTTTTAAGCGCTTCATTTTTTCATCAAGATACTTTACCATCTCTGCTGTTTCCTTGAGCTGGTCAGTTAAGTGTTTCGGCACCGTTTTATCAAATTTGTAATAAATTTTGTGCTCAAGACTTGCCCAGAAGTCCATCGCCACTGTGCGGATTTGAATTTCGACCTTCACTTTCTCCATGCGGTTGGATAAAAACACCGGCACCTCCACAATTAAATGCAGGCTTTGGTAGCCATTTTCCTTTGGATTTTTAATATAGTCCTTCACACGTAGCACGCGCAAATCATCTTGATTGCTAATGATCTCAAAGATTTTATAAATATCAGATACGAAGGAACACATCACGCGGATACCGGCGATATCGTGAATATGCTCGCGGGCATTTTCAACAGTCACCTCAAGCCCCTTGCGCTCTAGCTTCTCTCTAATACTATCAGGACTTTTAATACGCGATTTAATATGTTCAATTGGATTATGTTGATGCACAAATTGAAATTCTTCATTGAGTATGGTTAACTTTGTATCAATTTCATCTAAAGCAAATTTATAGATAAATAGAAAATTTGTCCATTCTGTAATTCGTTCTTGCATTGTTTGCATATTGTTCACCTTTTCTTTTGTTTTGCGATGACAGAGATACTGTATCACATTCATATGAAATTGTCGTGAAATTTGTATGAAGAGTTCATGACAAATATTAGTCAAACCAGCAAAAAAACTCCTGTGACTACACAGAAGTTTTAATAAGAAGCATGCGAATCGCATTGGTAATTAGCGTATGATCTTCCTCTTGTGATACGCCAGAAACAGTAATTGTTCCAATAACACCAGTATTTTTTAAAATAATTGGAAATGAGCCGCCATGCACTGCATACTCAGCTGAACTCGTAGCGTAAGTCTGAAAATAGGAGCGCTCCTTCAGTTCATTATAAAAGCGCATATAATAGGAGCTATGATGATGACGCTTCACGACATTTGACTTGCGGGCAATCCAGCTTTCCTGATCTGGACTTGTGCCATCCATCGCATGATAAAACAGCTTCTGCCCGTTTCGTGTAATATCTACCGCAATCCTTTGTCCATTTTGTTTGGCCGCTTGCACAATCAGCATACCGAGCTGAAGCGCTGTTTCATTGTTAAATGTCTGGAATTGCAGCTCCGCTTCTTCCGCCTGCAACTGCCCCAGCTTTTCTTGTAATAATTGCTTATTCACGCACCTCACCGTCCATATATACAAAACGCTTTTCTATACTACTTGTTAAGGCTGCACGAATAACTTGAATCGTGCGCAGTCCATCTTCACCTGGTACAGGATTTTGTGCCCCGCCGCGAATATGCTCGTATACTCCTTGATAATATGAGCTATAAGAGCCTGGTACAGTTTCAATGATTTCTTCTGTCTCTTCTGTCAGCAGCTTTCCGTACCATTCTGGGCGATCTGCACCCCAGCCTTGTTCAAGCGGATTTTTTCCCGCTTTTAAAGCGTCCTCCTGCCCATCAAGACCGTATTTGATGTAACTCGCCTTTGTGCCGTGGACCAAAAATTTCGGACCTTGCCCAGGCACAATAGAGCCAACATGTAGGATGACGCGTCGTTTGCCGTATCCCATTACAATATGGAAATAATCATCCGTTTGCGCACCTTCTCTTTGTTCTGTCACGTCAGCGACTACGAACTGCGGCATGCCGAACAAATGCAACGCTTGGTCAATTAAATGTGAGCCAAGATCGTACAAGATTCCCGTTCCTCTTCCCTCACGCTCTCTCCATCGGTCACGGACTTGTGGGCGGAAGCGATCAAAATGCGCTTCATACGTCATAACATCACCCAGTTTATTCTGCGCAAGCAATTGCTTAATTGTCAGGAAATCATTATCCCAGCGTCTGTTTTGATACACGCTCAGCATCACACCGTGTACCTTAGCAAGTGCAATAAGCTCTTCTGCTTCCACAGGCTCAACAACCATCGGCTTTTCAATAATCACATGCTTACCTGCCAGTATGCTTTGCTTAGCCATGTCATAGTGAAGGGTATTCGGGGTCGTAATCACGACCAATTCTACATTAGGGTCACGAAGCGCATCCTCCAACTGCGGTACGACCTCTGCCTCACTAAAATCCTGCTTGACTTTTTCAGGGCTGCTAGATACTACTTTTATCACATCAAATTCATCCATCGCCTGTAAAAACGGGGCGTGAAATGTGACGCCTGAGAATCCGTATCCAACCAATGCGGTTTTAATACTCTTCATAATCTCCCTCTCCTTTTGCTATAAGTAATTGGATGCCTTGTAAATGCTCCAGTATTTCTTCACTTGGCACTTTATCCGTAATGATGATATCAATTTCCTTTAGACTACATACATTGTGCAAAAATGCTTTTTCAAACTTTGTATGCTCGGTCACGACAATAACCTGTTGTGCCGCTTGTATCATACTTTTTTTTACGTGTGCTTCCTGTTCATCAGGAGATGTTAATCCTTTTGTGGTAATCGCACAGGCGCCAATAAACAACTTATTGGCACTGTATTTCTGCATTTCCTCTGCCGCGCCAGGGCCTACGAAATTACGATGATAAGCATGTAATTTTCCACCTGTCACATATAGCTCTACATCTCGGTATTCACTGAGTACATTCATTACATCAATGGAATTTGTAATTACCGACACTGGACGATTTCCCATCAAACGTGCAACTAATTCAATTGTTGTTGATGTATCAAAAATCAGCGTATCATAATCTTGAATTAAGGCGCAGGCTGTTTTTGCAATTGCTTCTTTTGCTGGTGTTGCCGGTCTGTCACGATAGCTCCTTGGTGAGCGTAAAGCCACCCCGCGCTTCACACGCAAAACGTCACCATCCTCTGACAGTTTTACCGCATCCCGTCTTGCCGTATCACGCGAAACGCCAAATAGCTTCATCATTTCTTCTAAGCTCATTTCTCCCTGCAACTGCAGTATGCGCTTCACTTCTGCTAATCTGTCAGCTTGCAACATACACGTTTACTCCTCGCATATAAGATAGTTCTATTATACGCATTTCTTTCTAAAAAGCAAAAAACTTAAAATAATATTTTTTTTACTTAAAATACAAAATAGTGATTTTATCGTATAGTAGACATAGGGGGATATATATGCGTTTAGTGAAACCAACTCGTGATTTACAATCTGCCTATCTTTCTTTTTACGAAGAATGGAAGGCAAGCGGCGAAACGATGGTGCCTTGGGTCATCAGCAAGGACCCGTCCGATTTTGAGGAGATGCTGCGCTTTTTGAGAGAGGGCGAATTGGTAGAATGCTTGCCGCCGGGCTGGGTACCAGCCTCTACATATTGGCTGGTAGATGGAGAAAAAGTAGTTGGGGCAGTAAATATTCGTCATGCGCTAACAGAGCAGCTGTTAAACTGCGGGGGACATATCGGATACGGCGTTCGTCCATCGGAACGCCGCAAGGGATATGCAACCCATATCCTAGCGTTGGCTCTTGAAAAAACAAAGGAGCTTGGCATTGATCGCGTGCTTGTATGTTGTGACGAAGACAATATAGCTTCAGAGCGAACCATTTTAAAAAATGGCGGCGTCTTTGAATCTATGTTCATAGAAGATGATGGCAATGCTGTAAAGCGCTTTTGGATTCAAAACGAAAACCGCGGCCAATAGGCAGCGGTTTTACTCTTCTTTTTTAGGGTTATGTATCTCGTTTTCCTCTGCAAACTCATAAGCGAAACGACGATTAAATGACATGCTTCTTTCTCTGTTTACGCGTTCAGCGATGCCGCCCAGTAAATAGCGATGTACAAATACTTCGGCCATCGTAATAATAACAGCAGAAATTCCACTACCCCAAGCAACCTGCAAATAGCCTTCAAATAAATAGCTACCGAATACCCATACACTTAAATACACGAGCAAAAAGTCTGTCATCGATGCCACCGTATTGCCAAGACGCGGTAAAATTTCACGGTCCACGAATACATACGTTACAATCGTAACAAATACACTAAATGATAAAATGTCTACAATTGTAGCATCAAAGAATAAGTCCAAACCAATTGCGAATGCCACTGTCGAAATCCCAAACTTTATGAGTAACATCATAACATGTTTCATTGCACATACCTCCCTTTAGTATGTAGTTTGTATCAAAATTCTGCACTCTATACAATAGATCCATAAAAAAAGACCATCGCTTACAAATCCGCGATGGTCTAGCTTCTATTATTTTGAAGTTTGTTTTGATTTGTGGTACGGCAGTCAGAGAGCGTAAAATGAACACAGCCCTTATTTAAAAATCGATATTGCGTGTACATACAAACTTTTATTTATGCTTTTCCAACTCTGTAGCAGCTAAATACGTTTGATTTGTTAGCTGTTTTGCTGTTTCTTCTCCTAAAATGTCCGCATATCGCTTGTACAAATTCTTCCAGCATACCTTAATATCAGCCTGTATGTCTGCTCCCTTTTCTGTCAGATACACGAGCGTTAATTTGCCTTCATTTTTTCTCTCCACTAGCTTTTTCACTTCCAGCTTTTCAACAAATCTGGTTGTCGTAGAAGGTGCGATATGCAATGTATTGCTTAGCTCTGTTTGCGTGATACCAGGTTTATCATGGACAGCCATTAATAAAAAAGCATATGTTGGCGAAAGACCAAGCTGTACAAATTCTTCCTCGGCCATTTTATTCATCAATCTTGCCAGGTGATTGGCAGTAAAATATAAACACCCGCAAAAATATTGTTCCATTCAATCAACTCCCGCTATTTCCGCTTGTAATACATATCGTATCACAAATAAAGCTCGTTATGTTTGGTTTTCACCTGGAATTATCTACATGTTTCAAAAACAACAGCAGGACCTTATAGAATTCCTGCCGTTGTTACATGATACTTAGAGCGCCCACTGAAGACATTATCCATATAAGCCTTTGCGCGTTTTCCTGCTTCCGCAATTCTATATATGAAATTTCTTTGCGAATAGACCATGGCCTATCCTCGTTTCTACTTATTTGATTTTTGCTACAATCTTGCCTTTTACATGACGTTCGGACAAACGAGCAAGGGCTGCTGGTACTTCTTCAAAAGAGATAATTTCTTCTAGTAAAGAAGAGATTTTACCTTCCGCTATTAATGCAAGCATCTCATCTCCCATAACCGCTAAATCCTTTTGTGATTCGAAGTCTGCCTGATGCGCTGCCGCAAGGGCAATTTCGTGATAAGACACCACTTTGGTAAATGGCTTGATGTGTGCAAAATCAGGTGCACCCGCGATATATACGATGTGTCCCATAAATGCCAGCATGTCTAGTGAATCTGTTGCACTTTGTCTGCTTACCGCATCGACAACCGCATCGACACCGCGGCCGTTTGTAATCTCCATAATTCTTTCTTTTACGTTTTCTTCCCGATAATCAATGACATAATCCGCACCCAGTGATTTAACGTATTCATGATTATGAGCAGACGCTGTGGAAATAACTGTTTTACCTGCCAATTTTGCTAGCTGTACGCAAAATCCGCCTACACCGCCAGCACCACCGTGAATTAAAATTGTGTGAATACGCTCAAGCGGCAATTTGCGGAATAGTGCTTGATAAGCCGTATAGCCCGCAGTTGGAATAGCTGCGGCATCCTCAAACGAAACGCTGTCTGGAATACGAGACACCGTTTGTGCTGTTGTAATGGAATACTGTGCATAACCGCCCGGGCGAATCCAATCGCCATGATATACAACACGATCGCCTTTCTTCCACTCTGTCACACCTTCGCCGACTTCTGCGATTACACCTGCAACATCTAAGCCCAAAATATGTGGATATACCCAGTTTGGATTACCGTTTGTGCCTGTTTTATAATCAACCGGATTTAAGCCTGCAGCATGCACCTCAACCAATACTTCTCCTTTTTGCGGTGTTGGCGTGCTCACCTCTTCAATTTTCATATCTTTCCATTGTCCTTTTTCGTGAAGTAACAATGCTTTCATCTATATCAGCTCCTTAATGTAAGCTTACATGTAGTTTGTCTTACATGGTATATAATATATACTAGAAGAAAAGGAAACAAGTAGGCACTATTTTGTAACTGGTTTCCATTTGGATACTAAAGGAGAACGAGCATGAAGCAATTAAATCAAGAATATCAATGTGCAATTAATATGGTCATCGAGATTATCGGCGGTAAATGGAAGGTGCTTATTCTTTGGAACTTAAACGAGGGCACGAAGCGTTTTAATGAACTAAAACGCGCCATGCCTGGTATTACGCAAAAAATGCTAACACAGCAGCTGCGCGAACTCGAAGAGCACGGGCTTGTCATGCGCACGGTATATGAAGAAGTACCTCCTCGTGTTGAATATACAACAACCGACCTTGGCAAAAAGATTCAACCCACTCTGTTTGAAATGTGCAAATGGGGTGATTTATATGCTGAAGAAAAAGGCATACAAATGAATCGCTGCTGGTCATCTTATGACTTTATGGAGGAGTGATGCAGCCTCTGCAGCTCTTCCTCTATTTGTTTGACATCAATACGTGCAAATAGCGGTTGTACATGATGGATGGAAGTGGGCGATTCGAACAGTCACCGCAGCCTGTAAACAGACATGATTTGTATAAATCATAAGGAGACAGCATAGGGGCTATGCTGTTTTTTTGCGGAATTCGGCGAGTTTCAGGGAGAATCTGGCGACTTTGGATAATAATTTGGCGAGTTTCAAGAGGAATTTGGCGACTTTCGCACATAATCTGGCAAGTCACCTATTGAAAGCTCATACACCCGACCTTTTGTTTCACCTGTATACGGTAGTTGTAATGCAGCTAGTAAGTTTTTGGCTATATTGATGGAGGACAAGCGGAGAAACGCTCTAAACTCGTGATTTGTAATAGAAGGTTTAATCAGTAGCGCATAGTCAATAAGCGCAGAAAGATGCGCTTGCTTACAAACGTACTCACAATCAGGACATCTCCATGTCCCATACACTCTCCTCATCGCAAATTTTCCACAATGTGGACATTGTACGCCTGTTATTAGCTCACTAGAATGAATTGAAAATTGTTTGAGAACATCTAATTGCTGCATGGTATCAGCCTTTATAAGAGAAGATGAAAGCTTACGCAGTTTCTTTGTACAAAGCACAGGCTGGTTATATCTTCTATCAAATTCCTGTAACTTTTCATGCAGAGCCTCACTGTGAATCACACAGGGCTCTGATTTATGACTCTTTAACAAAGCATTTCTATTTGTCATAACAACTAAATACTCGATAGGAACAGTGGGGATCTTATATACCTCCAGCCACATCCGCAACTGAAAGGCTTGTCTGCGTACCTGTAAAATGGGATCTGCAAATACATGCTCTTCACCATTTTGATTACGAATGAGCTGATTAAATTGGTGATCTAAGAATAGTGTACCGCTTATGTTTTTCACTTCGAGAATTAATAGATAGGAAGATGTGACAAGGAGAGTGTCCATTTGAAAGAAGTACTGCTTGTGGGGTAAACGAAGGTCGTGAAAAATGAGGTGCTGCGACGAAGCAAAGGAGTTGATATGATAGTCGAGCGAGAGCTCTCCTTTATATCCAGCACGACTTTTGGCGAGTTCGACTTCTACTTCTTTATATTTTGGATGAGAAGCAGGTAATCTTCGTAGTAGCGCTTCAAGCTTTTGCAGTTTGAGCGGTGGCTTGCGCTCTTTTTTAATCATGTTATCACCTCTTTGACAGGGATTTGGCGACCACCCCTTTTTTAGGCATAAAAAAACCACCAACAATATGTATTGGTGGAGACGGTGGGAGTCGAACCCACGTCCAGAAATATCGGCACTTAAGCTTCTACGAGTGTAGTCGATATACTCGGGTTTCGCGGACTTTTATGCCTATCGACAGGCGTCCAAGCCGCTAGTCTGGTTGTTCTCTTCCTTCGTCCTCAGACGGCGAACTCCGGCGTAGCCCACTAAGTTTGGGCCCCTTACCCTACCACATGGGCGATGGAGGGAGGAGCAGCTACTTTAATTAAGCAGCTAGTGCGTAATTAGTTTTGCCAGTTATTGGCTGTGACGTTTTAACGAGGCCGATCCCCTCGACTCGCAACTTAAGCTCGAACTACCCCTGTCGAATCCGTAACGTCCCCATATAGGAAAATTACGAGAAGTAAGCTACTGAGCTGTTTCTCAAAGAGCAACTGGCGATTACATAACCCATTATATCATATGTCGCGAACTTTGCAATTGTAAATTATTGTATTACATTTTTTGGCGCTCGCGGAATGCACGCTCAATATCTCGCTTGGCTTCTTTTTTCTTCAGGTCTTCACGCTTATCATAGTTCTTCTTACCTTTAGCAACGCCGATTTGCATTTTTGCAAATCCATTTTGCAGATAAATACGAAGCGGCACTATTGTATATCCTGTCTCTTTCGTATAACCGATCAGCTTCAAGATTTCCTTGCGATGCAACAGCAGCTTTCGTGTGCGCAGCGGATCGTGATTGTAACGATTGCCTTGCTCATATGGGCTAATATGCATGCCGAAAATCCAAATCTCACCGTTTTGAATGCGCGCATATGCATCCTTTAGGTTTACGCGTCCGGCGCGGATGGACTTGATTTCTGTTCCTTGAAGGACCATGCCGGCTTCATATGTTTCTTCAATGAAATAGTCATGATACGCTTTTTTATTTTGTGCAACGACCTTTCCATGTCCTTTTGGCATTGTGCTTGCCCCTCCTTTGTATCACATTATTTTATCAAAAACATCACATCTTCACAATCTTTACACATATTTCATACACAAAACTAATATTATTAGCTATAATATTAATATACTTAGTTAAGGAGCTGATTATATATGCGTATCACACAGAACGGTCACTTGTTTCAATTAGCATTTTTACCTCGTCTGTTTCCCGTCAATTGCTACCTTGTAGAAGAAAAAAATGAATTAACACTCATTGATGCTGCCCTTCCTTTCAGTCATAAAGGGATTTTGAAGGCCGCACAAACCATCGGTAAACCCATTACACGCATTGTATTGACGCATGCTCATGAAGATCATGTAGGTGCACTTGATTCCTTAAAACGTGCCTTACCAAACGCCAAGGTATTTATTTCCGAACGAGATGCTAGCATCATGGCGCATGATCTGTCACTGCGGCCAAACGAACCACAAACACCAATTAAAGGCGGTGTGCCAAAAACGTTGCAAACACGCCCTGACGTCCTTCTTCATGACGGAGATACAATCGGGTCGCTTACAGCTGTCGCCGCGCCTGGACATACACCTGGGTCAATGGCGTTTTTAGACACTCGTACACATGCTCTTATTGCAGGTGATGCTTTCCAAACTCGCGCTGGTGTAGCCGTAGCAGGTAAAATCAATATGTTATTTCCATTTCCGGCTTTTGGCACATGGGATAAAAAAACTGCCATTGCCAGCGCAGAAAAGCTACTTCGCTTATCTCCTTCCTTACTAGCAACAGGACATGGTAAGATGATGGCAGCGCCGATTACGCATATGAAACAAGCGATTGCTGAGGCAAATATCAAATTAGGAGCGATTACAGCATGAAAGTCAATAAAGCACTCGTTGTCGAAACAGCAGCAGCGCTTGCTGATGAACAAGGAATAGATGCTATCACGCTAGCAGCCATCGCACAGCGTCTTGGCATTAAAACACCTTCTCTGTACAATCACATAGATGGTCTTGCAGGCTTACGAAAAGAAATGGCACTTTACGGTATTCGTCAGCTTACAGAGGCATTAACACAAGCTTCTATCGGGAAAGCCGGCGATAAAGCCTTGTTGTCTATCGGTTTATCGTATGTCACGTTTGTGCGTCAGCATCCCGGTTTATATGAAGCTACCCTGCCTGCCGCCGCATATGACGAAGAAATACAGGCTGCCGGCGACGCTTTAGTTCGTCTGCTGCTGCGCGTGCTCGAAGAATATCAGCTAGCGGAAGAAGATGCGCTGCACCTTGTCAGAGGGTTCCGCAGTATTGTGCACGGTTTTTCTTCTTTGGAGCAAAAGGGAGGCTTCGGCTTGTCTCTTGACCGTGATGAAAGTTTAAGACGCTTACTTTCTACTTTTATTAAAGGACTACATGAGAAGTTAGAGATATGAAATCGTCAACCTCTTTCCTATATCTCACTCTAAAAAAGCTGGCGTTATTGCTACCAACTAAAAAAGGGGCTAACCCAAAAGCCCCTTTTTTTGATGAAATGTAACCGAAGTATGTGAAATAGACCACCTCTGAAACCCTTGATTTTACTGAGTTTTCACTGGCTGTCTATTTTTCCATGTTACCTCAGATAGGAGCATTACCACCCTGTTGAGTCAGCCTCTTTATCGTTTCTTTTTCTTTTTCCGCTTAGACACCGGCGCGTTTTCAAAAAACGCCCGCTTCTTTTTTCCATCTTTGCGCGGTGCTTTGCCGCGGCGGTTATGCGTCGTTTCGCCTTCTTTGCGCTTACGACGTCCACCACTTTCAATCACCATCGCGCGCGGCTTGCGATCACGCTTAGCGCCGCCCTTCATGCCGACGATTTCAAAATCAATAGCACGCTCATCTTTATTGACGTTTACAACACGAATCGAAATCTCATCACCAATACGGAAGACGTTTCCTGTACGTTCTCCAATCATCGCAAAATGCTTTTCATCGTATCGATAATAATCGTCTGTTAAATAACTTACATGAACAAGCCCTTCAATTGTATTCGGCAATTCTACAAACAATCCGAAGTTAGTTACAGAGCTAATAATACCATCGTATTCCTCGCCGATTTTATCTAACATATACTCCGCTTTCTTCAATTCATCTGTTTCGCGCTCAGCTTCCACTGCACGGCGCTCCATATTGGAAGAATGCTCAGCAATCTCCGGCAATTTATCCTTCCATTCTGCCTGCGTCTCTGCATCCATTTTTCCTTCAATTAAATATGTGCGAATTAAGCGATGCACAATGGTATCTGGATAGCGACGAATTGGTGATGTGAAATGTGTGTAAAACTCTGTTGATAGTCCAAAATGCCCCAGACTCTTTTCATCATAACGCGCCTGCTTCATAGAGCGAAGCATAACTGTTGAAATCACCATTTCCTCCGGCTGCCCCTGTACCATCTCAAGCACCTGCTGCAGGGCACGCGGGTGAATATCATTTGCTTTTCCTTTTACCACGTAACCAAAATTTGTGATGAACTGGAAAAAACGTTCTAGCTTATCTTCCTTCGGATCTTCATGCACACGATACATAAACGGTACGTTGAGCCAATGGAAGTGTTCCGCCACTGTTTCGTTTGCTGCTAGCATGAACTCTTCAATTAACTTTTCAGCAGTAGAGCGATCTCGTAAAATCACATCTTGCGGGTGTCCGTCTTCATCCACAAGAACCTTTGCTTCTTTAAAATCGAAATCGATAGCACCGCGCTTCATGCGCTTTTCTCGCAAAATAGATGCAAGCTCCGCCATATCTTTAAACATAGGCACGAGCGGCTCGTAGCGCTCGATCAGCGCTTCGTCTTCATCCTCTAAAATACTATTTACATCTGAATACGTCATACGCTCTGTCGTTTTAATCACACTCTGGAAAATTTCGTGGTTTACCACTTCACCATTTCGGTTAATTTCCATTTCACATGATAGTGTCAGACGATTTACCTTTGGGTTCAAGGAACAAATGCCATTTGACAAGCGATGGGGAATCATTGGAATAACGCGATCTACAAGATAAATACTCGTTGCACGCTCCGCCGCCTCACGGTCAATTGGTGACCCTTCTTTCACATAGTGACTCACATCGGCAATATGAACACCTAGCTTATAATTGCCATTTGCAAGTCTTGTAACTGTAACAGCGTCGTCCAAGTCCTTCGCATCTGCACCGTCGATTGTAACGATTACTTGATCGCGTAAATCGCGGCGATCTTTAAGATCTGCTTCATCAATTTCATCTGGTACATTGTTCGCTTGCTCAAGCACATCTGCAGGAAACATTTGCGGCAAACCGTGCTTGTGGATGACAGACAAAATATCCACACCTGGGTCGTTTTTATGACCAAGGATTTGAATAACCTCACCCTCCGCACTCATGCGGTTTTCTGGATAGGCAGTAATTTTCACAACAACCTTATGTCCCTCTACCGCGCCTTGGGCCGCATTTTTCGGTATAAAAATATCACCAACAAAGCGCTTGTCGTCTGGAATCACAAAGCCAAAGTTTTTTGATTCGGTATATGTACCGACAATCTCTTTCGTGCCGCGCTCGACAATGCGGACAACAGAGCCTTCACGGCGGCTGCCACTTGATTCAGAGCTAACCCGAACCAACACAATATCACCGTGCATCGCGCTATTGAGTTCATTTGGCGGGATAAAAATATCATCCATACCCGTTTCTTCCGGCGAGACAAACGCAAAGCCGCGCGCATGACCTGTTAATTTGCCGCGTAGCAAATTCATTTTCTCTGGTAAGCCGTAGCGATTGTTGCGCGTTCGCACAACTAATCCCTTCTCTTCCATTATAATTAACGCTTTTACAAAATCCTTAAATTCGGCTGCCTCAGCAATGCCGAACGCCTCCTCTAATTCCTGAACAGTTAAAGGCTTATACGCTTCTTCTTTCATAAACGCCAGTAGCCTATCCATATTTTGCTGAATACCTTGTTCCAAATAGATTCCTCCCTCAAACTTCATATCATTAGTTTTACCTAAAAAGTAGGTATGTATAAGAAAAGCGGAGCCGGTTCGTTTAGGCACCGAAGAAGAGGTTCTCCGACCAAAAAGGCGCTTTTTGCCTTTATGGGCGGAGGTTCTCTGCTGGCAGTGCCTAACCGGCGGAACTAGACAATAAGAAAAGCGGAAGCGGCTCGTTTAACTCCATAGGGCAGAGGTTCCCAGCCCATAAAGGCGCTTCTTTGCCTTAATGGGCTTGGGTTCTCTGACCGGAGGAGTTAGCCGCTACAGCTGGACAATAAGAAAAGCGGAGCCGGTTCGTTTAGGCACCGAAGAAGAGGTTCTCCGAACAAAAAGGCGCTTTTTGCCTTTATGGGCGGAGGTTCCCAGCCCATAAAAAAGACGCAACTGAATTACCAATCCAGTTGCTCTAAGAAATTGTAGACGTCCTCATGCAATGCATCTTTTTCTTTATCCAGTGTGATGACATGTGTTGAGTCTTCATACCATTTAATTTTCTTTAGATGTGATTCTACGCCGTTGTAAATGATGTTCGCACTGTCGGTGTTAATCATTTCATCGTGGCGTGCTTGTACAACAAAGGTTGGACTGTAAATCATGTCAATGTTATTGCGGACGTCACGGATTAAGTCCTGCAGGGCGCGCAATGTATTCATTGGCGTTTGACGAAACGCATTCATCTCTTCCTCAATTTGCTCTGGTGACTTACCCTCATAGCGCTTATATTCTCTTGCATACGCTAAAATTCCTTCATACATCGTTTCTTCGCTTTTAATGTACATGGGCGCGCACATTGGTACAACACCGACAATAGGAACTGTATATGATAGCTTGAGAGAAAATACGCCGCCAAGTGACAGACCAACCGCAGCAATCTTTTCGTAACCAAGCTCTTTTAAATGATTGTAGGCGTTCATTACATCGCTCCACCAATCCTCTGGTCCTGTATGAACAAGCTGCTCAGGCGGCACCCCGTGACCTTTATAAATAGGGGCATGGGATGTATAGCCTTTTTTCTCTAAAAAGCGGCCAAGCATGCGTACATCAGCGGAATGACCAGTAAATCCGTGTAGTAATAAAACAGCGCGCTCGCCAGCTTCAAATGTAAACGGTTTAGGTGCAACTACTTTCATGACTTCTCCTCTTTCCTTCCGTAATTCTGCATCCACCATTAGGCGATCTCTCTATAGTGTATCATAAGTCACGAACATTCATGTGTATAAAGCTCCCAAAGCTTTCGGACACAAAAAAGATTCATCTAATCAGATGAATCTCTTGGTTGCTTTAAGCTAGGTTCACGTAAGTTACAGCCATTGCTAGCACGAAGAAGAGGACAGCGAAGACCACTGTCATTTTTTCTAACACTGCTTCCAGACCGCGCGCTTTTTGCTTACCGAACAATTGCTCCGCTCCGCCCGAGATTGCGCCAGAAAGGCCCGCACTTTTGCTAGACTGCAACAGAACAAGGATAATCAACACTACAGATACAATAATCAATAAGACCGATAGAAATGTATTCACGCGATGAACCTCCTATACACACTTTGAGTTAGTTTAACTGTATCATAAAGACCCCTGTTGAACAAGTAGGATTAAAAAACCTCCCGCCAAACTTGGCAGGAGGTCTTTGTCATTACTTCTTCAAGTTGTAGAAAGATTTTAGACCAGCGTAAACAGCTAGATCGCCTAGCTCGTCTTCAATGCGAAGAAGTTGGTTGTACTTCGCGATGCGGTCTGTACGGCTCATAGAACCTGTTTTGATTTGGCCAGCATTTGTTGCAACTGCGATGTCAGCGATTGTTGCATCTTCTGTTTCACCAGAACGGTGAGAAACAACTGCAGTGTAACCAGCGCGTTTTGCCATTTCGATTGCTTCGAATGTTTCAGTCAAAGTACCGATTTGGTTTACTTTGATTAGGATGGAGTTAGAGATACCTTTTTCGATACCTTCAGCAAGCTTCTTCGTGTTTGTTACGAACAAGTCATCGCCCACCAATTGAACGCGGTCGCCGATGCGCTCTGTTAAAAGCTTGTGACCTTCCCAGTCATTCTCGTCCAAACCGTCTTCGATAGACACGATTGGGAATTCATTTACTAGCTCTTCGTAGAAATCAACCATTTCTTTAGAAGTTAAACCAGTGCGGCCTTCGCCTGCAAGGTCATATTTACCAGTTTCTTTGTTGTAGAATTCAGAAGAAGCAACGTCCATACCTAAAAGGATGTCTTTACCAGCTTCGTAGCCAGCTTTTTTGATTGCTTCCATGATTACTTCTAGTGCTTCACGGTTAGAACCAAGGTTTGGTGCGAAACCACCTTCGTCACCTACAGCTGTATTTAAGCCTTTTGCGCTTAATACAGATTTTAATGCGTGGAATACTTCAGCACCCATGCGGATTGCTTCTTTGAATGTAGGCGCACCTACAGGAAGAATCATGAATTCTTGGAAGTCTACATTGTTGTCTGCGTGAGAACCGCCGTTGATGATGTTCATCATTGGTGTTGGCAATTGCTTCGCGTTGAAGCCACCAAGGTAACGGTACAATGGAAGACCAACGTAATCAGCTGCAGCATGTGCTACTGCCATAGATACGCCAAGGATTGCGTTTGCACCCAATTTACTTTTGTTTTCTGTACCATCAAGATCGATCATCACAGCGTCAATACCTGCTTGATCTGTTACGTCCATACCTACGATTGCTTCAGCGATGATTTCGTTTACGTTATCAACCGCTTTTTGTACACCTTTACCAAGGTAACGACCTTTGTCGCCGTCGCGAAGCTCAACTGCTTCGTGCTCACCAGTGGATGCACCGCTTGGTACGATTGCGCGTCCGAATGCACCGGACTCTGTGTATACTTCTACTTCTACCGTCGGGTTACCGCGGGAGTCTAATACTTCACGAGCATAAACATCTAAAATAGCTGGCATGTAAAATCTCTCCTTTTATTGTTGAATTAATGTTTTTCCTGTCATTTCTTTCGGTTGTTCAATACCAAGTAATGAAAGCATTGTTGGGGCAAGATCACCAAGAATACCATCTTCACGAAGTGTTATGTCTTGCTTTGTTACGATGCATGGCACTGGATTTGTTGTGTGAGCTGTCATTGGTTGACCGTCCGGCGTTAATTCTTCATCCGCGTTACCGTGGTCTGCCGTAATGATAGCTTGTCCGCCTTTGGCAAGAATAGCGTCCACAACTTTTCCTAGGCACTCATCTGTCGCTTCTACTGCTTTAATAGTCGGTTCCATCATACCGGAGTGACCAACCATGTCACAGTTTGCAAAGTTTAAAATAATCATGTCGTGTTTGTCTGCTTCAATTTCCTTTAATAGGGCATCCGTTACTTCATAAATGCTCATTTCAGGTTTTAAATCATATGTCGCAACCTTTGGAGAGTTAATGAGGATGCGCTCTTCACCTGGGAATTCTGCTTCACGTCCGCCACTGAAGAAGAATGTTACGTGCGGATACTTTTCTGTTTCCGCAATACGAAGTTGCTTTAAGCCCGCCTGGGATACAACTTCTCCCAATGTGTTGTCTAGATTTGTTGGTTTGAAAGCAACGTAGCCTCCAACCGTTTCACTGAACTGCGTCATGCAGACGAATTCAGGAATGCGCGGTACGTTTTCACCGCGATCAAATTCACGGAAATCTTCGTTTGTGAACACGCGTGCAATTTGAATCGCACGGTCCGGACGGAAATTGTAGAAGATGATTGCATCATCATCGTTAATTGTTCCAACCGGCGTACCGTCTTCTTGTAGCATAACGGATGGTAATACGAACTCATCGAAGATTCCGTTTTCGTATGAATCGTTTACGCACTCGTAGGCATCTTTGTAAGTTGGACCTTCACCGTATACCATAGCGCGGTAGCATTTTTCAACACGATCCCAACGCTTATCACGGTCCATGGAATAATAGCGTCCAGAAACAGTGGCAATCTGCCCTGTACCCGTTTCTTTCATTACTTTATAAGTTGCATCTAAATACTCTTTCGCCGTTTGCGGACCCACATCACGACCATCAAGGAATGCATGCACATATACCTTTTCTAGACCTTCTTGTGCCGCTAAGCGAAGCAAGGCAAACATATGATCAATATGGCTGTGTACGCCACCATCAGATAATAATCCGAATAAGTGAAGTGCAGTACCTGCTTGCTTCACATGTTGCATTGCTTTTAAAAATGTTTCATTTTGATTAAACTCACCTTCACGAATCGCAACGTTTACGCGTGTTAAGCTTTGGTATACAATGCGGCCGGCACCAATATTTAAGTGACCTACCTCAGAGTTCCCCATCTGACCTTCTGGGAGACCAACCGCTTCGCCGCTCGCCTTTAACGTCGTATGCGGGAATTGGTTCCAGTAGCGGTCAAAGTTTGGCTTGTTCGCTTGTGCGATTGCATTACCGTAAGTTTCTTCACGTAAAGCAAAGCCATCTAGAATAATCAAAGCTGTTGGTTTTTTGCTCATTACTTCACAGCCTCCAAAAGCTGCAAGAAAGAGCTTGGCTCCAAGCTTGCGCCGCCCACTAACGCGCCGTCGATATCAGGCTGTGCCATATATTCTTTGATGTTTTCAGGTTTTACGCTGCCGCCGTATTGAATACGAACCGCTTCTGCCACATCTGCTGAAAATTGTTCCGCTACAACTTTACGGATGTGCGCGCATACTTCATTTGCATCACTTGCAGAGGAAGATTTACCTGTACCGATTGCCCAGATTGGCTCGTAGGCAATCACTGTTGCTTTCGCTTGTTCTGCTGTTAAGCCATTTAACGCTTTTGTCACTTGTTCCGCTACAAGATCAAACGTTTTGCCGCTCTCGCGCTCTTCCAGTGTCTCACCGCAGCATACAATCGGGGTCAAGCCGTTTGCAAATGCTGCCAATGTTTTTTTGTTTACTGTTTCATCTGTTTCCGCAAACATTTCACGGCGCTCAGAATGACCAAGTACCACATAGCTTACTTTCAAATCGCTCAGTGCAGCTGGACTAATTTCACCAGTGAACGCACCGCTGTTTTCAAAGTGCATGTTTTGTGCACCAATTTTCAGGTCAGAGCCTTCCGTAGCTGCTACAAGTCGCTCTAAAAATAGTGCCGGAGAGCACACAACAGAGTCCACTGCTTGCGAGCTAGGAATGTTTCCTTTTACTTCTTCAACAAAGCTAACCGCCTCGGATAGCGTTTTATGCATTTTCCAGTTTCCTGCGATAATAGGTTTACGCATTCGGTACACCGTCCTTTAAATTACTTGTCGTTTAGACGTACAACGCCCGGAAGTTCTTTGCCTTCCATAAACTCAAGAGATGCGCCGCCGCCTGTAGAGATGTGGCTCATCTTGTCAGCTAAACCGAATTTTTCAACCGCTGCCGCAGAGTCGCCGCCGCCGATAACGGAATATGTATCCGTAGATTCTGCAAGAGCTTCTGCTACTGCTTTTGTTCCATTTGCGAACTTGTTCATTTCAAATACACCCATTGGCCCATTCCAAATGACAAGCTTAGAATTGCGAATTACATCCGCATAGATTTCGCGTGTTTTCGGTCCGATGTCCATACCTTCCCAATCGCTAGGGATTGCATCAATATCTACTTCTTGTGTGTTTGCATTTTCAGAGAAATCATCACCGACAACAACATCTACTGGCATGTAGAAGTTAACACCTTTTTCCTTTGCCATTTGCATAAACTCTTTGGCAAGATCGAGTTTATCGTCCTCGCATAAGGATTTACCGATTTCATAGCCTTGTGCTTTCACAAATGTGTAAGCAAGACCTCCACCAATAATCAGGTTATCAACCTTGTCTAGTAAATTGCGAATTACGCCGATTTTATCTTTTACTTTCGCGCCGCCAATAATTGCTGTGAACGGACGCTCTGGATTGGATAATGCTTTACCCAATACTTCAATTTCTTTTTCCATTAATAGACCGGATACTGCTGGTATATACTCCGCGATACCTGCAGTAGAAGCATGTGCACGGTGCGCCGCGCCGAATGCATCGTTTACATACAAGTCAGCAAGTGCTGCAAATTCCTTCGCAAGTGCCGAATCGTTCTTTTCTTCGCCCGGATAGAAACGAACGTTTTCAAGAACTAATACATCGCCTTCATTCATTTCAGCGATAGCAGCTTGTACTTCTGGTCCGTAAGCTTCGTCTGTTTTTGCAACGTTTTTACCAAGCAATTCGCCAAGGCGCTTTGCTACTGGTGTAAGACGCATTTCTTCTACAACTTGACCCTTTGGACGACCGAAGTGGCTGGCAAGAATCACTTTCGCGCCTTTCTCCATCAAGTACTGAATTGTAGGAAGAGCTGCGCGGATACGTGTTTCGTCCGTAATTTGCCCGTCCTTCATTGGTACGTTAAAGTCAACGCGGCAAAATACGCGTTTGCCTTTTACATCCACGTCACGAATCGATTTTTTGTTCATTCGATTGACCTCCGATTTGGTTGGATTGACAAAACCAATTTCATATTACCACATCTTCCCCACGAGGGAAAACCTTGCCTATTACAAGCATACATAAGAGGAGGAGAGGGGGAACATGCCCTCTCTCCCCATTCTTAAATTAAAGACCTTTAGAAGCGATGTAGTCAACAAGGTCAACAACGCGGTTAGAGTAACCAGTTTCGTTATCGTACCATGAAAGAACTTTTACCATGTTGCCTTCCATAGTCATTGTAGACAATGCATCGATTGTAGAAGATGCAGTAGAACCGTTGTAGTCGCGAGATACTAGTGGCTCTTCGCTGTATGCAAGAATACCTTTTAGTTCGCCTTCAGCAGCTGCTTTTAGTGCTGCGTTTACTTCTTCCACTGTTACTTCTTTGCCAAGTTCAACAACTAGGTCAACTAGAGATACGTTAGAAGTTGGAACGCGAACTGCGCCACCATTCAATTTACCTTTTAGCTCAGGCAATACTAGAGATACCGCTTTTGCTGCACCAGTTGAAGTTGGAATCATGTTCTCAGCTGCTGCACGTGCACGACGAAGGTCTTTGTGCGGCAAGTCAAGAATTTGTTGGTCGTTTGTGTAAGAGTGGATTGTTGTCATCATACCACGGCGGATTTCAAACTTCTCATGAAGAACTTTCGCAAATGGCGCCAAGCAGTTTGTTGTACAAGAAGCGTTAGAGATTACATCGTGCTTCGCAGCATCGTACTTATCTTCGTTAACACCCATAACGATCGTAATATCTTCGTCTGTAGCTGGTGCAGAGATGATAACTTTTTTCGCACCTGCTTCTAAGTGTTTTGCAGCGTCTTGACGCTTTGTGAAGAATCCAGTAGATTCTACTACGATATCTACGCCTAATTTGCCCCAAGCAAGTTCAGCTGGGTTACGCTCTGCAGATACTGCAATTTCTTTTCCGTTTACAACAAGGTTGCTGCCGTTAACAGATACTTCTGCATTCAAAGTGCCGTGTACAGAGTCATATTTCAATAGATGTGCTAAAGTAGCTGCATCTGTTAAGTCGTTGATTGCTACTACTTCTACATTGCTGTTGTTAAGAGCTGCACGGAATACATTACGTCCAATACGTCCAAATCCATTGATACCAATTTTAATTGCCATTTGAAAATCCTCCTCAAATATGGATCAAATTTTATGTTAAGGGTTTCCCCTTAGTAACGCTTTTGCTGCACCTTCATCCGTCACCAATAGTGATGTGTGTCCTTGTCTAACGACTGCGCGAATAGCCTTTGCCTTTGAAGCGCCGCCTGCTACAGCCACCACGTGCGGAATATGGCGTAAATCTGCAAGTTGCATACCTGCTGTGAGTACCTTGTGTACCACCTTACCGTGTTCATCAAAGTAATACCCGAATGCTTCTCCTACCGCGTGTCCTTCTATAATTTTATTCCAGTCCGTTTCAGCGGTTTTGCGTCTTTGCGCCATTTTTAGCGCATCGCCGATACCATGAATCACAATGTTGGAAGCCTGAATAAGTTCCAGAACTGACTTCACAGATGGCTCTGTCATAATGGATGCATACACTTCGCTGCTAATTTGATCCGGAACGTACAGAAGGCGGTAGCTGCTGTTTGTGTTTTTGGCCATTTTGGCACAAATGGTGTTTGCTTCATTTTCGACGCTTTCACCAATGCCACCTCGTGCCGGAACAAACAAGATATCCAGATTTTTAAAGTCTGATTTCATCATGTCCGCTACAGCCGCGAGCGTTGTACCTCCGGCTACGGCAACGATATTATTCGCACCAAGCCGCTTCTTTATGCACGCTACGCTGGCACGGCCCATCTCTTGTTTTACCCAAGGAGAAGCATCACTGTCACCTGCTACTACGAAAACTTCCTCCAGATTTAATGTTTCCTTAAGCTGTGCTTCCAAAACCTTTAATCCAGAAATTTCTCGCATAAATTCTTCCAGTGCTGTGACAACCTCCATACCACTTTCTGTTAGCGTCATACCGGCGGAAGCTACATGAATCAAGTGCTCTTCTTTTAAAATCTGTACTTCACTTCGCAACACACGTTCTGTCATGTTTAAACTGGCAGACAAATTCCGGCGACCAATTGGCTGCGTAAGTCGTATGTATTGCAGAATTTGCATGCGAGTTTGCATAACAGGTAGCAGATCGGGCAATAATCGTTTTGCATAATCAATCCATGAACGCATCATTCTTCCCTCACTATCATTCACTTTGTTGTGGGTCAATATACGTCCCATAGAGACACATTATGTCCCGCGTGCTGTAAAAAAAATTTCCTGCTACATATAGTATTGTAACAGGATATATTTTTTTATTCAAGTCAAGAACCTTGTGTTAAGCGCTTACTTATGACATCTTTTTGAATAATGCCCGCTTGCACCTCTTCTCCCTCTATTTCTATGACAGGAATCATGATTTGGTACCTTTCTAACAGCACATCATCGCTATAAATGTCAATTTCTTTCCATATAAAGTTGTGCTCTTGCTGTAATTCATGCAAAATCGCTTTTGCATCATCACATAGACAGCAATCTTTTTTTCCGTATAGTACCACATTCATTTTAACCACCAGGCCTTTACATTGTCTTGCGGAGCGAAGAGGCAGGAATCTTGAGCTGCTCCCGGTACTTTGCAACCGTTCGCCTCGATACACCAATCCCATACTCCTTCTCTAAGCATTGTACAATTTTTTGATCAGACAAAGGTTTGCGTTTGTCTTCTTTTTCTATCATGCTTTTTAGCAATTCCTTGACCCGCAGCGCAGACACATCATCCTCTGATACAGCGTTGCTAAAGAAATACTTCATCTCAAATACACCATACGGCGTCTGTACAAATTTGTTTCTTGTAGCGCGGCTAACGGTTGATTCATGCAACCCAAGCTCTGCAGCAACCTCCTTTAATGCCATCGGCTGTACAAATAACGGACCGCGCATAAAAAAAGCAGATTGTCTTGCTACAATAACTTCCATTACACGAAGCAACGTAATCTTTCGTTGTTCCAAACTTTTCAAAAGCCACTGCACATGCTGCTGCTTTTGTGCCAAGTAGGAAGCCACATCACGCTCTGCTTCTGTTGTCAACATCGCGCTATAGGTTGGGTGAATTTCAATTTTAGGCAAATGCGTTTGTTCTACTGTAATAATAAGTTCACCATTTTTACGGTGAACCGCTAAATCAGGTGTAACGTACCACGGCTTTTCAGATGAAAATGCAAGACCCGGCTTCGGTTGTAACGAAACGATGACACGCATTGCCTGCTGTAATTCTTCACCTTGACATTTTAGTGCCTGTGTCAGCTGCTTCCAATCTTTTTTAGCAAACGCGTCAAAATGATAAGCAATCATCTGTTCAGCTAGACCACACCTATTTTGTAAGCGCTTTAACTGAAGAAGCAAACATTCTTGTAAAGTTCGTGCCCCAACCCCTGCTGGCTCTAAACCTTGCAAGACATGCACACAAGCTCGCACTTCATCAATCGGCATATTGAGGAGTGCTGCGAGCTCTTCGTCACTTTCTCGTAAATACCCATTTTCATCTATATTATCTACTATAAAGCGCAATGCGCGCATATTGGCTGCTTTATGAATGCGAAGCTGCTCCAATAAATGCTGCTGCAACGTTTCACTATGCGAACCGTAAATCTCCATCTGGTTCTGTGTTTTACGCCCGCCCTCTCGGATCTTTAGCTCAATTAACGGATTTTCCAGCGATTGCTCATACAAAAACTCTGTTAACTCTTGTGCATTATACTGCAGCATCGCAATAGCCTGACGCAACTCTTGTGTCATCGCCAAACGAAGTGACTGTTCCTGTACCAAACTTGCCTTCAATCCAATCTCCCCCTTAGCCTCTATTGTACAATACATCGGTGCATAAATTGAATGGTAAAACCCACCCAGTATTCGTTATTTCATTTTTATTAAGAGGAATGGGAAAATACGACAAGAAAAATCGAGTTTAAAACATAAGATGAAAGGCTCTCATGTTTGTAGATAGAAAAGAAAACCAAGCGATTTGTAGTTTCGGTGAGAGCACATGCCGCGTAAAACCCTAACAAACAAGTCTCGTCCCCTTCATTCCAATCAACAAGTGCAATAGATCAACATTAGGCTTTAACAAAGCCTGTTTCCACATAAAAAAGCCTGTATGCATTCGCACACAGGCCTTCATCGACGCGCTCGGAGGGAATCGAACCCCCGCATGACGTGGTACCGGAAACCACCGCTCTATCCCCTGAGCTACGAGCGCACATAGTCATATCGACATTATATCATATAAAGTGTGAAAATCAACACGTTTAATTTCATGCGGAGCGGTTATGCTGTGAAGGGAACACGTCATTCTCATCGAATATATAGCTATAGGTCAAGAAAAAAACAAATCCAAATGGTTTTATTTGACCTTTACTGACCATAATTGTATTATAGAAACAACAAGAGCGGATTACTCCGCTGTATTACTTGAAACATGCTATTACAAAGGAGGCCTATTCATGAATTTAATTCCTACAGTTATTGAACAAACAAACCGCGGCGAGCGTGCATATGACATTTATTCTCGTCTGTTGAAAGATCGCATTATTATGCTTGGCAGTGCAATTGATGATAACGTTGCAAACTCTATCGTATCACAGCTGTTGTTCCTAGAGTCTCAAGATTCCGAGAAAGAGATTCATCTGTACATTAACAGCCCAGGCGGATCAATTACAGCAGGTATGGCAATTTACGATACAATGCAATTCATTAAAGCGCCGGTATCTACAATTTGTATTGGTATGGCTGCTTCTATGGGCGCATTTTTGCTTGCAGCTGGTGAGAAAGGAAAACGTTATGCCCTTCCAAATAGTGAAGTCATGATTCACCAACCACTTGGCGGTGCACAAGGTCAAGCAACAGAAATTGAAATTGCTGCAAAACGTATCTTGTTCTTGCGCGATAAACTGAACACAATTCTTTCTGAGCGCACTGGACAGCCACTTGAAGTTATTGCACGCGATACAGATCGCGATAACTTTATGACAGCTGAAAAAGCGCTTGAATACGGTTTGATTGATAAAATTGTAGCAAATAAACAATAATGATTGAAAAAAGCCGATGAATACCTTCATCGGCTTTTCCTCTACTTTAAAAGTTTTATGCTTTCTCTACATAACTGACTAAAGCATCCAATGCATCCACTTCGTCATGCCCCTCTGTAATAATCGTGATTGTT
Source organism: Ectobacillus antri (assembly GCF_003852715.1). GTDB lineage: Bacteria > Bacillota > Bacilli > Bacillales > Bacillaceae_G > Ectobacillus > Ectobacillus antri. The sequence goes on from NZ_RIAV01000007.1 coordinate 65,723, forward strand.
TCATTTGCACCTACCGCCAGACTCATTAACCCCATAATGCTTTTTGCATTCACTTTCTTTCCTTCCTTTTCAATAAACACATCAGATTGAAAACGGTTTGCTTCTTGTACGAACAAAGCAGCCGGGCGTGCCTGTAACCCGGATTTTAATGCAACTTTTACTTGCTTTTGTACCAACGTTTTTTCCCCCTTTTATATAAATACTTTTACTTTATTGCTATTTCTCCCGCACGCAGCTTTTCGGCAATTTCATCAATTTTGCGGAGACGATGATTAATACCTGACTTACTGATTTTTCCTGTTACCATTTCTCCAAGCTCTTTTAGAGTGACATCTTCGTAACTAATACGCAGCTGCGCGATTTCCCGTAATTTCTCCGGCAAATAATCTAAACCGACAGTTCGTTCAATATATTTGATATTTTCGATTTGTCTAAGCGCAGCGCCAATCGTCTTGTTAAGGTTTGCTGTTTCACAGTTCACCAAACGGTTTACAGAATTTCTCATGTCACGAACAATGCGAATATCCTCAAATCGAAGCAGTGCACCATGTGCCCCAATGATGTTCAAAAACTCAGTGATTTTCTCTGCTTCTTTTAAATACGTAATATGACCTTTGCGACGCTCAAGCGTTTTACTGTTAAGATCAAATTCGTTCATAAGCTCACATATGGCTTCATTATGCTCTTTGTACAAAGAAAAAATCTCTAGATGATACGAAGAGGTTTCTGGATTATTTACGGACCCACCTGCTAAAAAAGCACCTCGTAAATAAGAGCGCTTGCAGCATTTTTTCTTAATCAATTCTTCTGAAATATTGTGAATCAGTGAAAAATCACCCTGCATGATTTTGAGATCTTCGAGCACTTCCTTTGCTTGTTCAACAAGTCTCACAATATATACATTATTCTTTTTCAAACGCATTTTTTTGCGGACGAGCAACTCAACAGCAACGTTATAGCTTCTTTTTAACAATGTATAAATACGTCTGGCAATGGCAGCATTTTCAGTTTGAATATCAATAATTAACCGGCGATTGGAAAAGGAAAGTGAGCCGTTCATTCGAATCAATGCAGAGAGCTCCGCCCTTACGCAACAGTCTTTTATGTCTAAGTTTGTCAATTCCTTTTTTGTTTCTGATGCAAAGGACATCTTTGCTCACCTCCTCACAGCAATGAATATAGGATACTAGCCAATTTCACCGTATCATGACGAACAACATCGTCTTCATATTTAACAAGCATATCTTGTATAACAGTAATATTCATATCAGACAAACGCTTTTCATCACACACAACCTGCGTGGAAAGCTCTTTTTCGTATCGCTTTAATAAACGCTCCGGAATAGAGCCATTGTTAACAATAATAGTATCAATAAACGGGCCTAGGTGATCATGTAGCGCCTGGACATGATCAGATGCTTTATATCCCATCGTCTCCCCTGCTTGCGTCATGACGTTGCATACATACACTTTACGGGCTTTCGCCTGCAACACCGCTTCACCAATTTTTCGAACCATTAAGTTTGGCAATATACTTGTATATAAACTACCTGGTCCAAACACAAGCAAATCCGCTTTACGTATTTCATTTAGGGTCTCCGCTAATGGCTCTACATCATTTGGTGTTAAAAATACACGATTGATTTTTTCACCGCGGTATGGAATTTTAGACTCACCTGTTACAACAGTACCATCCGCATATTCTGCATGCAGGACAACACTTTGGTTGGCTGCCGGCAATACACGGCCTCTTACATTTAATACCTTACTCATCTCTGTAATCGCATGAAAGAAGTCACCGGTGATGGATGTCATACCTGCTAATAATAGATTGCCAAGCGCGTGTCCAGACAAGTCGCCAGTAGTAAAGCGATGCTGAAACAAAGCCTCCACAAGAGGCTCTACATCAGAGAGCGCGACTAATACATTTCGTACGTCACCAGGGGGCGGAATTTCCATATCGTTCCGAAGACGACCAGAGCTGCCACCATCATCAGCTACAGTGACAATGGCGGTCAAATCGACCGGATATTTTTTTAATCCGCGAAGCAGAACGGACAGCCCAGTCCCTCCGCCCACAATGACCATTTTGGGCTTTCGGCTTGTCATCATGAATTAATGTCCCTTTCTTTTTTCCACATCACGATGAGATACATGTGTTGTATACTCCTTCGCAAAATATTCTTTCAGATATTCTGCAATTGTGACAGAGCGATGCTGTCCACCGGTACAGCCAATAGCCAACACAAGCTGACTCTTGCCTTCACGCTTATAGTAAGGCAACATGAATGAAATTAAGTCTGTCAGCTTTTCTAAAAACTTATTGGTTTCGTTAAACTTTAACACATACGAAGAAACCTCTTCATCTAAGCCGGTCAGCGGTTTCATTTGCGGAATATAAAACGGATTTGGCAAAAAACGCACATCAAACATTAAGTCTGCATCAATTGGTACACCGTATTTAAAGCCAAAGGAAGTTACGTTGATGCGAAATCCATCTTGATCTGGTGAAGAAAATACATTAGAAATTTTTTCACGCAAATCTTTTGGTTTTAAATCTGAAGTATCAAGAACCATGTTGGCACGTGCTTTCATGTCACCTAGCAATTCTCGCTCCAGTTCAATTCCCTTAAGGGGCAGATCCGTAGGCGCTAAGGGATGCGAACGTCTTGTTTCTTTATAACGCGTTACAAGCGTGCTGTCTTTTGCATCTAAAAACAAGATGTGTGGAATTAGCCATGTACGCTCCGTCAAATCATCTAATGATTCCCATAATTGATCAAAAAACTCTCGCCCGCGCAGGTCAATGCCTAACGCCACTTTATCCATCTTATTGCGGGATTCAGACATCAGCTCCACAAACTTAGGAAGCAGTGCCGGCGGTAAATTATCGACACAAAAATAGCCAAGATCTTCAAAGCTTTGCAGTGCAACCGTTTTTCCAGCGCCCGACATGCCTGTAATGATCACCATTTTAATATCGTTTTTATTCATCCCCGTTTCCCCCTTAGCTCGGATCTAATCGATACGAAATTAACTCAAAATCCGGTGTATATACAAAAGTTCCGTATATGATGGCATTTCCCTGCAACAAGTAATCTATAATATGATGATCGCCCGGCGCCATCGGCAGCTGTGCAATATCTTCTTTGTTGTGCCATTGTAAAATTCCTTCTTCACATTCGTCTTTGTTTTCGCCAGTAAAGTCCGTCGCTAAAAAGGAAAACATCATCCATTCAGAGACAACTTTATCGCCTTCTTTAATTACAAATGTAAATATGCCCTTTAATGCAGGATTCTTTAAGTAAATCCCAGTTTCTTCTCGATACTCTCGCGTTACCGCTTCGCGGATGCTTTCTCCGCTTTCCATTTTCCCGCCCGGTGCAACCCACCAATTGCGGCGCGGCTTCTGCAAAAGAAGAACTTGATTATCTTTTAACAGTACACAGTTTGTTACTCTTTGCACGTTTATTTCACCTCAATTATGTGGGAAGAGACCTTCGTCTCTCCTTCCGTTCATTATACTATTAAACGAGCTTTGCCACAATGAAGCTGTCCTAGTATTTTTTCTGAAAAAACTGAAAAGAAAAGCGGAGCCGACTGTTTAGGCACAGAATCTAAGGTTCTCATCCCTAAAAGGCGTTTTTTGCCTTTTTGTGGCTGAGGTTCTTAGATGGCAGTGCCTAGGAGGCGCAGCTGGATCTAGAAAAGCGGAAGCGGCTTGTTCAGGTGTAGTATTTTTCCTTTTAATTCCTACTATGCTAGAAGCGCTCGTTATATCATACTATTCACTTGGGCTTCCATTTTCCATAAAAAAAGAGCACAAGCCGTAGCTCATGCTCACATATTCGAGGGGGTCAACTGTGTCTTAACTATACCCCATCTATATTTTGTTACCGTTACAAAGACATTAACCAATAATTACTCTTCCGTTACGGTTTCGCGACTTAGTTCTTCTAGCAACTCTTCAATATAATGCTGTGCGGTTTGTGCGGCAATACTGCCGTCACCTGTTGCTGTTACGATTTGACGAAGTGCTTTTTCACGCACATCACCTGCAGCAAAAATACCAGGCACCTTCGTTTCCATGCGATCATTTGTTTCGATATAACCGTTTTCGTTTGTAATACCAAGCGCTTCAAACGGTTTAGACAATGGCAACATGCCGATGTAGATGAATACCCCATCCGTTTTAAACTCTTGCTCTTCACCTGTATTCACATCTGTTAAAGTAACGCTACCGACCTTACCGTTGGCCTCATTGATTTCCTTTACTGTGCTGTTCCAAATGAAAGAGATTTTTTCGTTGTTAAATGCACGATCTTGAAGGATTTTTTGCGCGCGTAATTTATCGCGGCGGTGCACAATCGTCACCTTTTTGGCAAAGCGTGTTAAGTATACACCTTCTTCAACTGCGGAGTCGCCGCCCCCAACAACAACAAGCTCTTTTCCTTTAAAGAATGCACCGTCGCATACTGCACAGTAGGATACACCGCGACCACCAAGCTCTTTTTCACCTGGTACGCCAATTTTCTTATATTCTGCACCGCTTGCGATAATAATAGCACGTGCTTTATATTCCTTTTTGCCAGCAATTACTGTTTTAAACTCTTTGCCGTCAATAATTTCTTTTACATCACCGTATGCGTATTCCGCACCGAATTTTTTCGCATGTTCAAACATTTTCGTAGATAGTTCTGGACCTAAAATATGATCATAGCCTGGGTAGTTTTCAACTTCTTCTGTATTTGCCATTTGTCCGCCCGGAATACCACGCTCAAGCATAAGTGTGCTCAAATTAGCACGAGATGTATATAATGCAGCCGTCATGCCGGCAGGGCCTGCACCGATAATCATTACGTCATAAATTTTTTCTTCAGACACCTTGTTTCACTGCTACTGAAAATGTATACAAATATATACATCCAGAGGATTCCTGCTTCTACGAACTCGACCTCGCCAATTACTCGCTACTATCGTTTGTATAGTTCTCCACAGGCGTAAATTCCGATGTAGCCCACCGTACATATATACATTATCGTGCAATGATAATTGTATATCCTCTGTTCAGTAGACTCTCCTTTCTTTAAATTTTATTTTCGCTTGGCTCTCGCATTTCTAACAATGTAGGCGACCCTCAAGGTTCTACCCTATGATTACACCACTTTCGCAATGTACGGGAACATTCACAACCTACACCTTTTATACATTTGAATACATTCACTCATATTTGTATATATTTTTATTTACTGTTTCTCACTCCTTATACATCTCCATTATACGCAGTGGACATGCTTTTTTCTAATTATTTGCTTCCATCTTCTTGACCGCCTGCACATATTTGCGAACGGTGGATACGGACACATTATACATATGCCCTATTTCTGCTTGTGTCATGTTTTCTTTTAAATCGCCCCGCACAATGTACTCAATCGCAGCTGACCAAGCAACTGCATTACCATAAGAATTTTCCTGATAAGAAGTAAAAATACGGAACCAGCGCTGTAAGCATTCTTCAATCAACATATCATCCTTTTCTGTATGATGATATAAAAGATGAGCAATATGCGCACAATGCGCAAAACCATGTGCCACTTGGGGCATTGCTTCTCCCGTCACTTCACTATATAAATACAATGCCCAATTACAAATTACATCCTGCTCCGATTCTTCTGCAATATCTAAAAAGACCTGTGCTTTTTCGTCTATGTTGAGCTCATTCATCAGATACAGCGCCAGCATCTTTTCCTCTATTGTTGTTGCCTCTTTAAAGGAAACGAGAAGTTGACCAAGCAATGCTGCTTGATTCCCATTTGTAAATGTCGTTGGGCGCCAAGGCTCTTTTCCTTCTCGGTCTGGTAACGCTTCTACAACGCGTTCCCATAGCTTTTGTGCAAGAATCGTATCACCTACCATATGCGCTGCATAGGCAAACCAGTAATGAAAACTTGTATCCCCTTCATACCCATTCTTTTTAAGACTTTTAAACATAACATACGCTGCTTGGAAACGACCTACTGTCGCCAGTGTGTTTGCCAACTTAAAACGTTGCTCTAATAAAATGGGGTGCACATTCTCCAATTGATCTGCAAGACGCTCTGCCTGTTCTCTACGACCAATTGAATATAATAATATAAGACTATTACAAAGCGCATGCAAATTCCCCGGATTTTGCTCTAATACATGGTTCAAAATTCGCATGGCTTCCTCTACCTGACCAAGTTGAAAATGAACAATGGCCAAGTTATTATGCGCTGACCAAAATTCTGGGTAGTCTGCAAGCACGTTCTCTAATGTATGAATCGCTTCTTCTAGGTGACCACCGCGGATGAGAAGATTTGCTTGCTCTTGCATCAAAATGAGTTCATCTTCTGCTGCAAACTCTTCCTCCTCATCTTCAATTGCAATAATGTCTAAAAGTTCAAATGTCTCTTCTCTGAACTCCCCATCTTTCTCTGCCTCTAAATAGCGCTCCGCATAATTTTTAGCTTGTTGAAACAAACCTAAAAAAGCAAAATTATTTGCTAAATAGTAATAGCACTCTGTCATACTTTCATCCAATCGCATCACTTTTTTAAAGAGCCGATTGGATTCATAATACTGTCCAGCCTCTGAAAGAGCAGATGCCAGTTGACACAAAACAAACGGATCTTGATTCATATCCGCCGCTCGTTGTAAATATTTAATCGCATCATCCAAATTGCTGCGACGATACGCTTTCATACCTTTTTCATAGAAATATTGCGATGATTGATGAAAGGTAATAACTTGTCCCTTCTCTTCCTCGATCTGTTGTTTTTTCCCCATAATTCCTCCGTTTATCTATGATACGTTCACATGCAAAGTGAAAAACATCCGTATTTCTCTACTTATAAGTATAAACGATTCTTGAAAAAACAAAACAGTATATTGTATGCAATTTATGGCTTTTCATACCCGTTGTTCCATTTCTTCTTTCGTATAAATGACACGCATAGGATTTCCGCCCACAAAAGCACCGGCCGGTACATCCTTATGAACAAGCGTCCCTGCGGAAACAATAGCCCCATCTCCAATAATAACACCCGGTAGAATGGTGGTATTCGCACCAATCATTACTTCATCACCAATAATAACCTCACCAAGACGATATTCCTTAATTAAATACTCATGCGCAAGAATCGTTGTATTATAGCCAATCACGGTATTGCGACCTACTTTAATTTTTTCAGGAAACATAATATCCAACATAACCATGAGCGCGAATGAGGTTTCGGAACCGATATCCATGCGCAAAAACGTGCGATACAGCCAATGTTTCATTTGTAAAAACGGTGTATAGCGAGCTAATTGAATTACAATAAAATTTTTGACAACCTTCCAAAACGGCACCGTTTTATATACATGCCACAATGAATTCGCGCCGGTAACAGGATATCGTGTTGTACGTCTCACACTTCTCCCTCCTCAGCCAATATACCAAGCAAATCACTCATCCGCTCTAGTATATATGTCGGATGATACGAAGCTACATATTCTCTACCCTTAATAGACCACGCAACAGCAGCGGTTCGTGTGCCAGCGCTACGACCACCCAAAATGTCATGGTGATTATCTCCTACCATCAAAGCCTCTTCTGGCTTGGCATCAAGCAAACGCAAAGCCTGCTCAATAGGTTCTGGATGCGGTTTGACATTTGTTACATCATCAATGGTCACAATGACATCAAAAAACTTCCGTAAATCAAACAGCTTGAGTCCCATTTCAACTGTCACACGCGCCTTCGTTGTCACAATACCGAGCTTATAGCCTTGTTTATGCAATGCTTCTACCGTCTCATATACAGTTTCATATTCTTCTACAAGAGCATCATGATTAGCGTGGTTGTAAGCTCGGTAGCATGCTATCATTTCTTCCGTACGTTCCGGATCCAATGCCGAAAAGGTTTCTGTGAGCGATGGCCCGATAAACGGCAACACATCTTCTCGCTTGTATGTCTCTGGATAATATGTGTTTAACGTGTGTAAAAAGGATGAGATAATAAGTTCATTCGTATTAATGAGTGTTCCGTCTAAATCAAATAAAACTGTATTAATTTTCATAAGCCAAGTCCTTTCCATCTGTCTTTCTCCAAGTAATAGCAATCACAACCGTCAGTAATACCGCTACTATAATACGAATGAAAAACAGCGGCAATACCGGTATGCCAAGCGGAATAAAAATAAGTGTGTCTTCTACAACAGCATGGCATGCAACTAGGAAAATGAACGCCAGTACCAAATCACGCTTTTCTACACCATCTTCACGTACTGCTTGAATCATTACACCGGCACCGAGTGCCAAACCGAATAATAAACCCGCCGCTAATGTAGTAGACGTATTCTCCTTCATGCCAAGCAACCGTGTAAATGGTGCCATCATCTTTGAAAAACGATCCAAAAATCCGTAATCTTTTAAAATCTGAATCATAATCATAAGCGGGATTACAATAAGCGCAAGTTGCCATATTCCGCTGGCTGCCTTCTGTAACCCAACAAAGATAATATCAATCCATGTTTCAGGTACAGCTTTGCTTTCTGCAGCAAACCCATACTGCGCTTGTTTACCACCGCCTTGCCAAAGCTGATCAATACATATTGCTGACATAATAGCTAAACCAATACGAACAGCAAGAACAATCCAAATTTGTACCCCTACCTTAGCGGCAACAGAAGACTCCACTAGTAAATTATGAGAGAATGACAGCATGACAGCTAGAATAAATACCTCTTTTACTGTTAAATCTAACGTTAAAATGGCTCCAATTGCTGCATATAAATTGAGTACATTACCTAAAACCAATACAATCGCCGCATCACCAGGCAAACCAAGTAAGCCCATAAGCGGGGCAATCAGTTTGGTAAGCCACGGCAATACCGGTGTGTATTGTAAAATGGTCACAAACAACGTAATTGGAAAGATAATCTTTCCGAGTGCCCAGGTCGTTTTCCCCCCTGCAAGTACCCCTCTCTTCAACGTTTCCATCTCGTTTCCCCCTATGAGAAACAGCGCCTGTGACAGGCGCTGCTTTTTATGCTTCTAGATACCGTTTGTCGGCTTTCCCCATCTTGCGGCGCACCACTATCAAGATAAGCGCTACGACAATAATCACAACAGAGATAACCTGTGCCGTACGCAAAGGTCCGATCATCAAGCTATCTGTACGCAGTCCTTCAATAAAGAAGCGGCCGATAGAATACCAGATTAAATACGTTAAAAACAGCTCCCCGCGGCGTAGATTTACCTTGCGAAGCAGCAATAAGAGAGCAACACCCACAAAGCTCCATAGCGACTCATACAAAAATGTTGGATGATAGTATGTACCATTAATATTCATTTGGTTAATAATAAAATCTGGCAGGTACAACCCTTCCAAAAAACCACGCGTGACCGGTCCACCATGCGCTTCTTGGTTCATAAAATTGCCCCAACGGCCAATCGCTTGTCCTAGCAAAATGCTCGGCGCCGCAATATCAGCCATTTTCCAAAACGACACGCCGCGTACACGAGAGAATACCAATGCTGTCAAAACAGCACCAATTAAGCCACCGTGAATCGCAAGACCGCCCTCACGAATATTAATGATTTGCGATGGATTTTCACTATAGTAGCTCCATTCAAAAATAACATAGTATACACGTGCACAAATAATGGCGATAGGCACCGCAAATAATACAAGATCTACAAATAAATCCTTCGGCAATCCTCGTCTCTCCGCCTCGCGTGTCGCGAGCCACAACCCAAGCAAAACACCGGAGCCAATGATAACACCATACCAGTAAATTGGAAAAGGGCCGAGCTGGATAAAGACGCGATCAAAGTAAGGTGCAGCAGCTAATAACATCCCTGTTTCCTCCTATTCTTCTTTCGTTTCAATCGCATTCATCAAGCGCTCTGAAAATTGCTGTGCAGCATTTACACCCATTCGTTTTAAACGGAAATTCATTGCCGCCACTTCAATAATAACAGCCAAGTTACGTCCCGGTCGTACCGGCAACGTAATCTTTGTTAAATCTGTATCAATAATCTTCATTTTTTCCTCATCCAAGCCAAGACGATCGTAGTTTTTCTTTTGGTCCCAAATCTCAAGATGAATAACCAGTGAAATACGTTTATGATTGCGCACGGCTCCTGCACCAAACAAGGTCATGACGTTGATAATCCCAAGCCCGCGAATCTCAAGCAGGTGTTCAATTAATTCTGGTGAACTGCCAATCAAGGTATCTTCATCTTCTTGACGAATTTCTACGCTATCATCTGCCACAAGGCGGTGACCGCGTTTTACAAGTTCCAATGCCGTTTCACTTTTTCCAACGCCGCTTGAACCGGTAATTAAAACACCTACGCCGTAAATATCAACCAATACGCCGTGTACAGCCGTTGTTGGTGCCAATTTACTTTCTAAGTAATTGGTCAGACGGCTTGAAAGGCGGGTCGTTTTCTGGGTTGAGAGTAATAGCGGTACATTTGCCTCACATGCCGCTTCCATTAACTCAAGCGGTACTTGCTGCCCACGTGTTACAATAATACAAGGCGTCTTTGGTGTACAAAGCGCATTCATTCGATCTCTTTTTTGCTCCGGGGTCAACGTTTCAAAAAACGTCAGCTCTGTCATACCGAGAAGCTGCACACGGTCTGCCGGATAGTATGTAAAAAAGCCTGCCATCTCAATTCCGGGTCTTGATAAATCACTTGTTTTAATAGGACGATCGATACCATTTTCTCCGCCGATTAATTCTAGCTGAAAATGCTCTATCAAATCCTTTGTACGAACCTTTGGCATATCCTACCTCCACTATTTCACTAATAACATCTCACTTGTCTAGTGTACCATTTTTTTCTGAAAAGGCGAAACCGCTTATTCTTTTTTCTCACGTGCCCGAAATATAAGCTTATCAATAAAAATATTAAATACAGAGATGAAAATCGCAGCTACGATTGCTGTGCCAAAGCCATTAATGTTGAAGGCATCTCCAAGTAAATTGTCTGTTAACTTTAGCGTAATTGCATTGATAATCACTAAAAAGAAACCAAACGTGATAATGGTGAGCGGCAACGTAATAATAATTAAAAGTGGCTTCACAAACATATGTAGCAATGAAAGCGTGAAGCTTGCAATGAGTGCTGTACCAATACTTTTAATGTAAAATGACTCTGGACTAATCAGCTTTAATAAGCCTGATACAACGATAAGCACAAAGGCGTTTAATACGATAGATAATAACCATCTCATACTTCCACATCCTCTTTTCTAGATACAAGTACACGAAGCGCATTTCCGACGCTCCACACCATAATCCAAAAGTTAAATAAACCTAGCACTACTATACCAAAAAGAATGCCGAGAGACATCGCATCCGCCTCGCGGGCTGATAAAAAAAACCAAAACGTGACTCCAACCCAAGCCACCGGCACACATTGTGATGCAAAAGCCACTCTGGCATGATATTTCACTTCGCGATTTGAACACGCAACATATAAAATAAACGGAAGAATAGCCGGTAACACAAATAAACTCATATATCCACCGGCCACCAATACTTTTTCCATTCCCTTCATGCTGTCCCTCCTCTAGCGCTCCTTTCTTCATTTGTATAAAAAAACCTCCAAAAGAATACCCTTCTTTTTGGAGGCTTTCCCTTACTGCACAGTTTCCGATACTTCTTGATTTGTCCTTGCTTTATCTCGTTCCATAATGGCTTTTAAATATTTCGCTGTATAAGACGCTTGTACGTCCGCCACCTGCTCCGGTGTACCGGTCGCAACAATTTGTCCGCCCTTGTCTCCGCCTTCTGGACCTAAGTCAACGATATAATCAGCTGTTTTAATAACGTCCAAATTATGCTCAATCACAAGAACGGTATCACCGTTTTCCACCAAACGCTGCAACACCTTTAGTAGGCGCGCAATATCATCTACATGCAAACCTGTTGTCGGTTCATCCAGAATATACAGCGTGCGTCCATTAGAACGGCGATGCAATTCAGATGCCAGTTTAACGCGCTGTGCTTCTCCGCCCGAAAGCGTCGTGGCCGGCTGGCCGAGTGTCATATACTCCAGTCCCACATCCGCGAGTGTTTGCAGCTTGCGCTTAATTTTCGGGATATTTTCAAAAAAGCGTACGCCGTCTTCAATCGTCATCTCCAAAATATCAGCAATACTTTTGTCTTTGTATTTCACTTCGAGCGTTTCTCGGTTATAGCGTTTACCGTGACACACCTCACAAGGAACGTACACATCCGGAAGGAAATGCATTTCAATTTTAATGATACCATCACCGCGGCATGCTTCACAGCGTCCGCCCTTTACATTAAAGCTGAACCGCCCCTTTTGATAGCCGCGCACCTTTGCCTCATTCGTTTGCGCAAATACATCACGAATATCATCAAACACACCTGTATACGTTGCTGGATTTGAACGCGGCGTACGCCCGATTGGTGATTGGTCAATATCAATAACCTTGTCTAAATGCTCAATACCTTTTATATCTTTATGTGCACCTGGCTTAAGTTTTGCTTTATGGAGCTTTTGCGCCAATGCTTTATATAAAATCTCGTTCACAAGCGTACTTTTACCAGATCCCGACACCCCGGTCACCGCAACAAACGTACCGAGCGGAAACGACATTTTTACATTGTGCAGATTATTTTCTTTCGCACCTAGAATTTCGATTTTACGACCGTCACCTTTTCGGCGCTCCATCGGTACGGGAATGAATTTTTTACCAGCTAAGTACTGCCCTGTTAGTGACTTCTCATCCATCATTACCTCTTCCGGCGTTCCTGCAGACACAACTTGCCCACCATGAATACCGGCACCCGGACCGATATCAATAAGATAATCTGCCGCTATCATAGTATCTTCATCATGCTCTACAACAATGAGCGTATTCCCTAAATCGCGCATATCCTGCAATGTTTGAATCAACCTGTCATTATCGCGTTGATGTAAACCAATGGAAGGTTCATCCAGAATGTAAAGAACGCCGGTTAAACGTGAGCCAATTTGTGTTGCCAAACGAATACGCTGTGCCTCACCGCCTGAAAGTGTCCCTGCCGAACGATTTAATGTTAAGTAATCGAGACCAACATTAATTAAAAAGCTGAGGCGCTCTTTAATTTCGCGCAAGATAAGACGAGCAATTTTCTCCTGTTTTTCTGTCAGCAGAATTGTAGAGAAAAAATCATATACTTCCGTTACGGATTGATTTGTCACATCAGAGATATGCTTACCTCCCACGAACACAGCTAGACTTTCTGTTTTTAAACGGGCTCCTTTACATTTTGGACACGCCTGCTCCGCCATGTATTTCTCCATTTGCTCACGAATGTAATCTGAGCTCGTTTCGCGATAGCGTCGCTCAATATTCGGCAATACTCCTTCAAAAGTAATGTCCCCTTCTTTTACCTGCCCGAAATCGTTCACGTAACGGAAGTAAATTTTCTCTTCACCGCTGCCATACAACACTTTATCAAACAAATGCTTTGGAATGTCTTTTACAGGCACATCCATGTCAATGCCATAGTGATTGCACACCGCCTCTAAAAGCTGCGGATAATATTGTGAGCTAGACGGCTCCCAAGGGGCAATCGCATGATTGCGCAGACTTAAGTCCCAATTTGGAATTACAAGTTCCGGATCTACCTCAAGCTTGGCACCAAGACCATCACAAGATGGACACGCACCGTACGGACTATTGAAGGAAAACATGCGCGGCTCTAATTCACCAATCGAAAAACCACAGTGTGGACAAGCATGATGCTCGCTAAACAACAGCTCTTCTTCTCCCATTACATCAATGAGTACGCGTCCCTCTCCAAGACGAAGAGCTGTTTCCAAGGAGTCCGCAAGTCGCGATGCAATGCCTTCTTTTACAACAATACGATCAATGACAACTTCAATGCTGTGTTTTTTATTTTTATCCAGCTGAATATCATCGGAAAGTTCACGCATTTCACCGTCTACACGCACACGAACATAACCTTGCTTTTTGATGTCTTCTAGCGTTTTTACATGTGTTCCTTTACGCCCAGAAACGATGGGCGAAAGCACCTGTAGCTTGGTGCGTTCCGGATATTCTAAAATCCGATCTACCATTTGTTCAATCGTTTGCGATGTAATTTCAATGCCGTGATTCGGACAAATTGGTGTGCCAACACGCGCATACAATAAACGTAAGTAATCATAAATTTCCGTAACTGTACCGACCGTAGAACGCGGGTTGCGGCTCGTTGTTTTTTGGTCGATAGAAATTGCTGGTGACAAGCCTTCAATTGCGTCCACATCCGGCTTATCCATTTGCCCTAAAAACTGACGAGCGTATGCGGACAACGACTCAACATAGCGGCGCTGTCCTTCTGCATAAATCGTATCAAACGCCAACGAAGATTTCCCCGACCCTGATAAACCGGTAATCACCACAAGTTTGTTTCTCGGAATCGTTACATCAATATTTTTCAAGTTGTGGGCGCGAGCACCCTTCACAATAATTCGATCATTTGCCAACGCTATCCCTACCTTTCCGCTTTCAGCTCAAGCACTAAGTCACGAAGCTCCGCCGCACGCTCAAAATCAAGCGCCCTTGCCGCTTCCTTCATCTCTATTTCAAGACGCGCAATTAAGTTTGTGCGCTCTTCCTTTGTCATTTTCTTCGGTTTTGCTTTGTATGTTACTTCCTCTTCGGCAGCTGTTGTCGCGCGAATAATATCACGAACCTCCTTGCGAATCGTGCGAGGCGTGATGCCGTGCTTCGCATTGTACGCTTCTTGAATCTCACGGCGGCGCTTTGTTTCACTAATAGCCAGCTCCATGGAGTTTGTTATTTTATCAGCGTACATAATAACATGGCCATTTTCGTTACGTGCCGCCCGGCCAATTGTTTGAATCAAGGAACGCTCAGAGCGAAGGAACCCTTCTTTGTCTGCATCCAAAATGGCAACAAGCGACACTTCCGGAATATCAAGTCCCTCTCGAAGCAGGTTGATTCCAACAAGTACATCATATTTGCCAAGACGCAAATCACGGATAATCTCAATGCGCTCTAGCGTTTTAATTTCTGAATGCAAATAATTGACCTTAATACCAATATCTTTTAAGTAATCTGTTAAGTCTTCGGACATTTTCTTTGTGAGTGTTGTAATTAACACGCGCTCATTTTTACTAATACGATCTTGAATTTCTCCGATAAGATCGTCAATTTGTCCTTCAATCGGACGTACATCAATAATCGGATCCAAAAG
Organism: Ectobacillus antri; assembly: GCF_003852715.1. Classification (GTDB taxonomy): domain Bacteria; phylum Bacillota; class Bacilli; order Bacillales; family Bacillaceae_G; genus Ectobacillus; species Ectobacillus antri. Next base: position 80,980 of record NZ_RIAV01000007.1, read on the forward strand.
CCCCGTCGGACGGATGATTTGCTCAATAGGTGCAGGTGAATGCTCCAGTTCATACGGACCTGGTGTTGCTGAAACATATACCAATTGATGTGCCTTTTCCTCAAATTCTTCAAATTTAAGCGGACGATTGTCAAGCGCAGACGGCAAGCGAAAACCATGGTCTACAAGCACCTGTTTACGCGCTTGATCACCGTTGAACATCGCGCGGATTTGCGGAACAGATACGTGGGACTCATCAATTACAATTAAAAAGTCATCCGGGAAATAGTCAATAAGCGTGTACGGTGTAGAGCCCGGCGGCCGGAGTGTAAGATGGCGCGAGTAGTTTTCAATACCGGAGCAAAAGCCCATTTCGCGCATCATCTCAAGATCATAGCGCGTACGCTGCTCGAGACGTTGCGCCTCTAGAAGCTTATCTTCATCTCGCAATTCCTTGAGTCTATCTTCTAGCTCCTTTTCAATATTTTCAATTGCAATACGCATTTTTTCTTCACGCGTTACGAAGTGAGATGCCGGGAAAATTGCCGCATGCTCTCGCTCAGCAAGTACTTCTCCCGTGAGGGCATCGACCTCACGAATACGATCAATTTCGTCACCAAAAAATTCTATGCGAATGCAGTGCTCACTGCGCGAAGCCGGGAAAATCTCTACAACATCACCTCGTACACGAAACGTTCCACGCTGAAAATCAATGTCGTTACGCGCGTATTGTATATCTACCAATTGGCGTAACAGCTCATCGCGTCCCTTTTCCATACCGACCCGAAGCGACACTACCATTTCCTTATACTCTTCCGGTGAGCCGAGACCATAGATACAAGATACGCTCGCTACGACAATCACATCACGCCGTTCAAACAATGCCGAAGTGGCGGAGTGACGCAGCTTGTCAATCTCATCATTTGTTTTCGCATCTTTTTCAATAAATGTGTCTGTTTGCGGGACATAGGCCTCCGGCTGATAATAGTCATAATAGCTGACAAAATACTCAACCGCGTTGTTTGGAAAAAAGTCCTTAAACTCACTGTATAGCTGTCCAGCCAGCGTTTTATTATGCGCAATGACAAGCGTCGGTTTGTTGACCTCTTTAATTACATTTGACATTGTAAACGTTTTGCCCGTACCAGTTGCCCCAAGCAAAACCTGGTGCTTCTTACCTTCACGTATCCCCTGCACCAGCTTCTCAATTGCTTTCGGCTGATCACCCTGTGGCGAGTACGGTGACACTACCTCAAATTGCTGCTCCACACACCTCGACCTCCTCAACATTATCTATCGTTATTTTATCATGAACAAATGAGAAAAAGCCAAAAAAACGAACAAATATTCGTATAAAAGTGTAATATCCCCTACTAAGGTGCGGTGTCAAATAGAATTTATGTTCATTTTGTATATTTTTCCGTCAATCATACAAAAAAGACAGATGTCTCCACCTGTCTTACACAGCCTGCTCTCGATTATCACCGCGTACAAATAAAATACCCAAATCACCATCGTCAGCATATAGCGCGCGCTGTGCAAAGCGAATCTCTCCTTGCACATCAAGCACTTCCAGCTTGCAAAACGCACCTTTTTGGCGCAGCGCGCGATGAAAGTCGGCAACATCTTCAATGTAGTTACCGTTTACCTTTGTAATCACTTCACCGGGACGCAAACCAAGTTCTTCTGCAGCGGAGCCCGGCAGTATATCCAAGATCATGACACCTGTCTTTTGAACTGAGAAATATGGTGTCTGCTGTTGATCATGCATACGGTCTTGCATCGCAATCATCAATCTTCCCAACATGGCAATACCGGCTGCCGCAATCGCAATCCCTGGCATCCAAATACTTGTGAGTGCAAGAACAAATACTAATATACTAAGTCCCATTACACGATGCCCTGTATAAGTAATCGCTATGTTTGGCAAACTGCCTATCACACGTCTTGCAAAGCCTAGTAAAAACGGTATTACAAATAAAGAATACGTTTCAGCGCCGATTGTAAATACCGGCCACCAAGAAAACAGCTTACCAATCCCTTCACTAGGTACAAGGACAAGAAGCGGGACCAGCCACATTCTCTTACTTTCGTGTGAACCCACAAGCAAGCCACGTTTTCCTTTTTGCAATCTTGGCGTTGTTTCGTAAGCAGCACGCTTCGCAATCAAGTGGCCTTCAGCAAATAAAAGCAAGCTCATTAGGAACGCTAAGGCAGCTAAGCTTGTCTCATCCGAATTGCTATACAATGAAAACCCCGTAACAATAATAGCAACTCCGATACTGTAAGCAGCAGATAAGAGGCCAAATGGCAACAGCAGAGCGCCGATTGCACTTAAAACGGCGATAACTTGTAAGCTATCTTGTGAGACTACCACCCCTATTCCTACTGTAGCGATAGAAAGCAGCAGACCAATTCCAACGCCTGCGAATGCAGACATACGTAATTCATACCATATATCATGGACTTTAAATGAAAACTCGCGCCTCTCTTTCTTAACGCGGAGTACACCTATGAAAATATTAATCAAGATAAAAATATATAAAGCAGGTTGCAGAAAGAATCGTCCCATTGCATAGCCTATCTCTAAAAGCCACTCCACAAAAGTCCCTCCTTGTCGGCATTTTCTCCATTTTATCACATTCTTTGTAAGACGGATTTATTTTTACCTAGAAAAGGTTATTGTCAGGCCTCATAATTAATCCTATTTACATCTGTATCGGCTCTTCTATCGGCCGAATTTACCTCTCTATCGGCCGAACTCCCTCTTCTATCGGCCGAACTCCTCTTCTATCGGCCGAACTCCTCTTCTATCGGCCGAATTTACCTCTTCTATCGGCCGAACTCCTCTTCTATCGGCCGAACTCCTCTTCTATCGGCCGAATTTACCTCTCTATCGGCCGAACTCCTCTTCTATCGGCCGAACTCCCTCTTCTATCGGCCGAATTTCCTCTTCTATCGGCCGAATTTACCTCTCTATCGGCCGAACTCCTCTTCTATCGGCCGAACTCTTCCTCTATCGGCCGAATTTACCTCTCTATCGGCCGAACTTACCTCTCTATCGGCCGAATTTCCTCTTCTATCGGCCGAGCTTACCTCTCTATCGGCCGAATTTACCTCTCTATCGGCCGAACTCCTCTTCTATCGGTTGTGTAATAAGAAAAAACCGCAGAATTCTGCGGGTTTTTCTTATTTTGCAATTAATTTCAGTGCGGCCTGTAGCTGCAGGTCATTTTCACCGGAGCGGATTTTTTCAATGATTTTATTTTGAATTGTATCGGCCGTTTTCTGGTCGATAATTCCTGTTTCTTTTAGCTTGTTCATTTGCTGGAACGCTTTTACAGCTGTTTCTGTTTCTTTACTGAAATAGCCGTCTGCGCGCCCTGGTTCAAAACCGAGATCCTTTAATAGTTCCTGCGCGTTTTTAATTTGCTCGCTGTTCATATTATAAGATAGCGGCTTATCAAATTGAATTGGTGTTGCGTAGTAGTAATCTGGTTGTTTCAGCTCCACTGTTGGGGCAATCCCTTTCTTATGAATCCAATTGCCATCAGGTGTGAGCCACTTAAACATAGTCAGCTTTATGTTGCTGCCGTCTGGAAGCGGAACAGCCTGTTGCACTGTACCCTTACCGAAGGTTTTCACACCCACAAGCGGATAACCCTCTGCCTCCTGAAGCGCACCTGCTAAAATCTCAGAAGCTGAAGCACTGCCGTTATCTATTAAAACTGAAATAGGGTACGGCTTACGCTCTTTAAGGGAGGTAAAAGCCTTTTGCCGCTTGCCATCACGGTCTTCTACCTGCACCATCGGCTTCTTGTCTGTGACGAATAATTTTAAGATCTCTTCTACACTCGTTAAATAACCGCCTGGATTACCACGCACGTCAATTACAAGTCCTTTGATATTCTTTTTCTCAAGCTTCTCGAGCTCTGTTTTAAATTCTTTTGCCGTTTCTTCAGAAAACGATGTAATTTGCAGATAACCAATATCTTTACCATTTTCCTTTTTCACGGAACCAAAGACTGTTAACAACGGAATTTTATCCCGCGTAATTTTAAACGTAATCGGCTCTGCTACACCGGCACGCTGCACTTGTAAAGTAACAACGGTTCCCTTTTTACCGCGAATCTTTAAAACCGCCTCTTCACGAGTTAAATCCTTCACACTTTCGCCATTTACCGTGACAACCTCATCATTTGGTTTAATGCCAGCCTTCTCTGCTGGTGAATCTTTAATGGGAGAAACAATGATGAGCTTCTCATCGATTTTATTAATTTCAGCGCCAATACCCTCTAACGAAGAATCAAGAGACTGTTCAAACTGCTGCGCTGTGTCTTTATCCATATATGTAGAATATGGATCCTTCAGTGTGCTGAGCATTCCTTGGATTGCGCCTTCCACCAGCTTATTTTCATTTACATTTTCCACATACTTTGAATCAATCAAATCATATGCCTGTCTAATCTTTTGCAAATCCTCTTCTTTTGTAGGCGCGTCAGACTTACTAAGAAGCGCACTTGCCGGTCCTTGCGTTGTCACTTTAATTCCTGCGAACATAACGCCGGCCCCCGCCAAAAACGCCACAATTATCCACACAACCGCTATTTTACGTTTCAATGCGGAGTCTCCTTTCCAAATTATGTACTTAAAAGGCATCACACCTTATGTGTGATGCCCTTACTATGTCTACTATATGATAAGCTTGTACGAAATATGTTTGCAACTTTTTCTCGCTTAAACCTTTAAAAACTTACGAATGGACATGACACTGCCCCACATACCAATTAAACTTCCAATCAGGATTAGCAAACCAGCAAGCTGGAATACAAAAGGGTTATATGGAAGTAACTCAAAGATTGTGCCTGCAAATTTTTGTTGCAGAACAGAGTGAATCGAACTGTACGCTGACATAATTAAAACAATTGGAAGCAACGCACCTAAGAACCCAAGGAACAAACCTTCTAGTAAGAACGGCCAGCGAATAAACCAGTTTGTCGCACCTACTAGCTTCATAATTTCAATTTCAGTACGACGCGCATAAATCGTAATTTTAATCGTATTAGAAATCAAGAACATTGCCGTAAACAGTAGACCGGCAATTAATACAATGCCGATATTACGTCCCACTTTAACCGTGCTAAATAGCTTTTCTACTTCACCTTTACCGTACTGCACGTTGCTTACATAATTCATTTTTTGAATTTTTTCAGCTACGACTGCCGTATCGCGCGGCTCTTTTGTTTTTACCACGTATACATCTTTTAGTGGGTTATCTTGTTCAAACAATTCAAACGAACGACCGGAATCACCAAAGCTTTTAATTACGCGCTTTAGTTCTTCTTCCTTAGAAGAGAATTTAATCGATTGAATTTGAGAAATTTGTTTTAACTTATCTTTCAAAACGGCTTGATCTTCTTTTGCAGCTGCCGGGTCGATATGGACACGAATCTCCACATCTTTTTCAACCTTTGTTGCAAAGTGGTTCATGTTCATGATAACTGCCAAGAACACGCCTACTAATAGAAGTGTAATTGTAACTGCACTTACGGAAGCAAACGTCATCCAGCCGTTACGCATTAAGCTTTTTGTTCCTTCACGCAAATGGCGCAAAAATGTGTTAGCTTTCATATCCATATCCTCCTTCCATCTCATCTCGAACAATCTTACCGCCTTCAATAGCAATGACACGATGACGCAGTGTATTTACGATATCTGCGTTATGCGTAGCCATCACAACTGTTGTGCCGCGCTCATTGATTTCTCTAAAAATATCCATAATCTCCCAAGCGGTATCCATATCCAGGTTTCCTGTCGGCTCATCCGCAATTACAACTTTCGGTTGATTTACAATGGCACGTGCAATCGCTACACGTTGCTGTTCACCACCGGAAAGCTGGTTTGGCAAAGAGTCAGCTTTATGCTCAAGCTTAACAAGCTTTAGCACATCTTTGACACGCTGATTAATTACATCGCGCTCCTCTTCAATTACCTCTAGGGCAAATGCTACGTTCTCATGCACCGTTAACTTAGGGAGTAAGCGGAAATTTTGGAATATCACACCAATCTGGCGACGGAAGTATGGTACATCACGCTCTGCTAGTGTTTCTAACGACAAGCCGTTTACGTTGATTGAACCCGTGGTTGGCTTTTGTTCGCGATACATCATTTTAATGAATGTAGACTTTCCGGCACCACTTGGTCCTACTACGTATACAAACTCGCCCTGCTTAATTTTAACGGTTATGCCATTAGCGGCTTGTACGCCGTTGTCATATGTTTTATACACATTGCTCATTGTTATCATCTTCATCACCCGATTTTCTGAGATTTTACTGTACTCTCTTCACGCAATCTATGAATATATATTTTTTTACAAAGTTCTACATAAACCACAAAAAAATGCTACCGCATTACATTGTAACATCAATGTACTGTAAATACCGCTACAATTTTATTACAGTTGCGTTACATTGGTAAAAAAAGCAAAAAAACCCTTATTACATACGCATTTAGATTATTCGGCTGTCACCTTCCACTGCAAAATTCGGTTTTTTATACAGTATAAAGCATATACACATCACTTTTACATGGTAATAACAAGCAAGAAAAAACCCTTGCATCATCAGCAAGGGCTCTTTCATTTATTTTTTACCTGCAAGCCATTCTGCTACTTTTGTAGCGTCTTCGCCTTTTACAACCCCGGCTGGCATACTGCCGCGTCCCTTCAGAATAATCTTTTCAATCTCCGCTTGGTCATACTTCCCACCAACATTTTTAAGTCCTGGTCCAACCTGACCTTGCAGGTTATTACCGTGACAGCTGCTACAGCTTTGTTGATAAATTTTTTCTCCTTCTGAGCCATCCGATGTTTGTGCTGTTTCAGCTGGTTTGCTTTCTTCCTTCGCTCCGCATGCACTAAGACCAAGTGCTAAAACCGCGCCTGCGATCAGCCATTTTTTTTTCATATGCTTCACTCCTATCTTTTACTCTCTATACAAGTTTTTTCTCGTCTAATAGCCACGTAAAAATCACTTTTTAAAATCAGCACGTGCTTTTTTAGGCAAATAATCACCCATTCATAAATCACTTACATATTCATTATAATGCATTTAAGCTCGATTAAAACCTTCGCCAAGTACCTCCGCAGCATCTGCAACAATGACGAATGCAGATGGATCAAGGTCTTTTACCAGTTGTTTCAATTTTGTGAATTCTGTCTGTTCCACTACGCACATCAATACGGGACGCTCATCATCAGTAAATCCTCCTGTGCCTTGTAGCTTCGTTACGCCGCGGTCAATGTTTTTAAAGATGCCTTCACGAACCGCTGCTTCTTGCTTTGTCACAATTAACGCCATTTTGGAACGCCCGAAACCAACTTGTATGAAATCAATGGTTTTACTTGTCACATATAAACTAATTAATGCATACATCCCGGCTTCTAGGCTAAATGCAAGCGCTGAAGTTAAAACGATAAGACCGTCAATTAACGCAACACATAGCCCTAAAGAGATGCCAGTATATTTATGAACGATTTGCGCGGCAAGATCCGTACCGCCAGTTGAAGCCTTTCCGCGAAATACGATACCAAGGCCTAGCCCCACACCAATCCCGCCAAACAAGGAACCCAGAAGCGCATTGTTTGTCGCAGGCTCCATATCTTTTGATAAAAATACGACAAACGGTAGGAAAATCGTTCCCACTAAGGTTTTAATACCGAATTGCTTGCCTAGCAGTAATACACCAGCAATAAACAACGGAATATTAAATGCCCATTGTACGTAAGCTGGCTCCCATCCGAGCAAGCTGTTTAAAATTGTACTAATACCACTTACCCCTCCGGATGCGACTTTATTTGGCAACAAAAACAAATTAAATGCCAGCGCTACAAGCGTGGACCCCAACAATATATAACCATACTCCAAAATAGACGTGCTAGCAGCTGAACGTGTTCTTCTCTTTCTACCCATGATGTTGTATACTCCTTCTACCGCTTCTTACTTTTATATTGTCTCGCTACTTTCCCAGCAGCAAAATAGAATTTGTCGCTTTCTTATGACAGTAAAAATGCTCCGTCATTGTTTAATTTTCTACGTTTTACGTGAGATATACAGATAAGCTATGATAAAAATACCTTCCGCAAAAAAGAGAAGTTAGGTTCCCAACTTCCCTTTCCTCATTTAGAGAAACATGTATCCTCTATTCTTCATTGCCGGCATCTGGCCCGGCTCTTTTTTATAGCTTCGCACGTAAATATGCATCAATAAATGGACTAATATCACCGTCCATTACCGCTTGTACGTTTCCAACCTCTGTATTGGTACGATGATCTTTTACCATAGAGTAAGGATGGAATACATAAGAACGAATTTGACTACCCCAGCCAATATCCTTTTGTTCGCCGCGAATTTCATCCAATTCAGCCTGCTGCTCTTCTAATTTCTTTTGATATAATTTTGCTTGTAGCATTTTCATGGCACGCTCACGGTTTTTAATCTGAGAGCGTTCTGTTTGACACGTTACAACCGTATTTGTCGGAATATGTGTGATACGCACAGCTGAGTCTGTTGTATTGATGTGCTGACCACCGGCACCGCTCGCACGGTATGTATCAATTTTTAAATCTTCTGTACGGATTTCAATTTCAATATTGTCATCAAATTCCGGCATAACTTCACAAGACACAAATGACGTGTGACGGCGACCCGAGGAATCGAACGGTGAAATACGAACAAGACGATGTACGCCTTTTTCCGCCTTCAAGTAACCGTAGGCATTATGTCCTTTAATGAGCAGCGTGACACTTTTAATACCCGCTTCATCACCTGGTAAGTAGTCTAATGTTTCTACCTTGAAGCCGCGCTTTTCTGCCCAGCGCGTGTACATACGAAGTAGCATAGAGCCCCAATCCTGAGATTCTGTCCCACCTGCGCCCGGATGCAATTCAAGGATAGCATTGTTTTTGTCATACTCACCACTTAGCAGCAATTGCAGTTCATATTCATTCATTGTTTCCAGTAATGTTTTTACTTCCTGCTCAAGCTCTACTTTTAAGTCTTCATCGTATTCTTCCTTTAATAGTTCAAAGGTAAGCTCTAGATTTTCATGTGTTTCACTTAGTTCTGTAAAGCTACCCACCATTTCCTTTAACGCATTTGCTTCATTAATGATGGTTTGTGCACTGCGCTGATCATCCCAAAACGTCGGATCTAGCATAATTTCATCTAACTCAGCAATGCGGCTTTCTTTGTTAGCGAGGTCAAAGAGACCCCCTAAAGTCCGCTAATCGCTTAGCCATTTTTTCAAGCTCTTGTCTAATTTCTGTTAATTCCATTTCGTCCACCTCTTCGTTTAAATTACAGCGCAAAACTCTCTCCGCACCGCAGAGAGAGTTTTGCCGGTTGCCTGCATGGTTTGTTTTATTTTAATGCGCCGTGACAATTTTTATACTTTTTGCCACTGCCGCACGGACACGCTTCATTGCGACCTGTGTCATCTTGATTTACCTTCGGCTGACGTTTAACTTCTTCGCCGCTACCCGGATGAATTGCTTGTCCCTTTGCAACCTCTTCACGCTGCAGATTGCTTTCGATTTGTGCTTTCATGATATAGCGAGAAATTTCTTCTTCAATAGAAGCAATCATCGCTTCAAACATCGCAAAGCCTTCCATTTGATACTCACGCAATGGATCGATTTGACCATATGCACGCAAATGAATGCCCTCGCGCAAATGATCCATCGCATCGATATGCTCCATCCATTTAGAGTCTACCACACGTAGTACAACTACCTTCTCAAATTCGCGCAATTGCTCGGACGGTAACATCTCTTCTTTTGCATCATAATGTTGCTTCACTTTACTTACAATTACATCTACCATCTCTTCTGGTGCCAAACGGCGAAGCTCTTCCTCCGTCACATCACCAGGTTCTAAAACAGATGCCTCCAAGTACTCAATTAGACCCTTGATGTTCCAGTCTTCATCCAATTCCTGTGTGGTGTGTGCCGTAATCGCACGCTCCACTGTACTATGAATCATACCTTCAATAATACCGCGCAGATTCTCAGATTCCAATACCTCTTGACGCTGCTTATAAATCACTTCACGTTGTTGGCGAAGTACATCGTCATATTGTAAAAGCTGTTTACGCGCATCGTAGTTATTACCCTCTACACGTTTTTGAGCAGACTCAACCGCACGAGAAACCATTTTGCTTTCAATCGGTTGTGAATCATCCATACCGAGGCGATCCATCATGGCACGCATATTGTCAGAACCAAAGCGACGCATGAGCTCATCTTCCATAGACAAGTAGAATTGCGTCACACCTGGATCACCTTGGCGACCAGAACGACCGCGGAGCTGGTTATCAATACGTCTGCTTTCATGACGCTCTGTACCAATAACGGCTAGGCCGCCAACTTCCTTTACACCTTCACCAAGCTTGATATCCGTACCGCGACCTGCCATGTTTGTTGCAATCGTTACAGCACCTTTTTGACCGGCACCTAAGATAATATCTGCTTCACGGGCATGATTTTTCGCGTTCAATACGTTGTGACGAACCCCTTTGCGAAGAAGCATTTTTGAAATCAGCTCAGATGTTTCAATGGCAACCGTACCGACAAGAACAGGCTGTCCTTTTTTATGACGCTCTACAATATCTTCTACAACAGCGTTAAACTTGCCCTCCATGGACTTAAAGATTAAATCTGGACGGTCGTCACGGGCAACCGGGCGGTTTGTCGGAATAACAATAACATTCATATTGTAAATGTTACGGAACTCTTCTTCCTCTGTTTTTGCTGTACCTGTCATACCAGACAGTTTTTCATACATACGGAAGTAGTTTTGGAATGTGATTGTCGCAAGCGTCATACTTTCGTTTTGAATTTCTACGCCTTCTTTTGCTTCAATGGCTTGATGTAAGCCTTCGCTGTAGCGGCGTCCCTTCATTAAACGACCTGTAAATTGGTCAACGATTACAATTTCATTTTCTTGTACCACGTAATCCACGTCACGTACCATTACGACATGAGCACGAAGCGCTTGATTGATATGATGAAGTAATGTCACGTTTTTCAAGTCAAAGATGTTTTCAACATGAAAGGCTTTTTCTGCTTTATTCATGCCTTCCTCTGTAAGCATTACATTCTTTGTTTTTTCATCGTACGTGAAGTCCGTTTCAACACGCAGTGTACGCACAAATGCATTCGCAAATAAATATAATTCTGTAGATTTTTGGGCTTGTCCAGAAATAATAAGCGGTGTACGTGCTTCATCGACTAGGATAGAGTCTACTTCGTCAATCACCGCATAATGAAGCGGACGTTGTACACGTTGCTCTTTATAAAGCACCATATTATCACGCAAGTAGTCAAAACCAAGCTCATTGTTTGTGCTATACGTAATATCAGCTGCATATGCAGCTTGCTTTTCTTCGCGTGACATACTGTTTAGGTTTAGGCCCACTGTTAAGCCTAAAAATTCGTGAAGCTTGCCCATTTCACTCGCATCACGCTGCGCTAAGTATTCGTTGACTGTTACAACGTGAACACCTTTTCCTGTCAACGCATTTAAATATACCGGCATGGTGGAAGTTAAGGTTTTACCTTCCCCTGTTTTCATCTCGGATATATTACCCTCATGCAGAGAAATACCACCCATGATTTGCACCGGATACGGACGCATGCCAAGCACGCGCGTTGCCGCCTCGCGAACAGTCGCAAAAGCCTCCGGCAATAAACTATCAAGCGTTTCTCCTTTTGCCAAGCGCTCGCGGAATTCAATTGTTTTTCCTCGTAATTGTTCATCGCTTAAACCGGAAAACGTTGGAGCCAACGCTTCTACTTGATCAACTATTTTCTGCATACGATTAATCTGACGCTGGTTCGTATCAAATACCTTCTTCAAAATACCAATCATCGGAATACGCTCCTCTTTGTAGGATATATGACAAATCTATAAGTAAGATGAAAATACCGATTTAAAAAATCTACAGATAATTGTAACACTTGCATAGAAAATATGCCAATAAGAAAAGTGGAAGCGGCTTGTTCAGCTCCATAGGGCTGAGGTTCTCTGACCAAAAAGGCTCTTTCCGGTCAGTTTCTACTATATATCGGCCACTTAAATCAGTTTTCCGGTCAAAATACAAATATATCGGTCAGTTTACAACTTTTTCGGTCAAAACAAAATAATAAGACTGCCGGGAGCCCCCGGCAGTCTTATTATTTTGTTTCAATTAAGCCGTACTTGCCGTCACGGCGTGTGTAGACGACGTTTGTTTCGTTTGTATGTGCGTTTGTGAAAACAAAGAAGTTGTGGCCAAGCATGTTCATTTGTAGAATTGCTTCTTCAGCGTCCATCGGCTTCAGGTCGAAGCGCTTGGTGCGCACAAGCTCCATTTCATCCTCATCCACTGTCTCTTGTACTGCGATAGCTGAATCAACTGTCAGCTGCGGAACCTTTGTGCGTAATTTGCGATTTACTTTTGTTTTATGTTTGCGAATTTGACGCTCTAATTTATCTACAACTAGATCAATGGCCGCATACATGTCATCATGTGTTTCTTCCGCGCGAAGCATTAAGTTGGAAAACGGAATAGTTACTTCTACGCGTTGCTTGTCAGAGTATACCTTTAAGTTGACTTTAATTTCCGGGAATGTATCGAAATAGCGATCCAGCTTGCTGAGCTTCTTCTCCACGTACTCCCTCAATGCAGGAGTTACTTCAATGTTTTCACCACGAACGTTAAACTTCATAGATGAATTCCTCCTTTCAAGCTATGTACACTATATTCGCTAATAAGGAATGGCTTTCCTTCTTTTTTTGAAAAAAGGTTGGAAAAATCGACAAATTTCTTTGCTATCGATTGCCTTCCTTACATTTATATTGTAACCGATAATTATTGCATTAGTCGCACAAACGTATGAATAGTTTGTTACAAATGCGTGAAGATGCGCATGCTATGAGTACAAATCATGTCTAGATGAGAGAGAAGAACGCACTAAGGAGAATGTTTATGTTAAAAAAGTTGATATTCACCTTCCTATGCGGTCTCGTGCTTATCGGGTTGTTTTTTTGGATGGATCACGACGTAAAGGCAGGCAAGCAAACATACGCACAAACGCATCCACTCGTCATATCACCGGTTTATACAGGAGACTTGAGGTTATATACAGAAGGACAAACTTTTTATGATGCACTGTTTCATGATATCGAAAAAGCGCACTATTCCATTTATATTCATTTTTTTATTATCGGCAACGATCACATCAGCAAATCCTTTCTTGAATTGTTAGAGAAACGTGCCAAACAAGGTATCCATGTCAAATTATCAGCAGACTTACTTGGCGCACATAGCATCACACTTGATATGTTAAAGCGCATGCGCCAAAATGGCATTGAGTTTACCTATAGTCGCAAAGTACATTGGCAGCATCCTTTTTATACATTACACCGGCGTAACCATCGGCGGATTGCCGTAATAGATGGCACAATCTCCTATATTGGCGGATTTAATATCGGTAAAGAGTATTTAGGTAAAAACAAAAAACTCGGAAAGTGGCGAGACTACCAAATACGTATCGTTGGAACTGGTGCCTTTGAGGCACAACGACAATTTTTAAAAGATTGGGAAGAAGACACAGATGAGGTAATCAAGCCTGTAGCGACTGCACAGCCGCCCGGTAAGGTCCCCCATCAATACATATACGCTTCTGGCACAGGGCTTGAGGAGCATATGCTCCAACAAATCCAAGGTGCATCACAATCCATTGTAATTGCCAATCCATACTTTGCACCCTCAAAACGTGTGACTGAAGAACTAAAAAAAGCACTGCGCCGAGGTGTGCAGGTGAAGATTTTAGTAACGAAAAAAACGGATGCTTGGTTCACACAACCGCCTGCTTATGTTGCACTTCAAACCTTAACAAAGTACGGTGCGAAAGTGTACGAATATCAAAAGGGCTTTTTCCACGGTAAAGTAATGATTACCGATAATAAAACACTGGAAATTGGCACTTCAAACTGGGACCAACGTAGCTTCTTTATCAACGATGAATCAAATTGTATCATCTACGATAAAGACGCAATTGAGATGGTACATATGGCACTCCGGAAAGACTTTGAGGATGCGAAAGAAATGAAGCATGCAGATTTTAAAGACTTGCCGCTTTGGGTACGAGTTCTCCGCTATACACCAGAGCGAATCGTATATTATTTATAGACCTATCAAAAAAACTCCTCGTCTTAGAGGAGTTTTTTGTCGTTCCTATATAAATATGTAGAGGAATTACAGCTTTGTTACGTTAGCAGCTTGCGGTCCGCGCGCACCCTCTACAATCTCGAATTCTACTTCTTGACCTTCTTCTAAAGACTTGTATCCGTCTTGTTGAATTGCGGAAAAGTGAACGAACACGTCGTCTCCTTCTTCACGCTCGATGAATCCGAAACCTTTTTCTGCATTAAACCATTTTACTTTTCCTTGCATGCTTTCCATTCCCTTCAACAATGTACTTATGGTTTTCCCACATCTTGAATATACTGGATTTTCCCTCTAGAAGTCAAAGAAGATTTGTCGTGTTTTTACGACAAGTCTAACCTCTGCACAGCGTCAACGCCGCCACCTCGACCGCGCCATACTTACACAAGATAGAAGCTGCCTGCCGCAACGTTACACCCGTTGTATAGATATCATCAATTAACACATATTTCTTGCCGCCGACCACCTCATTCGACAAAAAGAAGGGATTTTCTGTGTTCATACGTTCCCATTTACTCTTTTTACTCTGCTTTTCTGTATGTCTACGCGCTAATAGCGGTTGAAACGGTACTTGTAAAAGGTCCGCCAATACCTCACTTTGATTAAAACCGCGCTCTTTCAAGCGCTCTGCGCTAAGCGGTATAGGGACCGGTGTATAGTCCCGAAACGAATGCCAAAACAACGCCCGTAATTCCGGTCCAAAAGCTGTGGCAATCGCTACATCACCACGAAATTTAAACCGATTCATATGCCTTTTCATTTCATCATTATATATATACAAGGAACGATTACATCGTAGTGGGTCCGCAAGACGACGCCATGTTCTACAATCCTCGCACATGACCTCAGACTCACTCGATGACGTAGCTTGCATACGCCCACAGCACATACAAAGTACACCTTGTATTCGTTGTAATGTTTGATCGCAATGCGCACACACTGCTTTTGTATATGTTGGAAGCAAAAAAGAAAACCACGTATCACCAACCTGCAATTCGTCAAAACAAATAAGACAGTTCATGAAAGATGATCCTTTCGACGCGCAGCACGGTTCATGGACTGAATATGCCGGCGGGCCGCTACCATCGCTTTGGTTTTTCCAAAATGAAACAACACAACATCACCAGTTGGAAATGATGCGTTTCGTCCCACGCGCCCCGCAATTTGCACAAGCGCGCTCTCTGTAAAAATCGGTTCCTCTGCACCAAGTACAGCAACTTGTAAATTAGCAACAGTTACACCGCGCTCCAGTATTGTCGTTGTCACAAGAACAGATAGCATTCCTTTCCGAAAGGCAGCTACCTTTTGCTTACGATCAGGATCTTCCGCATGAACACCCTCTGTAGAAGGATAAAATTGTTTCAAACATGCAACGAGGGGCTGTACATAAGAAACTTTAGATACAAATAAAAAAACAGGACGTTTACTTTCCACATGAGTTCTTATCCAATTTTGCACAGCAGCAGGCAACCTTCCCTTCTTTATGTGTGCCTTCCAATTCCCACTCCATACAAACATTGGTAAGGGAAGCGGCTGACGATGGTAGCGCGAGCTAATGATTGTCGCTGAACGCTTTCCTTGTTTTATTTCACGCTTCCATAGTTTACTCGGCGTCGCGGTAAGATGAATAAGCGCAGCTTGCTGTTTTCGTGCTTGCTCCGCCGCATAACGCAAGGTCTTATCTACTGTATAAGGAAAAGCATCGACTTCATCAATAATAAGGATATCAAATGCGCGGTAATAACGAAGAAGCTGATGTGTTGTAGCAATAACAAGAGGGACATTACGATGACGATCGGGACTATTGCCATATAAAGCAATAACATCGATATAAGGAAATACTTGTTGTAGGCGGGGGTGCAGTTCAAGAACAACATCGGTTCGCGGCGCGGCAATGCATACGCGTTCTCCGCGCTGCAATGCGGTTTCAATACCAGCAAACAGCATCTCTGTTTTACCAGCGCCGCACACCGCCCATATAAGATGCTCCTTTTTTTCTATTACAGCGCGCACAATGGCGTCTGATGCTTGTTTTTGTCCTATAGATAAGGTACCGTTCCAAGACAGCGGTTTATTTTGGATTGGCAACGGCTCAGGATGCATAGAGACCAGTGTTGAGCATGATTGCACACGTCCCATCATGATACACTTGCGACAATAGACGCAAGTACCGCAATGCACACAAGGTGTTTGTGCAAATAAATACGGCGTATCATTGCCGCAACGCTTGCACAGATAGCTCTTCCCTTTAGGAATGAGCGCCGGTTCGTATCGAACACGTTCATTATTTAAAGGAATATCAACCTCACTTAACAGCAAACGTCTGCCTTGCAATACACAATAGTCTTCCATACTTCCCCTCTTTTCTTTTATTGTAGACTCTAGGGTCACCGTTGATTGTTGCAGGCCGTCAGGCTACCTACTTCAATCAACATCAAGCTGTAACACAGTCTTATTGTAAAAGGGAGAGAAGAAAGAAACAAATATAAAAAAGCCGATAACTCGCTCAAGAAAAAGCAAGTTACCGACTTTGGTTTTGTTAGTTGTTGATAATCATTTTACAGTCTTCCATATCCTGCGAAATGTTTTTGGTTATAAGAACTGCTTAAGCTAGAGTAAGCAATTCCTCTGTCACTCGCATGAATCATTTGTCCATTTCCAACGTAAATACCAATATGGGAAATGCCTGGCTTGTACGTGTTAGCAAAGAATACCAAATCCCCTGGTTGTGGCGTGCTAATCTTAGTTGCTGAAGCATAATAGCCTGCCGCTGTTTTACGACCGCCACCGTAAATATAAGAGATAAACCCACTGCAGTCAAAACCGCGCGGAGAGGCACCTCCAAATACGTAAGGAACACCTAAATATTGCTGCGCTTTCGCTACTACACCACCTGCTGGTGCCGGTGCTGCGATACTAGGTTTTGTTGGTGCTGGTACAGCCGGTGCTGGTTTTGTATCTTCTGTATTGTCAGAGCGTTGCAGGTTAAGAGAAAGACGTTGGAAATCACGTTCTTCCGCTTTTGTTAGCTCACGGTTTTCAGCCGCAATTGTTGCAACGATTGCTTGTAATTTATCATTTAGCTCATTCCAAATTGCTTGTTTAGCTTGACGATCTGCCGCAAGTTGCTGCTGTGTTTTTTGAAGCTCTTCCATGAATGCGCGGAGCTGTTGCTCTTTTTGAAGGATTAACTCACGATCCTTTTCAACTTGCGCTTTATCCTTTTCTTGTGCTTCTAGGATACTTTTATCAGATTGTAACAAAAGATTAATAGAGTTCATGCGATCTAATAAATCGGCAAAGCTTTTCGCATTGATAACGACTTCTGTTACAATATTTGTTGTTGGTTGTGTTTGCAATGATACCAAACGCTTTTTTATAACTTCTCCGCGCTGTTCGATTTTCTTTTGTAACGCGTCGATTGCAATTGTTTTCTCACGAATTAATTTCTGTGTTTCAGAAATATCCGTTTCTGTTTGCTTTAGCTTTGTTTCATTATCAGCAATCGTTTTCTCAAGCGCTTTGATTTCGTTTAAACGCTCATCCATTTGCTTCATGATATCTTTACGTTCTTGCTCTTTTGTATGTATATTAGCCTGAATGGTTTGTTTGTTACGTTCTGCGTTTACTTGAGGTGCTACTGTTGAAAACATAATAAGACCCGTAGCAATTACGGTTGTAACCATTTTCAATTGTTTCATTTTCTTTTCCCCCACACCTTCTTTTTCCTTTCTCTTTTATACCACAATTTTCTTACATTTTCGCCTTTGTTACATACTTGTAAAAAAATCGTAATACAAACTATGTATTTTCGTGGTGGAATACGTCTTAAATTGCATTTTTTTGTAATATTTATATAGATAATACGTACTGTTTCGACAAATGTAGGCAGTTATAGGGTGCTTCTTTGTTACATTTCGTCCTATTACTTAAACGTCCCCACGACTACATTTTGTCTTCAAACGCCCTAGCTATCTTCTGTAACAACTACAAAAAAACCTCGTGCCTGTGGCACAAGGTTTCATCTATTATGCGCGCTACACCCAGCGCTCCGCCCATTTTTGTACTTCCCTCATTACACTTTCAAGCGCTCTTCCCTTAGCAGTTAGCGTATACTCAATGCGAACCGGCACCTCAGGGTATACAGTACGTACCACGATACCTTCACTTTCAAGCTCTTTTAAACGCTCCGAAAGCATCCGGTCACTCATATTCGGAATAATTTCCGCGATCTCTCGAAAACGCATCGGCTCACCCAAAAGCGATTGAATGATGAGACCTGTCCACTTTTTGCTGAGCAGGGTGAACGCGGACTCAAACTTAGGACATAAAGCAGGATTGTGTTCCATATTCTCACCTCCATTTTATTATAAAACAGTTTCTTACAAAAAGTAAGTATCTTTCTTTTACAATTATATCCACGATATGTAGACAACAAACATATGCACGGAAAACTCTCTTTTTCATCGCATACAAAAAGTCCCCTTTACAGGGAACTTATTTTACGTACCATCCAAGCCCAATCGCACCTTCACCTAAGTGCGTACCAATAACGGCACCAAAATAGCTAAGACTGACGTTCACATGAGGATACAACGCCTGTAGTTCAGCTTGCCAACGCTTTGCTTCTTCCTCGCAATTTGCATGAATGACCACAGCTTCCATCGGCATACCCTTACTTGCCTTCTCATCAAAGATTTCTATAATTCGCTTGAGCGCTTTTTTACGAGTACGAATCTTTTCAAACGGGACAATAACTTTGTCACGGAAATATAATATCGGTTTGACCTGCAAAAGACTGCCGATAAAAGCAGCTGCGCTGTTTAAACGACCGCCGCGCTGCAGGTGATTTAAATCATCTACTACAAAATAAGCATCCACGGTTTGTTTCATTTCATTCAAACGCGCAATAATAGCTTCCGGGCCTTGGCCTTCTTGTGCCATTTTTGCCGCCTCTCGTACATAAAAGCCCTGTACCGCACAGCTGATTTCAGAATCATATGTGTAGACGCGTGCATTTTCAATCATATTCCCCACTGTTGTTGCTGTTTGATACGTCCCGCTAATGCCACTAGATAGATGAATACTAATAATCGCGTCATACTCTTTTGCCAAACGTTCAAACAATTCCACAAACAGTCCGATCGCCGGTTGTGACGTTTTCGGCAGTTCCTCTTGCTCACGAACTTTCATGTAGAACTGTAAATCCGTAATTTCCGTTTCTTCTTGATAAGAGGCATCACCGAAGGTTACATTCAACGGAACCATATGTATATCTAACCGATCTAGTACATCTTTTGGAATATACGCTGTACTGTCGGTGACAATCGCTGTTCTCATAAATTTACCTTCCTTTGACTTTTTATTATCTAATTGTACATGAAAATGAAGAACAGTGCATTAAATCATAGATAAATTCAAAATTTATATACGTACAAACACAAAATGCGACATGCTTTTTTGACTAAGAGAGAAAAACAAGTTTTATCTACTTGTAGTGAAAATCTAAACATACCGTTCTTCTCGATTGAAAGGTGTTAAAATACAAAAGCAAAACCTGCTTGTATGTACTTGAAACATGCATAGCTTATGTGCTTTTTCCTCATTCTAATATGAAAAACAAGAAAAATATTTGAATTTAAAAAAATACCCTTTTAGAATAGAATACATGTCATTGTATGAGATAGGGGCGTATAATCATTGTTAAATCAATATTACACTGTAAAAGGGTATGGAGAGCATGAGATTATCATTGAAAAATCGCGGTTCATTTGCTTTATAGATCGTGCCGAAACCGAGGAAGCGGCACAAGCTTTTATTCAGGGCATTAAGAAAAAACACCATAACGCTAATCATAACTGCTCTGCCTACCTCATTGGGGAACACGATGAAATACAAAAAGCAAACGATGATGGTGAACCCAGCGGAACCGCAGGTGTACCAATGTTGGAAGTTCTAAAGAAAAAGAAACTCAAGGACACAGTCGTTGTTGTAACCCGCTACTTTGGAGGAATTAAACTTGGTGCTGGTGGCCTAATTCGCGCGTATGGAAAAAGCGTAAGCGAAGGAGTTGCTCATACAGGTATCGTAGAGCGCCGCTTAATGCGTCATATGTGCACAAGCGTAGAGTACACCTTACTTGGAAAAGTAGAGAATGAACTGCGCGGCTCTGCTTTTTTGCTACAGCAGATAGAATATTTAGATCAAGTTACGTTTCATACGTATGTAGCGGAAGAAGAAACCGCCGCATTCGAAGATTGGATGGTTGAACTGACAAACGGTCGCTGCGAAATTGTGTCCGCTGAGTCACTATATATTGAAATCGATGTTAATTAAAGGAGCACACATATGAAAGACCGCTATCAATATTTAATGCAACAAAAGAAAAAGAAAAAACGAAGACGTATTACTTTGCTGCTGATTATTTTACTGCTGTTTGGGGGCGGCGGATACTATGTATATAGTTCCTTCTCTTCTTTGCTTGACATTTACAGCGGAACAAAGACAAAACAGTCCAAGTTGCGCGAAGAAGAGGTCGAGATTACCAAAAAACCGTTTACTGTGCTGCTTATGGGGGTAGAAGATTACTCTTCAGGCGGACATAACGGGCGCACAGATTCTTTGATTGTTGCAGCAGTGAATCCCAAAACACAACGTGTTACCATGATGAGTATCCCGCGCGACAGTTACGTCTCAATCCCAGGCCGAACGAAAAAAGATAAAATTAATGCAGCCTACGCATATGGAGGCGAACAACTCACGATTGACACAGTGGAGCAATTGCTACGCATACCGATTGATCATTATACGAAAATTGACTTTAACGGCTTTAAACAAATCGTTGATGCAGTCGGTGGTGTAACTGTGGATGTACCTTTTGACTTTGTAGAAGGGTCAGACTTGAATCCCCGTAAAGGCATTACATTTAAAAAAGGAAAGCAGCATTTAAATGGTGAAGAAGCACTTGCCTATGCGCGTATGCGTAAGCACGACCCGCGCGGTGATTTCGGGAGGGCAGATCGTCAACGTCAATTGCTTTCTGCTATTTTTGAGAAAGTGAGCTCTCCATCCTCTTTATTAAAAGTAAACGATTTAGCAAAGGCAGTTGGTAAAAATATCAAAACGGATATTCCGGTTTCAGACGGCTTAGCACTATACAGGAAGTTTTCTAAGTTTAATGCACAATCCATTGAAACCTTGAAGCTCGAAGGTGAAGATGCAACGATTAACAGCATTTATTACTATCAGTTAGATGAGGAAAGTGTAGATACGGTTCATGATACGTTTATGGATATATTAGAGCTTGTACCAAAAGAGGACTTAACAGAAGATACAACTGATAATACAAATGAAGAAAGCACGCAATAAAGGAACTTGCACTGCAAGTTCCTTTATTTTTGGCTATGTTAACATCTGATGTTACTCATTGACAACAAACTTTAACAGAGCCTATTTTTTAAGTTCTTTTATCTGGTAGTAACAGCCCTATTTTTCGTAATAATCTTAAAACTGGGTTTGTTTTTCTCCCGGTTAATCCAATAATTTCTGCAAATAATTCAATGAAAAACAACAAAATGAGAAATAGTACAATAGCTACTCGATAATTATAATATGGAAAAAACAAGGCAACCGTTCCGAATAAAATAGCGGCGCCGTATAAAATAAGCACCGTACGACGGTGGCTATATCCGATTCGCATTAAACAATGATGCAAATGGGATTTATCAGGCTTCATAATCCCTTTCTTATCCCCCACTCGTCTTACAACGGCAAAAAAAGTATCCGAAAGCGGGATAGCTAGCATAATTACTGGAATAAGCAAACTGGTAAGCGCTACACCTTTGAAAAATCCCAAAATGGACAGCAATGAGATTGTATATCCTAAAAACAAAGAACCAACATCACCCATAAAAATTTTTGCCGGATGAAAGTTATATACAAGAAAACCAACATTGCTGCCAATTAACAATACAATATAACCAACGAGCATGTATTGCTGCTGTGCAAAAGCAAACAACAGCATGATGGCGAGGGCGATGGTAGAAATCCCAACGGCTAAACCATCAAGTCCATCAATAAGGTTAATGGAATTCGTCACAATAATAATCCAAACAAATGTAATGACATAACGCATCACATCAAAATTAACTTCACCGTAAAACGGAAGCATAAATTTGCTAATCGTAACTCCGTAGGCTATGGGAATAATTGCGGCAACGATTTGTCCCGCCAGTTTATACAGCGGCGGCAACGTATAAATGTCATCAATAATCCCTACTAAAATAATAACAGCTGACCCGATTGCAACACCTTTAAAATTCGGAAAAGAGACCGGAAACATAATTAAACCGAGAATTACACCGCATACAATAGCAATTCCTCCTGTGCGGGGAATTGCTGTTGTATGCACCTTCCGCTCATTTGGACGGTCCACTAAGCCAGCTTTATGAGAAGCGCGAATCAAAAGCGGTGTTGCGATGATAACTGTTAAAAAGCTGACTAAAAAAGCCGCAACATAAATACGTATATCCATAAGAGCACCTGCCTTTAGAAAATGCATCATTTTAGTTTCTGTTAACAGCAGGTATTTATGCATACATTATTGAGTTGTCAATGTCTCATTTCCAATCGCTTTACGACCAATCGAGTAATATTCTACGCCTGCCTCAAGCGCTTCCTGTAAAGAATAGACATTACGTCCATCAAAGATACGCGGCGTTTTCATTAACTCGACATAGCGCTTAAGAGGAATATGTATGATTTCTTTCCATTCTGTCACAAGAAACGCCGCATCGGCATCTTGCAGTGCTTCTTCTGCTGCACTTGTATACAATAAATCGGGCAATACACGCTTCATATTACCCATTGCTTGCGGGTCGTATGCTCGTACAATAGCTCCTGCTGCTAGCAGTCGCTTAGCGATGACTATAGACGGTGCTTCCCGTATATCATCTGTATTTGGCTTAAAAGAAAGACCTAAAAGCGCAACCTTTTTTCCGGTCAGCATCATCACATTTTCTGCCATCTCCACCAATACTTCCTGTTGCTGGTTGTTAACCTCAATTACAGCCTTTAACAGCCGGAAGTCATGCTTTACATCACCCGCTATTTGCACAAGCGCATTTGTGTCTTTTGGAAAACAAGAACCGCCGTAACCGACGCCCGCTTTTAAGAATTGGGAACCAATTCGCATATCCATTCCCATACCACGTGCAACAGCTTCCACATCAGCACCTGTTTTTTGACAGATGTTTGCTATCTCATTAATAAAGCTAATCTTCGTTGCTAAAAATGCATTGGAGGCATATTTAATCATTTCTGAGCTGCGTACATCTGTAAAAAACATCGGAATTTCAAGCGGTTCATACAACTCCTGCAACCATAACCTTGCTTTCTCATTCTCCGTTCCAATTACGATGCGATCTCCATGGAAAAAGTCATGTATACCAGATCCTTCTCTTAGAAACTCCGGATTAGAAGCAAACTCAACCTCTATCCCCGTTGGCAACCGCTTCGCCATACGCGCGCGCAGCCGTTCATTCGTTCCAACTGGCACCGTACTCTTGGTAACAATAAGGGCTGATTCCGTTAGATGCGCTGCAATTGTATCACATGCGCTCTCAATGTAAGATAAATTTGCGGTGCCGTCCGGGTGCTGCGGCGTTCCTACAGCCAAAAAAATCAGATTTGCATATTGATACGCATACGAAGGATCACTTGTAAATTGTAGTGTCCCTCGTTCCAAACACTCTATCATTAACTCCTGTAAACCAGGCTCATAAATCGGAATTTGTCCTTGTCGCAAAGCCGTAATTTTCTTGTGGTCGATATCCATACAAATGACATTGTGTCCCATTTTTGCCAAACCAACACCTGTCACCAAACCAACGTATCCTGTTCCAACAACTGTAACGTGCATCACCACACCTCTTTCCAAATCATACTATCTCCCCTTTTATTATATATAAACAGTCTTACGATATTTTTTAAGAATATGTAAAAGCAAGGCTTGTATATCCATACTTTTGCCTTCTAAAAAACACCATAAAAAGACAGATTGTAACATTTTTCATGTTATAGTAATCAATTTTACATGAAAAAAAGATTGAATTCTCTTTTGTTTATGATACGATAGCTAATGAATGAAAAATACAGCATAAAGCCTGCACATAGTTTGATTGAATAAAAACTATACTTAAGGGTGGGGAGTATTAGTGAACTTACAGCTTATTTACGCGTTTATCGCGTCTTTTATCACAGTGCTGCTCGTTACCCCTTTCGTAATCAAGCTCGCATTTAAAATTGGTGCCGTAGACAAGCCGAACGCCCGAAAGGTACATCAAAAAATCACGCCGCGTATTGGTGGCCTTGCCATCTTTATTGGTGTAGTTGTTGGTTATTTTGTTAGCGGATTATACAACGAGCGAATGACAACGATTGTGGTAGGAGCGATTGTTATTGTAATAATCGGTGTTTTAGACGACATGTATGAGCTATCTGCAAAATGGAAATTTCTTGGTCAAGTATTTGTAGCCCTTTTAATTGTACGAAGCGGCTTAATGATTGATTATGTAAATATTCCTTTTACAAATGACTCGTATGAACTTGGTTTATTTGCATATCCTTTAACAATATTTTGGATTGTAGGTATTACAAATGCCATTAACTTGATTGATGGCTTAGATGGTTTATCGGCAGGCGTTTCTTCTATTGCTTTAACAACACTTGCTGTTATGGCCTTTTTAGGAAATACACCTCTTATACTAACGATTGCTGTTATTGTAATCGCAAGTACAATTGCTTTCCTATTCTATAACTTTAACCCAGCAAAAATCTTCATGGGTGATACAGGGGCGTTGTTCCTTGGTTATTGTATCTCCATTTTATCTTTGCTTGGCTTGTATAAGAGTGT
Organism: Ectobacillus antri; assembly: GCF_003852715.1. Lineage (GTDB taxonomy): Bacteria > Bacillota > Bacilli > Bacillales > Bacillaceae_G > Ectobacillus > Ectobacillus antri. The sequence goes on from NZ_RIAV01000007.1 coordinate 106,142, forward strand.
TACCTTGTTTAGTTTAATTGTTCCTATCATTATTCTTGGTGTACCTATTTTTGATACAAGTTTTGCGATTATACGCAGGTTAGTAAACAAGCAACCCATTTCGGCACCTGATAAATCACATTTACACCATCGCTTACTTGCAATGGGCTTTTCTCACCGAAAAACGGTTTTGCTAATTTATATGTTTGGCATTTTCTTCAGCGTTAGTGCCATTGTATTTTCCAGACTGTTATTATGGCAGTCTATGCTAATCTTACTTGTACTTCTTCTAGTCGGTGAAATTATCGCCGAGGTAATTGGACTTGTTCATGAAAAATATAAGCCAATTATTTCTGTGTACCGAAAAGTAAAAGCACGTCTCGAAAACTAATAAAAAGCGCCGCTCTGGCGCTTTTTTCTTTTGTGTAGCCCGCTTATCACTTCACAAATCTCTCTAAACTTAATTAAGTTTATACCACTCGTAGCTACGCTTTATAAAGACAGCTCTGTACTTGGCGGCGTGTGACAAATCGCTTTCTTCTTTGGGTCAACAACCCACCACTTAACGACCTTGCGGTCTGTTTGAAGTGGGGGTATCCTTGCCGATTTTAGATGAACGTCTATAGCCCAAGTGTTCTCTTTACCGCTCTAGTTACACTTGGTGTGTACTGTTTGGCAATAATGGTTGCAGTATGATGACTGCGCGCTTAACAGAAGGTAACGATTGGTTGAAGCAAAAAGCATAACTTATGTAAATGCTATTTTTTCTCTACAGGTTGTGGCACCGGCTCATACAGTTCTTGGACTAAGCGGTCATATTCTCTCCTTGTAATTTCCTTGTTGTACAGCTTTAATAACAAATCTTTATGCGCTTTTGAGAACGCCATTTTACTAATAATCTCTGGATACATCAAAAAGCCTCCTTACTGAACACAAACTTATGTTCGATTTATTATAGAGCATACTTTTCGATAAATCAATTCTCTTACTTTCATTTTTCTCATGCATTAAGAAAAATGTCATATCTTTGTCACAAATGGTTTTAATTTTTAGAATTTTCAATTTTAAAAATATACTTTGATATTATCACAATTACATTCTGCAAAACATATAAAAATATAAATATTTTTGAATAATTTCCCTTTACATGTAAGAAAATACTGGTAAAAACGAAGGAGAACGTACATATGGATACAGTTACTTTATCGCGTGCCTTTTTCGGCACATCTCTTGCGTTCCATATCATTTTTGCCACACTCGGCATTGGACTGTCTCTTATGATTCTGTTATTTGAGATTTTGTATCAATGGAAGAAAGACTCAGATTATGCAGTAATGGCAAAACGCTGGACAAAGGCTTTCGCGATTTTATTGGGCGTGGCCATTCCTACTGGGACAATTGTCGGGGTTCAGATTGCTTTACTTTGGCCAGGCTTCGCTAAAATTGTAGGACAAGTTATTGCTGTGCCTTTCCAAATTGAAATTTTTGCATTCTTCTTAGAAGCATTGTTTATGTCCATTTACGTGTATGCGGCCGACAAACTTTCTTCCTCTCTACGCTTACTTTCCCTATTTTTTGTTATGATTGGCGCTACTGCATCTGGTATTTTAATTACATCTGCCAATACATGGATGAATACACCAGCCGGTTTTTCTATGCGTCCAGATGGTACAGTATATGATGTAAATCCATGGGAAGCATTCTTTAACCCGAGTTTCTATACAGGTGCTTCACATGTTGTGATTACTGCTTATGCAGCAGGCGCAGGCATTGTGGCAGCTGTGGCAGGCTACAAGCTTCTCAAACGCAATCAAAGTGCACGTGAGATTGCCTATCATAAAAAAGGATTGCTACTAAGTTTAATTATGACCTTTGCAATGGGCATCATGATGTGGGTGACAGGTCATTCATCGGCTATTAATTTGCACGAGCATTCCCCTGAAAAACTCGCAGCTGCAGAAGGTCTATTTGAAACACAATCCCATGCGCCGCTTGCTATTGGTGGCTTTGTAGATCCTGTTACACAAGAAGTGAAGTACGGCATTGAAATTCCATGGGCACTTAGTATTTTAACAGGCTTAAGTCCGGATACTGTTGTAAAAGGCTTAAATGAATTCCCGCCAGAAACATGGCCCCCGTTCTACACACATGTTTTTTTTAATCTCATGGTAGGTGCCGCGGGGTGGACAACAATGATTTCTGGGCTCGCGCTTGCCTATTGGTATTTTATCCACCATAAGCGAGGCGGGAAACTGCCGAAATGGTTGCTCTGGAGCATTGCTTCTATTGGCCCAGTGTCCATGCTTGGGATTGAGTTTGGTTGGATTTTCAGTTGCAGCGGTCGTCAACCATGGACGATTTACGGTTTTCAGCGTACAACAGAGGCGGCCACACGTGCGGATTTCATTGCTCCAATGTATATGTTGTTCATCGTGTTGTATGTATTTCTCTCTGTGTTGACCGTTATCGTACTACGTACATTTTTTAGACGACATCCGTTGCTTCCTGAGCTTGAAGGGAATGGGGGCAAAGTGTGATGAATGAACAAAGCATTGCCATTTTAATTTTATGGGCTGTGATTTTTGCCTACAGTATTCTCGGCTCCATCGATTTTGGAGCTGGCTTTTGGGCGATGGTGTACGCCAATCATAAATCACTAGCCAGTAAAATTGCCAACCGTTATTTATCACCAACATGGGAATTAACCAATACAGTTCTTGTATTTGTGGTTGTTGCATTTATTGGCTTCTTTCCAAAGGCAGCTTACACATTAGCTACAATCATGTTTGCGCCGGTTACACTGATACTTGTTTTAATTGCTATTCGCAGTACATTTATGGTATTTGCTTATTCATTGCCTCGTTACGAAAAAATGCTGCGCATTATCTCAGGTATTACCGGCCTGTTGATTCCAGCCCTGCTCATTACTGTTTTACCAGTTACAGAAGGCGGCTACGTTGATTTCTCTGGCGATACGGAGTCTCTTTTATATGGCAAACTGTTCAGCAGCCCTGCCGTTTATTTTTACATGCTGTTTGGTTTAACATCAGAGCTCTTTCTGTCTGCATTGTTTCTAGCAGATTTCTCACGTGAACAAGGTTCAGAAGAAACCTACCAAGTGTACCGCCGCAGTGCTATTTTTCTCGGTCCTGCCACACTTGTAACAGCGATTATCGCATTGGTGGCTACTGATGTAGATGCTAGTTGGTTTTTAGATAACTTAATGAAGCAAATTCCGTTTTTTGCGATATCTCTTATCTTCTTTGTGGTCGGTTATACGTCACTCTGGTGGACGAACCGTGCCCACAATTCGCTCGGTTGGCCGCGTATCGCCGTACTAGCTGTTATCGCACAATACGCCTTTGCCAGTTACGGCTACGGTGCCTCCCATCTACCGTACCTTGTCTATCCTGACGTAACGGTTGATACGAGCTTTACTACGAAGGAAACATTTTATACGTTACTTGTCCTATACGCAATTGGTATTGCTATCCTCCTTCCAGGGTTCATTTTCTTCTGGAACTTGTTCTTAAAAGATCGCACCTTTATTAAAGGCAAATAAGCCGGGCAGCGCCTGGCTTATTATTTATTACATTTTTTCAAAAATTAAAATCGTTCCCCTTCACTTTGCCTCTTTTTGTAAATTAATTCCTTCTACTACTTTTTCTAATTTATTAAACAGCGGCGGCTTTGCTTGTGCGGCAGACGTAAAGTAAATGAACAACATATTATCTTTCACTATATAAACAGGAATGAGATAATCCCACTTTGGATTTGGTTTCTCAGCATCAAGCTTTGCTTGATTTGCCTTTTCCGGACTATCAAATATGTACATAACCAAGTGATCATTGTTCACTTTATAATGACGATGTGGCGCTGGAAAGACAATCGGCGGTTCTTCCTTTGTTAAAATTAAACGATAGCCAGCATCAATCCAACCTTCCTCTGCTTGTTTAAACAATTGAGATTTTTCATCTGTCGGTGCACATCCGAACAAAAGCAGTAGCATTAAGCAAGATACAACATATTTCATATAATCACTCCTTCTTCTCTATTATAAGCTTGTTTTATATCTTAAGCACCTAGTTAAGCTTCTTATACAAAAAAGCCTCGGCGATATGCCGAGACTCTTATGAAAGTGGATGGCCACCGTTACTTTTGATAGTGCTGCCTCCAATCATAACAATACGTTCATTCATTACATAGCTCGCCCTATCTTCTTGGACCAAAATCTTTTGCAATATGTTCCACATAACGAGCTGCATGCTCATTAACTTGTTGTTCTGTTAATTGGTTGACACCATGAATGATGAAAGCCGGTAAATATCTAGCACCAATGAGGTTACTTGTTGCTTGAAATGGCTTTAGTAATTCACTCATGGCGTACTGATTATAACCCCCTGCTTGATACGCAGCCTCCGGACCGCCAGTTGTGATAGCTAGCATAAGCTCTTTACCATGTAGCTTCGTGCCGCCAGGACCGTATGCCCATCCAAATGCTAAGACATGATCCTGCCATTTCTTCAATAAAGATGGTGAGCTGTACCAATAAAATGGAAACTGCAGTACAATACGATCATGTGTCAACAGCAGTTCTTGCTCACGAGCTATATCAATATTTTCATCTGGATATGTTTCATATAAGTCATGAATGGTTACATCCGTTTTGGTTAATTCATCACGTAAACGTTTATTAAAACGAGAATTTTTCATGTTAGGATGCGCCACAATAACAAGTGTTTTCATCATATTTATAAACTCCCTTTTGTTTGTTTGTACATACAAATAATAATGTAAAAAAAGTGTGCCGTCAACTACTACATTCACACTTTATTTTCTTCTTTTTTTCCATAATCTTTTTCGTTTTGTGTTCATAATATCTACCATAATATGTAGTGTACTTGCCGTTACAATACCGAAAAAGATTATAACTAGCTCTGATTTGTACCGCATTAGTATCTCTTTTACATTCACATCGTATACATATGTGTCCAGTACATGGACAATTGGTATGCTAACGCAAACAAAGTACAACACGCGCAGTACATCTCCGATAATAGGCATATGCGTAAGCGGCGATCGGTGGGGCATAATAACCTGGTAAGGATACCAAAGTACACGCAGTGGTCCCCATGCACGATACGGTGTACTACGCGTATCTAAATCAGGGCTTAGGAAGTAGGTACCAGCAATAAAACCGCCGCAAAACCAAAGTAAAAAGCCCCAGCTTGTAAAACCGTACGAAATCAGCAAAAAAAGCAAAAACGGCAATGCAAATAAATTTAAACTTGTATGTGTTTTTCCCGATGGCATAAGTTTCTCCTCATTATATTTACTATTTCAGTATACCAACAGGAACAAACGTTCTCAACCTTTTTCTATTCTAGCTTAGAATCAATAGCACCTGTATCCAACTCACCCTCAAACCATTCCGCAAGTTTTTCCTTTGCTTGCCCTTTTATGTCATCATCAATATACATGGCCGCCTGTACGAGTGCAGCACCTAATGCGCCCAGATCATCTGTATAGCCGAGACCTGCTAAGATATCGGGAACCGCATCAATTGGTGCAATAAAGTAGGCTAAGGCACCAATAATTGCTATCTTCGTTTTCTTTGGCACTTCTGGCTTTTTTAGTACATAAAACAATAGAAGCGCAGCATATATGACCAAATATCCTGCCTTTTTTGCTACCTGCTTTGTTTTTTGCCAAAAGGCATCCGGCGAAAATTTTGTTTCCATCCTAATCCCTCCTAATGACTTTCTTTCATTATATAGGAAATCTTCCGTTCGTCCCAATATCTGCGCATACAAATTCTATTTTCAGCTCGTAATGTCACATCTGGCTTATATACTTTCACAGGGATTTGTCCTGTTTGCTAGAGCTGCAGCATATATTGAACCATCAGCATGGCAAGGACAGGTTATAGTTTACTGTTGACGGAAAATAAAACAGATGTTAAAGTGTTTTGTGCGGTTCAACGAACGTCTGAATAATATGTTACAAAGTACCATATTCCTAAAAAAGTAAATTTATTGTATAATGTTATTTTAGTTATAAAGGAAACTTGCAGCATTGCATAGATATACTATGTTGGTTTGCCAGGCTCCTTTTTTTCTATGGAGCTGATATAGAAAGGGTGAGAATGGATGAAGGAATCATTAAAAGCAGAATTTAAGAGCATGCGATTCACAGTGCTAACAGCGCTTCTTGTATGGTTGAAAACATATATTGTCACTCGCATGAGCTTTGATTTGAAACTCGAATCATTTATGCAGGAGTTTATTTTGTTTATTAGCCCATTGGCGGCTTCCCTATTAGTGGTAGGACTTTCACTGTTGGTGAACGGTGCGAAGCGAAACTACATTGCGATTTCCCTTAACTTTTTATTAACATTTATATTGATGGGAAACGTGGCATTTTACGGCTTCTTTAACGACTTCGTTACACTGCCAGTATTAACGCAAACTTCTAACTTCGGTAGCTTGGGTTCTAGTGCAAAGGAGCTATTAAGCTTTAAAGTGTTAGTGATGTTTGCAGATATTCTTGTATTGCTTTGGGTTGCGATGAAGCGCAAAAATTTTGCCCAAACGCACCGAATTGCTCGCCCTATGAAGATGGTATACTTTTTAACGGGTGTAGCAGTATTCTTTGTTAACCTTGGTCTTGCGGAAGCAGAGCGCCCTGAACTATTAACACGTTCTTTTGACCGTGTAATGCTTGTTAAAAACCTTGGTTTATATGCACATCAAGTATATGATATCGGTCTACAAGCAAAATCTAGTTCCCAAAAAGCGCTAGCTGACGGCAGCAAACTACAAGAAACTGAGAACTATGTAAAAGCAAACGAAGTAAAACCAAATCCTGAAATGTTTGGTATTGCTAAAGGTAAGAACGTAATTGTAGTATCTCTTGAATCCACACAGTCATTCTTGATTAATGCAACAGTAAACGGACAAGAAGTTACACCATTTATGAACCAACTCATAAAAGAAAGCTATTACTTTGATAATTTTTATCATCAAACAGGGCAAGGAAAAACATCCGATGCTGAGTTTATGATTGATAACTCCTTGTACCCACTAGACCGCGGTGCAGTATACTTTACACATGCAAATAACGAGTATGTTGGCACGCCGGAAATTTTGCGTCAACAAGGATATTACTCTGCGGTATTCCATGCAAACAACGCAACATTCTGGAACCGTAACATGATGTATCCAGCCCTTGGTTATGATCGTTACTTCAATGAGCTTGATTACAAAATTGATGATACGAACAAATTGAGCTGGGGTTTAAAAGATAAAGAATTCTTTGATCAATCTGTAGATATGTTAAAAACATTGAAGCAACCGTTTTATACACGCTTCATCACATTAACAAACCACTATCCATTCTTGTATGATGACAGCACAAAGTTGATTGAACCGTATAACTCTGGAAATGGTACAGTGGACCGTTACTTTGTGACAGTACGTTACATGGACGAAGCTTTGAAGCACTTTGTAGAACGTCTAAAGGCAGAAGGTATCTACGATAACTCCGTAATTGTCTTCTACGGTGACCATTACGGTATTTCTGAGAATCACAATCGTGCAATGGCACAATATTTAGGAAAAGATGAAATTACACCGTACGACCATATGAACCTACAACGTACACCATTGTTTATTCATGTACCAGGTCAAACAAAAGGTGAAGTAATCTCAACACCAGCCGGTCAAGTTGACATTAAACCAACCATCTTGAACTTGCTTGGTATCGAGAATAACAACGATATTAAATTCGGTCATGACCTATTCTCAAAAGACCGCAACCCATTCGTTGTTATGCGTGATGGTAGCTTCGTAACAGATAAGTACACATACCACGATAACAAATTCTATGACCGTATAACAGGTCAAGAAGTAACCTTACCTGAAGAAGAAGCAAAGGCTCTTACAGACCGCGCTAAAAATGAACTGCAAATGTCTGACAAAATCATCGAAGGCGACCTACTCCGCTTCTTTGAAGGAAACAAAATTAAAACAGGTACTGTAAAAACAATTATTAAAGAGAATAACAAAGAATAAAAAAAACCTGCACAATGTGCAGGTTTTTTTATCCAGAAAACTAACCTCTCACTAAGTCGAGCGACGCATCGGTATCACCTTACTTCTCATCCATAACTTTCATACATTAGAACACGTCACTCCCTACGACCGCTCTCTGTCCAGTCCAAACCGCTACTTTACAAAGCACGAGCAACTCTCCCCTATAAAAAGAAAAAGGTTTTCGGTTTTCGGTTTTCGGTTTTATCTTCTACGGTACCTCATGCCCCATAGACGCCGTATAAATCTCAAACCACTGATGCGTTGTCATAGACAGCTTCGTCGCATTCATTGCAGATTGAATACGCTCTAGCTTGCCAGAACCAACAATCGGCATAATACGCGCCGGATGCTGCAGTAACCATGCATACAACACTTCATCTAATGATGTGGCACCGATTTCACCACCAATTTTCTCAAGAACACCACGAACACGCACAGCACGCTCAGACGAATCACGGAAAATACTGCCGCCAGCAAGCGGTGACCAAGCCATTGGCGCAATGCGTGTTTCTTGACATTTATCTAATGTACCATTTCCGAAATGTTCAAGCTGCAGGGCCGAAATTTCAATTTGATTAGTAACAAGCGGTTCATCTACATGAGCGCTCAGCATATCAAATTGAGATGGTAAGAAGTTGGATACACCAAATTGTAATACCTTTCCTTCTTGACGCAATTGACGGAATGCTTCTGCAACTTCAGCAGGGTTCATGAACGGATCCGGACGATGGATCAGCAAAACATCAATATACTCAGTTTGTAGATTACGCAGTGATTGTTCTACACTTCTGATAATATGTTCTTTGCTTGTGTCATAATATTTTACTGTGCGTTCTGGATATTTATCTGACAGTAGCTTAATACCGCACTTTGTTACGATTTGCATGTTTTCACGAAGCGATGGCTTTTGGCGCAAAGCTTGACCAAATAGCGCTTCACATGTGTAATCCCCATAAATGTCGGCATGATCAAACGTTGTAATACCAAGCTCCATGCATTGTTCAATTAATTGCACAACCTCAGCGTCTGTCATGTTCCACTCTGCTAAGCGCCACAAGCCATGCACGATACGAGAAAATTTTACATTCTCAGCAAGCTGTATTTGTTCCATATGTAACCCTCTCTTTCTGAAATTCTTTTTCATAGTAACATAAACTGTGTTTTTTCACGAAAAAAACGACATACAAGCAGGAGTTTTTTTGTAAATCTCTAATGTGTATTATACCTTTTTGAAAATAGGAGTGTGCTGTATGAAACCGATTCTTTTATTAGAAAATCGACTAATTGATACAAGGGTAGAACAGCCGAGCGCTTCCTTGCATGATCGTGCTTCTCAATTTGGAGACGGTGTGTATGAAGTCATTCGGTTATATCAAGGTACATTCCACTTATTGGAGCCCCATTTAGCTCGCCTATATCGCTCAATGGAGGAACTAGAAATTCGTCCTGCCTTTACAAAGGCTGAGCTGATTCACTGGTTATATGAGCTCGTGACACAAAACGAATGTAAAGAAGATGCCATTGTGTATTTGCAAATTTCAAGAGGTGCTCAGATCCGTAACCATGTGTATGCAGACAATCTTACACCCATTGTGTATGCGTATGTAGCAGAAAAAGAACGACCAGTCACACTCATGCAAAACGGCATTCATGCCTGTACTGAACAAGATATTCGTTGGCTTCGCTGTGACATCAAATCATTGAATTTATTACCGAATGTGCTCGCTCGTACAAACGCTGAGCGTAAAAATTGTCAAGAAGCGCTACTTGTTCGCGGCAATACCGTTACTGAGGGCAGTCAATCTAATTTCTTTCTTGTGAAGCAAGGTACATTATATACACACCCCGCCAACCACCTTATTTTAAATGGCATTGTACGGCAGTATGTATGCTCACTTGCAAGTGGGCTTGGTATACCGGTTCGTGAAGAAATGTTCAGCATTAAGGATGTGTTGCTTGCAGAAGAAGCCTTTTTCACAGGTACGACCTTTGAAATACTGCCCATGACCCATCTTGATGGGGCAGCAATTAACGGCGGTGTAGTAGGCTCTGTTACAACTGCACTGCAAAAAGCTTTTCAGGACAGCATTGCAGTAAGTACGATGCAATAAAAGGAGCGTCCACCATGGGACGCTTCTTTCTTGTGAATGCAGTCAAATCACTGTTCAAATTAATTCGACTCTGGCAATCGCTTTATCATCTCTTCAATTAAATATCCTGCATTTTTGGCGGCAAGCTTTACAAACTTTTGGTAATCTTCACCTCCACCTTCGCTGGCCGGATCGGAAATAGAGCGGATGATAATATATGGAATTCGGTTTAAGTAGGCTACTTGTCCAATTGCACCGCCTTCCATTTCCACAACATCGGCTTGAAACGTCGAGATGATTTCGTTCCTACGCTTTTCTTCACTTACAAACTGATCACCGCTTGCTACGCGACCTATATAGCTTTTTACGCCGGGTAATCCTTTTGTGGCTTCTTGTGCCAAACGAACAAGTCGCTCATCCGCCTTATAATAAATAACATCAGCGTCTTCAAATTTTCCTGGTGGCTCATCGATTGCTGTTTGATCTACATCGTGCTGAACAGAATCGCGTGAAATTAAAATATCTCCTACTTTAAGCTTGGGATTTAGGGCACCGGCAACACCAGAGTTAATCAGGAAATTTACTTTGTATAATGTAATTAGAATTTGTGCAGCGACAGCTGAGTTCACCTTCCCTATTCCCGAACGCACCAATACCGTATCTACACCATCCAATGTTCCTTTATAAAACTCAAAGTTAGCGAGCTTTTCGGTCGATTCAATGTCCATCTTTGAGCGCAGCAGCTTTAATTCTTCCTCCATTGGTGCAATAATCCCTATGGTTAGAGAGGATTTTTCTTCGTAAGCCTCTACTGGAACACTCATACTACACAGTAACACTACTAACATCACATACTTAATCCACTTCATTCTCTTCACTCCTTATTCTGAAATATGCTGCATGAGCAAGTTAATCATCTCTGCAGCCTGCTTAGAAGCCACTGCAATCCATTTGTCATACCCCTTTCAACGGTACCATCATCTGCAATTGCACGAATGATTCAAAATGGTACGTTGTTAAGATACGCGACATGTCCGATTGCACCTCCTCATTCTCTCGTCAGATTTTTCTTTTATAGGTTGCATCAAATTACCTGTTCCTATTTAAAAATAGTTGTACTGATACAGCGTTTCTTATATGCGGATTCCTCAATGTCCATTGACATCATTCGATACGTATCATAGTATTTTTTATTGTTGGGAAATCTTTCATTCCCAGCACAAATTATACAGAAAGGAATATGAGGCGTATGAAAAAAGTTCTTGCGGGTATTGCCGTTGCTTCCGTAGCAGGTGGTATTGCCTTAGATGCGGAAGCCGCTACAGGTACGGTAGAGGCCGATAGCCTGCGTGTTCGTACAGGTCCGAGCACAAGCCACGGCGTTATCGATCTTGTCAACAGTGGGCAATCCCTGCAAATCACAGGAGAAACAGACGATTGGTATCAGGTTGATTACAATGGACAAACAGCTTATGTGAGCAAAGATTTCGTGGTGAAAACCACGCCGCAATATACAGTAAACGTATCTTCTTTACGTGTTCGTACAGGTCCAAGCACGAATCACAGCATCATCGGATCTCTGTCAAAGGGACAGGAAATTGAGGTGTTGGGAGAAGCGCTGGATTGGTACAAAATTTCCTACAACGGGCAAACGGGTTATGTAAGTAAAGATTTTATTACAGCAAATGGACAAGCATCCGAACCGCAAGTAAGTACACAAGGAAATGGGACATATATTGTGAATGTGGATGGATTACGCATTCGTAAAGGACCAGGAACGTACCATGCCGTCATTGGCGGTACTGTGAAAGGTCAGAAGTTAGAGGTAGTGGGTGCAGAAAACGGTTGGTATAAGATTAAAAGGGATGGTGCATTCGGCTATGTAAGTGCACAATATGTAACAAAAGCCAAAACAACACCAACTATTACAACAGAAACCTACTATGTAAATGTGAATGCTTTGAATGTAAGAAGCGGTACAGGCACCAATTATAGCGTACTGGGCGTGTTGAAACAAGGTCAAAAGGTAGCGGCTTCAGGTGAACAAAACGGTTGGCTACAAATCAACTATAATGGGGGCGTTGCATTTATTACAAAAGAATTTGTCACTAAACAGGAGCCATCTGTCAGCGCACCTCCTACTGCTAATTCCTTGATTACTTATGCGCAATCTCTTACCGGTGTACCTTACCGTTGGGGCGGAACTACACCTGCCGGCTTTGATTGCAGCGGATTTATCTATCATGTTTATCAAAAGTTTAACTTCTCGATCGGACGTACAAGTACAACAGGCTACTGGGGCAGCTTGACCAAAACAACAAACCCACAGCCAGGTGACTTAATTTACTTCCAAAATACGTACAAGTCAGGCCCTTCTCATATGGGCATCTATCTTGGCAACGGCTCCTTCATTCATGCCAGTGATAACGGGGTTGCTGTGGCAAATGTAAGCACATCCTATTGGAAGCAGCACTTCCTTGGATATACAAAGCCATATTAAACAAACGTTTGATTGCATAATTCCCTTCCTTATTTGCACATGCTAATAGCATTGAAAGGAGGGAATCAAACGATGAGAAAAAAGAAATTCGTATTCGGACTGTTGTCAGTCATCCTATCTATGGGATTACTCGTCGGCTGTAACGGTGTCGATGAAGACGAACCCGACCCAAGTGAAGAACCATCAGAACAAATGGAAGATGACAGTCAGTAAAGAAAACTCGTCTAGCTCCAAAGGGCAGAGGTTCCCAGTACATACAGGCGCTTTTTTGCCTTAATGTGCTGAGGTTCTCTGAGCGGAGGAGCTAGACGCTGGAACTGGATACTAAAAAAGTGAAGTTGACTTGCTTAGGAGCAAAAACAGAGGTTATGAGGCAGCTAACATAACAATAGAAAAGCGGAAAATACTTTTGTACTTTCCGCTTTTCTATTAATCTATGCTGACAAGAAAAAGCAGAGATTCCCCAATCTCTGCTTTTTCTTACTCTATAAAAGATATACCCCTTATATTTGATCGGCTCCCCAACCTCTCAAATAAGTACTTACGCGTTCGACACAAAAGACCGTTTCCGTTCAGCTTCACTACTCTTCGTGTCCTTTGTAGCGGCTATTCGATTCGTCGTTGCCTGGCGCTTCAAGCTGATTTGCTTTAATTTGCGTTCGTATTTCTTCATACTTTTTCCCCCTTGGACATGTGAACACATCCAAACTATTAACGTAAATCAAAATTTCAACTTATGATGTAACCGCTTCCATAAATAACTATACTGCATCCTCTTTCGTTTTTCAATACTTGTTTTATAAAAGAATAAAAGTCTTATAACTCAAATAATACGACAATTTTTAGGAAATTGTAGATTGAAAGGTTCTTTCATATATATAAATACAATTAGAAAAACCGACATTCTCTTTTGGGATGGGAAAAAGAACGGGCAATGTATGGTTGTGTCAAGTAAGAACATACACACGTATCGAGGCGTTCTGGAGCTGTGACTTTCGTGCTGTTTATATGTCGAAAAAAACATATAGACTTATATAGAAACAATAATCTTTTTAGTTGTACGCATTTCGTTACATCACACTTCAATCCGGTTAATACATAGGCCGGACAGTATGTAACATTCATTACAGTAAATTTTTCCTGAATCCCTCATTAACCTGTATGATATAACACTTTTTCAAAAATTATTTATTGTTACATACGTTAACAGGTGATTACAGTTTGGTTGAGATTGCATGTTGTATACAAGTTTTATCTCATCAGTTGCTATAATGCGAGTAGTTTGAGAAGACGGAGGGAAACGAATGAAACGAATACTAAGTATAACAACAGCAGCAATCTTTGGTTTAGGATTCTTTACAGCGGCCGCTGAGGCGGCTACAGTTGTGAATACAAGTGCGCTAAACGTTCGGCAGGCTCCGAGCATAAGTTCTTCTATTTTAGGAAAAGTAACAACTGGACAACCTTTGCAGGTAATCGGGAAAGAACACGACTGGCTACGCATTCTACATAACGGACAAACAGCCTATGTAAGTGCACAATATACAAAACAAGATACACAGTATGTCAATGCTTCTGTACTGAACGTACGTACTGGTCCTGGTACCAATCATAGCATTATGGGCAAATTGATTCATGGACAAGCTGTCCAAGTTCTGTCTGATGCCGGAAACGGCTGGGCACTGATTGACTTTGACGGAGGTGCAGCTTATGTTAGTCGACAGTTCTTGGATACCGGAGCGGTCAAGGCCGCACAAGAAATACAAGTAGAAGCAACGGCTTATACACCGTATGATGATGGAATGAGCGGCATTACGGCCATGGGAATAGATGTACGCAAAAATTCAAATATAAAGCTTATTGCTGTTGATCCGAGAGTAATCCCACTTGGCACAAAAGTGTGGGTAGAAGGCTATGGTGAAGCACTTGCAGGCGATACAGGTGGGGCTATTAAAGGGAATCGAATTGATGTGCTCATGCCTACAAAAGAACAAGCCTTTCAATGGGGACGCAAGCAAGTGAAAATTCGAATAGCGGATTAAACAAAGAGCACCTTGCGATATGCAAGGTGCTTTCACGGTTTCTATAACGTATACTTGTGTAGAAGGAGGAGTATATATGAATGTAAATGCAACACCGGATTGGATTGGATTACCGCGAAAGCAGGACAATACTTTATTTGTGGACTTTACTTTAACAGATGATGATGCGCGCTATAAACTGATTGTGGAAGACGATGTCCCCCGCATTTTACAGTATAAACCTATACCTGGCCGACCAAAACCGCTGCTCACACCAGCATCGTACGTTCAAGAAGAGGCAGAAGCGCTCATCCGATTTATCCTTTCTAATATGTAAACCGACGGGCCTCGCACTTGTCGGTTTTTTCTATGCTTACCATAACACGCCTCTTTAAAAAGGCTATGTTAAAGCCCGATCTTGAACATTTGCACTTATTGATTGGAGGCTCCTGCGGGAAAAGCAAGTCAAAGGGAGAACCGAACCCCCGTAACGGAAATCAACAACGAACTTTAACAGGGCCTTAAAAAAAGTAGCTCTCAATCGCTACTTTGCTGTAAATTCGGCTATAATGGTAGATAGGAATTTTTTATGGAGGTAGCAATATGCTGCAGCACTCAATTGGAAAAGAAGAAATTTTAGAAGCGGCTGATCGTATAATTTCGACGCTAAGTCCAAGTGTCGAGGAAGACCGCCTGAACATGGCGACTGGTCTACGTTTGTATCGAGAAGGACGTGTATATAACGTAAACCTGTACGACGATGTTCTCGAAGGAACGGTAGAAGATGAAGAAGCATGCACGGTCCAGCTCCCCTTGCATCACATCGATGAAAGCTATTGCGACTGTTTTCAAGTCGGCGGCTATTGTCAGCACATGATTGCACTTTTATTTTATGCAGGTGCTAGCTTCGGCCTTGTTGGAGAAATTATGAAGCGGTTTAAACATAAAGATAAACCAGTAGATATTATTCCGCAGCTTAAAACAGCCAAGCAATTGCTGCAAACAGCAGTGTACGAAGAAAATGACTATAATAGCTGGCTTCAATTTTTTGAGCGAGAAGCTGAAGCCTTTACGAAGGAGCAAGCTAAATATCCATTTCGCCAATCGTATCTACTTGTTAATATTTTTGAGGACTTTTATAAAAAGTTGGCTCGTAAAGCACCTCGTGTAAATGTGCTTCGCGATCTATTTACTCTAAATGCAGCCTTATTTGGCTTTCAGCAGTTGTTGCTTGCTGCTGTAAAATTTGAAGCGGAAAAGGTATATTCCTACTACAATCCACTTGTTGTCGCCTCACGCTTTGTTGATGAAATTGATCTATTAATTGACAAGCTGATGGCAGGACCAATCCCAATGAACTACGATCACATGATTTCGGGAACAGGACAATTGATTCATGACGTATTCTTTACCCATCGCATTATGCTACCAGAGCGTTACTTTTTATACCGCCGATTATGGAGCGATTTATTAAAACAAAACATCAGAGAAGAAGAAGAGCGCATTGCCCTTCTGTCGCCATCTAACCTGCAGCCTTTGGCTTTAGCGCACATCGCCTTCATTCATAAACAGGATGAGACCGCTATAGACCTGTTACAAGCATTTCCCTATCAATTTGTGGACTTGTATATCTATTGGATTGATGAGCTGTGTGCCGAAAATAAATTGGAACGTGCAAAAACATGGTTGACCTTCTGTTACATAAAGGTAAAGCTCTGCTTAGCAGATCATGATTATCCTTCTAAGCGGGAGCTCGCCCGTCTCTATTTAAACGCTTATATGCGTTTTGCTGATTTCATTGATGATACAGCCGGTGCAGAGGTGATCTTACAAGAACTTTTACCGTACAGCTTCTTTGAATATAGCGAGCACTTACTCAATCAAAAACAATATCGTGTATGGACAGATCTACAGCTCATGATGGGTTATGATTTTATAGATGGCTTACAGCATATTGTACGCGAAGTGGAAAAGGAAGACCGAGAGGCGGTATTGCCTTTATATCACCGTGCTGTCATGCAATGCATCGAAATGAAAAATCGTCCCGCTTACCGACAAGCTGTTCGATATTTAAAAAAACTGCGCACGCATTATAAGAAGTTGAAGCGCACCGAAGACTGGGAGCGCTTCATCATGACCATCACAGCTTCATTTTCACGTCTGCGTGCCTTACAAGAAGAACTGCGGAAAGGAAAGCTAATTGATGATAAAAACTGAAATTCCACTACATTTACAACAGCTTGATAACGGTTGGTTTTTATGGAGTGAAGCAGAAGACACATGGGCGGATTTTGCCTTCGCTTGGCATACGACCTCCTTTTACGGTACACTGCGTAAACCGTATGTACATGAAGGTAACAGCGGCTTTCTTCTAACGGCACCAGAGGCATTGGAAATAGCGACTCTTCCCTTTAATTCATTCGCTCATTTTCGTTGTCACGATTTACTTCGCTACCGCAATGATGCTCTGCGGGCATGGGCTTATTATCAAGAGGGAAACTTCCTTCCAGACTTTTCTGCATGGGCCGATCGTATTTATTGGAAACCGCTAGAAGACGAGCTGCCTGAGGACATCGGCTCCTTGTTCTCTGCGGCTATCACATATGCATTACAAACAAATGTACCGCGAAACGAACAATGGGAAAATGCACTGCGCCTCTTAGAACATCGCACCTTCTCTGTAAAGCAATTAGAAGCTGCGAGCAACGAGGAAGATTGGCTCCGAAAAATAGGCTTTTTAGAAGATGATACACCGTTTACCATTGGACTGCGTTTATTAGAGCCGCAGGAAGACTATGAAACTTGGAAGCTCGAAACGATTTTAATGACAAAGCGCGGCGCTGCTAAAACGTATGTGTATACAGATTCTGCTTCCTTGCCAAAACGTTGGAAATCTTATGAAGAGCGAATTCTGCAAACCTATCAGGGCTGGGAAAAGCTTGTTCCTTGGCTTGTAGAGGATGGTGTATTGCGGCATGAACTGTATGAAGGAGAAGCATGGCGATTCCTGACCGAGGCAAGCAATGAGCTTTTGGCAGCTGGTGTGGATATTTTGCTTCCATCCTGGTGGCAACAGCTCAAACAAACAAAGCTATCGCTGCGCGCAAAAGTAAAAGGAAATGTCCAAGGAGAATCTTTCTTTGGCATGCATACCCTCATTAACTTTGATTGGAAAATTTCGACCGGTGCAGCTGAGCTTTCCGAAGCGGAATTTTTGGCACTTGTTGAACAAAATCGCCGTCTCATCAATATCAATGGTGAATGGATTAAACTGGATCCTGCCTTCATTGAACATGTAAAAAAACTAATGGAAAAAGCCGATCAACAAGGTATGGAGATGAAGGATTTGCTGCAACAGGAATTGCTTCGTAAAGAGCCTGAAGACATACCGGAGGATAACCCATTTGCAGAAATCACGATTGAACTGGACGACTATTATGAAAGCTTGCTCGGCAGACTCCTTGAAATTGGCAACGTACCAAAAAAGCAAATGCCGGACAACCTGCAAGCAACGCTTCGTCCTTATCAACAAACAGGCATTGAATGGCTTCTATACCACCGCGAGCTCGGCTTTGGTGCATTATTAGCCGATGATATGGGACTGGGAAAAACATTGTCAACAATTTCCTACCTGTTATACGCCAAGGAAAACCGCATGACAAATGGGCCTGCACTTGTGATAGCGCCCACTTCAGTTCTTGGGAACTGGCAAAAAGAGCTCGAGCGCTTTGCGCCGAGTCTGCGCGTTGGCTTACATTACGGTAGCACTCGTGCCAAAGGAGAAGCATTCTTGCCTTCTCTAACTGATAAAGACGTGATACTCACATCGTATACACTTGCCAATTTAGATGAAGCAGAGCTTTCTTCTTACACATGGAGCAGTATAATTTTAGATGAAGCCCAAAACATTAAAAATGCTCACACCAAGCAGTCCCGCGCCGTACGTCATTTGACTGCGCATCATAAAGTGGCATTAACAGGCACACCTATGGAAAATCGCTTATCCGAGCTATGGGCCATCTTTGACTTTTTAAATCCAGGTTATCTTGGCAGCTTAACACAATTTCACCGTCGGTTCGTTACGGCGATTGAAAAAGATCGTGATGAGCAAAAAATCCAGAGCTTACAGCGCTTAATTGCACCTTTTTTACTGCGCCGCACCAAACAGGACCCGGACGTTGCTTTAAATCTGCCTGATAAGCAGGAGCAAAAGGAATATTGCGCACTGACCGTCGAGCAGGCATCGCTTTACGAACAAATGGTTCGCGATACCTTGTCCAACGTCCAAACACTTTCCGGTATAGAGCGACGCGGTTTTATTTTGCTTATGCTCAATAAACTCAAGCAAATTTGTAACCATCCAGCTCTTTACCTGAAGGAAGAAGCACCGCAAAACATCATTGAGCGCTCCATGAAAATGGAAAAGCTACAGGAGCTTGTGGAAAACATCCGTGAACGTGATGAAAGCTGCATCATTTTTACTCAGTACATCCGCATGGGTGATATGCTAAAAACCGTTCTGGAGCAACAAACGGGCGAACCGGTGCTGTTTCTGAATGGTAGCGTAAAAAAAGCAGAGCGCGATCACATGATTGATGAATTCCAAAACGGCCGCTACAAAATCTTCATTTTATCTCTCAAGGCTGGTGGTACCGGCTTGAATTTAACCGCAGCCAACCATGTTATCCACTACGACCGCTGGTGGAATCCAGCTGTGGAAAACCAAGCAACTGACCGCGCTTATCGCATCGGTCAAAAACGCTTTGTGCACGTCCACAAACTTATCACCACCGGCACCCTTGAAGAAAAAATAGATGATATGCTCGAACGCAAACAATCACTCAACAACACCATTATCACAAGCGACAGCTGGATCACAGAACTCACAACCGAAGAGCTACAAGAACTACTACACGGATAAAACAAAAAGGAAGAGCAACCCTCTTCCTTTTTCATTTGATTTGTCCTGTCTTACAGGCTAATTTCTCACAAAATTGCCGCCTTTATCGGCCGAACTCCTCTTCTATCGGCCGATTTTCCTCTTCTATCGGCCGAATTCACTCTTCTATCGGCCAAACTCCTCTTCTATCGGCCAAACTCACTCTTCTATCGGCCAAACTTCCTCTTCTATCGGCCAAACTTCCTCTTCTATCGGCCAAACTCACTCTTCTATCGGCCAAACTCCTCTTCTATCGGCCGAATTTCCTCTTCTATCGGCCAAACTTCCTCTTCTATCGGCCAAACTCCTCTTCTATCGGCCGAACTCCTCTTCTATCGGCCAAACTCACTCTTCTATCGGCCGAACTTCCTCTTCTATCGGCCAAACTTCCTCTTCTATCGGCCAAACTCCTCTTCTATCGGCCAAACTCACTCTTCTATCGGCCAAACTCCTCTTCTATCGGCCAAACTCACTCTTCTATCGGCCGATTTTCTGGCCATTCAATAAATTTAATTTTGACAGTTAGAATAGGCTTAGTATTATTAATTCTTTCTGGTGTATTAGAAAAAGGATTTTTTAGTTATTGTTATCTCTTTCACTATTCCAGTAATATCTCTCCAATCTGAATTAGTAAGTTTTCCTGTTCCAGATAAATTGACCGTTATCATCGTATACCCCCTATAAAAGAGAATTTACAACACCTGAACGATATGTTACTCCTCCTACCACAGCTATTAAATCTTTAAAATTTTTTACTTTTCTCCAGTTTGAGTCTTTTCCATTTATTACACATATTGCTATCTAGATTTTTGACAATTATACAACTCAATTGACGAAGGTAATTCTTGATAACGAACGTGAATTTTTATACTTCAACTAGATCCGCAGTTTAGTTCATCAAGGATAAGATAAGTTCATAGTTTTGTCAGGAAAAATTTCCATGTCTTTATGCAAGTGTGATTTATTAACTTGACTTCAAGTCCATAAGAAATACGGTAAGTCATGCAAACTAGAACGTGTTACTCGCCCTCGTCAAGTTCTATTACGTTCCCTGTCCAAAGAATTATCTCTATTTTATTATGTACTTTTTTCATTAGGAAGGCACTTTTTAGCACCTTCCGATTTTTCTTGAAAAATATGGAATAATATTCTATTACTAGGTGAAGCTAAATAAGCAAATATATAATTAGGGAGATTTTTTATGAAAAGCTTAGTAAAAATGTTAATTCCAAGACAGTTATTTTTAATGATTATCCTTTCTACCGGCTTATTAAATCATGTCATTTTGATTCCTAACTTACTAACTGCTTCCGGGAGAGATAGTTGGGTAAGTATCCTTATTGCTTATCCGATTGCCTTACTATTTTTACTACTTTTACACTACAGCATAAAAAATAGTTCGTCAGAAGGCTTTTATACGATGATTCGTATACGCTTTGGAAAAGTGGTTTTCATGATTTTTTCGATTCCGATTGTACTGTTTTTATTAATTGCTACTTACGTAACATTTAGAGACTTATTGATTTGGTTAAATACTTACTTTCTAGCTGAGGCTCCAATTTTCATGATTATTTTTATGTTAATTGTAGTGTGTTATCTATTAACACAAGCCGGAATCAAAACAATGGCGATTGCTAGTGGGCTGTTACTACCTGTTGTAACGGTACTTGGTTTTTTTGTCGCCATAGCCAACACCAGTTTAAAGGATCCTAGCCAACTATTACCCGTTCTTACAGTAGGCTATCCTCCTGTATTAAAAGGAATCATGTATGTGCTTTCTGGTTTCCTCGAGTTATATATCGTCATTTTGTTACAGCCATTTTCACAGGAACCGATTAAATTTAAGCACTTATTTATTTTATTAACGATTTTAGCAGGATTAACATTTGGACCACTTTCAGCATCTATTATGGAATTTGGTTCATTAGAATCTGCGAATTTTCAGTACCCGGCCTACAGACAATGGCGAGTTCTTGGAATTGGAGAATATATTTCAAATCTAGATTTCTTCGCTTTATATCAATGGCTAAGTGGTGCTTTAATCCGAATTGGATTATTTATGTATTTAATTGGTTGGCTTTTAACAAATAAAAAGAATCATTATCGTTTAAATCCAAAGCTAGTTGTGACGATGTACGTATTATTGTTTTTCCTTATGTTGGTCAAAGTAGAATCGTATTATTTCTATGAATTTGTTTACAAGTATTATTTGCCAACTTGTTTTATTTTTTTTCTCTTTCACATTGTCATTTCGGCTCTCATTATTTTTGTAATTAAGAAAAGGGATGAAAAAAAACATGACCAATCCATCGACACTTCGCCTTAATCCAAAGGAGGCAATAAAACAACAATTTTGCAAAAGTGAAGATTTTATCACGAAAGAGCACAAAACAGATAGGGAACAATTTGAAATAATTTATTTTGAAAGCTTAACCGATATTCAATATTTAGATAAATATATTTTACCAAAGCTTGCCCTACATCAAGATCAGTCTTTAAAAACAAGGCTAAAGACGTTTTTCCAAGCTGAAGATGTAACAACCAAAACGGTGGATGAATTATCGGATCTTCTTTTCACTGGAAATGTAATATTTCACGTTAATGAGACATTACTATCGATTAGAGCTGCTGACTTTCCAAAAAGGAAACCGGAAGAATCTGCTTTAGAATCGTCGATAAGAGGTCCAAAGGATGGATTTGTGGAAGATATTAAAACGAATATATCCTTAATTAGAAGAAGATTAAATACACCGAGTTTATGTTTGGAGAAATATACGATTGGTAAAAGGAGTAAAACGAAAGTTGTACTAATGTATATTGAGGATGTAATTGATGAGCGAATCCTTAACGAAATTCGTTCGCGCTTAAACAAAGTAGAGCTTGATATTTTAACGAGTATTTACGAATTAGAGTCTTACGTCCAAGATCGCCCATTTTCTGTCTTTCCCAGTATGAGTTATACAGGGAGACCTGATTTTATTGTCGATGCATTGAATCAAGGTAGATTCGCACTTATTGTTGACGGAAATCCAACGGTTACGTTTGCGCCAGTCCATATTTTACTTGAAACGAAATCACCAGAGGATGCCTATAGTAGTTACTCATACGTTTCGTTAGAGCGTCTCATCCGGTTTTTGGGACTTATTATCTCGACATTTTTACCCGGTTTATGGATAGCCTTTTCATCTTTTAATATCGAGCAAATTCCTTATACTCTAGTAGCGACGATTTCTATTTCACGTTTCGGATTACCTTTGTCTAGTCCATTAGAGATGTTTATTATCCTAATGTTATTCGAGCTCTTTGATGAAGCAGGGATACGCTTACCTAGAGCAATCGGACAAACAATATCGGTATTAGGAGGGTTAATTGTCGGAGATGCAGCTATTCGGGCAGGCATTACGTCTCCAACGATGTTAGTTGTTGCTGCGATAACATATATATCTTCCTTCACATTAGTGAACCCTTCATTAAGTTCAGGCATCACTCTTATTCGGTTTTGCATTCTTTTGTTAAGTACATTTCTTGGGTTATTCGGTGTAGTCATTGGCTATATCTTAACTGTTATTTATTTGTCAACAATTTCATCATTTGGCACTTCATATCTTGAATCAGTTGCTCCATTAGGTATAAAGAAAGTAATAAAGTCGTTTATAAAAGCACCTCCCCAAGCCTATAAGGAGAGAAACACATCAACAAGTCCGGACGACCCTACAAGAGGAGAGAATAATACATGAAAAAGATACAGAGATTAATCTTTCTTTTTTTATGTTGCATGCTTCTTTCTAGCTGTTCCGGTATGAAAAATATTCAAGACCTAACCTATATTGTGACAATCGGTATAGATTATGATGATGAGACAGAGGAGTTTACCGTCTACCTACAAGCATTAAACTTTGCTAATGTTGCAAAGCAAGAAAGTGGAAAACCAGCAGGACCGATTCCTACTTTTGTTTCTTCGGCTAAGGGAGAAACTTTAAATATTGCTATAAGTAAGCTTTATAAAAAATCCGAACCACCTATTTTCTTTGGACATGTAAAGACAATAATATTTAGCCAGCGCTTAGTAGAGCATAAATTTAAAGATGTTATAGAGGAACTGGGAAGAAGCCGTACTCTTAGAGAAACTACAAGGATTGTTACAACAGAGGAAGACATTAAAAAGGTTTTAAGCATTAAAGCATTATTTGACTACCCAGCCATATATACGGTTATATCTAAAAAAAGTGGCACCGAGACTACTCAAGACGAAATAAGGCCAACGACATTGATGAATTTTCTTAGAGACTATTATGAGCCTATAGGTGTAGCAAAGATTCCTACAGTGAAAATTGATGAAGATAGCTGGAAAACAAATGAGAATTACCCGATTTTATATTTCAACGGGTACTCAATCTTTCAGAATAGAGCATATAAAAATGTTCTTCCTTTTGATGAGGCTCTTTATGTCAATTGGGTAAGTGAGAAAAGGGTAGCATTAGATGTGAAGGTACAAGAAAATGATAAGTTGTTAGCGGTTGTTGGGTTAGAATCTCCTAAAATGAAAGTCAAATATGAAAAAGGAGCCGCAACCCCAAAGTTTACACTAGAAATAACAATTCGTTCAGAAATTTTAGAAAAAATTGAAGATATATCCCTAAAACAACTAGAAAACTTAATTAAAAAAGATATAAGTAGTAAAATCGAAGGGATCTATAAAAAAGGGCTCGAAAATAAAATAGATCTATTTAACGTTGGTGAAAAGTGGTTTAAATTTCGTCCAAAAGAATACGCTAAGTTAAAAAGATCAAACAAATTTTATTTAAATGAAGCATCACTACAAGACATTAAAGTTCAAGTTGAAGTCATCAATTTTAATAGCTACAAATATGAACGTGAAGGGAAAGGTGATTTTTAAACGTAAGCGCCAAACTGTTCCCACACGTTTAATCATGCAATAATCTCCTCAGCACACCAAAATGAGGAGGTTTTTTCATGTCAATTTCAAAACGGCAACAGATGTGGAGCCAGAGGATTCAAGACTTTAGAAACAGCAGGCAAACACAGGCCGCTTGACCAACAAAATGCCCATTAGGAGGTAACGGCTCGCACAGTCGTATAAAACATATGTAAAAAAAAGAAGGAATTCGTCTCAAGCTGTCGAATTTCTTCTTTATTACACATACAACTCAGAATCCAAACCCTACAATTAAAGAATTAGGGAAGCGATGCCAAAGTAGAATGCAGAATTGGAAGCCAAATTGAGATGATTTCAGGAACAGTTCCGCTTACATCAGTAACGCTAGTTTGGTGCTTCCAGCGAAAAAACGGATCGTGACCAGTTGGAGCTCAACCTCTTTAATGAGGCGGAAACAGATGCAAATCCTTCTGTCCCGGAGCCAACACTTGAAACAATTACGTATCAGCGCAAAAAGACACGCGGCCACCGAGAGGTGCTGCTTCGGGACCTGCCCGGAGACAGTGGACTATCATTTGTCTCTGGAGAAACAGGTTTGTTCGTGTTGCGGCGGCTCTCTGCATGAAATGAGTACAGAAGTGCGACAATCAAAAATGGCTGATATTATTGAAGATGAAGCGAGAGGCGCGTATATGGCGATTAACGGACTGGTGTTTCAAGCTGCTAAAATCATAGGTGCTCTTGGTATTATTATCGGTAACTTAATTGGCGGCTTTGGAATGGCACTTGGCTATCTTGTTCTCGGCATTGCCAGCATTCTCTTGTTTAAACAGGTACTGGAACAGAAAAAAGCAATGCAACTGACACAAAGAAAAGTGTAGGTGATGAAGATGAAACTAGTTATTATATTCGGCCCGCAAGCTGCAGGCAAAATGACAGTTGGCCATGAACTGGAAGCTATTACAGATTTAAAGTTGTTTCATAATCACATGACTATTGAATTGGTTCATCCATTTTTTGATTTTGGAACACCTGCGTTTGAGCGACTGGTTACCCTTTTTCGCGAAAAGATGTTTGAAGAAGTGGCAGGCAGCGATTTATACGGAATAATTTTTACGTATGTTTGGGCTTTTAACAGCCCTAGCGATTGGGCCTTTATTGAAAAAACCAAATCTACCTTTGAAGCAGCAGGCGGAGAAGTATATTTTGTGGAACTACAAGCTACGCTTGACGAGCGCCTGCGTCGAAACGTCACACCGCATCGTTTAGCGCACAAGCCAACAAAACGAAATGTACAGCGCTCTGAAGAAAATTTGAAGCTGTCCATGAAAACACATCGCCTCTACTCTCATGATGGTGAAATTACACATAACCGCTATTTGAAGATTGATAACACGCATTTGAGTGCGGCCGAGACGGCTATGCGCATTAAACAAACGTTTGATTTATAAGAAAAAGGCTGCGATTAGCAGTCTTTTCATCTATGTTACGAGCTTTTAGCAAATTTAAGCGGGGCTTTGCACTAATTATCTGATGAACATACAACAAAAAGAAACACAAGCTAACTCAATTTCTTAGTTAGAACATCTGACAAGCCTCTATAATTCCCAACAAATTACATCTACTCACAATTCGTATGCGTAAGAAACACTATAATGAGATGTCCAAGCCATTTTCATAAAATACTTCATTACAGCTTCTCACCCCTTCTTATTTAATAATATTCTAAATATGTATAATCAATTATTTTTCTCATATACACACTGAAATCGCTCTACTCCTGGGTATTTTTCTCCCAAACTTATAATAGTAAATCCAAATTTACGATAAAAGTCTACCGCTTCTATATCCGTTTCCGCAGTAATCCGCTTCAGCGCATGATGATGAAGGACAAATTGAATCATTTGTCGCCCAATATGTTTTCCCCTTTCTTCTGGTAAAACCGCAATATGTTTAATTTCACACTCATATGTGTTAATGAAGGAAATTCCTATACACCCAACGAACTGTCCATCTTCCTGCCATGCATACAACTTTCGGTTTGCTTCCTGTATATATGCCTTGTATTCCTTATTGATCCTATCCGTAGCTGTCGCGTACGCTAACAATTTCCTTAATCTTGAAGAAATAGAGATAGAGGTAACTTCTTTCATAACATGGCTCCTTTACGTCACTTATCTGATGGGTTATCCAATAAAAAAACATCCTTTACATAGTAAAGGATGTTTTTACATGATACCGGTGGCCGGGGTCGAACCGGCACTCCAGAGGAACACGATTTTGAGTCGTGCGCGTCTGCCAATTCCGCCACACCGGCATGAAATTGGGTATATAAAAAAATAAAAGCCTGGCAACGTCCTACTCTCACAGGGACAAGGTCCCAACTACCATCGGCGCAAAAGAGCTTAACTTCCGTGTTCGGTATGGGAACGGGTGTGACCTCTTTGCCATCATTACCAGACTCTTATTATTATACTGACAGAAGAAAATCTGTCAAGAAGAAATATCATATTCCTTCAAAACTGGATAACAAAGTGTATTCGTAATCTAGCTTTAGCTCGCTACACGCTCGCTTCTGCTTTTTATATTTGGTTAAGCCCTCGATCGAT
>NZ_RIAV01000070.1 GCF_003852715.1 Ectobacillus antri
AAATGGTTGACCACATAGGTAACTAAACTCTCGGACAGAGAGGGATAGCTTGGTAAATTTGATTCCGATAGGAGTTACTACCCAAGAATCCCCTGCCTTTAGGCATGGGGAGTTGTCAAAGATAATATCTTCAGTATAACGTAGTTGCACCATGCTTCCAAATGAAGAATATGACCAAATTTCATCCCTAAGTCATGAAAGGTTATGACTTTTTTTGCTTATAATGGAGATATCGATAAAAAGGAGGTGTAGCAACCGCAATTAAAAACATAAACAAATGTACCCAATAGTGATAAAATATACTTATGAAACAATACAAGCCGAAAGACTTTGCAGAAATGATTAATGTGTCCGTAAAAACATTACAAAGATGGGATAATGAAGGCGTATTAATTGCTTATCGAAACCCAAAAGGAAGAAGATACTATACAGAAGAACAGTATCAACAATATATGGGTATTCAAAGTGAAAATAAAGTAGGTAAGACTCTTATTTACGCCAGAGTGTCTAATCAAGGACAGAAAGATGATTTGGAAAATCAAATTGAGTTTTTGAAAACCTTTGCCAATGCAAGAGGAATGATAGTTGATGAAATTGTTACGGATATTGGTAGTGGCTTAAATTACAATAGAAAACAATGGAACAAGTTGATTGATAGATGTGCGGAAGGTGAAGTTTC
>NZ_RIAV01000071.1 GCF_003852715.1 Ectobacillus antri
GGTTCGTTTAGTAATGGAAGGAAAACTCGGCAAGGAAGTAGCTGAAATCTGCAATCTACACCGTCAATCCGTCTCGGAATATATTCGCCGTTTCAACGAAGGCGGACTGGAACGCTTATGAGATCGAAAGTTTAGCAAGGGACGCCCATGTTCGCTGACAAAAGAACAGTTGACAGAACTAAAAAAGACGGTTTTACATCAATCTCCGGAAGACTGCGGCCTCGGAACCGCTGTGTCATGGAGTGTTCCACTCATTCGTGAGCACATCCAACGCGTGTATAACGTGGAGCTGACGAGAACAGGTGTATTGCGTATGCTTTGGCGCCTTTCGCTTTCCTATACACGCCCAACTTATGTGCTCAAGAAAGCAGATCCAAAGAAACAAAAAGCATTTCGACGCCAGTTGGATTGGATAAAAAAAACGCCTTAGACGAAAATACAGTCCTTTTGTACCAAGATGAAACACACATCCGCGCCTATCAAAGCCTGCGTGCAACGTGGTCACAGTCCGGCATACAAAAACAAGTCCCGACGTATGGACATCATGCATATGTGACGGTATTCGGAACTGTTCAGGTAGGGACGGGGAAAATTGTAACATCCATTGCTTCAGAAGGGAAAAAAGAACAGTTTCTTGCCTTTTTACAGCT
>NZ_RIAV01000072.1 GCF_003852715.1 Ectobacillus antri
CGCATTTATATCAAAAATCCCGAACCAGAATACTTCAAAAATGGCACACCGAAGAAGCATACGAAATATATACAGCTTGATATGGACCAAATGATGTCTGATCTACTACCGGGTGAAACGATTGAAATCCCTGAGGCGTACATTGGGCAAAATCAAAAGCTTCCAACGCGTGTCATCATTCATCGTTTAACCCATGATCAAACGCAAACACGTTTAAAAAATCAAGCCATACGTGAGAAGAAAAAAGGTATTGTCATGAAAGAGAAAAGCAAGCGCTTGATGGGCATGAATGTATATATCACAAACACATCGCCAGAAGAAGTGTCGACAAACTACGTGCATCCCTTGTATTCCATGCGTTGGCAAATAGAAATTTTGTTTAAAACATGGAAGTCGTTCTTTGAAATTGATGCGTGTAAGAACATCAAAAAAGAGCGTCTGGAATGCCATTTATATGGTCAACTCATTGGCATTCTCATCTGTTCTTCTACGATGTTTCAAATGCGACAGCTTCTACTCAAAAAGAAGAAGCAAGAGCTGAGTGAATACAAAGCAATTTATATGATTAAAGATTACTTTCC
>NZ_RIAV01000073.1 GCF_003852715.1 Ectobacillus antri
GGACTGTGACCACGTTGCACGCAGGCTTTGATAGGCGCGGATGTGTGTTTCATCTTGGTACAAAAGGACTGTATTTTCGTCTAAGGCGTTTTTTTTATCCAATCCAACTGGCGTCGAAACGCTTTTTGTTTCTTTGAATCTGCTTTCTTGAGCACATAAGTTGGGCGTGTATAGGAAAGCGAAAGGCGCCAAAGCATACGCAATACACCTGTTCTCGTCAGCTCCACGTTATACACGCGTTGGATGTGCTCACGAATGAGTGGAACACTCCATGACACAGCGGTTCCGAGGCCGCAGTCTTCCGGAGATTGATGTAAAACCGTCTTTTTTAGTTCTGTCAACTGTTCTTTTGTCAGCGAACATGGGCGTCCCTTGCTAAACTTTCGATCTCATAAGCGTTCCAGTCCGCCTTCGTTGAAACGGCGAATATATTCCGAGACGGATTGACGGTGTAGATTGCAGATTTCAGCTACTTCCTTGCCGAGTTTTCCTTCCATTACTAAACGAACC
>NZ_RIAV01000074.1 GCF_003852715.1 Ectobacillus antri
CCGATATTGATACATTAGCGAAGAATAATTTAAAGACAATCGGGGAGGCGTATGAAACATGATACCGCAAACAAATTATCAACAATTAGTTCGTAACCTTGCATATTTGAAACTGAAGCAAATGACAATACATTTAGATGAAGTCGTAGACTTCAGTTTACACAATCAACTTTCTTTTGTAGACACGCTTATTAAGTTAACGAACTATGAAATTGATGTCCGCGAACAAAATATGATTCATGCGATGGTAAAGGTAGGTGCATTTCCTCACTTAAAAGAAATCAAAGATTTTGATTTTACGTTCCAACCGTCCATTAACCAGCAACAGATTCAAGATTTTTTAAGCCTTCGGTTCATTGAGGGGAACGAAAACATCGTTTTCCTTGGTCCAAGTGGTGTGGGCAAAACTCATTTAGCGACAGGAATTGGTATCGCAGCTGCGAAAAAAAGAACAAGTACGTATTTTATAAAATGTCATGACCTCATTCAAAATTTAAAGAAAG
>NZ_RIAV01000008.1 GCF_003852715.1 Ectobacillus antri
AGAGCGTTTAGAGAAGTGAGAGCGTTTAGAGAAGTGAGAGCGTTTAGAGAAGTGAGAGCGTTTAGAGAAGCATGAACATTTATGATGACGACGCTTTGGTCCTTGTTTCATAAAATCCTCCATGCCAGCTGAGCGCAAGTTTTTAGCTGCTTTATCAATCTGTTCGCGGTCATAGCGTTTCATAAGAAAAACCCTCCAAATAATTATATTGTAAATGAATAAGGTGTAACATAAGTTTTTTCCTAAAGCCTATGCTAAAAAAGAGCTTATACCATAATGTATGATATAGAGAGACAGGTTGTTTATTGTTTTGTGAAAATGTATGTTTGTCTATATAAAAACAGGCCGCAAGTGCGGCCTGTTTTTTAACGGTAACCTTTTTTACTTCTTTTTCCGCCAGTAAACTTAGAGCGCTTACCTTTTGATTTCTTAGAGAAATAATCATGTTTCCCTTTTTTTCCGCCGGAAAATTTAGAACGTCTACCTTTTGATTTCTTAGAAAAGTAGTCGTATTTTCCGTGACCTTTATAGCCACAGGAATGCTTGTAGTAAGAACGTTTTGTACAGTAGTATTTCTTTGTCCAGTAGTATTTCTTCGTCCAACGTGTACATTTTGTTACATACGTACACTTTTTCACGTGTTTGCACTTTGTCTTAGGACATTTATGAGAGCATTTGCTTCTTTTGTCGTAAGAGCGTGGCTCCTGGTGCATAAAGTGTTCCATACCAGCAGACTTTACTTCTTCAACAGCTTTACGAATATCACGTTTCAATCTAATTCCCTCCTTATTAATCAGAGAAGCTCGTCTTCTCTTTTCTCTATTACAATATGAAATATAAAAGATTATGAAATAGACAAGCGTTGATTTTTTAGAAAATGGGTAAATACCTAAGGTGTCAAATAGAAAGGAAAAGCATACATTAAGTGTAGAAAGAAAAGTGTATAAAGAAAGGAAGACAAACATGTTCCCTTCCTATGACCTATTCATTCATCCTATGTATCTTGTAGAACTTCGTAAAGATGTGTGGAGTGATGAACCGGTTCCGGCTAAATTAACGTATCAGAAGCGCAAATACGATATTGATGTGGTATATCGCGGTTCTCACATTCGAAAATTTGAAAAGAAGTCGTATCATGTGATGTTTCATAAGCCAAAGTTTTTTCAAGGCGCTCATGAAATACATTTAAATTCCGAGTTTAAAGACCCATCTTTAATGAGGAATAAGCTATCTCTTGACTTTTTTCATGATTTAGGTGTGCTTTCTCCAAATTCTAAGCATGTACTTGTTACAATTAATGGTAGATTTCAGGGGGTTTATTTGCAACTAGAATCTGTTGATCAAGACTTTTTACGAAATCGTAATCTTCCAAATGGTTCTATTTCGTATGCGGTAGACGATGATGCTAACTTTTCCCTTATTAGTGAATTAGATGAAGATATAAAAACGACATTATCAGCAGGATATGAATTGAAGTATGGCGATGAATATAGCGAGGAACACTTGTGTGATCTTGTTTACAATATTAATACGATTTCACGTGCTGAATATGAAAAAGAGATTGTGAAATATATAGATGTTGAGAAGTATTTGAGGTGGCTTACAGCTATTGTATGTACATCAAACTTTGATGGATTCGTTCATAATTATGCATTATATCGTAATGATGAAACTGGACTATATGAGATCATTCCCTGGGACTACGATGCGACTTGGGGCCGGGATGTGCATGGAAGATTGTTAGAGCACGATTATATTCGTATCCAAGGTTATAATACATTGAGCGCGAGACTGTTAGATGTACCGTCATTCCGTAAACGTTATGGGGAAATAATGAAAGAAACGCTAGCACATCAGTTTACGGTTTCTTATATGAAACCTAAGATTGAAGCACTTCACGCTTTGCTACGACCACATGTGCTACGTGATCCATACGTATCAGATATTGCTGTATTTGATGGAGAGCCACAAGTTATGTATGAGTTTATTGAAAAAAGAAGTAGCTTCTTACAACAGCATTTAAAAGAAATTCTCTAATATAAATACAAATAAAGAAGCTAACGTTTTTTGCTGGCAAAGAAGACGGAGCTATGTGCAATTGTTGTCAACATTTACGATGAATGCGTGCTCAGGAAACACAATAGCATGTAACGAGAGGTTCTTTTTTGTTGGTGTTATGTTAGAAGCATTACTTGCAAATAAGTAAGTATATAGCATTATATATAAAAGAGCCGCTCCTGTTTATTTTTAAGGAAGGCTCTTTCTTAGTTGAATGGCTTTATTAAAGTTCCCGTTACGGAGTTTGCTTTTCACAGGCGATCAGGGAGCCTCCTCAGAACTACCGCACTGCGGGGTTTCTCTTTGACTTACTTTTCCCGCAGGAGCCGTATCACCTTGACTTCAATACACAAGTGCCTATTATCAACCTTGGACTTTAACACAGTATATAAAAAAGGGCTTCTTACTAGGATTTCAACAAAATATTATAATATCCAAC
The DNA here is from genome assembly GCF_003852715.1 of Ectobacillus antri. Classification (GTDB taxonomy): domain Bacteria; phylum Bacillota; class Bacilli; order Bacillales; family Bacillaceae_G; genus Ectobacillus; species Ectobacillus antri. Next base: position 2,498 of record NZ_RIAV01000008.1, read on the forward strand.
CCTTGGCAAGTCCTGAATTTCATGGAATAATGGAAGATGTGAAAATCAGAAGAAAATGAGGGGCTGCACATGATTGGAGATGTAATTAATCAACTATTAGAGTTTTTTATGAGTCTTGGCTATTTTGGTATCGCTCTCGGTTTAATGATTGAAATCATTCCGAGTGAAATTGTACTTTCATATGCAGGCTATATGGTGTCACAAGGTAAAATTAATTTTATAGAAGCAGTCATTGCTGGCACAATAGGAGGAACGCTTGCACAAATCTTTTTATATTGGCTTGGCTATTACGGCGGTCGTCCTTTTGTAGAGAAATATGGTAAATATGTACTTATCAATAAGCATCATTTAGATATTGCAGAGAGTTGGTTTAATAAATATGGTGTAGGTGTTATTTTCTCCGCCCGTTTTATTCCGGTTGTAAGACACGCAATTTCTATTCCGGCAGGGCTTGCTAAAATGTCATTGTGGAAATTTACGTTGTACACAGTTCTTGCTGTAATCCCATGGTCTATTTTCTTTATTTATCTCGGCGAAAAATTAGGTGCGAACTGGCGCCACATTAAAGAATATGCTGCACCATATACACCCTATTTCATAGCGGGCGCACTCGTATTTGTAGCTATCTATATTGCATATAAAATGAAGAAAAAAAGAACATCTCATTAAGCTGCCTATTCGGTAGCTTTTTGTTCTAAATAGGGGAGGTTGTCCGTAAATTGTATTAAAAAAGGACAGTGGAGGCGTACATGAAATCACAGTTTATAAGAGGAACGTTATTTTTAACATTGTCCACAATCATTTCAAAATTGTTGGGCTTTGCGTATGTTATTCCATTTACGGCAATGGTTGGAGCTAGTGGGTATGCGCTCTACCAATACGCTTACCGACCGTATACACTTATGTTAAGTGTAGCGACCATGGGACTACCTCTTGCGGTTTCTAAAATGGTTTCAAAGTATAATCAAATGGGGGACTATTATACAGTCAAAAGAATATTACGAAGTGGCATCGTATTCATGCTTATTATGGGGACGGCATCATTCTTATTTCTTTATGCGTTTGCTCCAATCCTTGCCTCTTTAATCGTTACAGAAGATAGTGGTACAGGAAACAGTATGCAGGTGGTAACGTATAACATTCGTATTGTAAGTTTTGCTTTGTTGCTTGTACCTGTTATGAGCTTATTACGTGGATTTTTCCAAGGCTTTCAATCCATGGGACCATCTGCAATTAGTGTAGTAATTGAACAATTATTTCGTGTACTGACGATTTTAATTGGTACATTTACTGTTTTATTCTTTTATCAAGAAGCAACGGGGCTCGCTGTTGGGGTAGCTACTTTTGGTGCTTTTGTTGGAGCATGCGGTGGAATAGGGGTATTACTATTCTTTTATATGAAGCGCCGCCCTTATCTGCAAGCCAAAAAAACGACACATACGGTGCACCTTTCATTTTTTAAATTATATAAAGAATTGTTTACATCTTCTATTCCATTTGTAGTAGTAGGCTTAGCCATTCCGATTTATCAAACCATTGATACCTATACAATGAATCATCTTCTTGTAAAGATTGGCTATCTATATAAAGATGCTGAAAAAGTGAATGCAGTTATTGGCCTTGCACAAATGGTTGTTCTTATTCCAGTTTCACTTGCGACTGCTTTTAGCATGTCACTTGTGCCAGAGATGACAAAAGCATTTACAGCAGAAAATAGAGACTTGTTATATAAACATTTTATTCGCACAAATATGATGGTGGTAGCAGTCACTGTTCCTGCAGCGCTGGGGATGATATGGTTGGCTGAACCTGTATATACACTATTATTTAGTACAAAAAATGACCCTATGCTGGGCGGACAGATTCTTCGCTATTATGCGTCGGCCTGCATTTTATTTTCACTTTTTTCTGTTACTGCTGCAATGCTGCAGGGAATTAACCAACAGCGCAAAACCATTATTGGTTTAGGAATTGGTATTGTTATTAAGATATTTTTAAATTGGTATCTTGTACCCCATTTTGACTATGTGGGTTCTATTATCGCGACATATGCCGGTTATAGTTTTTCAGTTCTTTTTAATGTATGGTTATTATATTGTAACATCGGAAAAAGTAATATAAACCCAATGAGATAGCAGAGTGGCATGCTCTGTTTTTTCATGTTTTAGCAATGGTATATCATATATTTTTTCTATTGAAATTTTACTCATAGTTGCATATGCTTGAGAAGGTAAAGATATGTGAGTGAATCGGGGTGAAAGTATGTTAAATATTTATTTAACCGATGAAAACGGAAAGTTACAAGAAATTGAAGAGATTCAAAAAGGCTGCTGGATCAATGCATTGCACCCAACAGAAGAAGAAATTCAATTTTTGGTAGAATCCTTGCAGGTTGATTTGGATTTCATTAAAGATCCACTTGATGATGAAGAACGTTCTCGTATTGAAAAGGAAGATGATAATACACTAATTATCGTAGATATTCCGACTGTTCGGCATGATGAAGAAGGGAACTCTATTTATGATACGATTCCAATTGGTATGATTGTTATGCCAGATTGTTTTGTGACCATTTGTCTTGAAGAAAATCCTGTGTTTGAGCGTTTTATCCATCAAAAAATAAAAGGGTTTTATACCTTTAAGAAAACGAGGTTTGTCCTGCAGCTTTTATATATCATTTCTACATATTACTTGCGCTACTTAAAACAGATTAATCGAAAAACAGATGATTTAGAGCATGTACTCAATAAGTCGATGAAAAATAAAGAGATTTTTACTTTACTTGCATTAGAAAAAAGCTTAGTCTACTTCACAACATCTCTTAAGGCAAATAAAATTGTTATTCAAAAGCTTATGCGCAGTGAATATTTGAAAATGTATGAGGATGACCAAGACTTGCTTGAGGACGTCATGATTGAAAATAAGCAGGCAATTGAGATGGCTGAGATATACAGCGTAATTTTAAATGGTATGATGAATACATTTGGCTCTGTAATCAGTAACAATCTCAACAGTGTTATGAAATTATTGACTTCTATTACCATTATTCTGTCATTACCAACAATGGTAGCAAGCTTTTTTGGAATGAATGTACATATTCCATTTGAAGGATATAAGCATGCGTTTGGAATTATTATGATCATTGCTGCTATCCTTTCTTGCACAACAGCTTTTATCTTTTGGAAAAAAAGATATTTTTAAAAACCGCGTATTACGGCGGTTTTTTCATATGTGCATAAGACTATTTATTCTAAAAAGTGCCTTATATGTAAAAGCGATATATTACTAGTATGCACTTTTGTAAATAGGGGGGTAAGGATGCTTAGCGAAAACGCTGTATATAAACTGACGAGAAAAGATATGTTCATCGCTGGAATGAAGGCATGTATACCTACTATATTTGGGTATTTAAGTATAGGATTTGCTGCCGGAGTTATTGAAAAAGCGTCGGGTTTTAGTTTACTTGAAATAATTCTTCTCTCTATTTTAGTGTATGCGGGATCAGCGCAATTCATTGCTGCCGGAATGTTTGCCGTTGGAGCACCAGCAATTGCAATTATTATTACTGTGTTTTTTGTTAATATTCGACATCTTTTAATGAGCGCAGCGCTGGCACCTTACTTTCGCCACGTATCTTGGTTACATAATACGGCGACAGGTTTATTGCTAACAGATGAAACCTTTGGTGTAGCTACAACATATTTGGAAAAGCAAAAGCAAGGTGACTATTATTGGATATTGGGATTAAATATTGTAGCCTATCTTAATTGGATTATAGCCAATATATTGGGAGCATTATTTGGAAGTTGGATTCATGATCCAGAAAAATTTGGTATGGATTTTGCTTTGACTGCCATGTTTATAGGACTTTTTGTATTGCAAATCACATCAAGAAAAATAAAAACAGATTATGTTGTAGCGCTTGTAGCAATTGTTATTACGTGGTTCGTTGGACAATGGTCTGAAAATGTTGCGGTCATATTAGCGGTTATAGGAGCAGCAACTGTGGGAGTGGGGATAGAACAATGGAAATCAGATGGGAAGTCATCATCATCATTTTAGGAGCGGCTATTGTTACTGCACTACCAAGAGTATTGCCTCTTGTTTTGCTGAGCAAGGTGTCTTTGTCGTCAAAGGTACAAAAATGGCTACGTTATATTCCTATTGCAGTTTTGAGTGCTTTATTAACGCAGACCCTTGTTTTACAGCAAGGAGAGAGCGCAGAGTGGATTGCTGCAGCTGTGTCCCTCGGAGTTGCATATTTGACAAGAAGCCTGCTTTGGACAGTAGTTACAGGGATAGTTGTCATCATGTGTTTGCGTTTATAAACAGACTAAAAGAGGCTGTCCCAAAAGGCAGCCTCTTTTAAATCTCAATTAAAGTCTCATGGTTATGTAAAGAGAACATCGCCGTCTTGTGAAACTTTAATAGCAACACCAAAGCGGGATCCCGCATAAGCTGCTGCAGTGCGAGCACCAAGAGCTTCAAATTCATGGTTTACAACAAGTGAGATTTATTATCTATTAAGCGCAAGGAACGTATGTGATTGATGAAAGCTCGGGCATTCATGGGGCGAATCGGTATGTATTCTAACCCTATATGCGTTTTATCGTCATTGCTATATTGTGTATAGTGTGACTAAAATGAGCTAGTATATGTATAGAAAAAGCATTGCCAATGCAATGCCTTTTCGATAGTGTTTCAATGTTAGCAGAAGCAAGCGGCTCCAACGATAATTAAAAGAATAAACAGAACAACAAGCAAAGCGAAACCATTGTTATATCCGTAGCCCATGTGTCTTCCCCCTTTATGGCTTTTACACTATACAATATGTAGAAATCAGGATTTTGACAGATAGGCGAGTGCGGATTTTTTATAACTGGTAAATACGCGCTTCGTGTGGGCGAAGCAGATTGGTTTGTACATTATCGTAATTGCTTAATAGAACAGTACTGTTTTGAACGCGCATGGGTTTCGGTAATCAACTCCAACAAATTTTCCATTGTTCCTGCTTTTTTCATAATATCTTCGTAATTTAAAATGTCGTATCCATTATCAAAATCAGGTGATTCATAAATAGGATTTAGCCATATAATATTTGCGCTAAGTTCTTTTTATATAATCTAGCTTTTGAATGACGCCGCGTAAATCTCCATAACAATCCCATTTGTATCTGAAAAGATTCGCTACCTGGTTTCAGGCTCCTCTCATCTTTCGGATGTAAACGACATCCGATATTATAATCCTTTTACTAAGCCGCCGTCGACGAGAAGGGAATTTCCTGTCATATAAGTGTTAGCGTCTGATACTAAAAATGTAACGACATTTGCGAACTCTTGTGGCTGTCCGTAGCGTCCAAGAGGGATGTTACGCTCAAAGTTTGCCCTCATTTCATCTTTGCTTAGACCATGCTTGGCAGCATTCATTTCGTCTAATACTGCAACGCGATCCGTGGCGATACGCCCAGGTGCAACAGTATTAATTAAAATACCGTATGGTGCGAGTTCGCTTGCTAATGTTTTGGTTAAACCTGTAATGCCTACTCTAAAAGTGTTAGAGAGGAGTAAGCCGGGAATCGGTTCTTTTACAGATGAAGAGGCGATGTTGATAATTTTACCGCCTTTTTCTTTTAAATAGGGTAGAGCTGCCCGAATCAAACGGATATGACTCAGTAGATTGAGCTCAAACGCGCCTTGCCAATCTTCATCGGAAAGTTGCTCAAATGTGCCGAGCTTTGGTCCGCCTGCATTGTTAATCAGAATATCCAGAGAGCCGAATGCTTCTACAGTTGCAGCAACAGCAGCTGTGATTTGTTTTGAATTGGTGACATCGCAAACGTTATACATAACCCGGCCTGTCCCAATTTTTTGTAATTCCTGCTGTACTTCTTGAAGCTTCTCTTCATTTCTACTCATCAACATAACATTGGTGCCTTCACGTACAAGTTGTATTGCAATTGCTTTGCCTAGTCCTTGACTGGAGGCGGATACAAGTGCGCTTTTACCTTGTAAGTTTAAATCCATTTGAATTCCTCCTTTATCTAACATATAGAATGTATACAGCAAATGATTCTACATGTTCAGTATACCGTAAGAGTACAGGTATTCTACAGGTAAATTTACAATAATTTACCTGTATTTAACCGTTCTCTTATATTTCCTTTATATATTATCGCTAAGATAAGAATGTACATATTTTACCCAAAGGAGACGATCAAGATGAACAAGTTTACGAAATCTTTGACGGCACTTGCATTAATGAGCTCTTTACTGGTAGTGGGTTGTAGCAATGAGGAAGAAACAAAAGATGATACAAAACAAGAACAAGATACAGAAACAAGTACACAGTCTAAAGATGATACAAAGAAAGAATAAAAAAACTCCTCCGCATTGCGGGGGAGTTTTTTTGTCTTTTCCTACAATCAAAGTGTAACTGTTTTAGTTGCTTATTTCATGACTTTTTTGGACGGTGTACTCTATAATAAGTGCGTATTATATAAAAAATAAGGAGTATAACATATGCGTATTTGTATATTTGGAGCAACGGGGCGAACAGGGAAAGAGATTATGCGCCTTTCTCTGCAAGATCATCATCAGATAACAGCTTTAGTAAGAGGAAACATACAGATGAAAGAGCAAGTTACATGTATAACAGGAGATGCCTGCAATCGAGAAGATATTCAAAGAGCTGTATGTGGAAGTGACGTGGTCATAAGTGCACTCGGTACGGACGGGGTCGCTGTTTTATCCCAAAGCATGCCGTTTATTATAGAAGCAATGAAACAAGAAGGCATTTCACGTATTGTAACGGTTGGCACTGCAGGAATTTTGCAGGCGCGAACAAATCCCAAAATATATCGTTTCCAATCTGGAGAGTCAAAACGAAAATCGACGCATGCAGCAGAGGATCACTTACGAGCTTATTTAGAGCTTGCGCAATCTGATTTAGATTGGACAATTGTTTGTCCAACGCATTTGATTGATGGTGAGGCACGAGGAGGTTTTCGCACAGAAGCTCATATGCTACCGGAACATGGCAAGCAAATTACAGTAGGGGATACAGCTTTATTTACATATCAGCAGCTAACTTCTAGCAAATATAACAGGAAGCGAGTAGGAATTGCATATTAAAAGAGGCTGACTTTTTAGCTCACCCTCTTACAAAACAATGTAAAGTATAAATACTGCAATCATTAGTATTTGAATAACAGCTTTTGCGACAGAACTGCTTAAAAAGCTGATAACCGTAGCAAATGCAACAGCAAAGGCTTCCTTGCCGCTTTTCTTATGTAATAGCTCTGTAATGAACACTGAGAAAAACGGGACAATCAATAAACCAAACGGAGGAAAAACAAATGAACCTACTAGAATTGATATAACACCAATTCGCTCTCCCCATTTTGTACTGCCGTATTTTTTAAGGAAATAGCTATTTGCGATAAAATCAGCAACAAACAAAATAACTGTAAATAAAATCTGTAGCCCCCAAAATGTCCATGTCAGCTCTAGGTGATTTATCCCAAATTGATAAATAAGAAAGCCGCCCCACAGTACAAGCACGCCAGGAATAATGGGGTACACGAGTCCGACAAATGCGAGCGCAAAGCAAACAACAATCAAAACCCAAAAGATGGCTGTCACTAGCACCGTCTCCTTTCTAACTATATCCTACAAGTTAAGAATACATGAGGCGCAGAAGAATGTCGACAGGCAAATGAAAGAGAACGCGCAAACCTAATATCTATCGTTTCTAGCATAGATTCTTTCTGACACTCTTGAAAGTGTTAGCGATTGGAAAACAGATACCTTTTTGCGTATTAGAAACTGTTCACAAGAAATGTGCTTATCATGCAGCTTTTATGCAGATGTTTCGTAACAAGACTTACGATTCGGTTGTGATTTTTTTATTTGTATTCGTTAACAAAAATGCGGAATAGAGGTTATACATAGCGTATTTTGTCGCATTAAAAAGTATAAAAGTTGTTGTGTTTTTCTTGTTTTTGTAATAAGGATACGATAAAAGGAAGGAGCGAAGCTGATGCGGGTATGGGAAACAACGCTACAAAAAGAATGGACCTTGCGCTATTGTCAAGAACTTGTTGCAGAATTAGGTTTATATGAAGCCGACTTTCTATTAAAAACGAAGGATAAAACAATCAATATGAAAAGTTTACTTGGGCTTTGCAGTTTACTTTTACAAGAGGGAGAACGTGTTACAATTTGTGTATTTGGTGACGATGAAGAGGAAGCGTTACACGCTGTTAAGCAATTGTTTCATACAAATCAACCTTCATAATTGAAAAAAGAAAACAGAGCTGTTATTCGCGAGCTCTGTTTTCTTTTATATCCTTAATAATTGTGTGAAGGAGGAGATAAAGCAGATATACCCCAAGATACGCACCTGCACTTAGAAAATAGCTATTTAACAGCACTTTATGAATGGTCGTCATGAACACAGCATCTTTTTGTAGAACATCACAAATGGACAGTGATAAGATACACCCGAACGTATAAAGTGCTATATATGAAATAATATCTAGTAGCAACTTGATTTTTATGTACCGGGTTATGAAATAAAGTACAACAGAAACAATGATAGGAGCACATATAATTAATAGTTTCACGATCTCACCTCATTCTACATAATATAAGCACAAGTAACCTTCTTAACATAACAGTAAAGCGAAAGCATTGTACAATTGCTGTGTGCCTATGAATTTCCTCAGAACGAGCGCTTCTTAATCTCTAACTGTACATTGTCTTTTCAGTTCACCTATCTAAAGACCACCTTATTTTTTCTATCTCTATATATAGACAAAGATTGCGTGTTCTATTCCTCACTACCTGTACATATATTGCTAGAGAAAGGGTGATAGAATGAAGCGAAGCTATTTTTATGTGCAAAAGACAAGAGTCTCTAAGCTGTTTTTGTTTATTCTAGTGGCAATTATATCAATGTTTTTGTTTACAAGCATGATGGTAACATCTTTAAAGCATGCCAAGTCTACTTATTTATATAGCTTCTTGGGAGAGCTTTCAATGAACGGATATATGTACGCGTTTGGTATGGAAAACCATTATTTTACGCAGGAATATCGAAGTTTAAATAAAGAATCCTCTCTATCAACTCTATTTTTGTCAACTGTAACAAATATTCGTTTTAATGATGTGCGAAGTTTGATTGGAACTGAGCTTCCTGGATTTACAAAGTATGATACAGAAATTTTAATAGCGGGGGAAGGAACAAATTACTCTAACCTTCCAATTGAATCTAGCGTGCCGCTGGAAGAGTTAACAAAAGAAAGAAAAGGAGAAGCCGTCCCGCCTGTGGAAGCTCCAAAACAAAAACCTCCTAGTTCTACGGGAAGCAAAAAGGTTGTTTTTATTTATCATAGTCATAGCTGGGAATCATATTTACCGATGCTCAATCTTAACAATGATCCAAATGCGAATAAGGCCTCGAGTTCTGTTTCTAACATCTCTATCTTTGGAGATCGGTTGCGTGAACAGCTGGAGGGTTACGGAATCGGAACAACAAATGATAAAACAGATATTGGAAAACTGTTAATCTCAAAAGGTTTGAATTCAAATAGTTCATATAAAGTCTCTAGGCAAGTTGTACAAACAGCTATGACTGGAAACAAGGACCTGCAATATTTCTTTGATATTCATCGTGACAGTGCAAGAAAGCCCGTTACAACTAAAGTACTGAATGGCAAGTCCTACGCAAAATTTTACTTTATTATAGGGGCAGGTAATAAAAATTACGCACAAAATGAGAAGCTAGCTCAAGCGCTGCATGATATGATACAGAATAAATATCCAGGGGTAAGCCGGGGTGTAGGTCGTAAAGATTTTCGAACGGGAAATGGGATTTACAACCAGGATTTATCTGGACAAGCGATTTTAATTGAATTAGGCGGTGTGGATAATACAGTAGAAGAACTGAATCGCAGTATAGATGTGCTTGCAGAAGTATTTAGTGAATATTTTTGGCAGGCCGAACGCGTTAATGGGTAATAAACAAGGAATCATTTACTTTAATAGCGAATGTGTATCGTATAAGTACAATGTTATATAAGTACAACTAGAAAAACCGACATTTTTTGGGGGCGGGAAAGAAGAGCGGGCAATGTATGGTTGCGGTCAGGTCTAAGAGATACGCATGTCAAGTAAGAACATACACACGTAGCGAGGCGTTCTAGCGCTGTGATTTTCTTGCTGTTTATACGTCGAAAAAATTATGTAGACTTATATAGAAAGTGACTAAGATACAAAGAGGGTGAAATATGAAATTAGTTACCGGTATAGCAATGGGAATCGTTGTTGTTGCGGTGAGTATATTTGTTTGGAGCAATGAACTGTTTTATATCACGCATCCAGGCCGTGAAAGTATGCAATACGAAGGAGAAATACTGTTTCCAGATACACAGACAACAGTCACAAAAGAAGGTATTGTCCGCAATCCGGAATCTTTATTAGTGTTGGTTAATAAACAGCGCCGTTTGCCGAGTTCTTATGTGCCACCTGATTTGGTAATCCCTAATGTGCGATTCTCTTTTAATGGAGATAAGGAAAAGATGAAATTGCGCAAAGAAGCTGCTAAAGAACTCGCAGCATTGTTTCAAGCAGGAGAAAAACAAGGCATTTATCTATTTGTAGTTTCAGCCTACCGTTCTTATGATAGACAAAAATCACTCTATACTATGTATCAGCAAAAAGAAGGAAAAGAAATCGCGGCTGCTTCAAGTGCAGTCGCTGGTACAAGTGAGCATCAAACGGGCTTGGCTGTGGATATTTCGGCACAGTCAACGCGCTTTTTATTAGATGTATCGTTCGCAACAACTAAGGAAGGGCAATGGTTGCAGGAGAATGCACATAAATTTGGTTTTATTATTCGTTATCCTGAGCATAAGGAGGAAATTACAGGATATACATATGAGCCATGGCATATTCGGTACGTGGGTGAACCGCATGCTAGATATCTTTATGAAAGACGTTTAACGCTTGAGGAAGTGATGTAGAAATAAGGAGAGATAATCTTTTAAATGGAAGACAGAAATATATACAAGTAGAAAAACCGACATTCTTTTTAGGGGTGGGAAAGAAGAATGGGCAATGTATAGTTGTGGTCAGTGCCTAAGAGAGACGCGTGTCAAATAAGAACATACACACGTAGCAAGGCGTTCTGGCGCTGTGATTTTCTTGCTGTTTATATGTTGAAAAAACTATGTAGACTGATATAGGTGGGAAGGACGAACCGGCCGTGTGCAATTGTGGTCAGGGGCTAACAAAGGCTCGATCAGGGAGAAGTTCTCGCCCTTTGTTTTGCTTTTACTCTGAGCTTAGAAAATTAACTTGCGTATATACCTTTTCTGAAATGCTGTTGATAGACATATATATAATATGAATCTGTAAATGCATTTTGTGAAGGAAAGAGGGTGAGGTTGTGGCGACGTGGGTAGTATGGCTTTTATTGGGCGGCAGTTTGCTCTTAGCTGAGATGTTTACACTTACATTTTATCTGCTGTGGCTCGGACTAGGGGCTGTAGTCGGTGCCACAGTTGCGTTCATGGTGCCGAGTCTGTGGATACAAGTTGTTTGTGCATCAGTTGCGAGTCTGATATTAACGATTTTTTCAAAACGTATCGTAGGAAAATTTCGCATTGGTAAAGGGTTTAAGGATGCTGTTGACACAATTGTTGGAAGGGAAGCTGTAGTGACACAAGATATCAGACCGAAACAAAATGGAATTGTCAAGGTCGGGGGGGATACGTGGAGCGCTACAGCGAATGAGGACATTGTAATAGGTGAAAAAGTAGTCGTTGTGAGCAGGCAAAATACAGTTCTTACTGTTAGGAGGGCGAATTAATGGTCGGAACGATTTTATCTGTATTACTGATTATCCTTGTTGTTGTATTTGCTGCATTAACAGTGAAAATCATACCACAGCAGCAGGTAGCGGTTGTAGAGCGCTTAGGTAAATTTCATCGTACGATGCATGCGGGATTAAACATTCTTGTGCCGATTTTAGACCGTGTACGTGTCTATCATGATTTACGTATCCAACAAACGAGTGTACCTCCGCAAAAAGTAATCACAAAAGACAACGTGCAGGTAGAAATTGATACTATCATTTTTTATCAGGTTATCGATCCTGAGCAAGCAACATATGGTATCTCTAATTATGCGAACGGAGTACGAAACATTACGACTGCGACAATGCGGCAAATTCTTGGAAATATGGAGCTTGATGAAACTTTGTCTGGTCGGGAGAAAATTTCTACCGATATTCGCTTGGCACTTGATGAAGCGACAGAAAAGTGGGGTGTGCGTATTGAACGTGTGGAGGTTGTGGATATCAATCCACCAAAGGACGTACAAGTATCCATGGAAAAGCAAATGAAGGCGGAACGAAACAAGCGTGCCATCATTTTAGAAGCAGAGGCGGCAAAGCAAGATATGGTTCTTCGCGCGGAGGGTGACAAGCAAAGTAAAATTTTAATTGCAGAAGGAGACCGAGAAGCGCGTATTCGGGAAGCAGAAGGAATTCGACAAGCAAAGGAATTAGAAGCACTTGGTGAGGCAAAAGCGATTGAGGCTGTTGCAGTAGCTGAACAGCGCCGCATTCAATTGCTAAAGGAGGCTGGATTAACAGAGCAGGTACTTGCTTATAAGTCTTTTGAGGCCTTGGAGACAATTGCAAATGGATCTGCTACGAAAGTATTTCTACCGACTGGTGCTATCGAGACGTTAGGTAGCATCGGAGCCATAGGGGAGATTTTTAAAGAGAAGTCGTAAGATCCTGTCATGCAGGCTCTTTTATCGTGTTTACAGGATCTGACTTCTTGGTGGTGTTAAAGTATATTGAAGAGTGGGGAAAAACGCAGGGATGTACTGGTGTAGACTTAACATCCGGATTTCAGCGTATTGATGCTCATCGCTTCTATGAAAGAGAAGGGTATATAAAGAAAAGCTATTCATTCGGTAAAGAATTTTAAATTTTATTCTTTTGTCTCTGTTAAAGACCCTGTTTGATTAGCTATATCAGGTTTTAGCACAGCCAATCTGCTAATAAAGTACGAACCTCCTTATATTTTATGTTTACTTCAAGACTTTTCGGAAAAACTAGGAAAGAAACAGAATAGGAGGGAATGTATGATGGAACATCCAATTCAGGGTTTAATGCGAGCGGCGATGGAAAACCTCAAGGAAATGGTTGATGTAAATACAATCATTGGAGAGCCTGTGCAAACGGCAGATGGCGGAGTAGTATTAACGGTATCTAAAGTAGCTTTCGGTTTTGGAGCAGGCGGCAGTGATTTTTCGGCCGAAAGAAGAGCAGAGGATGATCATGCGTTTGGTGGAGGAAGTGCCGGAGGAGTATCTATTACGCCAGTTGCCTTTTTAGTGGTAAATGATGAAGGTATTAACATTATGCACTTGCAAAACACAACACATTTAGTGGAAAAGGTGATTGATTTGGCTCCGCAGACAATCGATAAGCTACAAAATATGTTTGGATCTAATAAGCAAAATGAACATACTGATCATTATACGAACCACATGAAAACAAACCCGAATGATCTTGTCTAAAACCTGTGCTAGCACAGGTTTTTTGTATTATACAATTCTTAATACCATCTACCTGTTAATCAAGAACGACATTATATCCATGATACGTAGCTATTCCAACGTAGCAACAAAAGCTATAAGAAAGTACTAGAACTGCTTCTTAAATGTGTCTTGTATCTACACATTAGCCATTTTTCTTTTCTGTCTAAAAAGAATATTGAATTTTCTGTTTATAGATAAAGAACATCATAGATGATAAGTCTTTTTTGTAACGAATTTGTTACATTAGTATTGAAAATGTAATGGTAAAAAAATACTATTCCTGAGCGTTCCTCTATGTTTCTGATAAAATTCATGATAGAATGAATCGTAATGAATTTATAAAAAGGTGGCTAGGTGCTTTGTCTGGAGGATCTGACCAAATAAATGCTATTTATATTAATGGAGACCGTCGCAATCAGTGTTTTCTCACATCGGGCATCAGTTTCCATGAGTTTGCTAACAATATTCCATCACCGCTTCGCAATGTTCTTCTGCTAAAGCACGATTTCGAATGGACAGATTATAATTATCATACGCTGTTTGAATATGTTGAAGAAGAAAATATACAAAGGCTTATTTCAGCTGATGTTAAACAGTTTCGTGAATTTTGCTGGATTGACTTTGACGATGTAAATGATTTAGAAGAGATGGAACCCATTGAGATTGCAGAGTTATTATACTTAGCTCATAAAAAAGAGCCAATGGGAAAACCTTTCTTTGCACTGCTCAAAAATAAATACGTGTATCTATCTCCGGATGATGGCTGGTTAAACAAAGTGTACTTCAGAAGACTACAAGATTTTGCAGGTCTTCTCAGTAAAGTGATTCCGTATAAGTTAGGTGCATTCGGAAAAAAAAGATTTGTACTGTTTCAAAAAAACAAAATATATCCTGCCATTACTAGAGCAGTAATGGAACATATGTTACCTTGGACAGAAGATGGTCTTCTCATTGACCTTGAAAATAAACAGGAAACGAAAAGAGGATTGGAGATACCTTTGTATGTAGTTGGTTCTTACACGAACGCAGATGATGTAATGGAAAATCTGGAAGAGCTAAGGGCACAGGCGCAAGATCGTGCGTGGCTTATTTTTGATAAAAAAGAACAAGAATGGAAATGGGAAACGGAATAGATGGAATGATTGTAAAGCTTTTTTATCATCCACATGTAAAAGAACACACCGCGTACGGTGTGTTCTTTTACATAGCTATACGAAAAAACAAGCTAAATACAATAGAAAACGCGCTGAATCCAATGGCAGTAAAAGCTAATGTTTTTGCCCCGTAACGTAAAGCAATTAAACCGGCTACAATACCGATTGATCCAAGAAAAATAGGATAAAAAGCAATAGAAAATAAGGAAATGAATAGAGCAATGTACCCCAGTATAACACTCTTATTAGTCTTGGATGTAAGTAAGTTTACAGAATCATGCGGTGTAATTTCAGCTGCATATTCTTCATCATGACGGCGAATATGATAGTGTTTTATGCCTCGTTTTATTTTCAAAAGTCATTCCTCCTTCTTTAGTGTAGAGGTATTAGTATGTTGTGTTTGTGACGAAGAAAAATGCGTTCCGGATTTTCCCAAAGGTAAATCCAGCATTCTCATGGAATATATACAGAAGAAAAGGAAAGTGGTGACAGATATGTTCAAATGGCATGAGCAAGCACAACAAACATGGGATAAAGGTGCAGAGAATTGGCATAAAAGTAGCAAAAGCATGTGGGAAACTGGAAGTAGAAGTACAATCATTCCATTAATGCAGCAATTTGTTCCTGTTGGATCTTATGTATTAGATGTGGGATGTGGTGATGGGTATGGTACATATAAGTTACATCGGGCAGGTTATGCAGCAGTTGGCATAGATTTATCGGAGCGTATGATTGCATTTGCGAAAAAACGGGCAAAAGATGAAAAGCTCTCTTTTCAGCAAGCTGATTTAAAAGCACTCCCTTTTGCAGATAACAATTTTGATGCAGTTATGGTTGTGAACGTTTTGGAATGGACAGAGAATCCATGGCAGGCATTACTTGAAATAACACGTGTTTTAAAGCCGCATGGTAAAGTGTGTATAGCGATACTGGGTCCAACTGCAGCACCACGTTCACATAGCTATCGTCGTTTGTACGGTGATCATGTGGTATGCAATACAATGATGCCCTGGGAGTTTAAAAAATTGGCGCAGGAAAACGGTTTTGATGTGTTAGCAGGACAAGGTGTATATAAGCGTGGCGTGTTAGAGAAAGAAGTAAATCAACTGCCAGAAGAACTACAACAAGCTTTAAGCTTTTTATGGTTATTCATGTTAGAAAAGCAATGAAAAACAGAGGGATTCAACCCTCTGTTTTTTTAGAGACGATTAGTCGTGGCAACGTCCACCTACAGATACAGCATTAACACTGTTCACATTAACACGTGTTAGGCCAGGGAAACCGTTGAATCTTGATAGAATCAAGTTGCCGTTTTGGAACCCTTCAAAGATACCGTGAGCTGGTTTTTGATCGTCGTATTGAATTACAACAGGTGTACCAGGGCTTAAAGTTCTTAAGAATCTAGCGATACTGTTTTCATCAGAAGCGCCTGCAACGTTATTGACATTGCGATTGCCAGTTCTGTAATTATTGTAACCGAAACAACCCATATTTTTTCACCCCTTTCATGTAATATATCTTATGCTTGTCTTGCATAAGGTGTGTTGGACAAGAAATAAACTATTGCGGATTTTTACGAAAAAATAGAGTTAAGGGGACGTATATGAAAGGTAATGTACTGATACCGATTCCAACAGACGTGAATTCCACATCACCTTCATATTTCAACGAGCGTATAGAGACATTGTTGGGGCGGAAGGCACCCTAGCAAGTAAGAATGCTGTAGTGATGACATTAAAGTTAGGGGTAATGGGAATGAAAGTAAATAGTAAAAGTGGAACAAGCAAAACTTAGTGAATGCAGCAATCCAAATGTATGGACTTGAACTGATAGTAAACTGATTGCAGTGACAAGCTCTTAAGCAGGCTCCCAATTGCTAACAGTAATAAAGGTGTCTTAGCAGTAAAGGTTGCTTTTATGCGCTGTTCTTTGTAAACTGTATAGTGACAAAGGAACGCCTTTCATTATGAAAGGCGTTCCGTTTTTTGGGAGGCTCGCATGTTTGATCCGACTGTGTTTGATAATTTAAAAGTAATCGCAGAAGGTGCTATATACGATAAAGACTTAGATGGAGACATTTGTGTTATAAATCGTAGTGACTGCGTTGACTTAGCTACGATGAGCCGCGCGTACCATATTTCGTTTTGTTTGCCGACAGATACTATACAAGCTAAGCTTTTGTTGACGGTAGACGCGAAAAATCTGGTAGGAGAAATTTTAGAACAGCAAGCTATGCCAGGCTGTCGCTTAGAAGTAACCTTTACCTGCGTGTTATCGTCTGTTGCCGTATGCGAAAATATACAGGCAGTGGTTGAGAAAATTTGGGGTCAAGAGCGCATGATTGTACAACGAATTTCATACCAATATAAACAACCGGTATATACAAATGAGATATCAGTAGCGTTCCAAAAGCAAATTACAGAGGATCATGCGGATGATTTGTCTATTGTCGTAGAGTATATGATCACCACATTACATATGCTCAAGGATATTATTGGAAAATAAAGATGAAGGAGATAAAGGGATGAAGGATTTCAAGCCATTTTTACAAAATGCCTGGGAAAAGGCAGGATTTCAAGCGTTTACTGATGTTCAAACACAGAGTTTGCCGCTTGTACTTGAGGGAAAAGATGTAATTGCTGAATCGCCGACGGGAACGGGAAAAACACTTGCGTATTTGTTGCCTTTGCTACAAAAAGCGGATGAAGCCATTACAAACCCACAAATTGTTATTGTATCGCCAACACGTGAGCTAGTGATGCAAATTCATAGTGAAGTACAAAAGTTTACTGAAGGAAGCGCTTTATCTGGTGCATCTTTAATTGGAGGTGCAGATATTAAGCGACAAGTAGAGCGTTTAAAAAAACATCCACAAATTATTGTTGGTTCACCCGGACGTATTTTAGAATTGATTCGCATGAAAAAGTTAAAAATGCACGAAGTGAAAACCATTGTATTTGATGAGTTTGATCAAATGATTAAACAAAATATGAAGAGTTTACTGGAAGATGTAGTAAAAACGACAATGCGAGATCGACAATTGTTGTTTTACTCAGCGACAATGCCAAAAATCGCAGAAGATGCAGCGCGAGAGATAGCAAATGAGCCGACAATAATTCGTATTAAACGTAGCGAAGAAACGAGTCGTGTGAAGCATTTGTATGTAGTTGGTGAACTGCGTGAGAAATTGGATAATGTTCGCAAAATCGTGAAGATGGATAACGTAAAGGCTGTTGCATTTATGAATGATCCATTTCGACTTGACGATATGGCATCCAAGTTGCAATTTAGAAAAGTGGCGGCAGGTGTTATTCATTCTGATGCAAAAAAACAAGAACGTGCAGCAACACTAAGAGCATTTCGTCAAGGGAAAATTCAAGTTGTGCTAGCGACAGATGTAGCAGCAAGAGGTCTTGATATTGAAGGTTTAACACATGTACTTCATCTAGATTTGCCGGAGACGGTGGATCAATATATTCACCGCTCTGGTCGAACAGGCCGAATGGGCAACGAAGGAACGGTAATATCGCTGGTTACACCAAACGAAGAGAAAAAGCTATTGCAATTTGCAAAAAAGCTCGGTATTCAGTTTGAAAAATTAGAAATTTACAAGGGCGCTCTTATTGAGAAAAAACCAACCCCAGCTAAGAAGAAGCGACCTGCGTTTACAGCGCGCAAAAAGCCTAGGTAATCCTAGGCTTTTTCTGTTGCTTCAGCAGTTAGAAGGTAATGTACAATTCCCATTGCACAGACATTTATATCTAATTGTAAAATTTCATATACAGTATGAGAAGCGGGCACACCCTGCGCAGTTAGATAGGTTCGTATATCTGTAAGCAACTTTGCGGATATTTTATTTGCCGCACGTTCTGGATTCGGTTCATTTCGGAGTACGTCTTTACCTGTTTCTACAAAGTGAGGTAGCCATGTTTCAATTTGACGACATACACCCCGAACGTGAGAAGACACACCAAAATGACTGAAGTAGATATGATGCACACCAAGCTTATGAATGCGATGCAACGATTGAAGCATCGCCTCTGGATTAAACTGAGTAGGAGAGGTAGAAGGCAAATAAAACTCTACACCACAGTCCATCAATTCGCTGTAATAAATACCGATTGTGTCACCTGTAAAAATACCGTTCGTTAAAGAGTCGTGAATGCTGATATGATGATTGGCATGCCCTGGTGTATCATAAAATGTGAGAAGTCGTTTCGGTGAAATACGCAAAGTAGCATGGTTTTCCATTGTTATCACACGATCAGAAGGAACGGGCAGAATAGGTGAGAACAATGCGTCAAATTGGTCCCCATACACGGCTTTAGCGCCCGCAATTAACTTTGTCGGATCAATAAGATGTCTGGCTCCACGTGGATGCACAAGCAGTTTGGCATTTGGACAGCGCTCTATCATAAGCCCCGCTGCTCCGGCATGGTCTAAGTGTACATGTGTTACAATTATGTAAGCGATATCATTTTTATTAATACCAAGTGCACTTAATCCTTGCTCAATATGCGGAACAGAGGGGCTTGCGCATGTTTCAATCAGCGTAATATACTCGCCGAGTAACACATACGTGCCTGTACGACCTAGTCGATTTAAATCATAATCATCAATCAAGTATAGTTGTTCTCCAACTTGTTTCGGTATTGTCATGTGTATTCTCTCCCTTCAACGGTCACAAAAGAATCGGAAGAAAACAGGGTTTTCCTCTGATTTGTTGATATATATTTACAGTATAAGGCAAAATAAAGAGAAAGTCTATTTTAGTTAGAATATTCAAACTATTTAAGGTTCGTTTTTTTAGACATTGTGTTTGAAAACATTTATCATACAGATATAAAGTAAAAGGAGGCATTATGTATGTCTGTATATCAATTTGAAGTTAAAACAATAACCGGAGAAACAAAAACATTGCAGGATTATGCAGGAAAAGTGTTATTAATTGTAAATGTGGCTAGTAAATGTGGATTTACACCGCAATATAAAGGATTACAAGCACTATATGAACAATACAAGGAACAAGGATTTGAAGTACTTGGATTTCCATGTAATCAATTTATGGCTCAAGAGCCAGGTGATGAAGCGGAAATTGCCAGCTTTTGTGAACTGAATTACGGTGTTACATTCCCGATGTTTGCTAAAGTAGATGTGAACGGAGACCATGCACATCCGTTGTTTAAGTACTTATGTGAGCAAGCTCCTGGTATGTTAGGACTAAAGGCAGTGAAATGGAATTTTACAAAGTTTCTCGTAGACAGAGATGGAAATGTTATTGAGCGTTTTGCGCCGCAAACAGCACCGGAGGATTTAAAGTCAGCAATTGAAAAGCACTTGTAATCAAAGTCAAGCCGTGTTTACAGAACAATTTCAAAGAATATTAACACCAAAATAGGTTGGGACAAAAGGTTTCAGCCAAAGAAAAATCCGAACTATTAGTCGGAATCCTCTACACAGAATTCGATTTAGTTCGGACTTTTCCTTTATGAGTGTTAGTTATTCTCTATTCTTTCGGTTTTAGAGTTACATGATTCAGTTATGTCTCGGTCTCAGTTTTAGTAGCATAGACATATTTATCCGCGCTGTAGCAAGATATACCCGCTCACATCATTAGATGGACCGGCGCATTCCACGACAAAGCCGTTTGCGAGTAAGCAGTCGACTGCACGCTGAGCTGAGCGACCGGGACGCAATCTGGTCGTGCAAGGAGAGGCATTACCAACTACATTTGCTGTGACAATTGTAATAGGAGCGCTTGGATCCAGTGGATTTCGTTCGAAGGTGATGAGCACGAGATCTGTGGGACGAGGGATAGAAACCATTCATATTCCTCCTTCAGAGAGTAGTTATATCATATAAGATGCTTGTCGTTGAAAACGGCTTGTTTCCTTGTCACGACTTTTGAAAAATGTGCATAAAAAAAGAGAGCAATCTCTCTTATGTGTGAAACAGTGAACTGTTTATAGGGCTAATATAGCGCTGTGCAGACCGCTGTACGGCAGGGTGTGCAGCGGTTTCTATAACTCTATGAAATGTATTATATAAACGATCAAACTCCGTTCATTTCTTCAGTGTAGTCCAAGTTTGTCCATTTCTTCTCCCATACTGTCGCTCTTCGCTACAAATTTTGCAGGTTCCTGATTATTCTCACTTTCTGCGTATGGAACGCCGCATGTTTCACCAATATAATGTGTCATGTTCATTCTCCTTTATACGATTTGGTACTTTTATTGTATGTTATCTCTCTATTGTTAAAGTATTCCACAAGTAGCGATTTTTTCTCCTACCAAAGTATGAGTTATAGAGAAAAGATGTGTATCCTAAGGCGTTATGGTACAATAAGAAACTGGGTGATAGAGATGAATATATATATTGAGAAAACCATTGCTTTTGTAAAAGACATATTGGGTAAAGATGCGACAGGACATGATTGGTACCATATTGAACGTGTACATAAGCTAGCCCTCGTGCTGCATGAAAAAGAAGGAGGGAATCGTTTTGTAATAGAAATGGCGGCACTTCTTCATGATGTAGCCGATGAGAAGCTAAATGAAAGCGAAGAGGCTGGTTTACAAAGGGTTGTGAACTGGCTCGATTGTTTAGAAGTACATAAGGAAGACCATTCTCATATCATAGCCATCATTGCAAACATGTCCTTTAAAGGTGGACATGGGGGCAAAGTGAATACAATAGAAGGGAAAATTGTGCAGGATGCAGACCGGCTGGATGCAATCGGTGCTATCGGCATCGCACGGACGTTTGCGTACGGCGGAGCAAAGGGACGTTTAATGTATGACCCAAATATACCTCCGCGTGAGCATATAACAAAAGAGGAGTATCGGAATGCTAACGAGCCGACACTAAATCATTTTTATGAAAAGCTCTTGAAGCTGAAATCTTTAATGAATACAGAAACAGCTAAAAGAATGGCAGGAGAACGCCATGCCTATATGGAAGCCTTTATACAACAATTTATGAAAGAGTGGAATGCAAAAGCATGAAGATGTTACAAGTAGAAAATCTAGCAAAATCATATGGAGAAAAACCTTTATTCACAGACTTAACTTTTAGTATTACAGAAGGGCAGCGTATTGGCGTGATTGGTGTTAATGGCACAGGAAAATCAACTATGCTAAAAATTATCGCCGGTGCTGAGCAAGCAGATGCAGGGGATATCAGTCATACACGCGGATATACAATTAGCTATCTGGCACAGCAACCGGACTTTGATGAAAATCTAACGGTGCTTGAACAAGTGTTTTACGGAGATACACCGCTCATTCGCTTGCTACGTGAGTATGAAACAGTGTTACTGCAGCTTGAGAAGGAACCTGCAAATGAATCCGTTCAACAGAATTTGTTTACCCTACAGCAACGAATGGATGCAATGAATGCGTGGGAAGCGAACGCAAATGCCAAGGCTTTGCTTACAAAGCTAGGTATTCATGACTTTACTGCCAAAGTTGGTGCGCTATCAGGCGGTCAAAAGAAGCGCGTTGCAATGGCGCAGTGCTTTATTCAAACACCAGACTTGTTGATATTGGATGAGCCAACGAACCATTTGGATCATGAGACAGTTGAGTGGCTGGAAGAATATTTATCACGCTATAACGGTTCTTTATTACTCGTAACGCATGACCGTTATTTCCTAGACCGTGTTACAAATCGTATCTTGGAGATTGATAATGGCAAGTTATACAGCTATGAAGGCAACTACGGTGCTTTTTTGGAAGCAAAGGCTGTTCGAGAAGAAAATGAAATCGCGCAAGAAGAGAAGCGACAAAATTTATATCGCCGTGAGCTCGCTTGGATGCGCCGCGGTGCAAAAGCTCGTACGACCAAGCAAAAAGCGCGTATTCAGCGATTTGAAGAGCTAGAGAAAAAGGACGGGCCCGCAGTGAAAGGACAAGTGGATATTTCCATAGGCGGCAGTCGTCTTGGCAAAAAAGTATTGGAGCTAAAGGATGTTACCAAATCTTTTGGCGAAAAGGTGGTGCTAAATCATTTTAGCTATATTGTTAAGCCAGGTGATCGAATCGGGATTATTGGTGCCAATGGAAGCGGAAAGTCTACGCTTTTAAATATGCTGACCGGGCAATTAGAACCGGATCACGGTGAGATTGAAATAGGGCAAACGGTGAAAATTGCTTATTATACACAAGAAAATGAAGGTATGAATTTAAATCAGCGCATGATTGAGTATATCAAGGAAGGCGCGGAAGTGATTCATACATTAGATGGCAAAGTTATCAGTGCTTCGCAAATGCTAGAGCGTTTTTTATTTCCGCCAAGCACGCATGGTACACCAATTGGAAAACTGTCTGGCGGTGAGCGCAGACGATTGTATTTGCTGCGCATTTTAATGGGCGAGCCGAATGTATTGCTTTTGGATGAGCCAACGAACGATTTGGATACACAAACCCTCACTGTATTGGAAGATTATCTGGAGGACTTTCCGGGTGTCGTTATTACTGTATCGCATGACCGTTACTTCTTAGATAAGACAGCAGAAGAGTTGTTTGTCTTTGAGGGAGAAGGCAATGTTCGTGTATTCTTTGGTAGCTACAGTGAATATTTGGAGGAGAAAAAGCAGGTAGAAGCGTTGAAGAAAGCGGACGCTGTTAAAGAGAGAAAAGTAGCGGAACAGCCGAAACAGAAAAAACGCAAACTATCGTACCAAGAGCAGCGTGAATGGGATGGTATTGAAGATAAAATTGCTACGCTGGAAGAGAAACTTGAGGAAATTGGTGCTGCACTTGAAAAGGTAGGAGCTGATTTTGAGCGCGCACAACAGCTTACAAATGAACAAGAGCAAGTAGAAGCGGAATTAGAGCAAGCTATGATGCGCTGGGAAGAGCTTTCAGAAATTGTGGAAGGTTTGAAGTAAATCCTCATATATTGAAATGAGGACAAAAACTCTGTACACTTACTACAAAGGAGGCACGATATGAGAACAAACAACCCGATGTTAAAAGAAGAAGCGTTTCGCAAAGCCCCTGCGAGCAGCGGGACGATGACGGTAGGCGGTACGGCTGGGAAAGCCTTTATTATGTTAGCCCTGCTTCTTGGAACAGCTGTATACGCTTATATGCAGGTAGTACAAAATAAAATGAGTATGGGTGTTATGATTGGTGCACTCTTAATCGCAATGATTTTAGCGTTTGCTACGGCGTTTGTCCCTAAAATTTCTCCTGTTACCGCACCAGTGTATGCGGCAGTAGAAGGAATTGTACTTGGGACGATTTCAGCTATGTATATGCAGCGCTTTGGAGATCAGGTCGTATTATATGCGGTACTACTGACAATTTCAGTTATGTTTGCCATGCTGCTTTTGTATGCAACCCGTGTTATTAAGGTAACAAACAAGTTTCGTATGGGTGTCCTTTCCGCTACGCTTGGCGTTTTGTTTATGTATTTAATTGTGGCCGTGATGCAATTATTTGGGGCATCGGTACCATTTTTGCATGATGGCGGAACCATTGCAATTATTGTAAGTGCTGTTGTTATTGTCATTGCAGCATTAAATCTTGTATTGGATTTTGATTTCATTGAAAACGGCGCGCGCTCCGGTGCACCAAAATATATGGAATGGTACGGCGCGTTAGGTCTGATGCTTACACTTGTATGGCTGTATCTTGAAATTTTGCGTCTTGTTTCGTACTTTGTCAGAAATGACTAAAAAAGCGCCTCTAGAGAGGTGCTTTTTTATATAGACTTCTGTTTACGCATGTGCATTGTAATATGTACAGCTCTTTTGCATAGAAAGCAATTTATCATGCAAAAGAGCTAATTGTCCCTCTTCCAAACTAGCTGTAAATTATCTGCGCGCAATAATCAGGGCAATTAAAACAAGGATAATTAACGCAAGCAGTGTTTTGCGATCTTGTCTACTATGAGAATGATTTTCATGTTTCTTCGTAACAGTTGTATTTGCTAGTCTAGAAACGTCTTTTGTTGTCACAGAAGTGTTATTGCGGTTTCGAATTGTATTCGTACTAACAATGTTTTGAGCGGGGAGATTATTTTGGTTCCGGACAGGGATGATGGAATCCGGAAGTGTGAATGTTCCGGCTCGATTTGCATTGGTATTACGACCATTATCAGAGAAATCATCAAAAAAATCATCAAATGTATCGTCCATAAAGTCAGAAAAGACATCATCCTCCTGCTGGTTGTGGGTCACGCCGCATAATTCAGGAAAATTGCGTTTAAAGTACTCACTAATACAATGTAAATCATCACTTGTATATTGATATCCTAATTTATTAGAAACGTACGGCATGTTGCGCCGTTTATGATTCGCAGCCATTTTTTCACTCCTTCAAGCAATCTACTGCTAATATATACAAGTTCTGACAAAATGGTATGGACAACCCGCCCATGTAACGACAAAATATATGCAATACACATCTTTCTATTAGAAGAAAGTCTATTTTTTACCCTGCGACTTGCAAATAAGCTTATTTAAATACATGCTTTCAAGCGTTTTTCAAACTTCTATCTGTTATTTACAATGTAGAAAACAGGATAGGAGTGAGATAAATATGATGAATCGTGTTGTGTTAATTGGTCGTCTTACAAAGGACCCGGAACTACTATATACAAAGCAGGGGATTGCATACATGAAGGTGCGTATTGCGGTGTCTCGTGGGTACCGCAATAGCCAAGGAGAGCAGGAGACAGATTTCATTGATTGCAATGTATGGCGCAAGATGGCGGAGAATGTATCGTTGTACTGCAAAAAAGGTGCTTTAATCGGTATTAGCGGCCGCATTCGAACAAGTTCTTTTGAAAATGAGCAAGGGAAACGCATGTACCGAACGGAGATTACCGCAGAAAACTTATCATTTCTAGAGCGAAAAAAGATACAAACGTCTCGTTAGCATGAAACCTTTGCATCGTGCTACACTAGAGGTAGGAAATCGCGAAGGAGAGAGTTAGATGAGAATTACAGCAATTGAACCGACCCCAAGTCCGAACACAATGAAGGTGATTCTAGATGAAGCATTACCGGCAGGGAAACGAAATAACTATACAAAAGATAACAATGGTGAAGCGCCTGAAAAAATTCGTGCTATTTTGGCAGTTGAAGGCGTAAAAGGTGTATATCATGTTGCCGATTTTTTAGCGGTTGAGCGCAATGCGAGATATGATTGGAAGCCCATTTTACAAAACGTGCGTGCTGTATTTGGCGAAGCAGAAGCGACAGATGTACAAGCTGCTAATGCTCATTACGGTGAAGTTAAGGTGTTTATTCAAATGTTTTACGGCATTCCAATGCAAGTTAAGTTAACAGACGGTGAAGCGGAAGAGCGTTTCGGTTTACCTCCATACTTTAAGGAAGCCATTATGAAGCTACAAATGACGGCACCGAACGTGGTGCAAGAGCGTAAATGGGCCGAGCAAGGTACACGCTACGGTGAACTTGCGGATATTGGAAAAGAAGTGGTTGATGAAATTACAGCTGCTTATCCAGAAGAACGCGTGCAAACTTTGATGAACGATTTATTGAAGCAAGGCGGAGCGAAGGAGTTGGTTGTGAAAAAACGTGTACCGTATCAGGTTACACTAGAAATGATGGAGGACAGCGATTGGAAAAATCGCTATGCGGCACTGGAGCAAATGGAGCCGACGGAGGCTGATTTGCCGGTGCTTGAAAAAGCATTAGGTGATGAAAAAGTGTCCATTCGTCGCTTGGCAACAGCGTATCTAGGCATGGTGAAAGGAAAGGTTGTTATGCCACTTTTATACCAGGCGCTCCAGGATAAAGCTGTTAGTGTACGAAGAACAGCGGGAGATTGTTTATCGGATATTGGTGATAAAGAAGCCATGCCAGCAATGATTGCGTCCCTGCAGGATACGAGTAAGCTTGTCCGCTGGCGTGCAGCGATGTTTTTATTTGAAGAAGGAGACGAAAGCGCATTGCCGGCATTAAAAGTAGCGCAGAATGATCCTGAATTTGAAGTGGCGATGCAGGCACGCTTAGCAATCGAGCGTATTGAAGGTGGCGAAGAGGCGAAGGGTTCGGTGTGGAAGCAAATGACCGAATCACGAATGCAGGAATAAGATAGATAAGGAGCGTATATTAGATAGGAGAGAAAAACAAACGATGTGTAGTTGCGGTTAGGGACTAAGAAGTGTCTAAAACCGTATATACTTGTCGAGTTGGTCTTGCCTTTTGCTTACTCAAAGCTATCCAAACTTATATAGGAAGAATCAGGTGATCTGCCATGCTTACTGTATTTTATGATAGCTGGTGTCCGCTATGCAACGGGGTGACGGAGCAGACGCGGCGCCTAGATCGCAGACAGCGTGTTGTTTTCATCTCTTTTCGAGATGAAAACGTAGTGAAGTCATATCAACTGTCAGAAGATATGCTACGCAAAATGGAACAACGTCTATTCGTATATGACGGAGAGTGGCAAGAAGGCATTTACGCGGTAAAACGCTTGGCAAAAGAAGTGCCTACGTACTGGTTGCTTATTCCATTTATACAGCTCGCCATTACCTTTGGCTTTGGACAACGAGTATATGATTATATTGCATCGCGCCGCTCTATTGTCCCGACAGGTCATTGCCAAGAAGGTGTATGTCCAATCGGAAAGGCAAAGCACTAGCATTGCCTTTCTTTCTCATGGTATGATAAAGAAGTATAAAGGTTTAAGGAGAGAGTAATCATGGTAAACGCTTACGAAGAATATATGAAACAAATTGTTATGCCGATGCGTCAAGAACTTGTTCGTGCTGGCTTTAATGAGTTAACTACTGCAGAAGAAGTAGAAAATTACCTTGAGCAAGCAACTGGCACAACGCTTGTTGTGATCAACTCGGTGTGTGGCTGTGCAGCAGGGTTGGCTCGCCCGGCGGTGGCACAAGCGTTGCTACGTGCAGAAGACAAGCGCCCAGATCATCTTGTGACAGTATTTGCTGGACAGGATAAAGATGCGACTGCAATGATGCGTTCTTATTTTGAAGAAATTCCGCCATCTTCCCCGTCCATGGCTTTACTAAAGGGCAAAGAAGTGGTTCATTTTATCCATCGTCACGAAATCGAAGGAAACAGTCTAGAAGGTATTATGAACAACCTTCTAGAAGCATTTGAGCAGCACTGCTAAAAGGGAGAGATGTCTCCCTTTTTGTTTTGAGGTGATGATATGATTATAACGACAGCAGGACGTACGAACAAGGAGATGACAACATATGCGAGGCGGGTTGCTGATGAGCTAAATGGTACATTTGTGAAACGAAACGATGCAACCATTCATGATATGCATACGAAGTATGAAGAGGATATATTGGTAGCAGGAAAGAACCGGCTGGAAATGTATCCGCGGGGCGGTGACAGCTCCTTCTTTTTTCACCCAAACTCCGCAAGCTTTCGTATTAAGCGTCTGATGCGCGGTGAACACGATCCATTTGTGCAGGCAACTGGTTTGCAAGCTGGTATGACATTTCTTGACTGTACACTCGGTATGGCATCCGATAGTATTGTTGCGAGCTATATAACCAAAGAAGCAGGCCGAGTTGTGGGAACAGAGGCCAACCGCTATATGGCTTATATTGTGGAACAAGGCTTGCGGTCATGGCAATCGGATATTCCAGAAATTAACGAAGCGATGCGCCGCGTTACCGTCTTGCATACAGAACACCTTACCTATCTGCAAACCTGTGAGACAGATAGCTTTGATATTGTGTACTTTGATCCAATGTTTGAAGAAAGTATTCTAGAATCGGATGGGCTCAAAGGGTTGAAGCATTATGCCTTATACGACGATATCATCGCTGACACGATAGAAGAGGCATTCCGGGTCGCAAAGCAACGCGTTGTGCTGAAAGATCACTTTCGCAGTGAGCGTTTTACAAAATACGGATTTACACCAATACGCCGCAAAACGGCCAAGTTTCATTTTGGTGTGCGAGAAATATAGAAAAATGATTGTTACAGCTTGCAAAACAAAAAAAGTTGTATATAATAAGCTATAAGAAAATTTAGGAAAATCAAGGATGAAGAGAGTAGTCATCAGTGATAGCCAAAGCGAGTCAGGGACGGTGTGAGCCTGATGCGAAGCGGTGATAAAGCGCACTTCGGAGATGCTTGTCTGAAAGAAAGTAGGGCGAGCCGGGGATCCGATCCCCCGTTATGAAACGGAAAGGGGTTCACAGAACCAAAAGGGTGGTACCGCGGGCAAAGCTCGTCTCTTAACAAAGAGACGAGCTTTTTTTTATTTTAAAGGAGGATTGTGATGAGATATAAAAGTGAAGTTGCCAAACAATTACACAGCGTATTACCGGAGTTATCAATTGAAACAATTGAGTCTCTATTAGAGAAACCGAAGCATGAACAGCACGGAGACCTTGCGTTTCCTTGTTTTGAGCTTGCAAAAACGATGCGCAAGGCGCCGGCGCAAATCGCTGCGGCGCTGGCAGAAAACTTAGATGCTGACATATTCACCAAAACAGAGGCTGTTGGTCCGTATGTCAATTTCTTTTTAAACCGTAATATTGTGAGTAAAGACATTATTGCTATCGTTTTAGAAGAAAAAGAAGCCTATGGAAGTCATACAAACGGCATCGGCAAAACAATGGTAATTGATTATTCATCGCCAAACATTGCCAAACCATTTTCCATGGGGCATTTGCGCTCTACCGTTATCGGCAATTCTTTAAAGCAAATTGGAGAAAAGTGCGGCTATCAAGTCGTTGGCATTAACTACATTGGCGACTGGGGCACGCAGTTTGGTAAGTTGATTACCGCATATCACAAGTGGGGCGAAGAGGATAAGGTAAAACAACATCCAATAAAAGAGTTGTTTCGCTTGTATGTACGCTTTCATGAGGAAGTAAAGGAGCATCCTGAGCTTGAAAATGAAGGGAGAGCATGGTTTAAAAAACTGGAGGATGGCGATAAAGAGGCATTGAAGCTATGGACATGGTTCCGCAGCGAATCTTTGCAGGAATTCTCACGTATTTATGACTTGCTGGGTGTAAAGTTTGACAGTTTTAACGGCGAGGCTTTTTACAATGATAAGATGGATAAAATGGCGGAGTTTCTAGAACAAAAAGGTCTTTTAACAGAATCAGAAGGCGCCCAGGTTGTTATGCTAGAGGATGAACAGATGCCGCCGTGCTTAATTCGTAAGTCTGACGGCGCCACACTATATGCAACAAGAGACTTGGCAGCGGCTATGTATCGCCAAGGTATGTATAAGTTTGACCGTGCCCTTTATGTCGTCGGCGGCGAACAAAGTCTTCATTTTCAGCAGATATTCTCTGTGCTACGCAAAATGGGCTATAAGTGGGTAGATGGAATGACTCATGTACCGTTCGGGCTCATTTTAAAGGATGGTAAAAAGATGTCAACGCGAAAAGGAAGGGTCATTTTATTGGAAGAAGTGATTGCAGAAGCAATTGCGTTGGCGAAAAAAAACATTGAGGAGAAAAACCCAGCGCTTGCTAATAAAGACGAGGTAGCCAGACAAGTTGGTGTGGGTGCTATTTTATTTCACGATCTGAAAAACGAGCGTATTCACAATATCGAGTTTTCTCTTGAGCAAATGCTAAAATTTGAAGGAGAAACAGGGCCGTATGTGCAGTACACGTACGCGCGTGCATGTTCTTTGCTGAGAAAAGCTGCATATGAACCGCAGGAAGCTAGTGCGCTCACAGATGATAATAGCTGGAGCATCATCAAGCTGCTGGAGGCTTTTCCAAACGTTGTCGCTACAGCATTTGCACGCTATGAACCCTCGCATATTGCTAAATATGTGCTAGATCTGGCACAGGCCTTTAATAAGTATTATGGTCATGTGCGCATTCTAGAAGAGGATGCTGAAAAGTCAGCACGTTTGGCGCTTGTGTATGCAGTGACAGTAGTGCTGCAGGAGGGGCTAAGATTGCTTGGGGTAGATTCCCCGTCTGAGATGTAAGATAAGTGATAAAAGAATATAAATTGAGTAGAAAATGGTTGGAAGTTATATAAACGTCTAGATGGTAAGGTCATTATAGAAACGAGTATGTAATTCGAAGAAAGGCACATTCGATGGGGTGCAAAGCATCTTTTTAAAAACGGAGATATTGTAAAAAAGTCTATTGTGAGACAGTTGTCCAAATGCCGCATCATTTCTCCGGAAATTAATGCCTTGTTGCAGGAAGTGGTGGATGAATATCACGGACGAAGTTTGTAAACCCAGTGATGGTAAGATGTAAATAAAACAACTTGTAAGGAAAAGAGCGCAGCCTGTTAGTCATATTTAACAGGTTGCGCTCTTTTATGTTGCATATTTGGCAAAGGACATTTTTCTTTTTGAATCGAAATATACATCAGTATAGAGGTTTTCACAGGGAGAAAGGTGCGCAGAAGATGAAAAAATCATTATGCTTACTTATGCTTATGATGATTGTGTGGTCTGTTAGTTTGGTTTCGGGCTGCAATGAGACCCATTCGTATGTAGGAGAAAGCGAGCATTGGAAAGGGACACTCCATCTTACGCAATCAGGTGGTAAAGAAGTTGAAGAGGGGACCATCGTATACAAAGGAAAAGACAAACAGGAAGTCAAACGCGTGATATGGAAAGTGCAAGGCATGCACGGAGAACGCGGGGGCAACGATTATTTGACGGATGGAACTATCAGAATAAGCGGTAGCTGTACGGGGTGTGCGATGCAAGGTAAGGATGAGCCATACGATGTAACCGTAGAATGGAATGGAGTAAAAGAAACATTTCAGATGAAACGGCGCTAATCAGTAATACAAACGAGCTTCCAAAAAGTATGACCATTTATGTTTACGCATGGCATAGTTACTCTCTTCATGCGGTTAAAAACTTAAGTACCCTTAGGAATACAAACGGCGGAATTGGCAAGAAAGAGATGAGCATCTGGTGCGTCAATTACAGCATGCAGTAAAACAGCTTTTGCAGGCCGAAAAGCCCATAAGGATTACAAAAACACGTCTGATGAAAATGGCACAAACTCCATACGCCTTGCGTTTCCCTTATATCATCTTCCGAAAACAGAGGTCTACTTGCAAACAGTAGGACAAACGGTGATTGCGTTTCAAATTCGCCGCATCCAATGGGCAGCAACAGAGATAGCTAAAAGCAATCGGGACGTAACACCGTTTGCAATCCGCGTAAAGGCGAGTTTTTTAGATCCGAAACGGATGAGCGATGTTGTATGGAAAGAAATTCATCGTCAAGTCGACCGTTTTGCACAATCTAACGCACAAATCGTGTGTGAAAAAGGACGTAAATGCAGTGTGGGTAAAAGTAGTAATTGTAGGCATATAACGGAGAGAAGGAGGGGGATATGAAAGCTTTACTTGTTACCGCTAGGTTCATACCCATGTTGTTTGTAAGCATGACAGCTTGTTCCAAAGAAACTAACAAAGCAATTCATAAAAAGGAATATAGTTTCGAAACAGCAAAAAAGAACGGAGATGTGATCTTCAGGGGGGGCGATGTATATAACACTAGGGATATGGATGCATTTATCCATAAGTACAAAGATGGTTTCGTTCGATTCACACAGTTTGATGAAAACAATGAGCCAGTCATCAAAGATTTGACGATTAACAAAGATGCCAAACCTCACCGTATTTATTATGATGTAGATTATTCACTCACAAGTGAAAAAGGGAGGGATGGCGAAGAAATTTCTCATACACAATGCAAGTCTATTACAAAAGTAGAACATGCCAATTCAATTGATTATATTTTAGAAGGTTGCGGCGCAATCACAGATACTGAGCTATTGTTTACAGTTCCTAAAGATTAATAAAGTTAAAAAGAGGGAGTTTTCTTTTAGTAAAGGCTTTATTAAATGTTAATGTTGATTTTTAATTAATGGGAAACCTAGCCGTAAAGGTTTCCCATTAATTCCTATATTTTCGATATTAAGAGATATTTTTTAGCCAAGTAATAATACGAAGCACCTGAAACGGTTCAAACCAAGTAATTAGAAACATAACCACAAAGAAAGAAACAAGTGATATGAATTTTATGGTTCCCACTTCCCTTTTAGCAATTGCTATAAAACTTAGTACAATTCCTGCTAAAGAAGAAATAAAGCCTAAAAGGACAATTGGTTCAGAATAGCCATCTATTATCCAATTTAAACCGAACAGTAATAGTCCTATAAACATAAGGGTTATTGACAATATACTAAATTTTTTCATAATTCCACCTCCAAATACAATTTTACCATTTTATGGGGTGGGTGATAATCATTTTTTTATCTTAGCTCTGTTAATCTTTAATGTTAATTTTGAATCATCTAATGCCTTGTTTAAGATGGATTAGTTTAACTCATTCCGAAAGAAGTCTCCCACTTCTAAATGTGAAGGTGCGACAGCACTAATGAAAGTGGGGGATGAATTTCGGTTAGGCGTAGCCTAAAGTTGTTTCTCTTTTTTGCTGTGATATAATCAGTCTTAGATAAAAGAAAAGCTGCTATATCAATGGAATTAGACAATAATAATCATTCAGTATTCTTATTATATTATCACCTTGTTTTGATCGTGAAATATCGTAGAAAAGTGTTTGATGACACTATGTCTGACTATGCAAAAGATATGTTTGTTAGATTAGGCGAAAACTACAATATTTCCTTAGTCGAATGGAATCACGATATTGACCATGTACATATTTTGTTCAAAGCGCATCCGAATACTGAGATGTCAAAGTTCATCAATGCTTATAAAAGTGCAAGTTCTCGACTTATCAAAAAGAATTTTCCGCAAGTGAAAAAGCTCATCAAAATAGATAAGTGGTTTCCGTCATCTAAAACCTGTTCCTGTTGCGGTAAAGTAAAGGAATCTCTATCTCTTTCTGCGCGCACATTCCGCTGTGATTGTGGTTTTGTGGCAGACAGGGACTGGAATGCTTCTATCAATATCAAAGATGTATTTTGGCACAAGTAGAAAATCAGAATGCAGGTTTTTTAATATATCATACATATTTTTTTGAACAGTTGTTTATTGATTTGCTTATTGTACATCCGGCGTTAGGAAGAAAAGGTGTTGCAAAGGCTTTAATAGAGTATGTGGAAAATAATTGTACATCAAAGAAGATTTTCTCATCAACAAACAAATCTAATGAAAGTATGCAACATGTGTTTGATGCGCTTCATTATAAACAAAGTGGTTATATTGACAATTTAGATGAAGGTGATCCGGAAATCGTATTTTATAAAGAAATTCGCTCTTAGAAATCATCCGAGTGATTTTTTTATAAACAAATAATTTTATTATGTAAACTGAAAGTTATAAAAATAGTGCGCTTACAATTATTGTGCAAGATGTTGACGATTGTAACATTGACAAATATAGGATTCTTTCTTACTCTTTATATAAAAAGGGGGGTGTCATGATGGCAAATATTTTATTGCCAGAAACTTCAGTGTCCCATGCAAAGTCTGATGTTAAAAGGGCGATCCTTTTGCATGGGTAAGAATAAAGAATTTAGATCGCCTTAGGTATTAACGCAGGCTTTGCACCTTATTATTTATCTTACAATAAGGAGCGGGCAAACCGATGAAATATGTAAAAGCTGCGGCGGTATTACCTGAAGAGTTACTGCAAGAACTGCAAAAGTACGTACAAGGGGAATTACTGTATATCCCAAAAAGAAAAGAAAATCATGAACAATGGGGCTCGCGCTCAGGGGGGCGCAAGCAATTGGATGAAAGAAATGAAGCGATTCGACTGGCTTATAAGGGCGGTAAGCATATAACGCAATTATCACAGGAATATTTTTTATCAGTCGATACAATCAAACGAATTGTATATGCACAGTAACCAAGATAGCGATAACTCGTGTATGAGTTGTCGCTTTTTGTGTTAAATTTATTTATAAATCGTATTTGCATTAGCGCAGAGGCGAAAGGATTTCCTATAATATAAAGTAGAAAGCCGGCTGTAAAAGGAGTGAAAGTAATGAATACATGTATTAGAAGTGATGAGTTTAATTTTATTAAAATGCAAATACGTAATATTGTAAATGGATATGCAGCGTCAAGTGATAAGGATGTTTTGCAAGCACTTGTGTCTCTAGTAAAAGAGCGCGTTTTAGATGTTTGTCATGACTTCAACGAAGAACAGATGAAGCTGCTGCATACGATTGAAGAGATTCGTGATAAAGAGGATGCAGAACGATTTTTCCTGCAACTTGCACCTTATGTGAAATCATTTCCAGAATTGACAGAACAGGCGTTAAAAAGGGTATTTCCAAAGGTGAAGCGTCTTAAAAAGCCCGACCTGGCAGGGTGGAATTTACAAGAAACTTCGTACATTAGCTGGGATGACAAAGGATCTAGCCAAAGATATATCATCGCTATGAATGAGGATGGACTTGTTGGGGTGAAAGGCGTATTTACAAGCTCACATCAGAAGGGAATATGTACGATCTGTAAACGTCATGCGGAGATCGGGATGTTCATCTCTGAAGTAAAAGGATCGGTTATGGGAACCTACACGAAGCGAGGAAATTATATCTGTCAAGATAGCATAGTATGTAATCAAAACATAGTGTCTCTAGAGAGTTTACATGATTTTATATTGCGACAACGCAGTTAAGGATAGAACGATATAAACCCTCTTCCTACATGTTAGGGGGAGGGTTTTAGTCATACGCATCACATTTACATTCACAAATTATCAATCTAACCGTAGGAAAATGAAATAGGAAATGTATACATGTATTCTCTATGCTTGGACACATTATATGGAAAAGACAACCATAAGTGGAGGTACAATCATGGAGAAGAATCAAACAGGAACTAGTAAAATGCCACAATACCCTGAGCCCTATTGGAGAGTTGGTTTGGATATTCCATCTTTCCCTAAACTAGATCGGGATATAGAAGCCGATGTAGCAATAGTTGGTGCAGGAATTTCTGGAATTACAACTGCATACTTGCTTGCGCAAGAAGGACTAAAAGTGGTTCTTTTAGAAGCAAGTACTATATTGAACGGAACAACCGGTCATACTACCGCGAAAATTACTGCGCAGCATGATTTAATTTATGACGAACTGATTCATCATTTTGGGGAAGAAAAAGCTAGGCTATATTATCAAGCTAACAGCGATGCTTTGCAGTTTATTAAAGATATGGTTAACGAACATCAGATTGAATGTGATTTTACGGAAGAAGATGCTTATATTTATGCCAATACAGGTGAAGGTGTTAAACAAATACAGGTGGAGTATGAAGCTTATAAGAAGCTTGGCATTGTGAGTGAATATGTACAAAGTATGCCGCTGCCACTTGAAATGCAGGCAGCCATTGTGATGAAGCAACAGGCGCAGTTCCACCCCTTGAAATTTTTACTTCAGCTTGTTCAAGCTTTTGTAGGAAAATCAGGCATCATTTATGAGAATACAACAGCTGTCAATATTGAAAAAGGGGAGCGGCCGAGCGTTATCACAAGAGATGGTTACCGGGTCACTTGCAAACATATAGTATCCTGCTCTCATTTTCCTTTTTATGAAATGCCTAATTTATACTTTACACGCATGTATGCAGAACGTTCATACGTGCTAGGGGTAAAGACAGAAAAAGCCTTCCCAGGTGGTATGTATTTGAGTGCGGACTCTCCGAAGCGTTCGCTTCGATATACGAATGTCAACGGAGAAAACCTTGTTTTAATTGGAGGAGAAAGCCATAAAACGGGGCAAGGAATATGTACAATCAAGCATTACGAAGCACTAGAGGCCTTTGGTGAGGAATCATTCGGCATTACAGAGATTCCTTATAGATGGTCCGCTCAAGATTTAATTACCCTGGATAAAGTCCCTTACATTGGTCGTCTTTCAGCTGATGAGTCGAATATTTTTGTTGCGACAGGCTACAGAAAATGGGGGATGACAAACGGAACTGCAGCGGCTTTGTTATTAAGGGATTTGATAGTAGGAAGAGACAATCCTTATCAAGAACTGTATAGTCCATCAAGATTTCATGCTGATCCGAATATTAAAGCCTTCATTACGATAAATGTTGATGTGGCGAAACATTTGATTGGCGACAAGATAGGAATTGTGCGTAGAAGTCCTGGTGATTTGTATAGCGACGAAGGAGCCATTGTTAATGTAAACGGAAAAAGAGCGTGCGGATATCGCGATGAGAGCGGGCACCTACATATTGTCGACTCTGCTTGTACTCACATGGGCTGTGAGCTTGCATGGAACAGCGGAGATCGTACATGGGACTGTCCTTGTCATGGTTCTAGGTTTTCAGTGGATGGGGATGTAATTGAGGGACCAGCGGAAAAGCCTTTAAAGCGAATAGAACTGGAGTAAGAGGTGTGTAATAGCATATTTCCTAAGCATGACGGTTACAAGAGAATGGAGCTACTTTTATCCAATGTATCAAGTTAAAGCAGAGACACATATTATGAGATGATGCACAACAATAGGAGACTAAGATTAGAAAAAAGGGGAGCTCTCACAAGTGTGAGCTCCCCTTTTTAAATCGTGATAAAGTGTCTGGTATAGATGTGCGTAGTTTAAGGTTTACAGTTGGAAATCTTATTTGTCAAAACCGGGGGTTAGTTTTACTTTATAAACCAATGCAGCTCCTTTTGCGTTCCTATCTGTTTTATCAACAGCATTTAGAATGGTGGTGCAAGGTAAAGGGACAGCACTGTCTGCATGAGCTGGATAAGGATATATGATAGGAATGAGCGAACATCCCAATATAAAAATGAAATAATACATCTGTTTCCTCCATGACGTTTTTCAGTTAGTTTGTTCAGATTTTATGTATACATTACACTTGTGACGCCATATTTTATGGGTTTATTATTTTTTATGAATACTTTACTCATAACGCAATTACCTTATGCACTGTCAACCTTGTTTGCAGGAATTAAGCACCAAAACGAGAATACAAAGAGAGGTTGTTTTCGTGATGAGTTGTACTATTGTTTGGAGGGGATTTATATGAAAGTTCTAAATATTACACAACTGCAGCAGCAAGTTGCATCACACCCTGAGTTTTCTGGCGTGATTGCAATTGAACAGGCAGGAAGCAATTTATTTGAGCACGCACAGGGCTATTACAATCGTTCCGAAGGGCTGCGCAATACCCTGCAAACTCGCTTTGGTATCGCTTCCGGATGTAAATTGTTTACTGCGATTGCCATATGCCGCTTGATTGAACAGGACTTACTAGCATTTGACACAAAATTAAAGGATTGCTTACCTATAGCGTTTCCCCATATAAACGGTGATTTGACAATTCATCATTTACTAACGCACACCTCAGGGATTCCTGATTATTTTGATGAAGCAACAATGAGCGATTTTGAGGATTTATGGAAGGAATACCCGATGTATACCTTGAAGCGTCCTTCAGACTTTTTACCGATGTTTCAGCATGGCGCATGATGTTTGAACCAGGTGAACAATTTCATTACAACAACGCTGGCTTCATTGTGCTTGGAATGATTATTGAGCAGGTGACCGGAGCGCCTTTTTCTACGTATATAGAAGAACATGTGTTACGGCGCTGTGATATGGTGGATTCCGGGTATTTTTCACTAGATTGTCTGCCGAAAAATACTGCGTTTGGGTATATTGATGAAGATGGCGGTGCGTGGCGTACGAATACATACTCCATTCCCATTCAAAGTGGTGCCGATGGAGGAGCTTATGTAACGGCACCGGATATGACGAAATTTTGGAGAGCTTTGCTTCGTTATCAAATACTTAGCGAGGCATATACGAAGCTACTTTTAAAGCCGCATGTGCAGGTGAAAGAGCATGTGTATTACGGGTATGGGATTTGGATGAAGATACAAAACCAGCATGTGAAAAAGTATCATATTATGGGATATGATCCGGGTGTTAGTTTTCACTCTGTTGTGTACCCTGCGTCTCAAACTATACTATCGGTGCTTTCAAATAAATCTTCAGGTGCATTTCAAATGATGAATATAGTGGAGGAACAATTACAGATATGATAAATAAGGTAACAAATTAAGCAATTATGTTATAGGTGTAGAATAATTGACTGTAGACAAATAGGAGAGAAATAGATGAAAAATATATGGGTCATGATGCTATGTTTGTTGCTGTTGACGGCCTGCGGAGAGCAACGTCATGCCATAATTGAATGGGTAGACTTTATTAAGTGGAACAATGCGAAATATCAAGGGATTTCAACAGGAACGCTGGCTGATACAAGTTTAATAGGTGAGGAAGTGGGAAAAATAAAATTCCGCATCAATGACAATATTTACGACCCTGAATATAAAGCCAAAAATGGAGACGCAGCCTTTTTAGAAGCGGGTACGGTGCTGCATCAGGTAAAGGGTCATCCGGAATTGCTTGCAGTAAAGGACACTAAAAAAGTGAATGGATATTATATATATTATAAAGATAAGTCTCTAGAAAACTATAAGTGGCATTATAAAGATATGCCAAAGCAGGAAGTAAAGAAAATAACGGTGCACGCACGTGATAACGCAAACATACAGTTAATTCGTGAGATTACAGATCCAAGTGAAATAGAGAGAATGTTTAGATTGCTAGAGGAAGGGCATGTGCAGGAGGTTGCGATCAGTGAGGAGGCTAAGGAATATGAAGTTAGCTTCTATACAAATGAGCCAGTTGCTTATACCTACTCCGTGTTTCAAAGTCAGGATCAATACTACTGGATGCCATGGGAGCAAGAGGTTTTGCCTGCTGAAATAGGAGAGTTCCTACAATAAACGCCATACAACTCGCCATCTTTCAAAGAGAAAGGTGCTTGTGCCCTTTTATTAAAGCATGTTTCTTTGTCGTTCTCCCTACTGATAGGTATAGTGAGCTGGGGTGTTTTTTGTTACTACAAACTATGCTTTGGTTAAGATAATGACTGAATTTTCCTTCTTTTCTTGTGTTATAATATGTATAAAAGATTGCGTAAGGAGGCATCATGAAAAAATTTCTAGGAATTATTTTTACTATTTTCATTGAGGCAGTGCTTGTATATGGTTTAACGAAGGTAGTCGGCTGGAAATATGAAGATCTTGCCTTTTTTGTGGGGCTTCTGTTTATTGTTATTGCGTATTTCTTCAGCAGTAAGGGTGGTTTTTCTAGTAATAGTCTGCGCTTACAGGCGCAGGCACAGAGCGGGATTAAGGTGGATGAGGAGGAATATGAATTTCGAGCGAATGCGGTGTTCATTGGTTCTATTGTGTATACGATACTATCACTTTTCTATGTTATCGCAGCGTATTGGAAGTATTTTGCGTAAAAGTAGGGGTTGAAAAATCAGTTTTTTTGAAAAATTCATTGTATATCTGTTTCTTCTCTGGTAAAATCATGTAAAGATTTGGAGGGATACATATGATACAATATCCAGCTTTAAGACATCGGACGCTTGGTGTTACTGCGCCTTCTTCAGGTGTACCAAAAGTGCTACATGAAATGTTTCGACTTGCATGCCAGCGTATGGAGGAGCGAGGTTTTCGAGTTGTGTGCGGTGATACAGTGTGGACGCAGTATAAAGCGAAATCCGCTGATGCTAAACAGCGTGCTGACGAGTTTAATCGTATGATACGAGATCAAGAGACTACAATTATTATACCCCCTTGGGGCGGGGAATTACTTATAGAAATGCTAGAGTACGTTGATTTTAAAGGACTGCAGCCAAAATGGGTGCTAGGCTATTCTGATACGAGCTTATTGTTGCTGGCGCTTACGCTACAGACGGGTATAGCAACAGCGCATGGTACAAACCTCGTCGATTTGCGTGGTGAGTTCGTTGATGAAACAACAGCGATGTGGGAGCAGGTTGTTACGACAACAACTGGCGCATCAATTGTACAACATTCATCGAAACGTTATCAAAAAGAATGGAATCATGAAAATCCTTCACCTTGTGTATTTCATTTAACTGAGCAAACTGAATGGAAAACAATCACAGGAGACGATGTACATATAGAAGGTCGCTTGCTTGGAGGCTGTATTGATGTGATTCGTCATATCATTGGTACGCCTTTTGGTGATATAGCCAAATTTCAAAAAGAGCATATTCATGATGAACCGATTGTGTGGTATTTTGAAAACTGTGAATTGACTACGACTGATGTACGCCGAACGCTTGTACAGATGAAGCTAGCGGGATGGTTTGAGAACTGCAGTGGTATTTTGTTTGGCAGAAGCGCTGCGAACAAAGAAGTTGGCGGATACACTATTGAGGACGTGTATCGTGATTTACAAGATGAACTGCAGATTCCGATTGTCTATGATGTAGATTGCGGTCATGTGCCGCCGCAGATCACATTTGTAAACGGCGCTTACGCCGAAGTACAGGTAAGCAAGGGAAAAGGAACTGTTATACAGTATTTTAAAGCTTAGTATGGAAAAGGTCTTCTGATGAGAATGAGGACCTTTTTCGTTTATATAAAACAAATACGAGGTAAAGAATATGAAACCAATTCTGCTAACGGCAAATGGCTTTCAAGATGAAAAAGTAATTCATGCATTTTTAGAAGTAGTGCGTATCCACCATATACCTAAAAAAGTCGCTCTGATTCCTACGGCCGATGCAGTATACAAGGAAAGAAATTATCATGCTGTGCACACGATGGAGATATTACAGGAGAATGGGTTTGAAGCAGTTTACATAGATATTGAGTTCCAACAGGTACAGGCGTTGTGTGAGTATCCCATCATATATCTAAATGGAGGCAGTCCGTTTTACTTCTTGAAGCAACTAAGAAAAAGTCAAGCGGATCAACAATTGAGACGTCTTTATGCGCAAGGAGTTTTTCTAATTGGAACGAGTGCTGGTGCGGCTGTTCTTGGTGAAAGTCTTGCGCATGCGGCGCATTTACACCCTGACTGGAGAGAGGGCATGCATTCTTTGGAGGGGTTAAAGCTAATTTCAGCACATATTCTCCCTCATAGCAACCGTTATGAGCACTTACAGGATGAGCTTGAAATGTTTCAACCTCTTATTTGTATAAAGGACGGAGAATATAAACTAATATAAAAGGAGTTCGTATGTACGCTATCATTGCATTATTTGATGAAGAAACACATCAACAAGTAATACGTATTTGGAATGAATTGGCTGATTTACGGATTTCTCACTATGCAAAGGAGATAGAAAACAGACAGCCGCATATTACACTTGCAAGCTATGACAAGTTAGAAGAGATCTCATTCATAGAAAGAATGGATATGTGTTACCAAGCGACACAACGTATACCGATTACACTGTGTACAATTGGTACATTTATATCCTCTGGAGCACTGTTTTGGGCACCGGCACCGACGAAGGAGCTCCTGGACTTTCATGAAAGGCATCATGATTTGCTGAGCGGTTTCGCTGCTGAGGGACCTTCTCTATATGAACCTGGATGCTGGGTGCCGCACTGTACGATTGCCAACAGGCTAACAGCGGACAAATTGGCGGAGGCAGTGCTGTATTGTACAAATAAGCTACCTGTACAGAACGCTTTTCTAACAAAGCTGGCGCTCATTCGCACTGAGAAAGCAAACGGAAAAATAGTAGCAGCACCAATAATTCAGGAATGGTCTTTAAAGGAGAGAGCATGAAGCGAAAGTATGGAGATCGAGCAGGTTGGTCACGCATTATTGGTAAAGATTACCGAGTGTATGAGCGAAATACCAGTGTATTCACCGGTGTAGTTTGTGAACTGTTTATCAGAGAAGTACAAGAGCCGCTTTGGATGCTGCAGGGAAATCGAAAGATATGCGTGGCAGATAAGGGTTATACGTGGCTGCAGTATTTTCCAAAAGGAAAGCCCTACACAATTACTACTATGCTGGATGCTAATCGAAAAGTTGTACAGTGGTATATTGATATTTGCGAATCTCACGGTATTCGTGCAGATGGTGTACCGTGGTACGATGATTTGTATTTGGATGTGGTGTGTTTTCCTGATGGAGAAGCGGTGTTACTAGATGAAGATGAATTATGTGATGCGTTAGACGCAAATCTCATCACAAAAAAGCAATATGATTGTGCAGAGAAAACAGCACAAACTGTGCTCCGTATGTATCAGAATAGAGAGCTACAAGCGTTGCTAGATTTTACATCTGTTCCGTCATCGGTTCCATATGCCTTTTGTAAAAAAATTACGGCATGCTTTGGGGAGAAGGGCACACAATGGCTGATGCATCTAGATGATACGGTTCATACGTACGAGGAAAAATGGAGCCTTTATATAGGTGAACCAATATCAAATTTGTCTTATAACTATGTATTGCGCGCACAGATACACGGCGGAACACCGGTCATTTTAAAGCTAGGTATCCCTGGTCATGAATTTAATAACGAGGTTCAGACGCTACAAACCTATGACGGCAAAGGATGCGCTCTGCTGCTTCAGGTAGATGCAGCGGGTGGTGCGATGCTTTTAGAATGTTTGGAACCGGGCGTAATGCTGCGAGAGGAGAAGGATGAAAGAACAGCCCTTTTACATTATGCAGAGGTGTGGAAGGCTTTACGCCGTCCGTTACCATCACATATGTTAGTTCCAAAAGTAGCTGATTGGATGAAGGGGTTGGATCGTTTTTTACAAAATCAAACAGGAGACGCTACTATTTTAGTAGAACTTGTTTACAAAGCCAAGATGTTTTTTGGAGAAATTATTTCATCAGAGCCTGAAGAGCTATTGCACGGTGACCTCCATCATCAAAATATTTTATATACAAACGAAGGCTGGAAAGCAATTGATCCAAAGGGTTTGGCAGGAAGTCGTTATTTTGATGTTACATCCTTTTTGGTAAACGAGTTAAAGGATGTGAGCAATGCCAAAGCCGTGCT
This sequence comes from Ectobacillus antri, assembly GCF_003852715.1. GTDB lineage: Bacteria > Bacillota > Bacilli > Bacillales > Bacillaceae_G > Ectobacillus > Ectobacillus antri. Next base: position 46,053 of record NZ_RIAV01000008.1, read on the forward strand.
GAACGACCGTGTTTCGATGCTGAGCGAAGAGCTGCAGTTGAATCGAGAGCGGATATTGAAGGCCGGATTTGCGATGGCAATTCTGTATACCTGCTGGAGTGTAGAAGAAAATAGTTTAGGCTGGAAGGATACATATGAATATGCGCAGTGGTTTTTAACCTTTTTGGAGGAATAAAGAGGAGGGCTGATATTGAAAGGAAAAGCGATTTATGTAGGAACTGAAATAGCAACACCTATGGAAAAGTTATGGGAATATACACAGAATCCAACGTTACATACAGAATGGGATATACGATTTACAGAAATTTTATACCTACCAAAAGAAGATGACGCACCACAACGATTTTTATACAGAACAAAGATGGGGTTTGGTTGGGAAATCGCTGGTGAGGGAGAGGCGGTAGGAGATCTTTATCAAAATAGTGGTGAACGTGTATCTTCGCTAAAGTTTTGGACCGACAATCCTTTATCTTTAATTCGAGTAGGACGAGGGTATTGGAAATATACACCGTGCGGGGGCTCTATTCGTTTTGAAACACAATATGACTATGAACCTCGTTTTGGATTACTCGGGCGCTTGTTAGATGGCTACGTGTTTCGACCGTTAATGGGATGGGCCACAGCCTGGAGTTTTGATGCTTTAAAAATTTGGTTGGAAAAAGGGTTACATCCAAAACAGTTACTTCGGCATGCAGTGGTATATTGGATCGTTTGTCTTTTATTTTCGTTTGTATGGGTGTATCAAGGAGTAGTGCCAAAACTATTATCAATGCATCCGAAGGAATTGTATATGATGCATGCTTTGTTTGGAGAAATTGCAAATACAAGCCTACTGCGAGTGATCGGTATATGTGAAGTTTTATTTGGGTTAATATGGTTAGTACCATTTAATAAGCGCAGACTGTTTGTACTACATGCAATGATGCTTGGAATTCTTACTATATCAGCAGTTGTTGTTGATACAACCAGTATAATACATCCTTTCAATCCAATCGTGTTTAACATTTCTTTGCTAGCAACCTCGTTAATTGGGTTTTTATGCGCTCATAATTTGCCCCGTGCCGCCAACTGCAAAAGAAGCAGAAGGGAGTAGATTTATGCATTCTATATACGAAGAGGTATTAGGAGAATCATATAAAAAGCTACATCCGCAGTTGCAAAGGCGTTATGCCATAATAGAGAATCGACCATTCATTGCAGAAGGTAAGATGGAGTATATTACAGGGGGATCATTTCTTGTTAGGATTTTATTAAGGATTGGCGCACCTCTTAGACTATTTTTTGCAGAACGAGGTAGAAACACACCGTTTCGTATTTGCAATTTCTGTGAAAATCGAGATGGTTATAGAATTGTGAGATGGGAGCGAACGTTTCTATTTCCACATGTAAAACGATATTTTGATGCATATATGTTCCTTCAGGATAATGAGGTTGTTGATTATTTTGGTAAACCACCTCTGCTTGTATCAACCTTGTTCTTTCGAGTTAACGAATTGGGAGCTATGTGTATTACTACAAAGAAGCAATGGATCCGAATTGGAAAATGGAATATCCAACTTGCAAAGAAGTTGTACGGTCATGCGGAAATTGAAGAAACATTTGATGAATCTCTACAGTGTTTTATCATTATTGTTCGTGTCAGCAACCCTATACTAGGGGAGTTATTTTCATACAAAGGAACGTTCAGAGAAATCGAGAGTGATTACAAATGAAGTATAATATAATCTTTGGTGCTCTAGTTTATATAATATACATGGTTACAGAAGGGTTAGATGTATACGCAGTAGAAGCGCTTGTTCTACTGTCAATATGTGTATTTGTCCCAAGTATTTTAACCCTAGTAGATTCTAAAATGAGAAATGGAAGAATGTTTAGCGTTTTTAAAATCCTTATACTGAGTTATCCAATCGCAGTAATTAGTGCTGCGCTAGCGTTTGTAACAAATATGCCAGTATTTGCATCCATATGGTTTGGATATACAATTATGGTAGGTTATTTTGGCGTACATAGATTAATTCAAAGGGGAATTAGGCCTCTTCAGGAATTTGCAATTGACATTGGCTTGTTATATCTAGTGTTGGGAGGGTTTTGGTTTTATGCATACATTGCAAATATACAAGTGATGCATTTCACAAGCATTATTGTGCTGTTAACAGCTATTCATTTTCATTATTCAGCGCTCCTTATACCAATTTTCACGGGCTTTTTGGGGCGTAAGTTTCATACGAGTTCAAATTTGTATACATATACCGCCTGGAGTGTTATTGTATCGCCTATGACAATCGCAGTTGGTATTACATATTCAAGGGTTTTTGAGTTTATTGCAGTACTAGCATATATGTTCGGCTTGTATATGTACAGCATTATGGTGCTTCGTACGCCGTTTCAAAGAAATGTTGCAAAGGTGCTTGTGTCAATTTCAGCACTTGTTTTAATTTTTACAATTTCTCTATCGTTGCTGTATGCTTATGGGAGAGCTATGCATCAAGTTACTATATCTATTGATGCTATGATTTTCTTTCATGGGCTTATGAATACAATTGGTGTGGTCACACCTGCGATCATCGGTTGGTTTCTTGAGGGAACCAAACCAAGGTATGTTCACTATGGTAAGCCATGTAGTCGCATTACTGGTACAAGTAGAGTTGGTACATCATTTTTGTCTCGTCGTAACCTGTTATCATCAGATGCGTATGATGGATTAGTCGATGATATGAGGATATATAAATCAGCACATTTACTTTCTCCAACCATTACAGATTTTTATGAGAGAACCGAAACGTATTCCTTGCAGGCACGTGTTCAATGGTCTACATGGTTTAAACCATTAGGAATGGTTTACGAACAAACAAGTAAATATATAGGTCAAATCTATTTAAAAGATACAGGTAGATGGGAGGAAATGTATGGGAAAATTGTGGGCATACGTTCAGCTGCTGACGGGCGAGATAATGTGAGGGCGTGGTTGAGGAGTAATGAGAAAGGCGAAGCAATTTTCATTGCACTATACGCACAGCACACATTTCAAGGCGAAACATATATGAATGTAGCCTTGCCACTACCATTTTCCAATATGACTGGCATTCTTCGTTTATATAATGATGAACAAAGACTGATACTGACAAGTCGTCTACGAACAGATGGCCAAGGAGATGAGGGCACCTATCTATATATTAAATACATGACCGTACGCTTACCTATTGATGAAACATTTGTCGTGATAGCAGAAGATGATATGCGTTTATCTGCGCAACATGACATGCATATATGTGGTATTCGCTTTCTAACCGTTAACTATCGCATTATGAAAAACAAGGAGGCGGAGTACAAGTAAAACTATTTTTTGCTAGGAGAGAAGGAAAGGTAATGTAAAGTTATGCTTGGTTTAGAAATTTACTTGTATATGATTTTTTTCTAGGATACTACCCAGTGCAACTCCCAGAGTATACGCAAGCAAATCACTCCATAGAAAGCCGTGGCCTAACACAAGAGCCAGCGGTGTTTGTCGCAGTTCTCGAATCCAGTCCGCTTGATACAATTGACTCAGCTCAATGCCATAGCAAAACAATATACTTATCAGCATAATCGTTTTCGTTCGGTAGTGTGGAAACAAAATACCAAATCCAATGAAAACCAGTAAAGCCCATAACAAATCGCCAGCGTAGGTATTCACAAGAGCAGGCAAAGCAAAGCTGGACTTTCGGACAAGCAAACCCAGTCCCATTGTGAGAAACAGAAATAAGCTGTAGTACAATCTGTTACGCTTCATACATATACCTCCAAATTAAGTAAGGGGATCCTATACAGAATCCCCGAATTTTATAGATTTTGAAATTCTTTAAGTTTTTTAGTAAGAGCTGTGTAAAAGGCTTCCGGATCGTCAGGGCGAATATGTGCCTTCGTTATTGCTTTTGTAAAGCCATACATGAGCTTAGCCTGTTGTGGTGTATAAAATTCAATTTCGAATGCGGGTTTCTCACGAATAAAATCAGGTGCTAAGCCATCAAATACTGTTTTTTCTTCTTGCTTGGACAAACGTTCCGGTCCGTCGTAACGCACGATTTGTTTGATTTCAGAAAGGGGAACAGTCAGCCTTTTAGTTAGACCCACCTGCAGGTGAAGTGTATGTTGTGTAATCGTAAACGGGCACAAACGCGTAGCTTGTATGTGTGCTAGGAAAAACAAAACGGTGTATACATTTAGTACTAACGTTACGATAGATAGAACAGGACTGATGCTGTGAAGGATAAAGTGCAGTCCAACTGTTTCAATTACCATCGCATGAATTAGCATAACATATAGTGCAATCATACTGGTTTTTTGATGATACGTAAATTGAAGCGGTGCTGGCGATACAGCTTTTCGCCAAGAAAATAAACTATAATACACCATAGCTAATTCTGCGTAATACACATCTAGTATCCGAGAAGATTTTAAGTGTGCGGCAGAGGAGGATTCTAGTCGTTGCTCAAATGTTAATGTATTCGTTTGTGACTTAAAACTCCTTATAACACGAGGGATTTTGGTAATAATTTTGTATAAAATGTATAGTTCTACTAGGAGAAACGCGCCCTCTCCTGCAAATAAAATATACCTGAGAAAAGAATAAGATGTAAGGTGATGAGCAGGAATAATAAGATGAGCGATACCATAGCCAACAATTGCAACAAGGGGAATATATTTTAACGAATATCGTTTTCGTATAACAAAGAAGTACGTGAGTAAAGGGATAACAACAATAAAGTCAAGGAGAGAACCAACGGCAACTGCGGGTGTAACAGGTTGAAGCGCTTCTAATTGATAAACGAGAATGTTAGAGCTAACAATGAGAACCGTGAACGCTGCGAACCAACATAGTTTTTTTATAGATAAAGAGCTTGTCATAGTGTACCTCCTTACGTGTATTCTCACTATATTTATAGTATATACTGTAAAGTGAATGTTTTATATTGGAAAAAGATGATGTTTGTGACAAATATTTGTCATTTAATGGTATAATTAGGTTGGAAATAACACGAGAAATACTCATTAACATCGTATATGAAAGATGAATGAAGCAAGACGCGGGAGGTTGAGAGGTTTGTTTATTACAGCTGAACACATAAGGAAAAGCTATGGAGAGCAGCTTGTTTTACAAGATGTTAGTTTTGCTGTGAAAGAGGGAGAGACTGTTGGGTTACTTGGACCGAATGGTTCTGGTAAAACGACCATTATTCGATTGTTAAATGGCGTTATTGATGCAGATGGAGGCAGCATCCTTGTTGGAAATTGGAATCCTGTTACAAACGGACATGAAATTCGGCGCATGAGTGGTATTTTAACGGAAAGTGCGGGCTTATATTACGAGCTGAGTGGACTTGAAAACTTGAAATTTTTTGCAAAGCTATACGGAATGTATGACGAAAGAAGAATACAAATGCTATTAGAAGAATTTCAGTTAGCGAATCATCAGCATAAAAAGGTCGGAACATACAGCACCGGGATGAAGCGGCGCCTCGGGATGATTAAATCCATTTTGCATAGACCATCTTTATTGTTTTTAGATGAACCAACAAATGGATTGGACCCAGAAGGCATTCAGCTTGTTATGCAGTATATTCGTAGGCTTAGCAAGGAAGAGGGAACGACTATTTTGATTTGTTCACATATTTTGCATCAAATGGAGACGGTGTGCGATACATATTTATTCTTGGAGCAAGGACGCATTTTGGAAAGTGGTACAAAATCTGAGCTGGAAGCACGTCATGTGCAGCAAATTAGCGTTAAAGTTGAAACTGGCTTGGCTGGATCAGGACAATATGCTGGCTATTCGTACGAAAGAGTAAATCATGAAACAGTGCGTTTCGAGTTACCAAGTAAAGATGCAATTACGAACTTGCTTGCTGCTTTGACAAAGGAAACATGGGTACATCAGGTGGAAATTGAAAATCGTGATTTAGAATCGTTGTATTTTGCAATCAGGAGGGGAAAACATGAATAGGACGGTAATCTGGACGATTGCAAAAAAAGACATGAAGGCCATTACGTCCAATAGTCAGATTTGGCTGGGGATGGTTCTGTTGCCGCTTATTGTATGCGTCATTTTGCCGCTTGTATTAACCCTAACGGCGAAATACGCACCCATTGATAAAGATATTGAAATGTTTGTGAAAACGATTATGGGCGCTTTACCGCAAGGTGAAACAAGGCAGATGCTAGAAGAATTACCGAGTATGAATCATCAAATTGTATATGTGATGACAAATTATATGCTTGGTTCCTTGTTTTTGTTGATTCCGTGTCTTAACGCCATGATGGTCGCCGCCAACAGCTTTGTAGGCGAAAAGGAACGTCGTACACTAGAGAGTCTTTTGTTTGCGCCAATTAGAATAAAGGAGCTATTTATCGGAAAAGTGTTGTCTGCATTCATTCCGGCAGTTTTGATTTCCTTTGTAAGCTTTCTGTTATTCGGTATAGTCATTACATTGGCGACGATAGGTATGTTTGAATCGCGTATCTTTCCAAATGCAAATTGGCTGCTCCTTGTATTTTGGGTAGCACCCCTTGTTGCTTTGCTAACAATTTTAATTAACGTATTAATATCGGCACGTGTACAAAGTTTTCAGGCAGCACAGCAGCTCGGTAGTACTGTTGTCATTCCGATCATTGCTTTAGTTGTTGCACAGGCGACTGGACTATTACTATTGAATCCCGTCATATTATTCATTATAGGAGTGGTTTTATTGGTCGGAAATATCTTTGTATTAAATAAAATTGCCAAGTACAACAATCGAAATACCTTATTTGAAAAACAAATGTGAGCAGGTTGTTTGCTACAAAATAAAAAAGCCATCGTTTGGCTTTTTTATTTTGTATTTGGATACATTGCAAAAAACTCATCTATATAAGCAATGAATTCATCAGGTTTTTGACGAAATGGTGCATGAAAGCCTTCTTCAATAATGCGCAGCTCGCTGTTTGGAAGCAAGCGATCATATGTTTCGCCATCCTGCCATGGCACGCTGCTGTCTTTTCGCCCCCAAACAATGAGGGTTGGAACAGTAAGCTCTTTTGCGGGAATTTGCAGACGGCGGGAACGTTGTTTATGAAGCTCGATATGATGGGCATTATCGTTACGATTATTGCGAACCTGATTCAAATCATATGCTTTCATATCAGAAACAGTAGTAAGCTCGGTGCTGAGATTCGGTTTTTTACTGCCTTTTCCTGTAGTAAGTGTTTCGACTCCTGGTGCATCAGATAAAATCAGATGAGTTACCGCTTCTGGATAAAGGTAGCTTAAATTCATAACAATCTCACCGCCCATAGAGTGTCCAAGAGTTGAAAATTTCACGTACCCTAATTTAAACATAAGTTTATAATATATATTTGCTTGTGCAGGAAAGGAGTAGCGGAAGTCAATTGGCTTAGAAGATCTTCCAAACCCTAATATATCAACAGAAATAATGGTAAAACGCTTTGCCAAAGCGGGGTAAATTTTTTTGAAGCCGTCAGATGAGCCTCCGTAGCCATGAAGCATTAAAAGCGGCGGCTTGTCGTCCCCAATTTTCTTAAAGTAAATCGTTTGTCCATCAATGTCCATCATTTTCTCTTCTATCCTAAAGGTTTCCGGGGGTTGTTTGATGCTAGGAGTGGAAGGCGGTGTTTTACAGCCTACCATCAGTAAGAGACACAATCCAATCAACCATTTTTTCACAAACTTCACCTCGTGTACACAATATAATTAGCTACAGTTTAGCAGTAAAACAGGTATGTAAACAAATTTCAGGTTTTAAATGTTTCTTTTTTCTTAGACTGTGCTAAAGCCTAATGTTGATTATTTTCACTTGTTGATGGGAGTAAAGGGGTCGAGACTCCTGCGGACAAAATGAGTCAAAGGGAGACCCCGCAGGCGCATAGCGCTGAGGAGGTCCCTGACTCCCCGCGGAAAGCGAGCATCTGTAACGGAAATCAGCAGCAAGCTTTAACGGAGCCTTTCCTTAAGAAACTCTTAAGAAATTCCCTAAATAGATATTAAGATTTATCTCTTACACTACATACATGGTGTTGCTTTAAAAGTAACTTGATAGCGACGCGTGATACACAATTAATAATGTGCTGTTCTAGAAAGAGGTGTTTAGCAAAATATGGAGAATTAAAGATAGGTTGTCGAAAAAAGAAGGGAGAAATTATCTATGCAATTATCGCTGCAACCTATGACGAAAGAGACATTTCAAGTATTTTTACAGGAAGAAATTCAAAGCTACGCCCAAAGTATTGCCAAAAGCATGTTGTTGACGGAGGAGCAAGCTTTGCAGCGCTCGAAAGAACAAATCAATAAGTTATTACCAGATGGCCACCTGACAAAGCATCATTATTTATTTGATGTAGTGGGTGAAAAACAGGTTGGGAATGTATGGGTTTTTCTGGATCAAGAGAAAAAAAGAGCGTTTTTATACAACATTCGATTAGTAGAAGAAGAACGGGGAAAAGGTTATGGCCGCATGACCATGACTTTGCTAGAAGAATGGGTAAAAGAACAAGGTATGATGCATTTAGCGCTACATGTGTTTTCTTATAACACGGTTGCTCGTAATTTGTATGAAAGCCTTGGTTTTGAAGTAGCAAGTTTAAATATGTTAAAGACATTGTCGTAAATAGAAGGGAGTAGTATGCATGATTGAAATGAAACATATATCACATTCTTTTCGCATTGGAAGAAAAGGAAAAGAACAAATCATTTCTGTATTACGAGAGGTTTCGTTAACGATACATAAAGGTGAAGTTGTGACGATTGTCGGCAAAAGTGGATCGGGGAAATCGACCCTGCTAAATTTACTTTCCGGATTTATTTCTCCTGATACGGGTTCTATTCGCATTGACGGGACAGATGTGACGAAGTTTAATGAAAAGCAGTGGGCCAAGTTTCGTTTGGACCATTTTGGTTTTATCTTTCAAAATTTTCAGTTGATCCCTGGTTTAACCGCCTATGAAAATATTGAATTACCGCTTACATTAAAAGGGATGACAAATCGAAAGGAACGTGTAACCGAAATTTTAGAACGTGTCGGTTTGACGGAGGTACAAGATCATTTTCCAAACGAACTTTCAGGCGGACAGCAACAGCGTGTTAGTATTGCTCGTGCACTTGTGACAAAGCCATCTATCATTTTTGCAGATGAACCGACGGGCAGTTTGGACTCTGAAACGGAGAAAGAGATTTTAAAGCTCATTCGCGAGTTAAATGAAGAACAAGACATTACATTTGTCATGATTACTCATGATGAAGAAGTAGCGTCTATTGGACATCGCAAGTTGCATTTGGCTGACGGTCAGCTTGTAAAGGAGGGTGTTCTTCTTGAAGCTTAAAGATCAGTTAGCATTTGCCGGTAAAAATATGAAGAAAAACAAATTACGTTTATTTATGACGATTTTTGCGACAACTATTGGATGTGCTTTTTTAGTTGTGCTAGCATCCATCGGATTCGGGATTCAAAAGAGTGCCACACAGGAAATGCTTTCAACGCAAACCTTAACAGAAGTTAGTATACATGGTAAACAAGATGGTGGTACGTTTACGCAGGCAGATTTGGATGTATTACGAGCTACAGAAAATATAAAAGCAACTGTATTTAGAGAAGAATTTATGGGGGCAACAGAAGTGCAATGGGAAAGTCGTACTGGTTTTATGCCCGTTCGATTTTCGGATATGAAAGAAGAAAAAAAATCCAATCTCGAGCTTTCACAAGGAAGGCTGCCAGAAGCAGCAGATGAAGTAATTGTTGGATACAATTTTGGCAAAGCTTTATTAAGCGAAGAGGAACGAAAAGCGTTAGAAACTCCTATGTCAGAAAAGCCTGTACAGCCTGAGGGGTATACAGGTGAGTTGCTCAATAAAAGTTTTACTCTGACTATAAAGAATCCAAAAGAAGGTACTGAAGATAAAAAAGAATATAAGCTACGTGTTGTAGGGATAGGAAAAAAACCAGCCAAAGATTGGATGCAGGATGATGCAATCTTGTTACCTGATACAGCAAAAACTGATATTCTATCGTTTCTCCAAAGCAAAGGAGTTACAGAACAAGAGTTATTTATGCCGAACTATAAGCTGTATGCAACATCTGTGGATAAGGTGCAGGGCATTACGGAGAGCTTAAAGGAAAAGGGCTTTTATGTATACTCTGTCAGTGAAGAGCTGGATCAAATGAACCTGTATTTCACTATTTTTAAAATCGGTCTGATTTTTATTGGTACCATTGCTGTTTTAATTGCTTCTATCGGCATTTTCAATACAATGACAATGGCCGTTACTGAAAGAACGCAAGAAATTGGAATTATGAAGTCTTTGGGTGCTGATCCTGGTTTAATTCGTAGATTATTTTTAATGGAAAGTGCGTTTATCGGTATCGTTGGATCATTATTTGGTATTTTGATTGCGTATGCGGTAAGCTGGAGCGTGAATACACTTTTACCCATCGTGTTACGACAGCTCGGTGAAGCACAAGGAGAAATTGATTTTACGTTATCTTATATTCCAATGAGTCTTGTTTTAATTGCAGTAGGAATTAGTTTATTTGTTGCGCTGGTTTCCGGATTCCGTCCGGCCCTAAAGGCAACACGCATTAACGTACTGGCTGCGCTTCGCCGTGACTTATAGTAACTAACCGCCTCGTAACAGGAGGCGGTTTTTCTATTAGGCTGTTTTCGCAAACTTTGTTGCGATGTAACAAGTAGTCGGGAGTGGTTGATTTCCGCTCGGGGTTGCTCGCTTTCCGCGGGAGTCTCGCACCTTCCGCTCCAACCAACCTGAAACAAAGAAACCTATATGAAAATAACAATCTTTTAGAAATGAGCCTTCTATTATAAGCGTAAGAAAGAGGAAGGACAATTCGCTTAATATGTACAGTTTTATAAGATACGAACACTCGTTTGTTAAACATACCATACTTGCTTCTGTCTATTCGAATACAGTTAACATAATAATATTATTGAATAAAGATGTTACTAGTTTTCTATCATAGAAAGTTATGTCGAGATTTTACGAAAAGAAGCTGTGCTATAAAAGTTGTCTTTGTGGACTGACATGGATATACATAGAGGAAGAAAGGAAGATTTCTTATAAAGAAGGGTGAACACGCATGAAACAGGAGGAAACGAAAAAATTGAATGCGGAAATCCCAATTGAGCTGAAAAAACGGCTTGATGTGTATTGCAGTTTGCATGATCGCTTTATTTATCATGTTGTAGCCCGTGCTTTGGAGGAGTATTTGGATAAGCATACCCTGCCGAAAGGAGAACAGCAATGAATACGTATCTGCGTTTACTAGTGTTTATAGTTTTATTTTGTATTGCATTGGTTCCTCAGTCGGTATGGGCTGCAGATGATCCTACCACAATTGTAAAAAATGTTGCGAATGGTCTTATTAATTTCTTTATGGTGGTTGCTCCATCTATTGGAACAGCAGCTATTATGGCAATGGGTGTGATGTACACGATGTCCACTTCTTCTGGAAAAAAAGGGGAGTACAAAAAAGGAATGAAAGATACGTTGATTATTGTTGCTGTTGTGATGAGTGCTGGTGTCATTATGAAGTGGTTCTTAAGTTTACTTGGGTGACAGAATGGAAGAGAAACAAGAGTATACCATTCCTGGAAATGTAAATGGCCAATTTGAAGTGTTACCACATGTGACATTACGAGATTTACTTTGTTTTGTACCATCTCTCTTATTGGATATCCCAATATTTTTGATGCCAATCTCTATGTACATTAAAATTCCGATTATTACAATTACACTTATGGTTTCAGCCGTTCTTGTATATGTAAGACCCGTTCGGGAGAACATTCCGTTTTGGCATCATGCACGGGAGTGTTTACGTTTTTTTAATAGACAACGAGTGTATTACTATCGAAAGGAGAGTGTATATGTGGAAACGGTGGAAACAACGCGGAAAGGAAGAGAGCGTCCAAAATCTCATTCCGGTTCGGGCGCTTGATGGGGGCGTTATTGTAACTGAGGATTTTCGTCTTGTTCAACTCCTTCGCGTTTCTTCTTTCAACTTAGATTTAATGAGTCATCGTGAATTAAATGAGACCATGCAAAAGTATGAGTTGTTTTTAAGGAGTTTATCATTTCCTCTGCAAACAGCCATTGTTTCACAGCCAGTGGATATGGGAGGATATATTAAATCACTAGAAGGTAAACAAGCTGAGAGTACAATCAAGCAGGAGTTATTACAGGGATATATCGCATATGCAAAGGGAATGGAAACGAGTGCAGCTATTATTCAAAGACAGCGCTACGTAATGATGAGCGAATGCATAGAGGGTACAACGAAGGAGTGCTATGAGAAGGGGATGCTTGTACTTGAGCAAAAGAAAAAGCATGTGAAGACGGGCTTAGAAGAGATAGGTCTTATGGCACGAGAAGCCAATGACTTAGAAATTGCAAGATATCTTCATACCTTGTTTAATTACGAAGGGTCACAGCACAGTCCGATTGAACATATCTTTCATCCGTATACAACAGGGGGGAGCACATATGGTTTTTTCGGGCAAGAAGTTGTCAGAGCTTGAGTTATATATAGGAACATGCACAGATTTAAAAAATAAAATCGCGCCTGGGGTTGCTGAAGAGCAACGGGATTATATTATACTTGGCAACAATTATGCACGCACTTTACTTGTTGTTGATTACCCTGGAAGTGTTCGTGGCAATTGGCTTACCAAATTATATCGCTTTTCAGGAAATATGAATATTAGTACACATATTGTACCAATTGCCAGCGATAAGATGATTCGTCATTTAAATCAATCTATAGAAGAGTATGAAGCAAGGCTGGATCAACCACTTTCCCCAGTTCGGCGTAAGGAAACGGAAAAGAAGAAGACAAGCGCAGAACATATGCTGGATATATTACTTGCACATAATCATAAAACGATTTTCCTCGTGCATACATATATCCACTTGCAGGCGATGAGTTTGGAAGAGCTAGAGCGATTGACAGAGCGGCTGCAGAGCATCATTTGGCAAACAGGTCTTTCAGTAGCACCGGCTAGAGACAATATGATGCATGCGTTTAAAAGCGTACTCCCAATTTGTGACATTACTTTGCCACATTATACACATCAAAATATGCATGCCGCAGCCGTTTCTTCTATGCTTCCTTTTGATGAGAGCGAATTATTTATGCAAAGCGGTATCATTATGGGGCAAAACATGCATACCGATAACGTTGTGTTAGTTGATATGAATGATAAAAAAATGTTTCCGTCTCGGAATATGCTTATTTTAGGGACGACAGGAATGGGCAAAAGCTTTTTCATGCAAAAGCATCTGCTGCGGCAATGGGTACTTGAGCGAGAAGATACCCGCTTTTTTCTTATTGATCCTGAACGTGAATTTGCGCGTGTTGTAAAACAAATTGGCGGTCAAGTTATTCGGCTTAGCAATAATACCGAGCATGTTATTAATCCGTTTCATATCTTACATGATATAACTGACGATGATATGCGTGGTAGTGTTTTATTTTTAAAGATGCAGCGATTAAAAATATTTTTTAAGCTTATTTACCCAAATATGAGTGTACTCGAAAGTGCACTTTTGGAGAGAGCTTTGTTTGCTGTGTATAAACAATATGATATTACTGAACATACGCGGTTTGCAGGAAGGAATGCTAAGGATTTTCCAACGCTGAGCGACCTGTATCATCATATTGGAGAAGGGTATGAGCGCTTGCGGGATTTTCGGGAAATTTTACGAACGTATACAGAAGGAACGAACGCCAAGCTTTTTAATGGTGCAACGAACGTTAACTTGCATAATTCGCTGATTTGTTTTGACATTCGTGATTTGCAACAGGACGGCGATAGTCAACCGGTTGTCATGTTTCACGTATTGTCGTTTTTATGGGAGGAAATTACCCGTGATACGACAACACCTAAAAAGCTGTATGTAGATGAAGCACATTTGCTGATGCGCAGTGAGAAAAGTGCGTTATTTTTACTAGATGTATATAAACGTATCCGTAAATATGAAGGAGAAGCTATCGTTGCTTCGCAGCAACCGATTGATTTTCTAGGTGCAGCAGCCGGAAAGGCAATTTTAAACAACAGCATTGGTATGCTGCTCTTAGGACTACAAGATAATGATATCCGTGATTTAAAAGAGCATGATGTACTGCCGCTTTCGGAAGAAGAGGAAGCGATTATTGGTCGGCGGAAACAAGGAGAAGGCATTTATGTTGCCGGCAATCATCGTGTGTACATGAGAGTTGATGTCACACCGGAAGAGCTACGTGTCATAGATCCGCAACAATATGCAGAACGGTTTGGGAGTCATGCATGATTAAGGGTTTTATTGTTTTGAAATACTGGAAAGAACTATTGGTAGGTGGGATTTTCACTTGTATGCTTGGCTTTATTTTACTGTTTGGCGGTAGCGAACTATCGGAACATAAGCCACAGACAACCAGTGTGTCGGTATGGGAACCGGTGATGCGAAGTGCTGTACAAGATGCCGGACTTGAAGAACAACATGTAGCTATATTACTTGCGATTATGATACAAGAAAGCGGCGGAAAATTGGCAGATATTATGCAAAGCAGTGAATCAGCCGGTTTACCTCCCGGCGCCATAACTGACCCTGAGGTGAGCATTCGGCAAGGGGTAAAGCATTGGAAAAGTATGCTTGATACAGCTCAAAAGCTTGGTATTACAGACCTTGCCACTATCATACAAAGCTACAACTACGGACCGGGTTGGCTTTATTATGTGAAGGAACAGGGCCGTATTGGTACGGAAGAGTTACGCAAGCATTTTTCCCTATCACATGCCACATCAGCGAGCTGTGGCTGGCGGACACCTCATTGTTATGGCGATTATACGTATGCTAAAAAGGTTATGCAATATTTGCAAGGGCCGGGAGACACATTTCAAGCAGTGATGGCAGAAGCGCTCAAATATAAAGGCTGGCCTTATAGCTGGGGAGGTGCAACACCGGATACGAGCTTTGATTGTAGCGGTCTTACAAAATGGGCCTTTGCGGCGGCTGGCATTTATTTGCCACGAACAGCACAAGAGCAATTTCAATATACAAAACGTATTTCCGAACAGGAGCTTAGGCCGGGAGATTTGGTATTCTTTACTGGTACAAGCGACCATGCGTTTATCAGTCATGTCGGTATTTACGTAGGCAACGGTATGATGTATAACAGCAATAGCGAGGGCGTAGAATATAGTGATTTACATAAAGCGGTTTGGCGTGAAAAAATCTACGCGTACGGAAGGGCAGGGGGAAAGCAGTGAGATGGCTTACATGGTTAATTTTCACTGTACCACTCATTTGTATTATATCCGCTTGGGTCTCTTATCTTTACCTAAATGAAGAGAAAGTGGCTGTAAAACAAATACCAAGTATAGAAGACACGGCTCGCTTATTCAGTGAAGCTTTGTACAATAAAGATTATAAAACGTTATCTACCTATGGAACGGAGCGAGCGGTTGCTTCTGTAACACCGCCGGGAGAAGTGAAAAAAGAGGCTAATGTACACATTCATAATATTTCTGTTTTTATCAGTAAGCAGCGAGAAGGAGCGACAAAAAGTATTGCAGTGGTGGAGCGTACGATTGAAGTAAAAGGCAAATCTATTGATACAACCCATTATTTGGAGTTATCTATGCGCAAGGAGAAGGTGTGGCTAGTAGATGAGGTACGCATAATCGCTGATATTCCAAAGTAAAAAGCAATTGTAAAGGGGCAGGCAATGATGCTGAAAAGTCCAATTGAATATATAAAGGAACTATTACATGAATTGATGAATGATATTGCGAATGCTGCCTTTAGTTGGTTGAAAATCTATTTGTTCGCTCCGACAGATCTATCAAAATATACGTATGTATCAGAGGCGTATGATATCATCTTTATGATTTCTGTTACACTTGGCGGTGTATTTTTCACATTCAATATGTTCAAGCTTATCATTGAGAAGGTAGGCGGCTACAGTCAAAGAGGGGTACAAACCATTATCGTGCGTACTTTTTTAGGAGGCGTGTTAGCTGTATTGGCACCGTTTATTTTGCAAGAAGTATTGCTGCCGTTTAATAATGCAATTGTACAAATTTTTTTAGATAAAGGTGTTACGATTGATGCCTTTTCCAAATTTGTTGGCGTGCCTGGTACTGTATCAACGGCGATTTTATTTTCGGGCTTAGCGATGGCGATTATTTTCTTACTGCTAGCTATTCAGTATATTATTCGTACGGTGGAATTACTCATTATATTAATTATGAGCCCATTGGCAGCTTGGTCAATTGTCAATGAAGATATGAATATATGGAGCGTATGGTGGCGAGAAACCATTGCGACCATCTTTACACAAAGCTTACAAATGATGACGCTTTGGCTTGCGCTTAATACAATTGGAGATGCAGCAGATTTAAAAGATTTTATTATAGGATTTGGTTTCATGTTTTTTTGTTTAACTGGTCCCAGCTTTTTACGGAAGTTTCTATATAGCACAGGTGCCGGACAAAAAGCTGTCGGTGTGCTGGGAGGCGCCGGTAAATCAGTTTTGGTACGATATGTAACAACCAAACTAGTGAAATAAAAAGAGTGGCGTAAGTCATTCTTTTTTATTTTGTCTTTTTATTATAAATATTTATAAAATTATAAGGTTCATATAGTCTTTATGCTATAATGAAGTGGTAAAATCATCCAAAGGGGAGATGTATATGCTTGAGGTACATATTCGCTCTGCTGGCTACAAGGAAGCAGAGACAATCATTACAAATGTAGATTTCTCCGTACAAGCAGGAGAATTAGTCGCGTTAATAGGTGCAAATGGTGCTGGAAAAAGTACAACCATTAAAGGGATTTTAGGTATGCTCCCACATATGGATGGAGAAGTTACAGTGAGTAACTATGCCTATGTTCCAGAGCAGCCTGTATACTACGATTATCTTACATTATGGGAGCATATGGAATTGCTTGCCGCTACAAAGGAATTGTCAGAGACGTGGAAGGATGAGGCATTAAAACTTTTGCATGTATTTCAAATGGAAGAAAGTCAACATGAATACTTGGGACAGTTTTCAAAAGGCATGAAGCAAAAAGCAATGCTAATGCTTGCTTTTTTAGCAAAACCTTCTATATATATTGTGGATGAGCCATTTATCGGACTTGATCCGACAGCGGTACGAGATTTTCTAAAGTTACTTGAAAAAGAGCGGAAAAGAGGCGCAGGCGTGTTGCTTTGTACCCATGTACTTGATACAGCAGAACGAATCTGCGAACGCTTTTTATTGGTTTCCAAAGGTACATTGCTTGCAAGTGGTGACATAACCGCAATTCAACAGGCAGCAGATAAACCGGGAGAATCCTTATTAGAATGCTTTGATAGCATTGTGAGGAGGAACTATGCGTAATCTGTTTTATCAGCGACTGTTATACGAGTGGAGGCAAAAATGGAAGGTGCTTCGCTCAGTGGTGGACTGGACGATTGCTTTGTATTTTGTAGTGCCAGTTCTAGTGTTTGCCGGTATCTATCATGCATCATTATGGGATCAAACACCAACATGGGTTCATACAATTCCACTTCCTATTCTATGCGTGCCCGTATTATCGCTGTTATCTCTCGGCGGTGTGCGCTCCTTTTTAGAAGCGGCGGACAGTCTATTTTTAATACAGTCGCCTCATTTGCAATCAGTAGTCAAAAAGGGGATAGGGTACACATTTTTAACAGTGGCTATTTGGATGACCGTTTTCACGTTGTATGGACTGCCATTACTGCAAAATGGCTATGAACTTAGTGTACAGCAGGTGATGGGGATATGGCTTTTTATGGTGTATATGACAATATTGCAGCGTTGTCTTCAAGATCTTATCTACTCAGATCTATGGTGGGAACGCTTGCTTTACGGATTTGTAACACGAGTGGTCATCATTTTGTTAACAAGTGGTGGCGTATGGCTTCTCTTACATAAACCTGTGTTTCTTTTGTTTTATAGCATACTACTCATTATCATCTGGAGATGTTTACAGCTAAAACTGCGTTATCGCTTTGCTTTTTTAAGAGAGGTAGAGCGAGAGCAAAAAGAAGCAATGAAATGGACGTCTACTGTGATGATTGGTGGTGGACATCTGCCAAAGCCCGTCGAGACTAAAAAGCCTCGTATTTTTCCGCAATCTAAGCGGTTGTTACGAACAAGAAATAAAGAGTGGAAGATTGCTGAGTTATTCTGTAAAGAGTATGCGCGTACAGATACAAATCGCCAATTTTATTTCATGACGATGTCGTATAGTGCACTATCTCTATGGATAACGCCTTGGTGGATTGCTTCTATTGTAATAGCGTTTGCGTCTTTTGCGTTATTTAAGCAATCAGGAGAACAATGGAAAGTGTTTAAAGATAAGCCAATGATTCGTTTATATTGCGCTGAAGGAGAAGTTCTGCTAATGGCTGCACCACGTCTGCTTGTATTAGTGCCGGCACTTATGTTATACATGATTGCGATTGTTGCTGTTACATATATATGGGTAGCTCTTGCGTTAGTTATTCTTCTCGTAGTCTTATGTATTCCATATGTATTTTTTGCAAGCAAACAAAAAGGGAATTGACAGCAACTCCCTTTTAATCAGTAATGCTTTCATATACGAAAAAAGCTAATACCGCAAAGCTAGTAATAAAAAATAGTGTATCAATACTCAGTATAATCACTCCTTTTACTATTAGAATACCCATTTTTTCTAAATTTTATGATATTTTAAGTTTATATCAAAGCGAAAATTTCTTAAAGATGTAATAAACAAACAGAAGCTAAGATGATAAAATAGGTAGAAATGACTGAACTAGGGGGCGGATATGAGAATTCGAGAAGCACTTTTACATGATGCTATGCAAATTGTAGCAATTAAACAAGAAATTATTACAACAACCTCCTTTTTTGTATCCGCGCCGGAAGAAATACCAAAAGATGTACAACGAGAGAAACTAAGAATTGAGGAATCAAAAATAAAGGGGAATTTGATATTAGTTGCCGAAGTAAATGAAGAAGTAGTAGGATTTTTGGAATTCAAACGAAATCCGATGCAACGCCTCAATCATACGGGGTCATTCGGTATGGGGATTCAGAAGGAGCATCGCGGCGTTGGCATAGGAACAAGTATGCTTGCCTATCTTATTGCATGGGCATTGGTACAAGAAGGATTAGAAAAAATATGCCTAGGCGTACTATCTAACAATGAACGGGCACTGCACGTATATCACAAGCTTGGTTTTCAGGAAGAAGGTCGCCAACGCAAACAAGTGCGTTTTGAAGACGGTACATATGCCGACGATATTTGGATGGCACTTCATCTTGAGAAGAGGAGGAAATAAACATGAGTAAAAACGAACGTACATATTTAGATTTATGTGAGTATGTTTTAAAGCATGGAACGAATAAAGAAGATCGTACAGGAACGGGAACTCGCTCTTTATTTGGATATCAAATGCGCTTTGATTTGAACGAGGGTTTTCCTTTATTAACAACGAAACGCATTCCATTTCGATTGATTGCAAGTGAACTGCTTTGGTTTATAAAGGGTGATACAAATATCCGCTATTTACTGCAGCACAACAATAATATATGGAATGAGTGGGCTTTTAAGAGATGGGTGGAAAGCTCTGATTATACAGGTCCTGATATGACAAATTTTGGACTTCGTGCGCAGATAGATGAAGCTTTTGCTGCACAATATGAAAAGCAAATGGTGTTTTTTAAAGAGAGCATTTTAACAGATGAAGCTTTTGCTAAAAAATATGGGGAGCTCGGAGATGTGTATGGCAAGCAATGGCGCGCTTGGACAACGTCCACTGGTGACACAATCGATCAGCTAAAAGACGTCATTGCAACAATTAAAGTCAATCCTGAATCTAGAAGACTTATTGTGTCTGCTTGGAATCCGGAAGATGTGCCAACTATGGCTCTTCCACCTTGTCATACATTGTTTCAATTTTACGTATCAGAGGGCAAGTTATCTTGTCAGCTCTATCAAAGAAGTGCAGATATTTTTCTTGGTATTCCTTTTAACATTGCTAGTTATGCTTTGCTTACACATCTGATTGCACATGAATGCGGTCTTGAAGTAGGAGAATTTATTCATACTCTTGGTGACGCGCATATTTATATCAATCACATTGAACAGATAGAGACACAGCTGCAGCGCGAACCTAAACCTTTACCAACGTTAAAATTAAATCCGGATAAACGCTCTGTATTTGACTTTGAGATGGATGATATTGTAGTGGAAGGGTATGAATCGCATCCGTCTATCAAAGCACCGGTTGCAGTATAAAGGTTTATGGAGCTCTACAATCCTTCTTGGCTAGGAACTTGCTCTATAATGCGGTAGGTATATCTGGCGCAAAAGCCATTATTATTTAGATAGCGCTAAGAAAAGCAAATAAATAATGTCAGCAAATAGGCTGAAACGCGCCAAGTACTGACTTTTAAATAAAGCGCACAGATTTTATCTGTGCGTTTTATTTGTTTTCATTTTGGTACAGCTTCAATATACTTTGTGCCTTTTCACATATATAAGATACCATTTCAGCAGGCTCTTCCACTATAGCATCGCTACCTAGTGAAAAAAAGAAGTCCCCTGTAAAACGGACTTCACTTGTTTCAATCATCATCTCCATATACCCTGCTTCGTTATCTGATGCTACATATTGCTCAAGCCAGGGATTGGTTAGACATTGCCGAATACCTTCTCTTGTAAGGTGCACTTTAAGTTTTATCGGTTCTTTTGTTTCTTAATTCGATAGCCATTCTCTGAGTGTCATATAAGTTCTTGGGTCTTCCTCTATGATCTCTATATCAAAAATTCGATCTATACGAAATAACGAAATGTTGTCTTAAGTAATACAGTTCTGTTAGTACCTATAGTTTTACACTTCTTAAGTTTTGAGAACCGCTACACATGGTACGTTCTCACCCTTCAAAAAATGTTTTTAGGATTGTGTTTTGTAGTAATTAGATCGTAAGATTATCTTACCACAAGCACAAGGAGGAATTGTAATGGAAGAGAAAAAAGTCGTATTGTATATTGCAGTTAGTGTGGATGGATATATCGCTGATGAGTTTGGTGGTATCGAATGGCTAGAAGAGGCAGCACAAAAAGGCGAAGGCGACAACGGATACAGTGTTTTTTACGAGACAGTTGATACGATTGTAATGGGAAATGCGACATATGAACAAGTCCTAGGATTTGATATTCCGTTTCCGTATGAAGGTAAACCTTCCTATGTATTTTCACGTACGAAAACAGGCAAAGATGAACATGTCGAATTTATTAACAGTGACCCTAAAACGTTCTTAGATCGCTTACAGGGAGATCGGCGTATTTGGTTGGTCGGAGGTGCAGGTGTGTTAAACGCTTTTATGAAATCGAACACGGTAGATGAATTACGTATTACGTATATTCCCATTTTACTTGGAAAAGGTATTCCTTTATTTCATGGCGGCTATGAAAAAACAAATTTACAACTTCAAAATGTGAAGACGTATAAGGAAATTGTGGAGTTACATTATAAGATAGAGAGGTAAACAAAGGTCCTCTTATGCTACAATGTAGAAAAGGGGGGGTGTATATGATTTCACTCATTGCAGCGATGGATCGCAATCGCTTAATTGGAACAAATAATGAACTGCCATGGCGATTGCCTGCGGATTTGGCTTATTTTAAACGTGTTACAATGGGACATCCCGTTATTATGGGACGTAAAACATATGAATCAATAGGTAGACCATTACCAGGGCGGGAAAATATAATTGTAACTCGTAACCCTGCATACAAAGCGGAAGGATGTGTTGTTGTGCATTCTTTAGACGAATTGCTGACGCGGTTTGCTTCTTCTGATAAAGAGGCCTTTGTTATCGGCGGAGCTGAACTTTATAAAGAGGCATTGTCTGTAGGAAACCGTCTATATATTACACATATTGAAGATGAATTCTCAGGAGACGCTTGGTTTCCTTGTATTGACGATTGGCAAGAAATATCTCGAGAGCCCGGAATACGTGACGAAAAAAATCCACATGCATATTATTTTTCGATTTATGAAAAAAAGAACCAAATTATTGGTTCTTAGGCTGATGACTTTGGCATCAGCCTGACACGTAGCATTATGCTGCGTGTGTTTTTTATTCGAAAAGATTAGCAAATCTTTTCATAAGCAAAGTATAGACTGCAAATAGAACACTTAAGGTCCTTCTTTAATAATACGTACTTCAATTGTTCGTACGCCCCATTGGCGCACCTTGTTTTTATCATGTATGAATACATCGATTTTGTTTCCTTTAATCGCACTGCCCGTATCCAGTGCTTTCGCATATCCATAGCCCTCAATCCAAACAGTGCTTCCAAGCGGAATAACCCTTGGGTCTACCGCAATTACTTTTGCGGTGGGATTGTCTGTTAAACTGAATCCAGTTTTGGTTAAGACTTTTCCGTTGTAAGTACCGCCGTTTTCAGCAGGATCTGCTGAATAGGCAGTTGCTCTTACTTGAATTGTGCGAGCCGCTGCCACTTCATCATTGCTTCGTGAAGGAACTGCAGCACCTGCTTCGGTCATCTTTTGTTCAGTTTCCTGCAATTTTTGTTGCGTTTGCTGTAACAGTGCATCCTTCTGCTGCACTGTTCTTTGCATTTGTTGTGTTTGTTGCTCCAGTTCTTTCACTTTCGTTTGGAGTGCTTCGTTCTTTGTTTGCATGTCTGTTTGCACTTCTTGGTGCTGCTGCTTTGCTTTCTGATATTGATTATGAACGCTTACTGTTGTTCCTCCGAACCCCGCTGCCACTAGAAGCGGTGGGATCATCTGAATCGACATAAATCGTTTTACAATACGCAATTAGCATCACCTTTTATTTAAATTTACGGGCTTTAACGTATTCTAATGATATTCGCTGTAACATAAAGGAACAAGTGAAGTCACCAAACTGTTATGTTGTTGTTAGTAAAGATACATAACTGTAATACAACAAAAGATTCTGAGTGTGAAGAAAGATGTAAATTGTCGGAAAATAGTGTCGCAAAAACAATTTGTTATATATGTGTAATAAAAATTAAAAGAAGATTGTTGACAGTTTGATTCTACTTTTATATACTTACTTATGTAATGTAAGTAAGTAATTTTTTTATAAACTATCTTTAATTAAAAATAATTTAAATCAAGTTATAAAGGAGAAAAAGAATCATGAAAAAAGTATTGTACATTACAGCTAATCCCAATACAGCAGAGGTATCATTCAGCAAAGCAGTAGGAGATGCGTTTATTGAAGCGTATCAAGCAAAAAATCCACAAGATGAAGTGATTGCAGTAGATTTGTTCCATACAAATGTACCAATGATTGATGGTGAAGTAATGGACGCTTGGGGTAAATTAGCTGCAGGTGTCGCATTTACAGATTTAACAGAATCACAACAACAAAAAATTGCGGCAATGAATGCAAACCTAGAACAATTTATGTCTGCAGATCGTTATGTTTTTGCAACACCAATGTGGAACTTTAGCTATCCGCCAGTTGTAAAAGCTTATATTGATAACTTGGCTGTTGCAGGTAAAACATTCAAATACACAGAAAATGGTCCAGTGGGTCTATTAGAAGGTAAAAAAGCGTTGCACATTCAAGCAACAGGCGGTATTTACTCTGAAGGACCAGCAGCAAGCATGGACTTTGGACGTAACCACTTACAAGCTGCACTTGCATTCTTTGGGGTAACAGATACAACATATCTACCTGTAGAAGGAATGGGAGCAGCACCAGATAAAGCTGGGGAAATTAAAGAAGCTGCAATTGCAGCAGCAAAAGAAGCTGCTGCGCAATTTTAATGAAACACTGTGTTAAAGTGTAAAGTTGATAATTGCCGCATTTTTGGGGTGGAGAGGATCCCTAGTTACTCGTCGAAAGAGAATTTTTGCATTGGAGATCAATAAAGAACTTTAACAGAGGCTAATGAAAAAAGAGGAGGTACCTATGAACTATGGGTACTTCCTCTTTTTTATGGAGAAAATGTGTAAGTTTCTTTTTTGTATAGAAATAGGAGCGGATGAAGAAATGTTATAAAGCTTGCTTAAGCGCCTTCGTTCTAAGTCAGGTCATTAATTTGCATCACTGTTGTATGTTATGAGTTGTTTTTGTAGCTTAAAAGGATGTGTTTCTCTTTTCTTGTTCTTCTTTTTCCGTCTATTGTCTTGTATAATGTAGACGAATGGATATGAGGAGGACTTATAAATGGTAAGAACTGTGTTTGCTGTGATTTATATCGTATTATTGGTACTGGGAACGTTGCCCCGCTTATTTCGTATGAAAAAGTTAGCCCCAACGTTATCGCCGGAAGAAAAAGATCGTCTTGTACATAAAACACCGGATTCATTTGGCAAAGGAATGATAAAGGCCTCCGGTTCTACTGTAGAGGTAAAAGGATTGGAACATGTGCCTGAACGCGCAGTCCTGGTTGTGTGTAATCATCAAAGCAACTTTGATATTCCAGTATTAATGGGATATCTAAACAAGCCAATCGGATTCATTTCTAAAGTGGAAATTAAGAAATTGCCAATTGTGTCTACTTGGATGGAACTAATGAATTGTGTATTTATGGATCGAAGCAATCGACGTCAGTCATTGCAGGCAATTAAAGACGGTATTGAGTTATTAAAAAATGGCCATTCGCTAGTTATCTTTCCTGAAGGGACAAGAAGTAAAGGAAAGGAAATGGGAGAATTTAAAACAGGGAGTTTTCATTTGGCTGTGAAGTCCGGTGTACCTATTTTACCTGTAACAGTGAATGGAACATATAATATATTAGAAGCAAATGATAATAAAATTAAACCTGCTCACGTTACGCTTACCATCTCAGAACCGATTTATGAAGAGCAGTATAAGGATATGGATTTAACAGAATTAGCGGCATATACACAACATATTATTGCGTCTAAACTATAAAAAGTCGACATTGTCGGCTTTTTTATTATAGGCTGTTTTTGCAAACTTTGTTGCGATGTAACAAGTAGTCGGGAGTGGTTGATTTCCGCTCGGGGTTGCTCGCTTTCCGCGGGGCGTGCGGTGAGCCTCCTCGGCTTACAGCCTGTGGGGTCTCACCTGACCCGCTGCTCCCGCAGGAGTCTCGTACCTTCCGCTCCAACCAAACCTATCTAAAAATAACAATCTTTTAGAAAAGAGCCTTATTATATGTAGAAAACCGTACATCTAGCATAAAAGCAATCGTACACGAACACACAAGGACGAATGTGTATGGTTCTAACTCAATGCACCCTTCTTTTAGGTACTCACCGTAGTCGTACGTCGTCTTTTCTAAAAATATTGGTTGTTTTCTGTATTCATATATAAACGAATGGAAAATACTCTTGAAACACGAGGTGTTCTAACCTAATATGAGTATCATACGAGATTGACTGGAAAAGAGGTTGAACACATGTTGACGGTTTTAAAAAATGGAGAAGTGTATGCGCCTCATTACATAGGAAAAAAAGATCTATTGTTGGCGGGAGAGCAAATTTGTTATATTGCGGACGAAATATTCATACCGGATAGCTTTGCTCCTATGCAAGTGATTGATGCAACAAACAAGTTGATTGTACCAGGATTTATTGATGCGCATGTACATATTATTGGTGGAGGTGGAGAGGGCGGTTTTAAAACAAGAACGCCAGAAATTATGTTAACTGATGCGACAACTGCAGGAGTCACCACCTTGGTTGGAGTTTTAGGAACAGACGGAACGACACGTTCTATGGAAAGTTTATTGGCTAAAGCTCGAGCGTTAGAAGAAGAAGGCATTACATGCTATATTCATACTGGTTCCTATCACATCCCTGTTCGGACACTAACGAATAAAATTCAGAACGATATTATTTTAATTGATAAGATTATTGGAGTTGGTGAAATTGCAATTGCAGATCACCGCTCTTCTCAGCCGACTGTTGAAGAACTAATTAAGGTGGCTGTCGCGGCTCGCAATGGCGGTATCTTATCAGGAAAAGCCGGCATACTTGAGATACATGTTGGTGATGGTGAAGACAAGCTTCAATTGCTAGAAACGATTGTAGAGCAAACGTCCATTCCCATAAGGCAGTTTCATCCTACACATATTAATAGAAATAAAGAGTTATTTGAAGCAGGTATTCGCTATGCATTGCGCGGAGGTTATGTTGACTTTACAACAAGCACAATTCCTCAGTTTCTAGAGGAGGGTGAAGTAAAATGTTCGCGAGGTCTTAAGTTGATGCTCGAAGCTGGTGTACCAATTGGAGCGATTACATTTTCTTCAGATGCACAAGCGAGTTTGCCCTCTTTTAGCAGCGATGGTGAATTTTTAGGGTTGCAGGTTGGACGTATATCCTCATTATTTAAAGCGGTGAGAGAGGCTGTATTAGAGGAGCAAATTCCTCTTGAAGTAGCGTTACAGACGATTACATCCACGCCGGCAACTGTATTAAAGCTATCACAAAAAGGTACAATCGCCAAAGGAAAGGATGCAGACATCGTACTTTTAGAAAAGGATACCCTAACCATACATACTGTGTTTGCTAAGGGAAACATGATGGTATTTGATGGTCAAGCCATCGTGAAAGGAACGTTTGAATAATAATTTTCAAATTTTTGTGAGAAAACATTACAATTCATTGACGAGTGCACGCTTTTTTGCCAAAATAAAAGAGTAAGAAGGGGTTTGTCTGAGAAGGCAGCCAACTTAAGGGGGATTATTATGCCAAATATCGGATTTCCAGGCCTGATTTTAATCTTGCTAATTGCATTAGTTGTATTTGGGCCGAAAAAGCTGCCGGAGATTGGAAGGGCTTTCGGTGAAACTTTGAAGGAGTTCAAGCGTTCAACAAAAGATTTACGAGAAGACGCGATAGAAGCAAAAGAAAAACAATAATGTGGTAAAGGGATGTAGGAGACGTTTTCTTGCATCCTTTTTTCAGAAATGAGCGGGTGAGACACATGCAGGAAGAAATGAGTGTTGTAGAACATTTAAGTGAGCTAAGAAAGCGTTTAATTATTACAGCGCTAACTTTTATAGTATTTATGGCAATTGGATTTACATATACAAAAGATATATATAGCTTTTTAGTAAAAGATTTGGATGTTCCACTCGTAGTGTTGGGACCAGGTGACATTTTATGGATTTATTTCATAATTGCTGCTGTATTTGCCTTTATATGTACCATTCCGATTGCCGCAGTACAAGTGTGGTTATTTGTAAAGCCGGCATTATTGCCGCATGAGCAAAAAATGACGCTTCTTTACATACCTGCGTTATTTATCCTTTTTGTGGGTGGCCTTTGTTTTGGTTACTTCATTATTATGCCAACTGTATTTTCCTTTTTACTAAGCTTAGGAACCGATATGTTTCAAGAGATGTTTACAACAGAAAAATACTTTGAATTTGTCATGAATATGACTCTGCCGTTTGCAGTGTTATTTGAATTGCCAGCGGTAGCAATGTTTTTAACAAGCATTGGTTTATTAAATCCAATTGCATTACAGAAAATTAGGAAGTATGCATACTTTGTTTTGATTGTTATTGCGGTATGCATTACGCCACCCGATTTTTTATCTGACTTTCTTGTTTCAGTACCTTTATTGCTTATCTATGAGTTAAGTATAGCATTGTCAGCTTATGTGTATAGACGGAAAATAAAAAAAGCAGCACAAGATATAGTGGAAAATGCCTAATTAGTAGGCGTTTTCCACTTTTTTTGTTATACTATCTATGAAAACGCATACAATATAGTGGATAGAAAAAATAATTTCCTGCTAAATTTAGACAAACTTTGCACTTGTCTTTATTTATACTAAATATAACTCCACAAAAAAGAGGATTGATATCGTGATTATGAAAAGTTTCTATTTCACTCACCTTACAGGCATGTGTGTTAAAATTGTAGAAATCCCCGTCTTAGAATCACAACATCCTTTTGCGTTTCAAATTAATGCGCGTCTTCAATTATTTATTTCTAAAATTCAAAAACAAAAAAATCCAAATTTTAGTTATTCTTTTCGTGAGTACTTGCGTAATTCGATGAAATGGTCAGAATATTCGCGTGTATATGAGGTGAACACCCTAGAGAAAAATGCCTAGACGTAAAAAGAGGTTGAGACAACAGGTTTTCAGCCAAAGGAAAATCCGAACTATTATTCGAAATTCTCTACACAGAATTCGATTTAGCTCGGATTTTTCCTTTATGAGTGTTATTTATTCTCTATTCTTTTGGCTTTATAGTTACATGATTCAGTTATGTCCCAGCCTCTTTTTGTATATAGGTGCTACTTATAAAAGAGAATGCAGTTCATAAATGGATAAGTATATTTTGAGGAATTTGGTAAGTAATTGTTGAAAGCGGTGCAAATACTAGTATAATAACAAGGAGAGTGTACCGGAAAGGAACGAAGAATAATGACAAAAATTAAGCTTGTGACAGATTCCACAGTAGATTTATCTGATGATGTAATTAAACAATATGATATCCATGTGATTCCTTTATCCATTACTATAAATAATGAGACATACTTAGACCGTGTTGACTTGACACCACAGCAATTCATTGAAAAGATGCAAGTATCAAAGGAGTTGCCAAAAAGTTCCCAGCCGGCTATCGGTGCGTTTGTAGAGTTGTATGATCGGTTGGGTGAAGATGGTAGTGAAGTATTGGCAATCCATATGACGAGCGGTATGAGTGGAACTTTTAATACGGCGAAAAGCGCAGCGGCGATGACAGATACAAAAGTTACAGTGGTTGATTCTACATTTATGACGCATGCGATGGCTTATCAAGTGATTGAAGCCGCTAAAATGATTCAGCAAGACAAAACGCTTGAAGAAATTTTAGAGCGTGTGGAAGAAGTACGCAAGAATTCACATTTATATGTTGTAGTTGATACACTTGAGAATCTAGTGAAGGGCGGACGTATTGGAAAAGGTAAGGCTTTTCTTGGTTCATTGTTAAATATTAAACCAATTGCAAATTTAGCAGATGGTGTGTATACGCCTGTTACAAAAGTGCGCAGTCATGGACAAGTAGTAAAAACTTTGGTGAAAATATTAGCAGAAGATACAGCTGGTAAAACGATTAAGGCGGTAAGTATTCCGCATGCGGAAGCTTTGCCACTTGCACAAAGTTTAAAAGAAGCAATTGAAAAAGTAACAGGATTTCAGAATACACAAATCTTTTATACAACACCGGTTATCAGTACACATACAGGTGTAGGAGCAATCGGCTTTACGTATTTTGCTGAGTAAGGGAGGGAAACCTCTCTTTTTTTTTGTCAAAAATGGTTAACAAGGCAAAGTGTGGGAAATATAAGAAAAAAACAAAAGAGGGATTGATTATGTTTTTTCGAAAGCGACGCAAAAAGCAAAAATCATTACAAAAGCATAATCAGGTAGAAATGTTTGAAGTAAAACCTACGCAAGATTATGTGATAGATCATGGGAAAACAGAGCGCGCGAAACAATCTATAGATACAAATAGCAATGAAGCGCAAGTGGAGATAGACAATGGAGAGTTGAGCAAGCAAATTAAAAAGGCAATGAATGAAAGTCCAGACCTGCAAATTCGCAGCCTTTACAAAGAAAGTCGCCTCATTACCATCTTTTTTATGAAGGGTGCAATTAACGAACAGGCACTTCATGAAGATGTACTAGCTATTATTATGAAATTGTCAGCACAACATATTACAAATGAAGAGTTAAAGAGTAACATTCCCATTAGTCGTATACAAGTGAGTCATCAAGTTACAGAAATTTGTAGTAATTTAATGGATGGTTGGATTTTTATTCATATTCAAGATGAACA
The DNA here is from genome assembly GCF_003852715.1 of Ectobacillus antri. Classification (GTDB taxonomy): domain Bacteria; phylum Bacillota; class Bacilli; order Bacillales; family Bacillaceae_G; genus Ectobacillus; species Ectobacillus antri. The sequence goes on from NZ_RIAV01000008.1 coordinate 75,893, forward strand.
AGATGGTTTGCTGTTTAATTTGTCGCAACCGCAATATCGACCGTTATTTCAATCTATGAACGAAGCAAATGTTTTAGGGCCGAAGCTTGAGTTTACAGAATCATTGGAAACGAATGCACAAGTACTAAGACAATTAATTAAAGATGAAGACTTGGTAATGGAATCCTATACGCTGGGGCGACGTGCTCCAAAAGAAGTTCGAATTACCTATATGAAAGGTATTGCAGATGAAGAAAATGTAAAAACCTTTCGGGAACGAATTCAGAGTATAGACGTTGATGACATATTAGATAGCTCAGTCTTGATTCAGCTGATTGAAGAAAATGTATACTCATTGTTTCCGCAGTTTATTATGACAGAACAACCACAACGTTTTGCATATTCTGTTTTGGGCGGACGGATTGGCGTTCTAGTGAATGGAAGCCCAATGGCTGTATTGGGACCGGTAACATTCTTTAGTTTTTTTGAATCGACAGAAGACCTATATTTTCGCTGGAATGTGAGCACATTTTTTCGACTACTTCGTTTCGTAGCAGTATTTATTTCCATGGCGTTTACACCTGTATATGTCGCAGCCTTAACCTATCACTATGAAGTTATTCCTTCTGCATTGTTAGTTTCACTAGGACAATCACGTGCTAACGTCCCTTTTCCACCTGTCATGGAGGCACTTATATTAGAGGGGGCTATTGAACTCCTTAGGGAAGCGGGTGCACGTTTGCCAACAAAAGTAGGCCAAACAATTGGTATCGTAGGAGGTATTGTTATTGGGCAAGCGGCGGTACAAGCGGGACTGACAAGTAACATTCTCATTATTGCGGTAGCTCTAAGTGCACTGGCTTCATTTACATCACCAAATTATGTCATGGGTACAGTAATCCGAGTAATTCGATTTCCGCTTATTATTTTAGCCGGTATCGCCGGGGGAGTTGGTCTCACTTTTGGTCTTACCTTTTTGCTCATTCACTTATTAAAGGTGACCAGTTTAAATCGGCCATATCTGGCCCCGATTTATCCATGGCGCTTTCGGGATTTAACAAAGAGCATCATTCGAATTCCGCATTTGTATAGTACAGAGCGGTCTAGTTATAACAATCCCCAAGATAAAGTAAAATTAAAAGAAAATCGCAAGAAGCAGAAAAAAGATATTGATGAGTAGGGAATAACATGGAAAAAACAATTCCAAAGCATTTAATGTTTTCGAGTGGTCTTTTGGTTATCGTAATTCATACCTTGCAGATTGGTATTGGCGTTACGAGTTTTTCACGTTTCGTATTCCGGTATGCAAAACAAGACGCCTGGATATCTGTACTATTGGCAGGTTTAGTAGCGCATGTTGTTGTGTTTATCATTGTACAAACCCTAAAGCGATTTCAAGGGAAAGGTTTGTTTGAAATCCATATAGATTTATTTGGTAAATGGGTTGGGAATATACTTAATTTTGTTTATATTTTATATTTATTTGGTTATGGAGTAACATATATCACGAATTATTACTCTTTTGTGGGTGAATATTTAATGCAGGATATACCAATATGGTTTATTTCTACAATTATGATCATTCTGACTATTTACGCAGTCAAAGGTGGCATACGAGTTGTAATTGGTATTAGTCTCACCACGTTTTTACTTACGTTTTGGCTTTTTTTTGTAGCTTTACAAACATTACAATATTTTGATTGGTTGCATTTTCTACCGATTTTTGAAGCGAGTCCGCACAATCTGTTGCAGGGTATGTATGAAATGTCATTTTCCCTAACAGGATTTGAACTATTGTATTTTCTCTATCCGTATGCAGGAACAAAGAAAACAGTTCATCGTTATGCGCAGTTCGCTATTTTTTTAACAAATGTGGTTTATTTGTACACTATTACAATTACTATTGGCTTTTATTCAGATGAAAGTTTGCTAAGAACAATTTGGCCAACATTAAATCTTTTTAAGTCTGTTAACTTTCCCTTTTTAGAGCAATTTGAAGTAGTTCTTATTTGTATGATGATGCTAGTGCTATTACCCAATATGAGTACTTTGGTATGGGTAGTAACAAAAGGGCTTAAAGAAATTTTTACAATAAAACAAACAACAGCTTTATATATAGTTGGTATCGTTATGTTTTTCATCACGCTTTTCTTTAAATCTCGAGCTCAAATTGGCGACTATACAGAGTTTTTTAATACAGTAACCTTCATTGCTTCGTTTATATATCCGGTTGTATTGTTCGTTGCAACATTGCTTATACAAGCCATTAGAAGGAGGAGGGCAATTTGAAAAGATTGATTATTGTTTTAGTTTGCTGCACAATCATCCTTTCCGGTTGTATTATCAAAAAACGAGCGTTAGAAACATTGGGGCTGGCTACTGCAATTGGCCTTGATAGGGAAGAGAATGACAAAGTGCGTGGAACAATTGTTTTACATCATTTTGGTTCTAAACCAGAAGATGTAGCGCAGCAGTTAACAAGTATAGCTGACACGAGCAAAGGATTATTTAAATATATGAATTTAGAAACTAGTGATCGACTTGTGACTGGGCAGCTTCGTGTGGCTATATATGGAAAGGAATATGCAGAAAAGAGGGAGATTGTACGGCAAGTAGAAACTTTAAAACGTGATGCAGCCACACAAACTAACATGTACCTGGCAATCAGCAAAACAACAGCTAAAGATATTTTATATCAGCCACAAGAGCAAGAGCATTCTAAAAATATGGGTACGTATTTATACAAAATGATTCAACAAAACATTGAAGACGACAGTGTTATTTCTTGCACGGTCCAAGAATTCTTGCGGGATTATTATCAAGTGGGGAGAGATCCAGTTTTGCCACTTTTAGAAAAAAGAAAGGATTTTGTGTTAATTGACGGTTCGGCATTGATGTACCGTGGGAGATTAGCGGGTCATATTACTGCTGCAGAAACATTTTATATAAAAGCGTTACGAGAAGGATACAAAGGATTTGGCTCTATTGATGTGAAATTGCCGACTGAGCCATTTAAAAAATTTTACGGTGAGAAAGGAGACGAATTTCCTTTACTTGTTAACTTGCAACAGGTAAAAGTAAAGCCGAAATTGAAATTAGTACAACAAAACGATCCAATTTTCGATGTGGATGTCAAAATGACTGCCAATATAGCTGCTTTAAGTCAGCCTATTGACCTTGGTAAGCCCGGTGTATATAAAGTATTTGAAAAAGAGCTTGGCAAAAAAATGGAGCAGCATTTTTTAAAGGAAATTGAAAAGATGCAAAACATGAAAGTAGATCCAATAGGGTTTGGAGCCGTTTATGACGCTTCCGTACGGCACTTGACTTTACGTGAGAAGCAATGGTATAGCGATTTATATCCAAAAACAAAATTTAATATTAAACTCAAGCTAACAATCGCAAGATCAGGTGTTCTTAACTAATAAGATAATAAATAATGAGTGTAAGAAAAGCGGCTGTGCTGTACATAAAACGTTTTTGTAGATATGACATAAAATCCCTCCTGAAGCTTTTTCTATATAGAATGTTCAGGAGGAGTGTATTGTTATACGTGTGGAACAAATTTTGTGTAATCTTAATCTCGTCATAGCACGTGTTTGACCCTGTAACAAGGCGTGTAAGCATTTAGGAGGTAACTAGTGGCTTTCACAAGGCAGTAGTCAATTGTTCTAAGCTTCTTGTGACGTTTTGTCAGCAAGCGCAAATGCACCGATAGGGATAAAATGGGTTGCATCAAGATCTTTGTAGGCACATACTAACGTTTTAGAAGTCATATAAATATACTTCATAAACTCTGGTTCATAAGCACCAAGGTTCATTAAAACAATAGCAATTTGAAACTGCTCACGTCTATCACGAAAACTCCGAAAATATGCAGTATCCTCACCAAAATAAAACGGTTTCGGACTCGTTTTTCATTACCCAGCCCCAGTGTGAGTGATTTAAATCAAAAGGTGTACAGCGTATCTAATGCTGTGCGGATAAGAAGTGAAACCTTATTGCTTTTCAGTTTATTGCATACGAGTAATACGAGACAAATAGCAAAATCCTTTAAATTACTATTCAAAAAGTATAAAATTACAATTAGCTTGTATTTACAAACGTATCGAGGTGTAGAAATGAATAAAGAGGAAGTTATTACGCATATGGCACAATATATCAAGTTGGTACGACTTGAAAGTGGTTATACACAAGAAAAAATGGCTGAAATTTTAGGGATTTCTAAGAAAACCCTTGTACAAATTGAAAAAGGCCGTATATCACCGGCGTGGTATACGGTTGTAACTATTTGTGCATTATTTCGCGACAGCGAGATTTTACGCATTCAATTTGGTGATGATGCACTTGATACCTTAACAAATCTTGCACGGCAACATGTAGAGTATAGAAAAGAACGAACAATGGGCGGTAAAGTGTGGTGGAAAGAGATTCAAAGAATGAGTTCGTTTCGATTGCAACAAAACATAATCAGTCAACATTATCGTATTTTAGATGATGATGATTATCGATGGTATAGTACATTTGATAAGGCAGAAGCGATAAAGGAATTGACAAAATTGTGTCAAGGAAGTGAATAGGTTGGGAATGCTAGATGTTTTTGATACACTGTAAGAGAAGTTGCAAAAAAGGAGAATCAACATGATGCGTACAAGGATATTAGGGGTGCTTGCTATTCTGCTTGTCATAACAGGATGTACAGGTGCGAAAATTCGTGATCCATTAAATTGGAAAACAGAATCGTTTCAATACATAAATCAAGAGGGAAAACCATTTGGCTCTAAAGATTTAAAAGGCAAGGTTTGGATTGCCAGCTTTATCTTTACCAGCTGCACCACTGTTTGTCCGCCAATGACAGCAAATGTGGCCCGTTTGCAAAAAATGACTGCTGAAAAAAACTTAGATGTTGAGTTTGTTTCGTTCAGTGTAGATCCTACGGTTGATACACCCGAGGCGATGCGATCATTTGGTGATAAATTTGCGGCTGATTATAGCAATTGGAACTTTTTGACCGGCTACACACAACAAGAAATCGAGTCTTTTGCAAAGAAAAATTTTCAATCATTTATTAAAAAACCAGAAGGGGAAGATCAAGTTATTCATCAGACCTCCTTTTTTCTTGTCAGCGATGGAGTTGTCATGAAAAAGTACAGTGCTGTGGAAAACACACCGTATGAAGAAATATTGCGTGATATAGAGCGCTTGACGCAGTAAGGGATGCCATACATGGCATCCCTTACTATACTATTATTCAATTGTCAAGATATCAGATTGTACAACGACTTTCGGTGCACGCACTTCCAAAACACCATTATAGTAGGATGCTTTTGCAGCTTTCTTTTGGATAGGGTAAGGTAATTTAATAATGCGGGTCGCTTCTGTAATAGAGCGTTCTCTTCGATAATAGTTGTTACCGTCTACTTCTTCTGCAATATCGTCTTGCACGGAGATCTGTAAATACTCTCCTTGAATCTCAAGTTTGATTTGATTTTTAGCAATACCCGGAAGCTCAGCTTTTATAACAAGATCATTTCCTGATTCATATAAGTCCACTGGAAATGTAAGCAGGCGATTGCCTTTTTGGAAAAAGTGATTCATTTCAGCGATAAGACCGCGCAATGGGGTTTGCTCAAAAAACTCATCAATTTGCTTTAAGTAATTTTTAATTTGTGAACGAGACGGGTGATTTTTATTTTCTTCGCTCATCGTAATACCTCCCTCAAGTGAATCTGCAATATCATATGATGAAGAGGCCTAAACGTGATACATTTTTTAAACAACATTTTTGGTTTTTCTCGCTTGATTGTCATTCTTATGCTAGTATAAATAAGGTTGATATGGATTTTATTATAGAAAGAAGGTAAGGCTATGTGTGGCTTTGTAGGTTGCTTATACGAGAAGCCTAGAGAACTTTCAACTGAAGAAATGCAGCAGTTTGAAACGATGAATTCAATTATTTTTCACCGCGGACCGGATGATGAGGGATACTTTAGGGACGAGCATGTTCAATTCGGATTCCGTCGCTTAAGTATCATTGATATTGAAGCGGGACATCAACCGTTAACATATGAAAATGAACGCTATGTGATTATTTTTAATGGTGAAATTTACAACTACGTGGAGTTGCGGGAAATGCTGCTAGAAAAAGGAGCAACGTTCGCGACGCATTCCGATACGGAAGTAATTATTGCGTTATACGCGCACATGAAAGAAAAATGTGTAGACTATTTGCGCGGCATGTTTGCGTTTATGATTTGGGATCGCGAAGAAAAGCGTTTATTTGGTGCTCGTGATCATTTTGGTATTAAGCCGTTATTTGTTGCGGAAGAAAGCGATGCAATCTATTTTGCTTCTGAAAAGAAAAGCATTGTTCACGCCTTACAGGATAAGGGTGTAAATGTTGCGTCCTTGCAGCATTACTTTACGTATCAATACGCACCGGAGCCTGCTTCCTTGACAACAGATATTAATAAGATTGAACCAGGTCATTACTTTGTGAAGGAGCCTGGCAAACCATTAACAACTCATCGTTACTGGAAACCGTATTTCAAGCCATCTGGTGAGACAAAAGAGCAACATATCGCAAATATTCGTGACGTATTGTATGATTCTGTTAAAATGCATATGCGCAGCGATGTACCGGTTGGTTCTTTCTTATCAGGCGGTATTGATTCGTCCATTGTGGTATCTATTGCAAAAGAATTTAATCCAAACTTACTTACGTTCTCTGTCGGTTTTGAGCGCGAGGGTTTTAGTGAGGTAGATGTTGCAAAAGAAACAGCAGAGAAATTAAACGTTAAAAATCATAGTGTCCTTGTTACGCCAGAAGAATTTATGAACGAGTTCCCTAAAATTATGTGGCACATGGACGATCCACTTGCAGATCCAGCTGCAGTGCCATTGTACTTTGTCGCGAAAGAAGCGCGTAAGCATGTGACGGTTGTATTATCTGGTGAAGGTTCTGACGAATTATTTGGCGGATATAATATTTATCGTGAGCCAAATTCATTAAAGATGTTTCAATACATTCCAGAACCTGGTAAACGTGTGCTAAAGGCACTAAGTGGCGCTTTACAGGAAGGATTTAAAGGAAAGAGCTTTTTAGAGCGCGGATGTACACCAATCGAAGAACGCTATTATGGAAATGCGAAAATCTTCCGAGAAGAAGAAAAGCAACAGTTAATGCGTTCTTACAATAACGCAATTCGATATACTGATATTACTAAACCACTTTACAATGAAATCGAAATGTATGACGATGTAAGCAAAATGCAATATATTGATATGTTTACTTGGCTTCGCGGTGATATTTTAGTAAAAGCAGATAAAATGACGATGGCACATTCACTAGAATTGCGTGTCCCGTTCTTAGACAAAGAAGTGTTTGATGTAGCATCTAAATTGCCAACAGAGCTGAAAATTGCAAACGGTACAACAAAAGCGATATTGCGTGAAGCAGTGGAAGGAATTGTACCAGATCATGTATTGAATCGCAAAAAGCTCGGTTTCCCTGTACCAATTCGTCATTGGTTAAAAAATGAAATGCGAGATTGGGCAACGACAATTATTAAAGAGAGTGCTACAGATCATTTAATTGATAAGCAGTACGTTTTAAATCTATTGGATGCACATTGTGCTGGAACAGCTGATTACAGTCGTAAAATCTGGACGGTTTTATCATTCATGGTGTGGCATCAGATTTATGTTGAACACAAGTATGACACAAGCAGTTTTCAAGAAGCAACAAAACACGCGTATATGAACGTATAAAGGGGAGTGTGTCCAAGAACGATTTTTTTCATTCTTGGGCACACTTTTTATTTATACATATTTGTAAATTTCATGTACTGTAATAAAATTTTAAATTAAAAAAATTTTTTTATAAAACTATATATAACTGCTTATAGAAACTAGTCCATAATTCAATCATAAATGCTTGTTCTTTGTGATACATTTATATTAACATGATAAGAAAACACCTATGGAGGACATATGTTTACTTTTGAACCAGTAACAGAAGAGTATTTTGAGGTTGTAAAAGAGATTGTAAATTCAAACGATGTATATAATACGTTAGAGAATGGGTGCGGGTTTCGCACAAATGATGAAATTCAGGAAGAATTTTTCCATAATGACAATAATCGTGTGACCTATTTTATCAAAGCTGACGAAACATATGTTGGTTTGGTTGAATATATGAAGCGAAATGAAAAAGATGGCTGTACATGGTTGGGGCTATTGATGATTCATCGTGATTATCAAGGCTACGGCTATGGAACCAATGCGTATTATATGCTAGAGGACATGTGGAAACAGCAAGGAGTATCGTCTGTACGTTTAGCGGTAATAAGAGAGCATGAGCAGGCAAAACGCTTTTGGGAACGTCTTGGTTTTTCTTTTTATGCACAAAAGCAGTCTACAAGAGGGATTACCGTTGATTGCTTAGAAAAGAGTTTTTCTGCTCCTGTTGTTCTTCGAAGAGGAGAAGAGAGAGATATACAAGAAATTACCAATATATATAATGATGCAGTTCTGCATACAACTGCTACCTTTGATTTAGGAGTAAAATCGATAGAAGAACGTATGATTTGGTTTTCAAAATATAATGATAGATATCCCTTGCTTGTCGCGGAAAGGCTAGGGAATGTAATTGGCTACGCATGTTTATCTCCATTTCGTGAGAAAGAGGCGTATAAGCAAACAGTTGAAATATCTGTCTATGTTCATAAAGAAGCACGAGGAATGGGGGTTGCTAAGCAGCTTGTTGCACGTATCATTGATATGGCAAAAGAAGCTGGATATCATGTCATTATGGCGGGAATTACAAAGGGAAATGATGCAAGTGTGCGTCTTCATGAACAATTTGGTTTTACACATGTTGGGACATTTCGTGAAGTAGGATATAAATTTGGAAAATGGCAAGATGTTATGTTTTACGAGTTACTCTTATAAGAAAGGGGTAGGTGACAGTTTTAAGTATCATGTGCGGCGTCATTTGTTTATTGATGGCTGAGTGGATTCATATACGTTTGGCACGCGTATTGCGTCAGGTAGGTGCTCCCTTTGAATGGCAGCATTTACCTTTATTTGGGATTATGTTACTGTCGTTGTATGCTATACTGCGTCTCATGGTACTATCACCTTCTGTATCACTTTGCTTAAAATTCGGTATTATTTACAGCGCTACCGGTGCTCTTTTTTTGTTGTTTTTATTTTTTATTAAGGTTTTACATTATCAAACCTACATATTTCTGGTAAACTGGCTAAGATGTGACTAATGTCAGGACACGCAACAGCCCCCATTTTTATAGTGGGGGCTAAGTATGTTCGCGCTGCTGTATATATATACAGGTTCGTAAAATTAGATAGCCGATAAATAAACCAATAAAAAATGATAAAATAGGCAACCAAATCGGACCTAATAATACTCCGAACAGCTTTAAACGTGCAGAATACATGAGTCCTATAGTTGTACTATAGGCTGATGTGGCAAGCGGAATAGCCGAAAAAGCACATTTTCCTCCACCGGCGTCTCGAAAGGCATCCCAAATGGCAAACGAATATACACAGGGATAAAACATTAACCATTGATAGTTGGTTTGCTGGATTGCTTTTTCAATTTCACCATTAAAGCTTAATAAAATAATTTCATTAAAGTTAGCCTGTACATTGATGAGAAATTCTAAAAAAATAAATAAAATACCTTTAAGATACTTACCATTTAATAATTGTCCAAAACCGGGAAGAGCAACACTCCATAACACTGCCTGTAGTTTTCCCACATGCCTCTAGCCTTTTGCGAGTTCGTCACGGTTAGGTGACATAGGGGGTTCTTCTACCCATCCGTGTTTAATCATCAAATTCGCTCCATCTTCTGCAAAACTCCCGATTTCAGTCATCAACCGTGTGTACATAACCGCTATATCCCTTCTTGGACTTGATGCAATACTTGCTCCGTAATAGCCCATTCCCAATGAAATTAATGCTGTAGTTTGAAATGTCATTAGTTTATCAGAAAACGGGGCTACTGTGGAAGCGGATACTTCTGTATCCCATCGCATCGGAGCTGGTACATCATCTTTTCTCATCAAAGTAGTGAAAATATCAATATGTTTAGAGGCAATTTCTTTTCCACGAACCATCAAATGTCTAACACCTTCTGCTTCTGCAGCTTGACTAAAGGCTATCATAGTTGCCACACCTAATGCATTGCGTTGGATGTTTGCATAAAGGTGCGTAATTTCTAAAGCGGTTAAAGATCGCTTTTCTCCTAAAAATCCCGTTAAAAATTTTTGTTTTTTTACAAAATCAATTGTTGCCGGGATAGGTAAAAATGGAGGTCTCACGTATAGGCCCTTATGAAGCATAATAGTATTAGCACGCTTTATTAGTTCAACAGACTCCATTAGACATGCTTGAAAGTAGTTGAAAATATCATCTTTGGTTGCCAATGAAACTGCCATGCCATATGCGTTTAAGCCCGTTTTACCAAGCTGTGAAATAAAATTAATGCAGTATGTATCAGAAAATAGTTTGGGTGCATCTAAGTTTAAATCTTCAGCTTCTGTAAATCCATGAGGCAACGGGTAGTCAGCTTCTTGAAAAAAAGTAGTTAGCTTTTTGATGTGTTGCTGTGAAATTTCTAGAGCATATTCTAAAACAGCATGAATTTCCTTATCTTCTGCATGTACCAAAAGTGATCGCAGCATACATATAACAGCACTATCATTCATGTAAGAGGACCATATTTGGGAAGTTTCTGCGGATGACAACTTTACATTATGTTCCATGAATGCCTCCTAACAGCTTTGTTGCCATTAGATTGCCTAAAGTCATACACATTTATTCTTATGAACTGGATAGAAAGAAAGAGCTAAAAGGAGTATTATCACAATATGTCGAAAAAGTATAGTTTAGAAAGAGAAGAAAGGGAAAAACGTCGTTTTCTCTTGTTTCTCATGAAACGTTAATAAATACTACCTCATGCGACATATAACAAAGGAGAGAACTATGGACATACATCGACTACAAGCACTTAAAGAGATAGCCGAACATTTAAATGAAGCAACTGAAATGAATGAGATGCTAGAGAATGTATTGCACCGTCTTCTTGAAGTAATGAAGTTAGAAACCGGTTGGATTTTATTTGTAAATGAGACCGGCAAACATGAATTAATTGCCGATGTAAACTTACCGGCCGCATTACAACATGAACAAAAAAGGCTGATGTGTACAGGAGCATGTTGGTGTACAGAGCGTTTTGTTTCAGGTCGTCTGCAAAAGGCTACAAACATTATTGAATGTAAACGAATTGAAGAAGCATTGGACTTAGAATGGAACGGAACAGGTGGAATTACACATCATGCAAGTGTCCCACTACGTGCTGGTGAAGAGAGGTTAGGTGTTCTGAACGTAGCTGCAGCTGGAAAGCAAACATTTACAAATGAGGAATTAGCATTGCTTGAAGCAATAGCGTTGCAAATCGGAACAACGATTAAGCGTATGAAACTTGTTGAACAAGAGCGCAAGTATGATATTATTTCTGAACGAAATCGCTTGGCACGTGATTTGCATGACTCTGTTAAACAGTTATTGTTTACAATTTCCTTAACAGCTAAAGGGATGCAAAATCGAACTAAGGATACAGAATTTGGAGAAATGCTTGCTCATATCAGTGAACTTTCAACAGCTGCCCTGCAAGAAATGCATACTTTGATATGGCAATTGCGTCCTGAAGGGCTAGAAGAGGGAATTGCTACGGCATTGACGCGCTATGGTGAAATATTAGGACTGGAAGTTGATTGTCGTGTTTCTTTCGTACTGACGTTGCCAAGTGAAATTGAAGAGGCACTTTGGCGTATTGGACAAGAAGCATTAAATAATTGTAAAAAGTATGCAAAGTGTAACAAAGTAATAATTCTCCTTTCCTTACATCGTTCTAAAGGAGAAATCAAAATGGTGATACAAGATGATGGAGTTGGATTTGAAAGTACTCGTACAGAGAAGGATGGCTTTGGGCTAAAGAGCATGAAAGAAAGAGCGGAATTAATGAAGGGAACATTTCAAATTCAAGACAACAATGGTACCACAATCACTGTCACCATTCCATGGGAGGACATAGCATGAGAGTATTAATTGTAGATGACCATCCAATTGTTCGAAAAGGATTAGTATTCTTTTTAGAAAGCCAACCAGGGATTTCTTTTATCCACCAAGCAAACAACGGAAAAGAAGCATATGAGATGGTTCAAAAAGAGAGACCTGATGTTATACTTATGGATTTAGCAATGCCTGTTATGGATGGGATTGAAGCAACAAAGAAAATAAAGGAATGGGATTATACCATAAAAATTCTAATATTGACCAGCTTTTCTGAACAGGAATATGTACGTCCTGCCTTGCAAGCGGGAGCAGATGGCTATCAGTTAAAAGATGTAGAACCAACACAATTAGTTGCTGCCATTCAAGCAGTATACGAAGGTACAATATCATTGCATCAAAAAGTATCGCCAGTGATTTGGCAGCATACTGCTCAGCAGGACGTAGTAAAGCTCACACGTAGAGAAAAGGAAGTGCTTCGCGAGTTGGCATGTGGGAAAAGCAATAAAGAAATTGGTGCTGTATTACATATTACAGAGCAAACTGTAAAAACACATGTTTCAAACATTCTTATGAAACTTAATTTAGAAGATCGAACACAAGCAGCGTTGTATGTAGTAAAAAATAATATTTCATTATAGCACAAGCCATTGCATAAGGAGAGACGATGAAGCGTTTATTACAAATATGTATCATAATGATTTTGATATACTTTATCATAGCAACATCTTTAATGGTATCTGCAGCGAAGCAAAAGCCAAAACAAAATGCAGAATATATATTAATATTGGGAGCAAGAGTCTACGATGATCGTCTATCGCTTGCTTTAAAAGCGAGAATGGACAAGGCGCTTACATATTTATATAGGAACACAAACACTAAAGTCATTGTTTCAGGAGGACAAGGGCATAATGAAACAATAGCGGAAGGTGTGGCGATGGAACGTTATTTACTTGAGAAAGGCGTGTCACAAGAACGGATCTTAGTAGAAGATCGTGCTACAAGTACGTATGAGAATATTAAGTATACAATGGATAAATTTTCAGTAAATAAGGTTGTACTTGTATCAAATGATTTTCATATGTATCGTGCCAAGTTGATAGCTAAGCGCCTTGGTATGGAGACTGAAAGCCTCGCAGCACCTACACCGTGGAAAGCGAAACCTAAGTCGTATGTGCGCGAATACATTGCAATTTTAAAAACATGGTTATTTGATCAGTAGCTCAAATAACGTTCTATATTACACCTCCGCACGCGGAGGTGTAATATGTATGCAGCGTTATAGATATCTAGTGGTGTTGCACAATTTTTATTTATTATTATTTTATTGCTTGTATCGATTGTATACGGTATAGGAATTTTGGTATATATCATAGCTTGTAAACAGCAAAATCAATATATTTACCAAATGGGAACGATTGATTATGTTAAGTATCTTATTGTGTGCCGGTATCTGTGTTTTCATGTTAATAGCAGGGAAAATCAGTATGTAACAGGAATTTCGTATATGTGAGGCGAATACTATTTTACATAGGTACAAGAACAGATACATAAGGGGGCGTGTAAACAATGAATGAAAAAGAGCAATTACAACGCATTCAAGAGCTGGCCCGAGAGATTATAGAGACATTGTTGCAAGAATCACTGTTTAATCGCAGTTCTTACTTAAGAGATTCGGTAGAGCATTTAGCCAATACGGTTGATGCATTAACAAAAATTCAATTAGATCAAGATGCGAATGTACAGGATACATTACGATATACAATTACTAAAATGCGAATTGCACGAAATGCTATGCAGCATGAAAAAGAAACCAAAAAGAACCTAGCCTGAGGCCGGGACATAACGGCATCATGTAACTCTAAAGCCGAAAGAATAGAGAATAACGAACACTCATAAAGGAAAAATCCGAACTCAATCGAATTCTGTGTAGAGAATTCCGACTAATAGTTCGGATTTTTCTTTGGCTAAAAACCTTTTGTCGCAGCCTCTTTTTATTTCTATCGAGTTTGTCTTCTTCATATAATGATAAAAGCTTAACAGAGGGGGAGAGAGACAAATGAAATTACGGCAAGCTCTTGACTCGCATACTATCAAGCGACTACAGCGCATGATTTTTGTCGGTACGTATGAGCATAAAAACGAAAATTATTTTCTGACAAGATGCTTATCACCCGTTCCGAATGTGATGACAAGCGTAGCTGAAGAAAAAGAGCCTGTGTTTAAGGGGTTATATACGTATAAAGGAAATCAAAAGTTGTTAAATGAGCAAGGTAGAGAAGTACTTTTATTTTTTAGATTAAAGTACACACATCGTACTTTTTATGCAGAAACAGTTCGAATAGAACCTTATACAACAGATGAACCATATCAAATGATTCCGATTCCTCAGCTCCAAAAAGGGCAAGAACGGGAAGTCTTTGAACGTAAGTTAACAAACGGTTACATCTCGTTTTTACTAGGACGGTATCCCAGCGATTTACCTACTCCTAAATTGCTTTTACATGGAGGACGTTTATATGGAAATCTAAGTATAAACGCTACGTTTAGTCCATTTTTATATGTAGAAAAGAAAAGACAAGTAAAGTATGTAGAAATAGATGATATTTACGATTGGAAAGGTATTTTGGTTGAAGAGCAATTATGTTTTGTCACACAAAGTACCTATGATCATCTCATAAAAAAAATAGAAGAACATGGAAGTGAACTGATAGTCAACAGTGTAGAAGAAAAAGTGCGTACCCCTGTTACTCCAGAGAAGGAACGCATGTTTTTACGAACGTTTAAACAAATTGCTTACAATAGAAGATTATTTTTTGAAGAAACTGATTTTTACAATATTCATGTATGTATAAAAAGTTCCCCTATTACAATTATGGGCGGTATGTCAGGTATAGGTAAATCACAATTAGTTGGAGCATATGCGTCCGCCTTAGGGTTGCGCTATGGTGCGGAGCTTTTATGGGTTCCTTGTTCACCAGCATTTCAAGACCCTCAAGATATACTAGGCTATTTGCATCCAGATGGTATGTATGTAGCGAGTGAAACAGGAGTAGTACGAACACTTCTTGCAGCTGCTAAAAACCCTGGGCAACTATATATGATTGTATTTGATGAAATGAATATGTCACATATTGAACATTGGTTCACATCGTTTTTATCTTTGCTTGAGCTAGAAGCTTCACAGCGTATACTCACTCTATATGAGCCTGATGGTATAGAACGGGACATTCCACCTACAATTGCCTTAGGTTCCAATCTTATTTTTGTTGGTACAGTTAATTTTGATGAAACCGCAAAAGATTTATCTGACCGCTTGTTGGACAGAGTCAACATCATACAACTCGAAAAACTATCATTTCGGGAATCTCTTCATATGAAGAGTGCGAAAAAGCCAGCAGAAATTCATGTTTCCACATCTGATTTTCGTGAGAAATGGACACACACTAGGGATGTATTATCTGTTTTTACAGAAGCAGAACTTGAATTATTAGATGCCTTACACGATGCTTTACATGCCAATGATCCAACAAAGGGAATCTCGTTTCGCTGTGTAGCAGGCATATCATTCTATTTGTACAATATTCCAAAGGATGAAAATCAATTAACGCTCATTACAAGAGAAGAAGCTTTTGATTTGCAAATCAAGCAGCGTGTATTAACGAAAATACGAGGTATTGATACTGCAATTGGTCATTTACTCGACATAAAAAAAGATAGCGCGCTACAACATATCCTGCGATCTCCATTGGCACAACAAGTGTCTAATTTCGAGCACAGTATTGCCTATATGAATAAAAAGGCTAAAGAGCTGGAGCTGTATGGATATGTTAAATGAACCATATACAGAAGTAATGGATGGGGAGAATTTGCCTTTTTTGGTTCAACTGATTATTGGATCGACGGACAAAGGAGAAAAGGTGTCATTGTCACGTTTATGTTCCTCACCTAGCCAGATTCATATGTGCGTATACGATGTACCAGAGTTAAAGCCATTACGCTTGCAACTTTTCGGAAGTGTCGCAGTGACTTTTTTATGGAACAAAATCTACGAAGGAAAAAAAGAACGAGAGAATCGCCATATATTAACGAAAAAACAACCTATCATACTGCTTTATGAACATGGTAAAACGGATTACGTATATCCATGGCGATGCGGAATATATCACTTTGAAGTCATCTACAATCAAAACGTATATTACGGTGCCTTTCGTATTTGCCCTAAAAATTTTTATGATGAGCAATTAACTTTAATTCAAAACAAAGTTAAATCCATAATGGGTAGTTTGATTGCAGATCGCGGTTACTATAAAAAAACATTTTCTGTGTTTCAAGACCTAGAGGAGCATTCCCAATTAAAGACAATTCGCTGGCTTTCTCAACGGGTGGCACAAATCACACGGATGTATAAGAAGATCGAGAGAGACGTAGGGTATAAATATATATTGCATCAGGAAAGGTGTTATCGAAAACCCATCAGCGCGACTGTACGAAAAAATGCGCTATATGCAGCTAAAGGGAAGGATAAATACTGGAATAGACGTCTGATAGAGGCAAAACAGAGAACGGATTTACAATATGTAAAAGTGCAATCTGTGGCGTTTTTAGGCTTATTAGAAGAACTGAATGAATTCCTTGCTAATAATATTCAGAAATTACAAGTCATTGAACAAAGTGGCAAACAAGAAAAACATGCTGTTCAAAATATTGTACAAAACATTGAGAAAAATGGATCTGTAACAGAGCGTGATAAACAAAAGTATAAGAATATACAACTGTTAAAAGAGACAGACTTACGGAAAGTATCTGTCAAATTGCAGGAGTATAAAGTGTTATACAGTCTCATAAACAGACTTATGTGTGACATGCGAGGAAGGTTGCACGCAAGTTTTTGGAATGAAATAAAGATAAGTGATGCCAAACCGCCTATGGCTCCTGCATATCGAGAGTTTTGTCATTTTATGCGTAAGCTTTGGAAAACAAGAGAAGAAGTATATGATGAACCTATATATTTATTTGTTTATAAACCGACGTTTTTAATTTATGAGTATTATGTCTTTTTTGCTGTTGTTACTACCTTAGAGGATATGGGGTTTATAGCAATGCCATCTGTGTCTGAACAAATAAAATCTTATTTTTACTTAGACGGTTTACAGGATGGAACCGCAGTTGTAACAGAGAAAGAAGACATTCGCCTCCGCATCGTTTTTAATGAATTGATTGAGACACATCACCTGATTGCGCTCAGCAAAGGGAGTAACTTTTATAATGGGGAAGACACAAAAAAACCGGATGTACGAATTGATTATTTTCGCAAGCAGAATGAGGTTTGGATGTATCAGTCATCTATCATTATTGAGGTTAAATATAGCCCTATGTATAATATCTTTCAACCAATAGGGAATACGAAAGCCACAGAACAGATGTATAAGTATTGGTCCATTAAATATGTTGAACAGCAAGATGGACGAAATGTATTTCATAGAAGAGCAATTCATGAAGTGATTTGTGTATATCCAGGTAGCCAAATGCACGCAAAAAAAATTGAGGCTGGGTGCGGTATCTTTTTGCAGTTTTATCCGTATATCAAAAAAGAGGTAGAACATCTTATGGGACAAAAAGAATTAACGCGCATTATTACGGAATGGGTGCAGTAAGTCTTGAAATTTCATGTAATGTATAAAAATAAAAAACTTGGTGAACTCCCCCACTTAACACCCTTACGTGTCGTTTGAAGTGGGGGCTTCTTGGAAACCAGATACTTTTACTAGCTATCTATATTTACGAAGCTATAAGGACAGTCCCTGTCCCTACGAAAGATACCAATTACATGGTTTTAGCAAGCTGATGCTTGCGTTTACATCCCTGTCGTGATGGCTGTTACAAGAAGGGCAATTCCACTCACGAAGGTTTAGGTTTTTCACATCTTTGTTTTTATAGCCACAATTAGAACATAGCTGAGAACTTGCATAATTCTATAATAAGGTGGTAATTCAGTTTGAATACTGAATGATTATTTATATCTAGTTTCACTTTTTTCACTTCTATATTTCATTATACGACTGAACAGAGAGAGGTATAAATAAAAAGCCTTTAGGCTATCGCCTAACCGAAATTCATCCCCTCCTTATTCTTGGTTTTACCCTTCACAAAATTGAAGAAGGGGAATTTTTTCGGCAAGCATGTTAAAGTCCAAAAATGCTCAAAATCATACGACGTCGCTTTTTTTTCGCTGTAATTTCTCGAACGGGAGCAAGTGGTTTTGTCACCTCTAATTTTTGTAAGTGAACCTGCAACAATTGAATTTGTAATCGAAGTTCTTCAATTTCATTGCGATGCTGCAAAAGTTGATAAGCTACCACTTCATCAGCCTTGGTGTCTAGTTTTTCTTCCATACGATCTAAGCGTAAGGCAAGTTCTGCGTTGGATATCTTTTCTTTTAGGGAGCGTTCATCTTGCATGACAGGCATTATTGTAGTTGGTTCCATAAGAACTTGAGCAGGTTTAAATGTAGCTTCATGGGCAACTGTAGCGGCTACTTCAGTATTGGCAACTTCTTTTGTATAATAATCTATAATTCGATTTACATCTGCTTCGTTGAATATATAATGACCAAATTTATTTTTTTCAACGTCCATCTGTAGTTGACTGACAATCCGCATTATAACTTTTGGACTAACACCTAATTTTCGAGCGATCATGGGAGTTTTATATTCCATTTTAATCCCTCCTATATTCTGATTAGAATACGATTTCTCGTTGAGAATATAATTACCTGCAAGTGTGACAAAAGAAGTGAGGAATCGTCAAAGAAAGTGAAAATTCCTGAGACTCTCTCAGGAATTTGTCAAATTGCTACATAAATTTATTGAAGAGTGGTGGGTATTTCTGCATGGAAAATTTCATCGCGTATGTAAATATCCGTTGTATCGACTGCTTGGTCATGTGTAAGGACGAGACCAAATGGAGAATTTCCTTTTTCATTCTGAACAATTGTAAATGAAATGTTTTTTTCGTTTGCAAATTTAATATACGGTGATAAATAAGAGTATGCAACATCGCCGTTCAGCAGCATTTTTACGTTTTTCTGCAAAGCCATGTTAATTTCATAAGGTGTTTGTCTTATAACTTGTCCTTTTGTCAATGCAAGTTCAACTCTTTCTCGCAAAGTCCCTAAAAACAAGCGACGCTCTTCAGGGTGTTGCTCTTTCGCACCATATATCCCTTCTTGTAAGTAATCATCTAGTTTTTTGTTCATAACAGTCCTCCTTCTCTATATAATTTATGTCAAAATGTCGGTGCACATCCAAATTAAAAATTTTTGTCTAAAAAGCAGGAAATATAGATGTCGTCTTCGAAAGATGTAAAAGAATAATTTACAATAAATTGTGGGCGAATGTATCTTCTTGTGCTACGATACAACATATAGATACCCGGCAAGATTTAGTGGAGGAACGGGAGGTTTTTAACATTATTAGCCAAATTGAACAGCAATTTTGTACATATTTGATAGAGAATAGTAAAAGATTTGTGGCGACATGGCAAAGTAAAATCATTGTCTCAAAACATGATCCATTTCAAAAAGAGATTATAGAAAATGGAGAGAAACTATTTCAGTTTATTATTTCACTGTTAAAAGGTGAAACGGTTATTGAAGATATTCAACCAATTTGTCATAAGATTGCATCGGAACGTGCGCAAGCAGATGTAAACATTGGTGAGTTTGTATATAATGTAAATGTTGGGAGAAACGAGTTGTTTGAGGCCATGTATGGACTAGATGTTAAAGCAAGTGAGCTCAAACCACTTATCACAAAGGTTCATCACTGTTTTGATGCGATGATTTATCATACAGTACTCAAGTATTCTGAAATCATCACAAAAACGTTAGAAGAAAAACAGCAATTTATTGATGAAACACATAAAGAGCGACTTACTATTTTAGGACAAATGTCAGCGAGCTTTGTTCATGAATTTCGCAATCCCTTGACCTCAATCATGGGATTTGTAAAGTTGCTTCGAGCAGATAATCCAATGTTACCGTATCTTGATATTATTTCTCATGAACTTGATCAGCTAAACTTTCGCATTTCGCAATTTTTACTCGTATCCCGAAAAGAAATGTGGAATGAAAAAGAGATGTTTAGCTTAAATGAGCTATTTCATGAGATTATTCATTTTCTATACCCTAGTTTAGTAAACTCAAATGTATCCATTGAAAAAAATATGTTTTATCCAATAGATTTATATGGATATAGAAGCGAAGTGCGCCAAGTGCTTTTAAACATTTTATTAAATTCTATTGATGCTTTAGAGGCACACGTGAAAAATCGTCAAATTATAATTGATACATTTGAAGATGAGCAAGATATTCACATCATTATTAAAAATAACGGCCCTATGATACCAGTTGATAAAATCGAAACCATATTTGAACCGTTTGTGACGACAAAAAAACTGGGAACAGGTATTGGCTTGTTTGTTTGTAAGCAAATTGTCGAAAAGCATGATGGTCATATTTCATGTGAATCTTCACCTGAATGGACACGATTCTGCATGACATTTCAAAAGCAAGCAAATCCTAGCGTAACAAGCTCATAATGATAACGCAACTTTAATTCGTTACATATAAAAGTTCCAATTTAGATAAGAAATCAACTATATAAAAAGTGTAAACTCGGTTTGCTTCAATGTGCAAACGTGGTGATGTTAACAACACTTTTTCACTGTCTAATGCACGAACTTCAAAATCTGCGATACCTGGACTTACTTGTAAGTATGCAGTCAATTCTGTAAATGCCACATTTGAAAATAACGGCTCACCGGTCTTAAGAAATAAATCAACGGGGGGAGCATCAGAAGAAAGATGTCCTAAACGAATTTTAGCTTGACCAAATGGTAAAAAAGTATCTTCTGTATACTGAAGAATGCGCGGGGTACTTTTTCCTGTAATAATAAGTAAATAACTCATGCCATTGTGTATAGGAACGATAGCAGAAAGGGCTGTTTTTACACCTTCCATTACATCAAATCGATATTGCCCTGGCGGTAAGGAAATGAACTCGCTACATTGTTTAAAGGCAATTTTTTGCATTACAGGCTGGTAATTTACGTTTATATCATAAATAGGGGATTTGGGAAATGCGTGTAAAATGCGTACTTTTGCAGGAGTAGCAGAACGATACATAAAAATATATCACATCCTTTGCTTTGATATAATTCCGTTGTATGTATATGCGGAAAGAGCTGGAATTATTAACGAATAAAAACTATGATTAGGGTATACGGTAAGAAGATGATAGGTGTATATGAAAAAAATCCCTCAATTTATTGAGGGATTTTTTCATGATATGGGCAAATGCACAAACGCATGTATAGCTGTACGACATACCTTGTAGATGTAAGAACTTTTGTATGTAAGGAGTGAAAACTATGTGGGGTTATGGAGGTTATGGAGCCGGTTGTGGTTACGGCGGCGGCTATGGCTTTGCTTTATTGATTGTATTATTTATTTTATTAGTAATTATCGGAGCAGCATGGTATCACTGAGGTAATTTGAAAGGGCGCTGTTTCTTTTTAAACCGATCACACTACAGTGATCGGTATTTTTCGTTTTTTATAGATTATAGAGTGATTAAAAACTATAAAGAACGAGATTTTATAAAATTAATACGAACATTTTTTGTTTTTTTATTTTTATAATTCGTTAATTTATTGACTTTTAAATACAAGTATGGTAATTTTAAAAAAGACTTTTTTGAAAGAACTACATGAAAGTATGAAAGATAAGTGAACTGGGGGATACGTAAATGAAACGAGATTATGATGTGATTGTTGTAGGAGCAGGTCCTGCCGGGATTTTCACTTGTTATGAACTTACATTGAAAATACCACAAGCTAACATACTGTTAATTGATAAAGGACATGATATTTATCGCAGAAATTGTCCTATTTTACAAAAGAAGATTACGAAATGTCCGCCAGCAGCAGGTAAAAAAGAATTTGCAGGCTGTTTACCGGCTTGTTCTATTACAAATGGGTTTGGAGGAGCAGGTGCATACTCGGACGGAAAATTTAATATTACGAGCGAGTTTGGCGGATGGATGACAGATTATCTATCACCTTCAACTGTTATGGAGCTTATTCGCTATGTGGATGAAATTAATTTAGCACACGGGGCTACAACGTCTATTACCGACCCATTAACGGAAGAAGTACGTGATATTGAACGGAGAGGATATGCTGCTGGCCTAAAGCTGCTACGCGCTCAAGTTCGTCATTTAGGAACAGAGCAAAACCTAGAGATTTTGCAAAGTATATTTGAATACTTAAAGACGAAAATTGATATGCAATTCAAAACGGAAGTAGAAGAGCTTATTACGGAAAAGATTGAGAATACACTTGCGGTTCGTGGGATATTATTGAAAGATGGCACAGAAATTTCGGCACAAAAGGTAGTGATTGTACCGGGACGTGACGGATCTGCTTGGTTAACGAAAGTGATGAAAAAGCGCCGTTTAAAAATGAGTACGAATCAAGTGGATATTGGTGTTCGTGTTGAAACATCAAACGTGGTTATGGAAGAAATCAATAAGCATTTGTATGAGGGGAAATTTGTGTTTAATACATCTGTTGGAACAAGGGTACGTACATTTTGCAGCAATCCTTCCGGACACGTTGTAGTGGAAAATCACTCTGGCATTATGACGGCAAACGGACATGCGTATAAAGATCCAACATTAGGAAGTGAGAATACGAACTTTGCTTTGCTTGTATCACATCAATTCTCAGAGCCATTTGATCAACCGAATGAATATGCACATGAGGTGTCAAGATTGGCAAACCGCATTTCCATGGGCGGTGTGATTGTACAAAAGTAC
This sequence comes from Ectobacillus antri, assembly GCF_003852715.1. Taxonomy (GTDB): domain Bacteria; phylum Bacillota; class Bacilli; order Bacillales; family Bacillaceae_G; genus Ectobacillus; species Ectobacillus antri. The sequence continues at coordinate 98,851 of NZ_RIAV01000008.1, forward strand.
GGTGATATCTTAAAAGGAAGACGTTCAACTGAAAAACGAATTCGAGAAGGATTCCTTGAGCCAACGTTAAAAGAGGCAGTACCAGGGGATCTAGGGCTTGTTTTGCCATATAACACAATGAAAAGTTTGATTGAGATGACAGAAGCTCTAGATAAAGTGACGCCTGGTATCGCATCAGAGCATACTTTATTTTATGGTGTAGAAGCAAAATTTTATTCAGCGCGTCCGAAGCTAAATGAGTATTTTGAATCAGAAATCGGCGGCCTGTATTTAGGCGGTGACGGTGCAGGGGTTACACGTGGGTTGGCGCAAGCAAGTGCGTGCGGTGTATGGATTGCGCGTGATATTGTAAAGAAAATAGAAACACCAATTAGAGAAGCTGCTGTTTTGTAGTATAGTGGAAAGAAAACGAGATGGTGTGCATACTATGTACAGACAAACAAAGAACTCATGATAAATGAGTAGGGTACTTATGGAAGATGTTTATACAGTTCGTACGCGAGTGAAGCAAGCTGCCAAAGCATGGGCACGAAACGAAAGAAGTGAAAAAGAACTGCTGAAAAGTCAGCAGTTCTTTTTATGTTGTCTCTGTTTCACCGACTGTTGCGCTCGTTCATATAAAAGAAGTAGGCAGATGTTTAGAGAATTGCGAAAGAGCAAGTGGCATAACTTTTGCTTATGTATAGATGAAAGTCAAAGGAGGAGAATGGTATGCATTATGATTTATATAAGCCGAACAGGCGTTGGAAAGATATTGAGTTATGGAAAGATGTAACAGAAGCACAATGGAACGATTGGATTTGGCAACTTACCAACACAATTAAAACAGTAGAAGATTTAAAGAAAGTGATACACCTTACACCAGATGAAGAAGAAGGTGTTAAAATTTCTACGAAAACCATTCCTCTAAATATAACACCTTATTATGCCTGGCTCATGAATCCAGATGACCCTCGCTGTCCGGTTCGCATGCAATCTGTACCTGTTTCAAAGGAACTGTACAAAACAAAATATGATCAAGAAGATCCGCTTCATGAGGATGAAGATTCGCCAACGCCGGGTTTAACACATCGATATCCAGATCGTGTATTGTTTTTAGTTACAAACCAATGCTCTATGTATTGTCGCTATTGTACACGCCGGCGTTTCAGTGGGCAAATTGGTATGGGTGTACCCAAAAAACAGCTTGATGATGCCATATCTTATATTGCTCGTACACCTGAAGTACGAGATGTACTGATTTCAGGAGGAGACGGATTGTTAATTAATGATAATATTTTAGAATATATTTTAAAACATTTACGTGCTATTCCTCATGTGGAAATTATTCGAATTGGCACAAGAGCACCAGTCGTGTTTCCGCAGCGTATTACTGAGAATTTGTGCACTATTTTAAGAAGATATCATCCAATCTGGCTTAACACACATTTCAACACTTCCATTGAAATTACTGAAGAATCAAAAAAGGCTTGTGAAATGTTAGCAGACGCAGGTGTTCCGTTGGGGAACCAAGCTGTTATTTTAGCGGGCATTAACGATAGCGTGCCAATTATGAAGAAATTGATGCATGATTTAGTAAAAATTCGTGTCCGACCTTACTATATTTATCAATGTGATTTGTCTGAAGGAATCAGCCATTTTCGAGCACCAGTTTCAAAAGGCTTAGAAATCATTGAGGGGTTGCGCGGTCACACATCGGGTTATGCAAATCCACAATTTGTTGTCGATGCACCGGGTGGCGGTGGGAAAATTACCCTACAGCCCAATTATCTGCTTTCTCAAAGTCCGGATAAAGTAGTACTTCGTAATTTTGAAGGCGTAATTACCACATATCCTGAGCCTGAAAACTATATAGCAGGTCGTGCAGAAGACTATTTTAGTACAGTTTATCCGAGTTATTCTACTAAGAAATCGAATATTGGTGTGTCCGGCTTGATGAACGATATTAAACAAAACATGGTGCCGGAAGAACTACAGCGCATTAATCGTCGTAAGCAATATGAAAGCAATCCTGAGCACGTTTCTTTGAAAAACAAACGTGAAAAACGTGATGAGCTGAAGGAAAAGAAGTTTCAATCTCAATTGAAGAAGTTACATGAAGGTGTTGATAAGGAGGTTTAAACATGTTAATGTGTGAATGGTGTGGTTCAACACATGTAAAAGCGAGTAGCAATACAGTGTTTTGGGAATTACCAGATGGTACAAAAACGATTGGCATTATCGATACGCCGTGTATATGCTGTGGTGAGTGCGGCATGGAGTATCAAACAACGGAGATTGTGAAAAATATTGAAGACCAGTTGTTTCTAATCAATACAAAGCAGTTGGAAAAGTTGTTAACATATGAAGAACTTATTGCAAAACCGCGGTTATTAAAGCGGAATTATTTTGACTTTACACAAGGCTAAAAGTGAGACGCTGTCTTGTCCGGCGTTCTTTTATTGTGGTTTTAAATTTCACGCACCATAATAAAAAAATAAATATGTTGCAAAATATATAACATCTCCTTATATTGTAGGGATAAGTAATAACTACAAAAAAGTTAACGCTATAAAAAGGGGATATAGAAGTATGACAAAGTCTTTTTATCACTACATGATGAAATATCGGGATACATTTCAACGCGACGATTTAAGTGATTTGGCACAAATCATATATGAAGACCATAGCTTTCCGAAGCAATCTAATGATTATGAAGAAATCAGCTCTTACTTGGAGTTAAGTGGAATACTTCCTAATATGTCTGTATTTGACAGCGCCTGGGAATATTATCTGCAAGCTGTATAGGTAAAAAATACGCAACCAAAAAAGACCTTTATATAAAGGTCTTTTTTGGTTGCAAATTCTTTTTACAACAGGCGCGTCTCTAATAAGCGTTTTCTTTTCTACGGCATATACTGATATCGTCAAAGTGCCATTTTTCAATCACGACTTACAAAGGAGGGAACAACATGACCAGAAAAAAACAACCGAAATATAATGTTGGTGATATAGTCGTGATTACGCTATACGGAACAGTTGGAAAGATTACAAACACAAAAATTCTAGATGGTGTTTATGTATATGAAGTAAATAATCACGATGGTCTTTATGTAGAAAATACATTGCAATTAATTACAGATTACGAGGGACGTAATGTGGAAAAAGAATGGATTGAACTTAACTACAAGTTTACCTTTGGAGATCTTGTACAGGTAACCGGCTATGAAAAAGATGTGTTTCGTGTTGTCGGCTATCGTACTGAGGTATGGAGATATAAAAATGACGCTTGGGAAGATACTATTTATGAATTATCACGTATTACTGATGGTGAATGGTTAGAAGCGGATGAATCTGATTTAACCTTACTTGCAAATGCACAAACTGCAAACTCAATTTTGAAAAAGTTAAAAAACGATAAAACAGGGATAAATAAACTGGATTTAGAAAAGTTAAAGTCTATGAATGATTCAAAACGAAGTGGTGCAAAGACAAACCGCCAAGAAATTATTGATGGACTACTTGATATTTATAATGATTATCGAGAATTGTACGAAACATTTAAAGATGAAGAGTACATGATAGTAATGAATTTAGTGATGCATTACTTAACAAAGTTATCAGAAAAGAAGTAGTAACGGATTGCATGAAATCTTACAAATAAATTAAGATGAGCTCTAGTAATAAATACACAGTGTAAGGTATGCCCACGATTGTTAAGAATAAAAGTAAGATAGAAATCAGCTTGTCCATTATAGTGTCGAACTGCTCGCTTTCGAAACTAGTCAAAAGCGGCTTTTCTTCTGTCTGCATATATTTTACGTTTTTCATATATAAATCCCCCTTGATACAACTTGTACTATATACATATGAATATGCAATGTAGCATAGACCTGCGTATAGAAAAAAAGATAAGAAAAATGTATAGGATAAGTGTTCATAATTTTTGCTTTTTCTCATAAAACAGAAATAAAGGGGTGATGAATGTGAAAGAAATCGAAGTGGTCATTGATACAGAAGAGATTGCGGAGTTTTTTTACAAGCAGCTAGTCCAGCGCGGGTATGTGCCTGCACTTGAAGAAATGGAAGAGTTAGCGGACATCACATTCGACTATCTCTTAGAAAAATGCATGATCGATGAGATTTTTGAAGAGGAATGATAGAAGAGTGACGGCGAGGCAACTCGTCGTCTTTACTTACTTGGCAAGTTATTAGTCTATATCTCATTATCGTAGAGCATGGAAACAATTAATATACCGTGTAATTAGTTATAAAAATGTAACATTATGTTATTTAAATTCTTGGTATAATAAAACTGAATCTTTCAAAAAGAGGTGAAAGAAGTGTTAAAAAAAATCTTAAAAGCATTACTAGGTCATAGTCATAAACGTTATTCCAGCAGTGATTATCATCGTCGCCCTAGCTATAAACGTTATTCCAGCAGCGATCGTCATGTACATCGCCATCATGGTCATGGATATTATAAGAAAAAGCATAAAAGTAGCTTCTTATCCAGCTTCTTCAGCAGTTAATGATTAATTGGAACTATTTATTTGCTTGGTTTGATAGGCCGCTTCGCCAAGGATCTATTGTGAATAATTATCAAATTAAGCACACGCTTGGTATGGGCAGCTATGGCTTTACGTACCTTGCTGTATCTTTACAAACACAAGAAGAAATTGTTATTAAACAATTAAGAACCAGCAAGCGTCGCACTGCATCAGGAAGAAAATCTTTTCAGTACGAGCAAAGTATATTAGAGCGTCTTAAACATCCGCTGATACCGAAGAAACACGCAGCTTTTTCACAGGGGAAACAGTTGTTTTTTACGATGGATTATGTGCAAGGTGTTACGTTTGAAGATTTAATTTTTAAACATGGACAAACATTCACAGAGCATGAAGCATTTACTATTTTGCTTTCTATTCTACAAACGGTAGCTTACTTTCATCGTTTAGGAATTGTTCATCGCGATTTACGAACACCCAATTTATTGTGGCACGCAGGGCAAGTTCATATTATTGATTTTGGCTTGGCTCGTTATATAGGAGAACAAGATGAGCGGGCTGAAGCATTTACTGATGAGAAAAAACTTATGCGAGAAGTGCACTATCGAAGCGACTTTTATGCACTCGGTCATTTTCTATTGTTTTTACTGTATGCAGGATATAAGCCTACAATGAAAGAAGAACGTCCTTGGTTTGAAGAGTTGATACTAACAAAAGAGGGTAAGCATATCATAAAAAGAATGCTACAGATAGAACAGCCTTATGAAGAAATAGACGAGCTATGTAATCAGATTCAATCCATGCTGAAGGAGCGAGAAACATGTTGCAAAAGTTTTTAGCAAGTGTTGGAATCGAAGCAGCAAAAGTAGACACAATCTTAGAAAAAGAAAAGCATTTCTGCGCATAATAATGGAAATGGAGAGGAAAACTATAATTCCTCTCCATTTTGTTATTTTGAGGTGCAGAAATGAATAAATTAAGTATCATAATTATTCTTATTGTTTGTCTCACTCTATTCATACTACTTTCGCTGTCCTATGCAAAAATGGGTACGTTTGATGCAGTGATTAGCTCGTATATTCAACACTTTCGTACAAGATTAGGCATTTATTTCTTTCAATGTATGACTTATGTAGGATCTATTCGTATGTATGTGCCTTTGTTATGTATTGTGTCTGTTTACTTTGCTATGCGAAAAAAGTTTCTCAATATATACTTATTGCTATTAAACTTATGGGGATCTCGTTACCTCAATCAATTGCTCAAATTATGGTATCAAAGACCAAGACCTGATATTCATACCTTAACAACTGCGACGGGGTATAGTTTTCCAAGTGGCCACGCTATGAATGCCGCAGCTTTTTTAGGATTTATAGCATATCTCATTATAACAGAGCATCAATTGCGCTTGTGGCAGAAAATGATATTGCTCATGTTCACTACGCTGATGATTCTTTCCATTAGTATTAGTCGTGTGTATCTTGGGGTTCATTATCCAACCGATATTATAGCAGGAAGTGCAGCAGGGATTGCTTGGTTATTATTATGTGTTTTATTTCATCAACGATTTACACAGTAAAAGATTTACCAATCCTTTGTGGAAATAGACTTTTGTAGTACATTAAAAAATCCCCGTAGCAGGGGATTTTTTAATGTACTAATGTATCGCTTGGTTCAATATGCACATGGGAATTTGCCACACCGTGTGTATGAAACAGTCTCTCTTCTACAGAATCCGCAATGCAATGGCTTTCCCAAACTTTCATCCTGCTGTCGACTTGAATTGTAACATCCACAAACGTATCGTTACCGTACATTCTGGCTCTTATATCTACAACTGAAACAACACCTTCGACGGACTGAACTGTTTTTTTGAATTCTTTCATATGATTAGGATCAATACCATCCGTTAGCATATGTGAAGTTTCCGAAAAAATTTCCCATGCTGTTTTACAAATTACCCCCCCCACAACTACCGCAAAAATAGGATCAATAATTGGCATACCGAATTGCGAAGCAACAATACCAGCACTTGTTGCTATACTAACGAGTGCATCCGAAAGATTATCTTTCGCTGCTGCTTCAAGAGATTTACTTTTTGTTTCATGTGCAAGTTTGTGATTGTATCTATAAATCATATACATAAATAGTGCAGAACATAAGGAAATACCTGCTGCAATGGGATCTGGTGCAGTTGTTCGTTCTGTAAAAAATGATTTGGCTGCCTGAAAAATAACTTGTAGCCCTACGCTTATCATAATAAATGAAGCAACCAAAGAAGCGATTTGCTCTGCACGCGAATGACCGTACGGATGATCTGGATCACGGGGCTTTTTGGAAATACGCAGGCCGATATAAACCGCTAAAGAAGCACCAATGTCAGTTAAATTGTTTAACCCATCCGCACGTAAAGCACTTGATGAGGTTAAAAAGCTAAATCCAATCTTCGTTAATGATAAAAATATGTAAGCACCGATGCTAATAAGTGCACCATATTGGGCTTTTCTAGAAAGGGTATCCATCCATATCACTCCACTCTTAAACACTTTCTATAGCTTATCAAATCAATATTGAGTGGGTCTATACAAACATTTTTGTTTTGAGATAGCTTTTTGAACATAAGGTAAGATTGTTGTACGTATACAAAAACATATTTCTAACGAGTTTAATCATGTAGACTACTTAGTAGTATGTCCATAAGTGTAAAAAAGCCTTGCTCATGGGCAAGGCTTTTTCGAAAAATAAAATCAGTATGCTTCTAAAAATTCTGTTACTTGCGCTTCCGTTTTAGCGTTCGCACTATGTAGATGGCCTAATTTTTGTCCGTTTTGGAAAATAAGTAAACTTGGAATCCCCATGACTTGATATTCTTCTGCAATTTCTGGAAATTCGTCTTTGTTGATGTCATACCATTCGAATTTATTGAATTCCTTCATCACATCACCAATGAAATTGTCCATGCGCACACAGTCTGGACACCATGTTGTATAAAATTTTACAACTACAGGTTGCTCTCCGCCAATCACTTCACGAAATTGTTCTTCAGTGCTAATTGGAATCATGTATTTTCTCTCCTTATTTCTGAATACCAACTATGTGTATGTTACCATACCACACGTTTGAACAACAAGTATAAGATATTATAGACAACTGCTCAAGAGCTGTCCCCAGCATCGTACGTATTTCTCTCCTATCCACATGTTTCATCTATATAAGTATAACTAGAAAAACCGACATTCTGTTTTCGAGTAAGAAAGAGGAACGGGAAATTTCAGGTTGCGGTCAGAGCTTAAGAGACATGTGTCAAGTAAGAAGATACATACGTAGAGAAGCGTTCTGGACCTGTGATTTTCTTGCTGTTTCTATGTTAAAAAACTATTTATCCTTATATATATTTATGAAAATTTTATCATAATAGCGATGAAGTGCGATGTAGCTACACATTATCTGCTTTGGAAAGAATATTATTTTTCCTACTCGTACATATATGGACCTTGGGTTATCTTGTAAATTACGACTTTAGCATTTACTATAAAAGAAAAGATAAAAGGAGATGATGTTATGAAATTTGAAATGCATACGAACATTGTAACTTATGGTAAAGAGACGCGAGTTGACATTGCTAGCAATACATTTGAGTTGAAGTTGGATGGTTATCACCTCTATCCGCTTCAAGAGACGATGACACTTTGGAAATTTGATAAAGAACCAATCGGACAAGCCGTGCCTGAAAAGATTTCTTGGGAAGCAGGACAAACAATTCTATGGTATCGCTTAATATCTCTACATTCTGTTAACTAATAGAAAGGAGATGAGAAACAATGAAATTATTTCACACTGCCGATTGGCATTTAGGAAAATTAATTCACGGCGTATATATGACAGAAGAGCAAAGATACATACTGAATCAATTCGTAGAAGCTGTCGAACAAGAGAAGCCAGATGCGGTTATTATAGCAGGAGATTTATATGACCGAGCTATTCCGCCAACGGAAGCGGTTGATTTGCTAAATCAAACTTTAAAGCGCATTGTAATTGACTTGAAAACACCAGTCTTAGCAATCGCAGGTAATCATGACAGTCCTGATCGTGTTCATTTTGGAAGCGAGTTAATGCGATCACAAGGACTTTACATTGTGGGACGTTTACAGTATCCTCATGAGCCTGTGGTGTTAAAAGACGAACATGGAGAAGTTCATTTTCATTTAATTCCATATGCAGATCCGGGTATTGTACGTGGTGTGTTGAATAATGAGGATATACGAAATCACGATGATGCAATGCGTATGTTTTTGAATCATATTCATGAACAAAAAAATCAAAATGTGCGTCATGTATGTGTCGGACATGCCTTTGTTACACCAATGGGAGAGGCAAAAGAAAATACAAGTGAATCTGAAAGACCGCTTGCCATTGGAGGTGCAGAACACGTGAACAGCTCTTATTTTGAAGAGTTTCACTATACAGCACTTGGTCATCTGCATCAAGGTCACTATGTCCGCTCTGAACGAATTCGTTATGCGGGTTCCCCTATGAAGTATTCTATTTCTGAAGAAAAACACAACAAAGGTTTCTATATTGTAGAGTTAGATGCATCTGGTGATGTAACGTTGTCAAAACGAGAGCTTACACCGAGACGTGATATGAGAACGGTTAAAGGCACTTTAGATGAAATTTTACAGCATGATCGCAACGAGGATTATGTATTTGTACAATTGCATGATGCTACACCTGTTATGCAGCCTATGGAGAAAATTCGTTCGGTGTATCCAAATGCGATGCATGTGGAGCGAATTACCCAGTATACCGCAACAATTAATGAAGTCACTGTACAAAAACATAAAGTGGACGACATAACATTATTGCAAGCATTTTTTAGGGAAATGAAAGGAAACGAGTTATCAGAAGCACAGCGTCAATTATTTATACAAGTATTAGAAGAAGTGAATGAGGAGGAGCGAATGTGAAGCCGATTCGATTAACCATGACCGCATTTGGTCCTTATAAAAACCAAGAAACAATTGATTTTACCGAACTGGGTCCTCATCGCTTATTTTCTATTTCTGGTAACACTGGGGCTGGAAAAACAACTATTTTTGACGCAATTTGTTATGCGCTTTACGGAGAAGCTAGCGGTGAAGAGCGAAGTGATGTGAACATGCTTCGAAGTCATTTTGCAGCAGATGATGTCTATACCGGCGTAAGATTGGTTTTCCAGATCAAGGATAAGACATATGAAGTGATGCGTCAAATGGGACATCGAAAAAAAGGAAACAAAACAGCTACAGGTGCTGCAGTAGAGTTTCATGAAATGATTGAAGATCAAATGGTTCCATGCGTAGATCGTTTTCACGTTACAGACGTCAATCGTAAAATTGAAGAAATTATTGGTTTAACAAAGCATCAATTCAGTCAAATTGTAATGCTCCCGCAAGGAGAGTTTAGAAAACTATTAACCTCTGAAACGGAAAATAAAGAAGAGATTTTACGCCGTATCTTTAAAACTGAACGTTATAAACGAATGCGAGATAAGTTAGATGAAAAGCGCAAGGCACTAAAAGACGTGTTGCAGGAAAAGCAAAAAGAGCGTGACATTTATTTTCGTACTGTAAAACAATTACCGGTAAGACCAGACAGCGCTTTAGAACAGCTACAACAGCAGGAACAATATAATACTTATCAGATCCTTGACGTACTTAACGAAGAATATGAATTTTACGAGAGGCAGTCAAATTATATTACGAAAGAAGAAAATATACAGCGGCAAAAACTACATGATATGCAGCGTTTTTTTCAGCAAGCACAGTCTATTAATGAACAGTTTGATACACTTCGAGTAAAGGAAGCTGAATTTGCAACACTGTTAACAAAAAATGAATTTGTACAAGAACAAGAACAGCGCTTACGAAGTGGTGAAGAAGCAGCTCGTATTGTAATATTTGAGCAGACTTATGAAGAAGCCATTGCATATACCAAACAGGTAGAAGAACAATTACGTCAAATAAAAGAACAGTATGCACATATACAAAAGCAATATGAGAAAGCAGCTTTCCGTTTGCGTGAAGAAAAAGAACGTGAGTCCATTCGCGAAGAATTAAAACAACAGATGCGTGTATTAGAAGAACTAGAACTTATTGCACAAACGTTATCCGATAGAGAAAAGAACCTTGTACAGCTGACACAGGAAATCCAAAATGGCAAAAACCGCTTGTTGTGTATAGAAACGCAAGAAGTTGAAGAAGTAAAGAGTAAGGAATTGCTGATAAAGCAATATCGAGAGCTAGAAGGAGAGTTACGTGACTATGTAGATAAAGTAACAGAATTGCATAGACTACGGGAAGAGGCGAAACTACTCACACAATATAAAAAACTAAGTGGCGTGGTAGCAGCAAGCCAAGCGAAATATCAACAAGCGAAAGATGCTTTCCTAGCAGCGCAAAAAGCATGCGAAGAGGTGGAACAAAGTTGGGCTGCAGAGCAAGCTGCGCAACTAGCACTTCATCTGCAACCTGGCTCTCCTTGTCCAGTGTGTGGGAGTACACATCATCCTCATAAAGCATCAGCGCAGCAAACGACTGTTGCCGAGCAACATTTACAGCAACTTCGTGAAGCGCAGAAAGAAGCAGAGGTTGCTTATATTGAAGCAAAGAATACGTACGAATTATACATGGTGCAGCATGCAGAATATCAACAAGAGATAGGAAGTAAGGGCTATACAGATATTGATACAGCATACCAACAACTTGTCGCGAGAGGAAAAGAACTAGACGCATATGTAAAAGATTTGCAAAACAAAGAGCAAATTCGTAAAACGTTACAGCCCCAAATAGAAGCTTTGGAAGCCAAAGGAAAGCAACTTGCAGATGAAAAGCGTAGTATAGAAATAGAATTGCAGCGTTTACAAATGGATGAGTTGCAACAGCGTATGCTGTATGAGAGTGATCGCAGTAAATTACCAGACGAGATTACTTCTTTTGCTATGTGGAATCAGTATATGGAAAAGGCCAAGCAAGCGTATAAAGAAGCAGAACAGATATGGCAGGATGTACAAAAGCAGTATGAACAAAGCGCCGGACATTTGGTGCGCACCCAATCCATGTATGAAAATCTGCAAACGGAATATGAAAAAGCGATGAAAAAGCAAGCTGAAAAACAAGAAGTTTTTTCAATACAATTGCAACAAGCAGGATTTGCGTCGCAAGAAGATTATACGAGATCTAAATTGTCACAGGTACAGATACAAGAATTGCGACAGCAAACTCAATCCTATTATGCAGATGTAAAAGCGGCACAAAAGCGTATTGACGAACTGAGAGAACAACTAAGCGGTAAGCAATATACTGAATTGAACGAGATGCAGACTGACATAGAATATGGCAATCAAATTCTTACAAAACTAACAGAACAACGTCAATCTTTGCGCCACATGTTAGCTCACATTTCTGATTTACAGTCTCATATTCAAAAGATAAACGATGCAATTCAAGAAGAAGAGACAGTTTATCAAGAGCTCGTAGATTTATATGAAGTGATCAAAGGTGATAACGAAAGCAGACTATCCTTTGAGCGATACATTCTCATTGAATATTTAGAACAAATTGTACAAGCTGCAAATGAACGACTTCGCAAATTATCAAATGGGCAATTTTTCTTAAAGCGTAGTGAACGCGTTGAAAAAAGAAATCGTCAAAGTGGTTTGGGATTGGATGTATATGATGCTTATACCGGGCAAACACGCGATGTAAAAACATTATCAGGGGGAGAAAAGTTCAACGCATCTCTTGCACTCGCGCTTGGCATGGCTGATATGATTCAGGCATATGAGGGTGGTATCTCAATTGAGACGATGTTTATTGATGAAGGATTCGGCTCGCTTGACGAAGAATCATTAACAAAAGCAATTGATACATTAATTGACTTGCAGCAATCTGGTCGACTAATCGGTGTAATCTCGCACGTACAAGAATTAAAAAATGCTTTGCCGGCTTCCTTAGAAGTAAGTAAACTTCGCGATGGTAGTAGCAAAACAAGATTTATTTTAAAGTAAAAAATCTGTACTAAACAGTCTTTCATTTTGATTTAGCCTTTATATTTTATCTTTTATCTTCTAAAAAAGAGCGCATTTGCGCTCTTTTTTAGAAGTATTCTTTTTTTAATTGTGCATCTAGATAAAATGTCCCGAACGGAATAACGGAGGATACAAAAGCCATAAAACCTTTGAAAATAGACCAACGGTGGACAAGCATAGCATGAAACAACGCTAATATGAATAACACAAACAGCAAGCCATGCAAAGCTCCTACAATCGTTACAGCCATTGGCATGTCTGCTAAATATTTTAAGGGCATAGCGATTCCTAGTAACAACAAATAAGAAATACCTTCAATAAATCCTATGATGCGAAGGCGTCCAACAGCAGATGTAAGCATATATACCTCCAGTTTATAATGATTATATTCTATTATAAACAAAAATGAGCAATAACACGAATAGAACTGTTACAAAATTGTGTCTTACACGTCGAGAGAATAAGAGAATAAAAATGTGGGATGCTATGAGAGATAACAATTCTATAAGGAGGGGAACAATGCTGAAATTTTTTCAATATGCATGTTCTGCATCAGCAGTTGGGTGTTTACTATTTACGTATTACCACATGTTAAAGAAAGACAAACAATCTTAAACGTCATGTATGATGCTTATGGTATTATAACGAAAACAAAGTAAAAAGCTCTTGCAATATGCAAGAGCTTTTTATCACTCTGACAACACATACAGAAGACGAGTACCGTCTTGCATTTTCGTACCGCATAAAGGACAATCTGGTTCATCAGTAAAGGAAAATTCCTTGCGCATCCAACCAAGGCAGTTGTCAGATTTGCATTCCCATACCGCAACGTCCTCTTGTTTTTTTTCTTGCTGGAAAGCATCTTTTTTCTTATTCCAGTGCATACAATCACTCCTTTATGTGGTACGTCCAAAAAAGAAAGGCTGTTAACTGTACCGTTAACAGCTTTTTTACGGTTTGGCACGCATTTCCCTTTAGGGTTACGGTTGTTTCTTGCATCACTTCATAAAATATACGTTACATGAAGCAGTACTCTTATACCTTGTATAGTATGCCCGGTCGGATAATGAAACATTCACATGTAACAGAAAAAGTCTGAGATGTAACACATTATACTTCAATTTTTAGAAAATTTCAACGTGTTAAAAGAGCACTCTTTTCCTATTATTTCGTATTTCTTGTACTTTACAATACAAATCTTATATGAAAATAACGTGTAAGACTTGTATAAGTATATGAGAGTAAGGTATAATAAACCCGCATTAGCAGTTTAATTAGAGGTGAAAAACATGAACAAAACAGAATTAGTAAAACAAGTGGCAGCAAAAGCTGAACTATCTCAAAAAGATGCGTCTGCAGCTGTAAATGCAGTATTCGAAGCAGTAACAAACGCATTGGCGCAAGGAGAAAAAGTACAGTTGATTGGTTTCGGAACATTTGAAGTTCGCGAACGTGCAGCTCGTACAGGCCGCAACCCACAAACGGGCGCAGAGATCACAATCGCTGCGACAAAAGCACCAGCATTTAAGGCAGGAAAAGAGCTTAAAGAAGCGGTAAAATAATACATACGAAAAACGCATCCAGTATGGATGCGTTTTTCATATTCTATTTTTCTTGTTTGGTCCTAACACGGTGATACATTTGCGTGTAAAGTACCTGAGAGAATATAATAAAGTTATGTGAAATTTTACATCTAACTTCTATCACTTTTAAGAGCACGGAGGAATTTATGAGAACGTTCACTAAGCCGACAGTTATAGTCAGCAAATGTTTGGAATTTGATGCATGTCGTTACAACGGTGACTTAATTTCCGATATAGTCGTTAAAAGTCTTATGTCGCATGTTCATTTCATCCCCGTGTGCCCAGAAGTGGAGATCGGGCTAGGGACCCCACGTGAAACGATTCGTATCGTTGAAGAAGATGGTGTTTTCAAACTTGTACAGCCTTCTAGTGGTGCAGATGTGACAGAAGCGATGATGTCATTTTCTGCACACTTCTTATCATCTGTAGAAGCAGATGGGTTTATTTTAAAAAGTCGATCTCCGAGCTGCGGTACGCGCGATGTGAAAATATATGCGGGTGGTAAGATACCGGCAGGCAAAGGCAGTGGTTTTTTTGGCGGTGCTGTTTTAGAGAAGTTCGCTCACCTGGCGATTGAAGAAGAAGGCAGACTTCGTAATTTTACGATTCGTGAACATTTTTTCACGAAGCTATTTACGATTGCCGCATTTAAAGCATTAAAACACGAACCGAATATGAAAAAATTAGTCAAGTTTCATAGCGATAACAAATATTTGTTTATGGCGTATAATCAAACAAAATTAAAAGAGATGGGCCGAATTGTTGCGAACCATGAAAAGCATTCGTTATCTGAGGTAGTAGTGGCATACGAGAAAGGGCTTTACGATATGTTTCAGCGTGCAGCACGTTATACATCTCATGTAAATGTATGTCAGCATATTTTTGGATATTTTAAAGATAAGTTACGTAAAGAAGAAAAGGAGCATTTTTTATTGCTTCTTGATAAGTACAGCAAGAAAAAAATACCATTAAGTAGTATACTCGCATTGCTACGTTCTTGGACCATTCGATTTGAAGAACAATACTTAGAGCAACAAACATACTTTGAACCATATCCGGAAGACTTAATGGACATTAGTGATTCGGGAAAAGGAAGAGATTATTAGGTTATGTTACATACTTCGACAAAAAACATCCTGCGTTGTTGTAGAACAATGTAGGATTTTTTTTGTGCATAGATACAGAATATGCTTTACAATAGAATTAATGACAGAATTATCGAAATAGTTGCAACAACGTACATACTATCCAATCAAGTCCTATATGTAGCACAGAATGAAGCATGTCGAAAAATGCTGAAGGAGTGTGACAAGATGGAGTTTACGCTTACTAATGAAAAGCAAATGATTAAAGAGATGGTTCGTGACTTTGCAGAAAAAGAGATTGCACCAAAAGCGGTGTATTACGATCGTACAGGAGAATTCCCTTATGAGACGTTTCAAAAAATGGGAGAATTAGGCCTTTTGGGCATTCCGTTTCCAGAGCAATACGGTGGTTCAGGTGGGGATACCGTATCTTATGCCCTTGCAGTTGAAGAAATTGGCCGGGCTTGCGGCGGAACTGGTTTAAGTTATGCTGCAACCATTTCTCTCGGTGCTTCTCCGATTTATTACTTTGGTACAGAGTCGCAAAAGAGAACATACTTGGTTCCTATGGCTTCCGGGAAAACGTTGGGTGCTTTTGGTCTAACAGAGCCAAATGCAGGGTCTGATGCAGGTGGGACACAAACCAAGGCAGTACTAGATGGAGATGAATACGTCATTAACGGGGAAAAATGTTGGATTACGAACGCTGAATATGCTAAGACCATTATTGTAACCGCTGTCAATGGTGTGGATGAGAATGGAAAGAAACGAATTTCCGCTTTTATTGTACCGACAGATACAAACGGATTAAAAATTTCAAGTCCATACGACAAGATGGGTGTTCGTGCATCTAACACGTGTGAAATCATCCTCGAAGATGTTCGGATACCGAGAGAAAACATTTTAGGTGATGAAAGCAAAGGATTTAAACAATTTTTATACACGCTGGACGGTGGTCGTATTTCTATTGCAGCTCTTGCTGTTGGTATCGCGCAGGCTGCATTTGAGCGAGCGCTCAGTTATGCAAAAGAGCGCAAACAATTTGGCAAATCCATCTCTTCCTTTCAAGCCATTCAGTTTAAATTAGCAGACATGGCAACTGAGATTGAATTGGCACGAAATATGGTACATAAAGCGGCTTGGCTCAAAGATCAGAATAAACCGTTTGCTAAAGAAGCTGCGATGGCAAAGCTGTTTGCTTCTGAAATGGCAAGCCGCGCTGCGAATCAAGCTGTTCAAATCCACGGTGGCTATGGCTACATGAAAGAGTACGAAGTAGAGCGCTATATCCGTGATGCGAAGCTACTTGAAATTGGAGAAGGTACTTCGGAAATTCAACGTCTTGTTATTGCGAGACAACTTGGTTGCCGATAAGGAGGAATAGCTATGTTTTCCAAAATATTAATTGCCAATCGTGGTGAAATTGCCGTTCGTATCATTAAAACATGTAAACGACTTGGTATTGAAACAGTAGCGGTGTATTCGGAAGCTGATCAAGGTGCTTTGCATGTACAAATGGCAAACGAGGCTTATTTATTAGGATCTGCTCGTGTGCAAGAAAGTTATTTGAATTTGGAAAAAATCATTGAGATTGCAAAAAAAACAAATGCAGAGGCTATTCACCCAGGATATGGTTTGTTATCTGAAAATCCAAACTTTGCAAAGCGCTGTGCAGAAGAAGGTATTGTATTTATCGGACCTTCCGCTGATGTGATTGCTCGTATGGGTAGCAAAATTGAGTCCCGCAAGGCGATGCAAGAAGCTGGCGTACCTGTTGTACCGGGTATTACAGCAGCCCTCGCAGATGTCGAAGAAGCAAAAGTCATCGCAAAAACTATCGGTTATCCACTCATGTTAAAAGCTTCTGCCGGCGGTGGCGGTATCGGTATGCAAGTCATTGAAACTGAGCAAACGCTCGTTCAGGCGTTTGTAAGTAATCAAACACGCGCAAAAAACTTTTTTGGTAACGGTGAAATGTACATGGAAAAGCTTATTACCAATGCGCATCACATCGAAATTCAGATTTTGGCTGATGCAGACGGGAATACGGTGTATTTATGGGAGCGTGAATGCTCTGTACAGCGTCGTAACCAAAAGGTAATTGAAGAAGCACCTTCCCCGTTTTTAGAAGAAAGTACACGTAAGCGTATGGGAGAAGTTGCAGTACAGGCTGCAAAAGCGCTTCGCTATGAAAACGCCGGTACGATTGAGTTTCTAGTAGACGAACATCAACAATTTTATTTTTTGGAAATGAATACACGCTTACAAGTCGAGCATCCAGTAACAGAAGAGATTACAGGTCTTGATCTAGTAGAACAACAGCTCCGTATTGCGTCAGGTGAGCGTCTACGTTATCAACAAGATGAGATTGTGAGAAATGGCCATGCAATAGAGGCTCGTGTGTATGCAGAAGACCCAAATACGTTTTTTCCTTCCCCGGGAAAGGTGACAGCGCTGCAATTGCCGCAACATGTTCGCATTGATCACTTTTTGCAGGATAACGTAACGATTACCCCATTTTATGATCCTATGATTGCCAAAGTGGTTGTACATGGTGCTACGCGCCAAGAAGCGCTACAAAAACTGGACGAGGCGCTTGCAGAAACAAAAATTGAAGGTATCAAAACAAATATTCCAATGCTGCGCCGTGTACTTGCAGATGAAGTGTTTCAAAGCGGAATTTACACAACAAGCTTTGTATCGCAGCAACTTGTGAAAAAATAAAGGTGATCGACTCAGGTGCTCGCAGCTGAGTCGATTATATTCATTTTATATTGAGGGAGGAAATGACCATGACAAAGGTATATGCATCAATGGCAGGAAACGTATGGAAAGTCGTAGTGAATGTAGGAGAGACAGTAGAAGAGGGACAAGATGTGGTTATTTTAGAATCTATGAAAATGGAAATTCCAATTATGGCAGAAGAAGCGGGAACAATTGTGAAATTATTAGTGCAAGAAGGCGACTTTGTAAATGAAGGCGACGTATTAGCCGAATTAGAATAGGAGGCATATCTATGAAACTCCCTGCTTCTGTTCAAATTAAAGAAGTTGGTCCACGAGATGGGCTGCAAAACGAAGAAAAAATAGTTGCTGTACAGGATAAAGTACAATGGATTAATGCGTTGTCTCAGACAGGATTAACATATATCGAGGTATCATCCTTTGTTCATCCTAAATGGATTCCGGCTTTAGCGGATGCAGCGGATGTGTTTCATCGTATAAGACGGAAGCCTGGTGTAATGTATACTGCGCTTGTTCCGAATCAACGGGGTCTTGAGCGTGCATTAGCTGCGGACGTGGATGAAGTTAATATCTTTTTATCTGCTAGTGAAACACATAGCCAAAAAAATATTAACAAGTCTATCTCTGAGGCTTTGCAGACAGTAAAAGAAGTGACAACGCAGAGTTTGATAGTTGGTAAAAAAGTGAGAGGCTATGTATCTACCGTATTTGGTTGTCCTTATGAAGGACGAGTGGAACTTTCAGCGGTAGAACGTTTATGTGAAGAGTTACTTGCTTCCGGTGTATACGAAATTTCACTTGGTGATACAATTGGTGTCGCGAATCCGATGCAGGTAGAGTCTGTGTTAACTCATCTGCTTAAGCATTTCCCTGCTTCAGCCTTTGCTATGCATTTTCATAATACATATGGCATGGCACTGTCTAATATACTCACTTCCTTACAAGCTGGAATTACTGTATTTGATAGTTCCTGCGGCGGTTTAGGAGGTTGTCCATACGCGCCGGGGGCATCTGGTAATGTTGCAACGAATGATGTTGTGCATATGCTGCACCAAATGGGAATTAAGACAAATATAAATGAAAATAAATTATTTGAAGCGAGTCGCTTTATTGCCGATACATTACAAATAAAGCTTCCAAGTCAAGTGTATCAAGCAGGAAAGCCAAAAACGATAAGTAGGTGATGTTATTGCTTTTATTGCAGTATGTACAAATGGAAACCGTTGCACCTTACATTGTTCGTATTACACTCAATCGTCCTAAGCAAGCGAATGCACTTTCTATTGTACTCTTACAAGAGTTACAAGAAGTATTACAGCAAATTAAAGAAAGTAAAGATATTCGTGTTGTCATTCTAACAGGGGCTGGAGATAAAGCATTTTGCGCAGGAGCAGATTTAAAAGAGCGAGCTGGTATGAATGAAGTTGAAGTGCGAGAAGCAGTAGCGCTCATTCGTTCTACCATTAATATGGTGGAAGAATTGCCACAACCTGTCATCGCCGCAATTAACGGCGTTGCACTTGGGGGAGGCACAGAGCTTAGTCTAGCTTGCGATATACGAATTGCTTCTCAGACAGCGACACTTGGACTTACGGAAACGTCTCTTGCCATCATTCCTGGTGCTGGCGGAACGCAACGCTTGCCTCGTTTAATCGGGTTGGGCCGTGCGAAGGAATTAATTTTTACAGCTCGCCGTGTTCCGGCTACCGAAGCGCTTGAGTATGGAATTGTAGAATATAGTGTATCTCCTGAATCTTTAATGGACGCATGTATCAACATAGCAACCTCTATTGCGGCAAATGGTCCTATTGCTGTTCAATTGGCAAAACAAGCGATATCACAAGGGATGCAAGTAGATTTACATACAGGACTTCGTATGGAACGGCAAGCATACGAGGGTGTGATTGGTACAAAAGATCGTTTAGAAGGGCTACAAGCTTTTAAAGAAAAGCGAAAACCGGAATACAGGGGGGAATAAAAATGTTGGACCAAGAACAAAAGCAGCTTTCCTTGGAAGAACGTGAAGAAGTGATTAAAGCAGGAGGAGCACAGAAATATCACGAACAAAACAAAGCCAAAGGCAAATTGTTTGTTCGTGAGCGCTTATCTCTCTTATTTGACGATGGTTATACCGAAGACGGCCTGTACGCAAACTGCGACAGTGTTGATTTGCCGGCCGACGGCGTGGTAACTGCTATTGGGAAAATCAATGGCCGTACGGTCTGTGTGATGGCCAACGATTCTACTGTAAAAGCAGGGTCTTGGGGGGCGCGCACAGTTGAAAAAATTCTCCGTATTCAAGAAACAGCAGAGAAATTACGTGTGCCACTTTTATATTTAGTGGACTCTGCTGGTGCACGTATTACAGATCAGGTAGAGATGTTTCCAGGACGCCGCGGTGCCGGTCGCATTTTCTATAATCAAGTAAAATTATCAGGTAAAATACCACAAGTTTGCTTGTTATTTGGTCCATCTGCAGCGGGCGGTGCGTATATTCCGGCGTTTTGTGACATCGTCATGATGGTTGATGGTAACGCTTCTATGTATTTGGGATCACCTCGTATGGCAGAAATGGTTATTGGTGAGAAAGTGACATTGGAAGAAATGGGCGGTGCGCGTATGCATTGCTCAGTATCTGGCTGTGGAGATGTATTATGCAAAACAGAGAAAGAAGCGCTGTTGCTAGCACGTACATATCTTTCCTATTTCCCAACGAACTATTTAGAAGCAGCGCCTCATATTACGCCAAGTGCACCAAAAGCGTTTGATAAAACATTAGAGGAAATTATCCCTACAAATCAAAATGCGCCGTTTAATATGATGGATCTTATTCATCGTATCATTGACGAAGGTTCATTCTTTGAGATTAAAAAGTTGTTTGCGCAAGAGTTAATTACCGGTTTAGCACGTATTAATGGGAAGCCAATCGGTATTATAGCCAATCAACCTCGTATGAAAGGTGGCGTGTTGTTCCATGATTCTGCTGATAAAGCAGCTAAGTTTATCAATCTTTGTGATGCATATCATATTCCGCTTCTGTTTCTTGCAGATGTACCAGGCTTTATGATCGGTACAAAGGTAGAACGCGCTGGTATTATTAGACATGGTGCAAAAATGATATCCGCGATGAGTGAAGCAACGGTACCAAAAATTTCAGTTATTGTCCGTAAAGCGTACGGTGCTGGCTTATATGCAATGGCGGGTCCTGCGTTTGAACCGGATTGCTGTTTGGCTCTTCCGACAGCATCTATCGCTGTTATGGGACCTGAAGCAGCGGTCAATGCAGTGTATGCGAATAAAATCGCTGCATTACCTGAGGAAGACCGCCCAAGATTTATTGAGCAAAAACGAGAAGAATATAAAAAAGATATTGATATTTATCACTTGGCTTCCGAAATGGTCATTGATGGAATTGTACACCCAAACAAACTTCGTCAAGAACTAGCAGAACGTTTTGATGTATATAGTAGTAAATATCAAATATTTACAGACAGAAAGCATCCTGTCTATCCAGTATAATGAAAATGTCCTGCAATATGCAGGACATTTTGTCATTGTTGCACAATTTTTAAACGTACATGAACACAGGTTGGAATTTTTTGTATATCTGATCCCGTTATTTTTCTGTGAGATGGCTTTTTTTTAAAAGAATTATTCTATCCGCATGAATCAGGCATGTATCTCATATATTGGTACGAGCCTGATGAGGAGGGGACAGAATGAGCTGGTTAGAAGCATTTCTACTTGGGATTATACAAGGTCTCACAGAATTTTTACCGATTAGCAGCACAGGTCATTTGTACTTAGGACGACACTTAGTTGGTCTCGATGAAGCTGGTTTGTTTTTGGATACAATGCTTCATATTGGAACGTTGCTTGCTGTGTTTGTTTATTATAAGAATGACTTTATAGATATGTTGAAAAAACCGTTCGGGAGATTAACTTGGCTATTGGTCATTGGAACAATTCCAGCAGTTATTGTAGGGCTACTATGCAAAGATTTTTTTGACGAGATTTCTAAAACAGGGATAACAATTGGTTGGGAATTTTTGGCCACTGGTGTATTTTTATATTGGGCAGAGCTGGGAAAAGGCGGCAGGAAGAAAATGAACGATATTACATATGGAGACGCACTTTTCATTGGCTCCTTTCAAGCTTTTGCTATTTTTCCGGCGATTTCACGATCAGGTATGACCATTGTTGCCGCACTTTGGCGGAAGTTAGATCGTGAAACAGCAGCATACTTTTCGTTTTTATTATCTACACCCGCTATTGTAGGTGGTATCGTATTGCAATCAGCTGATTTATTTCAAGGAAAAGCAGAAGCCATTTCCGGTACGGCATTATTCATAGGTGCTGTATCTGCTGCATTTTTCGGATATATTGCAGTTTCTTGGATGATTCAGTACTTACGAAAACACTCCCTTAAGATATTTGCTTATTATGTATGGGGACTCGGTCTGCTCATTTTGTTCTTACAATATACAGGATTGTTTTAAAAGCATTGTCTCCAGATGGGTAATCATGGTACTCTTGTCTTACTAAGAATGGAAAGGCGGGGTGTTATTGAAAGAGAAAACAATCAATGAAATATGGAGCTGGGTGCGCTCCATTTTACTTGCGTTGGCACTGGTTTTTTTCACAAGCGTTTTTCTTGTACAGCCGTACCGCGTCGAAGGGCACTCGATGGATCCGACGCTACATGATCAAGAACGCATTATGGTGTCCAAGCTGTCACACACCTTTCGTTCAACACCTGATTACGGGGATATTGTGATTATTGATAGTAGAGTTGATCGGGAACGAAGCTGGTCAGATGATGTTTCAGAGAATGCCATTTATCAGCTATTGTCTCCAGAACAGCCGGAAGGGTTTTTATATGTAAAGCGCATCATTGGAAAGCCTGGCGATGTGATTGAACTAAAGAATGAAAAAGTGTATCGAAACGGAAAGCCGCTAAAAGAAACATACATAAAAGAACCGATGATGGTTATGAATGAAGGTAAGTGGGTTGTGCCGAAACACCACGTCTTTGTGATGGGAGACAACCGTAATAATAGCCGAGATAGCCGAGAGATTGGCTTTGTTCCAATTGATCATGTTCTAGGTAAAAAAATATTTAGTGAATAAGTCCGGAGCCGTGTGGCTTCGGACTTATTTTTGGAAAAAGCATTGAGTGCAATCAAGTGGCTCTCACACACAGTCCCGATCACATGTTCTCTCATCTAGGCTTAGTCAATGTATATATGAAACAAAACACACGTAAGGGAAAGGAATATCTCTTAGCAATTTATCCCGAGTTCGAAACAGAGGGTGACTTCTTACTTAATGCAGGAAAGACACTCTGGGATTATGCTGTGCAAGAGGACGAAGCAGAGGAAGCATTGTCAATGATAGAGCGGGGTATGTGCTTCATTTCAACAAAAGAAGCGATAGATATGTATGTGAGTTGTATTCAAAACACATGGTATATACAAAGAGGGATACAGTTTCTTCATAAACTAGTGGATAAAGAACCTGATCATATCATACTCCTTTGTTCTATAGGTGTTTTATATGAGCAGCAAACACGTTATACAGAAGCAATTGCACAGTACGAGACGGCTTTACATATAAAAGAAGACTTTCTTCCATATTACAGGCTCGGAGAAACATATGAAGCCGATCAATTGCTCTCCGTAGATGCGGATAATCTAATGGGACGTTATCATCGTTCTCGTTATTTAGCAGCGTTGCATAGGGTAGAAGAGGCAAGGGAAGAGCTTGGTAGGGTTTTGGCGGAAGATGAGAGCGGTTATTTCGAATCTCTTGCTGAGCATGATCCAGAATTGCAGGTCCTGTCTATACAGCACATGTAAAACTACTTAAATTGGAAAGGACAAACACACAATTTTCATGCTGGGCTAAGGGGACAGGCTCGTTTGTCCATCTGTGAACATATACAGTAATGAGACAAACCAAGGGGGTTATCAAACATGTATTATCCAAACCCTTACTGTTCACCATGTCAGCCGCGTCCACAACAAATTTGCTGCACAACATTTTATCCAACACCAACTTATGTGCAACCAGCTATGACTATGCCAATGACACCGAACATGATGCCAAACATGATGCCAAATACAAGCGTCATGGGCGCACAAGCAAATCAACCGAATATGTTGCCAACACCGCGCAAATTTTAAAGGCAGATAAAAGATCCTTCATGGATCTTTTTTATTTATCAGGTAAATAAGATGTTGAGAATGCGATAAGATTATTTTTGGATTAGACGTGCTCCAAATACGTAGATAGGCGTATGATATTAACGTATCCTGCATTTACCTCCCTACAAAAGAAGGGATGATGTTTAATATGTATAGTAATAACAATGCACCACTTGTAGCAGGTGCCAATATGGCTCCTCCAACGTATGTAGCTCCGTCTTACACTGCTCCATCCATGTGTGCACCAACATATGTTGCGCCAACTTACGGATATTGCGGCTATCAAAGAGGCGGCAGCGGTTTTGCAATCATCGTTGTATTGTTTATCCTACTCATCATTATCGGAGCAAGCTTCTGTCATCGTGATTGCTAAACACTTTTAAAAACCCTTGTAACAGTTACTTGGGTTTTTATTTTTTATCTTTGACATGATGAAATCTTGTTTATAAGTAACATTCATTATGTCAACTGTACTAAGAGGAAGAAGAAAATTAATACCATACGCCAGTAAAAATGAGACAGAAAGATTGTCTTCGGGCAAATTTAAATGGTGTTAGAGTATTCTGTAAATCGCTGTTTTGGAATGCAAAGATAACGAAGAAGAGGAAGTTGGGAGAATCAAACTTCGCTAAGTAATTTCGTGGTTGTGACGACAATTTTTTCTACCATACATAATAAACGGTTTGGTAGCGGTAAGATAAAAACGTCAAATAAATGAACCGCATTGTTAATGAAAAGCTGGTACGAAAAATTGTTATAATTCTCTTTTGTCTCAAAAACAATAGTATTCTTCTTTTTAGAGACATAAATATTTACGAATCGATGACTTCCTATAATTTGTATTATGTAAACTTAAAAGAATGTTTGTAACATCAGCCTTTCTTCCCTCAAGTTCGCATAATAACGCTTATCAGAAACGAATTTTCCGTAAGTTCTTGATAATTTTATAGTAAATTGCTTTTTACATAACTTTCGAGCTTTTTACGATAATTGCTGAATTTTTAACGATAATTTATATGGAGGTTTGTATTATGTATTTTATTGAAGCTGTAGACGCATTCATGCTTTACTTGCAAGTTGAAAAAATAAACGTTTTTCGCTGCATCACTTACGGCATACGTTTGCCACGTTGTTGCTGCAGGAGAATCGTGAAAACGTAGATTTACGGTAAGCCCGAATTATAAAAATAAGCGCACCTTCACGGTACGTATCACAAATAGCCATATATCATTCATTTTTTTATGAGATATACGGCTATTTTATTTTCCGCATGTTGTTTGGATGTT
>NZ_RIAV01000009.1 GCF_003852715.1 Ectobacillus antri
CTACTACAACCATAAACGGATCAAGGCAAAATTAAAGGGCATGAGCCCGGTTCAATACCGGGCTCATGCCCAAGAGGCTGCCTGACACACCCGTGTCTAACTTTTGGGGGCCAGTTCAATTTTTGGGCGCTTTTTTCATTGTTTGTGAAATTGTGCCATTTTAACAAACATATCCATATTTTCGTTCAATCCGCACACAGCACATTGTACACGATAATCTGGCCCTTGATAGGACATATGAAAAGGTCCTGCATCTTCAGCAAATTCCTGTTCCACGCTGCCGGATTGCGGATTGAGTTTTACTTGTTTTACTTGTTTTACTTGCTGCGCAATTAAATTAAAACGCGTTCGGTTTGTCTTACAGGACGGACAAAGTAAAGGTTCTATGATATCACCTCCTGTTTTTAGCTTGACATAAATGGGAATTCTTATACAGAAGAGATATGTACACCTATTGCAAAAAAATACAAATGCGATATACTAAAAGAGAATTACATTATAAACATGTAAGGGAGACTATGTATATGTTAGGTGCCGTTCTTAACTAACCGTAATTTCATACGGTCAATTGCAAGCTTACCTATCTTGAAAAAAACGACAAGATTAGGTTTATTTAGCTATGCCTGCGATTGATAGTTAAGAACGATAGTCATAGCATCCGAACCATTGTGTCCTTTTCGGCTGTGCGCTTTCGCACAGCCTTTTTGTATAGGCACAAGTGTATCTGCGCAATGAACTAAGTTCATTGCGCTTTTTTTATAAAAAAGGAGGAACAAACATTGAATACAGACACATTTACGGTCTTAGGTTTACATCACATTAAAGAAGAAGTAGCTCATTATGCCATAACTGATTTGGGTAAGGCGCAGGTGCGTGCCTTGGATCCCCACACAAACTTAAAACAAATTCGTGCGTTGCTAGATGAGATAACCGAAGCGAAACGCATCTTAGAAAAAAGCACTAGCGTACCAATTCATGGTTTAAACGGGATGGATTATTTACTGAAAAGCTTGAACAAAGGGATATCTCTTCGTCCAGATCAATTAGTGGGATTATACGATTTCTTAGATTGCTGTCGTAAACTGAAGCGTTTTATGGAAGACAAGGTACCCATTGCACCGCGTGTAGCATCTTACGTGTATGGCATTGAGGAGTTACCACATTTAGCCGAGGAGATCTATCGTTGTATTCGGAATGGGATGGTAGATGATTACGCGAGTAAATCTCTTGAAAAGGTTCGAAAACAAATACGAACCCATGAAGAACGTTTGAAAGAAAAAATCCAACAACTTCTCAAGAAATACAAAACGTACTTACAAGAAAGCATTGTGAGTGAGCGAGATGGACGCTATGTACTTGCGCTCAAAAAAGAACACAAAGGTAAAGTGAGTGGAGCAGTCCTTGATGTATCTGCATCTGGCTCTACTTTATATATAGAGCCAGATGAATTAACGCGTGGGCAGGAGCAACTGCTTTTATTACGTGTGGAAGAGGAAATAGAATGTCAACGTATTTTGAGCTATTTGACAGGGCTTGTAGAAGAACAAGAACCTTCTATCCACTTGGCTGTAGAAACGATGGTGCATTACGATGTACTGTTTGCCAAAGCCAAATATAGCCGTGCAATTGGAGGACGTAGTGTAGAAGTGAACGAATCTCATTATATTTCTTTGAAATCGGCTCGTCATCCTTTACTAGGTGAGAAAGCTGTACCCCTTACCGTTGAAATGGGAGAAAACTATCATGCCTTAGTTATTACAGGACCTAATACCGGTGGTAAAACGGTGACAATTAAAACGGTCGGTTTATTAACACTAATGGTGCAATGTGGTTTACATGTTCCTGTTGAAGAAGGAAGTCATATTGCTGTTTTTCAACATATTTGGGTAGATATTGGTGATGGGCAGAGCATTGAGCAAAACTTAAGTACATTCAGTTCACGCATTGTCAATATTATTCAAATTTTAAAGCAAACAAACGATCGAAGCCTTGTATTACTTGATGAGCTGGGTTCAGGAACAGACCCTGGCGAAGGAATGGGTCTCGCAACAGTAATTTTACAGGAGCTGTACAAAAAAGGAGCTACCTTGCTTGCAACGACGCATTATAGTGAAATTAAAGATTTTGCAAATCAGCAGGAAGGCTTTATTAACGGTTCTATGGAGTTTGATTTACAAACATTACGTCCTACGTATCGACTACTAATCGGAAAGGGTGGGGACAGTCAGGCATTTGCAATTGCATTGCGTCTTGGTATGCATCCAAAGCTGATCACAGCGGCACATATGATTACGTATAAAGAAGAGAAAGAATATGAAACAGTCGCAGAGACTTCTGCCAAAAAAGAAATGGATAAACAATTAGCAACGAACCGATATATCAAACGACATCGTGAAGGAAAAGAAAAGCAAATTCATGTACCAACATTTGTCATAGGTGATAATGTGCAAATTACCGAGACAGGCGAGTTTGGAATTGTTTATCAAGGTCCGGATGATACAGGTAATTATGTTGTACAGGTCAAGGGTGAAAAGCGAATGTATAATCATAAGCGGCTAAAGTTGTACATTGCTGCTGCTGAATTATATCCGGAAGATTACGACTTTGCGATTATTTTTGATACAAAGGAGAATCGTAAAAAACAGCGTATAATGGAAAAACGCCATGTGGACGGCTTAACAATTGAAAGAAAAGAAGAATAAAAAAACCCGCAACTGCGGGTTTTTTTGTTAGATTGTATGAAAGGTTCCGTTAAGAGGATTGAGATTCTTTTGTTTCCAAAGACATAGCTTTTGGTCTAGATAGTAGTAAAAATAAAATCAGAAGGGAAACTAGACCGAAGATTAGCACCATATACTGCAGACCGATTGTGTCTAAAAATAAGCCTGTAGCCAGTAAGACGACCTGAAACATCACGCGCTCAAACATATTGCGAAAAGAAAACAAGCGTCCGTGGTAGGTTTTTGCAATTTTAGTTTGGAAAACAGTTGAAGCAACCGGGAAAAATCCACCTACACCAAGACCAAAAATTGTAAAGGAGACAAGTGACATCCATTTGATATTGCTAAAAAATAATGAAAGATGTGCAAATGCAATAATAAAACTGTACGTATACATCAAACGCTGCGGAGAAGTCCGTTTAGACGCATATTTAACAAAAAAAGCACCTAACATAAATGCAACACCTTCCACAGTATATAACAAACCTTTGATTGCCGGATCTTTCTGCATTTCGCTAATGTTAATCACCATTAAGTTAAATCCACCGATAAACAAAAGGGGAATAATGTTGAGAACTAATGTATTAAATGCAACAGGAACTTCTTTTAAAATGCGAAATACCTCAGTAAATCCTGCTTTTTGATTGGTTGCATTTTTGGAGGGCTGTACAGGCGTATCTTGAAATTCTAACAAATATGTCGAAGCAAATAAAAGCGCATATGCTAGCATAGAAAAGCCATACATATACTCAAGACTTAACACAACAAGCAAAACGCCCCCAATGGAAGTCCCTGCAATTCTAGCAATCGTGGCGACATTCATGTGCATACCATTCATTTGTAAGAGATCTTGATCACGTACGACAAGAGGAATGACTGCTTGCAAAGCCGGAAAGTAAAAAGCAGCTGAAATTTGAATCGCAACCATGAAGAATACCATGTACCAAACATTATCAAAGTGCAGGGCAAGAAACATAAATACAACACTTACTACGCGTCCAAATCCTGCGTATAATAAAATCTTTTTCTTAGAAGCTTGGTCAATTAATCTTCCAGCTAGCGGGCCAACCATAACGCCTGCCAACAATCCTGCAAACATAATTAAAGATTTCTTGAAGTCTGACGGAATATGTCGCTGCATAAACTCTAAATTACCGATAATGCCTAGCCATAAACCAATACCTGCAATAAATTCACCCATTAAGATAATCCAAACGTTTTTATTTTTCCACATAAGATGTCCTCTGCCTTTTAGTTTATATGATGTATTAATTACTTAATGAAATAAAAAAGAAACCATCATATCAATTTAAACTGTCCATCACAAAGGTGTCAAGAATATTATGAAAATATGAGATTTTTTCGATTATTATGGTTTTATTCCGTGTATACTGTATGTGGACGTACTTACAAGCAAGGAAGTATGGAAAATGGTGAAACGAATCACAAGACATACAGTAGAATTATTAGCGCCTGTAGGGAATGGGGAATGTCTAGAAGGACGAACCTATATACCATCTAAAGCGGAATGGAACAAATTGAAGCAGCCTCTTTAACAGATATTGATTATATTTACGCAGATTTTGAATTTACAACGGACTATCCAAAGGCAGTAGTGTATGGCGCTCATTAAAGGCGACTAATCAGCTTGGTGTCACAAGAGGACAACTTATCAAAAAAGAAAATGTGAGTCGAACAAATGTGCAATAAAACTCGCAAATGTGGGTTTTATCTTATATAGGGGGATTCTATGAAAAAGAACCGTTTTCATTGCTGTGCAACTTGTGTGCATTTTGCTGTAGTGAAATCAACAAATATTGGATACATCTGTACCAGATTGCAATACGAAACGAAACCGGACTATGTATTCAATTGTTGGGATCCAAGATCTGCTGTACAAAAATTGATTAAAAAAGAAGATAAAGAAAGAGGATAAAATGAAAGAAGCCTTTGAAGAAAAATGGTTACCTACTTATATTAAACCCAATATTACCGTATTGTTTTGTGGCATTAACCCTGGGCGTATTTCAGCTACCGAAGGATATCATTACGCAAATCAGGCAAATTTATTTTGGCGTGGGCTGTTTGAAGGTGGACTTACTCCGTATCAACTCAAGCCCGAGGAAACAGCACAGCTCCTTCGCTGGAATTACGGTATTACAGATCTGGTAGCTCGCCCAACTAGATCATCCGGCGATTTACACACGCAAGATTACAAGATGGGTGCAATTGAATTTCAGCTTCTTGTTATCACGTACAAACCCAAAGTGATTTGTTTTAACGGCATCACCGCTTTTCGACATGCAACAGGAAAAAAGAAAGAGAAGATAAAACTTGGTATACAAAACGGTTTATTTTTTGGAAATGAATCATGGGAAGGGTGTTATGTGTTTGTAATTCCATCTACAAGTGGTGCTAATGCTAGCTTTTCTAGAGATGAAAGACTTGCGATGTTCAGAAGGCTACATGATTTCCTAAAAGAAAAAGGGTGGCAATAAGCCCCCCTTTATTCGGAAATAATCTCGTATTCTTCATCTTCTAAAAGCAAAATTTTAAAACGCTTTTCTTTTGTTGTAACAGCAATTACATCATAAGCGCCTAAATGTTTTGTTTTGTTTGGAGAAGCATTGAGCATCCCTTCAACAGAGTCAATTAAAATATCTTCCTCCATATACGCAGGGGGAATTGTCAATTCCTCTGTTTCTAGTACACAATTGTACATTGTTGCAAGTAACTCAGGTGAAGGATTTTCTTCTTGCACATCAATAATCTCTTTAATACTTTCAAAGTGTTCTTCTTTTGGTTGGTAAACGCGGATTTTCGCCATAGAAATTCTCCTTTATGTATCAAACTCTTTGTTATTATAACGCGAGTGTTTCTAAAAATTCAAATGACAAGGAAAATACAGGTTCACTTGCCAAGAATGTGTTATCGGCAAATCAGAATAACGGAGCTATAATGTAGTTACATCTCTGACAAACTTACGCACGGAACAGGGTCAGGTCTTGACGGAAGCAGCTCACCAGCGTAAATTGTGCAGAGTTTTTCTAGTTTGTACGCAGTATATGACGAATAGATACATAATATGTAAAAATAATTCATGGAATTTGTCTGCTTTTATCAGACTTTGCGCTTGCCGAGGAAATAATAATAAACGGGAAATTTCCTTATTTCAATTGACGGTAGACGAGTTTTTCCCATATGCGCCAAGGTAGTATCTTTTTTATCCATATCGTCAGAGAAACACCTTTTCCTACTGCATAACGTAAGGACGGATCTGTTGTTTCTATAATACGTATAATTTTTTGTGCGACTTCTAAAGGATTTCCAAGTGACGAACTTCCTGCAGAAATGTGTTGCTCCAATCGTTGCATGTACGTATAATACGGTGAATCTGGCTGTGAAGGTGAAACTTCACGACCTGAAGACCAAATATTGGTTTGAAAAGACCCGGGTTCTATTAAGACAACGTGAATACCAAATGGCCTAAGCTCCAAACGCAAGCTTTCACTCCAACCCTCTAAAGCGTGCTTGGACGCAACATAGGGGGATAAACCAGGAAAACCAATGAGTCCACTGATACTGCTCATATTGATAATATAGCCACTCTGTCTTTTTCTCATTAGTGGCAGCACAGCTTGTGTGACAGAAATAGCACCAAAGAAATTGGTTTCGAATTGTTTTTTATAAGAAGCGATGGATATCTCTTCTGTAAAGCCTCCCATAGCAAACCCAGCATTGTTTACAAGTACATCTACTCGGTGTAGCTGTCTTACATAAGATTCCCACTGTTTTAAAGATGTCTCACAGGCCACGTCCAATTCGTAGAGAACAATCTCAACATTTTGTAAGCTAGCCTGCTCTAAAAGCGCAGCGCCTTTTTCTATAGTTCTCACTGTTGCAATAACATGAAATCCTTTTTTGGCTAATTCTAACGCAGCCAAAAAACCAAACCCACTTGAAGCTCCAGTTACAATCGCAACCTTTTGATCCATCCGTTTGCCCCCATTCGTTTTCTTTCTAACTATGCAGTTTAATTGAAATGTAAATAAAAGAACGCTTTTCTATTGGCTGTGTTAAAACCTGATACTGCTAGTGGCACTTGTTGATTGGAAGAAAGGGTTAAGAAGCAAGTCAAAGGGAGACCCGGCAGGCGCATAGCGCTGAGGAGGCTCCCTGATCGCCCACGGAAAGCGACCCATCCCAACGGAAATCAACAACAAACTTTAACAACACCTTTGTATTTATAATATATATCATATCTTATTTTCACTAGAACTTCCCTACTAAAACATGTAGAATAATAGATACATGCAACGTATGAGAGCGGGGGATATGAATGCTATATTATAGAACTTACACAACAGAACAGCACAGCCCTTGGGTCGTATTTATTCATGGAGCAGGCGGCAGTTCGTCCATTTGGTATAAGCAGGTGAAAGAGTTTAAAAAATACTTTAATGTATTATTAATAGATTTAAGAGGTCACGGTAAATCGCAAAAAGGTAGTTGGAAAAAAGGAGATACGTTTGTGCAGGTAGCTGATGAGGTGATACAAGTGTTGAATCA
Organism: Ectobacillus antri; assembly: GCF_003852715.1. Taxonomy (GTDB): domain Bacteria; phylum Bacillota; class Bacilli; order Bacillales; family Bacillaceae_G; genus Ectobacillus; species Ectobacillus antri. The sequence goes on from NZ_RIAV01000009.1 coordinate 7,290, forward strand.
CCTACATATTAAAAGTGCGCACTTTGTTGGTATTTCTCTTGGAACAATTGTCATTCAAACGATGGCACATAAGTACCCAGAGCGCATCCGCTCTATGGTTTTAGGAGGAGCGGTCGTCACGCTAAATTTCCGTACGAGTTTCTTGCTTTCAGTAGGTCATGTTGGTAAGTATATTATACCTTATATGTGGTTATATCGCTTATTTGCGTGGATTATTATGCCAAAGCGAAGTCACACAGAATCAAGGCATGCTTTTGTTAGGCAAGCAGCCAAGATGTGTCAAAAGGAGTTTATTCGGTGGTTTTCACTGACAAAAGCCGTGCAGCCATTTTTAAAAAAGCTACAAACAGACTTTTTCGGCATTCCTACACTTTTTGTAATGGGAGAAGAAGACTATTTATTCCGCGCACCTGTGAAAGCGCTTGTACAAAGACAACAAGATGTGAGTCTGGTTTGCATTGAAGGTGCTGGTCATGTGTGTAATATTGATCAACCAGATCGCTTCAATGAAATATCACTTCGGTTCATTCAACAACCGAAGCAATGGAAGCGTGCGCAATGAAAAGACTGTTTATGATAAGGGGGATATGATGGCCTATACGGCTACAAGCCTGCTTTCACAGCGGACAAACCCGTTAATACGGGAAAACTCTTAACAAGTTAGAATCCCTTGTCGCATGCGGATTATTTTTGCGATCCAGGTATTATTGATACAGTAACCGATGGTTTGGCGCGTGTATGGAGACAAGTAAATCGTAGATAAAAACACACCAGATGCGGTGTGTTTTTATCTATCATGGGAAAGTTGCATATTTTGCAGAAAAAGGGTGGCAGATAAATAACGCTTGGCCATCATTTGAAAATAAGCAGTATGAACAGATAAAGTAGCAATGATAATCACATTCCGAATTGCCTCGCGCTGTGTTTCAGTTGTATTTGGAAAAGACATAGCAAGTTCTGCTGCTTTAGCTTTAATCGTCTCTTCAATACATGCAATGGTACTTTTGTCTGTTTCTATATACACCTTATCGTTATGTGTAAGCTCTTCAAACAAAGATGAGTATGCTTCGTACAGAAAAATAGGATTAATTAAATCATCATCTCTGTTATCTGGATCATTGACAATTAATTGAAGCAATTTACGAATTGATTCAAAATCAAGAGCAGTTTTTAAATCCTCGACTATAAATAAGAGTGCCACTTGCTCCAGTGCGTATTTTTTACCACGTTGTGGTGTACTAATCATTTCTTTTACATCACGCTTTACCCAATTTTGTAATGCAGTAAGGGAAAAGTTTGTATTTTCAATTTGGTTACCAAGCGCTGAGATTTCTGTCAATGAAAAACCAATGTCCTGTTCTTTTGTTCGCATGATTTTTTCTAATACAGGAGATAATGTAGCCCCCGCTAGAAGAGAATTGATTGTTTCTTCTTTATGTGTCCGACGCCAGGCTTCTTGCATAATCGTCAATGGTTGTTTTTCGTGCCAGCCTTTTAATGACAACAGTAAGTTTGCCATTTCTTTTCTAGTGAGAAGAAAGGTAATCATAAACGTTTCTCCATTTCTTTTAAGTTCTTATGAACTTATCATAGTTTGCGTACAGCCGAAAGTCAATTGTGATATACAAAAGATAATGAAAAACTGAAGTGTATTATTAACAGATACACTCATGCAAGTAGTGATGATTAAGGTCATATGAAAAGTAGATATGAATATAGCAAATTATACTTGATTTCTCTTTTGTAAGTTCATATAATAGGTTCATAGGAACTTAAAGCAAGTTGTTATTTGGAAATTTTTCTTGTTTTAAGGTGTACAAGCTAAATACATCATAAGGAGAACATTCACATGCGTAACAAAATAATGGCAATGATTACAGCGTTTGCACTTACCTTTGCGACTCTTAGTTTCACAACAGTAGATTATGCTGCAGCAAAGGGCTATAAATCAGGAAAACGATCCTTTACACCCAGCCAAAATCAAACAGTTCCGACCAATAAAAATCAAAACTCGAATATTAAGCAAACAACACCTTCTAAGCCAACTCCATCGGCTACAACTAAACCGAAAAGCAAAGCGGGAAGCTTCGCCAAAGGTTTGTTACTTGGTGGCCTTGGTGGCTTATTGTTAGGTAGTTTATTTGCAGGACTTGGTCCAATTGGAACAGTCTTAGCATTTATGATAAATATGATGTTATTTGTAGGTATCATTATGATTACAGCCAAGCTATTTAAAGCGTACAAGAAAAAACGTCAGAAAGAGCGTGAAGCATGGAAACGGTAAAAATTTCTGAGCAAGAAATTATCAATGCGCTATGCGTGTATATTGCAGATAAAAGACAGGTAGCGCCTACAGATGTTTTAGCTGAACTGATGTATGACGATGAATATGGATTTTCAGCCGAGGTGGAAGTAAACGGCCGCACACAAATTTTAATTAAAGCGAATTTAATCGAAGCACTTCGTTTATGGTTAGAAGAACGTGGGTTAGACCCATTTGCGGCTCGTTTGCAACTGAAGCTTGATGAGGACGAGGGTATTATCGCCATTGCGACATTTTAAGAAGAGCATATGCTCTTCTTTTTTTGTATGGTTTTGTTCATCTTGTATTCATAAAGATGTTATACCATAACAATAGTGTGCTATCTTTGTAAAGGACATGCTAATAGTAGCATGAATGAAATAGGGAGTGAAACTGATGATACATATATTGATTGCGGATGATGATATACATATTCGTACGCTACTGCGTCATTATTTGCAGCAAGAAGGCTACCTTTTATTAGAAGCGGAAGATGGTGCTGTTGCTTCACACCTCTTAGAAACGGAAACAATTCATTTAGCTATTGTTGATATTATGATGCCTTATAAAAATGGGTATGAGTTATGTGAAGAAATTCGAAGGCATTATGATATACCAGTCATCATTTTGTCGGCAAAAGAACAACTCCTCGATAAAGAGCGCGGGTTTTTGGCAGGAACAGACGATTATTTGGTGAAGCCCTTCGAGCCAAAAGAGTTGTTGTTTCGGGTAAAAGCATTGTTGCGGCGCTATCAACTTGTACATGCAGATATCATTACAGTTGGCGATACGTTAATTGATCGAAGAAGTTATGAAGTACGATGTGGAGGTAGTACGATCTTATTGCCACTCAAGGAATTTGAGCTTTTGGCACAACTTGCAAGTCACCCAGGGCGCACGTTCACACGTGAGCAGTTAATTGATTTGATTTGGGGAATAGATTTCGAAGGAGATGCTCGTACCGTCGATGTACATGTGAAACGTTTACGGGAACGCTTTTCTAATCGGACACATGCGTTTATCATCTCCACCGTTCGGGGAGTAGGCTATAAATTAGAGGTGAAGGCCTTTTGAAGACATTATATATTCGCTTTGTACTAACGGCTATTTGTATTTTAATTAGTAGCAGTTTACTCGCTTTTTTTCTAACAAACGCGTATTACCAAGTTTATTTAAAACCGTTCAATGACAAAAAAATTACGAAAATTGCCCAAGAGACTGCAGCGTTCGTTACTACGCTTCCCAGTGTTGCACTATCTGACTATATGGAAACTGTCGCTCACTCAGGTTATCAAATTTATATCACAAATGAACAGGGACGAGATGCTTACTATGGTAATGCGTTTAAAACAAAATACCTGCCACATACTGTTGTTGCAACTGTATTAGACGGAAAAGTGTATCATGGTATCAAGAATTTTCCAAAGAGGTTGTTCATTACTGGCTTTTTTGATGATGAATTACTTAATACTATCGGTGTTCCATTTCAGATAGATGGCAACAAGTATGCCTTGTTCATTCGTCCGGATGTAGAATTACAATTCGGAGAGATGCGCATCTTTTTTGCGCAATTACTTTTATTAAGTTTAGTTTTGACAGTGCTGTTTATATTCATTGGAACACGATATATTGTAAGGCCTATTCAAATCTTAACGAAAGCAACAACGAAAATTGCCCAAGGTGATTATAATATACAGCTTGCAGTTGATCGGAAGGATGAAATTGGAACATTGGCAAAGTCATTTGAACGTATGACAGAAAGCATACAACGTTTAGAAGAGATGCGACAAGAATTTGTCGCAAATGTTTCTCATGAAATTCAATCGCCGCTCACTTCTATCCAAGGCTTTTCACACGCTCTACGTACGGAACATGTGACGGAAGAAGAACGAAAACAATATGCTTCCATTATAGAGGAAGAAAGTAGGCGCATGTCTGTTATGAGTAAGCAATTACTTCTTTTAGCTTCCTTGGATAAAGAGCGCGATATATTGGAGTGGACGACATTTGATATAAGAGAACAAATTCAACAAATCATTCATGCCACCGCCTGGTCCTGGCGTGAAAAAGAATTGGGAATTGAGATGGATTTACCATCTACATATATAAAAGGTGACAAGCGCTTTTTGCATCAGGTTTGGCTCAATCTTATTCAAAATAGCATTAAGTTTACAGAACCTGGTGGTACAATTCTCATATCGGTCCGTATGATAGAAAAAGATTCCATTCAAGTAACGATACAAGATACAGGGCAGGGAATCCACGAAGAGGATATGCCTTATATATTTGATCGGTATTATAAAGGAGATAAGGCTAGAACAAGAAAAGAAAGTGGAAGTGGACTAGGTCTTTCCATTGTGAAGAAAATCATCTATTTACATAAAGGAACGATTACAGTACAAAGCGAAGTAGGAAAAGGCACTGTCTTTCAAGTTATACTTCCACGCTAAAAACGGGACAAAGCGGCCAAGGTCGTATTGTCCCGTTTTTAGTGATTTCATCAAATGTAAACAGTTGTTCATATTGCGTTCATGTTCCTTTTTTACCATGTTCTTGCATAGAAGTTACCTACAAACAAGGAAATGGAGTTGAACGATATGTTTTTAGCAATACGAGAATTAAGGCACGGGAAATTTCGCTATCTGCTAATTGGGTGTATTATGCTGCTTGTCTCATGGCTGACGTTCATTGTATCCGGATTGGCCAATGGTCTTGCCCTAGATAACGCATCTGCTATGAAAAATATGAAGGGAGATTATGTACTCCTGCAAAAACAAGCAGAGCAAAAGCTTGCTAGATCTGTACTTCCACCCACTCTATTAGAGGAAGTGCAGCAGCATGCGGAACAAGCCGCCTCATTAACACAAGCGACTCTAACACTAACGACAGAGAAACAAAACAAGAAAATAGATGTTACTGTTTTTGGAACAGAGGCAGACAGTATACTTATGCCAACAGTCACAGAAGGAAAAAGCTTGGGGCAGGTTGGCAAACAAGAGGTCATTGCTGATATATCCCTAAAAGAAAACGGAATTAAAATTGGTGATATATTGCAAAACGAGGATAGTGAAATCAAAGTTAAGGTCGTAGGATTTGCAAAAGGACAGCTGTTTAGTCATATGCCTGTCTTATATACAGATAATGGAAGTTTCCGAAACTTAATGAAGCTTACCGGAAAACAAACGAAACCTTCTTATAATGCAATTGTTATAGAAGGAACTCCTGATATAAAGAAAACATTGGAAACCAAGATTTCAGATGTAGAGGTGATAACAAAGGAAGAGGCAACACACGGTATTCCTGGTTATAAGGAAGAACAGGGTTCACTTACCATGATGATCACATTTCTTGTCATTATTGCGGCATTTGTACAAGCGGTATTCTTTTATGTGATTACACTGCAAAAAACAAATCAGTTTGGCATATTAAAAGCAATAGGAGCCAAGACATCTTACTTAGCAAGAAATTTGATCGGTCAGGTTCTTTTACTTGCAAGTGGAGCTGTAATCGTGAGCATCCTTCTTACTTTCGGAACGAGTGCCTTGCTTCCAGCTAGTATACCGTTTGAGCTGAACGGCAGCATGCTACTTCAGTATTCCGGACTGCTCATCACTGTAGCGGTAGGTGGGGCTCTGTTATCGTTGCGCCGCATTGCAAAAATAGATGCTATTGAAGCGATTGGGAGGATGGAAGTATGAAAGATAAACTTGTACTTGAAAACATTAGCAAAGTATATGGGGAAGGTGAAACGGCAGTCACTGCACTACAGGAGGTCTCACTTCGTGTAAAACAAGGAGAATTTGTCGCGGTAATGGGACCTTCAGGTTCTGGAAAAAGCACCTTTTTATCCATTGCAGGTGCCTTGTTGACACCTTCAGGGGGAACAATAGCAATTGACGGACGTGATATTACAAATCTTTCTTCCAAAGAGCTACATGATGTTCGTATTCACGATATTGGTTTTGTGTTTCAAGCAGCGAATCTAGTTCCGTATCTGCATATATGGGATCAATTATTGCTTGTACCAAGACTGGCAAAGAACATGGGAAAACAAGAGGAGGAAAAAGCAAAGACTTTATTAGAACGTTTAGGGCTTGCACACCGTATGCGACATTACCCTGAACACTTGTCAGGAGGAGAACGACAACGTGTGGCTATCGCTCGTGCTTTTATGAACGATCCAGCTGTTATTTTGGCGGACGAACCAACCGCAAGTTTGGATTCAAAACGAGGGCGAGAAATCGTTGAGATGTTGGCACAAGAAGTCAAAACAAGAGGAAAAGCAGCTGTGATGGTCACGCATGACGAACGAGTGTTAGATGTATGTGATCGCATTGTGACAATCAAAGATGGTGTTTTATATAACTAATCGTATCAAACGAGAGATGATTTTATCTTGTGAGATGAAGTACAATATAATAGAAAGAAATTATACGAAAAAGGTGTTTGCTATGAAAAATTATATTGTGATTGGCGGCGGTATTTTAGGCGCTTCCGCTGCTTATCATCTTGCAAAAGAAGGCGTCTCTGTCACATTAATTGACCGACAAGACCCCGGACAAGCAACAGCGGTTGCAGCCGGCATTATTTGCCCTTGGTTGTCACAGCGTCGTAATCAAGCTTGGTATCAACTTGTTAAGAAGGGAGCTGCTTATTACGAAACGCTTATACGAGATCTTGCACATTGGGGTGAGATGGATACAAGTTATAAAAAAGTCGGTGCGCTCAGTTTACACACAGACGCAGATAAATTAGAGAAGATAGAAGAGCGTACTCGTAAACGTTTAGAAGACGCACCGGAGATAGGAAGGGTTACAAGACTGTCGCCTGAAGAAGCAGGGACGAAGTTTCCAGTATTGGCACCCGAATATGCTGCTGTTCATGTAAGCGGCGGCGCGCGTGTGAATGGACGTGCTTTAAGAGATGCACTAATAAGGGCAGCTCAAAAAGCAGGTGCTTCCGTCCTATACGGTAGCGCAACATTGCTTTATGATAAACAACTTATAAGGGGCGTCAAGGTAGAAGAAGAAACGCTTGATGCTGACGAGGTGTTGGTAACGGCAGGTGCCTGGGCAAATGAAGTATTGGCGCCCCTTGGAGTAAATTTTCTTGTTTCGCACCAAAAAGCGCAAATTGCACATCTTCAATTAGAAGAGAATAGCACAGGAGAATGGCCTGTTGTGATGCCCCCAAATAATCAATATTTACTGGCTTTTGAGAATGGACAAATAGTGGCAGGTGCTACCCATGAGGATCATCCCAACTGGGATTTGCGCGTCACGGTAGGTGGTGTGAATGAAGTAATTGGTAAAGCAGTTGCCGTTGCACCGGGACTTTCTAATGCAACACTTACTGAAGTTAAGGTCGGCTTCAGACCGTTCACACCTGGATTTTTACCTGTAATCGGACGTGTGCCAGGCTACAGCGGATTATTAATTGCAAATGGGTTAGGTGCTTCTGGTTTAACAATGGGCCCTTATCTCGGCTGGCAGCTCGCCAAGATTGCCTTACATCAACCAGTGGACATTGATCTTAGTTTGTATGATGTAACGCATGCGATTGAATCCCCTGAATTGTAATTAAACATTTGACAGATTATAGTTCCTATGGTAATAAAATAAGTGCTAGCACTTTGAAAAACAGAGTGCTAACACTGTAAATAGAAAGGGGACTGTATCATGGAAAAAAAGCAATTTCAAGCTGAATCTAAACGCTTATTAGAAATGATGATTAACTCCATTTATTCTCAAAAAGAGATTTTCCTGCGCGAGTTGATTTCCAACGCAAGCGATGCCATCGATAAAATGTACTATAAAGCTTTAACAGATGAAAGCATCACATTCGATCAAAGTCAATACTACATAAAAGTAACACCAAACAAAGAGAACCGTACACTTACTATTACGGATACAGGGATCGGAATGACAAAGGAAGAACTGGAAACGAACCTGGGTATCATAGCGAAAAGCGGTTCTCTTGCCTTCAAGACAGAAAATGAGAGCAAAGATGGTCATGATATCATCGGTCAATTCGGCGTTGGCTTCTATTCAGCCTTTATGGTCGCAGATGTGGTGACAGTGATTACAAAAGCATTTGACAGTGATCAAGCATACAAGTGGGAGTCAGAGGGAGCAGACGGTTATACAATTGAACCATGCGAAAAAGAAACTAGAGGTACAGAAATCATCTTAAAAATCAAAGAGAATATCGAAGAAGAAACATATGATGAGTATCTAGAAGAATATCGCCTGCGTGCCATCATTAAGAAATACTCTGATTTTATCCGTTATCCAATTAAGATGGATGTTAGTGAAACAAAGCCAAAAGAGGGTAGCGAAGGTGAATTTGAAAGTGTACAAGAAGAGAAAACCATCAACAGCATGGTACCAATTTGGCGCAAAAACAAAAGCGAGCTCACAACAGAAGATTACGAGAACTTTTATGCAGAAAAGCGTTATGGCTTTGATAAACCACTAAAGCACGTCCATATCAGCGTAGATGGTGCAGTTCGCTACAATGCAATTTTGTTTATTCCAGAACAAATGCCGTTTGACTATTACACAAAAGAGTTTGAAAAAGGTCTTGAATTGTATTCTAGTGGCGTTTTAATTATGGAAAAATGCTCAGACTTGCTTCCAGACTACTTTAGTTTCGTAAAAGGTATGGTTGATTCTGAAGATCTATCATTGAATATTTCAAGGGAGATTCTACAGCATGATCGTCAATTGAAGCTCATCGCAAAAAATATCAAAAGCAAAATTAAAACACAACTTCAGGCATTACTCCGTGACGATAGAGAGAAGTATGAAACATTCTACAAATCGTTTGGTCGTCAATTGAAGTATGGCGTATACAGTGATTTCGGTGCAAACAAAGATACCTTACAGGATCTATTATTGTTCTATTCTTCTAAAGAGAAAAAGATGGTTACCCTTGACGAATATGTATCGCGTATGCCAGAAAGTCAAAAATACATCTACTATGCATCTGGTGAAAGCAATGAACGTATTGAGAAAATGCCACAAACGGAAGCTGTTGCAGAAGCTGGGTATGAAATTTTGTACTTTACAGATGAAGTGGACGAATTTGCGATTAAAATGCTCATGACGTATAAAGAGAAGGAATTTAAATCTGTTTCTAGCGGCGATTTAGGAATTGAAACAAATGAGCAAAACAAAGACGTAACAGAAGAGCAAAAAGCGCTGTTTGACTCTATGAAAGAATTACTTGCTGGCAAGGTCAAAGACGTTCGTCCATCAAAGCGTTTAAAAACACATCCAGTTTGCTTCTCTACAGAAGGAGAAGTTACAATTGAGATGGAAAAAATCTTGAAGGCAATGCCGCATAACGAAAATATTCAAGCAGAGAAAGTTTTAGAAATTAATATCAATCATGAAGTATTCCAATCGCTGCAAGATGCATTCGCTCAGGATAAAGAAAAGCTACAGCTATATACAAGCTTATTATATCATCAGGCATTGCTGATTGAGGGATTACCAATTGAAGATCCGGTAGAATTTACGAATGACATTTGTAAAGTGATGGTGTGATAAAAGGCGCGGAGAAATCCGTGCCTTTTGTTATGCTAAATTCAATGAGAACATCAAGAGTATCATTTGTTTATCTTAAATACTTTTAATAAATGAATGTGTTTTTATTTATGTCCTCATACTAAAGTAGGAGAATTTATTATCCTCAAGTACGTGTTTTAATATGAATGTCTTTAATTATAATAGATAACAACAATATTTATTAGAAAGGAGCGTATGTTGTGCGTAACATTAAGTTATATGAAACACATATCTATACAAAAAACTTGAAGAAAGCTATTGAATTTTATCAAAGCTTGGGACTAGAGCTTAGTTATGCAGTATATGAGCGAAAGGTAGCCTTTTTCTATTTAGGTGATATTTCAAAAAAGGAGCAACTATTAGGGATATGGGAAGTATCTCAAGAGCGCTTTATTAAATCTCATTTTGCATTTTATGTGTCATATGATGAATTATTACAATCTCCATCGTATTTACGTGCAAGAGGTATTTCACTTGTTCCTGATTTTGGATTAGATACGAGTGAACCAATTGTTCATCCTTGGATGCCGGCAGCTAGTTACTATTTCAAAGATTTGGATGGAAATCTACTTGAATATATAACCTTATTGGATGGAGAAGCAAAACCTAATTTAGAACCTATGCACCTGAGTCAGTGGTTTAGAAGTAAATAGAGACAAAAAGAAGGGGAAGTTAACGTGATTAACGGGCTTTTTGAAATACATATTAATGTTTCTAATGCAGATATTTCTGTGGAATTTTATGAAAATGGTTTGGGATTAGAACGTATATTTTATGATAACAAAAGACGATCTTATTTTTTTATTGGGTTGGTAACCCAGGTGAGGCAATGTTAGGTATAAGAGAAAACTATCCATCAACTGATATACAACGCCAACATTTTGCATTTAAAACATCCGTTGAAGAGTTAAAACGAGCAGCAGATTGGCTAAGAAAGAAAGGTATTCAGCCCGAGAATTTTTTTTGGAGAGAATCCCGAGGAGTTGTATGTGTTTTCATTTATGCCTGCCGTGTCTATTTATTTCAAAGATCCAGACGGACATTCCTTGGAATTATTAGCAATGTGACCACATCCACCGCAACCTCAATACGGGATTGTTAGTTGGAAGAAATGGGAACAGCTACACGAGAAAAAGTAAATTTGTATGTGTAAAATAGGCGACCTGTACAGGTCGCCTATTTTATATGTATTGCTGTATCCACAAACTAATTTCATTAGTTTGTGCTTGTAATTAAACTAATATTGATATATATTTTACTAAAGGTGTTAGTTTTTTGGTTTTTACTATTGGTTTTATTAAGGAGGCCTAGTGTGTTTACTTTAAAAAGACTATCGAATTGTCATTTAGATGAAGTAGTGGAGGCATGGAACTTAGGATTTCAAGGATATTTTGTAAACATGGAAACCACAACAGAGAAATTCCTTAAACGTTTTGTGTCAGAAGGATTATCACCTGATTTATCCATAGTTGTTTTTAACGGAAATAAGCCAGTGGGCTTGTTGTTGAACGGAATCAGAGAATTAGGAGGTTTGGAACGTCGGCACAGCCATAGCTCTCCCTTATCGACAAAAAGGAATCGGAAAGATGCTGATAAATAAAGCCTTCGATATCTATCAGGAAAATCTTGTAGAAACCGCAATTCTGGAGGCGATCACCGATAATCATGCAGCTATCGGACTGTATACGTCATTGGGGTACGAAAAAACCGATATTTTACATTATATGGGACAAAAAGGGAAGATTTCATATCCTGTCTCACAACCAACGTCTTAGCAAATCGAAGTTGACCTTCCGCGACGAATACAATTCTTATCATTCTATAACCATGCTGCTCCATGGCAAACGCAATGGTTTAACGTAACGGATGGAAAAAGCGGCTATCATGAGGGACTCACAAGGAAGCCCGATAGGATATGCTCTATACAAGGAAACATTTGACGATTCCAACATAAAACAAGTAATGTATTGTATCAATGTGTGTTGCGGGACAGCTGCGAGCCGCCTTTCCGTTTCCAGCGTTAGCGACCTTGAATAAAGAAGTAGCACTAAAGAGTGCACAAAAGTTACGTGGATGTCAACCTGCTGTGTTAGCAGTAGGACACGGGAACTTGCTAAAAAATCCTGTACCGGCTATGGACAAAGCGATTATGAGGACTTCTCGTAAAATCCATTAAAGGTGCGTGTACACCTACGGAAGGGGACACATGATGAAGAACATCAATTTAGCCTTGCGTTTCTGTTTAGAAGTATGTGCGCTGTTGGCAATAGGATATTGGGGATTTGTTGTTGGAACTACACTTATGCATAAGGTGTTGCTGAGTTTAGGTGTCCCTCTGATTACAGCTCTCATCTGGGCGACATTTGGTGCACCAGGAGCGAAGAGAAGATTATCCGAAAGTTCTCGTGTATTGCTTGAGCTTGTAATCTTAGGGACCGCTGTAATACTGCTATATAGAACAGGCAGCACGATGCTGGCAGTTCTCTTGGCCGCATTGATTGTAATCAATCGAACACTAATGTACGTATGGAAACAATAGCATGAATATAAAAGTTGACGGGGCTACATGATTATTACATTTTAACAACGTGGGTGAATAGAATGAATTTTATTATATTTACATTTCTTTTTGTAGTTGTTTGCGGCTGGCTGGATTATAAACTAGATATAAAATAAAGAAAGAGCGTGATAGCATATGTTCGCAGGACATTTTGGTGTTGCAGCGGCCGCGAAGGCAAAAGCTCCTCGTGTGCCGCTTTGGGCATTGATGGTAGGAACACAGCTTATTGATATAATTTTTGTCCCCCTATTACTAAGCCGAATCGAAGGGATGGAACAAGTTCAACAGAAAAGTTATGGGGGAATGTTGATCTTTGCCCAATATTCCCATTCTTTAATTGGCGCCTTGCTGATTAGTGCAATTGTATGGGTATTAGCAAGAATATTTTGGGGTAATCAAGGAGCTGTTTTTCTGGCGGGTGTTGTATTGAGTCATTGGTTTTTGGACTTACTTGTGCATCGCGCAGACTTACCTATTTTACCCGGTAATATGGGAGATCTTCCTCTGCTTGGTTTTGGCCTGTGGGAATCTTCTGTGACAAGTGTGATAATAGAATTCATCCTTATCTTGATTGGTATGATCTTTTACACGCGATCCGCCCTGCAAAGGGGACAAGAAAAAAAACGCAGACGTGCTGTCATTGCTAGTGCTGTCATGAGCATTCTTTTGGTATTAGCGCTCTTGACCGATTTTCTAGGTGTGTCATGATTCCTGCGTTACTAGACAAAGTTCTTTACTATTTATGTTATGAACAGATCAGCTTTCGCTCAGGGGGATAAAGGGTTAGGAAAAATCAGTATGAAGTTTTATATTAAGTCCCAACCTTAGAAGAATATCAATATCTATGCTCGAGTGTGGGCTGGCAAGAGCATATGAATTTCGAGGTTGCAGAGATATCATTGAAAAATTCCGTTTTCGCTGTGACAGTTAAAGACGGTAATGAAATAATAGGTATGGGTAGAATTGTTGGGGATAAGGCGATTTATTTTTATATTCAAGACATAGTGGTGCATCCTGCCTATCAAGGAAAGGGGATTGGAGGGGAAATCATGAATGCGTTGATCACATATTTAAAAGAAAATGCCCCTGATAAGGCGTTCGTTGGATTATTCGCATCGGAAGGAAAAGATAGCTTTTACGGACAGTATAATTTTAAAGATTATTCCCCTCATATGACCGGGATGTTCACTGTAATCATAAAGTAAACTCATTATTTTTATTCTTGTAACTGCTAAATTGCTTAGAGAACTTAAGTAAATCGATTTATAATTACGAATAAAGAAATATATGTACTAAATTTGAGATGTAAATGATTAAGTGTCTTAAAAATTAGGATATATCCTTATATTAAAAGTCCTGCTCTTTATAGCGGGACTTTTAATATATATGATAAGTAAGTCTGTTCTGAAAAGACAAACGTACATATTGAATGAATTAGACATACGTCTAGCCTTTTTTAAAACAATTTGCATATACATAAACTATAACTAGTTATCGGACAAGTAGATACTAGTAGATTGAGAAAGGAAGAATCAATACAACAATGGATATTCACATGATGATTTCAGTGTTCGTATTCTTAATCACAACTGCAGTAATTTTTTGGAGGCCAAAAGGGATTAGCGAAGCATGGCCGGCAGCAATTGGCGCAGGAATAGTATTGTTGACAGGTGTTGTATCTCATGCTGATATCCTGGATATTATCCAGAAGATTGGCGGAGCCTCAATTACCATTATTGCAACGATCGTCATGGCTGTCATATTAGAAAGTTTCGGTTTTTTTCATTGGTCAGCTGCGCGACTGGCACAGTTAGCAAAAGGTTCAGGTTATAAATTATATTGGTACATTCAATTATTATGTTTTTTAATGACCCTGTTATTTAACAACGATGGTAGTATCCTTATTACGACCCCTATTTTAATTTTACTTCTCAAAAATCTACAGCTAAAGCCTCACCAACAAATTCCCTACCTATTAACTGGTGCATTAATTGCTACAGCATCAAGTGCTCCTATTGGCGTAAGTAATATCGTTAACTTAATAGCATTGAAAATCGTTAATATGTCTCTTTATATGCATACTGCAATGATGTTTATACCTTCATCATTAGGTTTGGTTTTTATGTCTTGGCTAATGTATGTAGTAGTAAAGAAAGAACTTCCTAAGAAATTACCAGATTCAGTGTATGACGTTGAGCAAATATTTTTTACGAAGAATTTTCATCCCTTAAAAGGGCATGCATCCGTTGAGACAAAAAGTCAACGCACAAAATTTATGGTAAAAATCTTATTATTTGTTTTTATCATACGCTGTTCACTCTTTGTTGCATCATTCTTAGCAATTCCAATTGAGATTGTTGCGGTGTTAGGTTCACTGATTTTGCTTGTATGGAGATGGTATCAATTACGCACCAATCCGATTGATATATTAAAGAAAACACCTTGGCACATCCTGATCTTTGCCTTTTCTATGTATGTACTTATTTATGGCCTTCACAATGCAGGATTGACAACATTTCTTTTACAAATATGTGAACCAATTGTTAAACAAGGCTTATTTGAAGCAAGCTTCATTATGGGTGGCTTAGTGTCCATATTATCCAACTTTTTCAACAATCATCCAGCTTTATTGATTGGAACTATCACATTAACAGAAATGAATCTGGACCCTATCACTTTAAAAACGATGTATTTAGCGAGCATCATCGGCAGCGATGTAGGTTCATTATTGCTACCTATTGGAACATTAGCCTCTTTAATTTGGATGCATATTTTAAGACAAAACAACATCAAAGTTACATGGAAGGATTACTTAAGCGTATCGTTAATTGTCATTCCAGTATCAGTGATGGTCACCTTGTTCTTGTTATATAACTGGATACAAATCATTTTTTCCTAAAACGAGTCTGAATCTGTTCTATTTCTTTTCCTTTTTACGAATAAAGAAGCCTCTTTTTTTCAATATGTTATAGGAAAGAAGAGGCTTTCTATATGAGTACAACTAGAAAAACCGACATGGGGTGGGAAAGAAGAAGAGACAATGTATGGTTGCGGTCAAAGCTTAAGAGATACGCGTGTCAAGTAAGAATATACACGCGTAGCGAGGCGTTCTGGCGCTATGATTTTCTTGCTGTTTATATGTCGCAAAGATAATTACTGCTCCAAATGGACCACCGCCTTTTGAGATATTGGTCTTCGCTAGTTCACATGCGTGTTCTAAAAAAGAAACATGGTTCATACTATCACTCTTTTAATATCAAAAATGTATACTACCTACAATAAGCAAGGGAGCCGAAATATATAAGCAGATTTTTATGAACTATGTGTGCCTTGGAAAAGCATTGCAATGTAAAGTCCTATACTTTTTATCATGTTATAATGGAGAAAAAGGAGGGCGAATCTGTTGCTTGCAAAAGCGAAACAATATTTACAACAGTACTTTGGTTACGAATCATTTCGGAACGGACAAGAGGAGATCATTACACGTGTATTATCAGGTTATAACACGGCTGGGATTATGCCAACCGGTGGGGGAAAGTCCATTTGTTATCAAATTCCCGCGCTGATTCTTCCTGGTATTACCCTCGTCATATCACCGCTTATTTCTCTCATGAAAGATCAAGTTGATGCTCTCGAACAAGTTGGTATCTCTGCCACATATTTAAACAGTAGCTTGTCGATGAAGGAGACAAGGGAGCGTATGCATGATATACAGCATGGTATATATAAAATGTTGTATATTGCACCGGAACGACTGGAATCTTCTGCTTTTCTAGAGCAATTAAAAGAGCTCCCTGTTTCACTTGTCGCAGTTGATGAAGCGCATTGCATCTCACAGTGGGGACACGATTTTCGCCCAAGCTATTTGCGCATCCGTCATTTATTAACACAATTCTCAAAACAACCGACGGTTTTAGCGCTAACAGCCACAGCTACTCCGCAGGTATGTGAGGATATTTGTGAGGCTTTGGGCATCATTCCTGAAAGTGCGGTTGTGACGGGTTTTGCGCGTACCAATCTCTCTTTTAAAATTGTGAAGGGACAAAATCGCTTAGCGTATGTGAAGCAATATATAGAAACAAATAAAAATGAAGCAAGCATCATTTACGCTGCCACTCGTAAAGAAGTAGATCATGTATATGAATTTTTACAAAAGCAAGGTATATGTGTCGGACGTTATCATGCTGGGATGAGCGATGATGAAAGAGGAAGGCAACAGGATTTGTTTCTGCAAGATGATATTACTGTAATGGTGGCAACAAATGCTTTTGGGATGGGAATTGACAAATCAAATGTGCGAAGTGTTCTTCATTATCAGCTCCCCAAAAATATGGAGAGTTACTACCAGGAGGCGGGACGTGCCGGACGTGACGGTCTAGATAGTGAATGTATTTTGTTGTTTTCACCGCAGGATATACAAGTGCAGCGCTATCTCATTGAACAATCTCATTATGAAGAGAGAAAAAACCAGGAGCTTCATAAGCTGCGTCAGATGAAGGATTATTGTTATACAGAAGGATGCTTGCAGGGCTTTATTCTTCAATACTTTGGAGAAAATGACCCGAAGCCGTGCGGACGTTGCAGCAATTGTGTTGATGAACGTACTAGCGTAGATGTGACACGCGATGCACAAATGGTACTTTCCTGTATGATTCGAATGGGAGAAAGATTCGGTAAAACCATAATTAGTCAAGTTCTTACCGGCTCATCTAATAAAAAGGTGCTCGAATTAGGTTTTGATAAATTGACTACATATGGAATTATGAAGGACCGGGCAGCAAAGGATGTAGCTGATTTGATTGATTTTCTCACATCCGAGCAATATATTGGGGTTACAAGTGGGCAATATCCAGTTTTATTTGTGAGTAATGAAGGAAAAGAAGTATTACTTGGAAAAAAACAAGTACTACGAAAGGAACAAATGCAAATTGTGCAAGCTTCTACTGATGATACTTTATTTGAAATGCTGCGCGGACTACGTAAGGAAATTGCCGCTGAAGAAGGTGTACCACCGTTCGTTATTTTCTCTGATCAGACACTTCGTGATATGGTAGCAAAATTACCACAAACGACTGAAGAAATGCTCGGTGTAAAAGGCGTCGGTCAGCAAAAGCAAGAGCGCTACGGGAAGCGTTTTATAGCTATTATCGATAGGTATGTGACTGAGAATGGCGTAAGACCGTCAAGCCAAAGGGTTGTAACGAAGGAAAAGAAAGAAGCTTCACATCTTGTAACTTATGAGTTATACAAGCAAGGCTACACTTTACGCGATATTGCCAAAGAACGAAATTTATCCCTACTCACAATTGAAAATCATATTCTGCAATGTGCGGAGGAAGGAAAGGAAGTGCAGTGGGAACACTTTTTTTCTCAGGAGCAGGAAGTAGTAATACGAGAGGTAATTATAGAAAGGGGCGGTGAGAAATTAAAGCCGCTGAAAGAAGCGTTACCTGACGATGTAAGTTATTTTACTATTAAAGCTGTTTTAGCAAAAATGCGATTGAATCGATAAATAGCTAGTAAAAAGCCAATCTAATGATGTTAGATTGGCTTTTTATGTATGCTTTTTCTATTCACTTAGGTAAATTCAATTGCCAAGATACGCCAAACTTGTCGTTCAGCCACGCAAATTTCTTGCTAAATCCGTAGTTCCCAAGTGGCATGAGTAATTGTCCATCTTTCAAAAGGTTTTCATACCAATCATGAATTTCTTCTTCAGACTGACACGTTACATAAATAGAGAAGGATGGTGTGAGGTCAAATGACTATCAATGCACATAAATTAATCAGTGGATTAGACCAGAGAATAACTGTTATCAATAAAAATATTATGTTAACAAAAAAAGAGAAAAGAACAGCCTTCTAGGGACGTTGAAAGAGTGAAGTTAATAGGACAGATACCTGGGGACATAAAACCTCGTCACGAGGATTCTGGAGCTTCTGAAGAAGTATTATTAGAATTACAATTTTTATACCTCTTTTCTTTTCTATTTTCATAGAAAGATGTAAAATATAAACAAGAAACAAAAGATATATTTTGTTTCATTATGAAAATGATATGAAAACTTATGAAATAAGAGAAAGAAAGAAATTAGTAAATATAGGAATGAAACATAGTACAATAATGTTTTATCCAATAAAAGTAAATGGAGTGTGCAATGGAGAAGAAGGAATACGCTGCATATGTATACCTCACAGAGGGAGAATACATATATTTAACGAATAAATACGGAGAGAGAGAATTGCAAAAGCGCATTACAGCGTTAAGCGAGAAAAAACGTCGTGACGAGACAAAGCGCAACTTAAAATCAGACTACCGAGCCATTATAAGTGAAGGAATGAAGGTAGTTGAGCCGATTCGCGATAAGTATATGATTGAGCAAATGAAGCAGGTGCTGCGCAAGCAGTCAGAGCGTAATTGGTTTTTATTTGTTATGGGGATTAATACTGGCTTACGTATTTCTGATTTACTTCAATTGCGTGTACAAGACGTACGGAATAGAACCCATATCGAGATTCAGGAAGAAAAAACAAAAAAACGGAAGCGTTTTTTAATTAACTTGGATCTGCGAGAAACAATTCTCACATACACTAAACACATGGAAGAGGAAGATTATCTGTTTCCATCGCAAAAAACAGATTTACCCTTGCAACGCGTGCAAGCATATAAAATTTTACGATCAGCCGCTGAGAAAGTAGGATTGTCGCATATTGGATCACATACGTGCCGGAAGACGTTTGGTTATTGGCATTATCAGATGTATCAAGATGTAGCGCTTTTGCAAAATATATTGAATCACTCTCATCCTAGTATTACCCTAAAATATATTGGGATTAATCAAGAAATGATGGACAAAAGCCTAGAACGCTTTAGTTTATAGCAGGATTGTTTTGAAATTGAAACATAATTGCAATCTATTTGCGAAACTTTCCTGCTAGAATTAGGAAGACAACCGATAGTATCATGTGTCGTTCGGTGAAAAAGAGAAAAATAGAAATTGTAGCGGGTGAAAATATGACTGAAAAACATTTTATTAATAAAGCGTTTTATGAAACGTTTATGGTAGATCAAGAAGGAAAACACCCAGTTGCCGTATTAGGGGAAGCATACTTTCATGAAACGGAGCTGGACAGTGAAAACCTGTCGCATATTCGCTATGCGCAGGGTGAGGTCTATTATCATTTTAAAGATTATGAAGCTGCCATTTATAAATGGGAAAAAGTAAAAGGGACATTTGTAGCTTGGGCGCAAAAAAATATGGCTGATGCTTATTTTCAGCTAGGAAACACAACAAAAGCAGAAGAGTTATATAAAAGTGTGCAAACTGATTCAGATTCTTTAACATCAGAAATCGCGCTGCAGTTGTTCTCTCTTTACTTAGAGCAAGAGCGGAAAGAACATGCCTTTCGTGTAATCAAGGAAGCTGTGGTGCAAAATCCAGACTATCCGAACGTGACATCGTTGGCTCGAACATTTTATGAAGAAGAGCAGGATTGGTCCAGTGCAATTGAGCTGGCCGTAAATGAAATTATACGTACAAAATCAACCGCATGGATGCAAGTGCTCATTGGATACATACAAAAAGGATTTACTAAAGACACAGAGCCAGATTATTTCTCTGAAGTGTTACGTGCTGTATATGAAGCAGATATACCACGTTTTCGTGAAATGGTTTCGGCGCATTGGAACAGCTATCGCCAATCCTCATACGACCTGAAATGGCTACAAGCGATAAACAACTTATTTGACGGAATTGGCTATGCAGAAACAGCTTGGGAAGAAATTTCGGATTTGTATCGAAGCACATACAAGCGCTTAATCAGTGGTTCTTATTTTATTACAGAGTTTGAACATCTCGTACCGAACTTATTGGCAAACTGGTTAAAAATTGCCAATCAAACGGATGCTTTATTTGCGGCGGCGGCTGTATTAGCTTGGGAAGGATTGTTCCCTTCTACTATAGAAAGAAACACTTTGCAGCATGCAGAACATGTTTTATATGACTACAAAGAGCAAAATCCAGGACTCGAAGAGGGTTTGCATTTGTTAGATACTGTATTAGCATGGGCTGAGCAAAATGAATTCCCTCTTGATGTTCGTGTCAGATGGATGATGGAAAAGCTTCTACATGCAGATAACAGCCATGTACTTGTAACGGGTATAAACGGCAGCGGAAAATCGTATTTTATTAATTCCATTCTTGGTGAGCAAGTACTTGGCGCAAACAGCCCGGGAACGATTATTATTGAAGATGCACCTCAAGTATCCGTACAAATTGTATCTCAAGAGGGGCAATCGGAAATGAGTGTAGAGGAGTTTTATGAAATCACAGCTCACGGTAATGAACAAGATGTAGCTTTTACATTCCAACTACCATCTCCTTTCCTACAAAAATATGAGTTATCTTTTATTGATACACCAGAATTTGCGAATCAACCAATTGAAAATAACCGCTTATTCCGTTACTTGCATTATGGAGATAGCTTGTTGTTCGTGCTAAATGCGCATGAGCCCTTCACCGCGCGCGAACAAGAAATCGTATTAACGTTGCAGGAGCAAGCGCCAAACTTACCCATTCATTTTGTGTTAAATAAATTGGATGGTATGCGCCGAGAAGATATAGTAAGACTGCTTGAAGATGTGCAAATGCGTGTACAGCCATATTTCCCGAATGCACGTGTATTCGCTGCACACGCGAATGAGATTGGGACATACATGCAGGCACTCGCTCGCTCTGTACGTCCAGCAGAGCGTCGCACAAGTCAAGTGCTAAGCGCAGTGCGTAACGTCTTAATTGATGTAATGGAACAACGAATTGCAGCAGAAAACAGCTTGATGGAATCTATTCACTGGAATGAAGATATGCTCGTCAAGTTAAACGGCTTTATCAATAATTTGACCGCATTAGAAGCAGAGAAATATAAAGTGATTGCATCCTCTTATCGCGACATTAAAGAAAATATCGCTGTTGATATGCGCCGTGACATTCCGGTGCTCTTACAAGGAGCTACTTCTCTCATCCACGATGAGCAAGACTTCCGTAATATTCATGTTACCTTGAATGAGCAAATGAATGATATGATACAGGATTATGTTACAGAAAAGATATTACCAAAGTTAACAGTTGCCCTCCGCAACTGGCTAGATGAAGTAAAGGAAGAATTGTCACAAAGTCAAACTTATTTATATGAAACAAGTGAAGCATTCAATACGTTATATGAAGAAGAAAAAATGCAATTAACCGGTGACTTTAAGATATTGGAAGATTGGCGCCGTGATACGGAGCGTATGTTACGCCGCATCCGTATTGCCGACATTAACATTTTGCTTCGTTTTACACCGGGACAATTTTTGTTGAAAAGCGCTGGTAAACTATTGGGTGGATTCTCACAAAATAAGCAGCTGCTTGAAAACCAGTATCGCAAATATATAGAGAATGAAGATTATACAGAAGTGACACAGGAAGTGATTCGCATGTGTTTTGAGCAATTCACATTGTTTGAACGCGCACTAGAAGAAGATGTATCTATGTTCTTCGCTGAACCATTCCGTATCTTGAAAGAAACAGTAGAAGAAACACATATGGAAATTCAACAGCAACGTGATAAACATAGTGCGATGAAGGCGAATCCAGAAGTGTTCCAAGATCCGCTTAAATTGTTCCATTTGCGTCTGCGTCAGCAGGAAGTGATTCGCAATATGCGCTATGTAACACAAATGCCGGAAGTAGAACCTATCGGTTAATGTAAAAAAGTCACCAAAACGGTGGCTTTTTTATTGTTTAGAATGCTGCTTGATAAGGATGGTATAATTCTACGCTCTTATTATAAGGGACACATAGCTTTTTAAATATGTAAACACCTCATTTTTTACTTACACGGACATCTCTCAGGACTTTTGTGTAGCCACATCTCGCTCATTCTTCAAAGAGAATTTCAGTTTTTTCATCTGTACTCATATAGATGATTTCCCAATTGTCGCATTTGCATATATAATAGAATATAAACATACATAACAAAGGCGGGGAAAGCAATGACAGTACAAATTATTACCGACAGCGGGGCAGATTTACCAAAGGATTTGTTGGTGCAGTATAATATCGATGTAATTCCGCTTCGGGTATATGATGAGCAGGATACGGAGTTCCTTGATAGTGTGACGCTAGCACCTAAACAATTATTTGACGGTATGAGAGCTGGACAAGTATATAAAACATCGCTTCCGTTTTATGAAACGATTCGTCAAACATTTGTAACATATGCTGCGAAGAACATACCATGTCTGTATTTGGCCTTTTCTTCAGAGTTATCGGGTACTTATCAATCTGCAATGCTTGTAAAGCAAGATGTAGAAGAAGAGTATACGGAAGCAACCATTTCTATTATAGACACAAAATGTGCTTCAACAGGACAAGGGCTTGTTGTACTAGAAGCGGCCAAGCTAGCGCAGCAAGGCAAAACAATTGAAGAAATTTGTAATCATGTCACGTTTTTAACACAGCATGTAGAGCATATCTTTACAGTAGATGATTTGCAAACTCTCGTGCGCGGGGGTCGAGTAAGTAAAGTGGCAGGCTTTATTGGAGGTCTCTTAAACATCAAACCTCTTCTCCATGTAGAGGAGGGAAAGCTCATTCCAATTGAGAAGATTCGCGGACGTAAGAAAGTCTTGCAGCGCATGATCGATATAATGGCTGAGCGAGGAAGCGATTTAGAAAACCAAGTGATCGGCATTAGTCATGGCGATGATTTAGAAGCTGCGCAAAAATTACAAGAAATGATTCAAGAGCGTTTTGGTACGCAAACATTTGTTATTAATTCCATTGGAGCGGCCATCGGTGCACATGCAGGACCGGGAACATTAGCCCTATTTTTCTTAAACCAAACGAAATAACACTCATTCTTACACTCCAACATGAATCTGTTTGGAGTGTTTTTTACTTTTTCATATCATCGTAACTTTTGATACTAAACGTCTTATATACTGGAACACATACCTGTACATAACATGCAGGTGTATTTTTAGCTTTTCACTTATGTCATTTTCCCTTACAATCATAGTGAAAACCTATTTTAGAGAAAAGGATACATATATGAGCGAAATTACCAATCCTATTTTAATGTTTATTGCTATTATTCTAACCATTATTGCTTCTTTTACAGCTTTTGATTTGTTATTACTAGTCAAAACCGCACGGCAAAACAAATTATTTTTATTTCTCGGCAGTGTTTTTTCTTTAGCAACAGGCATATGGATTACAAGTTTTTTTGGCTTATTTAAAACAGAAGGTTAATTACTTGTAAACGTTGATAAATAAGGGTTTCTCGACTATGAGAAACCCTGTTTTTGTTCATTTGACCACATTTTGACCACATTGATATTTATTTTGCGTTTTTGAACAGTAAATCGTCTATTTTTTGAGCCGCTTCTTCTTGCATGCCCTTTAACACATGAGAATAGGTTTTGAGGGTAACTGTAGGGTTCACGTGTCCTAATCGTTCCGCGACAACTTTTATATGCACACCCGCTTTTAAAAGTAATGTAGCGTGTGTATGACGAAGATCATGAAAACGGATGCGAGGCAAACCAGACATCTTTAAATATTTATTCCATACCTTCCAAAAGTTTTCGTTACATGTATGATGCCCTGTAAGCGTGCAAGCAACAAGATCTAAGTCTTTATATGCAACACCCTGGCTCAATTTTTCTTGTTTTACTTTCAAACGGTGTTTAAGCAATTCTTGTATTGTGAATTCCGGTAACATGATAGAGCGTTTTGAACTTGCGGTTTTAGCATCTAAAATGAGTTGATTCTGTGCAGATAAAGTCTGTTTAACATGAATTGTCTTATTATCAAAATCAATATCTTGCCACCGTAATCCTAATATTTCACCACGTCGCATACCAGTGGTTGCAGCTAGTAAAAACGCAATGCGATAACGACTAGGTCTACACACTTCTAAAAAATGATTGAGTTGCACTTCATCCCATACCCTTGTAGGAGCAGCAGTTTCCCTAGGTTTTTCTGTAAATTCTGCGGGATTTCGTTTTATATAGCCCATTTCTACGGCTCGTTTTAAAGATTGATTTAACAGTTTGTGGACTTTGTATATAGTGGAAGAAGAGTGTGTATCACTCATATCATTATATAGTTTCTGTAAATGAGCCGTTTTTAGATTTTCTAGCCGAACTTGTCCAATTTTAGGTATAATGTAATGGTCGATAGATCGTTCATACATAAAATACGTGCTTTCCTTTAAGTTTATCTTTTTAGATTGTAACCAAAACCGCAGGAAAGACTCCAGTGTATCTTTCGATGTTTCGATATAAGACCCTTCTTGTATTTCTGTTTGAAGCTTGGCCAAAGCGGCTTGAGCTTCTTTTTTTGTGGAAAATCCACCTTTTGTCTTTTGTTTTCTTTTTCCAGTGGCTTCATCTCGCCCTATGTCTATTGTATAAGACCACGTTTTCCCGCGTTTTCGAATGTATCCCTTCATCGTTTCTCCCTTCTTTCTATTTATTTGTACACTCTACCTTTATCACGTCACAAACGTTTTATCAACAAAAATAAAAAAAGGACTGCATATCAGTCCTTTAAAAATGGTTCCACTAACTTCATATAATTGATAAGGTGCTCTAAAAGTTTTTTCTGTTGATGTTCCGGAAGTTGTTTTATTCTATGCATAATTTCTACAACTTCATCTGGGTACTCTTGATCTACTACGTCGTCAGCTTGAATGCCTAATATGTAATCTGCAGATACACTGTATAACTCGGATAATTTCTTGATTGTGTCAGCATTAGGGACGCGATGACTTAAACCTTCATTTTCGTATCCTGTGTATGTACTGCGGCTAACGTTTAAGTATTGCGCCACATCCTCTTGCTTCAAGTTATGCAGTTTACGTAAGTGAACTAAACGTCTTTGTAACACAGTCAGTTCCCCATCTCTTGTATATTGTACATCTATTATATACGTCGCATATAGCGACATAAAGAAAAAAATGGATATGTCGCATTGTTTTAAAAATTTTGTGTACAAGTCGTCATTTGCGACTTATAATGATAACAAAGTTAGGTAGTATTTAGGAGATGGTATCGTGCGTGAATGGTTAATTGATTTAAGACGCCAAAAGGGTTACACCCAGAAGGACGTAGCAGATGCAGTGGGGATCTCTCGCAATTATTACTCGGAAATCGAAAAAGGTAAAAGTTTAAGAGGAAAAGTAGCGTATGACATTGCAAAGTTTCTTAATTTTAAAATGGAAAAATTTTATGAAAAAAGATAAAAATTGTAGAACGAACGTTCTGTTTTTGGTAAAATTATCTTATTAAATCAAATATAGGTCTTGAGTTTTAATAATTATTCTAACGAAAAATAATCAGAATTTTGAGATATTTTTTAGTAACTATTACTTATGTTTTTGTTAGATTAGGGGGAGGGCAATGCAAAAGGTTTTTGAAAAAATAAAAGTAGGACTAGAAAAACAGGAGATTAGTAATAGGAAATTGGCGAAAATCACAAAAATAAGCCATACTGCAATCAACAAAATAATGAATGGGGGATATACACCTGATTTCATTGTTTTTATAAAAATCATACAGTTAGCTTACCCTGATGATTTAGAAAAGCAGAAAGAGTCTTTAAGATCTTACTGTGAACATATGTCTCCAGTAAATACACGTATTGCACTCGAATTTTTGAGTATGTATGGTGATGTAGAATTACTAGAAGAAGTCATAAAAAAGAGTGAAATACTCTTTGATGAGGTAAAAAAAGAAAAAAAGAGATTAAGTAAATCACTACACACAAATAAGCAACTTGTTGATTTATATAGTTTATTATGCAAACGAAGTACAATGAGCATCTCTAGCAAAGAGTATTATGTTAATGTTAAAGATATGTTAAAATCTTGCAAAATAACATCTGAGGAAGTCAAAGTAATTTCTGAATTCGCACTAATATATTCGTTTATGGATTCATTCGATTATAAAGTGGCACGCGAATATACAGAACGATTAATTCCTTATATTGAGCAAGTGAAAAATAGTACCCTTAATAGGTTATATAAATTTCGTGCTCAAGAGGTTTTACTCAATTGTTATCATAGAGCAAATGATACGGAAATGACTAGAATGATTTTGCAAAAAATAATTGATGATGCGGATAATCATTATATAGGAATGTTAGCTGGCGCTTACTGTGTATTAGGTGAAACTTATGTTTTTTCTGATTTTACTCAAGCAAAGCTATATATGGAAAAGGCACTAGAAATCATAAAAGTACCTACAAATAAAAAATTGAAAACCAGAAAAGAAAACATTAAAACAACTTTAGATTTTTTATACATACTTCATGAGATTGATCTTCACTTGATACAACCAACACATCCCGCGGAACAAGCTTTTTTGCTGGCTAAACTGAAAAGGTTTGATGAAGCTATAGGTTTGTTAGAGGCGTTGTTAGCTAAAAATGGAGAATTAAGTGCCATACAGCACTATTATTTAGGGTATACTTATCTAAAAAAAGGAGATACAGACATCTCAAAAATCCATTTCGAGGAATCTTTAGAAAAATTTAAAAAAACTTCAGATTTCTTCTATATTAAACTTCCAATGGAATATAAAAATTGATATAATTAGATTATAAAAAAGAGGTGATACAGTGAAATCCGTGTTATTAAAATCTATTATGGCTTTTGCAATTGTATTAGGTTTTGGATTTGTAGACATTCAATCAGTTGAAACAAATCAATACAAAAATGTAGCTGGTGGAATAATTAAATCATTCTCCGACCCAGGACCTGGAGTAGGTTAATACATACAAAACGATGACGACCGTCAATATGATGGTCGTCATTCGTCATTTAAAGAACTTGGAAACAAAAAGTGCATATGCACAAAATATTTCCACCTAAAAAATGGTATTGAAATGTGATAAGGGGGATGAAGAGCAATGGATCAAGCGACACTTTGCACCAAACAAAAAAATAAAGAGCTGGAGGATAAAATTAAAGCGATACTGACAGCAGAAGCATTGGGTAAGCCGGTACCAGATATACTCGCGCTTGCAAAAGAACTTTTGGCAAAACAAAAAAGCGCATGATTATTGCGCTTTTTATTTTTGAATCTTATATAAGTTATTTATCATTTCTTCCATGACAAATTGATGTTCCTCAGTTAGTTTCATGTATGTTTCTATTACTTTTCGTGTCCTGTCATCAATTTGTAATTGTTGCTCTTCAGTTAGTTTTTCGTTATCAGATCTTCCTAATAAATAATCTATACTTACTTCATATAATTCCGCTATCTTCACTAATATTTCATGGTCAGGCTGTCTTTTTCCATATTCGTAATTAGCATAAGTAGCCATATTTTTTAAGCCAATCTTTTTTGCAACAAACGTCTTTGACCATCCCTTTCTTTCCCTCAATTGTTGTAAACGTTTCGCGGTAATTTCCATGCTCATATATTTCCCTCTCCTCTTATATCTCATTCTAAGGTATCTATGTGTAAGGTACTTTAAAGTAAGTTAAAGTAAGTTAAAGTAAGTTAAAGTAAGTTAAGGTACAAATTCTAAAATTAAGAAATGTAACTGTCAGTTACATCTATTGTACAGTATTACACATAAAATTACACGTGTCGATAAAAAATTTAATCAAAAAGAATAAAAAATGTTTGACTTAAACAAAATGTAGAGGTAAGATAAAAACATAAGTTAAACGAAAAGTTTAAAAAGAGGTGGAGTTATTGCGATACACACATGAAAAACTTCGTGCTCGTAGAAAGAAAAGCGGGATCTCGCTGACGTTCATCGCGAAAGAACTTGGGTATATAGGTGCCAGCGGATACTACAATATAGAAATTGGTCGTAAAAAACCAGATGTGCAACAGGCTCGAATCATTGCTGGCATACTTAATACAACGATAGAAGAACTTTTTTTTGAAAATTAGTTAAACGATTTGTTTAATTAAACAACTTGAATAACACTAGGGGGAGTGGAAATCATGTCTTTCGAACAACAGTTACAAGTCCTCATTGAAGAGACTGTAGAACGTATGATTCCCAAAATCGTGGAGAAGTTAGGTGGCGTTTCACCCAAACCGACTATGACGGTAGAAGAGACTATGGAAGTGCTCGGCGTTTCGAAAAACCGCATGTACGAGTTACTTCAGTTGGACAACTTCCCAGCCATTAAGCCAGGCAAGCGCTGGGTCATCTTAACGGATGGGTTACATCAATGGATGAAGGAAGATGCAAGAAAAGTCCTGTAAAGGAGGTGAAAACATGGTTGAAAACACAACAAACTTACTGCTTATCACGTTGGGTTTTGGTCTTGGGTTGTTCATTCTTTTTATGGTGGTTGGCACGATGTACTTGTTCATCGAAGAAAATGAACGGTTGGATGCAGAGAACAAAGAATTACGAAAGAGAGTGAGGATGTAACATGATTGGTTCCATTAAAAAATACATGCTTAGCACAAGGGTATTACCAGAAGATATCGACCGTGCTGTCGAGCTGCATAACTACATCGCATACTGTTGTGCGAGACAGTTTAAGTCGGCTGATATTGCGAACGAAGTAGAAGCGGACAAGCAGTTTAAGTTCTATCAGTTAGAGCAGTTACAAGCGGAAATGCAGTTGCTAGAACTGGAGAAAAAGCGAAAAGAGCATGAACGAACAGCAGAGCTTCTAGAGGATTTAGTAAAGCGTGGATTACAAGGTGTCGCGAACGTCATCATGGAGGCGCAAGGTCGGGGTCAATGTGAAACTAAGCTACAGTTACTTACTTTAGAGGAGGTGAGATAAATGATTGAAAACGGCATGTTAATCGGAAACGCACATGACAGTTGCACGAAAGACTTCGATGAATACTGTAGCATCTGTGATGGCGAGCTGTACTACGGCATGAAGTATTACCAACTCGGTGCAATCTTCGTTTGTGAAAAGTGTGAAAATCGAGTGTTGGAAATTGCTCTTGTGCGAGTAGCTGGAGAATAAAAAACATTAACAGAGGTGAAAGAAATGAAAGTGGAAGTGAAACCAGCAGGCGTATCCATGATTGAGTTTCATCAGTCCGTGTACCGCAGCTTGATTGAACGTTATACAGAAAGTAACGATCCGCACTTAAAAGCAACAGCGAACACATACAAGCATTTTGTGGCACAGCTTGAACAAATTCGCCAGCTAGTCACAGGTGAAGGTATTGAAGATTCACCATTCTAACAAAAAAAGAGCCTTGGCAGGGGCTCTTCCAAAAAAACATCTACGGTTATTATAACCGAAACGGAGGGAAATGTACATGAAATTGTACGAACTTACCAATCAATATCGTCAACTGGTTGACATGGTTGACGAACTGGACCAACAAACATTGGCAGATACGCTAGAAAGCATCAGCGATCTGATTGAAGATAAAGCGGAAAATATCGCGTTTGTCATCCGCACACTAGAAGCAGAAGCGAAGGTAATTAAAGAAGAAGAGGAACGTCTACAGGCGCTTCGAAAAGCACGTGAAGCGCGCGTAAGCAACTTGAAGGATTATCTCTTACACCAGTTAGAAACGGCAGGTATCAGCAAAATCAAACGTCCTAAGGTGATGATAAGCATCACCAACAATCCGGCCAGTGTGAGGGTGTTGGATGAAACGATGATACCGGATATCTACAAAATCCCACAAGCGCCAAAGCTTGATAAGAAAGCGGTGCTGGCAGAGCTGAAGAACGGTGGGTTTGTCATCGGAGCGGAATTACAACAAGGAAAGGGCGTGCGTATTAAATGACAAACGAAAAACAACTAGTCCGCAAACTGTCTGAAGTCATGAACGAGGTAAAGTACATCCAGAAGAAAGGCTACAACAGCTTTCATAAATATCGCTATGCAACAGAAAGCGATGTAGCTGAAAAAATACGGGAAGAGTTAGCGAAACGAAACATCATCATGATTCCAAGTGTGTTGTCACAAGAAGCTCGTGAACATACAAATCAACGTGGTAATCGCGAGTATATTGTAACAGTTATGATGCAGTTCACTTTTTACGATGGAGATACAGGTGAAGATATTACCTTCCAGATGGGCGGTCAAGGTCAGGATGCTGGTGATAAAGGGATATACAAAGCTATGACAGGCGCACAAAAATATGCGTTGATGAAAGCCTTCATGATTCCGACAGGTGATGACCCAGAAGCTGACGAGGGCGTAGACGAAAGAAATCAGAGCGAATCACAAAAACAGCAATCATCCAATAAACCAACTACTGCGCAAACAAAGACGATATTCGCTAAGATTACCACGCTCGGCAAGGTAACAGGGAAAACAGTAGAAGGCATTAAGTCATCACTATGCAAGAACATCGGTGTTGCTTCTATAGATGATATGAACAAGTCGCAAGCAAGCAAAGCAATTGAGTTATTGAGCGAGTGGGAAAAGCTTGCTGCAGATAAAACCGCATAGGGTTCGGTCATCCGAGCCCTGCGGGGTGGACACAAAATGCGTAATAAAGGAGAGGTTAAATTGAGTAAAGAAAATCAACTAATTATAAGCGATAGAAATCAATTTAAAACCGTAATGTTGTTTCATGTTATTGAAATGGAAAATGAATATGAATACGAACAACAAGTAGGCTGTAACGAAGATATGGAGGAATTCATGAAGTTGTATTTCGATAAAAACTGGAAAGAGTTCTTCATGGATACCTATGTTGACCACCGAAAGGTGTGTGATGTTGGATTCAATGGTTTGTTGATTGTAGCTAAGAATGAAATGGGTGTAGTTAGATACCAAATGGACAGAAGCGAACGACTTGCTGTCACATTTAATCATGAAGTGCTAGGTGATGAAAATGCAACTAAGATAAAAAAGATAAGAGAAATAATCGGTTAATACGTCATAGTCCGAAGAAACAATGAATGATCGGTAACAAAGGAGGTTCACAACATGAACAGTAAAGTGTTCGAAATTAACGCGCTTCATTTTCACGGAAACATCATTGATGATGGGTGGTTCCTTAACATACGAAAAGGGAAAAAGCCTTACATGCTGGCAATCATGATTTTAGGAGAAATCGTGTACTGGTATCGACCAACTGTATCCAGAGATGAGGAAACAGACCAAACGGTTTTTAAACAGAAATTTAAAGCAGATAAGTTACAACGCAGCTATAAACAGTTTGCTCAAAAGTACGATGTATCTCGTGATGTAGTGAAAGCAGCTTGTGACCATCTGGTGGAAATGAAGTTAATCACTACAGAGTTTCGAACAATCGTTGTGAACGGCAGTGCATTAAACAACGTCATGTTTGTGGAACCAGTACCAGAGGAAATAAAGAAGATCAGTATTTCATATATGGCGCTACAAGATACCCGCCCTAGGTATCAAAAATCGGAGGAGACTCCCCTTGAAAATACCACCACCCTCCCCTTAGAAATCGGAGGAGACTCCCCTGAAAAATCGGAGGAGACTCCCCTTGAAAATCGGAGGACGTATACAGAGATTACTACAGAGAGTTCTACAAAGAATTCTACAGATATAAAGAGTAAAAAAAATAGCCCGGACATCCGTCCGAGCACACCAGCACCAACTGGTCAATCATCTACTTCTAGTATAGACAAGCCTAAAGAAAAAAATACCATTCCGTTTGCGGAAATTGTGAATTATCTCAACGAACAAGCGATTACCGATTACAAAGCCACATCAAAAGAAATACAGCGATTGATTCGAGCTCGTTGGAAAGATGGATATCGTGTAGAGGACTTTAAAAAGGTAATCGATACAAAAGTAGCAGAATGGCTGAATGATCCGAAGATGAACATGTATTTACGACCAAGTACATTGTTCGGCAACAAGTTTACCGATTATCACGGACAACGTCCTGTAAGGAAAGGGGTAGTCAAATATGCAACACCTCAACAACAGCATTCAAGATATGCAGGCGACAACGATGTCAAGCTACCTTTCTGATACGTGCGATAACCATAGCAAGCCGGTACAAATGATGATGTTAAACGGACAGAAGGTATGTCCAAGATGCTTCTGCCAGTCACTAGATACAGCACTGCAGCAAGAAAAGCAACGTGACTACGAGCAGTATAAAGCAAGTGAGAAACGCATGGTGTTCTACCGAGAAAGCATGATAGCGGACCAAACGATTCGAGATGCTTCATTTGATACCTATGTATGTGAATGCGCTGAAACGGCGGAGAACTTTCAAAAAGCAAGACAGGCTGCGGCTGATTACCGAAAAGGAGAGGTGTTCACCCTCTTCTTGGCCGGTAAGCCGGGCACAGGAAAAAGCCATCTTGCTTACAGTATCGCGAAAGAAGTAAATGAGGACGGCGACAAGCGCACACTGTTCATTACAATTGACCAACTCTTACAGCGCATTAAAAGCACGTTCAGTAAGGATGCAAAAGAAACGGAGCACAGTATCATACAAAGTCTGATTGAAGCGGACTTCTTGGTACTGGATGATTTAGGCGCAGAGCTTGGTGATCTCAACGGAGACAACAAGGCGACCAACTTCATTAACAGGGTATTGTTCTCCGTGCTGGAAGGACGACAAGGCAAACCGCTCATCATCACGACAAACCTAACAGGCGATAAAATCAGGCAAGCGTACGATGACCGCAGTGTATCGCGTATGTTTAGAGGATTCCGGCATATCAAGTTTAAGACGGCGAAAGACAAACGAATGATAGAAATTCCATTCTAGGAGGGATAGAGATGTGTACATGTGATGGCAAAGGGGTTGTGTATGAAGCAGCAGGATTAGGGATGTATACGATTCAGCCTTGTTCCTGCCAACCAACAGGCAGAGAAAAATACGACGAAACGATGCGTATCTTCCGCGAGAGATTTAACGCCGCTCTCGCCGCTTTAGAAGTACAACAATACGACGAGGTACGCAAGTATGGGTAGACCAGTCGGAGCCGCAGATACCGGGCGTACGTGGCGAAAAGGGCGGTCAGAACGATACATCGCACTAGAGAATTTCGATTTGCTGTTTGATTGGACAGAAGTACGTGATTTTGTGGAGATGTGGGAAGCGGGCATTAGCTTCCCTGACATCGCCAAGAAAATGAAACGGCATCAAATTGAGTTGGCAGCACTATTGCTCGATTTGGGAGATGCAGAAAAAATACAGCCGCGCGCAGGCGGTCTAGGAGGATTTATATGATCAATGCAGTCACATTAGTTGGAAGGTTAACTAAGGACCCGGAATTACGTTATACGCAAAATGGAGTAGCAACTGCAAACTTTACACTGGCAGTCAACCGCACATTCTCGAATCAGCAAGGAGAGCGCGAAGCGGATTTCATCAACTGCGTGGTATGGCGCAAGCCGGCAGAGAACACAGCGAACTACTGCCGCAAAGGTCAGTTGGTTGGGGTGACAGGTCGCATCCAAACGCGGAATTACGAGGGGCAAGATGGCAAGAAGGTATATGTGACAGAGGTCGTGGCAGATAGTGTGCAGTTCCTAGAGGGTAAGAAGGACGGCGGGCAAGACCAAACGAGTAAACAGGACAGAGTGAAAGATCCATTTGTGATGACTGGCGGTGTAATAGAAATTTCAGACGAAGACTTACCGTTCTGACGGAGTAGACACATACTGTGACATGAGAGAGGAGAATAAAGATGTTAAAAGTTAAACTGGTTAATTTTGATGATTTAACGGAAGAGGAAAGAGAAATTCAACCTAATAACGGTTGGGGTAAAGAATACGCAAACTACATTAAAATCACAGATGGTACTGAAACTTTAATGATTTTATCTGATTCAGCAGAACCCGAAGATGCTACTTTCAATAGAGATTTCAAAAACGTAATAAAAGCAATAGAAATGGCTTACTTGAAAGGCTTAAAGGACGGTAAGAAATTAAATAAGTAGTTAACAGTCCGAGGAGATATCGCTACATACACATACTGTGAAATAAAAATAAACTTTAGGAGGTGTATATGATGAATGAATTGACGGAATTAGAGTGTTTGTTATCGTTTCCTGATTTAACACTGTTAAATTCTTTTAAAAATGGTTCGCAAGGAGAGAATGACTTTTACAAATTTATGAGGTTAGTAAGAAATCTAAAACAAAATTCAGATGAACAAGAAACATATATCAAATTATTACAACAAGACATCAAATTATTACAACAAGACGTAATCGAAATGAGAGATAGTACAGATTGGGATAGAGGGTGAAATTAAACGTGCATTGTATGGATTGATTTTTCTAAACCTTACTACAAGTAAACTTATTGCGAAGGAGGTAGGTTATGAAAAAGCGTTTAAGAAAGAAATTAAAATTATGTTGTATTTGTAAAAAGAAAGTTGATATTACAGGTTTTTACGGAAAAAATGGCGACTATTATTGGTGTATAGATTGCATGAATGACGACTACTAATAATGTCGCAGTCCGAAGAGATAGCGACACAAGGGGGAGGAGCAACAACATGATTATTGTTTACACGAAAACACAATGTCCAGAGTGCAGTAAGGTCAAATTTGGTCTAAGTGCTGCAGGCGTAGCATACGAAACACGCAACATTGAAGAAAGTGACCAGTACAAACAAGAACATGCGCAGTACGGTTACAGTGCGGTGCCGGTGACAGTGTTTCCAAGCGGTAAGGTGTTAGTCGGGTTTGACCACGGGGACTTTTCTATGGAGTTGGGATTATGACACAACAAGCGGATTTAATCGAGGTCACGCAAGAGCTTCGAGAGGCGACCAAACGATTAGATAAAGCATCACGTACTATATTCCAGTTAGCGAAAGCAAAAGCGGAGATGGAACGGACATATCGGGAAGAGTTAGCGAAGGTGATGATGGAGCTGCGTGCGGAAGGTGTGCAAGCAGCTCTCATCCCCGACATTGCAAGAGGGAAGTGTTCGTATCTCAAATATGAGAGAGATTTAGCGGCAGATACACATAAAAGTGCATTGTCAGCGTTAGAAGCGATTAAGACAAGTTGCTCGGCATTGCAAACGATTTGTCGTTATCACGAGGTTATGTAGATGGTCATTGTTGGGTGCATGTTAGCAGCAGGATTATGGTGGACAGGCGCTATGCTCACACTGGCGTTGTTCCAAGGGGCAAGAGAGTGCGAATGCGGAGAATGGAGGGATAGAGATGGCGAACAAAAAGAAACAGCGCAAACGGCTCAAGAGAGCGATGAAACAACGTGAGAAGGAAGGATGGAAACGAGACTGGCGTAGGTATTGGGTAGCGGTGGGGTTGCTCGAGCATGAATGAGGTTGTGAAGCGGGCATATAGAGCCGGGCAGGAAGCGCAAATGAAAGCGGACGGTAAGCGTTTAGGAGAGAAGCTGCGGACGTTGAACGAGATAAAGGGCATTGGACCTGAATTACATAAACGGATCGTGGCGCACTTTGCGAAGGAGGAGAAACGATGAAATTACAGCAGTTTTTTGAAGCGCAAGAGCGATTAGATAACAAGGTGGTTGAAGTACACAACTTGAAAGGGCAAAGCCTTACAGCGAACGTGACAATGGCTTTATTCGTAGAGTTAGGGGAATTGGCAAATGAAATCGAGTTCTTCAAACACTGGAAGAAGAACAAACGTAACAATAAGGACAAGCAGTGGGATGAATGGGCGGACTGCTGGCATTTCCTTATCAGCTTAGGCAATAAGTACGGACACAGCGACAAGTTAGAAGAAATAAATACAAACTTGATTTATGGTGTACACGAAGCATTTGACACATTATATAAAACGGATTTTTCTAGGTTGCATGAGTATATGCGCGCGTTGAGGTTGTTAGTGACAATCGGAAAATCTATTGGCATGACAGAAGAGGACATGAGCCAAACATACTTCACGAAGAACCAAACCAACTACGAGCGATTGGCGAGTGGATATTAATGGCAGTCGGCAGAGGGGAACTATTTGAGCGACGTATTGAACTAGCATGCCGGCAGTACGAAGAACAAGGAATCGCGATGATCCACCGCACAGAAGGAAAATGGCGCGGAACCAGTCGAGGGAAAGCGTATCTATCTGCCAGCGAGAAAGGGATGCCGGATTTTCTCGGCTCCCACGCCGGACAGGCGGTAGCGATTGAAGCAAAGAGTACAGCGCGTAAATCATGGGAGCTGCGTAACTGGAAGCCGGAGCAAGTCGAGCGCATGCGGAAACATCGTGAACAAGGCGCACAGGCTTGGATATTACTAGAATGGCAGTTTGCTAACGAGGTGTACCGCATACCGTTTGTAACCGCGTATGAATGGTGGAAAGAATCGGTGTTAGGCGGTCGTAAGAGTGTACCGTACAGCGAGATGAGTAAGGGTGTGCAGGTGAAAGAAGGGCGCGGGGTGACGTTGGATTTCTTAATTTAAACAAGAAATAAGGAGGGGATAGCGTGACAACCTTAACACGACAAGAAAAACGTGCGCTACGGCTAAAAATCACGCGCATGATGGATGAAACGTGTGGTGCGTGTGACAAAAAGCCAGCAGGGATAAGTGGGGAAGTGAAAATAGCGTGGTGCATACGCCAGTGTCCGTTCGCGAAAGAATTACAACAATTAGCTGCACCACTCAATACAAGCGAACGTATGAAGCCACGAAAGCCGAAAGTGCAATTGAAATACGAAAAACATGTCAATGAGATTGTGTTTATGCTGTATGAAGGATTATCGATACCAAAAATAGCGGAAAAATACAATGTGAACCGCTCGACACTGCAAATGGGTGTGAATAAACTTGTAAAACGTGGATTGATGCCAAGTCCAGAACAGATTCAAAGAGAGCGTATGGAGAATTGGATTCAAAAGTACGCATTGCCATTGTTACGAGCAGGAAAGACAGTTGGGGAAACTGCACTTCATTTACAGATAAAACAAACGACACTCAACATGCGTTTACATAAATACGGATATCGTAAGGGGGATGGATCATGGCGGCAGGTGCAGGAACAGGAAGTTACACAGGGAGCAGTAGACGAAAAGGGCAACCACGATTCGGGCGGAAAGAAGACACGTACGATTACAGTCAAGTAACCACATACACACTAAGTGAGGAGGAATTGGAGATGGTGAGACAAGGTGGTAAGTTCAAATCGCAAGAAGAGTGGGATGGGATTTGTAAGGAAGCGGCTGAACTGTTAGAGAGAGGAAAGAAACTTTCATTTGCCGCAAATAAGCTAGGCGTGAACGAAAAGACACTGCATTACAACCTAAAACAGCGTAATTTGACGACAAGAGCACAAGGGAATACCAAAGGTGCGGAGGTGCCACAAACAGCCACAGAAGCGAAACTGGAAGCTGTGAGAGAAGAGCTGAAAAAAGCAGTCGAATCGAAAGAAGGGAACGTGAAGAGTGAGTTACAACTCATGCTCGATAACATGCGCAAAGAGCGCGATCAATGGCTGGAGAACTACGATACCTTACAAAAAGACAACACACGGCTAGAGGTAGAAGTACGGGACCTACGTGAGACTGTGAGTATCAAAGAGAAAGAGCTTGCGAGATTGCAAGGGGAACTGAACAGGGCGCAGGCTGAATTGGTAGAGGCGCGCATGGTCAACGCACATACGGTGGTGGACGATAGACAAACGGAGCGTATCACAATGCTAAAACGACTCATTGAGACGCAGCATGATGTGATTGAGGCGTTGTTGTAGACACATACTGTGAAATAAAAACTAAAGCGGAGGGACGTTAATTATGGATTTTGGTAAAGCAATTGAAGCATTAAAAGAAGGTAAGCAAGTGACACGCAAAGGCTGGAACGGTAAAGAAATGTTTCTTTATATGATTAAAGGTACAGATTTTCAGAACGCCTTTAAGTATGGATATGGCGAATATTATGGAGAACCAGTTTTCACAGATTCCATCGTTATGAAAACAGCACAAAACACATTGGTTGTTGGTTGGTTAGCTTCTCAAACTGATTTACTGGCAGATGACTGGGTGGTTTTAAATTAAGAAAACCAATTCTTTGATTCATAGTCCGAAGAAGAAACGAAGGGAGAGGAAGCTGTGAACGACTTACTCCAGCAATACAAATTCACGTTGAAACGTATCAAAGAAGCGCAAGTTACAGCTTCAGACGAGGATAGAAAGCTATTAGGTGGTATGGCAAGCGATGTACAATATGCGATTGACTGGATATCGCTTGGAGGTAGACCAGGGAACAGGCGAGGGGTAGAGAGACGTTCGGTATATCAGAACACACGGTATATCGACCCAAGCGTATTTGAGAAGGTGTTTGCGGCAACAGAGCCAGAACCGGAGCGTGAACTCGATACATGGTCGCAACTGATGATAGAGGATGCAATGAGCACGTTAACGGAAAGAGAGAGGGAATTGTTCGTAATGCGTAAGGTGAACATGATGAGTTATGGTGAGATTGCCAAGCTGTGTCGCATACATAGACAGTCAGCAAAAGATGCGGTGGAGCGGGCGGAAAAGAAAATACGAAAGCAAGTACAAGAAAGCCTATTCTGCAATGCGGGATAGGTTATTTTTTTACCTTACAGTTGCCACCTATATATGACGGTATAAATTTGATACTGTGCGGAAACACAGTATTCCTTCGTTCATTTGGTAAATGAGCGTCCTTTTGTTGCTTTCAGTCTATAACGCGCATATATCTTATCCCCTGTATATGCGTTGTAGGCTGATGGGAGCAAGTGAGCTCGCTCGCACGGGTAGCTGTGGGTTCTCCTCGGCGGGGACGTTAAACATTTGCCGCACTGTGCAACAAACGCTACCCAATTGATAAAAGCAATTAGCGTGTGAGGTGGTGGAAGTGACACTTAATGAGAGACAAAAGGCGTTTGCGGATTATTACATCCAGTTAGGGAGCGCAGAAGCCGCGGCAAGGAAAGCAGGATACAGTGAACGATATGCTAGAGGGAATGCGCATAAGTTAGTTGCAAATAGTGGCATTAAGGCATATATCGAGGAACGTAACAAGCAGATAGAGAGCCGTAGGATAGCTGATATGACCGAGGTAAAGGAGTTCTGGACATATGTCCTGCGGGATAACAATGCGGAGTCTAAGGACCGTTTAAAGGCTTCTGAATACATTGCGAAAACGAATGCCGCGTTTGTTGAGAAAGTACAGCATAGCGGCGAGATGACACAAAACGTCAACGCAACAGTGGAAGTAGATTATAAGAAGTATACGTTAGAGGAGTTGAAACAGCTTGAAGCACTTGCTGCCAAACTTACTCAATCTGAATGAGATCCAGAAGGAATTGGCACGGCGAGATTATGAATCCTATGTGTCGTATGTGCATGAAAAGCGATACAAGAGTGCACCGCATAACCGCTTTATATGCAGTAAGCTACAAGATGCGATAGAGCGCCGTAAACGCATGATAACAGGTGAGGAACCAATGAAGGTACAATATCTTGCCTTTAACCTACCGCCGCGTCATGGTAAAAGTATGACGATTACAGAGACGTTTCCGAGTTACTTCCTTGGTCACTTTCCAGATGACCGTGTGATTGAGTTATCGTACGGTACTAATTTCGCAGAACGATTCGGTAAGAAGAACCGTGAGAAAGTGGAGTTGTACGCAAATGAATTATTCGGCGTGGAGCTCAATAAGCGCAGCTCTAGTTCAACAGACTGGGATATTGAAGGCACACGCGGTGGCATGATTAGCCGCGGTATTTTGGCTGGTGTCACAGGGCAAGGTGCGGATTTAATGATTATTGATGACCCGATTAAGAACCGTGAAGAAGCGGATAGTGAGACGTATCGTGAAAAGATATGGCTAGAATGGATTGATTCTCTATCTACACGCTTACATCCAGGTGCGATTTGCATTCTTATCTTAACAAGGTGGCATGAGGATGATCTGCAAGGGCGGTTACTGAATCCAGAATACGCGGAGCCGTTACCGTGGCAAGTGTATAATCTGCCATTAGAAGCAGAACAAAACGACTTACTAGGTAGAGCGCAAGGTGAACCGCTTTGGCCAGAGAGATACGGTATTGACTTTATTGAAGAACGCAAACGTTATCCGCAGTCATTCAACGCATTGTACCAAGGGCGACCAACGTCACAGGAAGGGAACTTGCTGAAGCGTGACTGGTGGCAGTACTATGATACGTT
Source organism: Ectobacillus antri (assembly GCF_003852715.1). GTDB lineage: Bacteria > Bacillota > Bacilli > Bacillales > Bacillaceae_G > Ectobacillus > Ectobacillus antri. Next base: position 47,812 of record NZ_RIAV01000009.1, read on the forward strand.
ACCAGAGCTTGCAATTGAGCTTATCAGCGTGGATGCCGCGTTTAAGGATGAAGATGATAACGACTATGTGGCGGTGCAAGTATGGGGGAAATCAGGCGCGAACGTCTATTTGAAAGATAGCGTGAAAGCGCGTATGAACTTTCCAACTACCCTACAAACGATACGTAACATGGTACGCAAGCATCCGAATGCGCATGTCAAACTGGTAGAAGATAAAGCAAATGGTTCTGCTATCATCAGTATGTTACAACGTGAGATAGGCGGTATGATACCGGTTAACCCACAAGGCGGCAAGGTCGCACGTGTGAATGCGATATCTGCTTATATTGAAGCAGGAAACGTGTATCTACCACGACAAGCAGAATGGGTACACGACTTTGTGGAAGAATGCGCCAGCTTCCCAAAAGGAAAAAACGACGATCAGGTTGATTGCATGAGTCAAGCGTTGAATCGTTTGTATTACAATGCAGGCGACTTAGAAGCACAACGTAAACCACAACTAGCCTATCCATTCCGTAGCACAGAACGCGAGGAGGATTATATATCATGGTAATAACACTCGCTTTATTGATTCCTGTTACAGCCCTTGTAACGGGCTATTTTACGTTGAAAGCCGTACAGCTAGGGTTACGGTGGCAGATTGAAGTACGGAGCGAACAGCCGCCGAGTATGGAGACACCTGTTACACAAGTACAGCGTGTGGTGCAGGAGCGGCAAGAGTTTAAAGATACACAAGAGCAAATCGCAGTCATGAATGAGTGGCTCAATGGAGAAGTGAGGTGAGTACATGAAGCAGGAGAGTATGCTACAGGCTGCGCAGGTGGTAGAGAAGCAGTATAAGGATGTTCTTGAGTATAAACGCAGCATGGGCTTTCTAACGAAGTGGGCGGAACATGAGAGATTCTATGCAGGTGACCAATGGCCGGCACCGACGGAACGCACGAAGAACCTACCACGTCCGGTGTTTAATATCGTACAGCGGATTGTGGACCACAAGGTAGCATCTGTTATGAGCGAGAACATCAAGATGGTGTTCAGCGCAATGGATGTAGAGGATGGATCGCCAGAAGCAGAGGGCGCAGATAAGTTCACGCGCTACTCGGAAACGAACTGGGAGCTTATCAAACAAGACCAACTCAATGAAGATATGCTGCAGTCGTGCGGAATAGGTGGCACAGGTCTTATCCATTACTACTTTGACCCGAACAAAACAGGTGGGAATAAGGTGAAGTACCAAGGACACTTGTGCGGTGAAATCATTGACGTTGTCAATTACTTTCCCGGTGATCCGCAACAGCCTGATATCCAAAAGCAACCGTACTTTATCATCACATCGCGTGAACTTGTGAGCAACGTACGCAAGCAAGCAGAGGAAAATGGAGTAAGCCGCGAACTTGCGCTTATGATTACATCTGATAAGGAAAGTGCAGACCAAGCGTACGATATGGCAAAGCAAGAAATGACGAGTGACGAAAAGGTTATCGTACTCACGAAGTATTGGAAAGAGAACGGCAACGTCTATTTCATGAAAGTATCGAGCGGTATCGTATGTAAACCACAGACGAATACAGGATTAAAGGTGTATCCACTTGCTGGTATGCACTGGCGGAAACGGAAAGGTTCTGCATTTGGTGTAGGTGAAATAGAAGGATTGATACCGAACCAAAAGAGCATTAACTTCTTGATCGCGATGCAAATCAAATCGGTGCAAGATAGTGGATGGCCGAAGCTACTGGTACGACCAGGTGCATTGAAGCGGAATCCAACGAACACACCGGGTGAAATTCTATTCGACAACTCACCGTCGGGTGAGTGGGGCATTAAACACTTAGAACCTGCGCCAATGTCAAATATGGTCAATAACCTTGTGAGTGAGCTTATGACGTATACGAAGGAAACAGTAGGTGCAAATGAGAACGCACTCGGTGAACAGGTAGGAAGTGACCTTAACGCCGCCGCAATCATGGCACTACAGAAGGCTTCCAGTGTACCAATTGAAAGCATTAAGCGTCGCTTCTATCAGTTTGTAGAGGATGTTGGGCGTATATGGGAAGACATGTGGAAGGTGTATTACAACATGGAGAGGAACGTCGTCGTGAAAGACGATGAACAGCAGGATGTGGTTATCCCATTCAAAGGCGATACGTACAAAGATGTAGATATGGTGCTTAAAATTGATATCGGTCCGTCATCGTCGTATTCGGAGTCTCTTATGATGGCTTCACTCGACAAGTTATTTGATGGGCAATACATCAGCCTAGAAGATTATTTGGAATTTGCGCCTAAAAACGTGATTCCGTTTAAAGATAGATTGCTGAAAAAGGTACAACAGCAGATGGAAATGCAACGTGAGCAGGCGATACAGCAAGCCACACAACAAGTGATGGCGGAGGAACAGATGCAACAGGCGCCAGAGGAAACAGACTTAAACATGGATGTACAGATGCTGTATGAACAGGCACCAGACGAACTGAAGATGCAAATTGACCAAATGGTACAACAAGGGATGAGTAACAGACAGATTATCGAGACACTTGCCACTATGATGTAAGTGTTTTTTATTTTGACCTCAGCATGTCGTTAAACTGCATGTGCCAACCATAGCACAAGGAGGAATAAAAATGAGTGAATTCTTGACAGAAGGAAGCCACCAAACTTCCGCAGATCCAATCGAAACACCTGTAACAGAACCGCAAGCACAGCCAGATACACAACCGGAAGCCCCGCCACAGGCTTTTACGGTGAAATACAACAAAGAAGAAATGCAGATTCCTTACGATCAAGCACCAGATTACATTCAAAAAGGCTTGAATTATGAGAAGGTGCAACAACGTGCGACTACGTACGAGCAACAATTGCAACGTTTGGCACAGATGAGCGGCTACCAAACCCTCGATGAGTTGAATCATGCAATCGAGCAGTACGAGAAAGCGCAGGAGAGACAACGCTATGAGCAGGCTGGGATTGACCCAGACACATTTAATCAGTTGCTGTCACAACATCCTGATATACAGTACGCACAGCAATTACGCCAAGAGCAGGAACAACAAGCGCGTATCTCACAAGAGGTAAGCGAACTGCGCAGTATGTTTCCGGACGTGGAGTTTGACCAAATCCCACAAGCTGCATGGCAATTGAAGGAGCAAAGCGGTATTAGCTTGCTTGATGCTTACTTACGCACGAACTATCAAACGTTAGCGCAGCAAAAAGAGCAAGAAGCAATACAAAAATTACAAAACAACCAAACCGCTTCACCAGGCACACTTAGCGGCGGCGACACGACACACAATGTGAGTGTAAGTCAATTGAGTGCGAAAGACTTCAAACAACTCAAAGAGAGTGTGCTACGAGGTGAGAGACGGACATTCTAAGGAGGAATAACACATGCCTACAAAAGTTCAATCTTACGCAGCATCTGGTGCAACTTACAACACTCTAACAGCGGAGCAAGCCGAGTTTTATCAACGTACCATGCTTGACCGTTTGGTGGATGAAACATGCTTCATGAAATACGGTAAGAAACAAAACATTCCGAAACATGCAGGCGCTACAACGAGCTGGAGACGTTTGGACTTACCAGCACCGTCTACAACACCAATCACGGAAGGTGTAACACCAGATGGATTGGACCTAACAATTAACAAGATTACAGCGACTGTACAACAATTCGGTGCATGGACGAAGATTTCTGATTTCGTAGACTTGACTGGATTAGATCCATTGCTAACAGAGACAGCGGAAATGTTCGGTGAGCATTCTGGTATCTCTATGGATATTGTAATTCGTGATATCGTGGCGGCAGGTACACAAGTGCAACGTGCAGGAAACCGCGCATCTCGTGTAACGGTAGCGGCAGGTGATAAAATTACAGCAGCTGATATCATTAAGATGCGTACAACGTTCAAAAAGAACAACGTGAAGCCAATTACTTTGCCAAACGGCGGTAAAGGCTATTTAGCGTTCACGCATCCAGAGGTAGTTGCAAACATCATGGCATTGCAAGAGTGGAAAGACCAAAACACATATGTAGATACGAAGAATCGCGAGCAAGGTATCGCAGGTCAAATGTACGGTATTTACTTCTTAGAAGCCACATTAGCGCCAGTGTTTACAGGTGCAGGAGCTGCGGCAATCGACGTATACGGTACAATCGTGATTGGTGAAGGCGCGTACGGTATTCCAGATGTAGCTGGTTCTTCTAAGCCGGAAATGTTGGTATTTGAAGGAGGTAACACAGAAAACCCACTTGCATTGTACAAAACAGCAGGTTGGAAGTCTGTGTTCACAGCTGCTCGCTTGAACGAAAAATGTATCATTCGATACGAATCTGCGATTTCTTAATCCAATGAGGGGCTTCGGCTCCTCTTTTTTACTATAAGGAGGTATTTAGATGACACGTAAATCCGAAGTGGCTATTGAAAAAGAATTTACAAGTGAATATGAGCGTCAACAAGCAGAACCGAAAGTGCGATTGTTTATTCCGAAGGATCCATTGAACCCTGCGAATGCAGTATGGGTGAGTGTGAACGGTGTAGGACGTTACTTAGCAGTAGGGAAACAAATCGAAGTGCCTGCCAGTGTAGCAGAAGCATGGCAAGAATCGTATACAGCGACACAAGAGGCATACGCAAGAATGTCATTGAATGTGGAAATTGGGTAGCACTCTAATCAAATAGGGTGCTTTTTTTATGTAAAGGGGGAGACTTATGCCAAACGTAACGGCGAGGCCTGTCGGTTTAAGTACAGGTGAAATCAAAACATCCTTTATTGATACAACGAGCACCAGTAACGTAGTGTACACGTATCCAATCCAGCAAGAATATTTCATGATTGAGAACCAAGGGAGTGCAGACATTCTTGTTACAATTGGTGGCTATACAGATCGTGTAGTCAAACCGAACGAGAAGTGGGATATAACAACGAACTTTACGGAATTTACAATTCGCTCCGCCGTAAACTCACAAGCGTTCCTTGCGACTGCTTACGATAGACCGATTACAGACGGAACCCTGCCCACAACGGTGCAAACATTATCGGATACAGTGAGCGGTCTTAGTGCGCAGTTGGCGGATGTAGAAAATTCTTTAAGTAATGTCTCTAAAAGGACAACGTTAGCAAATACTGTTGTGATATTTGGTGACTCTATTACTGCTCGATTTAACGATGGGGGGACAAATCAAAACTTTTACGGATACACTGGATACTTTTATTGGGCGAATATTTGGTTACGTCAACGCCTGAAAGTGCTTAATAATGCTGGCATCTCAGGTAACACAACTACTCAAATGTTAAATAGAATTCAAACCGATGTATTAGCATATAAGCCCTCGTGGTGCATCGTTGAAGGTGGAGTAAATGATGTAATTTCAGGAAATTCGTTTTCAATCATTAGAGACAATTTGAAAACTATTTTTGAGACACTAGTTGCTAATAATACTCAAGTCGTAGCAACTACCATTATGCCTTATGATGCCGCAACTACGGCACAAAAGAACATTCTATATCAAGTGAATAACTGGATTAAAGAATATTGTTGGGCAAATCCACACATGATTTTATGCGATTGGAGTCCTTTAGTGACAAATCCATCAAACGGCAACTGGGTTGCTGATTGTACATCTGACGGTACTCATCCAAGCACAAAAGGAGCAGCAATACTTGGAGAGAAACTCGCTAAAACATTAAGTGAATTTATTCCTATTATTGATTTACTCCCATCTAATAATGCAGACCCAACAAATTTATGCCCAAATGGTATGTTTGATGGCAATGCAGGAACAGGCGTTGCTACGTCATGGACAGTGAATGGTGGTGGAACTTACACTACATCTAAGGTAACAAGAACAGACGAAATAAAAGGCGAGTGGCAACAAATCAATCAAACAGTAGATGGAGCAACAAGACTGCAACTTTTTATAAAACAAACTGATGTGACTAAATTTGGAGCAGGAGATAAGGTTGTGGCGCAATTTGAATTTCAAAATGACAACCCCAATACACTGTCTCTAAGCCTCAAACTTAGCGAAGAGGGTGGATCAAATACTACAGTAATGGCTCCTTACACAAATGATGCGACAGGAATCTTCCCATATAACCCAACATTTGGTGTTTTGCGAACCCCAATACTCACAGTTACCAATGGAGCAGTAAGATTAAACATAAGTATTTATATCAGAGGGACAGGGACAGTCCGAATTGGTCGTGCAACTATTAGTAAAGTAAATATCTAATTCGTATTCGGACGATACTGCGACATAACAGGTATGTATGAGAGAGGGCTCAATGAGTCCTCTTTTTTATATAGAAAGGAGGGGTTGCATGAACTTACAGCAAATCATCGAACAGGTGAATACAGACCTAGACGACACGTTAGAAAATGCAGTTATCACCGGATGGGTGAACCGTGCCATGGATATTATCTCGGCTGTTACACGCTACGAGAAACGGGTCACCTTGTTGTTTGAGGATGGTGTAGGGGATTATCCGTTACCGCCTGATTGTCTGAAACTTATGCACGTGATTGGAGATAGCGGAGAACTTCCTTTACTCAAACTGACAGATCGTATGAGTGCAGGATACAAACGATGGGGTAATACAATCGGTTTCCAAAACATCAGCGGTGTATCAGTGGATGTGTATTACCAAGCAAGGTTACCGCACTTAGTTACACCAGATGACGAACCGGTTATACCGCCGCAGTTTCATGACCTGTTTATTCTATATGCAGTCGCACGTGCGAAGTACCAGGATGAGGAAGAAGGTTTGGTGCTGCAACGCGATGCAAACAACGAATTTGGGCGCAGGGTGGAAGATTTACGTAAGTATTATGCGCAGCAAGAGACGTATCACATTGATGCAGTTTACACCATGTAAGGAGGGGGATTATGCCGTATATTGAGCCGACCATGCTAGGAAATAAAATAAAAGTGGAGTTACCTGATGTAACAGAAGTTAGAACTTTAGCGGAAGATGCCAAACGTTTAAGTGAACAGAATGATAAACAAGTATCTCAAATTACACAAAAAACAGACTGGATTGATGTAAGGGAATATGGAGCAAAAGGTGATGGTATTACAGATGACACTCTTGCTTTAAAAACAGCAATTATGTATGCGGAAACGATGAAGAGACGTTTGTATATCCCTACAGGTGTGTATATCGTTAGTGATACATTAGAGTTTGGTGAAATCCATATCTTTGGAGATGGTGTTGATAAATGGGTTCCATCATTTCCAGATCAAGCAAAAGAGGAAAGTGTAGGGACGCATTTACGTTTTGTGGGGAATGGTGTAAAAAAACATACTTTACAAGGCACGAGTGATATGAGGGTATCAGGTGGATGGCGTACAAATGGGAGTTCTACAAACACAGAAAATCAATACTATAAGTTACTGAACTTTATGAATACTGACTCTTCTGGTATAACTCCTGCATCTTCAAAGTTGTTCAGCGTCGCTTTACGTGTAAAAGCAACAACACAAAACTGGTCTATCCGCAACCTCCGTATATATCCTTCGTATGATGGTTTGAATGGATATAATCAAAAACTAGGTGGATTGGGTGATGAATGGGATGTAGGTTTGTATGTTGATAATGTTGAATTTGGAACAGTTGAAAATGTACAAATTGTAGGATACTGGCGTATGGCAGCTACTCTGTTATCCCATGCAAGAACACAAGCAGGTCAATATGAAGCAGGAGCGGAACATAATAAGTTTATTCGTTCGATGTTTCAGGGTTTTCGTGGTGTATCTATTCGTGGTGGTGATTACTTTAGGACTACAGCTGTAACATCCAGCACCATTGAAATCCCTTGGACAGTTTCTAATCCGGTTCCAACTAGTTCAGACCTTTCTAATGCTATCGGGCTTAGATTTGGAACGACTGTGTTTTCATGGACAGGCGCTAGTCAAACAGGGGATAAACTTACCTTGACAGGTGTTACACCAAATCCTTTAACAAGTGGTGTGTCCGTTGGCTCGGTGTTACGAAATAATATCTATACAACAGGTTTGGCTGGAACGGTATTTCAAGATTGTTATATCTGTGGTTTAGAGCATTTTAGTGGCAAATCTGCAGATGAACTAGGGTTAGGTATTGGTGTATCTATAGCTATAGAAGCCAATAATGCTCGAGGTGTTAGGATTACAGGTAGTACAAAAATTGCAACACGTGAACAGGTGCTACTCTTCTTATTAGAAGCAGATGACTGGGAAATATCGGGTGATTTAGAGCCTGCATCATGGAAAAAAGCAGATGAGTCTAGTGGTAACACAGGTGGTCGGTTAATAGCTACTCCAACAACACCAACTGATCCGGCTGTATTATATCCTGCAGGGAACACATCACGGTTAAATGTATTCTCTGATTACATTTCCGACCATGTTGACATGGAACCTTATTACACAAGGGCAAACACTCGTTTTTCTGATAATGGATTTTTCGAGCCAAGGGACTTATATATTAAGTCAAAGGCATTTCCTGCAACAGATATAGGTTCTGTTGTACGCGGTAACAAGAAATATGGTGTGCGGATTCAGAAAGAAGATGGAAGTGATGTTATATCTATTTCTCCTTCTGGCACAATTGATATGAAAAACAATGTAAATATCGAAACTGGAACACTGAGTGCGACAAATAGTTCAAACTTGCAATTACGCACAAATACAACGAATCGCCTTACTATATTTAGCGGTAGTGGAAATGTTGTACCGGGTGCAGATAACGCACAAACATTAGGTGCAACTTCAAGTAGATGGTCGCAAACACATAGTATGCAACATATTCTTTACCCAATAACATCTGTAACTGCAGTAAATAACTCCTTATTTATTGATAGTGCAGACAACAAATTAAAATTCAAAGACAATACAGGTGTAGTTCGGATTATTACGGTAACGTAGGAGGTGACGTATGCCGAAGCAATATTATCCACTAAAAGATTTTAGTCTCGGTTTAAACGACAAAGCGGCTGCGCACTTACTAGATGACAGAGAACTGGCAGAAGCGACGAATGTCGTGCTTGGTACGGGGTGGGTATCTAAACGGAATGGGTATGAGCAATATGCCACGTTTCCTGCGCCCGTACGGAAGATTTACAACTACTTAAAGGTAAATGGTCATATGGAGTTGTTGGTTGTCTCAGATAAGCTGTATACGCAGGATGACACGATATGTACAGCGATACCAGGAACGGTCGGCAATGGTGACCGATTCTCGATGATTACTGTGAAAGATAGAAGTGTAAACGATGTGGCGCTTATCGCAGATGGTGGTATGTTGAAACGCTATAACGGTATAGATGTCGCGGTTGTTACACCACATTTACCGAATACGCAAGAACAAGAGAATCCCGGTCTGAATGAGTTAGGGAACTTAAGTGCGTTCCGTGCGCTTACAATGCACAAAGGACGTTTATACGCAGCTGCACATCCTGTCCATAAGAATCGCGTCTCATTCAGTCACATCGATCCAACACTTGGTTTTTCTGTGTATGACTATTTCCCTGCCGTAAACTTCTTTGATATCGCGACAAATGACAACGACGAGATTATTGAGCTGCGCACATTTCGCGATACGTTGGTCATCTTCTGTCGTAATACGATATGGGCCTTGTACGGTAATACAACCAGTGAGTTTCAGTTGCTAAAGATTAACGTACCGACTGGATGTGTGGCACCAAAGAGTGTAACAGCTGTAGAAAATAACCTGTTTTATCTCAGTGATACACATGTCTATGCGTTGTTCGCGACAGATTTTAATACCGTAAGTGCACAGGTCATATCGGACAAGGTAGAAAACACATTGAAAGGCATTTCTTCATCGGAAAAAGCGAAAGCAACCGGTGTATTTCACGAAAACAAATACTATCTTTCGTTTCCATCCGGTTTGACACTGGTATATGATGTGCTGTTGCAAGCATGGACCAAATACACGAATATCCAAGCCAACACGTTCCTTGTGAGAGAGGGGCGTTTATTTTTTGGGTCGGAAAACAAAAATGTCTATCGTTTTGGGGATGTGTACCACGATGAGGGGCAACCGATTCCGTTTCTGTTGAAGACCAAACGTTTGGATTTTGGCAGCATGATGAACGATAAGAAACTGCGGCGTATGTGGATACAATCCAAGCAATATGAAGAATCTGCAAGCGGTTATACGATAGATGCGGTATTTGAAGATGAGACAAAGCGGTTAGTGAGCAACATCATCAATGATGAATTGTTTCCCAAATGGGATGAAGATCCTTGGGATACTGCTGTATGGGATGCAGTCCCGCATTCCAATCCAAACAGTGCGAAATGGGATGAGGCGGTATGGGATAGTAGCCGCTGGGACTTCTTAGAGATTCAACAAGAAGAGGTCCGTATCCGTGAAAAATCACGAACGCTACAACTCGTTATCAGTAATGATGTCCGGTATCAACCTGTCACGATTTATGGTATCGAGTTTGAATATAAACCAAGAAAACCATAGGAGGGGAATACATGCCAAATTTAACAAGGTTATATAACTTCCAACCGGGTACACCTATTTCTTCTTCACAAATGAATCAAGAATTAAATCAACTCGTGAATGGCGTGAACAACACGTATTCCAAGACAGAATCAGATGCCAATTTTCTGAAGAAAACAGCATTAGCCACAGCTACACCACTTATGCAAAGTGGCTGGGTTTCACGTTCGGGCTCGGAGAGTGCATATAAGTTTATTCGTACGCAAGAAGGATTGGTGCATGTTGTTGGGAGTATTATAAATGGCGCTACAGGGATTAACAGTGTGATATCTAATATCCCTCCGGGTTTTGAACCGGCGAAAATAGAGTACATGGTAGTCGGTAGTGGATTAGTGCGGTTCCAAGGCTCGCAAGTTTCAGTTGCACGTTCGCTACCGACAGCCGAAGTATTCTTCAATATGACGTATTCTACAGTGTGAGGAGGATGAGATATGGCAGACCTTACATTTACCGCACCGTACCGGGCGGCGATGACAACGAAACAAGCACAAGCGCAGGCAGGGAATGAATTGTCTGCGCTGTATCAACGTGCCTTGCAAAACGTGAAATCTCAATTGTATAACAACCAAGTCATGGCAGCAGAACAGGCGGCTGCACGTGGCTTATCACATTCCGGCTTGGCACAGGATGCACAGAACAAGCTCATGTTGGGTGCACAGGGACAGATTGGCGACATGGAAGCAGAACGCGCTTCTAAGGTAGCTGCACTTGCAAGGCAAATCCTTGAACGTGACCAAGATGTAGGTTTCCGCGAACGACAGCAAGCGTATAGTGAATGGAACGGACAGCAAGGATTGCGCATGGAACAAGACCGTTTTAACTATCAGAAAGAGCGTGACAAAGTTGCAGATGGACAGTGGCAACAAGAGTTTTCGCTCCAAAAGCAACGAGCCGCTTCTAGTGGAAGGGGAGGTAGTGGCGGCAGTAGAGGGCGTTCTGGCTCCCCGAGACCAGCTTATCAAGCAGACCCACAAGCGCCAAAAATCAACTTACCGGATACGTTCCAAAGTTACATTGATGCGAAGGTGCCGACAACCAATAGTTACGCAGGCTTCATGAAGCAAGCACGATTAATCGAACCAGAAGCAGCAAATGCGTATTACATTGACCAAGCGAAGGATGCAAGAAGAAAAGCGTACGGGGGGTAACATATGGCGTACAAACCAAAAGAATGGGAAGAAACCTTATTCGGTAAGGTGGATGGCCGTAAGGTAAAAGATAAGCAAGCCTATTACAACGATGCGCTGACAAAAGAAACGCAAAACTGGATGGCACAAAAGAATGTAAAGGGGGATGTTGGTTCTTACAAGAACCACATCTCTCGTTATTATGACGATCAGGACCGTATCAACGGATTTAACTCATTCCTCGAGAAGTTTAAAAAGAAGAATGAAGAATCACAAAAGAAAGCGTCTGAATCGTTTGTCAGAGATAATCCGCAACTGGTCAAGGATTATCGCGACATGGGCGGTACATCACAGTACGTCACACAAGAAGCATACGATGAACAGAAACGGATTACGGACGGATTCTCTCGTTTGCAGAGTGCCAAGAAAGAGCAAGAAAAGACACAAAAGAAAAGTGAACCATCTTTTCTAGGAGACGTTGCTTACACGCTGAAGAAATGGGGACAAGCTGCCAATCCGTTTGATGATGTATCTGCTAAAGAAGCGATTAGCGACTTTACGAAGAACGGCTTTAAAGGTACAGATACAAAAGAAGTAAACCGCTTTGCGAACCGTACGTTGAATTCAGCCACGCTCAATGCTTCCGATGCACTCATGAAGGGTGTACGCGGGGAAGATGCTATCACATGGCAGAATAAACGCGAGGGGCTTGGTAACAACGCAGCAGACTTTATCTCGACAGGCCTTGGTTATGTGGTACCAGGTGCGTTGGGTGCAAAAGCTATAAAAGGCACAAAACTAGCCGCAGATACATCTAAAACAGGACTAGCACGTGTCGGACAGTGGGCGAAAGAAGGAGCGGCTATTGGCGGTGGTATCTCGCTTGCAGAAACGCCTGCTAAAGCCTATTTAAATCCCGACCAAGGGGTAAGTGACCATGCGCAACGAATCGCTTTAGAGACAGGATTAGGGGCATTAGGTGACGTTGCAATACGTGGTGCAGGAGAAGGATTAACGAAAGTGTTGCAGGCAATTAACAAGGATAAGGCGTTCAAACAACTAGACACGATTATGCAAGGTAAAGACCCGAACGCTCCGCTTCGTGCGAACCTACCAGAACAGGCACCACAACAGGGCAATACACGAAGTTTACCGAACAAAATGGAAGCTATTACGCCTGCACGAAATGAAGCGGCACCGAGTTTAGCATCCGCTGCAGCTAAAGTACCACAAGTAAATACGGCGAGGACTCCCATTGCTCCAACTTCCGCACAAGCATTACCAGAAGGTGTACAAGCTATGACATCACCTGCTATTCCGTTACCACAAGCAAGTGGAGCGGCAAACGGTACTATCACAAGGCAACAGCTTCTGGACAATTTACGTAATCGGTTTGGAGTAACCATTCGTACAGGACGACTAAGCGCACCAGAGGATGTACAAGGAATATATAAAGTGACACCTGAAGTAATTCGTTCACGGAATCATGGTGATTTACAGGTCATCTCACACGAAATTGGTCATCACCTTGACAAACAACTTCAATTGTCAAATCCAAAATTTGATGCAGAGTTGATGGCACTTGGTCAGAAAACATCAGGACAAGGTTATACGCCGGACCAAGTGCGATCAGAAGGATTAGCAGAATTTATGCGTTTATATATGGTGGAACCACAAGTTGCACAGCAACAAGCGCCACAATTAGCGCAGTTTCTTGATAGTCAATTACCAAAAGACATTCAAGCAAAAATCATGGATACGCGTAGTGATTTTCAGACATGGATTAACCAAGGTGCTATCAATCAAACAATCGGTCAAATGAACATTCATGGTAGTAAAAATCCTATTCAGAACCTAAAAGAAAAACTGCAAAACCTGCCTAAAACTGCTGAAGAACTATATACAGAAGGTGTAGATAAATTATTACCTCTTTCTAAAGTAGAAAAAGAATTGGCAGGTACAGAGAAAAAGGTTCTTGGTGGTCTATATAAGATTAAAAACTTGCCAGATGCTTCAGAGTCTCTCTATAAACAAGCGCGTCTTGCGGCTGGGACACCACGTGCTGCTGAACAGAAGCTACAAGAACTACGGAAAATTCTTGCTCCGATTGTAAATAGTAAAGACTTTACATTAAAAGAATTCCGTTCTTATATCGCCATGAAACAAGCGCGTGATTTAGAAAATCACGGTATCCAATCTGGTTTTACTAAGGAACAAATTGAAGAAGTGTTACAAAAATTTGATAATGTTCCTGAAATGAAGAAAGCACAGCAAGATTTACTCGCTTATAACAACTCTTTATTAGATATTTTGACTGATGCGCAAGTGAAAACAAAAGAATCGGTAGAAGCCATGCGTAAAAAATACCCAAACTACACACCATTCTTTCGATACTTTGATGAGGAATCTTCAGGCGGGCTAACAGGTAACGGGTTTGTTGATTTAAATGATCCGGTTAAACGTATGACTGGTTCTAGTCGTGATATTATTGACCCGTTAGAAAGTATTATTCGTAATACATTTACTACAATGAAGACGGCTGCGCACAACAAAGTCGGCTTACAACTGAAGCGTTTATCACAAAAAGAAGGTGCTGGTGGGTTAATTGAACGTTTGGAAGGAAAACAGCCAGTAAGCAAGGAAAACATTGTCACGGTATTTGAAAACGGTGAGCGCGTGCAATATCAATTATCGCCAGAGCTCTACCGTTCTATGAAAGCACTGGATAAGGAATCACTCGGTAAGTGGTTCCAACTTGCAGCAAAACCTACTGATTGGCTACGTGCCGGTGCGACACTAACACCTGAATTTGCTTTACGAAATCCGATTCGTGACCAATTCAACGCGACTGTTGTCAGTGATGTAGGCTATAACCCGATTGACTTTTTCCGTGGGTTAAAAGAGGTAACGAAAGCAAAAAGCGGGAAAGCCTCACCTGTCTATGACGAATGGGTAAAACAAGGCGGTGCTTACGGTGGGTATCTCTCTGCGGATCGTGACGTACTGAAGCAGAACTTGGATAATCTTACACAAGAGGGAAGTAAGGTACAACGTTTGGCTAAGAATGCGGTGAAACCAAGCAAGTGGCTAGAAGGGTTGCAAAAACTATCTGAAATCTCCGAGGAATCTACAAAAATAGGTGCCTATAAAAAAGGATTGAAGAAGGGATTATCACCTGAAGAAAGTGCCTATCAAGCTCGTGAACTTATGGACTTTAATCGTATGGGTGACAAGATGCAGGGTGTGAACCAAATCTACGCCTTTCTGAATGCGAACGTACAAGGGAAAGACAAATTGATTCGTGCTTTCCGTGAAAATCCTGTACGTACAGCTGCACGCATCACAGGACTTACAGTACCACCTACCGCACTTGCATATGCCAGCTATAATTGGGCGAACGAAAAGCAGAAAGAGCTTATCGACAATATGCCGCAGTGGGAGAAGGAGACGTACTGGGCAGTTGCTGTACCAGGTACAGATGAAGTGGCACGGATTCCGAAGCCGTTTGATATCAACGCGGTGCCGAATGCGATGGAAAAAGGCATAGATTACTTTGCTAAAGGGGATAAATACGCGTTTGAAGATAAGAAGGACAGCGATGTATGGAAGACGGTTGCTACTGCAGCTACACCAACTTTCTTAAAACCATTTTCCGAAAATGCTATGAATCACTCTTTATTTACAGGTGGTCCTATCGTTCCGCAACGTGACCAAGCGAATTCACCAGGTAAACAATTCGGTCCTACGACAAGTGAAACAGCAAAATTCGTTGGAGAGACTACCAATTCGTCACCTTATAAATTAGATAACCTATACCGTTCCTATACTGCGGGATTAGGTCAATATCCGCTAAAAGGATTGGATAAGGTCATTACAGCTCTATCTGGTAAAGAAGCACCAACACCAGTCGGAAAGTCCTTTACAGAATCTGTACCAGGTGTTAAAGCATTCTTCTCGAACGATTTAAGTGGTGGTAAGGTTATGGATGATTACTATCGCATCATGGAGAAGCAACAGCAAATCGCAGCGGATGCCAAAGACGAAGGAAAAGAAGCACCAAACAAATCGCAAATGACCGCGTTTAACAAAGTCAACAAAGATATGGGAGAACTGCGTGCAATGTATCGTCAAGTCATGGCAGATACAGAAATGTCACCGGATGCAAAACGTACAGAGGTTGATAAGCTCAACAAACAAATGAAAGAACTGGCGCGGCAAGGTGTACGCATCTTCCGTCCGGATTACAAGTAGAGGGCTCAATGAGCTCTCTTTCTTTATATCTAAAGGAGGTTATGGAATGTCAATTAGCATGGAAGGGTTACGTATTGTGCACGCCTATTTGTTTGGCGGTGTGAAGTTTTTGGATTTACTGGTGGTGTTAATGTTCGTGGACATTATCACAGGGGTGCTACGTGCAATCAAAGAGAAACGTTTGCGGAGCCGTAGTGCCATGTATGGATACGCTCGAAAAATTGCCGTGTTCGGCATTATCATTTTAGCAAATATCATTGATGTCATCTTGTCGTTACAAGGAACCATAGCTTTTGCAACCGTACTGTTTTACATTGCAAATGAAGCGATTTCAATTGTAGAGAACATGGCACAAATCGGTGTAAAAGTACCACACATCTTGAAAGATAAACTACAAGTAATACAGGAAGCAGAACAAGAAAATACGAAAGAGAGTGATGCGCAGTGATTCCAGTAAGACAAATGTTAGTGCCGCCGCAAAAATGGCATATCAAATGTCCCTACAATATGATCGCGGAAACCATCACCGTCCATAACACCTATAACGATGCTTCTGCAAATAACGAAGCACGTTATGCTGTTAGTAACGATAAATCGGTATCATATCACTATGTAGTGGATGACAAAGAAGTCATTCAGATTGTAGATGAAAGCCGTAACGCATGGGCGGCAGGTGACGGGAACGGACCTGGCAACCGTAAAAGCATTCACGTAGAAATTTGTTATTCACTAAGTGGCGGCGTTAAATATGTAGCAGCAGAAGCACTCGCTGTTAAGTTTATCGCACAACTCTTGCGTGAGCGCGGTTGGGGAATTGACAAGCTGCGCAAACATCAGGATTGGAACGGAAAATACTGTCCGCATCGCATACTTGGTGAAGGACGCTGGGAAGCGTTTAAACAAGCTGTAGCGCGTGAATTAGTGAGTGATACACCTTACTATGTAATTGTACCTAACACAGCATTCTGGCAAGCGAGAGCGCTTGTGAAACGATATGAAGAAAAAGGTTTTAAATGTTATGGAGTAGCGGGCAAATCCTACAGGCAAAACGAAGAACCGCAAGAGAACGACCCGTACCAATTTTACATTGAAACAAACCTCGAAAATGCCAAATGGATACGTAATGAATTAGAAGCAATTGGTTACGATAAAGCCTACGGCGAAGTCATATCGAAATAAAAAGAGCCCTGCGCAAGCGGGGCCTTTTGTGTTTATACACTCATAATTTGTTTCTTTATCGGTTCCTTTTCCTTATTGATGACCGCCAACAAACCACCGATAACACCCACAATTGTCATAAACACTGTAAATATGTAATATCCCAGGTTCACATCTCCGCCTCCTATGAGTACGGTGACTACACTTGCTCCTGCCAACAGCAAATAAATTCCTGCGTATATAGAAGCGATAATAATCCTAAACCGCGGCGCACATATACAACTTATGTAGATAGCTGCACCAATCGTTACACCATCACGATAAATTGTATGGAAAATAGAAGAAGATAAACCTGCTTCAGGTGGTCCTACAAATTGCGTAATCGACCAGTACATCACAAAATTTAAAACAACGGTCGTGATAAAAAGCATAGGAATGAATAATACCCAGCGTACTATTGGATTCCATCCTTCAAAAACGTTCACAAAAAAGCCCCCTTGAATATGTATGTATTGCGATAAGTATAACAACAAGTAGCAAGATTTTACATATTTTTTTAGGATAATACATAACATGCGGGGTAAACTACATACGAGGTGATCGTATGTCTATTATGACTTACATTGTGCTTCTCGCTTTGTTGTTTGTGGCGTACAAAATATGGAGTCGCCGCAAAGACGGGCAATTATATCGTATGTATTTGCAATTTAACCGCAGTGAGGACTATCGCAAAACATTGGCGATGGGGATATATTACCGCTTCAAGAAAGCTGTTGAGAACGAAACAGTATCTCGTGTATTCATTCGACAGAACCCCTTGCAGTTTGAAACGTTCTGTGCCGATTTATTGGAACGTGTGTATGGCGGGAGTTGCACAGTTACAACCGCATCTGGTGATTACGGTGTGGACTTCGAACACCGCGTAAACGGTGAATTATGGCTAGGGCAATGTAAGGTGTATTGCGGAGATATGCCGTTCAACGCGATTGCGCTGATTCACAGCAATATGGTGAAGCGCGGGGCAGCAGGTGGGTATATCATAACAACTGGAAGCTACACAGAGCCAGCGCGTGCGTATGCCGCTGGGCTTAACATTAAGTTGCTGTCAGGTCCCGACATTGCTGATTTATATATGCAATCATTCGACCATGAAACAGCGCCAGTATATGAAAAATCCCTCGTCTAAGACGGGGGATTCGCTGTTTCTTCGGACTGTTCAGTAATTTATATCTATCCAATTGTTGCATTTTTCGTTTTCGCAATAGATGGTTAGGTGACTAATTTTTGTTTTGCTATCTATTGTTACGATTTCAACTTCAATCTCAATGTTTTCTTGCCATCTTCTATCTCCATTTGTGAAGATTTGTTCATTCCCGCATTTAGCACATACGATTGTAAAAGTCATATTTACACACCTCTTCTCTCTTCCTGTACAGTTTTTGTCTGTAACGCTATATCTTCGAACTATGCACTACATTTGCTTTAATACTTCATCAATTGCCAGTTTTACTTTCTTCTTTTCTATTCCATTGTTGACATCGTACTCAAAGCTGAAGTCACATTTACAAGTACGCTTAATTATATTGTCATCAACTTCTAAAGTGCCTTGACCATTACCTACAAATTGATTTCCGCAGTTAGGACAGTCATTTATAAGTGGTGCTACCTTCAAGTAGATCATTACATTCATTCAAATTTCCTCCTTCGCAATATTTGTCGATTGCGACGCTGTTTCTTCGGACTGTATCTTGTATGCTAACAGAATAATTCTGCTAATTCATAAGCTTCTTCTTTTGTTTGGGCATACCCACAGAGTTTATACGCATGTGCCAAATACGCTTGGACGTACTCACTATCAACAACAAACACATCACCAGTAGGCGATTTGGAAACAACAACAGCGAATTTATCCATTTTAAAATTCCTCCCTCTAATACGTAATTTGTGTCTACTCTTCCTTTACCCAAATGTCTTCTACTTTCATTTCCAATAATTCCGCAATCTTCATTGCCTTTTCAAAACTCGGCTTGGTGCGGTTGCGCACAAGTAAGCTCAATGTAGTTTGGCTCATACCTACTTGTTCTGCGAATACCTTCTGCTCAATCTCTCTCTCGGCCAGTATCGCCTTTAATCTGCATTTATACATATATCTGCCTCCTATATATATTCTACACCATAATTATAATCCCTTTACATAAATTTAAATTTATTTAAATTATTTTTGTTGTACAGGCAATATCTAACCATTCGAGACGTATACCTATATTACCTTCTCCTATTCCAAGACGTATTCCAGATGGGAGAGAAAAAAGGGGGGATACCATGTTCATAAGACATCTGTATCAGCAGTTATCTTATCAACCATTGCAACCGTCCCAAAGTCTTTATAACTTGTATGCAGATGCAAAAACAGATGATGAAGTTGCCATGCTTTTTGAGCACATTTATATCCACGATGCCATCAATCATCCTGATTATGTGGACGTTGCCGAATTGTTGGGTGACGAAGAACCATATGGTCCGTATAACGAAATCGGCATTCAGCGGCGAATTGATTGCTATTTGGGGAGGGGAACGATTTGAGGCATACTTATCGATATCTAAACGAAACGCCGTACTTGAATCCATCCAAGGAACTGAAACAGATGTACAAAAGCGCATCGAATGATGATGAGAAAGAAGCGGTTATTTCGCACATGGAACGATTTCAAGTGTGCAACAAAGAGTACAAAGGATACTACTCCATCTTGAAAGCATACGAGGAAGAAACAGAAGAACCGGAACCAATGGACTGGAACGACTTTGTTAACGATTATGACATCTATAAAAAGGGTGGGAAAATCCATTTCAAAAAGCGGCGGCAATCATGAGTGATTACGGAATGTACTGTAGTTTGTGCGGTCGTCTACAGCCTTGTTTTGACAACCGGTGGTGCGATAGTTGTACAGAACGGATGACACCTAACTATGAGGAGGATGACAACAATGACAATCGTGGGTAAAACGTTGGTTGTAGTTGGTGTGACGGGTGTTACGTTAATTGGTATTGAGATCATGAAAAAGAAAGGGCATCCAGTACCTCATTGGGTAGCACCTCTCATTAGAAATGGAGCTGCATGCGGCGTTGTCCTTAACATTTTGAACTGGTTGTCTAAGCTATTTATGTAGTATGCCAAAATGTATTCCACGTGATATGCCAGTGAGGTATAGGGATAGGGAATAGGAACATTCTTACAGGCGCAAGGGCGTACAAGGGATTTTTACTCTGCTTAAATCAATAGGTATATTACCCTATATAAGGGTATATAAAGGGAGGAATTTACATGTTAGAAGTGGCATTAATACCGCTTGGTTTTTACGTGGCGCTGAAGACTGGATTATTGCGCAAGAAAGATGATGACCGGAGTAAGATTAAGGTGTTTTTCGAGATAGCCGGCATTGCAATTAAACATGATGACCGTTTACAATACCCCGACTATCTAGAGACGTTTGAAGACAGCCGAAGCAAAACGTATATCTATCGGTTGCCGCTTGGTATGCCGTTTAAGGTGTTAGAAAAGGTGCAAGATGTGGTAAGCGAAGGATTAGGAAAACCGGTGCGGATCTCTTATGATAACTACAAAATGCGGATTCGGGTATTTAACGGAGAAATCCCTACAAGTTGGGATTGGTCGCCAGACTTGGTGCAGGAAGGGAAATGGATTATCCCAATTGGCCGCAGCTTAGAAGGGATTGTTTATCATGACTTTGACAAGACACCACACATGACATTAGGTGGATTGGTACGGATGGGAAAAACGGTGTTTTTAAAGGTATTGTTTACTACCTTGTCTTTAGCTAATCCGAAACATGCACACTTTTACCTGATTGACTTAAAAGAAGAAGGCTTAGAGTTTAGTGAGTTTAGTGACCTGCAACAAGTCGAAGGGATTGCGACAAAAGTAGAAGAAGCATACGACATGTTGCAAGAGGTTATGGTCAAAATGAATGCACGCGGCAAGTATATGAAGGAAAATCGTATCAAAAATATTGTGCAAACAAGTGAGAAAGACCGTTACTTTGTGATTGTAGACGAGGGAGCGGTACTCGCACCTGCAAAAGGATTACCTAAATCACTCAATGTAAAACTGGAAGAATGTCAATACATGCTAAGTCACATTGCACGAGTAGGCGGCGCATTAGGATTTCGTGTTATCTTTTGTACGCAGTATCCGACTGCTGATACATTGCCAAGAGTTATTAAACAAATGGCAGATGCAAAATTAGGCTTACGATTACCTACACGTATTGCAAGTGAGGTTGTGATTGATGAACCAGGTCTAGAAGATCTGCCACAAGTCCCTGGTCGCGCTATCTTTAAAACAGATAAATGTGTAGAGCTGCAGGTTCCCATGTTAGAGGATGTCACCATGCGTAAGTTACTTGAACCTTTTGTTGCACCTAAGGAGGTTAAACAACATGTATCACCAAGCGCAGATGCACAAACAGAGACAGATAGCGATATTGAGTACGCTTAAAACGCTTCAGTTTGCGACAAGACGGCATTTGATGTGCGTGCACGATATGGGAGGGATACGTAACGCAAATCGCATTATGCAAACGTTACAGCCTTATACGAAGTCGGTTATCCATAATAGGGAGCGTGTGTATTATCTTAGTAAAGAAGGTCGGGCACTTGTTGATTGCGAGGTAACACCAGTGCCTAGCCGCATCGCACATGCGCTCTTACGTAACGAAGCATGGCTCATGCTGCATTGTCCGGATGAATGGGTCGTGGAGAAGAAACTCAAGTACAGATGGCGAGACAAAGATAAAACCATTCTACCAGATGCGGTGTTTAAGCAAGAGGGCATTTTGAACTGCGTGGAAGTAGATCGGTATCAAACCATGCACGCAAACAACGAGAAGTTAAAACGATATGATGAGCTCACACAATACTATAAGAAGAAGTACAACGGACGAAAGCCTGTTATCCATTTCTACACCATATCCCTATACCGTGAGCGTAAGTTGCAAGAGCTGGCACGAAAGTATGATGTATACATCAATATTACCTATCTTCCGGAGGTGTAGGATGAAAACAAAAAAAGACATTTACGCTGTATTGTCTAATTTCGCTTCTATTGCCGATTACGATGCGGAGCTACAAAAGTATTACCTCGTGTTCTCAGACCGTAAACGCGGCGGTGTATACACGCTCATGCGTAAAGGCGAGCAGTGGAGCACGCATGGGTACGGACTGGATTATATGGATGACAGAGAAACATTCCTGACAGAAAAAGAAGTTGTGGATTTCTTGTGGATTCATCGTGCAGCGTTTCGTCAGACTGTTATGACTATCCATCCTGAAAATGTAGTATACTTATACAAAAGTTAAACGGTGTGCAATGGTTGACTAGAGATAGGCATGGGGATGCGTACACATACTGTGTGAACATTGACCACATATTTGACCACACGAAACGCATTTGACCACATAAAAGTTCACATTTTGAAAGTTTTTGTATGGTGACAAAAAGGCTAATCTTTATAAATAAAGGCTTAACGAAGCCTAAACGAGTATTGAGAGGTTTTGAAAATGTAGTAGGCAATAAGCTTTTTTGGCTTATTGGCACGTAATATGAATGTGCTGCAATCCTACCACCTTAGTATGGTTGTGCTTTCTTGGTCTGTTGGCTGGGTTTTAACAGCGGTGGCGCTGTATGTATTACATGTTCAGCAAACAACGAAGCTACGTATCGCACTGATGAGTCTATTCATGACAGCAGCAGTACTTGCCGTTCATCTTGTTAGCCTACGTGGTATACAAGTACATATAAACTACAATGTATTGATCTTCTTAGTATCGGCATTACTGACTTTTACTACATTTTCGTTATCATTCTGGCTACTATTTTACGCCAAACTTCCATATCAGCATATTTGGTTGAAGCCATTATCAGCTTCATTTGTGACAGCGGCAATTACAGAAAGTCATATTTTACTCATGCACACGGTGATTCTACCTGAAAATGGTGAGCAATTCATTATGGAAATGAATGCTGATTTGTTGCTGTATCTCATGCTGGTCGCATCTCTTATTATCTTGGGTAGCCTTGTTGTTTCGACAACACTCATTAGCAAGAGGCTTTCCACAAGTGATAGTAACTTACAAGATATTAAACTTGCGCTCGATCAGTCTTCTATCGTTGCCTTTACGGATCGAAAAGGTATCATCACAAGTGTAAATGATAAATTTTGCGAGATTTCCAAATACAGTAAAGAAGAACTCGTTGGACAAGACCATCGTATTTTAAGCTCAGGCTATCACAGCAAGGAGTTTTTTCAGGATATGTGGAAAACCATTGGATCGGGGCAGGTATGGAAGGGAGAAATTCGAAATCGCGCTAAGGACGGTACGTATTACTGGGTGGAAACGACAATTGTTCCTTTCATGAACCGTAAAGGAAAGCCGTATCAATATTTGGCCATTCGAAATGATATCACAGAACGAAAGAAAGCAGAAGAACAAATAAGGCGACAAGATAAACTCGCTGCAGTTGGACAAATGGCAGCTGGAATCGCCCATGAAATTCGCAATCCACTTACCTCTATGAAAGGATATGCAGAATTTTTACAACTGGATGAAGAAGATGAAGAGCGACGTGAGTATTTGTCTATCATCCTAGATGAGGTAGAGCGAATTAATGAAATTGTAGAAGACTTTCTTGTGTTGGCAAAACCGAAAGCTGTACAGCTTACAAAACAAAATATAATCCCGATTATTCATGAGGTATTAACACTTATGGAAATGCAGGCGGAACATAAAGGTGTTGAACTTCATTTTGTATGTGAGCAGACACAAGTTATTGCACAATGTGATCGCACACGACTTAAGCAAGTGTTATTGAATTTAGTTAAAAATGGATTAGAAGCGATGCCAAACGGCGGGGATTTGTATGTGCGTGTACAAGAAGCCGAGACGATTTGCATCTCTATTCAGGATACAGGTATTGGAATGACAGCAGAGCAGCTCCAGCATATCGGCGATCCATTCTTTACGACAAAGAAAAACGGAAACGGACTTGGTCTTATGGTCAGCTTTAAAATTATTGAAAATCATCATGGACGTATTACAGTAACAAGTGAACGCGGAAAGGGTACTACGTTTCAAATTATTTTGCCACTGGAAAGGAGCAAGTGATGATTCGTTCCATTGATGTGTTGCACATACAAACAGCCAAAGCATTGTGGAATCTGCAGCGCACTTCATATGCAGTAGAAGCAGAGCTCATTGGCTTTAATGAGATTCCACCGCTTCACGAATCACTAGAAGAACTACAAGCCTGCGGTGAAATATTTCTTGGTTACTATATAGAGACACAACTCGCAGGTGCAATTTCTTATACAGTTGAAAGCCAAGAACTTACCATTTGTCGTTTGGTTGTGCATCCTACATATTTTAAAAAAGGCATTGCAACAAAACTCTTATCAAATCTCATAGAGAAGCAGCCATATCCTGTATATTATGTTTCTACTGCTCGCGATAATATACCGGCAATCTGTTTTTACAAAGCAAATGGATTTTGTTGGATAAACGATATAGAAGTAGTACCTAATTTCTATATTAGCTGTTTTAAAAAAGAAAAGAAAACGACTCCTTGAAAAGAAACGTCAGAAAACGTTTCTTTTTTTATGAATATAAGGTAAAATATGTATAAAGTATAGAGGTGATGACATGGTGTTCATACTTATTTTATTGATAATGTTCATCTTCATCAGTGCTCTTCCAAGCGTCAGTATGCAAGATACAAACCGCACGCATCGTAATACGGAGCATAAAACAGCAACACCGTTTATGGATTTTGCAGTCACAGATAACCATTGCGAACATTATCCCGGATGCGAAGATACAACTAAAGTCACTTATACATCAGATGTGGGGAGCTCTTTTTCTGATAGCAATTCAAGTTTTGGCGGCGATTGCAGCGGGGGATCAAGCTCTTATTAATTAAATATAAAAAGATGGGTCAGCAAATGCTGACCTTTTTTGTGTTATTTTTTGCTAAATTGTATATCTTGATAAAAAATGCAAACAGAGATTTATTTTTTAGCTACTTACATAAAAATGTCTTTTTTACAAAAACATACTTGTATAACACATGAAATAGTAAGGAGGTCACGTATGCGCAAGTATAGTTATCAAGCGCTTCTGCTCTTTGTATTAATTGCCACTTTGTTAGTAGCGGGCAGTGGTCAACGAGAGGTGTACGCATTTTCCAGTCAAGTGATTCAAAGAGGAGCAGTCGGTGAGGATGTGATTGAGCTACAATCACGCTTAAAGTACAACGGATACTATACAAGTAAAGTAGATGGTGTATTCGGTTGGGATACGTACTGGGCCGTCCGCAATTTTCAAGATAAATTTGGTCTTCCTGTTGACGGAATTGTTGGACAAAAAACGAAAGAAAAATTGATTAAAGCAACGAAATACGAAAAAGGTTCATCCGGTACAGCTAATAATAAGCCAGCTAAACCACCAAGCAACAATGTACCGAATGGCTATTCACAAAACGATATTCAACTGATGGCCAACGCCGTGTATGGCGAAGCGCGCGGAGAGCCTTATATTGGCCAAGTCGCAGTGGCAGCTGTTATTTTAAATCGCGTCAGCAGTCCCTCATTTCCCAATACGATACCTGGTGTTATTTTTGAGCCGCGTGCTTTCACCGCAGTAGCTGACGGACAAATTTATTTAACACCAAATGAAACAGCAAAAAAAGCTGTATTGGATGCAATTAACGGATGGGATCCGACAGAAAATGCGATTTATTACTTTAATCCAGACACAGCGACAAGCGGTTGGATCTGGTCACGTCCGCAAATTAAAAAAATCGGTCGCCATATTTTTTGCCGATAGAAGGGAGTCCTACCATGCTTAGAGGTTTGTTGATTATTGCGTTAACCTTTGTTGTAGCCGGAACAGGCTACTGGGGATATTTAGAGCATCAAGAAAAAAATGCAGTATTAATTCATGCAGAAAACAATTACCAACGTGCGTTTCATGAACTTACGTATGAAATGGATTTATTACATGACAAAATTGGGAACACACTTGCGATGAATTCCAGAACATCACTTTCGCCTGCTTTGGCTGATGTTTGGCGAATTACATC
Source organism: Ectobacillus antri (assembly GCF_003852715.1). GTDB lineage: Bacteria > Bacillota > Bacilli > Bacillales > Bacillaceae_G > Ectobacillus > Ectobacillus antri. Next base: position 74,017 of record NZ_RIAV01000009.1, read on the forward strand.
TGAAGCACGATCTGATGTAGGCCAATTACCCTTAACACTTTTGCCGTTTAATAAGACGGAAGAGTTTTTAGCAAGTATCGGAGACTTTAGTTACCGAACAGCGGTACGTGATCTCGAAAAAGAACCTCTAAATGATCAAGAATATGCGACGCTGCAGCAACTGCACCAAAAATCAGCTGATATTCAAAACGAACTGCGTCATGTACAGCATCTTGTGCTGAAAAATAACCTGCGCTGGATGGATGTAGAGCTCGCTTTAGCTGCAGACCGCAAACCGTCTGATAATACGATTATTGACGGATTCAAAACCGTTGAAAAGAATGTGAACTCTTATACGGAGGCAGATTTTGGTCCTACATTTACAAGCTATAAACAAGCAGAAAAAGGGTTAAATAAAATGGAAGGCCAACCTATCTCAAAACAACAAGCAAAACAAATTGCACAAAGCTTTCTCGGTATAAAAACTACTACAGGCATCAAGGTCGAAGAAACGGGTGAAAAGAAAAAAGACCGTTATTACAGCTTATCGGTGCAACAGCCTAACACCAAAAGTGAGATTTACATGGATATCACACAAAAAGGTGGTCATCCTGTATGGCTTATTAATAATCGTGAAATCGGTACGCAAAAGATCGATCTCAATGCTGCTTCTATCAAAGGCGCTACATTCTTGAAAAATAATAAATTTGCGAATATGGAGTTGTTTGAAAGCTCACAATACGATTCCGTTGGTGTATTCACATACGTTACTAACTTAAATGGTATAAGAATTTATCCAGAATCGATAAATATAAAGGTTGCACTCGATGATGGTAGTATTGTCGGTTTTTCAGCAAGAGATTATTTAGCAGCCTATCAAGGCAAACGTTCTATCCCGAAGCCAAAGTTATCTGTAGAAGAAGCGCGTAAGAAGGTTAACCCAAACTTAAAAGTGCTTGAAGAGCGAAAAGCGATTATTATTAATGATTTAAATAAAGAGGTATTGTGTTATGAGTTTGTTGGAACGTTAAACAATGACACGTATCAGATCTTTATTAACGCCGATACAGCATTTGAAGAGCAAGTGAAAAAACTAAATAACATAGAGGAAAATTATGATTGATAAGGAGGTGCACATATGAAAATCAGTGCATGCTTGATAATTGTATGCTTACTGTTAACAGCTTGCGGAGCGAAGGAAGAAAAAAAAGCATATAGCGGTGATCAAACTGTACGCGTAAAAAATACAACGTACAAACCTGAACGATATAAATCCAACCCTCGTGCGGCGGCACATCTAGAGAAGCTTGCGGCTGATATTCCAAATGTTAAAGCAGCGAAAGCTGTTGTTCTCGGTCCTTATGCTATTGTGGGGATTGACGTCAATAGTAAACTCGACCGAACGCGCGTTGAAACCATTAAATATACCGTTGCGGAAAGTATTAAACATGACCCACACGGTGCTAACGCAATTGTGGTAGCCGACCCGGACACGTACCAAAGAGTACAAGCTATGGGGAAACAGATCCAAAAAGGTAATCCGCAGGCGGTAATGACAGAGTTTGCGGCCATTATTGGTCGTGTTATGCCACAGGTGCCAAAAGATATGCTGGAAAACAAAGATTCCGAGCCTACAAAACGCAATGATAAACAGTTACCTGAAGGAGAAAAACAACAACTGAAAAAAGAACAAGATGATCAATCCAACCAGTATATGAACGCAAAGTAGCACACGGAAACATTCCGTGTGCTTTTCTTTCTCTAAACAGGAATTTACAGAATTTGTGATATGAGAAAGCCCATGCAGGACTTTAGTCCGCCTTTAGGCATGGGATGAAAGTATCGCTTTTGCTACGCAAAACATGGTACAATATCCACATAGACAAGTATAAGTCTCTAAAACAAATCGTTCTCTGAACACTGGATATTGTATGAGGTTCGACAGGCCTAATACACGCTGTCGGTAAAACGATATGTGTCGTCACGCACAAGACGCTAAAACGCATATGAGAACTCAAAATCTGTACGGTATGGTCACAGTACCGTAGCCATAGGTGCTATACGCACTGCCTATGGAGGGGTGATGGCACACCCTAATCTCAAAGACTGTTCAAAACAGAAATGGACTGCGAACGCTTTGTCATTTGAGAATCCCACTGGCGTTAGCCAGCTTGCCCCTTTAGGGGTGGGAGTGTCAAATGTTGGATCTAGAATACGAAAGAGAAGAGAGAAGAAAGAAAAACAATTTCTTACGAATCAATTCATTTGTGTTACTAGATGATGTTTATCAACAAGTGTTTCATCTCGGATTAGCGATTATCTCGTGCAATCTTTTGTTGCTTAAGCTGCTGTTTAGCGTTTATTTGTTGTTTTTGTTCCTGTTTCTGTGAAATAGGGCCGCTAGTGTAAGCATCTACTAAAACTTCAGACATCCACTGCTGATTATTCATACATTTCACCTCCTGCTCATAATATGGCTACTTCAGAATTTACTATGCGAAATTTTAATATGTAGACATACAATTTCCGTTTCATAGCATACTAAAGCATGAAACATCATTTGGGAAACGGAGTGACAACTATGGAACAGCAATTTCAAAATTCGGTAGAGCAGTCTTTATACCACTATAAAGATGGACTAGGAAGATTTTTGCAAAAAACACCAGAACTAACGAAGGCCTATAACGCGTTCACAGAAGCGTGTTTTAAAGAAGGTACGCTTACGCAACGTGAAAAGCAGTTAATCGCACTGGGGATCAGCTTGGCAACACAAGATGAATACTGTACAATATATCATACAAAGGGTTGTATTGACCAAGGCTGTACAGAAGAACAAATTTTTGAAGCATGCGGGGTAGCAACGGCTTTTGCCGGCGGCGCTGCGATGAGCCAAGCTGTTACTCTTGTACAAGAATGTATTTCAGAATTACAACAAAAAAAGCACTAAGATAAGCAGCCCCTTCCTAGAAGGGGCTTTATTTACATAAAAGTGTAGGTATAAAGGAGAGGAGAAGAGATGGACACAAGAAAAATATTAACTGCTCTACAGACTCGAACACCTTCTATTTTGGGTAGTGAACAATTTACGAAATTTGCAATACTATTGCCACTTATACAAAAAGAAAACGAACTACATATCTTATTTGAAGTGCGATCCGCTACCTTGCGCAGACAACCAGGAGAAATTTGCTTTCCAGGTGGAAAGATCGATGCTTCTGACGAAACACCCCAGCATGCAGCAATGAGAGAAACAACGGAAGAACTCGGCATTCCTACAGATGCCATTTCCCAAATCGTACCACTTGACTACATGATATCCCCATTTGGTTCTATTATCTATCCCTATACAGGACTTATAGACTCTTCGTATGAACTAATACCAAATGCAGCGGAAGTAGAGAGCACATTTACAGTTCCTCTCCCACAACTGCTCCGGCAAATACCTGACGTTTATCGCGTTCAGTACAAGGTAGAACCGGGCTCAGACTTTCCGTATGAACTCATACCGGGCGGAGAATCATATAATTGGCAAACAAGAGGAATGAAAGAATATTTTTATCACTACAAAGGATATGTAATTTGGGGGTTAACAGCTCGTGTTTTAAAACATTTCCTTGATATTACCCGAAAGCTTAACGTATGAAAGCAAGAAAATCTGGCTACAACTGACAGTGAAAAGGAGGCGTCATAGATGTACAAATACATATTATCTCTCATCACAGCCGTATGCTTACTGTCAGGTTGCCATACACAGGAAGATAAGCAAGCAGCACCGAACGCAGTTGAAACAAGCGCGACAGATCGAGCTGCAATTGTTGAAGGGATACAAAGTGTCTTAACCGAGCTGCAAAGCTTCACAAAATACTTACAAACTGCGGCGGATCAAGAGAAAATTAAATCATTTGGTAAAAATCTAGCAGAGAAATGGGACAGTTTTGAAGATGAGGTGGAAGAACAATACCCAGAGCAATACAAAAAAATTGAAGATAACCTCTATCCGCTCATTGGTGAAACAGGCAAAGCAGAGCTTGATGTTGATAAGATAAAAAGCCTTTTGCAACAGGTTCAACAAGATTTAAATATGTTTCTTACAGAATTACAATAAAACTTCAGGTTGATTCTCTGAAGTTTTATTAGTTTCACAATTTCATTCAACAAAATAAACCAGTAATCCACGACTTTCGATATAGAACACACTCGTAAATGTTCGGAAAAACAAAAGAGAGCACAAGAATAAGAAGAATTTGACGATAAAAGGGCAGAGACATGAGGTAGGAGAAACAGACATACTTAGGGAATTTGTATCTCACAGGTAAAATACCTGACGTTCCGGAAAGGTAGGGGGTAGTATGAGTCACGCGACACTACAAAAAACGCTTCATACAAACATCTTTGTGAGCTTTCCCGGTATAAAAGAGCATGGTGAACGAAAGAGAAAAGAAGCCATCGTGTTCCTAGCTTTAAATGAAAAAGGTGGCTTAGAGAGAATCCAAATGATTGGCAGAAGTGAAGCCCTTCGCCTAAAGTTCACCTTACAAAAAGAAGAGCAACCCTTCGCAGAGTACGCAATGAAGGCAACTGAGACAGAGCTAGAACTAAATAACAAACTGAAAATTGTACGACAAAAAAATGAGAACGAGCATACATATATGCTTGTCCAAACGGAAAAAGAGCAAACGCCGTTTCGTCGTAAAAAGAAGAGAAAATCGGAGTTAGTTGTCACGGAGCATATGCTCTTTACGGTAATTCAACCAAGCGAGAATGAATCGCGTACACATGCCGTAAAAGCAAACGGAACTTCAGCAGGAAACCAGGTTCTAAGACAACAACAGCGCGGTTGGTTACGAAAGCTCCCAATTCAGCTATTTCGACAAGAAACAATGCCCAATTTCTCGATGAGGTCATTCGAAGAAGTAACGGTCCTGCGCCCGATTGTGTGGCCTTTTCTCGGTCCAGGTGACTACATAACAGCAGCTTGATTTGCCGACATCATACCAAATCTATACATAAGGAGGGGCGGCGACTTTTATACGGTAAAGGTGAGAGGCCTTTGATATAGAGTATAGAGAACCAATCTAAAAGAAAGGAGCTCATAAACAAGCTGCAGCACATGCTGCAGTTTTTTATGTATATAAATACGCCACTGGCTTTGTAGCTGCTATCGACATTGCTGAGCACTTACTAGCTGGCGACTCATATACCCAGCAAATGTATTTGGAGTTTTTAAAAAGCGGAAGCAGTGAAGAACCACTTGTATTACTGCAAAACACAGGCGTAAATTTACTGCAGCCGGAACCGATTCAACATGCAATGGAGCTGTTTCAACGACTTGTGAAGGAATTACAAGGTAGTTATAACAATTGACTTGTCGAACAACAGGTCTTTTTTTGTCGGATAAATACTTGAAAATTCCAGAAGATAATATTTGAATTATCAGAAAATTTAATGTATAATCAAAAAAAGGACAAGGAGTTGATTTCTATGAAAAACCATATGCTTAATGCCCCAAAACAGCCTTTAATCACAGATGCATTGTTTGCTGAAATGGTACTAGATAAAGCCGTCCTTGCGTTTCGTACAGAACAGCTTTGGAAGGAAATCGACCAGTCTCTCGATGTTGGTAATAAAGAACGTTTTTTTGAGTTAACAACAGAACTTCAAGCACTTGAAGCATTACGATAAAAGAAGAGGCCTAGCCTCTTCTTTTTTTACAACAAATTCTCATTTGAATGTGACAACCATGCACCGAGGTCAAGTTGTTCTTGAACTGACGGTTGTAGCATCTCTTCTCGCAATAAGTCTGATGCTTCTTGCACAGAGATGCCTTGTGCACTTAAATATTCAAATAGTGCTTGTAACTTATCCATTCCTATCGCCTCCAGTATATAGGATAGCCAAAAGAAATGGAAGAATACATCTTCACTTGACTCCTTTAACTTACTATAATAAACTTACTTACATAAAGTAATTAAATTATATAACGAAGGAGAATACATTATGAAATTTCATCAAGCTCCCGTTACATTCGTACAGCAAGTTCATTTGTTTGTGACCAACATCGAACGTTCACTGGCATTTTATAAAGATGTATTGGGGTTCCAGATTTTAAAACGCGAGGAGAAAAAAGTTATATTATCTGCAGATGAACAAACCCCACTTTTTATCATTGAAGAGCCAACCCAAGTAGCCCCAAGACAAGGGCGAACGACGGGTTTATACCACGTGGCGTTCTTGCTCCCAACTCGTGCGGACTTAGCACATATATTAGTACATTTGCTTCATACCTATCCGCTGCAAGGTGCATCTGATCACCTTGTGAGTGAAGCATTATACTTGGCTGATCCAGATGGAAATGGGATTGAAATTTATACAGACCGCCATGCAAATGCATGGAAGTGGACAAACAAGCAAGTACACATGACAACACAGCGCTTGGATGCGGAAAATGTTTTGCAAGAGGCAACTAGCGAGTGGAAGGGAATGCCAAAGGGAACTATTATCGGGCATATCCACCTACAAGTTTCTGATTTACACGAAGCAGAAGAGTTTTATACGAGAGGGCTTGGGCTTGAGGTTGTAAGTCGATATGGCGATGCCGCTATTTTTGTTTCGTCCGGCGGTTATCATCATCATATTGGACTCAACACATGGCACAGTGCAGGAGCACCGGCACCGCTGCCAAATAGCGTCGGCTTACATTGGTTTTCTCTTATGCTGCCAAACGAGGAAACACGAACGCAAGTTGTTACGAGGTTACACGAAATAGGAGCGAATATAACAAGAGAAGGAGATGTGATAATAACAACAGATCCCGCAGGAAATACCATTCATCTGGTCATCTAAATTTTGTGCAAACTGCTGCGAATTGCTACAATGAAGAAAATACAACAAGAGAGGTTTTCCGTTTGACAGCATTTACAGCAGCCGTTTTACGAATTATTCAAAATATCCCAAGTGGAAAAGTCATGACATATGGACAAATTGCGCGTTTGGCCGGCAACCCTAGAGCTGCACGTCAGGTGGTGCGCATTTTGCATAGCATGAGCGATGCACATCGTTTACCTTGGCATCGCGTTGTCAATGCCAAGGGGCAAATCATGATTGCTGATGAAGCAAAGGAAATACAAATGCTATCTCTTGAAAGTGAGGGCATAGAAATGCGCGGCCATCTAGTAGACTTGCAGCAATATCAATTTCATCCGGACGAAATCGTATAAGCAAAAAACTTGCATGTGTACTGGAAATAAACGCTATAATACAGGTGAAAAGGAGGAATTACAATGGCAGAAAAAGTAATCATTTATACACAAGAAACATGTGGTCCCTGTCATGCAGAGAAAGAGTGGCTGACAAGTCATAATATTTCGTTTGAAGACAGAGATATTCGCAAGAGCGGTGCTTATATGCAAGAAGTAGTCGACCTTGGCGCAAGCGCAACGCCGGTTACAGTAATTGAGTTAGATGGGAAGCGAGAAGTTGTAATGGGGTTTGATCGCGAAAAACTGGCAAACATATTAGGCTTAGAATGAAGGTGCCCCTTTGTCAACAAGCTGAAAGCCAAGCATATGCTTGGCTTATTCTGTCCCTTCTTTAAGATTTTTAGAAGCAATTTCGTTTGTTAACGAATCCAGGCTGTTTTTCACATTGCCTTTTCCGGCGAAGCTTTCAAGAAGCTCCTTGACATCCACACCAGAGGAAGCCTTTAATGTTTCTTGAACCGTAGCCATTAAATCTGTTGCATAGGCAGCTACTTTGCCGGCACCACTATTTTTTCCACTACCACCTGTGTCAACAACTGTAATTTTATCAATATTGGCAAGTGGGCTTGCAACTTCTTTCGCATATGCAGGCAACATTTTAATAACCATATCCATAATCGCAGCTTGCCCGTATAGTTCAAATGCTTCCGCGATTTTTTGTTTTGCTTCTGCTTCTGCCAAACCTTTTAAGCGAATAATTTCAGCATCGGCACGACCTTGCGCTTCTGCTGCTTGTGCTAACGCAAAACCTTGTGCCTTTTCGATCTCTGCTTTTGCCAAACCTTCAACACGAACTTCTTCTGCACGTCCTCGTGCTTCTGCTTCAATCCTGAATTGATGCGCTTCTGCCTGACGAATTTGGCGGATTTTTTCTGCTTCTGCCGCTTGCTCCGCTGCGTAGCGATCAGCGTCTGCTTTTTTCTTTACTTCCGCGTCATATTGTTTTTCGCGGCGCTGGATTTCTTTTTCTTCAAGCTCGATTTGCTTTTCGCGCTCAATGATTTTGACGCGCATTTGCTCTTCTGTTACACGTTGCTGTGCTTTAGCTTGCTGGAACTGATAAGCTAAGTCTGCTTCTGCTGTTGCTACTTCTTGTTCTTTCTTATATGCTTGAACCTTCAATTCTTTTTCCTTTGTGGCTTCTGCAATTTGCGTGTCACGCTGTAACTCTGCTTCTTGCGCTTCTTTTTCAGCACGAGCACGTTCAATGCGCGCTTCCTTTTCGCGCTCTGCGTTAGCAATGATGGCATCGCGCTTTACAGCTGCAATCTGTGGCTGACCAAGTGCTTCTAAATATCCATTGCGGTCATTAATCTCTTTAATAGTAAACGATACAATGCGAAGGCCCATTTTCATTAAATCACTGGATGCCACCTCATGTACTTTTTGAGCAAATTCCTCACGATTGCTGTAAGCCGCTTCTACTGTCATGGAAGAAACGATGGCACGCAGGTGACCTTCCAATACTTCACGTGCTTCATTTTCTAAATCTTCTCGTGTTTTACCTAGATACTGCTCTGCTGCTGTGGAGATTTCTTCAATGGTCGACCCAATTTTAATAATAGATACCCCATTGACTGTAACGGGAACACCTTGCTTTGTGTATGTATCGCGCGTTCCTACTTCTAGCTTATGGTTGAGTAGGCTTAATCGTTCTGCCAATTGCAACACAGGAACAACAAATGTGCCACCGCCTCGAATGATTTTCACCTTTTTACCATCTTCCGCTGTCACAACATTTGTTCCGTTTCCCAAAAAGCTTCCTGTTACAATAAGTGCTTCATCTGGACCAACTGTACGATAGCGAATAACGAATACTGCAATTAAGATTAGTAAAATGGCAAGAACCACACCGCCTATAATAAATGCTGTCATGTTATTTTCCCCCGTTTCTCATATTCGGTAGTAAATGCTTTGGTACCGGCAGAACCATTACGATGCCATCTTTCACATCGCTGACCAACACTTTTGTGCCACTAGGAATGTATTCGTTGTTAACACTTTTTGCGGACATATTTTGAATACCAGTACTTCTTGTTAAAATAATCTCTCCCAAGCCTTGTTCTGGAATAGCGATACTTACTTCACCAAATGTGCCGATAAAGTCATTCATCCGAACAATGTTACTTTGTTCTGCTTTAGAAAGCGGTTTAATAACAAATAACATCATGCATGTAACGAGCACTAGTGCAATAACAGCAGATAGCATGAGAATGAGCTCGGAAGAAAGCATCGTGATGGATTGTAAAATATAACCGCTTCCTGACAAAACAGCGAAAAAGCTGAGCACTGCAATTAGACTGATAGGGTGAACTGCATCCCATATATCACCAAACAGTGCATATAATAATGTGCCACCACCTGCGATGAGAAGTCCATACAAGTATACTGTTTGCCAATCTATCGCAAGCATTTCACACCTCCTTTATGGTTGATATTTACATAAGATGAAAATTCAAGCTGTTATAATCATTATACAACGTAATTTTCTGAAAATATATAGATTTTTCTTATTTTTATGGTTATTTGAACTTGTTTAAAGAACTATCTTAAGAGCCTTATGCAGAAATTCATATAGGTACGCATTAACTTTCATTGAAAGTGAACATACGTTCTGATAAAGTTAAATAAAATGGCGTGATATAGAAAGGAAAGGTAACACTTGGGACAAAAAGCACATATAAAAAGACAAAAAGTTTCAAGCAAACGAGCACCATCATCTATGAAAAAAGCACACACATCTAAAAAAGCAAAACAGCAGAGGAAAAAACGAACAGTATTATTATTTTCAATCACGATTTTACTGGTCATGATCTATGGGGTATTTACTGAAGAAATTAAAATAGTACCTAGCACAGTTCAAGAAACAACAAAGACATTTCTATTGTTTGGTGGCTTTTATAGCTTTTTAATTGGGGTCGGTTACATACTAGGAAGAAGGAGCAAGCGATAACATGTATATTCACTCTCATCATAAGTAAACAATAGATAGGAGAACATCATGTTTACTTAGGCAAGGAGGAAGCATTGTGCATGCACCGCAAATTGAATTACACGGATTTAATAATTTAACAAAAACACTTAGCTTCAATATGTATGATATTTGTTATACAAAAACACCACAGGAGCGGGAAGCGTACATAAAATATATTGATGAACAATACAGTGCAGATCGATTAACAGGCATTTTATCCACTGTTACAGATATCATTGGCGCACATATTTTAAATATTGCCCAGCAAGATTATGAGCCGCAGGGGGCGAGCGTAACCATTCTTGTTTCCGAGGGACCAGTGGGGGAGGCATCAATTGAATCGTTTTCGGAGTCACCAGGCCCTATTCCTACCTCTGTAGTGGGACAGCTTGATAAAAGCCACATTACGGTTCATACCTATCCCGAATATCATCCAACAGACGATATTAGCTCGTTTCGCGCCGACATTGATGTATCAACCTGCGGAGAAATTTCTCCTTTAAAAGCACTCAACTACCTCATTCATTCCTTTGATACAGATATTATGACGATTGATTATCGTGTGCGGGGCTTTACGAGAGATATTACAGGACATAAGTTATTTATTGATCACGACATCAATTCGATTCAGAATTATATCCCACAAGATATCCAAGACTTGTACGAGATGATTGACGTGAATGTGTACCAAGAAAATATCTTTCATACAAAATGTAAACTACGTGCCTTTGATTTGGACAATTATTTGTTTGGATATACAAAAGAAAAATTGTCTCGTGCAGAGCAGGATGATATTACTAAAAAGCTAAAAATAGAAATGGATGAAATTTTTTACGGAAAAAATATTACGAGATATTAACAAAGATGGCATGTGTAATCAGCATGCCATTTTTATTTTTCAAACAAATATATTCTAAAATAGACTTGTGTTTTGTTTTACTCACATGATAAGATGCTTTATATACCTCATAATTCTAGGTAGGTGAAGCAATTGTTTAATCGAGAATTAGTAAAAGGCAGTACATCTCTTCTTGTGTTACAGCTTTTACAAGAGTGTGATCGATACGGCTACGAACTCGTAAAAGAGCTTGAAAGAAGAAGCGATCAGTACATGCAAATTAAAGAAGGCACGTTATACCCAGCACTGCACAAGCTAGAAAAACAGGGTTATATTACGTACTACTGGCAGGAGCAAGAAAAAGGACCAGCGCGTAAGTATTATCGAATTACAGAAGAAGGTACACGAATGCTGCAGGAGAAAACGTCAGAGTGGGAGCAATTCGTACGCGTAATGAATAAGGTCATGAGAGGACCTGAGCATGATCCATCTTAAGGCAAAAGAAGCATACTTAAAGCAATTACAAAAAGAATTGCGCAAGCATACTGAGCTCGAAACGATATTATTTGACTACGATGTTCATCTATCTGAAATCATTCTAGAAGAAAGTGATAAAGAAACGGTAGAAGAGTGGATGATCTGCTTTACAAATCGCATTGGTAGCCCGAAAGAAGTGGCAGATTTGTGGCGTGAAGAGCTTTCTGTTACTCATCATACAACCTTGTTGCACTTTTTTCTGCTAAATGTTTGCTTCTTTTTGCTTGGAGGGTTTTTTACCTTTTTACATCTCTTTCATCAAGCGCAGTGGCTACAGCATATATGGAATATATTAACGGCTATTCCTACCATGATTATGGTACTCTATATGTTATTTTGGGGTCTTCTTGGCTATGAAATCGGCAAAAGCTTTGGGGCAGAAGGAAAACAACTGATGCGCAAAACATTTGCTATCTCACTGCTTCCCAACCTTACTTTGATGTTGCTTGTATTGTTTCGCGTCATCCCGCACGAATGGTTTCATCCTTTGCTTTCTACAACCTTTATTTTTCTTTGTATCGCTGCAACGATTCTGTTGTATCCTATTTGTTGTGTTGGCTATTACTTCGGAAAAAAGCAGTCGATATAATTTTTTTGTACAAATACATAGAAATACTATGTATATATACTATCTATGTATAGGAGGATATTATGGAAAACGCTCAATTCAAGCAAAATGTTGTGTTTTTTCTACTCTGTATTGCACTTGGTGTATTATACGAACAAGCCTTTTTTCACAGCATGATAGGTATTTCCTATCTTGTATATGTGGTTGTGTTTTATTGGATTTTCTTTTGGCACTTTCGTTCATTTCCGTTTGTGAATAAACGGATTGGCTTGTTACTGCTTGGATCCATATGGCTACTGGCCGCAAGTTACTTTTTGTACGACAGCCCGGTGTTTTACGGGTTAAATCTTCTCATTATTCCGGTGCTGATGGTGGTACATAGCGTGATTGTGACACGACACGTTTCATGGCATCGTCCTGTGTTTGTCCTATTTATACTGGCTAAATTCTTAGAGGCTTTTAGTTATTTTGCTAGTACTGTATCGTATAGTAGGAGAGCGATGAGACAACGGATGAGAGGAAATACTTCTCACGTTGGCTTTCGTATACTCACGGGTTTGTTATTGTCGTTGCCGCTTTTATTCGTTGTCATCCTGCTACTTTCTTCAGCAGATATGCGCTTTAGTGAAACACTTGGTCGTTTTCCTCACTGGTTACGTACATTGGACATAGAAATTGGCATTGCACGTTCTCTTGTCATTTGCGTATACGTCTGTGTGGTATTCAGCTTTTTACAAACCCTTCGTAAGCCAGAGGAAGTGCAGGTTGCCCAAGGGAAAATAATCGAAAAAAAGTGGGATGCTGTTATTGTTTCTACTATATTAGTAAGTATGAATACTATCTATATTTTATTTGTGACATTGCAATTTTCCTACTTTTTTAGCGGGACCTTACAAGGTGATCTCACGTATGCCGAGTACGCACGCCGCGGTTTTTTTGAATTGGTTGTGGTTGCATTAATTAATTTACTTGTTGTAACAAGTGTAGTGACCTGGACAAAGCTGATTGGCAAGCTTAAGCGATTTATTCAGAGCATGCTTACACTGTTTATCTTAATGACTGGAGTTATGCTAATATCAGCATTTTGGCGTCTTGCTTTATATGAAGAAGCATATGGATTTACTGTATTGCGTGTTTTGCCGCACACGTTCATGATTTTTCTGGGAGTTATTTTTGCTTATACGTTGGCAAAAGTTTGGTTAGAGCGTATTTCTCTACTTCATTTCTATCTCATTGCATCTTTGGTATATTATGTGTTACTAAACGTTGTGAATATAAATGGATTCATTGTAGAGAAAAATCTGCAGCGGTTTGAACAGACGGGAAAATTGGATATTGCCTATTTGTCAACTGTATCTGATGAAGGGATAAGCGCATTGATTTCTGTCTATGAATCAAACCCTGATTATCCAGGTTTGCGAGATATACTCCTAGAATTGCAAACGCAAACTGTTTCTAAACCAAGCACATGGCAATCATTCCATCTTTCTAAGACGGATGTATTCGAACGATTAAAAAATCTACATGTAAAGTAAGGTGCAGCAGCAAGTATATATATTATGCTACCGAGAAAGGGGGATACATCATGAAAGAGCACCTTGCTATATTCAACGAACAGCAGCAAAAAATAGGAACGGCCACAAGAGAAGAGGTACATCGCCTTGGTCATTGGCATGAAACCTTTCACTGCTGGTTTTTAAGAAAAGAAGAGGACGAATATTACATTACTTTTCAAATGCGAAGCTCTCTCAAGCAAGATTATCCGAACTTACTAGATATTACAGCAGCCGGTCATCTGCTGGCACACGAAACTGTCCAAGACGGCTTGCGTGAGGTAGAAGAGGAGCTCGGAATCACACTATCCTTTGAAGAACTTCATTCTCTAGGAGTCATTCTATACAATGTGACAACAGATGCGTTCATAGATAGAGAAATTTGTCATGTGTTTTTATACCTTTACGAAGGTATGCCTCGTTATGAGTTACAGCGCGAAGAAGTAAGCGGTCTATTGGAAGCAAAGTTTACCGATTTTTACGCATTTTGTCGCGGTACAAAAGAAATCCTTATCCTATCTGGTTTTCTAGAAGATACGGAAGGGATACGAACAGAAGTAAATATGACCGCAAACAAACAGGCGTTTGTTCCGCACGAAGACACGTATTTACTAAAAGTCGCTTCGCGTATCGCAAAATTTATAAAATAGAAAAACAGGCATGGCTATAAAGCTGTGCCTGTTTTTCTATGGAAGATCAGCTCTTTAAATAGGTTAACAACTCGTCGGCAGGCGCGAGGTTTCCATAAGTCGTGACGCATTTCCTTTTATGGTTCATAATACCACCAATCTCTTATGATGTATATATTTATCAAGTGGTTGAGATAGCAGAAATTATAACCCATCTTTTAGCTTAGAAAGCCGCTCGTTGTAAAAGCGGCTTCTGTAGTGATTTTTATATATGTTAATCTACAAAAATATGTTGCTTATATCCACGAGCATATACATCTTTCATGAAAATAGGCGTGTATGAACGCACCGCATATTTCCCGTTTTCACGAATGACATTGATAGCCTCTAACTTCACATCCTCTACAGCTTCACCTACGTATACCGCACTAAGAGCAGAATTACGACTTCTCATATGCTGCACCGTCACCCGATCTGCACGCTGCAGCCCGCCAAATATTTTAAGGTCTGTACTAGCACTCTTGAAATTTTCGATATATATATTGCTTAAAACGATGTCCCGCGCTCGATACTGAACAGCAATGACCGGTTGGTTTTGATAATCATATGCGGGATTTCCAAGCAGTGTAAAGTTATGAACAACTACGTTTTGGTAGGCCGAAATGACCATTCCGCGCTGTTTTGAATTCTTGTAAAGAGGGGTACGAACAGGCTCAATCGCAACCAGATTTACTGCCTTGATGTAATACGCTGTTTTTGATGGTGGATCTGTGCCGACATGATGCCCGATGTGACGAAAGTTGTATGAACGGTTGTCATGCAGTGAGATATGCCCAGCAATGACGACATCAGATGCTGCGGACGAATTGTGGTGTGCTTTGACTTCCACACCGCCAAAGCAGCGCGCGGTAGAGTTGTGTAACAGCAATACATGTCGGGAGCCGTCGTCCACTTCAATACCATTCGAATTAGAAAAGCCGCTTTCATGTGAACGTCCACTCGGATCGCACATATGACAATTCGAAATACAAACATAATCACTGTGATGTGTCGTAATACCATCATCACCAAAACCATATCCATTCAAGCCGTCTAGCCATATATAACGACTGCCGCCACGCGCGCGCTTGCCATCTCCTTCGTAATTATAGCGAGTGGACGACACATCAAAGCAATGCAGGCCTGGATTAATTGCCTCTACATCCTTTATCCATCCGTACTTTACATGTGCCAACGTCACACAGCTGGACTGGTTGTTGCCGCTGCTTGTTTTCTCATCGCTGCTAAGTCGTTCTATACTCCAGTCTAAGGTCATATTTCCAATATAGATATTTCGATTTCCTCGTCTATGATGCATATTCGTTACGAGGCGCATATCTTTTGAAGCTTTATTATGAAGTTTTATTATCGTGATCCCTTTTCCTTCTCCTACCAAATACGTCCAAGAGGGAAGCCGAATCCCTTTTGTAACAAATATTCCCTCTGGTATGATGACCTTTACACGACCGTTTCCGATCGCCTGTTGAAATGCTTTCGTACTATCTGTTATACCGTCTCCAATTGCCCCAAAGTCTGTAACATGAACTGTAGGCATATTTGTAAATGCCTGATATTCGCGATCGAGCTCATTCATCCAGCTTGGCTGGGTAGAGGAAGTAAGTGCTGTCACAGGCTGTGCGTTCGTTGTAAAAGGAGAACAATAGCTGTACATTTTATCCCATGTGGAGAGAGTGGGATTTTTATTTGGCAAAGCATCAAATAAGACATTTACCTGGGCAAGTGCTTGCTCTGTTGTTTGGTTTTGATACAAAAGCTTGGCAAGAAGCTCCCGATTGTTATATGGATTATGATACGTATCGAGCATTCCATCACATCCTGTTTACATATTTCCAACACTATTACAAAACGTGACGGAATAATCTATGCAGAGATTTCTGCTGACATCACCACAAAGGATGTTGCTAAAGCATCAGCTGATTTACAAAAAGATGTTAATGCGTTAGAAAAACCAAAAACAGTTGATGTTTCCTTTGGAGGCGTAACAGAGCAAATTAATGAATCCTTTAAGCAGCTTGGCTTGGCAATGCTAGCGGATGTTGCGATTGTTTATTTCGTACTGGTTATTACATTTGGGGGTGGCCTGGCGCCATTTGCCATTTTATTCTCATTGCCGTTCACGATCATTGGTGCGCTTGTTGCTTTACTGATTGCTGGTGAAACTATCAGTGTATCTGCGCTGATTGGTGCACTCATGCTCATTGGAATTGTTGTAACAAACGCAATCGTTTTAATCGACCGCGTGATTCAAAAAGAAAAAGAAGGACTATCCACACGTGAGGCATTGCTGGAAGCAGCCGTTACACGCGTACGTCCTATTTTAATGACTGCCATTGCGACTGTGGGCGCGTTGATTCCACTTGCAATTGGTGCAGGGCGGCGGTTTGATTTCAAAAGATCTTGGTGTTACCGTTATCGGTGGACTTATCAGCTCTACATTACTAACACTTATCATCGCACCTGTTGTGTATGAAGTACTCATGAAGATTCGCAATCGTAAACGAAAACAAACTGTATACTTTTTGTTATTTGTTATAATGTGAGAAAGGGAGTGATATACATGTTTGAAGTAAAGCCCTATCCGGAGTTTTCGTGGTCGATGAGCCGACATAAAACCTTTTTTACGTGTAGACGTAAGTATGCTTATCAGTATTATGTTTCCCATAACGGTTGGCGGTTTGATGCGCCGCCAAGCGCACAAGAAGCGTACTTTCTGAAAAAACTGAGCAACCTCCCCATGTATGTCGGAGATGTGCTTCACCAGGTGATACATACATTAATAACAAACTATCGCGGCAAACCACTGCCGCCTCTTGCAAATATAGAAAAGCATGTTCGTGACAAGTTGAATCAAGCTTATAGGTATTCACAAAATCAGCAGCTTTGGCACCAAAAGCCGAAAGATGTACCACTTTTACGTGAGCTGGTGTATGGAGAGACACCAGAAGCTTCCGCTATTTCTGACATTACTGCCCGCTTACAAGCTTGTTTGGAGCATCTCTACCAAAGTACGAGCTTTCAAGATATTATGCAAGGGAAGCATATCCATCTGTACGAATCGGAGCAATTCCATTCGTTTCGATTAAACGACATTAAGGTTTTCGTGGTAATGGATGTCTTATATGAAAATGAAGCACGCGATATCTGGACCATTACAGATTGGAAAACAGGAAAAGAAACAGAGGAAGATCGCAATCAGCTTGCTTTGTATGCAATGTACCTGCATGATACCTACCATATTCCGCACAACAAAATTGAAATTCGCAATGAATACTTGGCAACCGGATGCAGCCGAACGCATGCAGTGGAGGTTGAGGATTTAGATCAGGTGCATGATATGATGCTGCTAAGTGTTGGGCAAATGCTTCAGTATGTAGAGGATGTAGAACGCAATAAACCGATTGATTTATCTTTATTTGAAAAGCAGGAGCACCCGCAAAAGTGTGCGTCTTGTAATTTTTTAAAGATTTGCCAGCCATCACCTTAAGTTATATTGAAATAATTTAAAAATTGTATAACACCGTTATTTTTTTCATAACAAATATAATTTACTATACTAAAAAAATAACGACATGAGGATACACAGCAATGAAATTGATTTCTTGGAACGTAAACGGTCTGCGCGCTTGTGTGCGCAAAGGCTTTTTAGACTATTTTTATGAAATGGATGCAGATATATTTTGTATCCAAGAAACAAAGCTACAGGAGGGACAAATCCATCTGGAATTAGATGGATACTACCAATATTGAATAAAAGAGGAGGCGTCTAAAAATGATACGTTTATTTCGTTTGCTACTTATCAATCCGAAAAGAAGGAAAATAAGTCATGAACAAGAAATACATAAAGTATCTTCATACCAATCCTTAATCAGGAATGAGAAACGGGGGCAAATATGGAAAATCTTTTGTTTACACATATGAAAACGGTAAGAAGCATCACTGAAAATCTCATGGCGCAAATACCTGAAAGCTTAGCTGATATCGTACCGGAAGGTTTTAATAACAGCATCCGCTGGAACCTTGGTCATATTCTCTTTGTACAAGAACGCCTTGTTTTTGGGGCAGCCGGTGAAACACTTCAAGTACCTTTACAATATGAGGGATTATTCGGAGCTGGTACAAAGCCAGCAGATTGGCAAGAAACACCACCTTCCTTTGCACAATTGCTTGCCGAGAGCAAACTGCAGCATGAACGTATTCAAACCTTTATGCCAGAGCGTCTGGAGGAAAAGATTCCTGGACCGTTTACAAATCGTTCCGGCATGACATTTCATACCATTGGTGAAACATTTTTATTTAGTTTCTATCATGAGGCACTGCATGTTGAAACGATTAAAAGAATATATCGTACGATTCAAGAACATAACGATTAACAGAAAAACACACGCTATTACAGCGTGTGTTTTTCGCCTTCTATCTCAGCTTCTGTATTATGTCCTCGCGCAATAATGACAAGTAAAGCGCCGAAAAGAACGCACATTCCGCCAAGCATTTGCCATTGTGATAAGCGCTCTCCAAAAAATACGGCCGATAAACCGATGGTAACAAGCGGCTCGATCATAGAAAGGATTGAGGACTTGGTAGAACCAATGAGCGACAACCCCTTAAAGAATGTAAGCATGGTCATAACAGTTGAGATGAAAACAATTGCCGCTACAGGAAGCCAAACCCGCCAGGAGAAGTCTATAGAAAGGGTACCTTGCCAGATACTCACCCCAAACAAAGAGGCGGCTGCAAATAAAGCGATGTAAGCACTTGTTACAATAGGCGATACTGCCTGGAGAACACGGTTGCTGTAAACAATGTATAAAGAATATACGACCGCGGCTGCTATCGCATATATAACACCTCTCATATGGAGTACATCAAAAGAAGCACCGAGCACCAGCACAAGTCCACCCAATGATAACGCGATTGCTGAGATCGTTTTTCTTGTAATTACTTCTCCTTCTAACATAAAAGATAACAACGTTACAAAAATAGGAAACATGTATAAAAGCAGTGCTGCAAGCGAAGAAGGTATGTACTGGATAGATGAAAAATACGTTAATGATTGAATTGTATACAATCCACCTCCCAATACGATAAGACTTGCACATTCCTTTCTCTTTATCTTTACACGAAGCTTCTTCATTGTACTGTATAAGAAAAAGAGCATAGCAGCGAATAAAAAGCGAAAAAATAACAGGGCCGTCACGTGAATGCCACCTTCATACGCATACAACGCAAAAATGGGCATCATACCAAACCCAATCGCAGACAAGATAATGAATATCACACCAAGATAATAACGATCCATGCTTACCCCCCTTATCATTACATGATTTTTCCATATAGTATATCATTGCGGCACGCCTGATATATACATCTGTTTTGAAAAAGAGTACAATAAAAGCATTGTAAGCATACATAGAAAGGAACGAACACAATGAAACTAAAAGCATTTCTCTATTCACTGTGCCTCATGTTATTTCTCGTGGGCTGTTCAGATAGGGACAAGCCTAAGACAGAAACCGTCAAAAAAATCAAGGTAGATAAAAATCCAGTAGTAACGATTGTCATGGAAAACGATAAACAAATAAAAGCAGAATTATATCCAGATATTGCCCCAAATACAGTCTTAAACTTTATCTCACTGGTGCAAAAAGGATTTTATGACGGTACAACGTTTCATCGTGTCATTCCCGGTTTTATGATCCAAGGCGGCGATCCTACTGGAACAGGAACAGGTGGTCCTGGTCATACCATCAAAGGGGAATTTACAGCTAACGGTTTTAAAAATAATTTAAAACATCAAACAGGTGTGCTTTCTATGGCAAGAGCAAACGATCCAAACTCGGCAGGTTCGCAGTTTTTTATTATGGTGGCAGATGCCTCGCAGCTGGATGGAGAATATGCGGCATTTGGAAAAGTCATTGAAGGTATGGATGTTGTCAATGAAATTGTTAATGTAAAGCGTAATAGTGTAGATAAACCCCTAACCGAACAAAAGATGAAAAAGGTCACTGTTGAGACATTCGGATTTAAATACGATAAACCCGTAATTAATGAATAAAAAACGCAGGATGAGGCTCCTGCGTTTTTTTTTGTTCGTTATGTCGTATTGTGATAAAGAAATGAATTGCGTTCCGGAGTACTTCATACTACAATATGATTTTGCAGAAAGGAGCGAAAGTGATGAAATTATTTGATATATTACTTATCCTACTGAGCTTTCTTCTTCCAATTGCAGGCTATATAAAACAATTTCCAATGACGTTATCTATTTTTATCGGTGGTCTGTTATTTGTAACGAGCATAGGAAGTTACATGACAAAGCGTACTTCTTCTCGTTTCTGGAGCTGGATCACATACAGTGCGTTTGTGACAAACATATTCGTACTTCGTGACACATTTGTCACGGTAGACACCCTTATATCTCATGCGAAAATCGCTGCCTGTGTCGCAATCATTTCGTTTGTGTTCAAATTCCGCACGTACGCCGTTACAGGTGCTTTGCTTGGTTTATGGGGAGCCATTCTGTGGGATATTAAGGAAACACAGTCATTACTTACATTGCAAAATATGTTAAATACGTTTACAACAGAAAGACTGTATGTACTACTTATGATTGGCGGCTTTTTGATTGGTGGTTTATTAAGCCCTCGCAGAGACGAAGAACCCAAGAAAGAAAGGGGAAAAAAGAAACGGAAACGCTCCAGTTATCGTATTTCCTTACCTCGCTTACCCAAGTTGCCAAACATTCATATACACAAAAAGAAGCCTCTTAGCCGGCAGAAACAAGAACCGAAAGAAATGGATTCTACTATCAATACTGTAGATAAACAACTAGAAGGACAAACACGTATGGAGAGAAGAAAATATCGCTCTTAAAAAGAACGCAACAGTTGCGTTCTTTTTATATTTATTATTATTTGACAGTACAACCTCATTATCACTATACTTAACCATATGGTTAAGTATAGTGATAATTACTTGGATGATGTGTTTTCGGTATTAGCAGATCCGACTAGAAGAAGCATTCTTGAAATGCTTGCAGATGGAGAGAGGAGTGTTACAGAACTGGCAGCTCCGTTTGACATGTCGCTTCCAGCAGTGTCTAAACACTTAAAGGTGCTAGAGCAAGCTAAACTCGTTTCGCAGCGCAAGGAAGGCAGAACTCGCTATTACTGCTTGCGTGAGCATGCATTGAATCCAGCATGTGAATGGATGAATCGCTTTCAAAAATTATGTGCGTGGAAGCGGCTATTTAAACGGAAATAGAATGAGAGGTGCATACGATGGAACCCATCATACGGGTACAAGGTCTTGTTAAAACATATGGCGACTTTCAGGCTGTCAAAGGCAATACGTTTGAAGTACAAAAAGGAGAAATTTTTGGATTGCTTGGACCAAACGGCGCCGGGAAAACAACAACGTTAGAAATGCTTGTTGGGCTAAGAAAGCCAGATGCTGGTACAGCTACGATTGCAGATTATGATATTGTTACAGACTTGCAAAAAGCAAAAGAAGTAATTGGTGTACAGCTACAATCTACCACATTATTCGAATTGTTAACTGTCGAAGAAATTTTACATCTATATGCCAGCTTTTATCCGAAGCATGTTTCCATTCCAGATTTAATTGAAGATATGCTGCTGACAGATAAACGAAACAACCGGATTAAAGGACTATCAGGTGGTCAAAAACAACGCCTTGCTATTGCTTTGGCACTTGTTCACGATCCGCTGGTCATCTTTCTAGATGAGCCAACAACAGGACTGGACCCCCAAGCTAGACGTACATTATGGGATATTGTTTTGCGTTTAAAAGAGCGGGGAAAAACTGTTATGCTGACTACCCACTATATGGATGAAGCTCATGTGTTATGCGACCGCATTGCGATTATGGATCAAGGTACATTGATTGCTCTAGATACACCAAATGAGCTCGTCAAACAATTACAGTCAAGTAGTGCAGTGCAATTTCGTTTTGGTGAAGAACATACAGTGGACCTTGCTGCTATAGATGGTGTAAAACAAATAGGCTCACAAAAAGATTTTCATATTTTATATACAGATGATTTACAAGCAACGCTTACAAGTCTCATTGCTTTTGCTGCGCAGCATGACCTGCAGCTCCTTGACTTACAAACAAGAACGGCGACACTTGAAGATGTGTTTATACATATGACAGGAAGGAGCTTGCGAGAAGCATGAGAGCATATTGGCAATTAACTCTAACGCAGCTGCGCATTTTTATGCGCAATCGACAAGTGTTATTTTGGACCCTTGCTTTTCCGATTTTTTTAATGGTTATGCTCGGATCTTTTTTAGGAAATGGGAACGGAATGAGTGTCACTCTGGGAATAGTAGACCAAGATCGTTCGGCACAATCAAGAGATATGCAACAAGCACTCAAATCTTACAAAGCCATCGATGTACAAACATTAGAGAAAGAAGCTACAGCCTTACAGCAATTAAAAAAAGGCGATATTCAGCTTGTTGTTGTCATACCAAAAGGATATGGTGAAACAATCTCAGCCGGTTCTAAGCCCGCTTCCATTCCGGTATATTATAACGAAACTAATATGGCTGTCTCACAGGTCGGCTTGCAATTGGTCAATAATGTCGTGGACGGCATCAGCAAAGAAAAAACGGCGTACCAGCCTGTAGTTGTTACAGATGCCAAAGGTGTAGAAACACTAAACTTACAGTATATTGACTTTTTAGTTCCTGGTATTGTTGCCATGATGATTATGAGCAACAATATGAACGGTGTGGCCGGCCAAATTGCAGCTTGGCGTGAGCGCGGCATTCTAAGACGTATGCAAGGTACAACACTTAAAGCCTCCACATTCATCGCTGCTCAAATTTCGGCAAGACTTGTACTCAATGGTCTACAAGCTTTGATTGTCCTAGGTGTAGCACGTCTTATTTTTGATGTGGAGGTAAGAGGCTCTTGGCTAACCTTGGTTAGCTTCGTCATTTTGGGGACGCTGGCATTCATGGCAATCGGTTTTATCATTGCCGGTATTGCCAAAACACCAGAAAGTGCAGCACCAATTGCGGGATTTTTATCGTTTCCGATGCTGTTTCTTGGCGGGGTGTTTTTCCCAATCAAGAATATGCCAGAATTTCTACAGCCTATCGTCCATGTGCTTCCCATTGCCCATCTCAGTCATGCACTGCGTGAGACGATGAATGTTGGGGCATCTTTTGCAAGTCTTGGTATGGAAGCTGTCATTTTAGGCGGATGGTTAATCGGAGCATTTATTATCGCTAGTTACACATTCAAGTGGGAGTAAAGGGGGAAAATAATGAAGGAACAAAATTATCAAAATCATACACGCATGCATCCACTTTATCATTATGTATTATCTGTATTGGTGTTAGGGTCGTTGGTCACTGCTATTGTTAATTTGTTTCGCGCAATAAATAGTAATGAGCAAGTGCTGACAGCTGTTATTTTAGTTCTTTTAGCAGCAGCACTCTTAATCACGATGGCGCTAGTACGTTTGTATGCCTTAAAAGCCCAAGATCGTGCGATTCGTGCAGAAGAAAGCTTACGACATTATGTTTTAACCGGAAAGCTGCCAAATCCATCACTTACGATGGGGCAAGTTGTCGCGTTACGATTTGCATCAGACAGCGAGTTTCCTGCATTGTGCGAGAAGGCAGCAGCTGAGGGAATGAAGCCTGACGACATAAAAAAGGCGATTGGCCAGTGGAAAGCAGATTATAATCGGATTTAACAAAAACGCGCCTATTTTGGCGCGTTTTTTTATGATGTTGTTTCTGGGTAACGCATCCATCCCTCCTCGGTACGCACTGCTTTATACTTACCATATGAAAGTAGCTTTAATGCGGCACGGATAGCTGTATCAAATACTAATATTTTCTGCGCTTCCTCTGTATCTTCAGGATAATGAGCTGATTGATAAGCGTAATATGCTGCCATAATGCACGGTACGATCTCTTCTGGCTGAAAATCATAAGAAGTAGCTTCAGTTACGATTACATCCAATATACGCTTGTCTCCGTACTTTTGTTGTAGTAGCACTTTCACTGCAGACGGTACGATGTCTAGTAGTTCTCTCATTTCCTTCACCTCATGATGTAGCATATCCTATATGACTTGGGTTATACAAAAGAAGCTGTTTCAATCTATGAAACTCGCAAATTTCCGTTACATTGTTCTATAATGGAAGACAGTAAGCGAATAAATGTTGAATCGTACGCTTATTTTATACTATTATAATTTTGTGTATATATAATGTTGAAAGCGAGTGTTCAGTGTATGGGTCGTAAGTGGAATAATATTAAGGAAAAGAAAGCGTCAAAGGATGCGAACACAGCTCGTATTTATGCCAAATTTGGACGTGAAGTGTATGTGGCCGCAAAGCAAGGTGAGCCGGATCCGGAATCTAATCAAGCTTTGAAAGTGGTATTAGAGCGTGCTAAAACATACAGTGTACCAAAAGCAATCATCGATCGTGCGATTGAAAAAGCAAAAGGTGGTTCAGAAGAAAATTATGATGAACTTCGTTATGAAGGCTTTGGACCAAGCGGCGCTATGGTAATCGTTGATACATTAACAAACAATGTAAATCGCACAGCGGCTGAAGTTCGTTCTGCTTTCAATAAAAATGGTGGTAACATGGGTGTGAGCGGATCTGTAACGTATATGTTCGATGCAACTGCCGTTATTGGTATGGAAGGAAAGTCTGCTGATGAAGTACTTGAACTTTTAATGGAAGCAGATATAGATGTACGCGATGTGTTAGAAGAAGATGAAGCTGTTATCGTGTATGCAGAGCCAGATCAATTTCATGCCGTACAAAACGCGTTTAAAGATGCGGGCATCACAGAATTTACAGTAGCAGAACTAACCATGCTGCCACAAAATGAGGTTGAGCTTCCTGCAGATGCGCAAGCACAATTCGAGAAGTTAATTGATGCGTTGGAAGATTTAGAAGATGTACAACAAGTGTACCACAATGTAGATTTAGGAGAATAATTCTTTACAAAACGCCTTTCTTAATTATAGAAAGGCGTTTTGTATTCGCTATCCAAACGCTATAATGGAGATAACAAAACAAGGAAGGATGGTACATATGTTTCAGTTAGAAGAATTAACACAACATGCCGTATTCGCATTTTTTAAAGAAATTTCCGATATTCCGCGCGAATCCGGAAATGAAAAACAAGTTAGTGATTATTTAGTTGCATTTGCCAATGAACGTGGTCTCACGGTTATACAAGATGAAGCCTTGAACGTTATTATAAAAAAAGCAGCTACACCAGGGTATGAAAATGCACCTACCGTTATTTTGCAAGGTCATATGGATATGGTATGCGAGCTAAACAAAGGAACTGTACATAACTTTGAGCGTGATCCCATTTCTTGGCGTATTGATGGTGATATGCTCTATGCAAATGGTACTACTCTTGGCGCGGATAATGGGATTGCGGTCGCATATGCTCTGGCGCTTTTAGATGCGAAGGATGTAGCTCACCCAGCACTTGAGGTTATCATTACGACAGAAGAAGAAACGACGATGGGCGGCGCTATCGCGGTAGAGCCGAGCCATTTCACAGGGAAGATCTTCATTAATTTGGACACAGAAGAAGAAGGAAAGCTTCTTGTCAGCAGTGCTGGCGGTGTAAAAGGAAAATTGAACCTTCCTATTATTTGGGAACATCCACCGCATGGGGAAGCATACCGTATCCTTATCGGTGGTTTGCGCGGTGGTCATTCCGGTATGGAAATCAACAAGGAACGCGGCAATGCCAATAAGTTGCTAGGTCGTCTTTTGCATGATTTGTCGCATTCGATTTCTTATACATTAGGCGAAATCAATGGTGGATTAAAATCAAATGCTATCCCAAGAGAAGCTGAAGCTATTGTGGTCGCAGAAGAACAAGACGTAGCAGCTTTAACAAAAAAAGTCGATGAATGGCACAAAGTGTTCCACGATGAATTGCGTGCTTCAGATCCAGGTATATATGTAAAGCTTGAGAAAACAAAGGTAGAGCGTGTATTCTCAAAAGAAACAACAAAAGCGGTCGTTCAAGCCATTATGCTAACACCAAATGGCGTTCAAAGCATGAGTTTGGATATTGATGAATTGGTTGTTTCCTCGACAAACTTAGGTGTTATCACAACATCTGATACGGAAGTAAGTATGCAAAATGAAATTCGCAGTTCTGTAAAAAGTTTAAAAGAGCAAACACTTCAACAAATAAAGATCATTTCCGAACTACTGGGCGGTACGCTAGAAACGAAGGGAGATTATCCAGAATGGCCGTACAATCCAGATTCTCCTATTCGTGAACTATGTAAAAAGGTATATCGAGAAAAATATGGTAAAGAAGCCGAAATTATTGCCATTCATGCAGGTATCGAATGCGGTATTTTTACAGAAAAAATGTCCGGTCTTGATACGATTTCATTAGGACCAAATATGTATGATGTACATACACCAAATGAACATCTCGACATCCCGTCTACAATCCGCACTTGGGAATACTTATTGGCCATCCTTGAAGAAATGAATCATATGTAAAAAGCCTTCACACGAAGGCTTTTTTCTATGTAATCACGTTACTTTTAAAGTATACTATGCTATGATAGTTTAAAATATTTATATTCCGATAAGAAAGGTTTGGATTGATATGAAGAAAGCTATTGTTTCTATACCGCAACCACTTGTTCGAACCAATCAATGGTTCATTTTTATAAGTGTCATTTTTACTTGGGTTACAGGACAAGGTTTGCCACTCCTGTTGCCCCTTATTGCAGGCATCATGGGACTTATATGGAACTTCAATCCCATTATGCGTTTTGCTAGATTATTTTTACGTAAGCCTGCTGCAGCTTATATTCCTGAGGATTGGGAGCAACAACAATTTAATCAATTAATTGCTGTTACCTGCTTATCGCTTGGATTTATAGGTTATGTAATGAATTGGATGATACTTGCTTATATTGCAACATCTCTAGTTGCAGCAGCTTCATTTATAGCTATATTGGGATTTTGTATCGGCTGCTTTATTCGTTATCAATGGATAAAATATCGGCACAAAAAATCTCTCAATTGATTTGTTGAAAAGTCTTCACTAGAAGGTTTTTTTGTGTTCAGTTTTTTTCTAAATTGGTCAAGTGTCTCATACATTGTCCACACTCCCTACATATCATGAAATAGCGATACATGCTATAAATTTTATGGGAGGGTTTTTATTTTGGAAAAGCTACAAAACATGAAGGAAATGAAACGATTAGTGGGATCTGAAGTGCAAATCAATTTTGCCGGTCCGGAAAAGAGCAAAGGAACATTACGGGCTATAAAACGTGATTACTGTGCACTAGAATCTAAAGAAGGTATCTATTACTATGCCATGCATCACATCAAAAGTATGAGTATGTTTAATGAAGTAGACAATGCTGAAGAACATGAAAATAAAGAAGACAAAAACGAAGAAAGCAAAGACGAAGAAAAATCTACTTGTTCTGATCGATTATTTAGGGGTTTAAGCTTTGTAACACTATTGGATAGCATGAAAGGACATCTTATCCAAATCAATCGTAAACTGAAAGGAACGCTACAAGGAAGATCAGGAAACACATTAATTCTTGAATCTAAAGGCGAAACAATCTTTGTTCCACTGTTTCATATTCAAAGTGTCAAAATAGATAACAAAAACAAGCAAGAACAAGGTGAAAACAAAGAGCAAGACGATCAAACAAAGCAAGACAAAAATGGTAACAAAGAACAAGACGATAAAATAACAAAAAGCAAAAATGAAGATACAAAGAAAAGTTACAAAAATGAAAAAGAAGATAGACGATACGACTATAAATACAAAAGATCTAGAGGAAGAAGATACTAATTCTATATGCTATGACGCAAAAAAGCATCTTAATAGATGCTTTTTTCTGTCGACACAGTAATTTAATTAGCAGATGTAAAAAGTTTGATAATCCCGCGTACCACATACCACAACAGACGGAATGCGTATAAGAATAATTCTGGAACACATGCGAATACATCCCAGATAAAATCTCTCCATGTATAGGTACCGTCTATTTTTTTGTTTTCGATTTGTAGGCATGTATTCCTCAATATAAGGCATTGTGCACACTACTTTCGTTTATAATGAATGTATGCGGACATAGGAAAGATATTCTTAGAGGCAAAGTAATAGGGAAGGAATGTATATTTTGTTATACTGAAGGCAATGACCTATCAATATGAATGAAAGAGGCGGACTATGAATCAAGAAATGGGATGGAATCTAGAGCATAGCTATACAAACTTGCCGGAGACATTTTTCACCGTACAAAAACCTACTCCTGTACGCACACCAGCACTTGTGATATTAAATGAACCTTTGGCTGCTTCTCTTGGTTTACATACGGAAGTGCTGCAAAAAGAGGGCGCTGCAATTTTTTCCGGAAACGACTTACCAAAAGGGGCATTACCGATTGCACAGGCCTATGCTGGTCATCAATTCGGACATTTCACCATGTTAGGAGACGGACGAGCTGTTTTATTAGGGGAACAAATTACACCTGAAAGAGCACGCTTTGACATCCAGCTAAAAGGGCCGGGAAGAACACCATACTCACGCGGCGGTGATGGACGCGCTGCACTTGGACCAATGCTTCGTGAATATATCATCAGCGAAGCAATGCATGCGCTTGGCATTCCTACGACTCGCAGTCTAGCTGTCGTTACAACAGGTGAAACTGTCATTCGCGAAACCACTCTTCCCGGTGCTGTATTAGCACGGGTCGCTTCCAGTCACTTACGTGTCGGTACCTTTGCTTATGCAGCAAACTTTTGTACACTTGAAGAATTAAAAGAACTTGCAGATTATGCAATCTGGCGCCATTACCCTGAATCCGCAAAGCAAGAGAATCCCTATGTCTCTTTCTTGCAGGAGGTTGTTAATCGCCAAGCTGCATTGATTGCTAAGTGGCAGCTTGTTGGATTTATCCATGGGGTAATGAATACAGATAATATGACAATTAGCGGAGAAACCATTGACTATGGCCCGTGTGCTTTTCTAGATACCTATGACCGCGGAACGGTGTTTAGCTCTATCGATAGAGAAGGTCGATATGCATATGGCAATCAGCCTTATATTGGCGGCTGGAATTTGACAAGATTTGCTGAAACACTTTTACCACTCCTGCACCAAGAACAAGATCGAGCTGTGGAACTTGCACAAGATGCACTTTCTACGTACGCAACCGAGTTTGAACGTCATTGGCAAACGGGGATGCGGGCAAAGCTCGGACTGTTTCAGGAAGAAAAAGAAGATAAGAAACTAATTGGCGATTTGCTTGCACTCATGGAGAAGTATGAAGCTGATTATACCAACACATTTCGTGCTCTTACCTATCATACCTGTGACAAATCACCTTTGTTTCGTACAGAGGCGTTTACAGAATGGCAACAACGCTGGCAGG
This sequence comes from Ectobacillus antri, assembly GCF_003852715.1. Taxonomy (GTDB): domain Bacteria; phylum Bacillota; class Bacilli; order Bacillales; family Bacillaceae_G; genus Ectobacillus; species Ectobacillus antri. Next base: position 103,868 of record NZ_RIAV01000009.1, read on the forward strand.
CTAGACGAGACAAGCAACCAAACACAAAAGATGAGATACAACAATTGATGCGAGCGAGCAATCCCGCTGTAATACCGCGGAATCATCGCGTAGAGGAAGCGCTGACAGCAGCGACAGAAGGGGACTACAGTGTGACGAAGAATCTTTTAGGAGCGCTGCAAAATCCGTACGTACCACCAAATGATGATACATATACAGCACCACCCCCGCCGTCAAACATTCCTTACCGAACATTTTGCGGGACGTAAAACAGCAGGAAGCATATTCCTGCTGTTTTTATTCATGTGTGACCAATTCGCTTTAAAAGGAAAAATGATATCGCACGTCAAATGAATAGGAAGTAGAAAAGAGGGAGGGATTAGATAAACGCTTCGGAATTAGTAGCGTCGCAGATTCGTAATATTTGACGGTGCTAAAGCCTACATTGTTGGTGATCCTGCCAAAGGATATTGCTAAAATGGTTTTGAATATAAATTATACGTGATTGAGTTTTCGAACGATACTGTAATAACTATAGGTTGGTTGTAAAATCATTCGTGATAAACAAATAGAACAAGAAATCTCATTTTTTATAAGGGAATCAATTCTAACCATACGAGAAAAATGTGAAGCTAATAATTTTTTTATGCAAGGTGTTCATTAACTGGTGGTTGGGCGTTTGATACACGTTTTTTCTTGAAGTTCCCGAATTTTGAGGATCTAAGTAAGCACCAAGTACTCCCCACCTATGAAAATTGGCGCGGAGTACTTGGTGCTTACTTACTATTTAATTCTCTGAAAAAAATCTTATTTTATACCTATTTTTTATATAAAAATGGTAATATTATGATAGGGTTTTTATTAGATATATTTTCATTAAAGAAAATAGTTAACTTAGCTGTATTAGGTATACAATATCCTAGAGCAGAACCCAAAAACCTACAACATCTTTAGAATAATGATTAGGGGTTGAAATAATGTTTGATTCTAAGGTTTTTAATTACACGGAAGAGGAATATATAAAACTTTCTGCATCAGAGAAAAGAGAGTTTGTTCAATTACTACGTAATAATGTGTTTAAACAAAATAAATTGTTTGGTCATGTGACTAGCAGGCTGGGCAATCGAATTTGGGCTGAGATTTATAGAGATCCGAACCTACTTGAACCGCTCCAAAATCCTTTGACTGATATAAACGAAACTTGGGAAATATCTGGTCTTTTGTCACAGACGAATGATGACATTGCGCTGGGGGATTATATTGAGTTTGAGTATGAATACCTTGCTGATGATGAAGAGCGTCATATGAAGCAAATTATCCGGATGACTCGCTCATCTATAAAAAGGATTGTAGGATTACAAGCATTCTTGGCAGATTACGGACTCGAAAATTATAAAGAAGCTTTAGAACAATACTTTGAAATTCAGTCAGATGATTTAGGGGAAGACCGCTTATTCCCACTTGTTTTAACACATTTTATGAAAATGAAGAATCCAGTGACAAGTGAAATTCGTAAGCTGCGCTCAGAAAAACAATTATGGTTTAATGAAATAACACGATTAGATGAACACAAGGCTGCGCTAACAGCAGAAATTAATGAAAAAATACAAAAACTAACTGAATTAAAAGATGCCTTGGCAGAGCAAGAAGAAAAGCTTGAATTCCTTGGTTTTAGAAAGCAAAAAACTTATTCGAAAACGTACCAAAAATTAAGTGAAATAGCTTCTTCTAAAGATTTGATTGACTTTATACAAGGATATTTGCATCAACAAAGTGAATTGCAATACAGCAAAGATATTATTGAACGATTTTATCTTGGGTTGAAAACAAATCAGCTAATTGTTTTAACAGGTCCTTCAGGTACAGGAAAAACAAGTCTTGTAAATGGTTTTGCTAAAGCAATTGAAAATGCCGAAGCACGTATTGTTTCTGTACAACCAAATTGGACTGATAATCATGATTTGTTAGGATTCTTTAATCCAGTAGATAGAACTTATATCTCTACACCATTTTTGGACACCTTGGTAGAGGCACAACAGAATCCCGAAGCTTTGTATCTCGTGTGCTTAGATGAAATGAATCTTTCACATGTAGAGTATTACTTTAGTGAGTTTCTAAGTACAAGGGAATTGGAAGAACCTACACTACAACTATATAGCCCTTATTTAGAGCAGCAGGTCGTTGATTATTTAGCTTTGGAACTATCAAATGTCAAGCAGACCATGATTGAACCTACCTATGAATCAATTCAAGAGTTCTTGAAAGAAAATGAAATTGATAACTACTCAGAGTTAAAACGAATGTGGGATTCCTTACAACGTTATCGTTCTTCTTTTACTATCCCGTCAAACATACGTTTTATTGGAACTATGAACATGGATGAAACTGTAAAGCAGTTAAGTCCCAAGGTTATTGATCGTAGCTTTGTTATTGAAGTGGAGCGTGTTCCTACAACCGATATTAGTATACGGGAAGATATTTCCTACGAGGTCCCTGTTTACTTGGACATACAACAATTTATCTCACCGCCACGAAATGTTAGAGTAGATTTAAAAACCCTTACAGAAAAACTAGTTGGTTTGAACGAGTTGGGGCTAAACACTCTAAATGCAACTATTAATAAACGTTCAGAAAAACATATTAAGGAATACTTAGGGTACGGGAACTGGATTCCAGAGGAAGAAATTATAGCCCAATTGATTTCCTCAAAAATTCTTCCACGAATTCGTTTTATGAAGAGTGAGGGACAGAAGGAACAAGCATTTTCAGCCTTAAAGACAGAGTTAATGAAGTTATCAAGTAATGTTAAGGTTAAAGAAAAACTTGATACTATGTCTGCAAGTGGAAAACGGATTGTGAGCTTTTGGGGGTAATCTGCTATGAAGATTAAGCCAGCAATGATTTTAGTAGAGTACGAGATGCACCAATCTATACAGAATGGCCAACTTACTATAAAACGTATTACTGAAAGATCTCCTAATGGTAAGTGGAAAAACAAGATCAAATTAGGAGAAGAAGAGGAAGAATGGGTATCTTATCAATTCCTCCGAGACGGAAGACTACTGCAGTTGGGATTTCGCATTGAGGAAGCGCAAGCAGAAATTGAAGTGTTTATAGTTGGGAGAGGATACGAGAGACCTCTTGAATACCATAAGGATAGTAAATTCTGGTATGAGCCTTCTTATTTTGAATGGAATGGTAAATTGGAAAGAAATGAATACAGTTCTGAAAAAAGCCTCCGACCAACAGGGATTAGCAATGCAGGAAAATTCTTTTTAGAAGTTCGTACTAGCTCAGGTGTACCTATACAGAGATCTGTGCCAATCTGGATTTTACCTTCCGTTATTGACCTTGATGATTATAAGCGGATGGTTAATGATTTAGTAAGTATTACGGAAGAGTTAGCTCATGATGACAATTCTGGGCTTGGGCTAGACGCTACGGAGTACAAGGATCGAATGATAACTGACCTTACGACGAAGGTAAATAGACTTGGCGTACTCATATCTGATATTAATGAAGATCCGCATCAGACGTTTCAAAAGGTAACAGTTAAGGAACAATTGCGTCATATCCGCAAAATGACCCCAAGGTTACTTATTGAAACACAGTTATTTAGTCAAAAGCCGACATTCCGTACCTTAGTATCTCTACCGTCAGCAGATGTATATGAGAATCGGGTAATTAAATATTTTTTAAGAATGTTAGCAGAAAAAATTGATGTTTACAACTTAGAAGATGAAGACATGTGTGAGCAGTTGGAGGATGAGCTAAGGCTAGTGCAGCAGAGCCTATCTCGTTTAGTTCCGGAACAGGAATTTTATGCAGAAATTAAAGCTAATCTACAAGCACAGGAAGCAAGGATTTCCCATGGTCTTAATTCCGCTCAAAAAAGAAAACCTAAGTGGATAAACTTAAAAAGCAAGTTAGATAAGATTGAGGAATTGCCCATGATATATTCACTTCCCTTATCCGAAGAAAAGTTGGAATCTACCCATATGTTTACTTTCCACCCGTTGTATTCAGAGGTGTTTGAGATACTAAATCAGACAAGTAAAGCTTTATTTCTTGATGAAGATGATGCTGTAGTTCGATTGAAAAACACGCCTGATATATATGAGACATGGGTGTTTTTTAAGATGATTCATTTGATGATGAGGGAAATGGGCTGGAGAAACCGACATAAAACAACTATTACAACACAGGTCCGGCAATTTCTTGCGAAGAAAAATTCACTGGAGGGTTTTACAGTGAATTTGTATCATTCATTAACTCCTACATATTTAATTGAGAATGCTCATCTTAGGGTGAAAAGTTTAGAAGTGGCTATTATGTTTAACAAAGAAATAAGAGATAACAATATTCATAGAAAGCCAGATTTTACTTTTATCTTTAAGTACAAATTCCATAATGGGCAAGAGATGCAGAAGAGAGTTTATTTGGATGCTAAGTATCATGAGTACCCCAAACCACAAGGGATAAATAATCTAAATGACAGGCATCAGTGGATTAAAGACATACGTGAGGTGGCAGTGGAACACTATATGGATGAATTTGAAGGTACTGCTTATGAATCAACAGCCTCATTCATTGTCCATCCCAATGGAGACAGTTATTGGAGTAACTTTGGAGCAGAGAGAATAAATGGAGTAGATAGGTGGCCAAATCATTCGTTTGGTTCGTTTGCCTTTAAACCATCCCATGTGTCCTCATTCACTAAATGGATAAATATGATTTTGCACTATAAACTTAATTTTTACTCCACATGTTTTCAGTGCGGCTGCAGCAATTCTGTCAAGGTAGAACAATATTTGACCGGAAGCCGACCAAAGTACTATTTTACATGTCAAAATCCTAATTGTTTTTCATTTTGGCTTGTAAACCACTGTAATTCAAATGGTAGTCATAAACTTTTGAAATACGCTGACGAACAGCTTAATTATCATAAACGTCAGCCTGAACACCAGAAGAGGTTAGATAAATATAAGTGGTATTTTAATTGTCCTAATTGCCAAGTTTAAAATGTACTTCCCGAATTAAAGCAATTGAGAATTACTGGATTTGGTTATGAAAGAAATTATTTATAACGAGCTAAAGGGGTAGGAAAAGATAAAAAGAGACCTTGATGTTGAATATGGTTTTGTAACAAAGGCGGCCGAGAAGTGGCCGCACTATCCAGCTATTATTGTTAAGAACAAAAACAAGGAACTAGCTATTACTGTTCTCACAGATGTTACACATAGCAAAGATGAAAGGCTAATCAAGCAAAGCAAGAATCGAAGTAATTATTTTAAAACAAAAGGGCTAGAATCAATCTGGTTTCTTGGAAATGCCGAGCAATCTGCGGATATGGACAACCATGTCATCCATCTTTGGGAGGCGGAGTTGGACCTCGCTATTAAAACATCTGAAAGTATAGCATGGGAAGCAACCTTGCAGCAACTGCCATGTAAACAATCATTATTTGAGCTTTAGCTATTATCATAAAGAGACTCCTGCTTCCTATAATGTTCAAAGTCTATACTATGTACACTCTACAAACACAAACATTGTATTTACTGTACATCGATTCATTAAAGATGAGGAACGATATTCTTTCCGAGCTTTTGCACTAAACAAAGGATATCAAATTAGTCTATCGACCGCGCTCTTGGCCACACAGACACTACAGCTTAGTAACCCATAAGCTGAAGACCAATCAAGGGACACTTTTGTATAAGCTGTACAGCAAAAAGAAGCGGATTACGTTGCGAAGGAGCGAGAAAGAGAAAAGGAAAGAGAGATGGAACAAAAATTCCTCGACTACATCAGATACGGATTTCATCTCACACTCAGAAGACATATGTGGAAGGTGGGACAAGCACTCTGATTGGAAGGAAATTGCATTCTTTCCCCATGTATTACGAGGGCAGCTAGAAAAATTCAGCGACAAGGTAGATGAAATTTTATATGAGTGGAGGGAGGGGGGATGGATTGTAGATCAAAATAATGGTTTTACTAAGAAAGTCAAAATCAACGGGAAATATCAAAGAATGATTGCTATTTCTAGGGAAGCAGCTGAAATGTATGTGTAAAGAGTACACCCCAGTATGTTTAGTAGAATCCACTAAACGTACTGGGGTTTTTATTATGTGCTGAAACATCCTTAATTTGTTATTCCTAGCATTCCTACATACTTAAAAATGAAATGATTGAATTGCACGCTTTTTCTGCTCGAAATCCACATGTGTATAGATAGAAGTTGAAGATAAACTTTCATGTCCAAGTAGTTCTTGAGTAACACGTAAATCGTAAGCCCGTATTCAAACGACGCCTATAAAAATATCTGCACCTCCTGTACTATAAACGTATCAATATAAGGAGGTGCTTTTTCTATGCCGCAACAAAAATTAAAGATCGTCCCCGTTAT